>CAVUSC010000010.1:0-12971 GCA_963743995.1 uncultured Gammaproteobacteria bacterium | reverse complement strand
CGCTCGCCGGCGATGATCTCGTAGCGGATCGGCTCGCCGGTCTTCTGGGCGGCGAGCGGACGCACGACGATGGGCTGGACGACGCCCTGGGCGCGGATCGAACTCGCCAGCTCCTCCAGGCCTTCGGGACGCATGTCCAGGCGTGGCTGGTAGCGGCCGCGCTGCAACAGGTCGACCGGGATACGCGCGAGATCTTCATCGCGCGGTGCGCCGGTGGTCACGGCCGGTGCGGAAGTCGTGCCGTGTGCATCGACAGGCGCCGCAGTAGCGGGGCCGTGCGCCGGCGTGACGGAACCGAGCAAGGCCTCGAGGCCCCGTCCGAGGGAGGGTCGCTTTGTTGCCATAGCGGACTATTATGCCGCCGGCGTCGCGAGGGCGCAGGAAACCCCGCTGCATCGAATTCGAGCCGGAGGCTTGCATGCGTCCCGTTGCCGCCCTGCTGCTGGGTGGACTGACCTGTTGTGGCGGCGGCGTTGGCCGTGCCTCGGCCCAGGCGGTCGACCCCGCCCCGTCACTGTTGTTTGCGGCAGGCGTGTTCGCGCTGGTCGAGGCGTACGACTACCCCTACAGCGTGGGCGTGACCTACGTCGCGAGGCCCATGACGCAGTGGCGGCTGTCGCCCGGTGCAGGTTTCGCCGTGGGACCGGATGGCATCGCCTTCATGTATGTCGACGTGCGTCGCGATTTCGCGCTGGGCGAACGCTGGTACGTCACGCCGAGCCTCGCGGCCGGATGGTTCCTCAACGGCGACGAAATCGGTCCACGCGATCACCTGGAGTTCCAGAGCGGCATCCAGTTTGCACGACGTTTCGACAACGGCCTGCGGTTGGGATTGGCCGGCATGCACATTTCGAACGGTGGGTTGGAGCACCCGAACAACGGCACGGAGGCCGTACTGCTGACACTGCAGGTGCCTTTGCGGAAATAGGGGACGCTCACCTATTTCCCCCATTTCCGGGAAATAGGTGAGCGTCCCCTATTTCCGCTGAATCGCGAGTGGGGTGAGATCACTCTTCGTCGTCGGGCTCGGGCGCAGGTCCGGACAGCGCTTCTTCTTCGCGACGGATCATCTCGCCGGCGAGTGCGAGGTACGCGAGCGCACCGCGCGAATCCTTGTCGTGGAACAGCACGGCCTTGCCGAAGCTCGGTGCTTCCGCGAGCCGCACGTTGCGCGGAATGACCGTGCGGAACACCTTGTCGCCGAAATGCATCAGCAACTGGCCCGACACTTCATTCGAGAGGTTGTTCCGCGGGTCGTACATCGTGCGCAGGATGCCTTCGAGCCCGAGGTCGGAATTCACGCTCGCGCGGATCTGCTCGACCGTGTTCATCAGTGCCGAGAGTCCTTCGAGCGCGTAGTACTCGCACTGCATCGGCACGAGCACCGTGTCGGCCGCGACGAGCGCGTTGAGAGTGAGCAGGTTCAGTGCCGGCGGACAGTCGATGATGACGACGTCGTAGTTGTCGCGAACCGGCTTCAGTGCGTTTCGCAGCCGCACCTCGCGGCCGATCACGCTCATCAGCTGCACTTCCGCGGCGACCAGGTCCTGGTTGCCGGGCAGCAGCGTGAAATGGCCGGGATCGACGGGAACGAGCGCAGCGGACATTTCGCAGTCGCCGAGCAGCACGTCGGTCATCGAGTGCTCGAGGTTGTTCTTGTCGACCCCACAACCCATCGTCGCGTTGCCCTGCGGGTCGCAATCGATCAGCAGCACCTTGCGCTGGGTGGCGGCGAGCGACGCAGCGAGGTTGACCGCGGTCGTCGTCTTGCCGACCCCGCCTTTCTGGTTCGCGACTGCGATGACACGTTTCATGGAATGACGAAGGATACAGCAGGGAGCTGGAATCAGACCCTTTCGTGCGAGTGGGCGAGTTCGACGAGATGGCGCTCCTCTTCGAGTCCAGGGACGTGCAGCGGGTGGACGGCCACGAGCTTCCAGCCGCTGAGCTTCTTCGCGAGCTCATCCTCGGGATACCGCCCCTTCATCGCGAGCAGCCTGCCGCCGCCCGCCACCAGTCCGCCCGCGTACTTGACCAGGTCCGCCAACGGGCCCACGGCGCGCGCGATGACCGTGTCGAAGCGATCCATCGGCTTGTAGCCTTCAGCCCGCGACTGCACGACTTCGACGTTTTCCAGTGCCAGGGTTTCGCGGACACATTCGAGGAACCGGCATTTCTTGCCGACCGACTCGACGAGTACGAAATGCACGCCAGGCACGACGATCGCGAGCGGAATGCCCGGGAAGCCGGCACCGCTGCCGATGTCGGCGACGCGCGTGCCGCGCAACCAGGGCACCATCGTCAGGCTGTCGAGGATGTGCTTCGTGACCTGCGCCGGTCGCTCGCGGATGGCCGTGAGGTTCATGCGCGTGTTCCAGTCGTCGAGCAGGTCGAGGTGCTGGATCATTCTTGCGCACTGCGCCGGGTCGAGCTCGATGCCGAGGCCGCGGGCCCCTTCGATGAGGTCTGTCATCGGCGCAGGATACACCGGACCCTCGCTCCAACCCGCCCGCTGGAGCGGAAGGGTGAGCAAGGGCTCAACTGACGCTATATATGAGGCAGCGCCGCGAGCGACTCCGCCTTGGTCACTTCCTTGACGTTGTCGTCGGAGTTGCGATCGATCCACTTGTTGAACGGATCGACACCCGCGTAATTTGGCTCCTTGTCCGTCACGAACTTGAGCTGCTGCTTGCCGCTGCGCACCGGCTGTCGCTGCAGGGCGAGCACGCTCGACTTGTCGTAGCCCTTGCGCCCCGGTTCGATCGTGAATGCGCCCACGTCGAACGTCTCGTCGAGGGGCGCCTCGGATTCCTTGCCCTTGCCGTCGGCATGGAGCTTGTGGGCCTCGACGTCGAGCACGACGTCCCAGCGGCCGTCCGTCCGCTGCCTCGACCTCACGTCCGTCACCTTGATGTCGTACAGCGTGATGTTCTCGAACAGGTCAGTGATCAGTTGCTGGCGCTCGGGACCCGCGACCGCCCGGAACCGGCGCATGAGGTCGGTGGGGTTCGCGTACGGCGCGCCCTTGAACGCGAACTCCGCGAGCAGCCCCTGCAACGCCTCGTTGACCTTGTCGGCACCGATCTGCTCCTTGAGCAGGTACAGCGCGAGCCCACCTTTCTGGTAGTGGATGTACGGCTGATTCTCGACCCGCACCAGCGGCAGTTCCTCGAGCACTTCGGCGCCGCGCGCGCGGAGGTACTTGTCCAGTTCGAACTTCAGGAACTTGCGGATCTGTTCCGGTCCGTACATCTGCTCCATCACCATCAGCGCCGAGTACTGCGCGAGCGACTCGACGAGGAAAGTCCCACCCTGCTGGTCGGCGCTGATGACCTGGTGACCCCACCACTGGTGCGCTACCTCGTGCGCCGTGACGTAGGTGACCATGTCGATCTTCTCGGCATCGCGGTAGTCGGCGATGAAGCCGATGCCTTCCGCGTACGGAATCGTGTTGGCAAATGACTGCGCGAACCGCGCATACGCCGGAAACTCGAGGATGCGCACCTGCCTGAACTGGAACGGACTGAAGTGCGTGGTGAAGTAGTCCAGCGAGGCCTTCATCGCGGTGTGCATGCGCTGCACGTTGTAGCCGTGCGCGCGATCGTAGTAGACCGCCAGTTCGACGTCGTGCCAGCTATCCTTCGCGACTTCATACCGAGCCGATTGCACCGAGAAGAAATTGTTGATCGGCGCATCGCTGCGGTAACGGATCGTGCGCCGACCGTTCTCCGTCGTGTCGGACTCCCGGTAGCCCGGCGCGATCGCGATCTGTTCGGCCGTGGTGGATACGGTAATGTCGGAGTTCACCCAGTCGCTGTCATGCCGCAACCCATTGAAGTTGCGCGCGCTTTCGTCCTCGAGCTGCGCCGGACGCAGTTCCGGCGGCAACCCGTATTTGCGACGCTTGGCCCGGTCCTGCAGCAAGCCGCTGCGCTCCATGCCCAGCAGCGGCGCGATCTCGGTGTTGTCGAGGAACGTGCCGTTGTCGACGATGCGGCGCTCGTTATCGGAATTGCGGAAGCCCGTCTGCTCGCGCAGCGTCTCAAAGGTGATCGTGCGGGTTTCCAGCGGCGCCAACGGACGATCGAACCGGTAGATCCGATAGTCCTGGTCGACGTGCTCGGCTTCGAGCTGCGCGCCTTCAACGTCGAGCTTCGTCATCTGCAACGGCTTGATCCAGCGCACGTGGACGTGGCCAAGCGGCTGGCCCGTGCGGTTCTGGACGACGTAGCTGCCGCGGGTCACTGCGCGCGGCTCGCTGGGATACAGGTCCACGACGAGTTTGACGTCGGTGATGCGCGGTTGCGGCACGTTCTCATAGCCGATCAGCAGCTTTTCGTAGTCGGCCTGGTCAAACTCGCGGCTCAACGTCGTCGTGTACTGGTTCAGGACGTTGGTGTTGTAGTAGATCCAGCCGCCGAGCCCCAGCATCGTGACCAGCGACGCCGCTGCGACCCAGCCCGGGGTGCCGCGGAGTTTGCGCGGCAGCTGCGCCAGGCGCGTCCTGAGCGGCGCGCCGATTCCGCGGCGCCAGAGCGCATACGCCAGGACGGCGATCACGACCGCTGCAGCGGACCAGTAGGCACGAAACCACCAGGCGACGCGCGCGAAATCACCTTGCCCGTTCATGTCGGACAGCGGTTCTGCCGGCGTGCCCGCGTACTGATAGAGGTTGTGCTCGAAGCCCAGCCGGTCGAGCGTGACCTGGGCGACGACGAACAGCAGCATCAGCATCCAGCCGAAGGTTTTGTGCGGGACCAGCGTCTGCATGAAGATCGCGAGTACCGCGTACAGCACCACGTTGACCGTCGTCGGCAGCACGTACCACAGGACATACTTCGACAATTCGAAGTTGAAATTGCCCTTGAGCGCCTGCACCGCGATGGCCGCAAGGACGCTTGCGACAAGCGTCGAGAACAGCACGATCGAGATCGCGAGTATCTTCGGCACGACGAAGGCCCAGTCGGGCGCCGATGTCGAATCGATGATCTCGTGCATGCGGCGTTCGCGATCCCGCCAGACGAGTTCTCCCGCGTAGTAGATCGCGATGATCAGCGGGATGATCGTGAAGGCACCCTGCAACGCTTCGATCATCACGCGCGTGACGGGGTGGATTGTGTTGCCGTAGAACTCGTCTGCATACCAGAGCGACCCCAGCGAGTTCACGAAGCCGATGCCGAGCAGGACGATGAAGGCCGGGCCGCGAATCGCGGCTGCAATGTCGAACCGGGCGAGCGCCCAGAGCTGGTTCCACCCCGCATCGGTGGACGGTTTCGCCTTGACGGCCGGCGTCACAACGGGATGCGCAACAGTTTCCGCCAGCAGGTCGTCGGTTTTGTCCGGGGCCTTGGCTACCGTCATGCGGCTGCCTTTTGCAGCACGCGAGTAGATCACCCAGGCCAGGCCCAGCAGCGCAAAAGCGATGCCGCTCCAGAGCGCGCGGTTCCAGAGGATGTAGCCGCTGAAGTCGGGGATCTGCGTGTTGCGTTCGGTCGCCGTCCAGTAGCGCGTGGCCTGGTCGTAGGCGCCGAGTCCGAAGGGATCGACCAGTGCGACGGTGTTGATGAACTCGGGGCGCGACAGGAAGCTCGTCGCCACGAGGTAGAGCACCAGGAACACGATTACAGCGACATAGGTCCACATCATCGAGCGCGTGGCGGTCGCGATCGCGAAGAAACCCGCCCCAGTGACGAACAGGGTCGGCACGCACAGCAGCAGGTAGACGTAGGCGTAGTGCCCGAGGTTGAACGCCCCGAGTACCTCGGGATCGAGCCATGGCATCGCCGACCCGATCATCATTCCGAGCGGCGCGCTCAGGAACAGCAGACAGCCGGCAAGGAATGCGCCCGTGAACCGGCCGAACAGGTAGTCGAACCGTGAGAGTCGCGTCGAGTGAATGATCGGACCGAAGCCGGTCTCGTCGTCGCGCACCACTACGTTAGAGACGAATGCAGTCAGGATGAAGACCGAGAACACGGTCATGATCATCAGCGTCTGCGCAATCGCAAACGGGGAGTTCTTCCAGACGTTGCCGCCCGAACCGATATGGACGTTGTCGGAGGCGGTGGCAGCAAACGTGAGCAGCAGGAAAATCGCGAACGTCACCCAGAATGCGGGTGACTTGAGCTGGTAGCGCAGCTCGAAAGCAGCGACGGACTTGAACATGGCGGGACTCAGGCCGCCTGGCGGCGCGTGCCAGCCAGCGTGGAGAAGTAGACATCCTCGAGCCCGCCCTGCATCGGCTCGAAACCGGTGCCGGGATTCGCATCGGCCAGGACATGGATGACGGTCCGCCCACCAAACAGTCGAGTGGCGATCACCTCGTGCTCACGCCGATGCGCCTCGAGCTCGTCCTTGGCGATGGTCTTGCGCCAGACGCGCCCCTGCATCGAGTCGATCAGTTGCAGCGGCGCGCCGATCTTGACGATGCGACCGCTGGCGATGATCGCCATGTTGGGGCACAGGTCGGCCACGTCCTCGACGATGTGCGTCGACAGGATCACGACCACGTTCTCGCCGATTTCGGCGAGCAGGTTCAGGAAGCGATTGCGCTCTTCGGGATCGAGGCCCGCCGTCGGCTCGTCGACAATGATCAGTTGCGGCTGGCCGAGCAGTGCCTGCGCGATGCCGAACCGCTGGCGCATGCCGCCCGAGAATCCGGCAAGGGCCTTTTTCCGCACATCCCACAGGTTCACCTGCTGCAGCAGGGCATCGACCGTCTCGCGCCGTTCCTTGCCGTTGGCGAAGCCCTTGAGCACGGCGAGGTGATCGAGCATGTCGTGCGCCGTCACACGGGGGTACACGCCGAAGTCCTGTGGCAGGTAGCCGAGCGTGCGACGCAATGCATCGGGACTGGCCAGCACGTCGATGTCGCCGAAACGGATCGCTCCTTCCGTTGGAATCTGCAGCGTCGCGACGCAACGCATCAGCGAGGACTTGCCCGCGCCGTTCGGGCCGAGCAGGCCGAACATTCCCCGCGGAATCTGCAGCGAGACGCCGTCGAGCGCTCGCGTCCCGTTGGGGTAAACGTGGGTCAGGTTGTCGATGCGCAACATGGTGGATTCCTCCCGGACCGCGTCTGGGCTGGTCTTTGAATGCCGGCATCCTAGGGGGACATCGGTGTTGTAGTCAACTACATCACCATTTCAGATAAGATCTGCCGACGGGGAGGGAAGGCGCGCCGCCCAGGTTGGGCAGCTCCGCTGGAGGGCCTTCAGTTGCGGACCGTCATCGAGACTAACTCATTGACTGGCAAGGCTTCGAGCTTCATTCGGTCCGCAAACATCGCGACGATCTTGCCAGCCTGGACGGGCGGGAAATGAGTGGCGACACTGGCCGCAAAACGGTCGTGAATGCGGGTCGCGACGCCTGACGCCGGGTCGGCAGCAGCCCAGGTCGGGTCGATTTCCGGCAGGTCGTCGGACAGCTGCTTGCCTTCGGCGCCTCCCACCGTGGGCCAAAGGGTGGCCGTCCGATCGGCCAGCGCGAGGACTGCGAGACGCACCCCACGGCCGGTCGCATCCCCCAGTTGCCAGCGTTCGTGGCGGTCGAAGCTGGGCACCGCGTCGGGAGGCGTGATTGCGGATTCGCGGCAGGCGAATGCGATCGCGGCAGCGCGCTGGTCCTCGGAGCCACCGAGCAGTGCCGCTGCGGCAGCGGCCGAGGCGATTCGTGTCAGCCCGCAGCGCGCCAATACACCCGCCGTGACCGGGATGGCTCGGGGCGGCATTGCCGCCTGTGCTGCGCGGATCGATCGCGTCCATTCGAGCGACGCGTGCTGGTGCGCGCGGATCAGGGCGGCAGACAGGTCGTGGACCGTCAGTGGCCTCGCGCCTTCGGCGATCGCCTTGCGCGAGCGGTAGTCGGCCACGGCGAGAATGGCGCCCAGGTTGTCCGCGAGGTGCCCGCAGTCACTGGCCAAGGCTTCATCGCCGCAATCGAGCCAGCCGACCATCGTCCCGATGTTGCAGGCTGCCTGCACGGGATCGAGTTGATACGACGTGCCCGGAACTCGTGCACCGAACGCCATCGTCGCGCCTGGCACCAGCGCGCCGAGCAGGCTGCAGCAGGCGGGCTCCTGCAGGGCCTTGAACGCGCACGCCAAAGCATCCTTCAGCGCGAGGAGTCCGGTTTCAAACGCCGCCGCCGGAACGTGGAGCGGCGCTGGCTCGTCGGCCACTGCGTCCGTCAAGGCGCGGGGACCCGCACTCGCCCTTCCATCAAGACACGTGCGCTGCGGCTCATGATCGCTTTCGTCACGGTCCATTCGCCGTTGACCTGCGTGGCCTCAGCTCCAACGCGCAACGTGCCGGAGGGGTGGCCGAAACGCACCGAAGTGCGTGCGCCACCGCCGGCCGCAAGGTTGACGAGCGTGCCGGGGATCGCGGCTGCCGCGCCAATGGCCACGGCAGCGGTCCCCATCATCGCGTGATGCAGCTTGCCCATCGACAGCGCGCGTACTCGCAGGTCGATGTCAGCGGCCGCCACGCGCTTGCCGCTCGATGCGGTGTACTCCGCGGGGCCGGCGACGAATGCCACCTTGGGTGTGTGCTGCCGCGTGGCCGCATCACCCAGGTGCCTGATCAGTCCCATGCGCACCGCGCCGTGCGCACGAATCGTCTCGAACATCGCCAGCGCTCGTGCATCGCCGTTGATCGCATCCTGCGGTTCGCTGCCGGTGTAGCCGATGGCGTCGGCGTTCACGAAGATCGTCGGGATCCCGGCATTGATCATCGTGGCCTTGAGCGTGCCGATGCCCGGCACGTCGAGATCGTCGACGAGATGGCCCGTCGGGAACATCGCGCCGCCCGCGCCGTCCTCGTCTGCGGCCGGGTCCACGAATTCGACCTGCACTTCGGCCGCCGGGAACGTCACGCCGTCGAGTTCGAAATCGCCCGTCTCCTGCACCGTGCCGTTCGTGATCGGCACGTGCGCGATGATCGTCTTGCCGATGTTGGCCTGCCAGATGCGCACGACCGCGACGCCGTCCCGGGGGATGCGAATTGCGTCGACGAGGCCGTTGCTGATGGCGAACGGACCGACCGCCGCCGACAGGTTGCCGCAGTTGCCGCTCCAGTCGACGAACGGCTTGTCGATCGAGACTTGCCCGAACAGGTAGTCGACGTCGTGATCCGCGCGTGCGCTCTTCGACACGATGACGGACTTGCTGGTGCTCGACGTCGCGCCGCCCATGCCATCGATCTGCTTGCCGTAGGGATCGGGGCTGCCGATCACGCGCAGCAGCAGCGCGTCGCGCGCTGCGCCCGGCGTCTGCGCTGCTACGGGCAGGTCGAGCAGGCGGAAGAACACGCCCTTGCTGGTGCCGCCGCGCATGTACGTGGCTGGGATGGCTATCTGCGGCACGTGTGTCATCCTTCTTGAGAACCTTCACCTTGGCCCGGCCTCGCAGGCGAGAGCGACCTGGTTACGCAGCCTGCGTCGACTCGAGGAAATCGCGCGCAAAGCGTTGCAGCACGCCGCCTGCCTCGTAGATCGAGACTTCTTCCGCCGTGTCGAGGCGGCAGGTCACCGGCACTTCGACGCGCTCGCCATTCCTGCGCTGAATGACCAGCGTGAGTTCCGCGCGCGGCTTGCGCTCACCGATGACATCGTACGTTTCCGTGCCGTCGATGCCGAGCGACTTGCGGTTCACGCCCGGCTTGAACTCGAGCGGCAGCACGCCCATGCCGACCAGGTTGGTGCGATGGATGCGCTCGAAGCCCTCCGCCGCAATCGCTTCGACGCCGGCAAGCCGCACGCCTTTAGCGGCCCAGTCACGCGACGAGCCCTGGCCGTAGTCGGCACCCGCGATGATGATCAAGGGCTGCTTGCGCGCCATGTAGGTCTCGATCGCTTCCCACATGCGCGTGACCTTGCCCTCGGGCTCGATGCGCGCCAGCGACCCGGGCTTCACCTTGCCGTCGACGACCACCATCTCGTTCTTGAGCGTGGGATTCGCGAAGGTGGCGCGCTGTGCCGTCAGGTGATCGCCACGGTGGGTCGCGTAGGAATTGAAGTCTTCTTCGGGCAGGCCCATTTTTGCAAGGTACTCGCCCGCTGCGCTGTTCAGCATGATCGCGTTGGAAGGCGAGAGGTGATCGGTCGTGATGTTGTCGCCAAGCACCGCCAGCGGTCGCATGCCTTTGAGCGAACGCTCACCCGCCAGCGCGCCTTCCCAGTACGGTGGCCGGCGAATGTAGGTGCTCTGCGGACGCCAGTCATACAGCGGGCTAACCTTCGGTCCCGACTCGACGCTGATCCGGAACATCGGCTCGTAGACCTTGCGGAACTGCTCGGGCTTCACGCTCGACGCGACGACGGCATCGATCTCCGCGTCCGACGGCCAGAGGTCCTCGAGCAGGATCGGCTTGCCCGCCGCGTCGGTGCCGAAAGAGTCCTTTTCGATGTCGAAGCGAATCGTGCCGGCAATGGCATAGGCCACGACGAGTGCCGGCGACGCCAGGAACGCCTGCTTCGCGTACGGATGAATGCGACCGTCGAAGTTGCGATTGCCCGAGAGCACCGCGGTCGCATAGAGGTCGCGCTCGATGATTTCCTGCTGGATCGTGGGATCGAGCGCCCCGGACATGCCGTTGCAGGTGGTGCACGCAAAGGCGACGACGCCAAACCCAAGCTGCTCGAGTTCGGTGGTCAGCCTCGCCTCGTCCAGGTACAGCGCGACAGCCTTGGAACCGGGCGCCAGCGAGCTCTTCACCCACGGCTTCCGCTGCAGGCCCAGGCGATTGGCGTTGCGCGCGAGCAATCCCGCCGCAATGACGTTGCGGGGATTGCTGGTGTTGGTGCAGCTGGTGATCGCGGCGATGATCACTGCGCCGTCCGGCATCTTGCCCGGCTCATCCTGCCACGCGGCCGCGATGCCCTTGGCCGCAAGATCGCTCGTAGCCACGCGAGCATGCGGATTCGAGGGGCCGGCCATGTTGCGCACAACACTCGACAGGTTGAACTGCAGCACACGCTCGTACACGGCCGTCACCAGGCTGTCAGCCCACAGGCCAGCATGCCTCGCATACGTCTCGACCAGCTTGACCTGCGCGTCCTCGCGACCGGTGAGTTTCAGGTAGGTGATCGTCTGCGCGTCGATGAAGAACATCGCTGCCGTCGCACCGTATTCCGGTGCCATGTTGGAGATCGTCGCGCGATCGCCGAGCGTCAACGCGGACGCGCCTTCGCCGAAGAACTCGAGGTACGCGCCAACCACTTTTTGCTGACGCAGGAACTCGGTGAGCGCCAGCACGACGTCGGTGGCGGTGATGCCAGGTTGCGGTTTCCCGGTGAGCTGAACGCCGATGATGTCGGGCAGCCGCATCCACGACGCGCGACCGAGCATGACGCTTTCAGCTTCCAGACCGCCGACGCCGACGGCAATCACGCCGAGCGCATCGACGTGCGGCGTGTGGCTGTCGGTGCCGACCAGCGTGTCCGGGAAGGCGACGCCGTCCTTCACGTGGATGACCGGCGACATTCGCTCCAGGTTGATCTGGTGCATGATGCCGTTGCCCGGCGGAATCACATCGACGTTCTTGAACGCGAGCTTGGTCCAGTCGATGA
This sequence comes from uncultured Gammaproteobacteria bacterium, assembly GCA_963743995.1. Lineage (GTDB taxonomy): Bacteria > Pseudomonadota > Gammaproteobacteria > Steroidobacterales > Steroidobacteraceae > RPQJ01. Next base: position 1,403 of record CAVUSC010000010.1, on the reverse strand, counting down.
AGTGGAAGCGGTCTTCGTTGCGACGGTCCTCGATGGCCCGGTTCTTCTCGAACGCATCAGGATCGAAACCGCCGCACTCGACGGCGAGCGAGTGGTCGACGATCAGCTGCACCGGCACCACGGGGTTGACCTGGGCCGGGTCGCCGCCTTGTTGCGCGATCGCGTCCCGCAGGCCCGCCAGGTCGACGAGAGCGGTCTGGCCGAGGATGTCATGGCAGACGACGCGCGCCGGAAACCACGGGAAATCCAGGTCGCGCCTGCGCTCCACGAGTTGCCGGAGCGAGGCCTCGAGGATCGCCGGATCGCAGCGACGCACGAGGTTTTCGGCATGCACGCGCGCGGTATACGACAGCTTGTCGTACGCACCCGGCTCGATGGCGTCGACGGCGGCACGCGCGTCGAAGTAATCGAGCGAGGTGCCTGGAAGTCGCGTGCGGTAGTCGGTGTTCATAAGAACAAGGGGTTGGGTTAGTCGGAGGTGGAAATAGAGGAAAATAGGGGACGCTCACCTATTACTCACCTATTACGGAAAATGGGGATGAGTAATAGGTGAGCGTCCCCTATTTCGGCTAACCCCGCTCCTTGAGTGGAACGAACTTGCGGTCTTCCGGACCCGTGTAATTGGCGCTCGGCCGGATGATCTTGCCGTCGATGCGCTGTTCGATCACGTGCGCGCTCCAGCCGGCGGTACGGGCGATCACGAACAGCGGCGTGAACATCGCGGTCGGCACGCCCATCATGTGATACGAGACAGCGCTGAACCAGTCGAGGTTCGGGAACATTTTCTTGATGTCCCACATGACGGTCTCGAGGCGCTCGGCAATGTCGTACATCTTCATGTCGCCGGCCTCGGCGGACAGCTGCCTCGCGACCTCCTTGATCACCTTGTTGCGCGGGTCGCTGATCGTATAGACCGGATGGCCGAAGCCGATGATGACTTCCTTGCGCTCGACGCGCGCCTTGATGTCCGCCTCGGCTTCGTCAGGTGACTCGTAGCGCTTCTGCACCTCGAAGGCGACTTCATTGGCGCCGCCGTGCTTCGGACCGCGCAGGGCACCGATTGCGCCGGTGATGCACGAGTAGAGGTCGGAGCCCGTGCCTGCAATCACGCGGCCGGCGAACGTCGACGCGTTGAACTCATGCTCGGCGTACAGGTTGAGCGACACGTGCATCGCCTTGACCCACGAGGCCGGCGCCGGCTCGCCGTGCAGCAGGTGCAGGAAGTGGCCGCCGATCGAGTCGTCGTCGGTTTCGACTTCGATGATCCGGCCGGAGTGACTGTAGTGGTACCAGTAGCAGAGCATCGAACCGAGGCTCGCGAGCAAGCGGTCGGCGATGTCGCGCGCACCTGCGGTGTTGTGATCGTCCTTCTCCGGCAGCGTGCAGCCGACCACCGACGTGCC
>CAVUSC010000009.1:0-228122 GCA_963743995.1 uncultured Gammaproteobacteria bacterium | reverse complement strand
CCGATCTACGCGGTCTTTGCGCCGCCGGGGGAGGCGTCGGAAAAGATCGACGACGATGGTTTCCTGTTCAAGGCCAATTTCGCCTGGGACGTCACTGACTCGTCGATGCTGTACGCGACCTATTCGCAGGGCTACCGTCACGCCGGCGCCAATGCCGTGCCGACCACCGGCAAGTACGCCGAGAACCCGGACTACTTCACGTTCGATTCGGACTCCGTCGACAACTACGAACTCGGCTACAAGGGCGTGACGGACCTCGTCACCTTTGCGGTCTCCCTGTACTACACCGACTGGCAGGATCCGCAGCTGAACACCGCGACCTCGAACTGGGGTTTCTTCGCCGCGATCAATGGCGAATCGGCCCGGACGCAGGGCCTCGAGGTGGAGCTGTCCGGCGCGATCACCGACGCACTGACGTACAGCGTAGGCTACACGTATGCCGACGCCGAACTCACGGACGACGTGTACCAGCCGGCCGGCAATTTCTACGGCGGCCCGCTGTACAACGACAAGGTGGCCAATGACGGCGACCGCCTGCCCGGCACTGCCAAGCACGTCTTCAACGTGGCGTTCGGCTACGACATGACCTTCGCCAACGGCATCGCCATGAACGCCGTGCTGAGCGGCTACTATCAATCGGACGTGTTGAACAGCATCGGCGACGACAACTGCTTCACGTCGTTCACGGCCATCGGCAACTGCCGCGACAGCCCGAATCCGGCGTCGGCGACCTATGCGCCGGACTCGGTCTTCTCACGCAGCTATGCCGAGATCGATTCGTTCCAGCTGTGGAACTTCAGCACCACCTTCACGCCGCGACGACTGGGGCGTTTCGCTCTACGTGAAGAACCTGTTCAACGACGAGGGCACGACGGGCGCGTTCCCGTTCCTGGTGGGCGGGCCCGAACACGGCGCCGAGCCAGAACTACTTCGGCAACAACTCGCGTGACTTCATTGCCCTGCCGCGGACGTTCGGGATGGCCCTTTCCTATTCGTTCTGAGGGAGCATGACTGCGACCGCGTCGCGCCCGCGCGAGCAGATGGCGGATCGGGTCACCGGCTGCATCGAAGCCGGTGACCTGAGGCAGGCGCTGGAGGCGTGCCAGGAGCTCAATCGTCACCACCCGGACTATGCGTACGGGTGGTATCTCGCCAGCTGGGTGCTGCGCAAGACGCGACGCCTGGCCGGACGCGTTGCGGGCGATCGATCGCGCGCTGCAACTCGATCCTGCCGACCGGTTCCGGTTGCACCGCGCACGGTGCCTGCTCGAGGGCGGGGACATGGCGGGGGCAGTCGCGGCTGCCGGCGAACTGCGGGGCCGGCCACTGGCCGACGCCGTGCTGCACGGCGAACTCGGCACGCTGCTGTACCGGGTGGGCAATCATGCCGGCGCGCTGGAGCATTACTCGGCGGCCATCGATCTCGACCACGGCAACGCGGAGTTCCATTTCAACCGGGCCGCAGTGCGTCGCTACCTCGGCGACGCCGAGGGCGCCGAGCAGGACTTCGACGCGGCCATCGCGTTGCGTCCCGACGAGCACGAGGCTTACAACGGGCGCGCGCAGCTGCGCAGGCAAACCGCCACCCGCAACCACGTCGCCGAGTTGCGCGACGCGATCTCCCGCACTCGCGCGCCCGCCGGGCTCGTCCAGCTGCACTACGCGCTCGCGAAGGAGCTCGAGGACCTCGAGGAGCACGCCGCGGCTTTCGCCAGCCTGCAGCGGGGCGCCGCGCTCAAGCGCTCGCTGATGCGCTACGACGTCGCCACCGACTTAGGGATCATCGACCGGATTCGCGAGGTGTATGCGGCCGAGCGCTTCGACGGCCAGTACGCAGGGTTGCGACAGCGCCGAGGCGATCTTCGTGATCGGGATGCCGCGCACGGGCACCACGCTGGTCGAGCGCATCCTGGGCAGCCATCCGGACGTCTGTGCCGCGGGCGAGTTGAACGAATTCGGGCTCGAGCTGACACGGCAGGTGGCGACCCTGGCCGCCGGTCGTGCCCTGTCGCGGCTCGAATTCGTCGACGCGACGACGCGCCTGGATTTCAAGGCCCTGGGTCAGCGCTACCTCGAGCGAGTGCGCCCATTGCGCGACGACCGGCCCGTGTTCATCGACAAGCTGCCGTTCAATTATCTCTACGCCGGCCTGATCCACCTGGCGCTGCCGCGGGCGAAGATCGTGAGTGTCCGGCGCAATCCGCTCGACACGTGTTTCTCGGTGTACAAGCAGCTGTTCAAGGATGCGTACCCGTTTTCGTACGACCTCGCCGAGCTCGGCCGCTATTTCGTCGCCTACGATCGCCTGATGCGGCACTGGGACGCCGTCATGCCGGGAGTGGTGCTCACGGTGCAGTACGAAGACGTCGTTGCGGACGTGCGCGGCCAGGCACGGCGACTGCTGCAGCATTGCTCGCTCAGCTGGGACGAGCGGTGCGTGCGTTTCCACGAGAACACGAGTGCTTCGACGACGGCGAGCGCGCTGCAGGTGCGACAGCCCCTGTACGACACGTCGATCGGGCGCTGGCGTCACTATGCAGATCAGCTGGAGCCGCTGCGGCTGCAGCTCTCGGCCGCGGGCATCGTGTGCGATCGCTGAGCGCAGCGGCTGCGACCGGACTGTTGCCGTTGCTCGTGCCTGGCCTGCTGTCGTCGATGCTGGCACAAGCCGAGCCACTTGCGCGCGCGCGGACCGAACTGCAGTCCGTCGAACTCCAGGCGGGTCCTCTACCTGCCAACCCGTGGCGCATGGATGCCTTTGCTCCGCCGACTGCAGCAGCGTCGACTCGCTGCTGCGTCCGGCGCCTTTGGTCGCCTGGTCTTGCGCGGCGATTCGCAGCCCGGCGGGTTTCGCGTGCTGCGGGATGCGTACGGTGCGGCGGATGCGCCTTCGTCGCCAGTCCGCCACCTGCCGTCCGTCGTGCAGGTCGACCTCGTCCAGGACGGCAGCGCATTGATCCCGCGCTCGCGGACACCGATCCCCGGCATGCATCCGTATTGGGAGATGGCCTTCGGCGTGGGTCGCACGTGGCGCGAACCGGGTGACGGCGAATGGACGCGTGCGGCGCTGCCGTTCAGCCTGATGGAGGTCAACGCCAACTGCGTGCACAACGGCGTGCTGACGTTCGTCTACGCGCCGGCAGGACGTATCTCGCGTGTCGCGTATCAAGTCAGCAGTGAGACGTGCGCCTATTTCAAGGCGGACCTCTGGGGCTTTCTGCAGGCCGAGCGGCTGGACATCGCGATGCCCGACGCTGGCCAGCGTGGTCGACGGCGCACAGGACCGAGAGCAGTGGCCGCCTGCCGCGGCGTCCGCTGGCGCAACTGGCCGTCGATCACCCGGGAGCCGACCCCGCGGAATTCGGCAACCCGGCCGAAGTGACGCCGTCGCAGATGACGACCTGGGGAGTGATCGTTGACGGTATTCACTACAGCGGCGGTTGCCCCACGCGCGCGGGGGATTACCCGTTCTGCGACGAGATGGTGCTGCCGTCGTATTCGATCGCCAAGTCGATCTTCGGCGGACTCGGGCTCATGCGACTCGAACGACGATTCCCGGGACGCGCGCACGCAGCGGGTAGTCGACTACGTTCCCGAGTGCGCCGCGCAGGGCGGCTGGGGCGACGTCACCTTCGAGAATCTGGTCGACATGTCGAGCGGCCACTGGACTTCCGCCGCAGCGCACGCCGACGAAGATTCGACGTCGCAGGCGGTCCATTTCTTCGATGAGGCCCGTCACGCCGGCAAGATCGCCTACGCGTGCGGTCATTCGCCCCGGCGCGACCAGGCGGGTCGGACCTTTGTCTATCGCACCACCGACACCTACGTGCTCGGCACCGCGCTTGCCGCATTCGTGCGGCGGCACGTGGGGGCGCAGTCGGACCTGCTCGACGATCTCGTCTGGCCCGAGGTCTGGCGTGCCGCCGGACTCAGCCCCGTGGCGCAGTTCACGCGGCGGACCCGCGACGACGTCCGCCAGCCGTTCGTCGGCTATGGGCTGATGCTGTTGCCGGACGATGTCGCCAGGCTCGGGCACTGGCTCAATCCCGTCAGTGAGTCCGCGCAGGACGTGCTCGACCAGCGGATGGTGCGATCCGCCCTGCAACTCGATCCGACGGATCGCGGTCTCGCGGCGTCGGCGGACGGTACGCTCCTTTACAACGATGGCTTCTGGGCCACGCGCGTCGACGGCCTGCCCGGATGCGACGCACCGGTGTTCGTACCGTTCATGTCGGGCTTCGGCGGCATCACGATCGCGCTGCTGCCGAACGGCGTGACGTACTACTACTTCAGCGACGGCAATGAGTTCCGGTTTCGGCGTGCCATGCTGGCCGCGGCAAATCTCCAACCCTATTGCCGGACAGTCACGGCGTCACCTGCAGTCGTTGCAAAGGATCCGGCCTCATGAACACCTCGACGGCTGAACCGGGCACGACGCAGGCGCCTGCGCTGTTCGGCTTGCGCAAGGCCGCGCCCGACGGCGAGATCGCACGCGTGCTGCTTGCCTTCCTCGCCACCGCAGGCATTTTCTACGTCAACATCATGCCTGCGCTCGTCGATGGACTCGTGCAGGGGGCTGGCTTCAGCAACCGCCAGGCCGGCATGGTCGGCTCCAGCAACGTCTACGGTGCGGCGATCGGTGCCCTGATCGCCGTCTTCCTCGTCAAGCGTATTCACTGGCGAACCTGGGCGTACGGACTGCTCGCTGCGCTGGTTACCCTCGACCTGCTGTCGATGCTGGTGCACCGCTTCGAGCCGTTGCTGGCGATGCGATTCCTGCACGGGACCATGGGCGGCATGCTGGTCGGGATCGGCTTCGCGGTCATGTCGCGAACGGCGCAGGCAGACCGCACGTTCGGCTACCTGCTCGTCGTGCAGTTCGGGCTCGGGGGGCTCGGTCTCGCGGTGTTGCCGCCACTGGTCCCGTCATTCGGCACGAGCGTGCTGTTCGTGGCGTTGATCCTGTTCAGTCTCGTCACGGTGGCGATGGTGCCGTTTCTCACGGATTACCCTGCCAGTGCCGTCCGCCGTCCAAGAGTCGGTGACGGCCAGGGAGTTCGTCGTGGACCGTTGTTGCTGAGCCTGCTGGCTACGTTCTTCTTCCAGGCCGGCAACATGGCGGTGTTCGCCTATGTCATCGGGCTCGGCAAGGCGGACGGACTCGGGATGGATTTCATCAGCCCGGTGCTCGCCGCTGCGTCCTGGATCGGAATCGCGGGCTCCGGCCTCGTGATCCTGCTGTCGACGCGGTTCGGACGTACCCGGCCGCTGGCGGGCGCGATCCTGTTGACTGCGCTGGCAACCTGGGCGCTGCACGGCAGCGAAATCGCGTGGATCTATGCGCTCGCGAACGGGTTGATCGGCGTGACCTGGTCGTTCGGTATTCCGTACCTGCTGGGCATGTGCGCCCAGTTCGACCAGACCGGGCAGTCAGCTGCGCTCGGCGGGTTTGCGTCGAAGATGGGCATGGCGTCGGGGCCGCTGGCAGCTGCATGGGTCGTCGGCGCCGACGACTTCAGCCGGGTGATCAATGTGGGCGCCATTGCGCTCGTCCTGAGCTTGCTGGCGGCGATGGTCCCGGCTGTCCTGCTGGATCGCGCACCGGTCGCTTGAGTTCCACACCGCCCGCGGGTCCCGGACGGGCAGGGGGCCCGACACCGGAACTGCCTGCCACCCATCCCAACCACTTTTCCCTGGTCAGATAGAATGACGGGGTCGGGTCGGTACCTGCGAAAGTGGCGGAATTGGTAGACGCACTGGATTTAGGTTCCAGCGGGTAACCCCGTGAGGGTTCGAGTCCCTCCTTTCGCACCAACTCGAGTGGCTAGGGGATAGGGGTTAGGGGTTAGGGGTTAGTCGGAAATGGGCAGCTCCGCGTCTGAAATCCTGATGCCCGGCGCCACTGGTTCAGAATTCAGCCACACTTCCGACTAACCCCTATCCCCTAACCCCTAGCCCCTTCCCCATGGCAGAATACGCGGCTTTTCCGGGCGGACCGCCCGGGCGCAAGCTAGCCCCCCTTGAGGATCGATGACCCCTATGCAAGTCAGCGTGCAGTCGACCGGCAGCCTCGAGCGCCGAATGGAAGTGAGCGTCCCGAACGAGCAGATCGAGGCCGCCATCGCCGAGCGCCTGAAGCGGGTGAGTCGTACCGCGAAGCTCAAGGGCTTTCGGCCCGGCAAGGCGCCCATCAAGGTCATCCGCCAGCAGTTCGGCGAGCAGGTCCGCCAGGAGGTGCTGTCGGACCTCATGCAGCAGAGCTTCACGCGCGCCGTGACCGAAGCCAAGCTGATGCCGGCGGCCGGGCCGCGCATCGAACCCATTTCGAGCAGTCCGGGCGAGGACCTCAAGTACCGCGCGGTGTTCGAGATTTTTCCGGAGATCGCGCTGCCGGCAGTGGACGGCCTGGCCGTCAACCGTCCCGTCGCCGAAGTGAGCGAATCGGACATCGAAGCGATGGTCCAGAACCTGCGTGAGCAGCGTCCGAGCTTCGAGGCGGTCGACCGCGAAAGCCGCGAAGGCGACCGCGTCACCATGGATTTCGAGGGCCTGATCGACGGCAAGGCGTTCGAGGGCAGCAAGGGCGACGACATCGCCGTCATCCTCGGCGCAGGCCGCATGCTCAAGGATTTCGAGACCGGCATCCTCGGCGTACAGGCGGACGAGAAGAAGCAGGTAGCGGTGCGCTACCCGGACGAGTACCACAACAAGGATCTCGCCGGCCGGACGGCCGAGTTCTCCGTACATGTGAAGAAGGTCGAGCAGAAGACGCTGCCGCCGCTCGACGACGCGTTCTGCCGCGAGTATGGCGTCACCGAAGGCGGCCTCGAGCAGTTGCTGGCCGAAGTCGCGGACAACATGCGCCGCGAGCTGGCCGAGAACGTGCGTTCGCGCCTGAAACAGCAGGTGTTCGACCGGTTCCTCGAAGGCAATCCGGTCGACGTGCCGAACGCGCTGGTCGAGCAGCAGGTGCGCGACATGCAGATCGACACCGCCCGCCGCATGGGTGCGAAGGACGCTGCACAGGTGCCGCCGGCCGAGCCGTTCGTCGAGCCGGCGCGCCGCCGCGTGGCGCTCGGCATGCTCGTCAACGAGCTGGTGAAGACCCGTGACATCAGGATCGACCGCGCTCGCGTCGAAGCGCGCCTTGGCGAGCTGGCAGCAACCTATCCTGATCCGGATGCGATCCTCAAGGCATACCGCCAGAACCCGGATGCCATGCGGCAGGTCGAAGGCATGGTATTGGAGGACCAGGTAGTCGATTATCTGCTCGAGCGGGCGCAGGTCACCGACCAGCCGTCCACGTTCAAGGAATTGATGAACTTCGGAGCGTGATCGAAATGCCCATGAGCGAACCCACCGCATTGAATCTCGTCCCGATGGTCGTCGAACAGACGGCACGCGGCGAACGCGCCTACGACATCTATTCGCGCCTGCTGAAGGAACGGGTGATCTTCCTGGTTGGTCCGGTCGAGGACTACATGGCCAACCTCGTAGTGGCGCAACTGCTGTACCTCGAGTCGGAGAACCCCGAGAAGGACATCGCGATCTACATCAACTCGCCCGGCGGCTCGGTCAGCGCCGGCCTCGCGATCTACGACACGATGCAGTTCATCAAGCCGGACGTCAGTACGATCTGCGTGGGCCAGGCGGCCAGCATGGGCGCGGTGCTGCTGGCAGGCGGCGCGAAGGCCAAGCGGTTCTGCCTGCCGCACTCGCGCGTGATGATTCACCAGCCCCTCGGCGGCTTCCAGGGCCAGGCGACCGACATCGAGATCCACGCGCGTGAGATCCTCGACGCCCGCCACCGGTTGAACTCGATCCTGGCGAAGCACACCGGCCAGACGATCGAGCGCATCAAGGCGGACACGGACCGCGACAATTTCATGACCGGCGAGCAGGCAACGGCGTACGGCCTGATCGATGCGGTCCTGCAGCAACGGGGCGAAGCGGGCACTGCGACGCGCACCTGACCGCTGCGCGAAGTGGCACTTAAGTCACTGTAGCAACTGGCATTTTTGCGAGCGGGGGGCTTTGATGGTATAAGCCATTAAAGCCGATTCAGGCCTCCGGACCACGGGTTTCAAGGTACATGGCGGACGATCGCTCCAAGCACGACGACGGCAAGCTTCTCTACTGCTCCTTCTGTGGCAAGAGCCAGCATGAGGTTCGCAAACTGATCGCCGGTCCGTCGGTGTTCGTCTGCGACGAATGCGTCGAGCTCTGCAACGACATCATTCGCGAGGAACTCGAGGAGAAAGCCGAGAAGACTCGCGAGAAGCTGCCGAAGCCGCAGGAAATCAAGAAAGTCCTCGACGAGTACGTCATTGGCCAGGAACGGGCCAAGAAGGTGCTGTCCGTCGCGGTCTACAACCACTACAAGCGGTTGCAGAACAAGACGGGCGAGCGCACGCGCGACGACATCGAACTGGCCAAGAGCAACATCCTGCTGATCGGCCCGACGGGTTCCGGCAAGACGCTGCTGGCCGAGACCCTCGCGCGCCTGCTGAACGTGCCGTTCACGATCGCCGATGCCACGACGCTGACCGAAGCGGGCTACGTGGGCGAGGATGTCGAGAACATCATCCAGAAGCTGCTGCAGAAGTGCGACTACGACGTCGAGAAGGCGCAGACCGGCATCGTCTACATCGACGAGATCGACAAGATCTCGCGCAAGTCGGACAATCCGTCGATCACGCGTGACGTCTCGGGCGAAGGCGTGCAGCAGGCGCTGCTGAAGCTGATCGAGGGCACGATCGCCTCGGTGCCGCCGCAGGGCGGACGCAAGCACCCGCAGCAGGAATTCCTGCAGGTCGACACCGGCAACATCCTGTTCATCTGCGGCGGCGCATTTGCCGGCCTCGAAAAGATCATCATGAACCGCACCCACAAGGGCGGTATCGGCTTCCAGGCAGAAGTCCGCGAGCAGAGCGCGCGGCAGCACGGCAGCGACCTGTTCCACGACGTCGAGCCCGAGGACCTCATCAAGTTCGGCCTCATTCCCGAGTTCGTCGGCCGCCTGCCGGTCGTGGCGACGCTCGACGAGCTCGACGAGGCTGCGCTGATGCAGATCCTCACCGAGCCGAAGAACGCGCTGACGAAGCAGTACCGCAAGCTTTTCGACATGGAAGGTGTCGACCTGGAGTTCCGCGAGGAGTCGCTGCGCGCGGTGTCGCGCAAGGCGATGCAGCGCAAGACGGGCGCGCGCGGCCTGCGCACGATCCTCGAGAACGTGCTGCTCGACATCATGTACGACCTCCCGAGCATGCGGAACGTGCAGAAAGTCGTGATCGACGAGGACGTGATCCAGGGCGAGAGCAAGCCGTACCTCGTGTACGGCCAGGACGAGCCACGCCTCGCTGCCGTCGAAGAGCGACGCACCGGGTCGGACCACTAGGAAATAGGGGACGCTCACCTATTTCCTGATCCGGAAATAGGTGAGCGTCCCCTATTTTCATTTCCGTTGCGGCGGGATCGGGGTCGGAACGGTTGATTCCGGCGATTTCGCCCCAAATCTCCCCCGCGCACCGCAAGGGCGAGCTAATATTTTCCTCACCCATTCCCCCAGCCCTCGGTCACCAATGCGACCGAGGTAGCCAGACGGTCCGGAGACCCCCCGCACGTGACCACCAGCCCCGAATCGAACGCCCCGACAAAGTCCGCGACGGCACGCACCGAGCCGATGCCGGTCCTGCCGCTGCGCGACGTCGTCGTCTATCCGCACATGGTCATCCCGCTGTTCGTCGGCCGCGAGAAATCGATCCTCGCGCTGGAACAGGCGATGAAGGTCGACAAGCAGGTCCTGCTGCTGGCACAGAAGCAGGCGGACGTCGACGAGCCGGCCGCCAAGGACCTGTACGACGTCGGCACGATCGCGACGATCCTGCAGCTCCTGAAACTTCCGGACGGCACCGTCAAGGTGCTGGTCGAAGGCGTCGAGCGCGCCACCGTCAGCGAGTTGCAGCAGGCTGACTATTTCATCGCCGTGGCCACGCCACTCACCGACGGCGAGCGCTACGACGAGCGCGAAATGGACGTGCTCGTGCGCTCCGTCGTCACGCAGTTCGAGCAGTACGTGAAGCTGAACCGCAAGGTTCCGCCGGAGATACTCACCTCGCTGGCCGGCATCGAGCAGCCGGGCCGCCTGGCGGACACGGTCGCTGCGCACATGTCCCTCAAGCTCGACGCCAAGCAGAAGGTGCTCGAGATCCAGGACGTGCGCCGCCGCCTCGAGCACATCCTTGCGCTGATCGAAGGCGAGATGGACGTGCTGCAGATCGAAAAGCGCATCCGTGGCCGCGTCAAGCAGCAGATGGAGAAGAGCCAGCGCGAGTACTACCTCAACGAGCAGATGAAGGCGATCCAGAAGGAACTGGGCGAGCTCGACGACGCGCCTAACGAGATCGCGGAGCTCGAGAAACGCATCGCGCGCGCCGGCATGCCGAAGGAAGCGCGCGAGAAAGCAAAGTCCGAGCTCGCGAAGCTCAAGCTGATGTCGCCGATGTCGGCGGAAGCCACGGTCGTCCGCAATTACATCGACTGGCTGGTGAAGTGCCCGTGGCGCAAGCGCACGAAGGTGAAGCACGACCTGCCGGCAGCCGAGAAGGTGCTCAACGAAGACCATTTCGGCCTCGACAAGGTCAAGGAACGCATCGTCGAGTACCTCGCCGTGCAGCAGCGCGTGCAGACGCTGAAGGGCCCGATCCTCTGCCTGGTCGGTCCGCCCGGCGTCGGCAAGACTTCGCTCGGCCAGAGCATCGCGCGCGCCACCAACCGCAAGTTCGTGCGCATGTCGCTCGGCGGTGTGCGTGACGAGGCCGAGATCCGCGGCCACCGCCGCACGTACATCGGCTCGATGCCCGGCAAGATCGTGCAGAACATGGTCCGCACTGGCGTCAGGAACCCGCTGTTCCTGCTCGACGAAGTCGACAAGATGGCGATGGACTTCCGCGGCGATCCGTCGGCGGCGTTGCTCGAAGTGCTCGACCCCGAGCAGAACGCAGCGTTCAACGACCATTACCTCGAGGTCGATTTCGACCTGTCCGACGTGATGTTCGTGTGCACGGCCAACAGCCTGAACATTCCGCCGCCGCTGCTCGACCGCATGGAGGTCATCCGCCTCCCCGGGTACACGGAGGACGAGAAGTCGAACATCGCGCGCCGCTACCTGCTGCCGAAGCAGATGAAGCAGAACGGCCTGCGGGACGACGAACTCAAGGTTTCCGATCCGGCGATCCTCGACGTGATCCGCCACTACACGCGTGAAGCAGGCGTGCGCAGCCTCGAGCGCGAATTGTCGAAGGTCTGCCGCAAATCGGTGAAGGAGCTGCTGCTCGAGAAGGACCGCAAGGTCATCGCGATCACGCCGAAGAACCTGGCGAAGTACCTCGGCGTGCGCCGTCACCGGCATGGTCGCGCGGAGGCACTCGACCAGGTGGGCCAGGTCACGGGTCTCGCGTGGACCGAAGTCGGCGGCGAACTGCTGACGATCGAGTCCGCCGTGATGCCCGGCAAGGGCAAGCTCACGCATACGGGCCAGCTCGGCGAGGTGATGCAGGAGTCGATCCAGGCGGCGATGACGGTGGTGCGCAGCCGCGCGAACATGCTCGGTCTCGACCCCGAGTTTTACCAGAAGGCCGACGTGCACATTCACGTGCCCGAAGGCGCGACGCCGAAGGACGGCCCGAGTGCGGGCATCGGCATGTGCACGGCGCTGGTCTCGGCGCTGACCAGGATTCCGGTGCGCGCGGACGTCGCGATGACGGGTGAAATCACCCTGCGTGGCGAAGTGCTGCCGATCGGGGGTCTCAAGGAGAAGCTGCTTGCGGCTCACCGCGGCGGCATCACCACCGTGCTCATCCCCGACGAGAACGTGAAGGATCTCGCCGAAATCCCGGACAACATCAAGGGCAAGCTCCAGATCAAGCCGGTCAAGTGGATCGACGAAGTCCTGCAGCTGGCATTGAAGGACATGCCGCAACCGTTGATTGCCGCGGGGGAAGTCACGGTGGCGGGCAGGGAAGACGGCAAGCGGGCCGGCGCGAAGCGTCCGGCAAAGCGTACGGGCAAGCAGGTGCATGCCCACTGATCGAATGAAGACGAGGAACACCAAGCGATGAACAAGAACGACCTGATCGATGCAGTTGCCGAGCGCACGTCGCTCGCGAAGTCCGATGCCGCGCGTGCCGTCGAGGCCGTGCTCGGGGCGATCACCGACACCCTGCAGAAGGGCGATGCGGTGACGCTGTCTGGCTTCGGCACGTTTGCCGTCAAGACGCGGGCCGCCCGCACTGGCCGCAATCCCCGGACTGGCGAAGCGATCCAGATCGCGGCCAGCAAGGTTCCGGGCTTCAAGGCTGGAAAAGGCCTGAAGGATGCCGTAAGCTAGTGGGCTACCAGTGAGGTGCGGGTGCTTAGCTCAGCTGGTAGAGCGGCGCCTTTACACGGCGTAGGTCGGGGGTTCGATCCCCTCAGCACCCACCAGAAAACGTGGAGTGGTAGTTCAGTTGGTTAGAATACCGGCCTGTCACGCCGGGGGTCGCGGGTTCGAGTCCCGTCCACTCCGCCAGCTTCTGGTCATCGAAAGCCCGCCCACGCGGGCTTTTGTGTTTTCGGGTAACTAACAACTGGCGGGCTGCAGGCTCGCCTCTTACTATCCCCCATCCAATAAAGCGACCTCCCTCCCATGCTGCAGAAGATTCGCGAAAGAATTTCCGGGCCGTTCGCCATCCTGTTCCTCGGCGCCATCGCCGTGGTCTTCATCTTCTGGGGCGTCCAGTTCGAGTCGGCCACGACGTCTGCTGCCGCGACCGTGAATGGCAAGGACATCTCGCAGGAGGCGGTGCGGCAAGCCTGGCAGGATCGCCAGACCGAGCTGCAAACGCAGCTGCGCGACGAACTGCCGCCGGAACTCGTGAAATCCGAGCAGGCCAAGCTCATCGACAACTTCATCGCGCGCGAGCTGCTGCTGCAGCGTGCGCATGCAAGCGGCTATCGCGTCAGCGATCGCGAACTCGCCGAGTCGATCACCATGATCCCGGCGTTGCAGGTCGACGGCAAGTTTTCGCGCGACCGCTACGCCATGCTGCTGCGGCAGCAGGGGCGGTCGGAGCCGGAGTTCGAGCAGGAATACCGCCGCGATCTCGAGACGTCGCAGCTGCGCAATGCGATCGCAATCTCGTCGTTCGTGACACCGGGCGAATTGCGCCAACGCGTCGAGCTCCAGGGCGAGACGCGCGAGGTAGCGTACGCCGTCGTGCCCGCTGCCGGATTCGCCGCCCAGGTGCAGGTGACACCCGCCGACATCGCGGCCTATTACGACAAGAACAAGTCGCAGTTCATGTCGCCGGAAGCGGTGGACCTGCAGTACCTGAGGCTCGACCTCGCCGACATCGCGGCCGGTGTCCAGGTCACGGAGGAAGGGCTGAAGAAGTACCACGACGAGACCGCCGCGGAGCGTAACGCGGTGCCGGAGAGGCGCAAGGCCGCCCACATCCTGATCGAGACAGGCGATGACGACGCCGCGGCGCAGAAGAAGGCCGAGGCCGTCCTTGCCCGCGCCAGGGCCGGTGAGGATTTCGCCAAGCTGGCGCAGGAGAATTCGGATGACCCGGGCTCCCGGGGCGCCGGTGGCGAACTCGGCTGGGCGCCGCGGGAAGCCTACGTGCAGCCGTTCGCGGAAGCGCTTTTCGCGTTGCAGAAGGGCGAGATCAGCGGACTGGTCAAGACGCAGTTCGGCTATCACATCATCCGGCTCGAGGACATCGAGGAGCCGCGCGTGCGCGACTTCGACGAGGTTCGCGCCGAGCTCGAACCGGAATACCGTCGTGAGCAGGCGCAGACGCTGTTCTATGAAAAGTCGCAGCAACTCGCGGACGAATCCTTTGCCTCGCTGAGCGAACTCGACAGCGTGGCAAAGAAGCTCGGCATGACGGTCCAGACCGTCGCAGGCTTCACGCGGCAGGGCGGCGGTGCGCTCGGCAACGACAGCAAGGTGATTGCGGCCGCGTTCGGCAATGACGTGTTGCAGGAACGCCAGAACAGCCAGCCCGTGCAGATCGGCGAGGACAGCGTCGTCGTGCTCCGAGTCACCGACCACAAGCCGTCGACGCAATTGCCGCTGGCCCAGGTGCAGGAACAGATCATGACCCGCCTGCGCGAAGACAAGGAGCGTGCTGCCGCCGCCGAGGCTGCTGCGGCACTGGCCAAGCGCATCAACGCGGGCGAGTCGCTGGCGACCGCGGCAGCGTCCGTGGGCACCACGGCGACGGCGTCGCAGTCGGTCACTCGCCGTGGCCCAACCACCGAGGGCGCCGCCCCGATGGTGCCGGAACTGCTGAAGGCGATCTTCCAGGTGCCGCGTCCGGCGGGTCCGGCCAAGGTGAGTGCGGGCGTGGTCACGCTCGCGAGCGGCGATCCCGCCGTGTTCGTCGTGTCGGCGGCGACGCCAGGTTCGCCGGCGTCGTTCGGCGGCAACCTTGCTGAACAGGCGCAGAACCTCTCGACGCAGAATGCAACGATCGAATTCGATGCTTACCTGATGGAGCTGCGTCGTACTGCGAAGATCAAGCGGAACGACAGGGTGTTTGCGGCGGAGTGAGGAAAGGGGAGGAAGGCCAGGAAGGGCAGGAAGGCGAAACAGCTTAACTGGTAGTTCTTACCCAGAAATTGAGATCGCGACAGGATTTCTTCAGCACTGATGATGGCTGCATGGAGCAGCTATCAAGGCTCAATCACAAAGACCTGATTCTGTGGCGAAAGGCGATGGACCTCGCGGTTCTGGTGCATCAGTCCTGCACCGCTCTTCCGCGATCTGAAACCTACGGTTTGGTTTCTCAACTGCATCGTGCAGCGACATCGATCCCTTCCAACGTCGCGGAAGGGCACGCTCGCAGATCCACAAGGGAGTTCATCCACTTCCTCCATGTTGCTCGTGGATCGATGGCTGAACTGGGGACGCAGCTCTTGCTGGCACAACGCGTAGGTTACCTGCAGGAAAGCGAGGTAACCGATCTACAGGATCGAATCGATGAAGTCGGACGCATCCTGCATGCGGTGGTCGCGGGCTTGCGCCGTCGCGCGGGTTAGCGCCGCAACTGACCTTCCTTCCCTTCCTAGCCTTCCGCGAAGCTCATGCCCACGTGACTGTAGCCGGCGTCGACATAGACGATCTCACCGGTGATTCCTGACGCCAGGTCGGAGCACAGGAATGCGGCCGCGTTGCCGACTTCATCGGTCGTGACGTTGCGCCGCAGCGGCGTGGCGGCGGCGACCTGCCCCAGCATTTTGCGGAAGCCGCTCACGCCCGCCGCTGCCAGCGTCTTGATCGGCCCGGCCGAGATCGCATTCACGCGGATGCCCTGCGGGCCAAGGTCGGCCGCAAGGAAGCGCACGTTCGCTTCCAGGCTCGCCTTGGCGAGGCCCATCACGTTGTAGCTCGGGATCGAGCGCACCGCGCCGAGGTACGAGAGCGTGATGATCGCGCCTGCGCGTCCCTGCATCATCGGCCTGCCGGCTTTCGCCAGCGCGGTGAGGCTGTAGCTCGAGATTTCGTGGGCGATGCGAAAGCCGTCGCGAGTCGTGCTGTCGACGAACGTGCCGGCGAGTTCCTCGCGCGGCGCGAATGCCACCGAGTGCACGATGATGTCGAGCGAGTCCCAGACGGCGCGGATTCCCGCAAACGCGGACTCGATCTCTGCATCCGAGGCGACATCCATCGGCAGCGTGATCGCCGACTGGAAGGCCTGCGCCATTTCCACGACGCGATCCTTCAGCCGGTCGTTCTGGTAAGTGAACGCGAGCTCCGCGCCCTCGCGGTGCATCGCCGAGGCGATGCCATGGGCGATCGAACGCTCTGACGCGAGCCCCACGATGAGAGCCCGCTTGCCTGTCAGGAATCCCACGGTGTTCAGCCTCCGGTTTGCCGGCTTGGGTCGGTATAGACGACGAGACGCTGGCCCGCACGCAGCGACGACGATTGCCGCAGGCGGTTCCAGGTCATGAGTTCGCGCACGCTGACGTCGAACCGGTCAGCGATCTCGGAGAGCGTGTCGCCGCGCTTGACCTCGTACGTCACGCGACTTGATTCCTTTGCGCTGTTGGAAGCCGTCCGCGCTTCGCCGCCGCCCGTGCCCGGGATCTCCAGCCGCGCGCCGGCGACCAGCCCGGCACTGCTCGACAGGCCATTGGCGGACGCGAGCGCAGGAACGGTGATGCCATATTTGCGTGACACGCCCCACAGCGTGTCGCCCGACTTCACGACGTGCACCTTGGGCTTTTTCCTGGCCGTAGGTTTCTGATGCTCGGGTAACTGGGAGGTGATGTCGTCGCGCGGTGCGGCCAACGCGGCGAGGGTCGCAGTCGACCCGGCAGCCGGCGACGGGATCAGCAGCGAGTCGCCGGGATGGATGACCGTGCCGCGGATGCCGTTTGACTGCTGAACCGAAGACATAGGCACCCCGTACTTGCGTGCAATCGCACTGAGCGTCTCGCCGCTGCGGACCTTGTGGCGAACCTCCTGGGGCGGCTCGACCGCGACCGCAGCGACGCTGCCCTGGCCGGCGAGCGACTGGTCGAGCATGGCCTGGCGATACGTCTGTGCGTTCGGGACGGGCAACAGCAGGCGATGCGGACCGTGCGGCGGCGTCGTCATTCGGTTGTAACCCGGGTTCAGCGCGAATATGTCTTCGCGGGTGATGCCGGCAAGCTGCGCCGCCTGCTCGAGGTGCACCTGCCTGCCCGGCTCGACGGCTTCGAAGAACGGCTGGTTCGGGATCGCCGCGAACGACAGGCCGTAGGCTTCCGGGTTTCGCACGATGCGGCTGATGGCGAGCAGCTTCGGCACGTAGTCGCGCGTTTCGGCTTTCAGGCTGAGGCTGAAGAAATCGGTCGGTAGCCCCGCCGCCTGGTTGCGCCGGACGGCGCCGCTCACGGTACCTTCGCCCCCGTTGTAGGCGGCAATGGCCAGGTACCAGTCACCGGCAAAGTACTTGTTCAGGTATTGCAGGTAGGTGAGCGCGGCGCCCGTGGCTTCGATGACGTCGCGACGCTCGTCGATCCACCAGTTCTGCTCGAGGCCGTAATGCTTGCCCGAGGACGGGATGAACTGCCACAGGCCCGAGGCGCGGCTGCGCGAATAGGCGACCGGATTGAACGCGCTTTCGACGACCGGCAGCAGCGCGAGTTCGAGCGGGAGATTGCGCTTCTCGAGTTCCTGCACGATGTAGTGCAGGTACCGCGCACCGCGCTTGAACGTACGATCCAGGAAGTCAGGGTTCTTCCGATAGAGTTCGACTTCGCGATCAACTGCGTGATGCGCGACGTCCGGCAGTGCGTAGCCGTCGCGGATGCGGTCGAGCAGGTCGCTGTATTGCTCGGGCGGCATGTGCGGTACTTCGCGCCCCGTCGTGAACCCGCCCGGGATCGTGACGGTTGCGCGATCCATCGGCGCCTTTGGTCCTGGATGATCCGGTGCCGGCGGCAGGCTCGAATAGCTCGTGTCGGTCGTGGCACAGCCGGTGAGCAGCGCTGCAACTGTTGCAAGGACGGCGAGCCAGGACGTGGGCGTGTGGGTGCGTATCATTTCAACTCAGCGGAATCCGTCTTTCCAGCGCCGCACTTCGGCGAACACGTCCACGGCCTCGGGCAGCAGGTGACCTGCGTGGCGTTCGGCCGCAGCGCGGACCGCGGGTTCGCGGCTGCGCAGGAAGGGGTTGATGAGGCGCTCGCGTCCAAGAGTAGACGGCAGCGTGATTTCGTCGCGCTCCCGGCGCTGCTGCACGTCGCCGAGGGTGTCGCGAACGTGGCCGTTGTCGGGCTCGACGGCGGCGGCGAACCTCAGGTTCGAGAGCGTGTATTCGTGGGCGCAGAAGACGCGCGTGCCGTCGGGCAGGGACGACAGGCGGTCCAGCGAGTCGAGCATCTGCGCAGGCGTGCCTTCGAACAAGCGTCCACACCCCGCGCTGAACAGCGTGTCGCCACAGAACAGCGCGCCGTGGCCCGCGTAGGCAATGTGACCGAGCGTGTGCCCAGGCACGGCCATCACGTCGAATTCGAGCCCGAGGTTTTCAAGTGAAGCCTTGCCTCCGTCGTCCAGGGCCTGCGCTGCGCAGGGCATCTGCTCGCGCGCCGGGCCGTAGACCGGTGCGCCGTGCCGTGCCGCCAGTGCCCCGACTCCGCCGACATGATCGGCGTGGTAATGCGTAACCAGGATCGCACCGAGCCGGAGTCCCTGCGCCAGCAAGGCCTGTTCCACGGGGCGATCGTCACCCGGATCGACTACCACGGCGGCGGCCGGGTCGGCCGGCGCGCGAATCAGCCAGATGTAGTTGTCCGAGAACGCCCGCACCGGGCTCACTTGCAGCATGCTGCTGGGGACTCCTTCGTCGTGCGCGGGCCAATGAGTCCGGGCGCGCGTATTAGAGCCGTTCGGGGCGGAAAATTCCATACGACAGGCCACGTTTTTTCGACGTCGAGCAGGTACTTGCGGCTATCCTTGCGGACATGACCGCGAACCCCGTCGCAGATCGCTGGCTTGAATCCCCGCTCGGGACGGCCGTGCTCGCGCTCGAGACCCGGTTGCTGCAGGTCGAACTGGCCGACGTGGTCGGCTTCGAACTGCTGCAGATCGGATGCTGGGGCGACCCTGCGCAGCTCTGCGCGGCGGCTCGCACGCAGCACCGCAGCTGCATTGCACCCGACGCAACCGGCCCGGGCGCGATCAGGGCGCATTTCGACGCGCTGCCCATTGCTACCAACTCGGTGGAGGCGGTGCTGCTGCCGCATACGCTCGAACACGCGCCGCGCCCGCACGAATTGCTGCGCGAAGTCGACCGCGTACTGGTCGGCGAAGGCAACCTGGTCATCTGCGCCTTCAACCCGTGGAGCACCTGGGGCGTCCGGCACCACTTTGCGTCGACCGGGCAGTTTCCGCCGCACGCGTCGCGCCTCATGAGCGAACACCGCACTCGCGACTGGCTCAGCCTGCTGGGTTTCGAGATCGTCTCCGCGCGGCGTTACCTGTTTGCTCCGCCATGGGCGCAGCGCATTTTCGGCCTGCGCGAGGACGGCTGGCTCGAGCGTCGTGGACCGGTCCTCGCATCGCCGCTCGCGGGCGCTTACCTGCTCAAGGCATGCAAGCGCGTGCGTTCGATCACGCCGATCCGGCCCGCCTGGACGCAACGTTCCGTGCTCGTCGGCAGCGCACCGGAGCCGACGACGAGACAGGCCGCATGAGTTCGTCGGGCGTGATCGTGCACACGGACGGGGCCTGCAAGGGGAACCCGGGTCCGGGAGGGTGGGGTGCGCTGCTGGAAACCGGCGAGCACCGCAAGGAACTCTATGGCGGCGAGCAGCTGACGACCAACAACCGCATGGAGCTTACTGCTGCCATCGAGGCGCTGGCGGCGCTCAAGCGTCGCTGCGTCGTGCAGCTCTACACGGATTCGCAATATGTGCGGCTGGGGATCACCGAATGGTTGCCGCAGTGGAAGAAGCGGGGTTGGAAAACCGCCGACCGCAAGCCCGTGAAGAATGCGGACCTCTGGCTGCTGCTCGAGGAGCAGATCGGACGTCACGAGGTGCATTGGCACTGGGTCAAGGGCCATTCCGGGCATCCCGGCAACGAACGGGCGGACGAACTCGCGAACGAAGGCATTCGATCGCTGGCTCCGACTAACCCCTGACCCCGGTCCCCTCGTAGACTACGAAGATCAGCCGCCCACGACAGGCACCCCATGGATTTCATCGACCTCAAGACTCAGTACAGCCGCATCAAGTCGTCGGTCGATGCGCGCATCCACGGAGTCCTCGGGCACGGCCAGTACGTCATGGGACCCGAAGTCGTCGAACTGGAGAAGCTGCTCGCCGAGTACGTCGGCGCGAAACACTGCCTGGGCGTGGCCAGCGGCACCGACGCCCTGCTCATGGCTCTCATGGCGCTCGACATCGGTCCGGGGGACGAAGTCATCACCGTGCCGTTCACGTTCTTCGCGACGGCGGAAATGATCGCGCTGATCGGTGCCAGGCCGGTCTTCGTCGACATCGAGCGCAGTTCCTACAACATGGACCCGGCGAAGCTCGAAGCTGCGATCACACCGCGCACGAAGGCAATCATGCCTGTGTCGCTTTACGGGCAGTGCCCCGACCTCGACGCAATCAACACGATTGCCTGCCGCAACGAGCTGCCGGTCATCGAGGACGCGGCGCAGAGCTTCGGCGCCACCTACAAGGGCCGGCGTTCGGGCGGGATGACCCTGGTTGGCGCGACATCGTTCTTCCCTTCGAAGCCACTCGGCTGCTATGGCGACGGCGGCGCCTTGTTCACCAATGACGACCGCCTCGCGACGATCCTGCGTGAAATCCGCGTGCACGGCCAGGACCGCCGCTACCACCATCCGCGACTGGGATTGACGGGACGGCTCGATTCCCTCCAGGCCGCCGTGCTGCTCGCAAAAATGGAGATCTTCGCCGACGAAGTCGCGGCACGGCATCGTCTCGGCGAACGCTATGCGGCTTTGATCGCCGCCAGGTTCGGCACGGGTGCGCAGGCCAGCGTGCGCGCTCCGGTCGTCGAGCATTTCAATACCTGCGTGTATGCGCAGTACACGGTGGAAGTGGAGCAGCGCGAGGTCGTCGAGACGCGCATGAAGGCGCTTGGCGTGCCGACGGCGGTGCATTATCCGCTGCCGCTGCACCTGCAGCCGGTCTTCAAACACCTCGGGTACAGCGAGGGCGATTTCCCGTTGTCCGAAGCGGCCGCTCGTCGTGTCTTGAGTCTGCCGATGCACCCGTACCTGACGGATGAGCAACAGGTCCGCGTCGTCGACGCTCTCGCCCAGGCAGTTGCCTGAGTTGAGGGGTTCGCGGCGCCTCCGACTATCCCCTAACCCCTAACCCCTTCCCATGCGTCAGATCGTCTTCGACACCGAAACCACGGGTCTCGAGCCGGAGCTAGGGCATCGGATCATCGAGATCGGTGCGATCGAACTGGTGAACCGGCGGCGAACGGGCCGGCAGTTCCACCGCTACCTGTGTCCGGATCGCACCATCGATCCAGGCGCCGTGCAGGTGCACGGCCTGACGACTGAATTCCTCAGTGGGCAGCCGCGTTTCGCGGACATTTTCGTCGAGCTGCGCGAGTTCCTGGCCGATGCCGAACTGATCATCCACAACGCGCCGTTCGACGTCGCGTTCATGGATGCGGAACTGGCGATGCTGGCTGGGAAGGGCGTGCTCGAGCAGCGGCTGACGACACGCGACATCTGCGGCGTTCTCGACACGCTTGCGCTCGCGCGCCAGATGCACCCGGGCCAGCGCAACAGCCTCGATGCGCTGTGCAAGCGCTATTCGATCGACAACTCGCATCGCGACCTGCACGGAGCGCTGCTCGACGCCGACCTGCTGCTCGAAGTCTACCTGGCGATGACTGGCGGGCAGGGTGCGCTGGTCCTGGACGACAAGGTCAACGCAGCGGGCGTCGTCCGGCTGGTGGCGAAGGCAGCGCGCCCGGAGGGGGCGCTCGTCGTGCTGCGCGCCAGCGAGGATGAACTCCAGGCACACGAGACGATGCTCAAGCTGCTCGACAAGAAGAGTGGCGGCAAGACCGCGTGGCGTGCGTTCGAACCACGGCCCGCGGAGGCCGCGGCCACGCCATGAGCCACACGCTGGCGCAGTCGTTCGGCCAGGCGTTTCTCGGTAAGTCGCCGGGCTGGTACAAGCTCACGATCATCGGGTTCCTGTTGCTGAACCCGATCGTGATGCTGCTTGCCGGCGCGACGGTCACCGGCTGGCTGCTGCTCGGCCAGTTCATCTTCACGCTCGCGATGGCGCTGAGATGCTATCCATTGCAGCCGGGTGGGCTGCTCGCGATCGAAGCGGTCGTCATCGGCCTCACCACGCCAGAAAGCGTGTACGAGGAGGTCACCGCCGCTTTCCCCGTGATCCTGCTGCTGATCTTCATGGTCGCGGGCATCTATTTCCTGCGCGACCTGTTGTTGTTCGTATTCACGCGGCTGATCCTGCGAATTCGCTCGCGCGAGTCGCTGGCGCTGATGTTCTGCAGCGTGTCGGCGCTGCTGTCTGCCTTTCTCGACGCGCTGACCGTCGTGGCCGTCGCGGTCACTGTCGGCATGGGATTTTTCGAGGTGTATCACCGCGTTGCCTCGGGGAAGACACACAGCACGCCGGACCACGATGCCGCGCAGGACGCCGAGGTGCAGGTCTTGCATCGTGAAAACCTGGAGGGATTCCGCGGGTTCCTGCGCGCCCTGATGATGCACGGCGCAGTGGGCACGGCGATCGGCGGCGTGATGACCCAGGTGGGCGAGCCACAGAACCTGCTGATCGCCGAACACGCGGGATGGAACTTCGGCCAGTTTTTCCTGGCCATGGCGCCGGTCACCGTGCCCACGGCGCTGGCGGGCTTCGCCACCTGCTGGCTGGTCGAACGGTTTCGCTGGTTCGGCTACGGCGCCCCCTTGCCGGATGCTGCGCGCGCCGTGCTCGAGGACTATTCACGTGAACTTGCGGCCCGCTCGACGCCGCGCGAGCGGCAAGTGCTGATCGTCCAGGCGATCGTCGCGATCCTGCTCGTGCTGGCGCTGGCATTCCATGTCGCCGCAGTGGGCCTGATCGGCCTGCTGGTCATCATCCTGGCCACCGCCTTCACGGGTGTCACGGAAGAGCACCGGATCGGCAAGGCGTTCGAGGCTGCGCTGCCGTTTACTGCCTTGCTGGTCGTCTTTTTCGTCGTCGTCGCCGCGATCCACGACCAGCACCTGTTCGAGCCCATGATCAACCGCGTGCTGGCGCTGGAGGGCAGCCTGCAGGCAGTCATGCTGTACCTTGCGGCCGGGGTGCTGTCATCGATCAGCGACAACGTCTTCGTCGCCAGCATCTACATCACCGAGATCAAGGCGGCCCTCCTGGAGGGTACGATTACGCGGGACCAGTTCGAATGGCTGGCCATCGCGATCAACACAGGCACGAACATTCCGAGCGTGGCGACGCCCAACGGCCAGGCAGCTTTCCTGTTCCTGCTCACTTCGACACTGGCGCCCCTGATCCGCCTGGGCTATGGCCGCATGGTCTGGATGGCGTTGCCTTACTTCATCGTCATGACGTCGGTCGGGCTGGGTGCGCTGGCATTCGCCAGCCTTTGATCGGGGTCTCATATTCCGCCGGTTGCCTGTGGCATCCTTGGCGTCTGTAAATTTCCGAAAATCCGTCTGGAATCATGGGCAAATTCAACCTTCGCAACCTCAAGATCGGTGTCGTCGGCCTGGGCTACGTGGGCCTGCCGCTCGCGGTCGAGTTCGGCAAGCGGTTCACGACCGTCGGCTTCGACATCAAGGCCGAACGCGTGGCCGAACTCAGCAAGGGTGTGGACAGCACGCTGGAGTGCGACGCAAGGGAACTGGCCGAAGCCGACAAGCTCTCGTACACGACCAACCTCGCCGACCTGAAGCCGTGCCGGGTCTACATCGTCACGGTGCCGACACCGATCGACGAGTACAAGCGCCCGGACCTGACGCCGCTCGTGAAATCGAGCGAATCGGTCGGCAAGGTGCTGAAGAAGGGCGACGTGGTCGTGTACGAATCGACCGTCTATCCCGGCTGCACCGAAGAAGTCTGCATCCCGATCCTCGAAAAGGTCTCGGGCCTCAGGTTCAACAAGGACTTCTTCGCCGGTTACAGCCCCGAGCGCATCAACCCGGGCGACAAGGAACACCGCGTCACGACCATCCGCAAGGTCACCTCGGGCTCGACGCCGGAAGTGGCGGAGTTCGTCGACGCGCTCTATCGTTCCATCGTCACGGTGGGCACGCACAAGGCGTCGAGCATCAAGGTGGCTGAAGCCGCCAAGGTGATCGAGAACACGCAGCGCGACGTCAACATCGCGCTGATCAACGAACTGGCGCTGATCTTCAACCGCCTCGGCATCGACACCGAAGAAGTGTTGCTCGCGGCGGGCAGCAAATGGAACTTCCTGCCGTTCCGCCCCGGCCTCGTCGGCGGACACTGCATCGGCGTCGACCCGTACTACCTGACGCACAAGGCGCAGGCGATCGGGTATCACCCGGAGATGATCCTCGCGGGGCGTCGCATCAACGACAACATGGGTATCTACGTCGCGCAGCAGGTGGCGCAGCTGATGATCCAGGGCCAGATCATGGTCAAGGGCTCGCGCGTGCTGGTCATGGGCCTGACCTTCAAGGAAAACTGCCCGGACGTCCGCAACACCAAGATCGTCGACGTGGTGCGGGAACTGGAGAAGTACGGCTGCAACGTGGACGTGTTCGACCCCTGGGCCGACGCGGACGAAGCCGAACACGAGTACGGCTTGCGGCCGGTCAAGAAGGTCAAGCCTGCGACGTATGACGCCGTGATCATGGGCGTGGGGCACCAGCAATTCCGCGACATGGGCATCAAGAAGGTGCGGGCGCTCGGCAAGAAGAAGCACGTGCTTTACGACATCAAGTACGTGTTCAAGACGAGTGAAGTGGACGGACGCCTGTAATGAAGATTCTCGTCACTGGCGCCGCCGGCTTCATCGGCTACCACACCTCGAAGATCCTGCTCGACCGAGGTGACGAAGTCGTCGGCCTCGACAACCTGAACGACTACTACGACGTGCGGCTGAAGTACGCGCGCCTGGACCAGCTCAAGGCCAAGCCGGGCTTCAGGTTCGTCAAGCTCGACCTCGCGGACCGCGAGGGCATGAATGCGCTGTTCGCGGGCGAGAAGTTCAACCGGGTGATCCACCTGGGTGCACAGGCCGGTGTTCGCTACTCGATCCAGAATCCATTGGCTTACGTTGACAGCAACGTGGTTGGCACGGCCAACGTGCTCGAAGGCTGCCGCCACAACGCCGTCGAACACCTCGTGTACGCGTCGACGAGCTCCGTCTATGGCGCCAACACGAAGATGCCATTCTCGGTCCACCAGAATGTCGACCACCCGCTTTCGTTCTACGCCGCGACCAAGAAGGCCAACGAGTTGATGGCGCATACCTATGCGCACCTGTACTCGTTGCCGGTGACGGGCCTGCGTTTCTTCACGGTGTACGGTCCGTGGGGCCGCCCTGACATGGCGCTGTTCCTGTTCACCAGGAACATCCTGGCCGGCAAGCCGATCGACGTCTTCAATTACGGGAACCACCGCCGTGACTTCACCTACGTCGGCGACATCGCCCAGGGCGTGGTGCGCGCGTGCGATCGTCCGGCCACCGGCAACGTCGAGTGGAACAGCGACGCGCCGGACCCGGCTTCCAGCAAGGGGCCGTATCGGCTCTACAACATCGGCAACAACCAGCCGGTGGAACTGCTCACCTACATCCACACGCTCGAGGAATGCCTTGGCAAGAAGGCCGAAATGAACCTGCTGCCTCTGCAGGCGGGCGACGTGCCGGACACCTGGGCCAACATCGACGACCTGACACGCGACGTGGGTTACACGCCGGCCACCCCGGTGTCGGTTGGCATTCGCAACTTCGTGGACTGGTACCTCGAGTATTACAAGGACGGCGAACCGGCCAATTCGAGGGTCGTCAACCTCGGCTGAACGTCATTCGCTCGCGGATTGCAGGCGACCGCTCCGGGTCCGTCCCCCGAGCTTGGAAAGGCAGACACGCGCTCGGGGGACGGACCCGGAGCGACCGCTTGCAACTGAAGCGGTAGCCTGCGAGAGAGCCCGTGCAATGCGCAGTTGGCGTTGATGGCTTTTGCGACAGAGGGCGACGACCGCTAAGCTCTGCGGATGACCAAATCCCGCTCGGAACTTCCCGCATGGCAGGCGCTGCAAGCGCACGCGGCCCAGCTCTCGGGCCGTCACCTGCGTGACCTGTTCGCCGCCGACGGCGCCGGTCGCTTCGATGCGACCAGCGTGCAGGCGCTCGACCTGCTCTACGACTTCTCCAGGCAGCGCGTCACCCGCGAAACGCTGAACCTGCTGCAAGCGCTGGCCGAGGCCTGCGACTTGCCGGCACGGATCGACGCGTTGTTTGCCGGTGAGCGTGTAAACAACACCGAAGGCCGCGCGGCCATGCACATGGCGCTGCGCAACCGGTCGGACCGGCCGATGCTGGCGGACGGGCAGGATGTGATGCCGGAGGTCCGCGCCCAGCTTGCCAGGATGCGCGAGTTCGTCACTGGCGTGCACCAGGGGCGCATCCTCGGCTTCACCGGCGCGCGCTTTACTGACGTCGTCAACATCGGTATCGGCGGCTCGGATCTCGGCATCGCGATGGCCACGCAGGCGCTAGCCCGGTTCCGCAACAAGGGCATCCGCCTGCATTGTGTATCCAACGTCGACGGCGTCGAACTCGCGGACGCGCTCGAGCAGGTCAATCCGGCGACGACACTGTTTGTCATCTGCTCCAAGACCTTCACGACACAGGAGACGCTCGCCAACGCCAACGCGGCGCGAGAGTGGCTCATCGGCGAGTTGGGCGAAAAGGGCGTTGCGCACCACTTCGTTGCCGTGTCGACCAACCACGACGCGATGGATGCGTTCGGCATCGCCGCCGAGTCGCGCTTCACCATGTGGGACTGGGTTGGCGGGCGCTATTCGCTGTGGTCGACGGTCGGTCTCTCGATCGCGCTTTCGCTGGGCATGGATCAGTTCGAGCTGATGCTCGCGGGCGGCCACGAGATGGACGAGCATTTCCGCACGGCGCCACTCGAGCGCAATCTGCCCGTGCTGATGGGCCTGCTCGGCGTGTGGAACGTCGATTTCCTGGGCCTCGATACACTGGCCGTCCTGCCTTACGATCGCCGCCTGCATCGGTTCCCTGCGTACCTGCAGCAGCTCGAGATGGAATCGAACGGCAAGCGCGTCACGCGTGACGGCCAGCCGGTCGAGTACATGACCGGCAATGTCGTCTGGGGCGAGCCCGGGAGCAACGCCCAGCACTCGTTCTTCCAGTTGTTGCACCAGGGCACGGCGCGGGTCGCGCTCGATTTCATTGCGCCGGTCAATGGCTCGAGCCGGTTCCTGCGGCAGCAGGACCTGGCGCTCGCGAATTGTTTCGCGCAGGCCGAAGCGTTTGCGTTCGGCCTGACGGCGGAGCAGGTACGCGCCGACCTGCAGTCCAAGGGCATGCCGCCGGCGGAGACCGAACGCCTGGTGCCGCACAAAGTGCACCCGGGCAATCGTCCCGGCAGCATCATCCTCGTACCGCGCATGGGTCCCCGCGCGGTGGGCAAGCTGATCGCCTGGTACGAGCACAAGGTGTTCGTGCAGTCGGTCCTCTGGAACGTGAATCCATTCGACCAGTGGGGCGTCGAACTCGGCAAGAAGCTGGCGACGTCCATGCACGAGCCGGTGCGCACGGGGCTTTGGCCGGACGGTCCGGCGCACATGCAGCAGCTGCTGGCGCAGATGCAGCGCTGGCGCGGCGACTGAGCGGACAAGTACCATGGCGGGATGCGCCAGAACCCGTCATGGATCGATAGGACCTTGCTGATTTTCCGGGCCTTCTCGGCCTTCCTGGCTTTCCTCGTCGCAGGGACCTTGGCACAGGCCGGTGAACCCTGGATTGCGCCTGGCGACAACCAGGTGCGGCACGACGTGCAACTGCTGGTCGACTCGGGCGTCATCGATTTACCCATGTCGGCGTGGCCGATTGCCGCCTCGGATCTCGCGAACGCGCTGAGCAAGATTCCTGCGGCTCCAGCTCCCGCCACCGCGGGGGAGGGTCGGAGTACTGGTCTATCCCCAGCACAGCTGGCGGCCATCGCACGCCTGCGTGCACTGGCCCGCGAAGGCCACGCCACGCTCGGCATCGAAGTCGGGGCGGCTGCACGGCCAACCCAGTTGCGAACGTTCGCTGACACCCCCCGGGAAGAGGGTGAATTCACCGCCTATGCGGCCAGTTTCATCGGCTCACGGTTCGGCGGGCGGCTGCAGGTTACCGGGGCGGTCGACCCCGACGACGATCGTCCAGGACGCCTGGATGGCTCGTACGTGGCGGGCAAGTTCGGCAACTGGATTTTCACGCTGGGACAGCAGGAACGCTGGTGGGGCTCGGGTTGGGAGGGCAGCCTGATCCTGTCCAACAATGCGCGACCCGTGCCCACGTTCTCGCTCGATCGCGCCGTGTCGGAGCCGTTCGAGACGAAGTGGCTGAGCTGGATCGGGCCGTGGCGCCTGACGACGTTCTTCGGCCAGATGGAGGGCTCGCGCGACGACTACGCGCACCCGCTGTTCTGGGGCATGCGTGTGTCTGCGCGGCCGCTGGACGGTCTCGAGATCAGCCTCGAACGCACGGCGCAGCTCTGTGGCGAAGGCCGATCCTGCACCTGGGACGACTTCTGGAACATGTTCTCGGGCAACGACAACGCAGGCGAGAACGTCGATCCGGAGGATGAACCCGGCAACCAGCTTGCGAGCTGGGACATCCGTTGGGCATCGCCCATCGGTGACTGGAACTACGCTCTGTATAACCAGCACACGGGCGAGACCATCGACAACCAGATTCCACGGCCCTATCGCAGCCTCGATACGTTCGGGCTCGAGACCTGGGGTGCAGGCGGGACGGGCGGCAGCTCGTGGCGTGCCGGGGTCGAATACTCGAATACACGCTGTGGCGGCACCGAGAATGGCGAGAAGCTGTGGGACTGCGCCTACAACAACGGCATATTCACGGACGGGTATCGCTACTACGGGCGCGTGATGGGCCATTCCATGGATGGCGACGGTGAAATGTACTCGGCGCGGTACATCCGCGTCGACAGTGCGGCCAATACGCTCACCGTGCTGGCCCGGTACAGCAAGATCAACGAGGGTGGCGTCGTGCCTGACACGCTGCATTCGATCGCGCCGGGCCCCGAGGACTGGATCAGTCTCGACGTAAGCTATCGCTTGAAATTGCGCTCGGGCTGGCTGGAAGCAGGCGGCGGCGTGGACAGCCAGGATCGCACCTGGAAAGGCGACGAGGCCCTCTTGCCGCGTTTCTACGCCACCTGGAATTACGCGCTCCGTTGATTCGCGAAGTGCAATCGATGCCTGTCGCGGGGCGATCTCACCGGTTGCTGGCCGTGGCTGCTGCGCTGCTGTTCGCTGGGACGGCGCAGGCCGAGCCGTGGCTCGGTCCGGGCGACATGTCATTGCGTCATGACCTGCAGCAATTGGCCGATGCCGGCGTGCTGCAGGCTCCGACGTTGAGCTGGCCCTTGCCCTGGTCGGACATCCGCAGGGACATCGAAGCTGCCGGTTCCAGGAAGCTTGAGCTCCGGGATACAGGCCGCGTTGGTTCGCGTCCGGAATCGCGCCGCGATTGAGACCACCACCGGGGACGTCGGCCTCGCGATCGAACTGGCGGGCACGACCGATCCCTGGGCACTGCGCTCGTTCGAGGATTCGCCGCGCGAGGAAGGCGAACTGGCCGTGGCGGCGGACTGGGTGGGAAAACGCTTCGCATGGAAGCTCTCGGCCGGGCTGGCTGCCAATCCCGACGACGGCCAGGAGTTTCGTCCGGACGGTTCCTATCTCGCGATGAGCCTTGGCAACTGGAATCTCAGTGCCGGCTACCTCGATCGCTGGTGGGGGCCAGGCTGGGAAGGCAGCCTGATCCTGTCGAACAATGCCAGGCCATTGCCATCAATCGGCATCGATCGAAACGAAGCAAAGCCATTCACTTGGCCGGTGCTGCGCTGGCTCGGCCCCTGGCGGTTCAGCACCTTCATGGGACAGTTCGAGGACGATCGTGACTACCCTGAGGCATTGCTGTTTGGCATGCGTTTCGAGTCGCGCCCACTCCCGTCATTGCAGATTGCCGCGAGCCGCAGCGCCCAATGGTGCGGGGAGGGCCGCCCGTGCGATCTAGGCACCTTCGGCGACTTGCTGCTGGGGAATGATAACGACCAGTCGCTGGAGGACCAGCCGGGGAACCAACTGGCCGGTTTCGACGTGCGCTGGTCCTGGCCCGGCGGGCGAGTGCCCCTCGCGGTCTACGCGCAGGCGATCGGCGAGGACGAGGCCGGCTTCATGCCCTCCAAGTACCTGGGCCTGTTCGGAGCCGAAACCTGGGGTGAGTGGGGAAGTCACGCCTGGCGGGCGCATGTCGAGTACGCGGACACCGCCTGCGATTTCCTCACGTCGCCACCCGAATTCGGCTGTGCCTACACCAACAACATCTACACCAGCGGCTATCGCTATCGGGGTCGGGCCCTGGGTCACACCGTGGACGCGGATGGGGAGTCCGTCGGCGTTGGATTGCTGCTGGTCGGACCGTCCGGCGACCAGTGGAACCTGCTGGCCCGCAACGTCAAGCTGAACCGCGCGGGCGTCGCTGCGGAGCACTCATTGGCTGACCGCGAGGCACGGGTCCGTGACCTGGCGGTGAGTCACGAGCGGTCCCTCCCATGGGGTAACATAGGCGTTTCGCTTGGCTACTCGGACGTGGGCTCGGCTGGACTGGTAGCCGTCGAGGACGGTATGAGAGGCTTCTTGACGTGGTCTCATAGCCTGCGCTGAGACGACGTTGCTGGATCTGCGAGGCGACTAGGGAAGAGCATGCAAGGTTCCTGGAATTTGTTCGCGCCACGTTCGATGTTGGCCATGATTCTGCTGGTTGCCGGGTGCGCGTCTGCCCCCGCGGCACTCGGCCAGACTCCGACGGCCGAACAGGTTGAGGTATTCCAGAACCTCGACCCCGAGCAGCAGCGAACGGTCCTGGAGGCCATGGGAAAGACGGGTGGCCAGTCTGGTACGACCCGCTCAGACCCGCGTGTTGAATCGCCAACCACCGTGCTGCCAAGATCGATCGAGGACCAGCGTCTGCAGAATCTGAGCCCCGACGGCGAGCCAAGGCTGGCAGCTGGGGACACGTTGATCGTCGAGTTCGAACCCGTGACCTTCGAGGGCCAGGAGCGAATTCTCACCGAACGGCCGCGCCAGCCGACCGACGTGCTGCCGGGGCGGGGCACGAACTCTGCGACGGGCAGGACGGATATCGCGGTACCAGACGCCAACGCGCCGCTTAACCAGCAGCCAGCTCCCGGCGGTATTGCGCGCAATGAGATCCAGCGGGAGATAACGCGGACGAAGCCTGAAGAGGCCGAGATGAAACGGTTCATCGAGACGGTGCGTCGCGGAAATCCCTACAGGCTCGACCGAGCAGGTGCAATCGATCTGCCGGGCCTGGGTGTCGTGCCGATTGCCGGGCCTGACCGTCCTGCAGGCGACGCAGCGCCTGGCCGTCGAACAGATCCTGCAGGACTTTCGCATCAAGCTGACTCTGCTGCCGCTCGAGCCGGTTGGCGGTGACGCGCTGAAGCCCTTTGGCTATGACCTCTTCGCAGGGTCGCCAACTACCTTCGCGCCGGTGACCGACATCCCGGTGCCGTCGGAGTTCGTCATCGGGCCTGGTGACCGGCTCGAGGTGCAGCTCATCGGCAATACGCGAGCGCGTCATACGCTGGCCGTGAACCGCGACGGACGCATCATGTTTCCCGATCTGGGGCCCATCAACGTGGCTGGGCCTGCGCTTCGAGCAGGCCAAGGCGCGCATCGAGACCCGCGTAAGCGAACAGATGATCGGCACGCAGGCCGTCGTGTCGATGGGCGACCTGCGCTCGGTTCGTGTGTACGTCCTCGGCGAGGCCGAGCGGCCAGGGTCGTTCACGGTGAG
The DNA here is from genome assembly GCA_963743995.1 of uncultured Gammaproteobacteria bacterium. GTDB lineage: Bacteria > Pseudomonadota > Gammaproteobacteria > Steroidobacterales > Steroidobacteraceae > RPQJ01. The sequence continues at coordinate 196,492 of CAVUSC010000009.1, read as the reverse complement.
CAGCCTGGCAACGATTACCAATGCCATCCTGGTGAGCGGCGGAATCAAGCCCATCGGGTCGCTGCGCAACATCCAGTTGAAACGCAACGGCCAGGTCGTAAATCGCCTGGACCTTTACGACTTGCTGTTGCATGGCAACACCTCCGGCAACGTTCGCCTGCAGCCAGGGGACGTGATCTTCATCCCGCCCGTCGGCCGCACGGTCGGCGTGACTGGCGAAATCCGTCGTCCGGCGATTTATGAGCTCAAGGGCGAGAACTCGATTGCAGAGCTGGTGCACCTCGGCGGCGGCCTGACACCCGAAGCAGATCCCAGGCTCTGCAACGCTGCAGCGCATCGACGAACAACGCGAGCGAGTCGTGCTGGACGTCGACCTCACGAACCCGCAGTCTCGCGACCCGGGCTTGCGGGCCGGCGACCTGCTGCGCATTCCCGCAGTCAAGTCAACGTACTCGAACGATATCCGGCTCGAGGGTCACGTGCTGAGGCCGGCGACGGTCCAGTACCGCGCCGGCCTGCGGCTGACGGACGTGATTCCGTCCGCCGACGAATTGAAGCCGAACGCGGACCATCGGTACGTACTGATTCGACGCGAAGTGGCCGGGACGAGGCGCGTGCAGGCGCTGTCAGCCGATCTCGACGCGGCTTGGCGTGCGCCGACCTCCGGCGACAACCCGCAACTGGCGCCCCGCGACCGGATCTACGTATTCGATCTCGAGACGGGCAGGCGGGCGATCCTGGACCCGATACTGCAGGAGTTGCGGTTGCAGGCGATGAGCGCCGAGCCTTCGCAGATCGTGCGGGTCTCGGGCCGGGTGCGCGTACCCGGCGAGTATCCGCTCGAGGTGGGCATGACCGTCAGCGACCTGATTCGGGCCGGCGGTGGGCTTGCCGAGGAGGCGTACGGCGGTGAGGCAGATCTCGCGCGATACGAGATTCGCGACGGGCAGTCGCGCAAGACGGATGTCGTCAAGGTCGACCTGGGTCGCGCAATGGCGGGCGAGCTCTCCGCCGACCTCGTCCTTGCGCCGTTCGATTTCCTGGTCATCAAGGAAATCTCGCAGTGGACCGACCAGGAGACTGTCCGACTGGAGGGACAGGTTCGCTTTCCCGGCGAGTATCCAATCGAGCGAGGCGAGACCCTGAGGTCGGTTATCGCGAGAGCCGGTGGCCTGACGCCACTTGCTTTTCCGCAAGGCAGTGTCTTCACGCGCGAGTCACTGAAGGAGCGCGAACGGCGTCAGGTCGAGATCCTCGCGGACCGATTGAAGCAGGACCTCGGGACGCTGGCCCTGCAGGCGGCGCAGGCATCCGGCAATGGTGCGCAGCAGGCTACTGAAACACTGGCGATCGGCCAGTCGCTGCTGCTGGACCTGCGCAATGCCGAGCCGGTGGGCCGACTCGTCATCGACCTGGACAGGATCATGGCCGATGCATCCGGATCCGCGGCTGTAGCCGACGTCATTCTCAAGGACGGCGACGTACTGCGCGTGCCGCAGACCGCCCAGGAAGTTACGGTGATTGGCGAGGTGCAGAGCCCCACATCGCACCTCTACGACGCATCGCTGGGACGGGATGAATACATCCGCCTGAGCGGTGGTTCGACGCAGAAGGCAGACGACAAGCGCATCTACGTGGTCAGGGCCAATGGCAGTGTCGAAACGGGCAGCGGCAGCCGGTGGTTCCGGAGCGCAGGCTCGATCCAGCCTGGCGACACGATCGTCGTGCCGCTGGATGCCGAAAGGATGAGGCCGCTGCCGCTGTGGACCGCGGTGACGACGATTGTCTTCAACCTCGCCGTGGCTGTCGCAGCCGTGGCAGGCATCTAGTCTAGTGCAGCGCATGCCGCCATGGACGGTTGTGAGCACGAGCGTCTGCAACCTTGCCGCTGCTGTGGCCGCGATCGGGACCTTGTGATCGCGCCGCTGCGACCGGGACAGCCATGAATATTGCACCAGCCGAGACCGCTAGCGACACCCTCGACCCTGGGGAGTTTCTCGCGCTGCTGCGCCACCGCAAGTGGCTGGTCCTGGGCGTCGTGGCGCTCTGCTCCGCGGCGTTCTGGGCTGCCGCCCTGCTGATGACCCCCACCTATCGGGTCACTACTGTGCTTGCACCTGCGCGCGCCGAAGGTGGGCTGGCCGGACTTGGCGGCAACCTTGGCCAGCTCGGCGGCCTCGCTGCGCTGGCCGGCGTCTCGATCGGCGGTGGCGACGGAGCGACGGAGGAGGCGCTCGCCGTGCTGGGCTCGCAGGAGTTCACGCAGCGCTTCATCGTCGAGTCCAACCTGCTGCCGAAGCTCTATGCATCAAAGTGGGACGCGAAGGCCGGCAAGTGGATTGTCGCGCCCGGCAAGGAGCCGACGACGGCCCGGGCCGAGAAGCGTTTCTCGCAGTGGATCCGCAGCATCTCGCGCGACCGCAAGACCGGGCTCGTCACGATGAGCATCGACTGGCGCGACCGGCAGGAAGCCCTCGAGTGGAACCACCGGCTCGTCGAGATGCTGAACGAGGAGATGCGGCGCCGCGCGATGACCGACGCCGACAACTACATCGCTTACCTCGAGTCGGAACTCGCCACTACCGCCCTGGTTGATACCCGGCTTGCAGTAAGTCGATTGCTCGAGGCGCAGATCAAGCAGCGCATGACGGCCAAGGTCACGCGTGAGTACGCGTTTCGAATCGTTGACGGCGGCATTGTCCCGGACGCCGACGATCCTGTCCGTCCGAAGAAGTTGCAGATGTTCGTACTGGGCCCGCTGGTCGGGTTGGTCCTGGGCGTCGGATACGTCCTGCTCGCCTGGGCACTCGGCGGAACAGGCCCGCGCGGCAGCGGTCCGGTCGACCGTCGCAACACCACAGCGGCCTGACGCCAGTACCCGCTCGCCGCTCAGGTTGTCGGTTCGGCCCCAGCCTTCTGCAGCAGGCCTTTTTCTTCCATCTCGCGCAGCGAACGTGCGAAGTCGCTGCGCGTCGTGCCCTGCGAGCGCGCCCAGGCGCAGAACAGCGCGACGCCCCGCTCAAAATCATGGCGCGGTTCGAACCCGAGCAGGGAGCGGACCTTCCGCAGACAGGCGTAGTTGTGGCGGATGTCCCCAAGCCGGAAACTGCCGGTGACGGTGATCGGTACCTGCGCACCCAGGTTGCGTGCGACCGCATGCGCGACCGTCAGCACGTCGGTCGGTGCGCCGGCACCAACGTTGAAGACATTTCCCGCTGCCTGTGCGTGCTCGATGCCCAGTATCGTCGCTTGCACGACGTCGTCGATGAAGACGAAGTCACGGCTTTCCTGGCCGTCCTCGAAGACGTTGATCGGCTTGCCCGCCGATCGATCGAGGTTCGAGAAGATCGACAGGATGCCGGTGTAGGGGTTCGCCAGCGACTGGCCCGGTCCATAGACGTTCTGGTAGCGGAGCGCGACCGGGGTCGATCGCCGAGCGTCGGGCAGACGGTCATGACCAGTTGCTTCCTGGATCTGCTTGGTGATGCCGTAGACGGACGAAGGATGGAGTTTCGAGTCCTCGTCGGTCGGCGCGAGGACGAGCGGCTTCGTGCAGCCGGGGAAGGTGACCTCGAAGTCGCCAGCGCCCATGTCGGCGGCAGTGCGATGCTCCGGGTAGACGCGGGCCGAGTTCCGTCCGAGACGTACTTGCCCTCGCCGTAGATCGAGCGCGACGAGGCGACGACGACGCGTCGCACTCGCGTGCGGCTGGTTCGCGAGCAGGTCGAGCAGCAGTGCGGTGCCGCCGACGTTCGACGCGGCAGTAGCGCTCGATCTCGTACATCGACTGGCCGGTGCCTGTCTCTGCGGCAAAGTGCACGACGACCTGCTGACCCTGCAAAGCTGCAGTAAGGTCATCACGGCTGGTGACGTCACCACGCAAGAAGCGCACCTTGCCCTTGATCGACCGGTACAGCGCCGACTGTTCTGGATCAGCCGTGTGGATCTGCGGCGAAAGGTTGTCCAGCACCGTGACCTCGTGGCCGCGCGCCAGCAGCGCCAGGGCGAGGTTCGAGCCGATGAAGCCCGCGCCGCCGGTGATCAGGATGCGCTTCGGCGACCTAGTGGCGGTCGTCATTGCGGCTGAGCCTCGGCAACGGTTGCGCCGGAGGTCGGCGATATGCAGCGCAGCGTCTGTTCGATGTGGCCTCGCGACGAAGCGCCGAACACGATCGATTGCACGTTGAGCCGGTTGATGAATTCGTAGGCCGCGGCCGCTGGAATCGCGCCCGATGCGAGCGTCGACATCGCCATCACGGGGTATCGGGCGGGATCGTTGGTGGCCAGGGCCTGCTCGTAGGCGTGGATGCCCGGGGACATCAGGTAGCCGATCTTGTTGATCGAGGCGCAGATCACCACGCCTTCGACCCCCCATTCCTGCAGACGGTCGCGCAGCAGCGGCAGGTTCTGCGTGATCAGCCCGGGCATCGCCCCGTACTTGCGCCGGATGTGCTCGCTGTACTCGACGAAGAACTCGCGAACGCCGAGGCCAAGGATCAGGTCGGTCAACACGTTCTGCAGGAATACGACGCGCACGTCGAATCCGCGGAACATCCGCATCTCGGCGTCGATGAGGATCTTGGCGAGCTGCACGATGTCGCGGGACACCAGCGCCAGGCCGCCTTGAGCCAAGCGGCCAAGCCCGGCGATGGCGCTGGATTCCTGGAACACGACGCTGTTGATTGCCGCCATGATCCCCTTCTCGGCGACCAGGTTGGCGTACTTGTGCGGGTAAGGGATGGAGGGGTACCAGGCCAGCTGAGGGTATTGCGAGGCCCGGTCGCGGAAGCGATCACAGATGGCAGCAGCACGGTCGTTGCTGTTCAGCATCACCGCGCGGATGCCCGCGTCGAATGCCGTCTGGTACACGGCGAAAATGTCGTCCAGGTCGACGAAGCGCATGGCGAGTTGCTGCGCCTTCTCCTGCGACATGTGGTTGATGCCGAAGAACTGGTTGTCGCCGAAGACGACGCGGTCGATGTTGCTCATGCGTTGAACCCGGCTTCGATCCCGGCATGGTTGCGGAACATCTGTTCCGCCACGACGATAGTCGCCGCTCCATCCGCGAACGAACAGCGAGTGGGTGCGCCGCTGCGGATGCACTGGACAAAGTGGTCGAGCTGCGCGGTGAATTCGATTCCGCGCAGGTAGAAAGGCACGTTGCTGAAGACGTCGGTGATGTAGACGTCGTTCCAGCCGGCGGCGAATCCGCGATCCTGGCTGGCCTCGCGCAGGTAGACCTTCATGCCGTGCTGGTCGGCGAGGATCTTGCCCTTGTCGCCGTGAATCTCGAACTTGTTCGTCGGCTTGCGGTAGCTCTCGTCGCTCCAGTTGACATAGAGCGTACCGGCAAGGCCGCTGCGGTAGAAGAGGGTGCTGGAGGCGATGTCCTCGACATCTCGCGAGAAGACGCGCGTGAGGCATGTGCCCTCGACGCGGTCCGGGCGCCCGAACACGTAGTTGATGAGGTCGATGGCGTGCGATGCCATTTCGTAAACCACGCCGCCGCCGTTCTCGTGCGTGGCTCGCCAGTTCGACTGTTCCTGCTCCCGGATGATGGTGCCGCTGAACATTTCGCTGCGGAATCGAAATACCTTGCCCAGCAGGCCATCTCCCACCAGTTGCCGGGCGCGCGTGAACACGTCATTGAAGCGGTTGACATACCCGACCTGGTTAACCAGCCCCTTCTCGGTGAAGAGTCGCGCCAGTTCGAGACCCTGCGCCGATGAGAGCACGAACGGCTTCTCCACAAACGCGTGCAGTCCGCGCGCCAACGCCTGACGCAGGATCGGCTCGTTGTGTGCGGGCGGTGTGCAGACCAGAACCGCGTCGAGGTGTTCCCGTTCGAGCATGGCGGCGTGGTGCTTGTAGGCGCGCACCCCGGAATACCTCTCAAGCAGCGACGTCACGGCGCCGGAAGGGTCGGCCACCGCGGTGACTTTCACGCCGGGCAGCGTGTTCATGATGGAGTGGTGTGTCAGGCCCATGCGGCCCGCGCCGACAACCCCGATGTTCAGTGTATTGATGCTCATCCCCAGCCCTGCAAATGCAGACCCGGCATTGTATCGTCCCGGCCGCTTAACGGCTCGCTTCGTGGTCGTGGCAAAATGCGGTTTTGGCACGCCGGGTCGCGATGCAATACCGTAAGGAGATCGACGGCCTGCGCGCCGTGGCCGTGCTGCCCGTGCTGCTTTTCCATGCCGGTTTCGGCGCGTTCAGCGGCGGTTTCGTCGGCGTCGACGTGTTCTTCGTGATCAGCGGCTACCTGATCACGTCGATCATCCTTGCCGACTGCGCGCGCGACCGGTTCTCGGTCGTGAACTTCTACGAGCGCCGCGCGCGTCGCATCCTGCCTGCGCTTTTCCTGGTCCTGCTGGCCTGCCTGCCGTTCGCGTGGATGTGGATGCCGCCCGCGCTCCTGCGAGGGTTTTCCGACAGCCTGGTCGCAGTGTCGCTGTTCGTCTCGAACATGCTTTTCATTCGGGAAACCGGCTACTTTGCCACGGCGGCCGAGCTGAAGCCGCTGCTGCACACCTGGAGCCTCGCCGTCGAGGAACAGTACTACGTGCTGTTTCCCTTGTTCGTGGCGCTCACGTGGCGGTTTGGCCGGCGTTTCCTGGCGGTCGCGCTGGCCGTCGGGCTCGTGGCCAGCCTGTTCTGGGCGCAGGCGGGTGGCAACTTCAACCTGCGCGCACCCTTCGTGGACACGATCTGGGACTGGTGGGACGGCCCCTCGTGGGGCTTCTACTTTGCGCTGTCGCGGGCTTGGGAACTGAACGTCGGTGGCCTGATCGCCGTGTATCACTACTCGCGTGGCGAGGGCACGCTGTCGCCCGGTGTGGCGCGCGGCGCCGGCCAGTGGCTGAGCCTGGCCGGTGTGGCGATGATCCTGTGGTCGATCTTCAGGTTTGACGAACATACGCCGTTTCCCAGTGTCTGGACGTTGCTGCCGACCATCGGCACGGGCCTCGTGATCCTGTACGCGTCGCCAGGTACGTTGGTGGGCCGCCTGCTCGGCCACCGCTGGCCCGTGTTCTTCGGCTTGATCAGTTACAGCTTGTACCTCTGGCACCAGCCACTGCTGGCCTTTGCGCGGCTGCGCTGCCCGAACGAGCCGGCGACGGGCCTGCGCGCCGGGTTACTCATTGCGGCCATTGGCCTTGCGTACCTGACCTGGAAGTATGTCGAGAGCCCGTTCCGGGATCGCCGCCGCGTGACCCGCGGGACTATTTTTGGCGCCGCGCTTGCGCTCAGCCTGGTGATGATCGCAATTGGCGTCTGGGGGCACGTCGCCGACGGTTTCCCGCAGCGCATCCCGCCGCGGGTCCTTGCGGCCGTCGAGCCGCCGCAGACCCGGGAATCCGAGACCTGTCGCTGGCAGGCGATCGCACCCGACCAGCCCGGGGTACGGGCCTGCGAGTTCGGCGACCCCGCCGGTACACGGACGGTCGCGTTGTACGGCGATTCCCATGCCCAGGCGCTGTTTTCGGCCATGGACGAGGCGTTCAGGGCGCAGCGCGTACGCGGCCTCAGGGTCGAGAATCTGCATTGCCATGCGGTGCCCGACATCCAGGACAGCCGCATGAAGGTACGCAGCGAAGACTGCGCCCGCGCGCAGGGCGCCCTGGTCCAGTACCTGCGGCGCGAGGCTGACAGCATCGTCGTGTCGATACGGTGGACGTACCGGCTGTTCCCCGTTCCCGGTGCCATCGACGCGCTCACGTTCGACAACGGCGAGGGCGGCGTGGAGACAGACGTCCACCGGGTCAATTACACGGTCGACAACGGCGTTCGGACGACAGCCGCACGCGGCAAGCGAATAGCGATCCGGCAGTTCATCGACTCGTTGCTCGCCACGGGCCGCGACGTAATCGTGATCTATCCGGTGCCCGAGGTCGGCTGGAACCTGCCGCAACTCAACTTCAAGCAGTACCTGTCGCACGGACGGGTGCCGCCGGTCGTCAGTACGCCGGCCGCCGCTTATCGTTCCCGCAACGCCTTTGCCGAAGAGGCGCTCGAAGCGGCAGGCCCGAACCCGCGGCTGCACATCGTGCGGCCGGCGACGCTGCTTTGCGACGCGCAGTTGCCGGGGCGCTGTGTCGCCCAATTGGCGGGGGTTCCGTTGTACTTCGACGACAACCACTTGTCCAATGCGGGAGCGAGGCTGGTCGTCGCGGAGGTCATGCAGTTCGTCGCCCCGCCGTGACCTGAAAAGCGGGTGATATCATGGACGCTGCATCGCGCCGTGGAATGCATCGAAACGTGAAGAAACTGCTGCTGATCGGGCTCCGCTACCATGACTACACGGCCGCCATCATCGACGAGATATCGCGCCAGGGATTTGAGGTCACGTACCACGAAATCCAGCCTCGGACGGTGTACCTCAAGACGCTGAAGGTGTTCTCACCGGCTGCCTGGCAGTCGAGCCTGGATGCGCACCACCGCGCCATCCTCGAGCGCGAGCGCGAGCGCGGCACGAGCTACGACTGCGTGCTCTTCATCCAGGCCCACCAGTTTGCCGTGGAAAACATGCGCGCCCTGCGCGAGCAGCAGCAGCAGGCGCGGTTCATCCTGTACAACTGGGATTCGATCACCACCCACGATTACCGTCCGCACCTCGGGTGCTTCGACCAGGTCTTTACTTTCGATCCGGACGACGCCGCGACACAAGGCGTGGAATACCTGCCGCTATTCTGCGTCCGCACCTTCCAGGGCCTGCAGCAGCGGGACCAGCAGGAACGCTGCGTGTATTTCGTCGGCAACATCGTCAGCGCTGCAGCGCTACGAGGCCCTGACGGCATTCAAGCAGCACTGTGTCCGTGAGGGTATCGGCCTGCGTTCGTTCATGGCCTGCAGCCCGTTGGTGTACACGCGCCTGCTGCGGGCAGGTCACCTGCCGACCGACGTGTCCTTTCGCTCGATTGCCCAGGCGCAGTTCGTCGACATGGTCGAGCGCTCGACGACCGTGTTCGACTTCGCCAACCACCGGCAGTCGGGCTATACGATGCGGATCTTCGAGAACCTGTGTGCCGGCAAGAAGATCATTACCAACGCTGCGCGGATCCGGCGCGAGCCGTTCTACTCCGAGGATCGCATCCACGTCTTCGAAGGACTGGATTTCGCGGGTGTAAAGGAGTTTGTGCAACGCGATCTTGCGGAGCCCCGACTGCGTTTCGAACAGTTTCACGTGCAGAGTTTCGTGCGCACGCTGCTGGGCGCGGTCGCATGACCGAAGCGACCCCGCGGAACTGCCTGCTGATTTTTCCGAAGACGTTCTATTCGTTCGCCAAAGTGCTGGCGGCCGGCCTGGAGCAGCGCGGTTACGCGGTGTCCACGGCTAACGAGGAGTACCCGGAGAACGCGTTCGGCAAGATCCTCGGGAAACTGGGACTGCATACGCTGCTGGCTTGGACGACAGAGAGGGCGATCAGCCGGAAGTTCCTGCGGGGTCGCAGCTACCAGCTGGTGGTGGTCGTGAAGGGCAGGGGCCTCGGACGCCGGCTCGTCGGGCGCCTGCGCAGCTCGGGCGCCCGGGTGGTGGCATACAACTTCGACTCTTTCGGCTACCACGGGGCACCGCTGCGCTGGTACCAGGACGTCGACCGCTACGCGACGTTCGACTATGCGGACGCGGAGAAGTACGGTTTGCCGCGCGTCGACCTGTTCTCCTCGCTGCCCGAAGCCGCGGGTGCGAAGGAGATCCTCTACGACGTGTCGGCGATCCTGCGCAACCATTCCGACCGTCTCGAGTACCTGGACTCGATTCTGCGCGCGCTCGAGCCGCAACGGACATTCCTTTTCGTCTTCGAGCAGAATGTCTTTACGTTCGTGCTCAACATCTTGCGCAGCCCGCGCCTGTATGCGAAGTACTGGGGCCGTATCTCGTTCAAGCCCTTGCCGTATGCGCAGTATGCCGCCGTGCTGCGCAGTTCGGAGTACACGGTCGACTACGCGCATCCGCAACAGACGGGCATCACGATCCGGTGTTTCGAATCGCTGAGCGCCCAGACCAAGGTCATCACGAACAATCCGTACGTGACGCGCAATCCCGCCTTTGACGAGGCGATGCCAATCGTCTATCGCGACTCGAGGGACGATGAGCGGCTGCGGCAGCAGTACGCGGCCGGGCGCGGGCAGATTCCGCCGCGCCGGCACCGCTCGATCGTGGAATTCATGCAGGAACTGGTCGGCTGAAGCCCGTCAGGTAAACCGGCCGTCCGCGTCGGTTGGCCGCCACGTCCCTGCTGCCTCGTCATAGCGGCGAATGATCCGCGCCGGTGCCCCGGCGACCACGCAATAGTCGGGCACGTCGCGCGTGACGACCGAGTTGGCGCCGACCACGCAGTTGCGCCCGATCCGGGCGCCGAATACGCATGCGTTGTGGCCGAGCCAGGTGCCGTCGCCGATGCGCGTGTCTTCGACTTGCCGGACCGCCTGCTGCTTGACAGGGCGAGTGACGTCTTCGTAACCGTGCAGGTTGTCGGAGATGTATACGCCGTTGGCCGACAGCACGTTGGCACCGATCACTACGCTGCGCGTGGCGTAGACGTGGTTGAAGCTGCCCAGGTTGGTTCCATTGCCGATTTCCAGCGCGCAGGTCGGCGAGCCCGTGAGCGGAACGGCGGCCAGCGTCGTGCGGTAGCCCACGTACACGTCGTCGCCCAGGCTGATGTTACCGATACCCTCGATGCCGAGTGGCAGCACCAGTCGCGTGCGGCGGCCGTAGCGCCGGAAGCGTCGCGCGAAGAGGAGCGCAAAGAGCCTTGCGTGCAGGTTGTTGCGGATGCGGAAGATCGTCAGCAAGGCGGTGCGCTCTCCGGGTTCATTGCGCCGCAACCGGTTGGGAATGGCATGGTTCCCTGCGCGCCGCGCCTGGCGGCGCCAGTCCGCTCAGGATCAGCAACAGGAAGAAAGGCGTGAGGATGATGGCCTCGCCCATGAATGAAAGGAATAGCAGCATGCCGATCAGGCCCCGGTGCGGCAGGAACCGCTGGCGGAACATGCCGATCAGGAAGGGCAGGCTGAGCGGTACGCCCAGGCTGTAGAGCAGGTAGAGGTTGCCGTTGGATGTCGAGCGCTCCACGGTCTGTTCACGACTGAGTTCGGTGTCGGCGTAGCCGAGCCGCGCGGCCTCCTCCTTGTACCGCTCGTGGTCGAACCCGATGCCAAGCCACGGATGTGCTGCCAGGACGTTGATGCCGGTGATCAGGTCGTAGGTCCGTGCCAGCGACGATCCCTGGAATTCGCCGAAAAGCTTCTGCGTCACGTTGGCATACGCGAACAATGCGAATGGCACGGCCACGACCGCGGCGGCGATTCCAATCAGCATCTTGCGGCGCAGTGTCGACACGCGGATCTCACCCAGCACGAAGGCCCCGAGCAGCAGCAGGCAGATCGCCAGGCCCGTGGTCGACTGCGTGCTCAGGACGGCCGCAAGTGCCAGCGCCGCGCGGCGGAGGTTCCGGTACACGAACAGGGTGAGGAAAAGGTACAGGTTGAGGTAAATCTGGAAGACGCCCGGTTCGAAGAAGAATCCATCAGGCCGGATCAATCCACCCGCGTCCTCGATCGTCACGTGATAGTTGAGCAACAGCAGGAACGTGTGATATGTCGCGTCCGACACCTCCAGCGGGATGAAAAGGAAGCCGAGCGTGTGGGCGAGCGCCACGGTGAGCAGCGCCTGGATTGCCATCCAGCCGAGTATCCGGTGCAGGTCGCTGGCGAGTGCCGAGTGCGGTTGCGCGAGGTACAGGTTGAGCAGCGCGAGCGCGGCCACGGCGTTGCCGAGGCGGACCACGAGCGCGTCCAGTTGTGGCGTGCCTGGCCGCAGCAACCCGACGACCGTGATCAGGGCAATCAGCAGCAGTCCGGGCACGATTTCCTTGCGCAGCACCAGGCGGAATCCCGGGGCCAGCAGGCAGCCCGCCAGGATCAGCAGCAGGATCGGCACGCGGGGAAAGAGCAGCATGCCGCCGCTGATCAGGAACGACAGGAACAGGACCCCGTGGCGCAGCAGGCTGCTGCGCGTGAGAGGTGGCGGAGCGGGCCAGTTGACTTTGCTGTGCGCCGACCTCCGCGCAGCCGAATCGAGTGGTGCGTCCGTGGGCAGGGTACTCGAATGGATCACGTCAATTCGCCGATCATGACGCAGGCATCCCGACCGAGTCTCCCTTGATGTCCACGCGAGTCAGCCCCGCGGGTAGCAGAGCCACCATGTGCCACTTGATCACAGAATGCGATGACGGCGCCACATGGATCACCCGGGTAGTGAATCCTGCCACGCCGCGTACGGACGTGAAGTCCGAGCAGTGCGGCTGGCGCCATGTTACCGAAGAACCCGGCCATCAGGGCGGACGCGTTCGTCGCCGAGGTCCCCTGGTTCCAGGACCGAGAACGCGGGTAGCCGTGTCGCGAGGCTTGCCGGATTTGTGAATTGCCGGGGCTCGCTTTGCAGTCCTCGGCGCTGGGTACCCCACGCTGCTGCGCCAGTCGCCACAGAGAATTTTCTCGGGCGCACCAGCGAACTCCAGCCCGACCAGGTCATTCTTGCGCCGCACAATACGCGGTAACATACACATGCAGCCGTAGCTGCCCCAGCCGCCCTGTCCAGGCGGTGGCTCAAAGGTGCAAACGATGAAGAAACGAGATGTGATCCAACAGTACAACCTGCCGCCGGAGGTCCGGTTCTGCAAGAAATGCACGGTGTCCAACCAGCGCCCGCGCATTACTTTCGATGAGCACGGCGTGTGCTCGGCGTGCAACTTCGCGAACTACAAACGTCACGAGATCGACTGGAAAGAGCGCGAGCGCGAGCTGGTCGAGCTGTGCAACCGGCATCGCAAGGACAACGGCGACTACGACGTGATCGTCCCCTGCAGCGGCGGCAAGGACGGCGGCTTCGTCGCCCATCAGCTCAAGTACAAATACGGCATGAATCCGCTGACCGTCACCTGGGCGCCGCTGAAGGCCACCGACATCGGCCGGCGCAACCTCGACGCCTTCATCCAGTCCGGATTCGACAACATGCTGGGCACGCCCAACGGCAAGATCACCCGCAAGCTCACCCGACTCGTCGACTGCAGCACCTGGGCGATCCGTTCCAGCCGTTCATCTACGGCCAGACGAACTATCCGCTGCACATGGCGGTGAAGTACGACGTGCTCGCTGATCATGTACGGCGAGAACGGCGAGGTCGAATACGGCGGCGACATGAAGAACGCGTTCCGCCCGACCCGCGAGATCAAGGATCACGACAAGCACTACTTCTCGGGCCTGCCGCCGGAGTTCTGGATCGAGCACGGTGTAAGTGAGGCAGACCTGCAGGCCGTTCATGGCGCCACCCTACGAGTCGATCGTGGCGAACCGCACCGAAATCCACTTCCTGGGCTACTACCGGTTCTGGGATCCGCAGGAGAACTTCTACTACTGCCGTGAGCACACCGGCTTCCAGCCCAACACCGAACGCTCCGAGGGCACCTATTCCAAGTACGCCAGCCTCGACGACCGGATCGACGGCTATCACTACTATCTCGCGCTACATCAAGTTCGGCATCGGACGCACGACCTCGGACGCGGCGCACGAGATCCGCGACGGCAAGATCACGCGCGAGGAGGGCATCGCGCTGGTCAAGCGCTACGACGGTGAGTTCCCGCAGAAGTACTACCAGGAATTTCTCGACTACTGCGGTATCACCGACGAGGAATTCCAGGAGACGGTCGACAGCTGGCGCTCGGATCACCTGTGGCGACAGACCGCCGAGGGGTGGCGAGCTGCAAGCACATGCCGTGTGGAACGAGGAGCGCCGGGCAGGCCGGACGGCATGAGGAGCATCCGGCTGATCCCGCGCCTCGACATCAAGGGACCGAACCTCATCAAGGGCATTCATCTGGAGGGCCTGCGCGTGATCGGTGACCCGCAGGAATTCGCGCGACGCTACTACGAGCAAGGTGCCGACGAGCTCCTCTACGTCGATGTCGTCGCCAGCCTGTACGGCCGCAACAGCCTGCACGACATCGTGCAGCGCGCGGCGCGCAGACGTGTTCGTGCCGCTGACCGTGACGCGGTGGCATCCGTTCCGTCGACGACGTGCGCCAGATGCTGCGCTGCGGGCGCCGACAAGATCGGCATCAACACCGCCGCGACCAAGCGCCCGGAACTGATCACGCGAGATCTCGCGCAAGTTCGGTTCGCAGTGCATGGTGCTGTCGATCGAGGCCAAGCGCGTGGCGCCGGGTCGCTGGGAGGCCTACACCGACAACGGCCGCGAGAAGACCGGACTCGACGTGATCGAGTGGGCGCAGCGGGGCGTCGAACTCGGCGCCGGCGAGATCCTGCTCACCTCGGTCGACCGCGAAGGCACGCGCGAGGGGTTCGACATCGAGCTGGTGGCGCGCGGTGTCCACGGCCGTGCCGGTGCCGGTGATTGCGAGTGGCGGCATGGGCAAGCTCGAAGCACTGCCGCGACGGTGGTCCGCGAGGGCGCGGCGGATGCGGTGGCGATGGCCGACATGCTGCACTACGGACGCGCTCACCATGCCGCAGATCCGCGCGGCCGCGCGCGCGACGCCGGCTTGACCGTGAGAGCGCACATGAGTCACGTCCGTCACGATCATCGACTACGGCAGCGGCAACCTCTCAGCGTCATCGCGTGCCTTCGAGCATTGCGGCGCACCGCCGGTGCTGACGGACGATCCGGCCAGTCCATCGCTGCCGCAGCAGCGCCTGGTACTGCCTGGTGTCGGCGCCTTTGCCGACGGCATGGCGGGGCTGCGCGACTCGCGGCCTCGTCGAGCCGATTCGCCGTTACGCCGCGATCGGGCCGGCCGCTCCTTGGGCATCTGCCTGGGCATGCAGATGCTGGCAAGTGCCAGCGAAGAGTTCGGCGAACACGAAGGGCTGGACTTGATCCCCGGCAGGGTGATTGCCATTCCTGCCACCACGGTGGACGGCGCCAGCCAGAAGATCCCGTACATCGGCTGGAGCGCGCTTACCCGTCCGGCGGATGCGCACTGGGGTGGCTCACCGCTGCAAGCCGTGAGCGAAGGTTCGTGTGTATATCTCGTTCATTCGTATCATGTCGTGCCGGATCGACACGAGCACCTGCTGGCGCAGTACAGTTGCGGCGGACACGACGTGACTGCTGCGATCGGGACCGGCCGCATTTGGGGATGCCAGTTTCATCCGGAAAAAAGCGGAAAAATCGGACTTTCGGTGCTCGGCTCGTTCCTCGAGCTCTAGCCCGCCGTGGCCGCTGCCGCGCCCCAGTGAATACCCGGAAAATTCTCACCGCCAGCGCACTGTACGGCGCAGCCGACGTGCTGGTGCTGGCGGTTTCTGGCTTCCTGCTGCTGCCGCTATACACGCGTGCGCTGACCCAGTCGGAGTTCGGCAACTACGTCGTCGTCAAGACCAACATCGAGATCTTCACCTACCTGCTCTACCTGGGTTTGCCGTCAGCTGTTACTCGTGTTTACTTCGACTACCGCCGGCAAGGCAAGCACTACGAGTACCTGAGTTCGGTGCTCGTCATGTTCGCCCTCAATGTCGCTTTCTGCGGTTTTGTGCTGGCCTTGTACGGCGAGGTACTCTGGAACCTGCTGTCGCCGCGGACGCCGGCGCGGCCCTACATGTGGTACGCGTTTGCTATCGCTGCAGGCGGCTTCGTCGCCGCACTGGTTGCAGTGTGGTTGCGCCTTGAAAATCGGGTGCGGGCCTTCGTCACCCTGCAGATCACAATCGCGACGATGCTTGCGCTTTTTGCCGCTGTCAGTCTTGTGCTCCTGGACGGCGGACTGCGGGGACTGCTGATTGCCTTGCTCTTGAGCGGCGTGCTGTCGGCGGCTGTCTTGCCGTGGCTGTTCGGCGGCAAGTTTCGCCTGGTGCTCAGGCGAGAGCATGTCATCGAATCGTTGCGGTACGCCGTGCCGATCCTGGTTGGTTATGTCGCCTATTTCGCCCTCGGCCGGGCCAGCACACTGATCCTGCAGCGGCATGTGCAACTGGACCAGATTGCGATCTTCGGACTGGCTCAGCAGCTCGCGCTGCTGGTCGTCATCTGTGCGGCCGCGTTCGGCAAGGCGTTGCAGCCGGCGGTTTTCGGCGCGGAACCGGCTCAGGCGCGCGAGATCATGCAGCGCGCGGGCGTGACCTACATCGCCGTCATTTTCTGTATGGCGAGCCTGGTGGTGCTGTTCTGCGCCGAAATCGTAGGCGTCGTGGCGCCGCGCGCGTATGCCTCCTCGCAGTCGATCCTGTTGATACTGGTTACGGCCAGCATGGTGTATTCCTTCAATCTGATTTCCGATACGGCTCTGCTGTACCACCGACGGCCGAAGATTTCCGCGGCCGTATCGGTGGCGGGCGCAGTGACGTCCGTGATTCTCGGCCTGTGGTTGATCCCGCGGTACCATCTGTCTGGCGCCGCTGTGGCGACACTCGGCGGGTTTGCGGGAATGACAGCCGCCGGGCATTTCTTTGCCTATCGTGTGAGTCGGCTCTGCTATGCCGGAAGAATGTTGCTGGCGCTTGCTGCAATCGGTGCGCTGGCAGCATTTTCCTCGTGGCTCCAGCAGCTCGGGCTGTCTTACGGGTGGCTGCTGGCGCTAAAAGTACTGATTGCCGTCGCGCTATGCGCCAGCGTGTACCGGCTTCACAGCAACGAAGGTGAGTGATCCATGCAGCCGTTGATCCGGGCCGCGGCCCGACGCGTCGGTTTCAATCCGCTGGCGTGGCTGAGCTACACGCAGCGGATGCGCCGCATGGCCCGAGAGTACCGAGCCCCGCCGCAAGCGAGCGGCGCGACACAGAGTTTTGCCGTAGTGGTGACGCCGTGGATCGGATCGGCGGTGCCTTGGTTTTCCTTTGCCTGCGGGCTGCTGTTGGCGACCAACGGCAACAAGGTGACGTTCGTCATTGATGACCTGCCTTTCGGCGACAAACCACTGCGTTACCGCTTCGTGCGGCGTTGTATCCGGTCCGCGGTCAATCTTCTGCGCGACAGGCTGGAAGTCGTGGATCTGAGCGCGCACGGCTCGGTAGCTCCGTTGAGTGCCGAGGCACGGAAGTCCATCAACCGGCTCGCAACTTTGAATGCTGTCTGGGCCATGCGTGGAGAGATGGTCGAGGCGGGTCGCCAGAGTTTCATCGACACGTGCTCGGAGCAACTCAACGCAGCGTATGGCGCAATTGCAGCGGTAATGCAGCCGGGCAGGTTCGACGTACTCTTCATACCCGGTGGTGTGTACGGTACGAGCGGGCTTTGGGTGGAGCGCGCGCGCGCGGCCCGTACGCGGATCGCGAGCTTTGATAACGGCGGGTACGGGGCCCTGATGCTCGCGAGCGAGGGTCTTGCGTGCCAGATGCACGACATTCCCCGTGCCTTTGCCCTGCTCAAGCGCAGCTGTGTGTCGGATCAGGAGCGGGATTTCGTTGTCGACACGGCGCAGGCGGAGATCGCGAAGCGTCGTTCCGGCGTCGATACATTCGCTTCACAGATGCGCGAGACACGCAGCGTCGGGGCCCGTTTTGATGGCGCCGTGCTGCTGGCCCTGAACTCCTCATGGGATTCCGCGGCGCTCGGCCTGCACACGGTCTTCGAGAACAACATGGACTGGATCGTCCAGACCGTCCGCTACCTGCTCGAGCACACGCAGGCTACGGTGGTCGTCCGTCAGCATCCGGCAGAGCGCCTCGACTATGCACGCACCAGTGACGACTACAGTGCCCTTCTGCGACGCAACTTCGGCACGCAGCCACGATTGATCTTCATTGCCGCCGACGAGCAGATCAACAGTTACGAACTGCTCGAGCGAGTGGCTGCGGTGGTGGTCTACACCTCGACGATTGGAACCGAGGCTGCGGCCAGCGGCAAGCCGGTCATCACGCCGTCGAACTCATACTATTCAGACCTTGGTTTCGTATGGAAAGCCGTGGATCGTCGCCGGTACGAAAACTGTCTTGCCGCCGCTGCCGCCGGTACTCTGCAGGTGACCGCGGCCATGCGCGAGGACGCCCTGTTCTGCTATTACCTGACTCAATGCAGCCAATGGGTGTTCTCGCCGTTCAATCCTGCCGATTTCGCAAAGTGGAGCCGCCTCAGCCTGCGCAGCCTGCATGCGGATGCCAACGTGTCGACAGTGCTGAAATCATTGGAGCAGAACATCCCGGTGGCTTTCCTCAATCACCTGGCGGCGCTGCAGAAGCGACTGGCACCTGGTGCTTGAGGAGCCCAAGGGATCCTAGGTTGCGGCCTTGCGGAAGGCCTCGAAATCATCAGCGGTATCGATGTCGATCGAGCGGCTCGCGGGCATCACGTAGGCGACCGTCGCGGGTGTGATGAAGCTTCGCGTCCGCCGCAACCAGGCCGCGTCGGCGACGTAGATTGCGCCATTCAGTGCGTACACGGGCGGCAGGTCCTGCCGGCGCGTGTAAGTCGCCGACTCGACGATCGGTTGCAGCGTGCCAGTCGCAGCCAGCCGATACATCCAGTACGGGCTCTGCTCGACCAGACTCACCGAGACGCAGGCCGGAGCGCCGCTCGCCGCGAACCTTTCGCAAGCGGCGTCCACGTCCGCTGCCGTGCGGGCAGGTGAGGTTGGCTGGAGCAGCATGATCACGTCGTAGCCGGGCAACTGGTCGAGCGCGTGCAGCGCCACGTCGATGCTGGCCGCGAAATCGGTTGCAAGTTCGGCCGGACGGCGAAAGGGTGCTTCGCCGCCGCAGGCGAGCGCAGCGGCGATGATCGCGTCGTCGTCGGAGGACACCACCACGCGATCGACGAATTGCGAGCCGCGAGCGGCATCCACGCTGAACGCGAGCAACGGTCGACCGCCAACGGGCAGGATATTCTTGCCCGGGAGCCCCTTGGAACCGCCGCGAGCCGGTATCAGCGCGAGGACCTTGCGTGTGCCGATCATCGGAATACGTTCGGGAAGTCCAGGTTGGCACGCTCATAATCGGAGAGTCGCCCGATGTCGAGCCAGTAGCCGTCGATCGTGTGGCAGCGCGTGCGCAGGCCCTGTTTCACCATCGCATCGAACAGCGACGGCATGTCGAAATACGTCTGGCGCGGCACCAGGTCGAGGACCTGCGGCGCCAGGACGTACATGCCTGCGCTGACGGTGAACCGCTGGATCGGCTTTTCCTCGATGCCCTCGATGATGCCGTCGCGCTCGCGTACCACGCCGAACGGCACTTGCATCTCGTAGTCGCGCACTGCCATGGTCGCGTCGGCGCCGGATTGCAGGTGCCGGTCGATCAGGTGACCGTAATCCTCCTTGGTCAGCAAGTCGGCGTTCGTCACCAGCAGCGGCTGTTCCGGGTGACCGGGCAGCAGGCTCAGCGCGCCGGCCGTGCCAAGGCGCTGTTCCTCGCGCAGGTACTGGATCTCGACTCCCAGTGCGTCGCCATTGCCGAAGTGCTGCTCGATCTGCTCGGCGCGGTAATTGACGGCGAAGTAGAAGTTGCGGAAGCCCTGGTCCGCGTAGTTGCGCACGATCGTTTCGAGCAGCGGCCGGTCGCCCACCTTGAGCATCGGCTTCGGCGTGTCCTGCGTCAGCTCGTGCAGCCGGCGTCCCAGGCCGCCGGCCATGATGACGATCCAGTTCGTGCGTGCGGCCGGCACGAGAAAATCGTCGAGGATGGCCAGCCCGACCACGGTGCCCTCCGCGTCGACCACCGGGATCTGGTGGATACCCAGGCGGCGCATGTGGGCGAGGATTGCCCTGCCGTCTTCGTCGGCGCCCGCGCACGTCGGTTGCGTGTACATCGCGGCCGTGACCGGGTCCGTGAGGTCCATGCCGCGCAACAAGCCGCGCCTGATGTCGCCGTCGCTGAGTGTGCCGAGCAATCGCCGCTGATCGTCCACGACGAGCGCGATCTGGCAGCCCGCGGCGTCGATGGTCCGCAACGCTTCGCGCAAGGTGGTCGCCGGTCCGACCAGGGATGATTCCCAGTCCTTCACGATGCGGGGCTCCGTGGCCGGGCCGGCACGCCGATCAACGTCACCCGTCCCGTGTGGCTGGTGACGACGACGGCCCCGGCGCCCACGATCGATTCACTGCCGATACTCATTCCCTGTAACAGCACTGCTCCGGCTCCGATGTGGCTGTGGTCTCCGACATGCGCATTGCCGCATACGACTGCTCCCGGTGCGACGTGCACGAAATCGCCCAGGACCACGTCGTGTTCGAGTATGGCTCCCGTGTTGACGATGCAGCCCGCGCCGACGACGGCACCGGGTTGCACGATGCAGCCGGCCATCAGGTGCACGCCGGGACCGATGTGCGCGTGCGCGGACACGACGGCCGATGGATGGCGAACTCCACGGAAAGTCCCAACCCTGAGACTCGAGGCGGGCCTGGACGTCGCGACGCAGCGGTTCGCCCCGCGTGCCGCCGACTCCGTTTGCGAGCCGCACATGTTCCACGGATCGTCGTGCCAGCGCACTATCGTCGCCGAGGACTGGAATGCCGCAGATGCGCGTGCCATGCAGGCGCGCGTCCCGGTCGGTGAAGCCGAGCACTTCGTGCCCGGATGCCAGCAGGACGTCGGCAACGACTGTAGCGTGGCCACCGGCACCAACGATGACGAAGGGCTCGCTCAAAGCTCGATCAACTCGTCGGGTGCGAAATCGCGCGGGGCGCGCTGGCCCAGCACGTCCCAGTAGACCATCGGCGACACGCCGTGGCCGGGCCGCTTGCACGCGAGCGAATCGGCGACGAAGACCTCGCCCTTGCGGATGGCGCGTGCGGCGACGAGGCTGCGCCGGGCGACGTCGCGATTGCCCAGTTCCTGCGCGGCGGGCACCTTGCGACCGTCCCCGAGCGCGCGCTCGATGTTGCGAATGCCGGCGATCATGCGGCGCAGTTCGTCGGGCTCGAGCGACGCGGCGTGGTCGGGCCCCGGCAGGGCGCGATCGAGCGTGAAGTGCTTTTCGATGACTGTCGCGCCGCGAGCAACGGCTGCCAATGCAACTTCGTAGCCGAGCGTGTGATCCGAGTATCCGACCGGCAGGCCGAACTCCGCTGCCATCGTGTCCATGGCCGAAGATTCACGGACTCCGGCGGCGCCGGATACTGGGTCACACAGTGCAGCAGCGTCACGTGCCGGCCGAGCGCGTCGCGTCCTTCCGCGCTCGCATAGGCACGCTCGCAGTCGAGCCTGGCCGGCGGGCTCGCCTGGCCGCGTGAGGCCGAACGCGATCACGCCGAGCGCGGCTTCGACGTCACCGAGCGTGCACATGCCGGTGGAAACGATCAGCGGTGTCCCCAGGCGGGAAGCCTGCAGCAGCAGCGGCGCGCAAGTGATATCGCCCGACGGAATCTTGATCGCTGGCATGCCGAAGCCCGCCAGGAACGCGAGGCTCGCGGCATCGAACGCAGTCGACATGAACCGGATCTGGCGTTGCCTGCAATGCTGCGCTACGGCATGGTGATCGGCGGCTGACAGCTCCAGCCGTCGCAGCATCTCAAGTTGCGTGCCTTGTTCGCACAGATTGGCCACCTGGTACTCCGCGCGTGCGGCGCCCGCGGTCACGAGGTCTTCGGCCTTGAACGTCTGGAACTTTACGGCGTCCGCGCCTGCCTCGGCGGCGACGTCCACGAGTTGCAGCGCCAGGTCGAGCGACCCGTTGTGATTGACGCCGGCCTCGGCGATGACGAACGTCCGCTCAGCCATGATGGTCATCGATCAGGTGGAACTGCTTGCGCAGCAGGTCCTGTGCCGGGGGCAGGCTGCGCAGCACGGCATTGATGCGGGCCGTCGTCCGGCCGTCGCCATAAGGATTGACTACGTTCGAACAGTCGAGCGCGAGCGCCGTGTCGATGGCCTTGCGGATCTCGACGCGGTCGGGCGCTGCACGCACGATCGAGGCGGCGGCCAGCCGACCTGCCTGACGGTTGCCGACGTCCACCGTCGGCACGCCGAGCGACGGCGCCTCGTACAGCCCGCTCGACGAATTGCCGACGACGACGTCTACGAGCGCCATCAGGCTCAGGTAACGCAATTGTCCGAGCGAAGTAAAGATATGGGCGCGCGACCCTTGTGCAGCTATCCATTCGTCCAGGGCCGCGGCTATCTCGCGGCCACCCGTGTCTGCATTCGGGCGCGTGGCCCAGACGACGATGTCCGGCGGCACGCCGTCAAGCGCCGCCAGCAATTCGTCGAGCTGCGACCGGCCATGGTCGGGCTCGAGGGTGACGGGGTGAAACGTCAGCAGCAGGTTGCGCGGGCCAAGCCTGGCGCCGAGCGCCTGCTCGAGAGCGCTGCGATCGAGCAGCGGTCGCCGTCGCAGGTGATCGAGCCCGGGGCTGCCGACCACGTGGATCCGCTGCGGATCTTCACCCAGTTGCCGCACACGCCGGGCGGATAACTCGTTGGTCACGAAGTGCACGTGCGCCATCTTGGTGATGGCGTGGCGCATGGCCTCGTCGAAGGCGCCTTCGGTCGTGTCGCCGCCCGCGATGTGCGCAAGTGGAATGCCATGCACCAGGCAGGCTTGAGCGGCCGCCAGGATTTCGAACCGGTCGCCGAGCACGAGCACGACGTCGGGGCTTCAGCTGCTCCAATGCGTCGGACATGCCCATCACCCCGAGGCCGATCGACTTCGCAATGCCGCCGGCGGTGTCGCTGGACACACAGCATTTCGACGCGGCGGGCGATGGGAAGCCATCGCGTTCGATCTCCGTGACTGTCAGTCCGAACTCCGGAGAGAGGTGCATGCCGGTCACGACGAGCTGGAGTTCGACGTCGGCGTCCGTCGCGCAGGTCGTGCAGGATCCAGTAAAGCAGCCCGTATTCGGCGCGGCTCCCCGTCACCACACAAATGCGTTGCGCCATGACGGTCAGGCCCCCAGTCTCGCGCTGCTCGGCAGGTTGATCACGCTTGCCTCGAGGCGGGCGGCAGTGGCGAGCGGCATGCGCGGGCAGGACTCGTACATCGGCAGCCGATGCATCAGCGTCCACACCGGCCGCGAGCCGAAACCTGCGTCGTTGAGTGCCTTGAGCAAATCGTCCCTCAGGGGCTCGGAGCCATCGTCCAGCACGATGGCATTGAGCCAGTAATTGCTCGTCGTCCCGGGCGGTTCGACCAGGAAGCGTACGCCCGCGATACCGTCGAACGCGTCCGCGTACCTGCCGGCCAGGGCACGTTTTCGCCGCAGCATCTCCGGCAACTGCTCGAGCTGGGCGCAGCCGAGCGCGGCGTTGATGTTCGGCAGGCGGTAATTGTAGCCCACCTCGTCGTGCAGGAAGTTCCAGCGGTGGGCCGTCCGCGCGGTCGTCGAGAGATGCTTCGCCCGCCGCGCGAGGTTCGCGTCATTGGTCAGTACGGCTCCGCCGCCGCCCGTCGTGACCACCTTGTTGCCGTTGAAACTGAGGGCCGAGAGACGGCCGACGTTTCCGGTGTGGCGGCCGTGGTAACTCGAGCCGAGCGACTCGGCGGCGTCTTCGATCAGGACCACGTTCCAGCGGCGGGCGAGTTCGTCGAGCGCGTCGAGGTCGCAGGGGTGGCCAAATACGTGCATCACGACCAGGGCGCGGATGACTGCGCCGGTCTGCCGGTTGCGGCACACGCCGTCCACGACGTGTGCGACTTCGAGCAGGTGCCGGT
Source organism: uncultured Gammaproteobacteria bacterium (assembly GCA_963743995.1). Classification (GTDB taxonomy): domain Bacteria; phylum Pseudomonadota; class Gammaproteobacteria; order Steroidobacterales; family Steroidobacteraceae; genus RPQJ01. Next base: position 172,883 of record CAVUSC010000009.1, on the reverse strand, counting down.
CGAGCCGTGCCGCATCGACGCCGAGCGACACCGGCTTCGCTGTCGACGAAGTGCGGGCGGGCCCCGATATAGGAGACCGCATTCGCCGTCGCGACGAAAGTGAGTGTCGGCACCAGCACTTCGTCGCCTGCCTTCACGCCCGCCAGCAACAGGCACAGGTGCAGGGCCGAGGTGCCGTTGCTGGTGGCGACGGCATGCGCAGCGCCTGTGAACCGGGCGAGGTCGCGCTCGAAGCGGTCGACATAGGCGCCGACGGAGGAAACCCATCCCGTGTCCAGGCAGTCGCGCACGTACTCCCACTCATGGCCAGCGAACTCGGGTTCGTGCAGCGATAGCGGCGCGTCCGGCTGCCCGAGCACATGGCGCACGGCACCAAGCACCGTGTCGGAGCAATGGCTCGTTGCGGCGCGCTGCAGTCTGGTCCATTGGCATCTCCAGTCTCACAGGTTGTACAGCCCGGCCTTGTAGCGGCGCAGGTTGTCCGGTTTACGAAACCAGGCCACCGTCTCCGCGAGTCCGCGGCGCAGGCCTTCGCGGCCGGCGTACTCCGGTGTCCAGCCCGTGAGTTCGCGGGCCAGCGTGTTGTCGGCCCACAGCCGTTCGACCTCGCTCGCGGCGGGACGCAGTCGCTGCTCGTCGCTCGTGATCTCGACGTCCGCCTGCATGATGTCCGCGATGAGGCTCGCGGTGTCCCCGACTGAAATTTCGAAATTGCTGCCGATGTTGATGACCTTGCCGACGGCCTCGTCGCACTCGGCAACTGCGACGAACCCGCGCACGGTGTCGGCCACGAAATTGAAGTCCCGCGTGGGGTGCATCGCGCCGAGACGGAGCTCGCGCGCACCTGCCGGCGATCTGCGTTATGATCGTCGGGATCACCGCGCGTGCGGACTGCCGCGGGCCGTAGGTGTTGAATGGCCGGATCACCGCGACCGGCGTGCCGAACGACAGCTGGAAGCTCATGGCGATCTGGTCGGCGCCGATCTTGCTGGCGGAATAGGGCGACTGTCCCTGCAGCGGATGCTGCTCGGTGATCGGCACGAACCGCGCGGTGCCGTACACCTCGCTGGTGGACGTGTGCACGACCCGCTCGACGCCGAGGTCCCGCGCCGCCTGCACGACGTTCAGCGTGCCCTTGACGTTCGTGTCCACGTACGTGTCGGGCGAGTGGTACGAATACGGGATCGCGATCAGCGCCGCCAGGTGCAGCACCACGTCGCAGTCCTTCATCGCCGTGCGCACGCCGTTCGGGTCGCGGATGTCGCCCGGCGAACACGTCGAGCGAGCGCTTCACCGGCGGCTCGGCCTCGTCGAGCCAGCCCCAGGAGTTGAAGCTGTTGTAGTAGACGAAGGCGCGCACGTCCGCGCCCAGCGCGACCAGATGCTCGGTGAGGTGCGAGCCGATGAAGCCGTCGGCGCCGGTGACCAGTATCTTCTTTCCAGCCAGATTCATGGCATATCCTCGCTTGCCCGGCTCACTCGAAGCAGTCGGCCGCATCGAGTGACGGAGCGACGCCGTCCTTGGCGGACAACGTCGGCATCACGCCGAGGTCGGGCCATTCGATGCCGATCGTCGCGTCGTTCCAGATCAACGTGCGTTCCGCCTGTGGCGCGTAGTAATTCGTCGACTTGTAGAGAAAGTCGGCGGAATCGCGTCAGCACCACGAAGCCATGCGCGAAACCCGGTGGAATCCACAACTGCCGGTGGTTCTCGGCGCTCAATTCGACGCCGACCCACTGTCCGAATCGCGGGCTGCTGCGCCGAACGTCCACCGCCACGTCGAAGACGCGGCCGGCCGTCACGCGCACGAGCTTGCCCTGCGCGTGTGGCGGCAACTGGTAATGCAGGCCGCGCAGCACGCCGCGCGCCGAGCGCGAGTGGTTGTCCTGGACGAACTCGACGTCGTGACCCGCTGCCTCGTTGAACGCGCGCCGGTTGTAGCTCTCGAGGAAGAAGCCGCGCTCGTCACCGAACACCCTGGGTTCGAGGAGCAATACCTCGGGCAGTCGTGTCGCAGTCACCTTCATCAGAACGCCCGCTCACGCAACAGGCCCAGCAGGTACGGCCCCATACCCATTCTTGCTCATTGGCGCAGCCAACGTCTCGAGACTTGCGGCGTCGATCCATCCCGAGCGGAACGCGATCTCTTCCGGGCAGGCCACCTTGAGCCCTTGCCGCTTTTCCAGCGTGGCGATGAACTGGCTTGCCTCGAGCAGGCTGTCGTGCGTGCCAGTGTCAAGCCAGGCATAGCCGCGGCCCATGATCTCGACGTCCAGCTTGCCTTGCTGCAGGTAGTGGGCATTGACCTCGGTGATTTCGAGTTCGCCACGCGCGCTCGGCTTGATGCTTGCAGCGATGTCGCATACCTGCTCGTCATAGAAATACAGGCCGGTCACCGCGTAGTTGCTCCTGGGCGTCCTCGGCTTCTCCTCGATCGAAACCGCGCGCTGGTCAGCGTCGAATGCCACCACTCCATAGCGCTCTGGATCCGTCACGTGGTAAGCGAAGACACTGGCGCCGATGGTCCGGGTGTTCGCGCGTTTGAGCAGCGATGCAAAATCGTGTCCGTAGAAAATATTGTCGCCGAGCACCAGCGCGCTCGGATGATTGTCCACGAAATGACCGTCCGAGAATGAACGCCTGCGCCAGTCCGTCCGGGCTCGGCTGCACGCAGTAGCTGAAATTCATGCCCCAGCGGCTGCCGTCGCCGAGCAGTGCCTCGAAGCGGGGCGTGTCCTGCGGCGTGCTGATGATCAGCACGTCGCGGATGCCGGCCAGCATCAGCGTCGAAAGCGGGTAGTACACCATCGGCTTGTCGAAGACCGGCAGCAGCTGCTTGCTGATCGACAGCGTGGCGGGGTGGAGGCGGGTGCCAGAGCCGCCGGCGAGAATGATGCCCTTGCGCTGCATGATCGGATTCCCCTGATCTGGAGTTGTCGGCGTGCGTCTCAGCGACCCGAGTACTTCGGTCGAGCATCCGATCGACGCCGACTCTGCCAATCGCGGAAGGTCGAGGCCGAAGGTCTGCCGAAACTTCGATGTCTCGAGTCGGGAGTTGGAGGGACGTTCGCCGGCTGTCGGCAAACGCAGACGTCGGGCACCGGCTCGAATGGCTCCCGCGTCACCCGGATCGGTCGGCCAGCTGCCCGCGCTCGACTCAATCACGTGCACTGGCATAGCCGTGCCACGTCGTTTCGCCCTGGCGCGGCCACATGGTAGGTCCCGGTCAGTGTCGGGCCGACGAATGCTCGCCGATAACACGTGCGCGGTCGCGTCCGCCAACAGTTCGGCTCCGGTCGGCGCGCCATACTGGTCGTCGATCACCGCAGAGTTCGTCGCGTTCCGCCGCGAGACGCAGCATCGTGCGGGTGAAATTGTGGCCACGTGCCGCGTAAACCCAACTCGTGCGCAAGATCAGGTGCGGGCAGCCGCTGGCACGGATCAGCTGTTCGCCCTCCAGCTTGGTTCTGGCCGTAGACGTTCAAGGGACCGGTCGGATCGTCTTCCGCCCAGGGTGCAGATGCCGGACCCGTCGAATACGTAGTCCGTGCTGTAGTGGACCAGCAACGCTCCGCACGCCGCGGCTGCCTCGTGCCAGGGCGCCGGGCGCTACGGCGTTGATCGTGCGCGCCAGATCCGGCTCGCTCTCCGCCTTGTCGACCGCCGTGTAGGCCGCCGCATTGACGATCACGTCGGGCTGCACTCTGCCGCACTGTTCCGCCACCAGTTCCGGGCGGCTCAGGTCGCCGCAGGCCGGGGCAGCATCCGTACGGTCGAGGGCGATCAGCTCGCCGATGGGCGCGAGCGAGCGCTGCAACTCCCAGCCGACCTGGCCGTTCTTGCCGAACAGCAGGATCTTCAATGGGCAGCTCGAGTCGCGTAATTCTTGCCGACCCAGTCCCGATACGCCGCCGGACTGCACGTTGGCAACCCATTCAGGATTGTCCAGGTACCACTGCAACCGTCTTGCGGATCCCGCTCTCGAAGGTTTCGGCGGGCCGCCAGCCCAGTTCCGCTTTCGATCTTGCGCGCATCGATCGCATAGCGACGATCGTGACCGGGACGATCCGTCACGTGGGTGATGAGCCGGCTGTAGCTTCCCGTCGGGTCGGGTCGCAGTTCGATCCAGCAATCGGCAGACGGTATGGACGATCTCGATGTTGGCCTTCTCGTTCCAGCCGCCGACGTTGTAAGTCTCACCAATCTTGCCGCGTGCCAGCACTTCTCGGATCGCGCTGCAGTGGTCCTTGACGTAGAGCCAGTCGCGCACCTGCATTCCATCGCCGTACACGGGCAGGGGCTTGCCTGCGAGCGCATTGACGATCATCAGCGGGATCAGTTTCTCCGGAAATTGAAACGGCCCATAGTTATTGCTGCAGTTCGTCGTCAGCACCGGCAGGCCGTACGTGTGATGCCAGGCGCGAACGAGGTGGTCGCTGGCCGCCTTGCTCGCCGAATAGGGGCTGTTCGGCTCATAGGTGTGGGTTTCGGTGAACGGCGGATCCTGCGGGCCCAGTGAGCCGTATACCTCGTCAGTGCTGACGTGCAGGAATCGGAAGCCAGCCCGCAGCCCGACAGCCAGGGATGCGAAATAGCCGCGGGTGGCCTCGAGAAGGTTGAAAGTTCCGTGAACGTTTGTCTGCATGAACGCACCCGGCCCGTGGATGCTGCGGTCGACGTGGCTCTCTGCCGCGAAATGCACGACCGCACGGGGCAGGTGGTCTGCAAGGAGGCGATCGACCAGTGCGCGGTCGCAGATGTCACCCTGGACGAACGTGTGGCCAGGGTGGTTGTCCAGGCTCTTCAGGTTCTCGAGATTGCCGGCGTATGTCAGCAAGTCCAGGTTGACGACCGGCTCGTCGCAATGGGCCAGCCAATCGAGGACGAAATTGCTGCCGATGAATCCGGCACCTCCTGTAACGAGGATCACTGGGGCATTCCGTAGTCTGGTATTGCCATAGGGGGGAGGCACCAGGGCATTGAGTCCCTTTCCACTGTGGCAGTTTGGTATAATTGGAACATAATATTCCCGAGTATTGTTGTGCAACGTGCCGATCACGGATGACGGCAGGTCTGCCACATTGACGGTGGGGAGCAATTGAGACATGGAGCGTTCATGCTTACTACGCTAGCACCGATTTTTATTGGCTTCCTCGTCACAATGACACTGATGCTGGCGCTGCGACCGATTGCGCCCCAGCTCGGTCTGGTTGACGTTCCCGGAGGCCGCAAGACTCATTCGGGAGAAGTGCCGGTCATAGGCGGTATCGCCATGTTCGCCGGTCTAATGGCTGCGGTGCTCGCGGTCAACGTGTCGTGGCACGGTGAGGCCGCGCTGCTGGTTGCCTCCGCCTTGATGGTCATTATTGGCGCGCTGGACGATCGTTTCGACCTGCCCCCATACGCGCGGCTCGTCGCTCATATTGCGGCGGCAATGACGCTCGTTCTTGCCAGCGGCTACACGGTGGAAAGCCTTGGTGACTTATTCGGCGCGGGTGACATCCACCTGGCCCCGGCCGATTTCATATTTACGGTCGTGGCGGCGATTGCGCTCATCAATGGCTTCAACATGCTGGACGGCCTGGATGGACTAGCCGGTGGCGTCGCCCTTGTCGCCGTGTTAGGTCTGTCGTTTCATTTCCTCGGCTCGCAGACCGTTGCGGCGGCGATTGTGTCCCTGGGCCTCGTGGGGTCAATCAGCGCATTCCTGATCTTCAATCTGCCAGCCAGATTCAACCGGCCGGTGTTGGCGTTCATGGGAGATGCGGGAAGCACTCTACTTGGCTTCATGCTCGCTGGGCTGTCGCTGGTGGCTGTGCAACCGACAGGTGAGGGGCTCCCACCCGTGCTCGTGCTTTGGCTGCTGCCCGTGCCTGTTCTTGAGCTATTCGCAAGCACCATTCGTCGAGCAGTCACCGGGCTGTCGCCGATGCAAGCGGACCGGGGTCATTTTCATCATCGTTTGCTGGACGCCGGGTTCTCGGTTCGCGCGATCTTCATCCTGTACACCGCAGTCTCGGTGATCTCGGCAATTGTCGGCCTCTGGATGTGGAGTTTGGGCGCCCTCGAGTCGACCTTGCTCTATGCCTTCGTCGCGCTGTCCGGCGTCTGGCTGGTTGCGATCCGCAATGCCAGGACGTTCGGGAGGTTCCTGCCGGAGTCGCTCAGGCGAGGCAAGCTACCGCCACTGTTGCGGTCCCGCAGGGCCCGCGCCCGTGCCTCCCAAGGGCGCCACTGATTGTCCGGGTGAAGCAGGTCTCGGTTTCCGAGGCGGCTGCCCCATACACTTCCGTGCGGTCTGGGCCAATTCTCAACGGCCCAGGAGTACCGGGTTTGAACGCGAAGTCTGCAATCAACGTCCACCTGATCGCCGCAGCGCGTCCCAACTTCATGAAGATCGCGCCGCTGTATCACGCATTGGCGCGTGAAACCTGGTGCACCCCGCAGATCGTCCACACCGGCCAGCACTACGACGCGAACATGTCGGACGCGTTCTTCCGTGACCTCGGCCTGCCGAAGCCGCATTTCCACCTCGAGGTGGGCAGCGGCACGCACGCGGAACAGACCGGCGGCGTGATGATGGCGTACGAAAAAGTGGCCGTGCGGGAACAGCCGGACTGGATCGTCGTGGTCGGTGACGTCAATTCGACGGCCGCGTGCGCGATGGTGGGCACGAAGCTCTGGATCCCTGTGGTGCACCTGGAGGCGGGGCTGCGCAGCGGCGACCGCCGGATGCCCGAGGAAATCAATCGACTCGTGACCGACTCGATCTGCGACGTCTACTGGACGCCGTCACCCGACGCTGATGATCACCTGGCGCGCGAAGGCGTACCCGCCGCAAAGATCGACCGTGTCGGCAACATCATGCTCGACTCGTTCGAGATGATGCGTGCACAGATCGAGGCTGATGGCACGCGGGCGACGATGGGGCTCGAGGCAGGCAACTACGCCGTGGTAACCCTGCACCGACCGTCGAACGTCGACACGCGCGAGGCGCTCGAACCGCTGGTGCAACAGCTGGTTGCCGTGGGCAAGGACCTGCCGCTGGTCTTCGCGGTGCATCCGCGGACGCGCAAGAAGCTCGATGAGTTTGGTCTGCTGCAGGCCCTCGCCGGCAAGGCGGGTCAGGGCAACCGAATCACGCTCACCGAACCGCTCGGCTACATCCAGTTCATGAACCTGGTGCGCAGCGCGCGGGCCGTGATCACCGATTCGGGCGGAGTGCAGGAGGAGAGCACGTACCTGGGCATTCCCTGCCTGACGCTGCGCGACAACACGGAGCGGCCGATTACCGTGACCGAAGGCTCCAATCGGCTGGTAAAGCCTGCTGAGCTTCACTTGCAGATGGGCGAGGCGCTGTCAGGTCGCTGGCCCACCGGACGCAAGCCGGCGCTCTGGGACGGGAAAAGTGCCGAGCGCTGCGTGGCGGCGCTCAAGCGTCGCGCGGGCCTTTGACTGCACCCGCCTGCCCCGCGCAATGCCTCGCCAGCGGAGGCTGCTCGCGTCTCTGCTAGAATTGCGCGTAAGCAGGCGCTCTGAGTCGCCATAAAACCAAATAAACTCAAGGGTTTACGCGTGAAAGTTACAGTCTTCGGTTCGGGGTATGTCGGCCTGGTGACGGGCGCGTGTTTTGCCGAAGCCGGCAACCATGTCGTCTGCGTCGACATCGACGCCGGCAAGGTGGCGCGGCTGCAAGCGGGCGACATTCCGATCCATGAACCAGGGCTCGACGCGCTCGTGAAGCGCAACTTCGAGAAAGGCCGCCTCACGTTCACGACCGACGCCGAGGAAGGCATCCGTCATGGGCTGTTCCAGTTCATCGCGGTCGGCACGCCACCCGAAGAGGACGGCTCGGCTGACCTCTCTCATGTCCTGGCCGTTGCCGAAACGATCGGCCGCCACATGACCGAGTACCGCATCGTGGTCGACAAGTCGACGGTGCCGGTGGGCACGGCAGACAAAGTCAGGGAGCGCATCGAACAGACGCTGGGAGAGCGGGGCGTCAACCTGGAGTTCGACATCGTTTCGAACCCGGAGTTTCTGAAAGAAGGGGCGGCGATCAATGACTTCATGAAGCCGGATCGTGTCGTCGTCGGCACCGACAATCCGCGCACTGCCGAACTGCTGAAGACACTTTACGACCCGTTCACGCGCAATCGCGACCGGATGATCGTCATGGACGTGCGGTCCGCCGAACTGACCAAGTACGCGGCCAACGCGATGCTGGCGACGAAGATCAGCTTCATGAACGAGATCGCCAACCTTGCCGAACTCGTGGGCGCAGACATCGAGAAGGTCCGGGTCGGCATCGGCTCGGATCCCCGCATCGGCTACAGCTTCATCTACCCGGGCGCGGGCTACGGCGGCTCGTGCTTCCCCAAGGACGTGAAAGCCCTCGTCCATAGCGCTGGCGAGCACAAGTTCGACGCCCGGTTGCTGCGGGCCGTCGAGGCGGTCAACAAGAACCAGAAGCAGGTCGTGTTCCGCAAGATTCACGAGTACTTCGGTGGGAAACTCATGGGCAGGACCATCGCCGTGTGGGGTCTCGCGTTCAAACCGAACACCGATGACATGCGTGAGGCGCCCGCGCGAGACCTGATGGAAGCACTTTGGGGGGCCGGCGCGAAGATTCGTGCTTACGACCCGGTCGCCATGGGCGAGGCCGAACGCATCTACGGCAAACGGGACGACCTCGAATTTGTCGCTGGCGCCGAGGCGGCGCTCGACGGCGCGGATGCGCTCGCGATCATGACGGAATGGCAGGAATTCCGCAGCCCGGACTTTGACAAGATCCACGACCAGCTGTCGAGTGCCGTCATCTTTGACGGACGTAACATTTACGACCCGGCGCTCGTGCGAAGCTTCGGCATCAAGTATTTCGGTATTGGACGCGGGTCGTAGGCCCCGGTTTCGACCGATCCCCCGACGGCTGAGGACGACGAGCCAACTGCATGACCCTGGATATCCTGATTACGCTCGGCGTCGTGCTCGGGGTGCTGGTCCTGCTGACGTCCACACGGATCGACACGGACGTCGTGCTCGTCGGCGCGATGATCACATTGACGCTGGTTGGAATCCTGAAGCCAGACGAAGCACTGCAGGGATTCGCCAGCAACGGCGTGATGACCATCGCGGCCCTCTACATCGTCGTGGCCGGGTTGCGGGAAACCGGCGCCATGGCCTGGATATCGCGCCTGGTCCTCGGTCGACCGCGGTCGCTCACGGTTGCCCAGAGCAAGCTGATGCTCGTCACGGGCGTGCTCTCCAGCGTCGTGAACAACACTCCGGTGGTTGCCCTGTTCATCCCGGTCGCGCAGGAGTGGGCGTCGCGTTTCGGCTATTCGATCTCGAAGCTGCTGTTGCCGATGAACCACCTGGTGATCCTGGCGGGCCTCTGCACGCTCATCGGCACCAGCACCAACCTCATCGTGAACAGCCTGCTGGTCAAGGCTGTGCCCGACTCCGGGCTGGGCCTGTTCGACCTGGCCTGGATCGGCCTGCCCCTGACCGCGGTGGGCTTCGTCTACATACTTGTCGCGAGCCGCTGGTTGCTGCCCGACCGGCAGAGCCCGGTGGAGCAATTGCAGAATGCGCGTGAGTACGCGGTCGAGGCACGCATCCTGCCCAACAGCCCGCTCGTCGGGCGCAGCATCGCCGAGGTGGGCTTGCGCAGCATGAAGTACGCCTTCGTGCTCGACATCACCCGCGGTGAACGGCTGGTCACGGCGGTGAGTCCGGACGAGGTCCTGCAGGCAAACGATCGACTGACGTTCGTCGGCGTGGTCGATGCAGTCAATGAGCTGCGTCGCATTCCCGGCATCCTGGTCGCCGAGGACCAGACCTTCCAGTTGAACCTGCAGCAGGGCAATCGCTGCCTGGTCGAACTCGTGCTGAGCCCGAACGCTCCAATCGTTGGGCACTCGGTGCGCGAATCCGAGTTCCGCAGTCTCTATCGAGCCGCGATCATTTCCATCTCGAGGGAAGGTGCGCGCCTGGAAGGGAAGGTCGGCGACCTGAAGCTACGGCCCGGCGATACGCTGCTGGTCGAGGCCGACAACGGCTTCGAGGACCGGCACAAGTACAACCGGGATTTCCTGCTGGTCAGCCGTCTGCAGGGCTCGACGCCACCCAACCTCGAGCGCGCACCGCTCGCCTTCCTGATCCTGATCGCAATGCTGGTGGCGTCGGCCACCGAGACGATTCCGTTGTTCCAGGCGTCATTCATTGCCGCTGGACTGATGGTGGCCAGCAAGTGCGTAACTTTGTCGAATGCACGTCGCAGCATTGAGTATCCGGTGCTCGCGGGCATTGGCGCGTCGTTTGCGCTGGGATTCGCATTGACGGAGTCCGGAGCTGCTGCGCTGCTGGCCGGCTGGATCGGCGACATCGCCAGGGGCGATCCGTTCTGGGCCCTCGTCGTGCTCTATATCGCAACCGTCGTGATGACGGAAATGATCACGAACAATGCCGCCGGTGTGTTGATGTTTCCCATCGCGATGGCCGTTGCGCAGGACGGCCAGGTCCATTACCTGCCGTACGTCGTGTCGGTGATGGTCGGTGCGTCGGCGGGGTTCATCACGCCGATCGGATACCAGACGAACCTCATGGTCTACGGTCCGGGCGGCTACCGCTGGATCGACTACATCCGGTTCGGCACGCCGTTGTCGATACTGGTCGGGATCGTGACGATACTCCTGGTGCCACGCATCTGGCCGTTCTGAGAGCATCCCATCGTCAGCGGCAGAAAGTAGGATAGTAAGACAATGCTCGTACCCCTGATACTTTCCGGTGGCTCCGGCACGCGACTCTGGCCGCTTTCCCGCGAACTGTATCCGAAGCAGCTGCTGCCTCTCGTGGGCGACAAGACGATGCTGCAGGAGACGGCCGCGCGAGTGACGGGGCTGCCTGGTGTTGCAGCACCCATCGTGGTCTGCAACGAAAGTCACCGCTTCATGGTGGCGGAGCAGATGCACAAGCACGGGACGACGCCCCAGGCGATCGTCCTGGAACCGGTCGGTCGCAATACGGCGCCTGCCGTCGCAGTCGCAGCACTGGTTGCACTGGATCGCGCGCGCAAGAACAAGGGCGGCAACGATCCGGATCCGATCCTCCTCGTGCTGCCTGCGGACCACGTGATCCGTGACGTCAAGGCATTTCAGTCCGCGGTCATCGCCGGGCAAGCCGCGGCCGAGACCGGCAAACTGGTGACGTTCGGCGTGGTGCCGGATCGTCCCGAAACGGGTTACGGCTACATCCGCCGGGCCAAGGGCGACGGCCCGACGTACGCCGTGCAGCAGTTCGTCGAAAAGCCGGATGCCGGGACTGCGCAGCACTACGTCGAGTCGGGCGAGTACTACTGGAACAGCGGCATGTTCATGTTCCGGGCCCGGGTTTATCTCGCCGAACTCAAGCGCCACGCCCCGGCGATGTTGTCGGCCTGCGAAGACGCCGTCGCGGCGGCCACGCGCGACATGGATTTCACGCGCCTGCCGGCGGCGGAATTCGGCGCCTGCCCCAGCGATTCCATCGACTATGCCGTCATGGAAAAAACGGATTCGGCGGTCGTCGTGCCCCTGGACGCGGGTTGGAGCGACGTGGGTTCCTGGTCCGCGCTGCAGGACGCCTTGCCGCGCGACGCGCAAGGGAACGTGACCACCGGCGACGTGCTGGTCGAGGATTCGAGCGGCTGCTACCTGCATTCGACCAGTCGCCTGATCGGTGTCGTGGGCCTGCAGGATCACGTCGTCGTCGAAACCAAGGACGCGGTGCTCGTGGCGCCCCGTGGCCGCGTGCAGGACGTCAAGGCGCTCGTGAATCAACTCAAGGCGCAGGGACGGTACGAGACGGCGCTGCACCGCGAAGTGTTCCGCCCCTGGGGCAGTTACGACAGCATCGACAACGGTGACCGTTTCCAGGTGAAGCGCCTGGTCGTGAAGCCCGGTGCATCGATGTCGCTGCAATTGCACCACCATCGTGCCGAACACTGGATCGTCGTGTCGGGGACGGCAAGGATTACACGCGGCGAGGAAACCTTCCTGCTGGGCGAGAATGAATCCACCTACATCCCCGTGGGAACGAAACACCGGATCGAGAATCCCGGCAAAGTCATGCTCCACATCATCGAAGTGCAGTCCGGGAGCTACCTCGGAGAGGACGATATCGTCCGCTTCGAAGATCGCTATGGGCGCGACAGTTCCAATGGATAACGAACGGATGAACCTGAAGCCGACCGGCGAGTCCAGCCCACAAGGGGGGAGTGCGCCCGTGGAGCCGCGTTCCGAGCGGGCTAACGTCATGATCCTCACCGGCGGGCTCACTGGAAGTTCCGCACTGGCTGGCTTGCTGACTGCGTCGGGGTACTGGTGTGGCGAGGACACTTTCAAGAAGTCCGACTACAACACCTACGAGAATTCCGAGTTGATCCGGCTGAATCGACAGCTCATGCAGCGAGTTGCAGTCGGCGACGAATACACGTCCGTGTCTTCTGCCGGAAGCGATCCAACGCATCGACGCGCTGCGCGACGTCGAACCCATCGATGAGTACGCCTCGTTCGTCGGCACATGCGATCGCCATCGCCCCTGGGTATGGAAGGATCCACGCCTCTGGCTGACCGTGCGCTTCTGGCACCCGCTGATCGACTGGAGTCGCGTGCGGGTGCTGCTGCTGAAACGCGATCCGATGCAGTCATGGATATCGACGCTGCAGCGCCGCCAGATACAGACCTACGGCTATCTCTCGCGCTACAACGAAGCGATTCAAGCGTCGTTGCGCGAGTTCCTGCATGAGAAGCAGGTGCGACTACCTGCAGGTGCAGTACGAAGACCTGGTCGTGACGCCGGAGAGCGAACTGGCGCGAATCGGGCAGTTTCTCGAGTCTCCGCTCACGCTGGAACACCTGACCTCGACGTACACCGGGCCGCTGCGACGCAAGCCGAAGACCTGGCGTGACGGTGTCGAAGCCGGGCTGATCTTCCTGAAGAACTACAGCGAACGGCTTGCATGACCGTCGCGTGCGACGTGGGTCGGTGTCGCCTTGCCGGGTAGGCGCTCGATCCAGCCGGGCCGTGAACTCGCGATCGGCTCCGCGTGGATGATCGCGCATGCGCTGGGCGATTCGCGGCGTCGGCCTGCGAGCACGGTCATCCTCGCAAGGCTGCTAGCGCCCGACGATTTCGGCGTCGTCGCCATGGCCATGGTGGCAGTCGCCATCCTGCAGTCTTTTTCCCAGTCCGGCGTTGACCTCGCGCTGCTGCGGGCCGAGACGTCCGCAGCGCGAGCACTACGACGCGGCGTGGACCCTCGAGATCATCCAGGGCGTGCTGCTGGCGCTGGCGCTTTTCTTTACGGCGCCCCTGGTCGTCCGGGCAGTTCGACGACCCGCGCGTGGACGAAGTGATCCGCATGCTCGCGCTGGCGGCCTTCGTCGGCGGTTTCCAGAACATCGGTGTCGTCAATTTCCGGCGCGAACCTCGACTTCCGCAGTGAATTCCAGGTTCGGGGTGTACAAGAAGCTGGCGACGTTCCTGGTGACAGTGACCGCTGCGTTCGTCCTGAGGAACTACTGGGCATTGGTGGTCGGCCAGGTTGCAGGCAAGTGCGTCGAAGTCGCGCTGAGTTACCGCATGTCGGCATTTCGACCCCGGTTGTCGCTGGCTCGCGTCGGCGAGATCTGGGGCTTCTCGCGCTGGCTGATACTTTCGCGGTTCACGATGTTGCTGAACCGGCAGTTCGATCGGTGGGTGGTCGGCTCGATCGGTGGCGCAGCTGTCATGGGCAACTATTTCATCGCGCAGGATTTCGCGTCGTCGCCGTCGGACGAGGTCGTCGCGCCCATGTCGCGAGCGGCCTTTCCGGTCTACAGTCGATTGCGCGACCGACCCCGCGGCGCTCGCCGACGCGCTTGCGACGCATGCTGAGTTCGGTCACTGCGGTGACATTTGCGACGGGCCTCGGCATGTTGCCGCGGTCGCGAATGACTTCGTGCACGTCGTGCTCGGCGCCAAGTGGGTGGGTGCCATTCCACTCATGCCCTGGCTGGGCCTGTTCGCGGCCGTCTACGGCATCGTGCAGGACACTCGACATGTTCCTGATCGCCACCGGCGGGCGAGCGTGCCTCGTCGCTGCTGGCGCTCGGCTTTGCGCTGGTCCTGCTCCCGGTGCTGTGGTTGTCCGGGCAGCAGGGCAGTATCGTCGGCATCGCCGCGACCAAGGCGCAACGGCGTTCGTGCTGGTCGCTGCTCCTGGATACGTCGTCACGCGACGACCGCCGTGACTCCCGGCCTGCTGTGGGCGGCTGTCTGGCCGCCCATGCTGGCGTCGATGTCGATGTTCGGCGGCGTCAAGGCTGCTGCAGGCGGGAATGCCCACTGCAAAGTCATGTCGTTGGGCTGTTCCGCGACGCAATGGCTGCGGCGCCTTGTCTATAGCTTGCCGTCAGCGGCCTGATCTGGTTGATCCGGGGCCGACCGACGGGGATCGAGCAGGACCTGGTCGACCGCCGTGAAGCGCAAGTTGTTCGGCGCGGGCCACTGAGCGCAAGGGGACAGTACGGTGAACGAAATTCAAATCGCTGGTTTCAAGGCCTACGACCTTCGCGGTCGTATCCCGAGCGAGCTGAACGAGGACGTCGCGTATCGCATCGGCCGCGCCTACGCGGAGTTCCTGCAAGCCGCGGCGCGTGATCGTCGGCCGCGACATCCGGCTCTCGAGCGAGTTGCTCGCCAAGGCGCTCGAGCAGGGCCTGCTCGATTCCGGCGTCGACGTCTACGACATCGGCCTGTGCGGCACCGAAGTCGTCTACTTCGCGACGTTCGCGCGCGAGATGGACGGCGGCATCATGGTCACGGCCAGCCACAACCCGCCCGACTACAACGGCATGAAGTTCGTGCGCGAGGGCTCGCGCCCGATCAGCGGCGACAACGGCCTGCTGGACATCCGGCGCATCGCCGAGCGGGGCGTGTTCAGCAAGCCGTCGCGCGTCGGCGAACGGTTCGCCGTCGACATCATGCCGGAGTACATCGAGCACCTGCTCACCTACGTCGACCGTCCGAAGCTCAAGCCGCTCAAGGTCGTCGTGCACGCCGGCAATGGCGGCGCCGGGCTGATCATCGACAAGCTCGAGCAGTACCTGCCGTTCAAGTTCATCAAGGTGCACCACGAGCCGGACGGCACCTTCCCGAACGGCGTGCCCAACCCGATGCTGCTCGAGAACCACGCCGCGCCCGTCGCGGCGCTGCGCAAGCACGGTGCCGATTGCGCAATCTCCTGGGATGGTGACTACGACCGCTGCTTCTTCTTCGACGAGCACGGCGGTTTCATCGAGGGCTACTACATCGTCGGCCTGCTGGCGGCAGCATTCCTGCAGCGTCATCCCGGCAGCCGGATCGTTCACGACCCGCGACTGACCTGGAACACGCTCGACATCGTGCAGCGCATGGGCGGCGAGGCCGTGCAGTCGAAGTCGGGCCACGCCTTCATCAAGGAGACGATGCGCGAGGTCGATGGCGTCTACGGCGGCGAGATGAGCGCGCACCACTATTTTCGCGATTTCGCCTATTGCGACAGCGGCATGATCCCGTGGCTGCTGGTCACGCAGCTGATGTGCGCAGAGCGGCAAGACGCTGTCGGAGCTGGTCGGCGAGCGCATGCGCATGTTCCCGGCGAGTGGCGAGATCAACCGTCGTGTCCCCGACGCGAAGACGACCATCGCCGAGGTGCTCGACAAGTACGAGCCGATGGCCCGGAACATCGACCACACCGACGGCGTCAGCGTCGAGTTCGACCAGTGGCGTTTCAACCTGCGCTCGTCGAACACCGAGCCGCTGATCCGCCTCAACGTCGAGAGTCGCGGCAACGAGGCGCTGATGCGCGACAAGACCGCCGAACTGCTGGCCCTGGTCGGCGGCGAGCCCGGCTGATTTCGACCTGACCGACCGCTGCCGCGGACGAGGTCGGCACGGACGGGTGAGGGCATGCCGTGCTTTACGCTAGCGATCTGGTCGCTAGCGAGTCCGTCGCAGGTTGATCGCGCTACCATCGTCGCCGGCGCCGCGCTGCTGCGCGCTGGGCCGTGCTGCGTCGCCGGGCGTGCCTGGCCGTCGCGGGCGGCGCAGGCCTGCTGCTGTTCTGGGCGTCCTGCCGACGGCGCATTACCTTGTCGCAGCCGCTCGAGTCCCGCTTTCCGCTACCCCAGCTTACCCGCGCAAGTCGCCGGCATCATCCTGCTCGCCGGCGCCGGAGCGGCCGACCGCTCCGCGGCCCACGGCGAACCGCAGGTCAGCGCGCGCGGCGGTCGCTACCTGACGACGCATGCGACTGGCCGCGCGCTGCACCCGGAGGCGCGTGTCGATCTTCACCGGCGGCCCCAGGTCGTGAACCCGGGAAAGGCCCGCTCGAGACCCAGGCGGCCGTGGCGGCAGCCTTGCTTGCAGACGCCGGACTCGAGCCGAGCCGGGTGACGTTCGACGAGCAATCGCCGGATACGTGCGCCAGCCCGTCGAACGTGCTGGCACTGGCCGCGCCCCGGCCCGGCGAAGCCTGGATCGTCGTGACCTCGGCGTGCACATGCCGCGCACCATCGCCTGCTTTCGCGCGGCCGGTTGGTCCGACGTCGTCCGCGCAGCCCGCGGACTATCGCGTGACCCTGGGCCCTGGAACACCGGCTCGTTGCAGGTTGCGGAAAACCTCGCGACTGCTGGACGTCGCGGCACACGAATGGCTCGGCCTCGCGTTCTACCGCCTCACCGGGCGGACGCAATGGAGTTCTTCCCCGGCCCGGCGATTTGACCCTCCTGGCCCGCCCCCCTAAACTACGCGGCCTTCTATCGGGCGGTTAGCTCAGCGGTAGAGCACTGCTTTCACACGGCAGGGGTCAATGGTTCAATCCCATTACCGCCCACCAGACACCTACGCCGGCCTCAACAGCCGGCGTAGTCATTTCCGGGACCCAGAACCATGACCGTCCGCACCCGCTTCGCCCCCAGTCCCACCGGCATGCTGCACATCGGCGGCGTCCGCACGGCCCTGTTCTGCTGGCTGTACGCACGACGCCATGGCGGCACGTTCATCCTGCGCATCGAGGACACCGACCGCGAGCGCTCCACGCCCGAGGCCGTCAACGCGATCCTCGAGGGCATGCAGTGGCTGGGGCTCGATCACGACGAAGGCCCGTTCTACCAGACGCAGCGCATGGACGCGGTACGGCGAGGTCATCGAGCAGTTCCTGCGCGAGGGCAAGGCGTACCACTGCTACTGCTCGAAGGAAGAACTCGACGAGATGCGCGCCGGCCAGACCGCGCGCAAGGAGAAGCCCCGCTACGACGGCCGCTGCCGCCACCGCAAGGAGCCGGTGCCGGGAGTCAATCCCGGTGGTGCGCTTCCGCAATCCAGACGCGGGCTCGGTCGTCGTCAATGACGTCGTGCACGGTCCGATCACGTTCGACAGCGGCGAACTCGACGACCTGATCATCGCGCGCTCGGACGGCACGCCGACCTACAACTTCTGCGTCGTCGTCGACGACTACGACATGCAGGTCACGCACGTGATCCGTGGCGACGACCACATCAACAACACGCCGCGCCAGATCAACATGCTGCGCGCGCTCGGCGTCGAGCCGCCGCTGTATGCGCACGTGCCGATGATCCTCGGGCCCGACGGAGCCAAGCTGTCGAAGCGTCACGGTGCGGTCAGCTGCCTGCAGTACCGCGACGACGGCTTCCTGCCGGAGGGACTGCTCAACTACCTCGGCCGGCTCGGCTGGTCGCACGGCGACCAGGAAATCTTCTCGCTCGAAGAGATGACGCGCCTGTTCGACATCAATGACGTCAACAAAGGCGCGTCGGCGCTCAACCTCGACAAGATGCTGTGGACGAACCAGCAGCACATCATGCGCGCGACGCCGGAGCGCCTGGCGCAGTTCCTGCGGCCGCAGCTGGCGGCGATCGGCATCGAGACCGACGACATGGCGAAGCTCGCGGCGGTAGCGAAGGCGCAGCAGGAGCGCGCGAAGACGCTGAAGGAGATGGCGCAGAACAGCACGTTCTTCTTCCGCGACGTCACGCAGCTACGACGAGAAGGCGGCAAGAAGAACCTGACGCCGGAGGCGGCGCCGCTGCTGCAGTCGGTGCGCGACCGCATGACGGCGCTCGACGGGTGGTCGGCACCGCAACTGCACGAGATCATCCAGGCCGTCGCGGCGGATAGCTCGGTGGCCCTCGGCAAGGTCGCCCAGCCAATCCGTGTGGCTGTGTCCGGCGGCTCAGTATCGCCGCCGATCGACGTCACGCTGGAAATCCTGGGTCGTGAGACGACGCTGCAGCGTCTCGATCGGGCTGTTGCTGCCTGCCGGTAGGAGGCCCGTCGACCGTCAGCCGTCGGAAAAGATGGCGTCCCCACGGGGATTCGAACCCCGGTCGCGACCGTGAAAGGGTCGTGTCCTAGGCCTCTAGACGATGGGGACGTCGTGGTGGAGCCAATCGGGATCGAACCGATGACCTCCTGCATGCCATGCAGGCGCTCTCCCAGCTGAGCTATGGCCCCACGAGGGGCGCGCATTGTCCGAGACCCGGGCGCCTAAGTCAAACCCGGTCGGTCCGGTGCCGGCCACCCATGGCAGGGGGTGTGCTTTTACATAAGTGCGAGGGTGGTCACACTCACGCAGCGCACCCATCGCTAGACTGCGGAACACGGCAAAGTCCGGCTGGACAACACGCATTTTCGCTCGCTAGATGTCTCCAAAAACTGTAAAAATATCCAGATATTGGGGCAATGACCTGTTGTGGTTCCACGGACGGGGCTGCGGCTTGGCGCCGAGCGCGGGTTGAGGGAGCGCTTTTGTCCATTCGGTTTTTTTCGATGTTCCTGAAGGTTCCGATCATCCTGCTGGCGATGATCGAGGGCTCGTTGCTCGTGTTCGCACCGTACCTTTCGGCCGCGATCATGTACCAGGGGCACAACTTCGAGTCCATCACGAAGTCGGGCAACCTGTTTCCGACGGCCCTGCTGTTCGCCGGCCTGGCATTGGCATCCCTGGTTGCTGTCGGGTTGTACTCCACCCGGCAGCGGGCGGGAAAGGCGGGCATCTTCGTTCGCGTAACCGCAGCAGTGGCCAACGCCGTCGGCTGTTTCAGCGTTGTTCTACTACTTCATCCCCGTGCTCCGGGTGGACCGCAGTGTGCTGCTCGGCGCGGCGGTGGTCGGCGTCGTGACGTGTTTCCTGGTGCGCCTGGTGTTCGAGCGCATCGTCGACGAGGATCTTTTCAAGCGTCGCGTACTGGTCTACGGGGCGGGCAGCCGGGCAACCAGCTTGCTGGAGTTACGCCGCCGGTCGGACGTGCGAGGCTTCAAGATCATTGGCTACATGCGAACGGACGACGAACAGGTCATCGCTCCTGCCGACAAGCTCGTGGAGCGTCCAGAGGACCTGTATCGGTGGTCGGTCGAACATGACATCGACGAGATCGTGATGGCCATGGACGACCGCCGCCGCGGCTTTCCAATGCATGAATTGCTCGAATGCCGGCTGGCTGGCATCGAAGTCCTGGAACTGCCGAGCTTTCTTGAACGCGAGACCGGCAAGGTCCGACTGGATGTGCTGAATCCCAGCTGGATCATCTTCGGCGATGGTTTCCGGGCCTCGCCCACCCAGCACTTTTTCGAGCGTATCTTCGACTTGCTGGCCAGCCTGGGGCTGCTGTTGCTTGCCTTGCCGCTGATGGCGCTGGCGATCCTGGGGATCAAGCTCGAAGAAGGCGTCGACGCGCCGATTTTCTACCGGCAGAAGCGCGTCGGCTACCACCGGCAGACCTTCGACGTGCTCAAGTTCCGCAGCATGCGCGTGGACGCCGAGAAGTTCGGCGCCCAGTACGCCACCGAGAATGACCCGCGCGTTACCCGGATCGGCAGCTTCATGCGCAAGACGCGCATCGACGAACTGCCGCAATTGCTGAATGTGCTGCTCGGCGAAATGAGCTTCGTCGGTCCACGGCCCGAGCGGCCGGAGTTTGTCGACGATCTCGAGCAGAAGATTCCGTACTACCGTGAGCGCCACACGGTCAAGCCCGGCATTACGGGCTGGGCTCAGCTTTGCTATCCGTACGGTTCGTCCGAGCGGGATACGATCGAGAAGCTGCAATACGACCTGTATTACGTAAAGAATCGCAGCTTGCTGTTCGACCTGGCGATCCTGGTACAGACAGTCGAAGTCGTGCTCTGGGGCAAGGGCGCCCGGTGACGATCACGCTTGGCATGCTTTCCTATGGCATCGCTGCCGTAGGGTTCCTGATCCTGACATTGCTGCTTGCGATCAGCTGGGAGGGCAGGACGCAAGGCTTCCGGCTGGTTGCTGCCTGTGCGGTAACCGCGGTGTGGGCCGGGGTCCTCGCTGTCGGATCGGGATTCACCGTCATCCCGGTGCAGTTCATTCTCGTCGCCGAATTCCTGCGCTATGGAGCCTGGTTCGTCGTCCTGACCGGCCTGACGCGAGGCGTGGGACTGGGTCAGCGACTGGGGCAGGCGGCGCACCTGGTGTGGATTGCCAGCGTCGTCTCGCTGGTCGCGACACCCGCCCTCGAAGGACTGGGAATCAGCCTGCCGGACCCCGCTGGATTGCTGGGGCATGCCGGTCTCGTCCTGTCGCTGCTGGCGCTGGTGCTGCTCGAGCAGATCTATCGCAACACCCGCGAAGGTGGCCGTTTCGCGCTCAAGCTCTTCGTGATCGCTGCAGGGCTGATGTTCGCCTACGATCTCTTCCTGTATTCGCAGGCGCAGCTGACCAACAGAATCGATCCAGTGACCTGGGACGCGCGCGGCTTCGTGATCCTGCTGATGGTGCCGATGATCGCCATCGCGGCGCGCCGCAATCCGCAGTGGTCGCTGAATGTCTTCGTGTCGCGCCACGTCGTCTTCTACACCACGTCGTTCATGGTCATTGGCGGTCTACCTGCTGCTGATGGCCGTTTGGCGGCTACCTGATCCGGTTCTATGGCGGCACGTGGGGGCGGGCCGCGCAACTCGTCTTCTTCGCCGGCGCCGGAGTGGTGCTGCTGATGCTGGTTGTCTCGGGCAGCATGCGCCGGCGGCTGCGCGTGCTTCCTCAACAAGCACTTCTACCGCAACAAGTACGACTACCGCGTCGAATGGCTGCGTTTCATCCAGACCCTGTCGATGCCCGAGGAAGGCGTGGACACGCGCGACAATGCCGTGCGCGCGATGGCTCAGATCATCAATTGCCCGGGTGGCGTGCTCTTCCTGCGCTCGGACGAAACCGGCGAGTACGAGACGGCAGCGTCGTGGCCGATCAACGAATTTACCGAATCGCATGGCTATGCCGCATCTGCCCGCCACGGACGAGATGGTTTCGTTCCTGCAGCGCTTCCAGTGGGTGATCGACCTCGACGAGATGCGCATCACTCCGGACGCCTATCAGAACATTGCGATGCCGGGTTTCCTGCAGGACTCGCGACGCTACCGGCTCGTGGTGCCGCTGGCGCACGTCGATGAATTGATCGGCTTCGCGCTGCTGGCGAGTCCGCCGCCGCCATTCAAACCCAACTACGAAGACCGCGACCTGCTCAAGACCGTCGGTCGGCACGTTGCCGTGCACCTGGCGCAATTCGAGGCCGACAAGCGACTGGCCGAGAGCCGCCAGTTCGAGGCCTACCACCGCCTGACGGCCTTCGTGATGCACGACCTCAAGAATCTCGCGGCGCAGCTGTCGCTGATCGTCTCGAACGCCGAGAAGCACAAGCGCAACCCGGCAGTTCGTCGACGACGCGATCAGCACCATCGCCAATTCGACCGGGCGCATGCAGCGCCTGATCGAGCAGCTGCAGCGGCGTGAAATCCAGAGTCTCAAGCGTCACGTGCAGTTTGGCGAGGTCGCTCGGCAAGCCGGCAGCCGCTGCCAGGGACGCGAGCCTAGGCCCGCCTGCGGTGTCGATCGCCGACGACATCTGGATCGAGGCCGACCCTGAGCGGCTGACCATGGTGGTCGAACACGTCATCCGCAACGCCCAGGAAGCGACGCCGAGCCGACGGCCGGTAACCGATCGAGTGGGATACGAAGGCGGCAGCGGCGAAGGCGACGTCGCGCGATACGACCCGCCTGCGGGTGCCGACGGCCGTACTGACCGTCGTCCGATACCGGGGCGGGCATGACCCGCGAGTTCGTCCAGGAGCGGCTGTTCAAGCCCTTCGATACGACCAAGGGCAGCAAGGGCATGGGTATCGGGGCCTACCAGGTCCGCGAGTACATCCAGTCCCTGGGCGGCCGGGTCGAGGTGCGCAGCGCCCCCGGCAAGGGCACGGTCATGGCGCTGCGGCTGCCGCTGACCACCCCACCGGCCGACTTCACGCAGACTGAGGTGAACCAAATTCACACTTATGCGCGGTACCATACGGAATTACCTGCGATCCGGCGGTATCTTGCCCCCCGGATCGACGGCTCCAGGAGAACCCGTGGCTGAGGATAAGCCGACCCTGCTCATCGTCGAGGACGACCCCGGGCTGCAGAAGCAGCTCAAGTGGTGCTTCGACGGCTATGACGTCGTCACGGCTGGCGACCGCGCCGCGGCGATTGCGGCGGTGCGTCGTCACGAGCCGGCCGTCGTCCTGCAGGACCTCGGGCTGCCGCCGGATGCCGAGGGCGTGTCAGAGGGCATGGCGACGCTGCTGGAGACCCTGAAGATCGCGCCGTCGCACCAAGGTCATCGTCGTCACCGGGCAGCTCGACAAGCAGAACGCGATCAAGGCCATCGGCCTGGGCGCCTACGATTTCTACCAGAAGCCCGTCGACACCGACGTGCTGCAAGCTGCTGGTGCAGCGTGCGTTCCAGATCCACGACCTCGAAGAGCAGAACCGCGCCCTGACCGCAGCGCCAGAGCGTGATGCCGCTCGCGGGCGTCATCGCCATCAGCGACACGATGCAGAAAGCCTGCCGCATCGTCGAAAAGGTCGCGCCCACCATCGGCGACGGTGCTGCTGCTCGGCGAAAGCGGCACCGGCAAGGAATTGCTGGCGCGGGCGCTGCATACGCAGAGTCCGCGGGCGAAGCGGAACTTCGTCGCGATCAACTGCGCCGCGATTCCCGGACACCTGCTCGAGAGCGAGCTGTTCGGTCACGAGAAGGGCGCGTTCACCGGCGCCGTCAAGCAGACACCCGGCAAGTTCGAGCTGGCCGACGGCGGCACGCTGTTCCTCGACGAAATCGGCGACATGCCGCTGTCGCTGCAGGCGAAGCTGCTGCGCTTCCTGCAGGATCGCGTGGTCGAGCGCGTCGGCGGGCGCGAACGCATCCCGGTGGACGTGCGAATCGTGTTCGCCACCAACAAGGACCTGCAGGCGATGATCCAGGCGGGCACGTTTCGCGAAGACCTGTATCTACCGCACCAGCGAAGTCACCGTGCGCATTCCGCCGCTGCGGGAGCGCCCCGGCGACGCCGTGGTGATCGCCCAGGCCATCCTGGATCGTCGCGCGCGCGAGCATGCGCGTAACGTGCGCGGGTTTGCACCCGAGGCGCTCAAGGCCATCGAGGGCTATGCGTGGCCGGGTAACATCCGCGAACTCGAAAATCGCGTCAACGGCGCGGTGATCATGACCGAAGGCAAGTACGTCTCGGTCGAGGACCTGGGCTTGCCATCCGGTGGCGGTGCCGACCTGGCGTGGCTCAACTTGCGAGTCGCCCGCCAGCGCGCCGAGAGCGAAGCCATCAGGCAGGCCCTCGCATTGTCGAGCTACAACATTTCACGCACCGCCGAATTGCTTGGCATCACGCGTCCGACGCTGTACGACCTGCTGGAAAAGAACGCAATCGTGGTCCCGGAGCGGACCGCCGAGGGATGAGACAGTGAAAAGCGATTCGATGCTGGGTCTACGCGTTCTTGCGATTGCCGCTGCACTGGTCCTGGCGGCCTGTGCGCCGAAGGGCGAGGAACTCTATGCCCGGGCCGCTGCGGCAATGGAACAAGGCAATGTCAATGCCGCGATCATCGACCTGAAGACCCTGCTGCAGGCAGAACCCCAGAATGCCAAGGCCCGCGCGTTGCTGGGACGGGCCCTCATTGCGTCCGGCGATATCACGTTGGGCGAAGTCGAGATCCAGAAAGCAAAGGACCTCGGTGTCTCGCCAGACCTGCTGCTGGTCTCCAACTGTCGCGTGTTGCTTGCCAGGGCAAAATTCGAGGAGGCGCTGGCGCAGTGCAAGCCTGACGCGGGGACGGCCGAGCAGCAATTTGAACTGCAACTGGCGCATGGCAATGCGTTGCTTGGTCTCGGGCGGGCTGGCGAGGCCCGGACCGACTTCCAGGCGGCAGTCGCGTCGAGGCCCGCGAGCCTGGAAGCGCTGCTCGGCTTGGCCAATGCCACTGCATCGGTGGATGGACTGAAGGCGGGGATCGGCGTAGTCGATGGCGCACCGGCAAAAATGAAGACCCAGGCCAGGTACTGGATAGCACTCGGCTCGTTGAACGTTCGGGCCGCAGACCTGCCTGCAGCCGAAAAGGCCTATCAGGCCGCACTCGAGCGGGCGGACGCCGGGCGCGACCCAGGGGAGCGCATGTTGGCGCTGGGCGGGTTGGCCGAGACGCAGATGCGCGCAGGCAATGTTGCCGCGGCTGACGCAACCAGCGCCCAGCTACTGGAACTGGCGCCAAAGCACCCGTTGGCCAAGCAGTTGCGCGGCCAGGTCGCCGCGGCCGGTGGCAAGTACGACGAGGCCCGCACCGTGCTCGAGGAGGTCGTCGCCGAGCAGCCAGAGAACTTGGATGCTCGGCTGCTGCTTGCTTACGTGAACCTGCAGCAGGGCAACCTGGACCAGGCTGAGATGCACGTTCAACTCGCGGTCGCGAGGAATCCTGCAAATGCCCAGGCGCAGAAGCTCCTGGCGGAAGTGCGCGCCAGGCAGGAGACTCCTGCCGAGTCGCTCGCGTCCATCCAGACGGCACTGGAGCAGACCTCGAACGACCCCACGATGCTCGCCGTCGCGGGACGCATGAGCCTGGCCAGTGGCGATCGCGAACAGGCCCTGGCCTACCTGGCGCAGGCCTCGAAATCCGGCACGCCACTTACGGTGCAGGCGCAACTCGAGGTCGCCAATGGTTACCTGATGGCAGGGGAGACTGACAAGGCGCTCGAGATCCTGCGGGCAATGCCTGAATCGAGCGCCGTGACCTACCAGCGTGATTCGATGCTGTTGCTGACATTGCTGCGCAAGGGTGACGAAACGCAACTGATGGAGCAGTCGAAAGCGATGCTGGCTCGGTCGGGCAAGGATCCCGTCACCAGGAACCTGGTCGGTAGTGTCTATGCCGCGGCTGGCAAGTTCGACCTGGCGCGAGAACAGTTCAAAGAGGCCCTGCGCCTGGCGCCGGCGGACGAGCAGTCCCTGATCAACAGTGCCAAGCTGGAAATCGCACAGGACAAGCCTGCTGCGGCCGAGCCTTACCTCAAGAAGGTGTTGGAGAAGGATCCCAGGAACCTGACGGCCACGATGGCCATGGCGGTTGTGGCGGGCGCACGCAAGGACAAGAAGTCGGTTGAGACGCACCTCGTCAAGGCAACAGGCGATCACCCCGACTCGGTGGCGGCGCAGGCCGCGCTGGCGCAGTTCTACCTGGCGGAGAAAAACACGGCGAAGGCCAAGTCGGTGATGGATGCCGCGGTGGCTGCAAACCCGGGAGCCGCGAGCATGGCCAATGCCCGTGGCGTGGTCATGATCGGGGCAAAAGACTTTGCGGCCGGGATTGCCAGCTTCGAGGAAGCCGCACGAATCGATCCGCAGTCTGCGGAATACCCGATGAACCTGGCCCGCGCGAAAGCGATCAGCGGCGACACCAAGGGGGCGCTTGCCGTCATCGACGAACTCCTGCGGCAGCAACCCAAGTCGTTGCCTGCGTTGTACCTGGCGGCGGCGACCAGCATGCGGGGTAGCGACCTGGAACGGGCGACCGGTTACGTGGAGCGAGTGCGGCAGATGGCACCCGATTCGCCAATATCGTACCAGCTGGAAGGCGATCTGGCCTTGGCGCAGAAGCGCTACCGCGAGGCGTCGGCTGCCTACGAAAAGGCCGACCCGTCATTCCAGAACCGCAACGTGATGCTGGCGCGATACGTGGCTGCGAAGAGTGCCGGGGCGTCGCGACCTGAGAAGGTCGTGGAAGACTGGATCGCCAGGCATCCGGACGATGCAGGCGCGATCGGCATCGTCGCCGAGGCCAGGCGTGACGCGGGCGACCGGACCGGTGCCGCGTTGCTGTATGAGCAGGCGATCGCCAAGGCCCCTGGAAATGCGGTGCTGCTCAACAACCTGGCCATGGTCTACCTTGACCTGGGTGACCCGCGGGCGCTGCCTACCGCCGAAAAGGCCTATCAGCTGGTTCCGAAGGCACCGCCGATCCAGGACACGTATGGTTGGGCCTTGTTCAAGGCCGGCAAGACGGAAACGGCGATCGAGTACCTGGAAGCGGCCGCCAAGGGCATGCCGGACAACGCCGAGATCCAGTTCCACCTTGCCGCGGCATTGGCCGCCAGTGGACGCAAGAAAGACGCGCTGCCGCCGGCGAGGAAAGCCGTGGCTGGGACCTTGTCGCCCGCCGTCCGCGTCGAGGCCACGAAGTTGTTGGCAGAACTCCAGTAGTGGGATGAGAGAAAAATGATGCAGCAAATTTCCAAGAAGAGTCTGTTGGCGTTGGTCCTGACGCTGCTGGCCGCGTGTTCCTCCCAGCCAGAAGTCGTCAACACGCCTGTGCCCGAGCCGTCGGCGCCACCGCAGGACTACCGCATCGGTCCGGGGGATACGTTGCAGGTGTTCGTGTGGAATCAGCCCGAGCTGACGGTCACGGTTCCGGTCAGGCCCGATGGCAAGATTTCAACGCCGTTGATCGAAGGCGTCGCTGCGGAGGGCAAGACGGCCACCCAACTGGCGCGGGACCTCGAGACCGCCCTCGCGGAGTTCGTGCGTAACCCCAAGGTCAGCGTCATGGTCACGGGCTTTGTCGGGTCCTATGGCGACCAGATCCGTGTGGTGGGCCAGGCCGGGACGCCCCAATCCTTGCCCTATCGGGCCAACATGTCGCTGCTGGACGTCATGATCGCGGTTGGCGGCCTGGCCGAGTTTGCCGCGGGCAACCGGGCGGTGATCGTGCGGCAGGACGCTGGCAAGCAGTTGCGCATTCCGGTGAAGTTGCAGGACCTCATCGACGATGGCGACATCGGGGCGAACGTGCAAATGCGGCCGGGCGACATCCTGATCATTCCCGAAAGCCGATTCTGAACAAGGCCCGGCGTCGTCCCATTCTGTTAACTCACTCACGGCGGGTGGATTCGCGGAAAGGCAAAGATGGCGCACCGATGGAACTGACGAAATGCAAGAAATCATTGCCCAGGTATTGATCGTTCTGCGCGGGGCCTGGCGCTATCGCTGGCACGGCGTGGCCACGGCGTGGCTGCTGGCCCTGGCCGGCTGGGTGGCCGTCCAGTTCGTGCCCGACGAGTTCGAATCACGGACCCAGGTTTATGTCGACACGGAGTCACTGCTCAAGCCGTTGCTCACGGGTCTCGCCGTCAACCAGGACGTCATGGGCCAGGTGACGATGATGCAGACCGTGATGTTGAGCCGGCCGAACCTGGAGAAGGTCGCCCAGACCAACGACCTGTTGCTGGATGCCGGCAGCCAGATCGAGGTCGAAGCCGTCATCGACGGGCTCGCGAGCAATTTGAAGCTGGATCGACCTGCCGGCCGATCGCCCAGCAATACCTTCGTCGTGACCTACCGCGACAGCGACCCCAAGGTCGCCCATGGCGTGGTGCGGGCGTTGCTTGATACCTTCATGGAAGGCAGCCTTGGCCTGAAGCGTTCAGACGCTGGCGTGGCGCAGCGCTTTCTGCAAGCCCAGCTGACGGATTACGAATCGAGGCTGACGCAGGCCGAGCAGAGCCTTGCCGCGTTCAAACAGCAGAACGTGGGGTTGCTCCCGGGATCGGGTGGTGACTACTACCAGCGCCTGGAATCGGAGATGTCCAAGCTCAGCCAGATGCAGTCGCGTGCGAGCCAGTTGCTCGAGCGTAGAAATGAACTGGAGCGCCAGTTGCAGGGCGAGGAGCCGACGTTCGGCATGATGGGTTCCTCGGACGGATCTCCGATCGATGGCCAGATCGCCCGCTATCGTGCGCAGATGGACCAGTTGCGTCTCCAGTACACGGAAAAGCACCCGCAGGTGCAGGCCATCCAGCAGACGCTCGAGCAGCTCGAAGCCGAGAAGCGGTCAGGCGCAAAGATCTCCGGCAGCGTTGCGCCACCGGGCGCTGAAATGGGCACGGATCAAGCGCTCGTTCGCAGCCTCGACACCAATCCGGTCTACCAGAATCTGCGCATGTCCCTCAGCCAGGCGGATGCCGACATGGCCGAGATGCGCGGACAGATCTCGGCGCAGCAGGGCGTCGTCGCGGACCTGCGCTCGCGAGTGAACGCAATTCCGGAAATCGAGGCCGAACTATCCCGGCTCAACCGCGATTACGAGGTGAACAAGGAGCAGTACGACACGCTGCTGCAGCGCCTCGAATCGGCCAGGATCTCGCAGCAGGCCGACCAGAACACCGACAACGTCAAGTTCCGCATCATCCAGCCGCCGACGGTGCCGGCGAAGCCCAGTGGCCCGAACCGACCGCTGCTCGACAGCCTCGTGCTGCTGGCAGCGCTGGCGGCAGGCGTGGGCGTCGCGGTTCTGCTCGCCCAATTGCACCCGACCTTCAGCAATCGCGAGACCTTGCAGCGACTGTCCGGAGTGCCGGTCCTGGGGGCCATCAGCGCCGCTATCCGTGACGAGTTCACTCCCTGGTATCGCCGCCAGCCGACGCTCGTCGCCGCCGCTGCTGGATTGCTGGTTGTCGCGTACGGCCTGAATATCCTGCTGTCGGAGCCGATGCGCACGGCTATGCGACACGTCGTCTGAGGAGTGCGATCATGAGCATCATCGAGCGTGCCCTGAAGAAGGCGCAGCAGCAGGGGAAGCCAGTCGGCGAGTCCACGGGGGCCACCGCGGCTCGTCCTGCCGCAGGGCAGGACTCCGTCGGGTCAGCTCCAGTGCTCGAGACGGACGGCATGGCGCTGGAGGTTCGACCCGAGCCTCCCCGCATGCAGCCGGTGAACGACAATTCGCGGACGGCGCGTGACCTCAAGCGGATCGTCGAGCTGGATTATTCGAAACTACGCGACGAGGGGCGAATGCCGCCGGAGTACTCGGCGCACCAGACAGAAGAGGAAATGCGGCGCATCAAGTGGCCGCTGCTGTCGACGCTGGCTGGACGAGGCAGCTCGCCAGCGGCACGCAACCAGGTCGTGCTCGTCACCAGCGCAGAACCGTCCGAAGGAAAATCGTACACCGCGTTGAACCTGGCTTTGAGCATCGTGCGTGACCGCGAGATGCGAGTGATCCTCGTGGACGGCGACGTTGCCTTGCCGGGCATTACCCCGACTCTCGGATTGGAAGGGGCCGTCGGCCTCATTGACGTCCTCGACGATCCGGCCAAGGACATCAACGACGTCATCTACCGAACGAGCGTGGACGGCCTGTTTTTCGTCCCGGCCGGAAAATGGAACGCGCACTCGCCCGAGCTGATCGCAGGGTCTAGGATGCCGCAGGTGATGCAGGACCTGGGCGATCGGGTTGGCAATGGCATCGTCATTTTCGACTCGCCGCCGCTGCTCGCGACCAACGAGGCGCAGGTAGCCACGCGGTATGTCGGCCACGTCCTGATGGTTGTCCGTGCCGATCGCACCGAACAGCGTGCCGTGCTCGATGCCCTGGCGCTGGTCGACAAATCGACACCGGTGAGCACCGTCTTGAACGGGGTGGAGGCCTCGCTGTTGAGCAAGTATTACGGGCATTATTACTACGGCTACGGATCCAAGGGTTCCGCCTACAAGCGTTACGGCAAGGCGAGACCCGAGTGAACGAGGCCACAATCAACGCAGGCATGACCAGCTCCGGTTACTTGCCGCCGAGCCTGCTCGTGTCATTCGCGGTGGCGTGCGTCCTTGCGCAGTCTGCTGCGGTGGCCCAGAACATTCCCAACCAGTCAGGGCGTCGCGCGGAATTCAACCGGTCGTTCGGCAACGAAGAGCTGCCGCCGGGACTGACTGTCGAGCCACGGGTGGATTGGGCCGTGCAGTATGCGGAGAACACCAACCTGGCGAGCTCCAACGGCGAGTCCTCGGCTGGAGTCGAGCTGGCGCCTGGCGCCTACGTCTCCTACAACACGGATCGTTTCAGGGGCGCGGTCGACTACTCCCTGATCGGTCGATTGTGGGACGACGGCACCCTGCAGGACGTCACCCATGACCTGGCAGCGAACGGGCGCTGGGTGGCGATTCCCGAGTTGTTCTCGGTCAGTGGCGATGCCAGCTACGGCGACACGCTGATCGACCTGCAGGAGGGCGGCAATTACGGCAACCTTGGTGTCTTCAACAGCGGCAATATTTCAGAGCGAGCCACGGCCTCGGTGCGGCCTGCCCTGGAAAAGCGCTTCAAGGATTTTCAGTTCCGGGCCGTCTATGAGTATGGCCAGGTCTGGTACTTCGACCAGGGCAATGGCGAGCCAAACTCGAATTTCTACACGATCTCGCAGGAGGACTCGACGAACCAGGCAGCCGATGTCAGCCTGGCCCTCGTCCCCGGTCAACGCCGTTACTGGGGCAAGGTTTTCTATGAATGGAATCGTTCCGATTTCGACCTGTCCATCCCGTATCAGTTTGAGCGGGCCGGACTCGACGGCGGAACCGAGCTCACCCGGACACTGTCGTTCGTCGGCGACGTCGGCATGGAGAGCGCGCTGGATGAGAACACTTCGGCGGGCGGCCTCGACAGCGAATTCTGGAGTGCCGGCCTGCGCTGGGAGGAGCGTGGACGAACCTCGCTCGAGGCGCGCTACGGCGAACGCTTTTTCGGGTCGAGCTACTCTGCAGTCTTTACGCACACGGCGCGACTGCTGCGATTCAACGCGTCATACGCCCAGGAGCCGGACGTGGACAACCGGCGAATCAACCTCGGGGCATTCGAGCCGGGCGAACTGCCGCCGTGGTTCGATCCGAACGCCGACGCTGGCCAGTACAATTCCCAGCCCTTTGTCGGCGAAAATGCCAACGTCGGCCTGACGGCGCAGGGGAGTCGCACGACACTCGGCGTCCGGGCGTTCGATACGAACCGCGAGTACCTGAGCGACCTGATCGGCGACGAGCAGGGCACCGGGGTTGCCATCATCGGGACGCGACGACTGGCGGTCAATGCCAGCGCCGACTTCCGCCTGTCCTACGAGGACCGTCAGCGCGACGCGACGTTCTTCGTCGTCGGCCAACCCATCGACCCGTCGCACACGTACCGGACCGAGCTCACGCTGCGAGCCAACCGGGATTTCGGTCCGCGGGTCATCCTGTCGGCCGAAGCCGGTTACTTCAACAGCGCGGGCACGGAAGACTACGACGGTTGGTGGGTGGGTCTGCGGGGGCGCTGGCTCCCCGACTTCGGTCGCTAGTTTTGTGTCCATCCGTCACAAGACCAGAGCAAGCAAATGGATGCCGCCGTGCGACCCGTCCTTGAGGATTTCGATCTCTCCAGCACTCGAGTGTTGCGCAATGCGCTGACGGTCGACGTCGAGGAATATTTCCAGGTCGCTGCCTTTGAGCGCACGATCTCCCGCGAGCATTGGGAGCATGCTGAATCGCGCGTCGAGTACAGCACGAGTCGCGTGCTCGACCTCTTCCGCGCCCGCGGCGTGCAGGGCACGTTCTTCGTGCTCGGCTGGATCGCCGAGCGTTACCCTGGGCTGGTGCGCCGCATCGTGGCCGAAGGCCATGAACTTGCCAGCCACGGTTACGACCATACGCGGATTCATCAGTTCACCGCGGAGCAGTTCCGCGCTGACGTCATCAAGACGAAGGCGATCCTGGAGGGCATCGGCGGTGTGCAGGTGCGCGGTTACCGTGCCCCGAGCTATTCGATCAACGGCAAGAACCTCTGGGCGCTCGATGTGCTGCTGGAGACCGGGCACATCTACAGCTCGAGCATCTATCCGATTCGTCACGACCTCTATGGCATGCCCGAGGCGCCACGCTTCCCGTTTCGATTCCGGCCGGACGGCATCCTGGAAATCCCCGTCACGACGGTTTCGCTGGCGGCCAGGAATTTCCCGTGCGGCGGCGGCGGCTACTTCCGGCTGCTGCCTTATCCGGTCTTCAAGTGGGCGCTGCAACGCGTCAATGATGTCGACAGGCGTTCCGGTCTCTTCTACTTCCATCCGTGGGAAGTCGATCCGGCCCAGCCGCGCGTGCAAGGTGCGCCGCTCAAGTCGCGCTTCAGGCACTACCTGAATCTCGACTCCATGCATGCGCGGCTCGACCAGTTGATCGGGGATTTCAGCTGGGGCCGCATGGACCACATCTTCCTCGCCCCTCACACGTCAGTGGGCGAGGTCGCGCGCAGCGCGGGTGAAGGCCCGCCATGAAACTCTCGCGAACAGCCGGCCACCTGGAGGATTCCCCATCGTCGCCCCAACCCTCGCCAGCGATTGCGGGAGAGGGAGCCATTACGCCACCCGCTGCAGCGGGGGAGATCGGCCTCAAGCCAGCGGAAGGCCCGGTCGTGGTCCGTTCCTTCGCATTGTCGGATCGCGCTGCGTGGAACGCTTTTGTCGAGACGCATGCCGAGGGCACGTTTTTCCACCTCGCCGAATGGCAGTACGTGCTGAAGCGCGCATTCGGGCACCCGACCCATTATCTCCTGGCGGAATCCCGGGGCGGTGAGCTTCGCGGTGTCCTGCCGCTCGCGCACGTCAAGAGCAAGCTGTTCGGCAACGCCCTGGTCTCGACACCTTTCTGCGTGTACGGCGGCATCATTGCGTCGGATGAGGCTGCGCACGCCGCGCTCACCCAGGCAGCCTGCGATCTCGCACGCCAGCTGAACGTCGATCACCTCGAAATGAGAAATCGCCGGCGCCAGTACCCGGAGTGGCGCTGCAAGGACCTGTACGTCACTTTTCGCAAGCCCATCGACCCCGATTCCGAAATGAACATGCTGGCCATTCCGCGCAAACAGCGGGCAATGGTGCGCAAAGGCATCAAGGAAGAATTGCGCGTCGAAATCGACGAGAGCGTCGATCGTCATTACCAGATCTACACAGAAAGCCTGCGCAACCTGGGCACGCCGGCGTTCTCACGCAACTACCTCTGCGTGTTGAAGGAAGTGTTCGGTGAACGCTGCGACATCGTCAGCATCCTCAAGGGCGAGCGGATCGTCGCAAGCGTCCTCAACTTCTACTTCCGTGACGAAGTGCTGCCGTACTACGGC
Source organism: uncultured Gammaproteobacteria bacterium (assembly GCA_963743995.1). Classification (GTDB taxonomy): domain Bacteria; phylum Pseudomonadota; class Gammaproteobacteria; order Steroidobacterales; family Steroidobacteraceae; genus RPQJ01. The sequence goes on along the minus strand of CAVUSC010000009.1, from coordinate 139,546 downwards.
GGCGGCACCTTCGAGGCCCGTGCCGTCGCTGGCAACGACTTCATGTACTGGAGCGTCATGGAGCGTGCGCGCGGCAGGGGTTGCCGCATCTTCGACTACGGTCGCAGCAAGCGCGGCACCGGCGCGTTCGACTTCAAGACGTACTGGGGTTTCGAGCCCGAGCCACTTTACTACGAATACTTCCTGGTCAAGCGCAAGGAAATGCCGAACCTGAGCCCGACCAATCCCAAGTATGGGCTGGCCATCAAGGTCTGGCGCAAGCTGCCGCTCAAGTTGACGCAGTTGATCGGTCCCCCGATCGCCAAGTACCTGGGCTAGGGGACGGTCATGTGCGGCATTTACGGCATCATCGGTCTGGGCGCAGGCAGTCCACGTCGTGGACCCGACGCACTGAAGCGCATGGGGGACGCGATGATTCATCGTGGTCCGGACGACTCGGGCGCGTTCGTCGACGATGAACTGGCCCTGGGCATGCGTCGGCTGTCGATCATCGACGTAGCCGGCGGTCACCAGCCGATCGCGAGCGAAGACGGCCAGGTCGTCGCCGTGTGCAACGGTGAAATCTACAACTTCCGTGCCTTGCGCGGGGAGTTGCAGGCGCGGGGACATCGCTTCGCCACGAACAGCGACAGTGAGACGGCCGTGCACGCCTACGAAGAGTACGGCGATGCGTTCCTGAACAAGCTCGACGGCATGTTCGGAGTGGCAGTCTGGGATCGCCGCCGCCGCCGCCTGGTCGTGGCCCGCGACGCGCTCGGCATCAAGCCGATCTACTACCGCCAGGACGCGTCCGAGCTCATGTTCGCGTCCGAAGCGAAATCCATCCTGGCCGTGCCCGGTGTCCAGGCGCGGCTCGATTCCAGTGCGTTGGCCCAGTACCTGTCGATCGGTTATGTCTGCGCCCCGAATTCGATCTTCGCGGGGCTGAACAAGCTCGAGCCGGGGACGGCACTGATCGTCGAGAACGGCAAGGTTCGCAAGCACCGCTTCTACCGCCTGCCGGCTGCGATCGACCATGGCAGAACCGAAAGCCAATGGATCGAGGAGGTGCGTGCCGGCCTCGAGCGTTCCGTGAAGGACCAGATGGTGTCCGACGTGCCGATCGGCGCCTTCCTGAGCGGCGGCATCGATTCGAGTGCCGTCGTGGCGTTCATGGCGCGGCACAGTTCGCAGCCGGTCAAGACGTACTCGATCGGCTTTCACGGCTCGACGGGTGCGCAGCTCTACAACGAGTTGCCGTATGCGCGGCAGGTCGCGGAGCAGTTCGGCACCGATCACCACGAGATCGTCGTGCAACCCGACGTCGCCACGCTGTTGCCGGAATTGCTCTGGCACATGGACGAGCCGATTGCAGACGCGGCTTTCATCACGACCTACCTGGTTTCGAAATTTGCGCGGCAGGACGTAACCGTCATTCTTTCAGGCGTCGGCGGAGACGAACTGTTTGGCGGCTACAAGCGCTATCTCGACGAGCATTACCGCAGCCTCTACCACCGTATTCCGGGGGCCTTCCGTGCAGGCGTCATTTCGCCGCTGGCGAAGATGTTGCCGAGCGACCGCCACAGCAAGCTGCTCAACAAGATGCGGTTGGCAAAGGCGTTCATCGCAGCAGACGCGCTGCCGTTCCCGGATCGGTACCGCTCTTACATGCAGGTCTTCGATGCGGACGAACGCAAGGCCTTGATGCGTATACAGCCGGGGTCGTTCGACGACTGCATTGCTCGCGGGTTCAGCAACGCGCAAACCGACGACCCGTTGCGGCGTGTGATGGACGTCGATTTCGCGACGCAATTGCCCGACGACCTGTTGCTGCTCACCGACAAGATGAGCATGGCGGTATCGCTCGAATGTCGGGTGCCCTTGCTCGACCAGCGTCTCGTGGAGCTGGCGGCCGGCATGCCCGGTTCACTCAAGATGCGCGGTGGCGAGTTGAAGCACGTGTTGAAGCGCGCGCTTGCCGGCGTCCTGCCGGACAACATCCTCTACCGGGAAAAGCGTGGTTTCGGCGCGCCCATGGGTGCATGGCTGCGGGCGGAGTTGGCTCCAGTGCTGCACGACGTGCTCTCGCGTGAAAGCATCGTTCGCCGCGGATTGCTCGACCCCGATGCGGTCGCGGCCACGATTCGCGAGCACGAGCAACAGCAGGCGGATCGCACCGACCACCTGCTCGGACTGATCAACCTGGAGATCTGGTGCCGGCTGTACCTGGACGGGCAGAGTGCCTCGGGTGTGGCGGACAGTCTCAGGGAGTCGCTCGCCGCATGAAGGTCATGTTCGTCTGCCATCGCGTGCCGTTTCCGCCCAAGCGGGGCGGCAAGATCCGGCCATTCAACGTCATTCGTCACCTGCACGAGCAGGGTCACCAGGTCACGGTCGCCTCGCTGGCGCGTTCGCAGGCTGAGGTGGATGAAGCCGAAGGCCTGGCGAACCATTGTTCCGGGCGGCTCATCGAGATCGTCGACGACAAGCTGGCCTGGCCACGCATGGTGGCCTGGCTGCCGACGACCAAGCCCTCGAGCTTCGGCTATTTCCATTCGCCACGGCTCAAGGCCCGCATCGACGCAGAACTGGCGACTCGCACGCATGACTTGATCTTCGTGCATTGCTCGTCCGTCGCGCCGTACGTGGCACATGCCAAGGGGCCCGTGAAGATCCTTGACTTCGGCGACATGGACTCGCAGAAATGGCGTGAGTACTCGCAGCATCGCGCCTTTCCGCTCGCGGCCGGTTACTGGCTCGAGGCCGTAAAACTCGAGCGAACGGAACGGCTGCTGGCTGGCAAGTTCGATCTCGCCACCTGCACGACGAAGGCCGAAATGGAGTCGCTGCAGGGCCTGGGCGTGCACGGGCCGACCGCCTGGTTCCCCAACGGCGTCGATGCCGGATTCTTCCAGCCGTCCGGCACGGACTACGAGGCGGACCTGGTGACCTTCATCGGTCGCATGGATTACTTCCCGAACCAGCAGGCGGTGACGCGTTTCTGTGCGGACGTGTTCCCGGCATTGCAGTTGCGACGGCCCGGCACCCGGTTCGAGATCGTCGGCGCAGACCCGTCGCAGGAGATTCGCGACCTCGGCAAGCTGCCGGGCGTGACTGTCACGGGTAGCGTTCCGGACGTCCGGCCGTACGTCACCCGCGCAGCGCTCACGATCGCGCCGCTGGAAATCGCGCGCGGCACCCAGAACAAGATTCTCGAATCGATGGCGATGGGCGTTCCTGTCGTTTGCAGCAGGCAGGCCTCGGGCGGCGTGGATGCCGTGCCTGGGGAGCACCTGCTGGTCTACGACACGCGCGAGCAATTGATCGAGGCCATCCTGCAGGTCCTGGGCTCCGGCGAGCTGCGCGGGCGACTGGCGACGGCTGGGCGGGCCCGCGTGCTGTCGAATCACAGCTGGCCAAGCTCGATGCAGCGACTCGATGCGTTGATCGCTTCACAGTTCCAGAAGCGGGTCGCGGCGTAAACTTCGCGCTGCCCTGACCAAAGCGAAAAAATCAATGAAAATCAGTATCTTCGGCTTGGGCTACGTTGGCGCGGTGTCGATGGCCTGTCTCGCCCGTGACGGCCACGAAGTCGTTGGCGTGGACCTCGACCCGATCAAGCTCGACCTGATCCGGCAGGGCCGCTCGCCGATCGTGGAGGAGGGTATCCAGGAACTCACCGCCAAGGTGGTCGCCTCGGGCCTCGTGCGCGTCACCAGTGACGTCATCGAGGCGGTGCACGCCACGAAGTTGTCGTTCATCTGCGTCGGCACGCCTTCAAGCCCCAACGGCAGCCAGGACCTCTCGGCCGTGCGCCGCGTGGCTGAGCAGATCGGCGAGGCGCTCAAGACGAAGGACGAGTACCACACGATCGTCATGCGCTCGACGATCCAGCCGGGCTCGATGGACGAGGCGGTGAAGGCAGGCATCGAGTTGACGAGTGGCAAGCAGGCCAACGTGGATTTCGGCCTGTGTTTCCAGCCGGAGTTCCTGCGCGAAGGCACGTCGATCAAGGACTACGACAATCCGCCGTTCACCGTGATCGGCTGCGAAGACGATCGTGCCGCCGCTGTGTTGAAGGAAGTGTTCGGCCACCTGCCGTGCGACTTCCTGACCACGTCGATCGGCGTGGCCGAAATGCTCAAGTACGCCTGCAATGCGTTTCACGCCGTCAAGATCACGTTCGCGAACGAGATCGGCCGCCTGTCACAAGCGGTAGGCGTCGATGCTCGCCAGGTCATGGAACTGGTCTGCAAGGACACGCGGCTCAATATCTCGCCGGCGTACCTCAAGCCGGGGTTCGCCTTTGGCGGCTCTTGCCTGCCCAAGGACCTGCGCGCACTCACCTACGTGGGCAAGATCAACGACGTCACGACGCCGATGCTGGGCAACGTGATGGGTAGCAACCGCGCCCACATCGACCACGCCCTGGACCTGGTCATGAATTCCGGCAAGAAGAAGGTCGGCATGATCGGCCTGAGCTTCAAGGCCGGCACGGACGACCTGCGTGAGAGCCCGCTGGTGACCGTGGCCGAGCGACTCATCGGCAAGGGCTATGACCTGCGCATCTACGATCCGGAAGTGAACCTGTCGCGCCTGCTCGGCGCCAACAAGCGTTACATCGAGCACAGCATCCCGCACATCGGCAGCCTGATGGTGTCGAGCGCGGAGGAGGCGATCGACCACGCTGAAGTCGTCATCGTCGGCCTTGGAACCCACGCGGTGCTGCCCGCGATCATGGCGCGCATCCGGCCGGAACAGCACCTGGTCGACCTGGTCGGTATCGCGAAACTGGTTGAATCCAGGGTTTCGCACCGGGGCGTGTGCTGGTAGGGCTGCATGACAAACTCACGAGCGTTGCTCACGCTTGCCTGCGTGCTGGGTATGTTGACCCCGCTGCTCTGGGTCGGCAGCCTGGTGACGCCAGGTGAGGAAGCGGTAAAGATCCGCAACGGACTCGTTGCGGACGTCGGTGGTCCCGCGGATTTCGGGTGGGAGCCGGGACGTGCACCGGCATCTTACAAGGTGAACCAGGCAGAGCCTTCGGCGAGCTTTCGTGCCATCGCCGACCAGGTTGCCGCGGTTGGCCCGGGCGAGAGGCTGCAGGGCCTGGACCTGGCGGTCGCGCTCTCGCAACACCTGATGGGAGGACCGAAGCGAACCGGCGGTCCGATCCAGGCGGGCCTGGACGAAACGTATCGCCGGATCACTGGCAAGCGGCAGGGCTATTGCGCCGACTTCACGCGTGTGTTCAGTGGCCTGGCCCTGGCGGCCGGCTTGCCGGTGCGCACGTGGAGCATCTCTTTCGAGGGATTCGGCGCCGGTCATTCGTTCAGCGAGATCCATGACGACCGGCTGTCGAAATGGATTCTCGTCGACTCGTTTCATTCTCTCTATTTCGTCGACGACCGGACCGGCGAACCCCTGTCCGTGCTCGAAGTTCACGATCGACTGGTGCTGCCCGACGGAGAGTCCGGCATCGCCATGCGCAAGATCGTGGATGGCCGCATGCCCTTCCGGTCGGACGACCTCGCAATCGACTATTACCGACGGGGCTTCACCCAGCTTGCGCTGGTGTGGGGCGACAATATCTTCGATTACGACCAGTCGAAGGCGATCGAGGTCGCCTCGCACGTCTCCCGGTCGGTTGAGCGTGCGGCTGCGATCGGCCTGGATGTGTACCCCGACCTCAAGATCTACCCGCGCGGTGTCAGCCAGCGTGACCTGGATGCACTCTTCCGGACGAAAGAACGCTTCGTCATCGCATCCGGGCTGCTGATTCTTTCCCTGGCCATCTTTGGCTACCTCCTGGTCAGGGTCTGGAGGGCACCAGCACGACCATGACATCAATCGATCATTCTCGACACACCTGGCGGCCTTACCTCGCCATGCTGGCGCTGGCGCTGGCCATGGTGTTCGTCACCTATCACACGAGCTACCTGTCGCTGGTCCAGAAGTGGTCCGGCGATGCAGCGTATTCCCATGGCTTCCTGATCCTGCCCATCAGCCTGTGGCTCGCGTGGCGCAAGCGCGATGAGATATCGCAACTGCCGGTCCAGCCATCCGCTCTCGGAATCGTCGCAGTCCTCGCTTGCGTGCTCGCATGGGTTGTTGCCCGCGGGAGCGGGGTGCTCGTCATGGAGCAGGTTGCGGCGGTGTGCCTCGTTCCGGCGCTCGTACTGACGATCTTCGGCAGGTCCGTGACGCGTGCCCTCATCTTTCCGCTTGCGTTCCTGCTGTTCATGGTGCCCTTCGGGCGCGGGCTCGTACCGACGCTGATGCAGGTCACTGCGGATTTCTCGGTGGCGTTGCTGCGTTGGACCGGAGTCCCGGTGCTCCGGTCGCACATGCTGATCAGCATTCCCTCGGGAAATTTCGAAGTGGCCCGGGCGTGCAGCGGGCTCAACTACTTCATCACCAGCTTCGTGCTGGGCGTGCTGTACGCCTACCTGAATTTCAATGGCTGGCGCAAACGCGTCCTCTGTGTCGCGGCGTTCCTGGTCATTCCGGTGATCCTCAACGGCCTGAGGGTGTATTTCACGATCCTCGTGTCGCACTGGACGGAAATGCGATTCGGACCGGGCACCGAGCATGTCACCTTCGGGCGGATCTTCTTCGTCGTGATGATGGCCGCAATGTTCTGGATCGGACGGCGCTGGCACGACGACGTCGCCTCCACCAGAGGCCGGGTCGGCGACGTCAAACCGATGCCGCGTGTGAACTGGTGGGCGTGGTGGCCACTGCCGCTGGCTTGCGGGGTGGCCCTCGCCGGGCCACCACTCGTCGACAGTTCGATTGCACAGGCACGCTTGAACCTGGCAACGCCGAGTCGCCTGATCGCGTTGCCGGAGGCAAAGGAAGGGTGGCAGGGACCCGTCCGGTCGGACGATCTATGGCGTCCCCTCTACCACGGCGGGTTCGTCGAGCGGCAGGCAAGGTACGTTGCCCCCGACCAGGCAGCGCTCGACGTCTTCGTCGCGGTCTATGGCCTGGGCAACTCCGTTGGCGCAGAAATGATTTCGTACAGCAACGTCATCGCCGCCACCGAACGCAAGAGCCTGGCAACCGAGGTCCGCCGCACGATCACGTTGGCTGATGGATCGAAGCTGCCAGTGCGGGAGGTCGAACTTGCCGTGGACGGGGAAACCCGCGTGGTCTGGTACTGGTTCGTGGTCGGCGATCAGCAGGTGACTCGCGAGATTTCCGCCAAGGCGTTGGAAGCGATCGCCTTCATCACTCGAAACGCCGATTCAGAGCGAATCGTGACGATTTCGACGACCTCCGGCACTGGATCGCGGGAAAGACTGCAGGCTTTCGTGGAAGCACACGGCGCCTGCGTGGCGCAGGGTTTTGCCCCAGGGGCCTGCCCGCGATGAGTGACGAGCGCACGCCACTCGTGGCGCACATCATCTTCAAGCTCGATTTCGGCGGGCTGGAGAACGGCCTCGTCAACCTCGTCAACCGCATGCCGCGGGATCGCTACCGGCACGCAATCATCTGCCTGTCTGGCTTCGCCACGGACTTTCGCCGCCGCATCCAGCGCGACGACGTCGAGGTCATCGCCATCGGCAAGCGACCGGGCAAGGACCCAGCGGCGTACTGGCGTGTGTGGCGTACGCTGCGCCGCCTGCGGCCGGCCATCGCCCATACCCGCAACCTCGGAACGGTGGACATGCAGTGGGTGGCGTGGGCGGCCGGGGTGGGTCGACGGGTGCATGGTGAGCACGGTTGGGAAGCCTCGGATCCCGCGGGGCGAAATCCCCGCAACTTGCGAATACGGCGCGCATGCCGTGCGGCGATTCACCGCTACGTGCCGATGTCGCGCGATCTTGCGCGCTGGCTGCAACGAGACGTGCGAGTCAGGCCAGAAAGAATCCGGCAGTTGTACAACGGTGTTGATACCGAGCGATTCGCGCCGCGCGCGACGGGGCAGGGAAGCGGCGACGAGCTCACCGTGGGTACGGTCGGCCGACTGGATCCGGTCAAGAACCAGGCGCAGCTGCTGCAGGCCTGCAAGGCGATCGCCGCGGCAAACCCTGCGCTGGGTTCACGCCTCAAGGTGTTGATCGTTGGCGACGGGCCGCTGCGGCAGTCGTTGGCCAGTCTCGCCGCCGGCCTGGGCCTGTCAGATCGGGTGGAATTCGCCGGGGCCCGCCACGACACGCACGAGCTGCTGCGGCGCATGGACGTGTTTGTCCTGCCGTCCATGAATGAGGGGATTTCGAACACGATCCTGGAGGCGATGGCCACGGGCTTGCCGGTCGTCGCCGGCCGGGTGGGTGGCAACCCGGAACTCGTCGAGCAGGATGTGACGGGCCACCTGTACGATCCCGACGCAACCAACGCATTGCAGACTGCATTGCTGCCTTACCTGGTGGATCCGGCCCTGCGCCGTGCGCACGGATCAGCCGGGCGCGAGCGAGTGGTGCAGCATTTTCGGCTGGATTCGATGGTCGAGCGTTACCTGGACCTTTACGACGAACTGCTTGGCAATAAACCCTCTCCGAAGCTCGCCCCCGTCTACGCGGGGCAGGGTGGCCGGAGGCCGGGTGAGGGCTCGTAACCGATATGTGTGGAATCACCGGACTTTTTGACACCCGCACTCGCCGTGATTTCGGGCGCGCGCTGCTGCAGCGCATGAACGATTCCCAGGCCCACCGCGGACCGGACGGCGAGGGGCTGCACCTCGAGCCGGGCGTGGGACTCGGCCACCGCAGGCTCTCGATCATCGACGTGGCGACAGGACAGCAGCCACTCTTCAATGAAGACGGCTCGGTGGTCGTGGTATTCAACGGCGAGATCTACAACTACCAGTCCCTGATCCCCGAGCTGCAGGCGCTCGGACACACGTTCCATACGCGCAGCGACACCGAAGTCATCGTGCACGCCTGGGAAGCGTGGGGCGAGCGTTGCGTCGACCGCTTTCGCGGCATGTTTGCCTTCGCGCTGTACGATCGCAACCAGGAAACGCTGTTCATGGCGCGCGATCGCCTCGGCGTCAAGCCGCTGTACTACTCCGTCCTGGCCGACGGCACGCTGCTGTTCGGCTCCGAACTCAAGTCGCTGCTGGTGCATCCCGGGCTCGTCCGTGCGCTCGATCCGTGCGCCGTCGAGGACTACTTTGCGCTCGGTTACGTCGCCGAGCCGCGCACGATCCTGGAGGGCACCCGCAAGCTGTCGCCGGGTCATCGGCTCACGATACGCCGCGGCCAGCCGCTGCCTGAGCCGGTCGAATACTGGGATGTGCGCTTTGCCCCAGGCACTGCATTGTCGATGGAGGATGCCTGCGCGGAGCTCAACCACCGGCTCGAAGAGTCCGTCAGGCTGCGGATGATCTCCGAGGTTCCGCTCGGCGCGTTCCTGTCCGGCGGAGTCGACTCCAGCGCAGTGGTGGCGACCATGGCGCGGATTTCCGCCGATCCGGTCAACACCTGTTCAATTTCATTCGACGACCCCGCTTTCGACGAGGCGCGGTTTGCACAGCAAGTGGCCGACCGGTATGGCACCCGCCACTTCGTCGAGCGGGTTGCCAGCCAGGACTTCGACCTGATCGACGAACTGGCCCGTATTTACGACGAACCCTACGCCGACAGTTCGGCAATACCCACGTACCGGGTCTGCCAGCTGGCCCGCAAGCACGTGACGGTGGCGCTCTCCGGTGACGGTGGCGACGAAAACTTCGCGGGGTACCGTCGCTACCGCATGCACCTGATGGAAGAACGGCTGCGATCCACGTTGCCGCTCGGGCTGCGTCGGCCACTGTTCGGGCTGCTCGGCCGTGCCTATCCAAAGGCACTGTGGGCGCCCCGCGTGTTTCGCGCGAAGTCCACGTTCGAGTCGCTGGCACGGACGCAAGTCGAGGGCTACATGCACGGCGTCTCGATCATTCGCGAACCGATGCGCAGGTCGATGTTCTCAGCCACTTTCCAGCAACGCCTTGGCGGCTACAGCGCCCTGGATGTCTTCCAGCGTCACGCCTCACGGGCAGGCACGGATGATCCGCTGTCGCTGGTGCAGTACCTGGACCTGAAGACGTACCTCGTCGGCGACATCAATACCAAGGTGGATCGAGCCAGCATGGCGCATTCGCTCGAGGTCCGTGAGCCGCTGATGGATCACCCCCTGGTTGAATGGCTTGCGACCCTGCCGCGAGACCTGAAAGTGCAGGGCACCGAGGGCAAGGTCCTGCTCAAGAAGGCGATGGAGCCGCACCTTCCGCACGAGATCATGTACCGGCCAAAGATGGGGTTTTCGGTACCGCTCGCGCAATGGTTCCGGGGCCCGTTGCGGCAGCGGGTCCGCGACAGCGTTCTCGGCGAGACGCTGGCGGCCACCGGCATCTTCGAGCGCCGCGTGCTGGAGCAGATACTGGATGAGCATCAAAGCGGGGCTCGCGACCACTGTTCCCCGCTGTGGACGCTGTTGATGTTCGAATCGTTCCTCCGCAACGTCGACGGCATCGCCCGCCACGAGCGCGAGGCTGCGTGACCGACGTTCCCCGCATACTGCACGTGCTCGACCATTCGGTGCCCCTGCACAGCGGCTATGCATTCCGGACGCTGGCGATCCTGCGCGAGCAGCGGCGTCGCGGCTGGGAAACGTCGCATCTCACATCGACCAAGCACTACGGCGCGACGGCGGCCGTCGAGGACGCGGAAGGCCTGCGCTTCTACCGCACGCCGGCGTCAACGTCCGTCGCTCGCGCGCCTTCCCGTCGTCGACCAGCTGTCGGTGATACGCGACACGCGGCGACGGCTGGACGAGATCATCGAGATCGAGCGCCCCAACCTGCTGCACGCCCACTCGCCTGCACTGAATGGAGTGGCTGCAGTGCTTGCCGCCAGGCGTCACCGCCTGCCGCTGGTGTATGAGATGCGCGCCTCATGGGAGGACGCTGCCGTGGATCACGGCACGACGACCGAGGGCAGCCTGCGCTATCGACTTTCGCGCGGCGCTGGAAAGCTGGGTGCTGCGCCGCGCGGATGCGATCACGACGATCTGCGAGGGATTGCGCGGCGACATCCTTGCCCGCGCGATCCCAGCGGCAAAGATCACGGTCATTCCCAATGCCGTGGATGTCGAGCGGTTTCCAGTCATCGACCAGGTCGACACCGAACTCAGGCAGGCACTGGGCTTGCAGGGCGCTTTCGTGCTGGGATTCCTCGGGTCATTTTACGCGTACGAAGGACTCGACCTGCTCGTCGAGGCGCTACCTGCCATCCTGCGGGAGGTGCCGACGGCCAAGGTCCTGCTGGTCGGCGGCGGCTTCGAGGAGGCACGTTTGCGCAGCCAGGTGGCCGGACTCGGACTCGAGCAGCACTGCCTGTTCGCCGGTCGCGTGCCCCATGCCGACGTCGAGCGATACTACGGCCTGGTGGACCTGCTCGTGTATCCGCGCCGCTCGAATCCGGCTGACCGAACTGGTGACGCCGCTCAAGCCGCTGGAAGCGATGGCGCAGGGCCGCGTGCTGGCGGCGTCCGACGTCGGCGGTCACCGTGAACTCATCCGCGATGGCGAGACGGGCTTCCTGTTCGAGCCGGACAGCGCCGAGGCGCTGGCAGGCGTGGTCTTCCGGTCGTTCGCCCAGCGCAATCGCTGGGACGACATCAAGCGTGCAGGGCGACAGTTTCGTCGAGCTCGATCGCTCGTGGCGTGCCAGCGTCGGCCGTTACGACGCCGTCTATCGGTCCTTGCTGGAACCCGGGCGTCGTGAGTGACCGAGGGCGGCCAGCCGTGCTGGTCTGGAGTTCGCTGTTTCCCGGGCCAGCGCAGCCGCAAGCGGGCATCTTCATCCGCGAGCGCATGTTCCGGGTCGCCGCCGACCTGCCGCTGACGGTCATCTCGCCGCAGCCGTGGTTTCCGCTGCAGGGCGCTGATCCGGCGCTTTCGTCCGCATTTCCGGCCGGACCTGCCGGTGTCCGAGACAGCAGTCCGGCATCGACGTCCTGCGCCCGCGCTTCTTCAGCGTGCCGGGAGTGCTGAAGCAGCTCGACGGCGTGTTCATGGCGCTGGGTGCGCGGCGCACGGTTCGACGACTGAAGCGGCAGGGGCAGGTGGACGTCATCGATGCGCACTTCGGCTACCCCGACGGCTACGCGGCGTCACTCGTTGCGCGCTGGGAGAAACTGCCATTCACCGTCACGCTGCGTGGCACCGAGCCTCGTCACTCGCGCGACCCGGCGCTGCGCACGGCGGCTCGTGTCCGGCTTGCTGCAGGCCAGTCGTGTATTCGCAGTCTCCGCCTCGCTGAAGCGGTGGCCGTTGGCCTCGGCGTGCCCGAGGCTGGCGATCCGCGTGGTCGGCAACGGCGTCGACTCCGCTCGTTTCCAGCCGCATGGCGCGGGACGAGGCGCGGCGTGCGCTCGGATTCGCCGGCCGAGGCGCGCGTCCTGGTGACGGTGGGCGGCCTGGTCGAGCGCAAGGGATTTCACCGCGTGATCGCCTGCCTGCCCGAACTGCGCCGGCAGTTTCCCGGACCTGCACTACCTCGTCGTGGGCTCGGCCGGTCCGGAGGGCGACTACTCGCGCGAGCTGCGCGCGCAGGTCGCGGCGCTCGGCCTCGGAGCACCGCGTGCATTTCCTCGGTGCCCTGCCGCCGGACGAGGTGCGTCGCGCCGTTGCCGCGGCCGACGTCATCGGTGCTGGCGACACGCAACGAAGGGCTGGGCCAACGTGCTGCTGGAGGCCATGGCCTGCGGGGTGCCGGTCGTCGCGACCGACGTCGGCGGCAATGCCGAGGTGGTCTGCCGCGAGGACCTCGGCGCGATCGTGCCGTTCGGCGACCACGAGGCGCTGCTGCAGCGCATCGGCGACGCGCTGCAGCGCGACTGGAACCGCGGCGCAGATCCGGCGCTACGCGGAGGATAACGACTGGAACATGCGCGTCCCGATCCTCGTGGAGGAGTTCCGGCGCATCGCCGCGCCGACGGAGCGGTGGCGCACCATGGCTGAGCCGCAAGCCGGCCTCAGGCTGGTACACGCGCTTCGCGTCGGGCTGCTGTTTCCCGTGCAGGAGCGGCTCAAGCGGCACCACAGCGTCGCGCTGCGCGCGGAACTCGAGCGCACCCAGTGGCTCGACCCGGCGGCGATCGCCGGCCTGCAGCTCGCGCGGCTGCGGCGGTTCCTGGTCGCGAGCCGGCCGCGCAGGTGCCGTACTACCAGCGCCTGTTCGCCGAGCATGGCTTCGACCCGTCGCCTCTGTCCACTCGCTCGCGGACCTGCGCGCGGCTGCCGTTCCTCGACAAGGCGCGCATCCGCGCCAACGTCGAGGCTCTCAAGTCGCGGTCGGCCGGGCCGCTCGTCCAGTACAACACCGGCGGTTCGAGCGGCGAGCCGCTGGTGTTCTACATGGGCATGGGCCGCGTATCGCACGACGTCGCGGCCAAGTGGCGCGCGACGCGCTGGTGGGACGTCGACATCGGCGATCCCGAGATCGTGCTGTGGGGATCACCGGTCGAGCTGACGCGGCAGGATCGCTACCGGGCGCTGCGCGACCGGCTGTTCCGCACGCACCTGCTGCCGGCCTTCCAGATGTCGCCGCAGCAGATGGACGACTACTGTCGGCGGATCCGCCGCTCCGCCCGCGCATGGTGTTCGGCTACGCCTCGGCGCTGGCGCTGCTGGCCCGTCACGCGCGAAGCGCGCGGCCAGCGCCTCGACGACCTCGGCGTGCGGGTCGTCTTCACGACCGGCGAAACGCTCTATCCCGACCAGCGCGAAGTCATCGAGCGTGTGTTCGGCGCGCCCGTCGCCAACGGCTACGGCTCGCGCGACGCGGGCTTCATCGCGCACCAGTGTCCGCAGGGCTCGCTGCACGTCTCCGCCGAGGACATCGTCGTCGAAGCTGATCGGCGGCCGACGGGCGGCCGGTCGCGCCGGGAGAGAGCGGCGAGATCGTCGTGACCCACCTGGCGACGAGCGACTTTCCGTTCATCCGCTATCGCACCGGCGACATCGCCGTCGCATGTCGGACGCGCGCTGTGCCTGCGGGCGCGGCCTGCCGGTGCTGCAGGATGTTTCGGCCGCAGCACCGACTTCATCCGCACGGCGGCGGCAACCACATGCATGCCCTCGCGCTGATCTACGAGGTGCGCGACAAGCCGGGCGTCCGTGTCTTCAAGTTCATCCAGGCGGCAGACCTGTCGCTCGAACTGCTGCTCGTCTGCGGGCCCGGAGCTGACGGACGACGTCGAAGCGCAGATCCGGGCCGGGCTGCTGCGCAGGATGGGCCCGGGGACGGTGCTGGCCATGCGCCGTGTGGCAGAGATCCCGCCGGAGAAGTCCGGCAAGTACCGCTACGTGGTCAGCGACGCCCCGCCCTGACGGGGCGACCCGCGCGACCTCAGGCGACGGCGGGTCCGCTCGCGGTAAGCGCGCACCATGCGCACGCCGAAGCGAAATGCTGGTGCGGTCCCACGGCGCGATCCGTGGAATCTGCATTGCGTCGCGCTGCGGCGGGCGCCGCGCCCCAGGCCGTCGACACGGCAAGGTCGAAGCCGGCCTGCGGACGAGGTCGACGTCGCGAGCGGTGTAGTCGCGACCCGGACCGCCGTTCGGGTAGGCAAACGACGTGACCGTTGCGCCGATCATCTCTTCCAGGCGGTCGCTTGCTGGCGACGATCTCGCGGCGCGCGGTGTCGTCGTCCGCTTGCGCCAGGATCGGATGGTTGACCGTGTGGGCGCCGATCTCGATGCCGTGGCGGTGCAGTTCGCCGCACCTGCGTCTTCGGTCATCATCAGGTCGTCCGGCAGCTCGCGCGCCGACGCGATCGGCGATGGTCGCCGCGTCGCGCCAGCGCGTTCGGCCGGGTCGAGGTACTTCAGCGCCGGCAGGATCCGCGCGATGGCCTGCACCCGCGCGGCGTCGTCCGGCAGCGCGTGGCGACCGAGCCCGAGGTCGTCGAGATCGAGTTCGGCGGGCGCCCGGCGCACGGCCTCGATCACCGTGTCGTTGAACATCCGCCCGCCGTCGAGAGAAACCCGGGCGCCACGAACACCGTGGCTGGCATGCCGCGCTGCGCCAGGATCGGCAGGGCGAGCTTCGCAGTTGTTGGCGTAGCCGTCGTCGAAGGTGATGCAGACCGCACGCGACGGCAGCGTCGCCGCGGACGAGTCGGTCGACGGCCTCGCCGAGCGGCAGCACGCTGAAAGTTCTGCCGGAGCAGGTCGATCTGCCCGGCGAAGGCGGCTGCATCCGGCTCGTACGGCAGCAGCGGATCGCTGGCCGGGCAGCACGCGGTGGTAGATCAGCACCAGCAGCGAGGCGCGGGCCCGCGCCAGACAACAGCGCGCCGGCGGTGCCGCAGCAGCGGACGACTGCAGCGGATCGAGACGGCTCGATCATGGTGTCGATCCCGTGTTCCTGGAACCACTGCTCGAGCATCGCCAGCACCCAGACGAAGACGCCGTGGTAACTCGCGTCCTCGGCGCCGTGCAGCTGCAGCAGCCGGTCGAGGAAGGCCGGTTGCACGATCTCGCGCCGTCGCAGGTCGGACAGGCTGCCCATGACCAGGTCGCGCAGGCGCGGCGAATCGTGCAGCCACAGGCCGAACGGCAGGCCGAAGCCGTGCTTCTTCTTGTGGATGATCTCGTCCGGCAGGAAGCCCGCCATCGCTTCCTTGTAGAAGTGCCGCAGCTGCGTGCCCGGCATCTTCATCTGCCGGCGGCACGCGCAGCGAGACGTCGACGACGTCCGGGTGCAGCATCGGGTACGAAACGCGCACGCCCGGCGAGCGCCGGCCATGGTCTCGACCTTGCGCAGGTCGTTGTCGGCCAGCGTGTACTGCCAGTCGTAGTACAGCAGGTGATTCAGCTGGTTGTCGCAGGGCGCCGCGTCCCAGACTTCCTGCATGCGCGCCAGCGGCTGCCGGGTTCGATCGAGGCCAGGAAATCCGGCTGCAGCACGTCGGCGGCGCCGACGCGGTACAGCAGGTTCCAGATCTCGAGGCGCTCCGGCAGCGGAACGTTGGCGCGTCCGATGAACGCGCTGGCCTGGCGCAGCGGACGGATGCGCAGCGGCTCCGGCATGGCTGCCAGCAGCGGTTCCAGCAGTCCCTTGCGCAGCAATCGCGGCAGTCGCTCGTAGCGCGCGAAGACGTTCTGCCTCGCGTAGCGGCTGTTGCCGGCGAACAGTTCGTCGCCGCCGTCGCCCGCGAGCAGGTGATCCATGCCGGACTCGCCGCGCCAGGCGCGCGCAGTAGTAGAGCGGCAGCGCGGACGAGTTGCCGAACGGCTCGTCGTACGCCCGCGCGATCAGGCGGAACGAGTCCGCGATGTCGTCGCCGGTGATCGTGTACTCGTGCCCGCTGCAGCCAAAGCGCTGGTTGGCGATTCGCGCGTAGGAGAGTTCGTCGAACTCCGGATAGCCGAATCCGATCGAGAACGTGTCGACCGGTTCCGGCCGCGATTCGCTGAGCACGCCGGCCACGGTCGAACTGTCGAGGCCGCCGCTCAGGAACGCTCCGCTGCTTCGCGTCGGGACGACAGCTGGCCACCGCCGATCTGCAGTGCCGACTTGCAATTCGGCCTTGAGGATGGCCTGTCCTCGCCGTGCGCTTCGATGAATGCCGGCCTCCACCAGGGCCGGGTCTCGACGTTGCCGTCCTGGCCCAGATCGCCATGTGCCCGGCGCGCAGCTTGCTGACGCCGGCGAAGATCGTTTCCGGCGCCGGCACCATGTGCAGCATCAGGTAGCTGAAGATCGACTGGCGCGAAATGCCGGCGTTGATGCCCGGCATGCGCGCAACGGTCATCGCTGACGTGCCAAAGACCAGCAGGCCGGGCGCAGTGGCGATAAGCCAGGCGCTCGATGCCCATCGAGTCGATCGCCAGCACGACCCGCGCGGTGGTGGCGTCCGCCACTGCGACAGCGAACCGCCCGCCAGCCGCGCAACGAATGCGGGTCCTTCGCTGCGGTACGCCGCAAGCATCGAAGCGGCATCCGCGCGGTCTGCGGGCGCCCCGAAAGGCCGATCCCAGGTGGGGCCCCGCGAACGGCGACCACGATGCCGGATTCGAACGCGATGTCCGCCGCCCAGGCTGCGAGGCTTGCGCCGTTTGCCTGTTCGAACCGACCCGGCGCAGGGCCTTCAGTCCCGTCGGGCGGTGTCGAAGGGTCGGTCGAGGCCGGGCCGACCGGCGTCGTTCGACTGAGAAATCCATACATGCGTGGATCGGGTTTGCCCTGCGGCCTTGCGCGGTAAAGCAGGCATTCTAGCCCGGCAGGCTATGTAAACTTGCTAAGCAGTGCGCAGATCTGTCGGCTGCGTCGGTTATCCTATGGCGAAGCCAGAATATCAGGAGCTTCGGCTGTAATGACTACATTTGAGCGGGTTGTCGGCATTCTCAGGGACACCCTGCAACTCGGCGCGAGGGCCAGCGCGCTGAAGCCCGAGAGCGCCCTTGCTCGGCGGCATTCCCGAAGTTCGATTCGATGGCCGTCGTCACCGTCGTGACGATCGCTCGAAGACGAACTCGGCATCGCGGTCGACGACGACGAATTGTCGGCGGATGTCTTCACGACCGTCGGTACACTCACCGACTTACGTCGAGCGAAAGCTCGAATCCGTGATGGCGAGTTCGATCGCTGGGCCATTTCCTGGCGGGGCGCCAGGGCCCATTGTTCGTCCTGCGTCGCGGGCCGGCGCCGGCGACACGCTGCGTTCTCGTCGTGCCGCCGTTCGCCGAAGAAATGAACAAGTGCCGGCGCATGGTCACGCTGCTGGCCATGCAGTTGGCGCAGACCGGAATCGTTACCGTGCTGCCCGATCTCTATGGCACGGGAGACAGCGGGGGCGACTTCGTCGACGCCGGCTGGGCCTCTGGCAGGACGACCTGGCACGGACGGCACGCTGGTGTGAAGGCGCCGTCGGGCCGGTGACGGGGCTGCTCGGCATTCGTCTCGGCTGCGCGCTCGCTTGCGAAGACGAGGTGCTCGCCGCGATGCCGGCCCTGTCGCGGACCGTGTTCTGGCAGCCGGTGCTCGACGGCTCGCGTCACCTGGCGCAGTTCATGCGGCTGCGCGTCGCGGCCGTCGATGGCCAACGACGTCAAGGAATCCGTTGCCGACCTGCGTGCCGAGCTGGCTGGTCAACGGCGAAATCGAGATCTCGGGGTATCGGACTTCGCGCGGCGCTGGTGGCGCGAACTCGACGCGGTCAAGGAGCCGCCCGTGCTCCCGGCGGGGCTCGGTGCGGTGGACTGGTTCGAACTCGTGCGTGAAACGGGCAACCGGTTTCACCGGCATCGGCTCGATCGATCCAGGCGTCCGTCGATGCGGGGCGTCCGCGTAGCAGGCACGCAATCGTCGGCGAGCCGTTCTGGGCGACGACCGAGATCGTGACCAATGACGAACTCGTCGCAGACGCACGTGCGAGCTCGCTGTCGAGACGCGACCGCGGCCGCCAGGGATGTCCGCATGACCTCGCCGAACGAGCGTGCGATCATCTTCGATTGCGCGGCGAGTCAATGCCTGGGCATCGTCCACGACGCGGCCTCGGTGTCACCCGCGCGTCGGGGTGCTGATCGTGGTCGGCGGGCCGCAGTATCGAGTGGGCAGTCATCGCCAGTTCGTGCAGTTGGCGCGTCACCTGGCGGCCAAGGGCACCCGGTTTTTCGATTCGACTATCGCGGCATGGGCGACAGCGCGGGCGAAGGCAGGGACTTTCGCGCCGTGACGATGGACATCCGATCGGCGATCGATGCCTTCACAGGCGCGGTGCCCGGTCTGCGGTCCGTCGTAATTTTTGGACTGTGCGATGCCGCGTCTGCGGCGCTGATGTACTGCAACTCCGACGATCGGGTTGCGGGACTGATCCTGGTCAATCCGTGGGTCAGGACCGACGCGGGACTGGCTCGAGCCCACGTCAAGCACTATTACCGAGAGCGCCTACTGCACGGCTCGTTCTGGCGTAAGTTGACGAGCGGGCGTTTGCAACTGTTGCCTGCAGCGGCAAATTTTCTGAGGTCGGTTGGCCTGGCACTACGTGGCCAGAGTGAAACCGCGGACTCTGGACCTGCGGTGGATTTTGTGACTGAAATGCGCCATGGTCTTGAAGAATTTGCTCTGCCGGTCCTTTGTCTGATGAGTGGGCGTGACCTGACCGCGCGGGAATTCTCAGATCTGTGGGCTCGAGACTCCGGCTGGGCTCGTTCAATTGGGCGGAGCAATGTCTCGATTCGGCACATGGTGGAAGCCGATCACACTTTTTCCAGCCGAACGAGCACAGAATGGGCCAATAACACCTGTGCGGAATGGATTGCTGTAAGCCTGTTGGCCGATCGTAGGTGATCACCGGACAATTATGCTGACCCCGGGCTTCCACGACGCCTGACAATACGAGCCATCAATCGTCGATTTGTAAGACCACCCGCCCCATATCGTTGCTCGACGCCAATATGTTAAGTGGGTCATTTTTGAGGCTTGAAGTTTACAATCGAGATTTCGCGTTCCACGGGACGTAGACCGGCTGGAGTTCGCAGGCGATTCGAACACGTGTTCGTCTGGTGATAAAGGATAGGCTCGAATGCGCAACAATTGTCGGAAGGGACTCACCTGGTGCTTCGCGGCAGCAATCAGCCTGCTCTTGGCAGCACCGACTCATGGCGAAACCAATAGTTCCGCAGACAATCTGCTCTTGAGTTGCGGGCAGGCACCTCCTGGCCATCCCACCAAGGGTCGTCGGGACTATAGACTGATGTCTTCCAATGAAAAGGACCTCCGCGATCTTCGATACCATGAATATTTTCATATCGAGCCGGCGCGCAAGGCGCTCAGCTCGGGCAATCTAAAGTGGAACGTGATGAACAATCTTCATTTCGTCCTGCAAAAGATCCCGAACGATCACCGTGCGCTTTCCATCCTGGTGCAGTGGGATAAAGCGGGTGGCCGGGATTCTGACTACGCATCGCCAGCTTGCTACCTGACTTGGGCACAACAATTCACCCCCGATGACGCAGCTGTCTGGGTGTTCGGTGGCTACTACTTTTATCAGAAGAAAGACGTCGAGCGTGCCAAGACATGGTGGGAGCAGGCGCTTGCGTTGGAGCCCGGGAACGCAGATGTTCATTACAATCTGGGTCTGCTCATGTTCGAGCAAGGGCTCTATGCGGGTTCACGCACGCACGCTCAAGCGGCATATGCAGCAGGCTTCCCGCTCCCAGGTTTGCGTGAGAAATTGCAGGGTGTGGGCGAATGGCAAAGTATCTCGCCGGAGAAAAGTGGATCGAGTCAATAGATTCACGAGATACAGTGCATGAGCCTGACTGCCGCATTTTTCGTGGTTCTGTTTGTCATCGGTTGCCTGATGGCACTGGTACGGCACCCGATTTTCGGGGTCATGACATATGTGCTTCTGTTTTATGTCAGTCCTTCGGACCGGTGGTGGGGGCAAGGGGTCACGCTCGGCTTCAGATGGACCTTGATCGCGGCGATTGTGACTCTAATTGCCATCGTCATACATCGACCCAAGCCTTCCGGCATACCGTTGATGCGGCAACCCTTGATGTGGGGCTTTGTCATTTTCGTCCTATGGGTGGCGCTGCAAAGTCTCTGGGCCATTTCGCCAGAGCTGCACACAGAACTGCTCGTTTACTATCTGAAGTACATCGTAGCGATGTACCTGATTTACCGGTGTCTCGACTCTAACCTCAACATCAGGCGATTCATGTGGGCCCACGTTATGGGATGCACATATATCGCATGGGTGGCTTTTACACAGCAGGACGGTGGTCGATTCGACGATTTCGGCGGATCCGGAATCGGTGATGCAAACTCTGGCGCACTCACAATCGTCACGGGAATTCTCGCGGCGGCGTCGATATTTCTCGCAAGTTCAATGCGTGAAAAGTTAGCTATCATCGCTATCATGCCGGTGCTCTTGAATGCCGTGGTCGCGACGATCAGTCGTAGCGGATTCCTTGCTCTCGCAATTGCAGGCTTGGTCTACAACGTGTTCGCACCCGTGAAATACGTAAAGTGGGTGAGAATTTTATCCGTTGTTGGCCTTGCGCTTTTCCTGGCGCTTACAAATCCAATTTACTGGGCACGAATACAGTCCCTGAAGTATCAAGGCGAGCAGGTGGAAGGGGTCGATACTGGCTCCAAGCGATTGGTCCTCGCGCACGCACAGTTCCAGATGTTTCTGAAGCATCCTTTCGGCTGCGGTTCAAGATGCACGGATGCACTGAGTCCCGAGTATCTTGACGAAAAGCAGCTGTCAGGCGCACCAGGCGCCAAGACTCGCTCGTCGCACAATACCTTCATGACCATGCTTGTTGACCATGGAATTCCAGGGGCAACCTTGTATGTATTGATGGTCGGATGGTTGGTTCGGTCCCTGCTTCATCTCAAACAGTCGGTGCGGGACCAGGATGACTTTCTGGCGCAGATCCTGCCCGCGGTGGCCGGGGGATTGGTCGCGATTGTCGTCGGTGATCTATTCGTTCAGTACCCGAAGCTGGAGGTTCGGTTCTGGTATCTGACGGTGGCTATGGCAATGCTAGGTCTGATTGCAAATCGCCGTGCCCTCGCTCCACAGAATGAAGTTGCGGCGCCTGCGGCGACGCTTCCCTCCCTGACGCAAAGCAGGTCCGGGTGATCACGAAGCGTGAGCGTCTGGTAAAGACGTGGAAGCATCTCCGGAATGTGGTCGTCCGTCGTGATAGGCGTCAGACCGCGATACCCGTCTTGATTTTTGGGGAGCAGCGATCCGGAACTAACATGCTTCTGCGCTGCTTTGACCGCTGCCCGTCAACGGCGATGTACAACGAGACAGACGATGACGCATTCAAGGACTACGAGCTCCGGGACCTGGAGATCGTCCGCCAGCTGATCGCGCGCTCACCCGCATCTCACGTCGTGCTAAAGCCGACGGCAGATGGCAATCGAGCACGAAATGTCATGGAGAATCTTCCCGGTGCTCGCGCGATCTGGATCTATCGAAATTTTCAGGACGTGATCGGTTCTGCGTTGGTCCAGTTTCGAGAGACTAGCATCGAGTACCTGACTAGAGTTTCAAGTCGATCGCCGGATGCAAAATGGCGATCGATCAATATTACGGATGAAGACGTGGCCACCATCAGTGGTCACCTGCAGCGCGGTATTTCCGAGCCGTCCGCTCGCGCGCTTATCTGGTTGATTCGAAATGGTTTCTACTTTCGCCTCGGACTTGATCAGCGCACCGATGTCTTGTTGTTGAACTACGAAGAGCTCGTGCGCAATCCGGTCGTCGTCGTCGAGCGCGCGTATCGATTTGTGTGCCTCGATTTCAGTGATGAATTTACGCGAGGCGTTTTTGCGTCCTCAGTCGGTCGTCGCCCGGCGCCGGAAATCGATCCGGTAATCCAGTCTCTTTGTGCGGCAATGCTTGCCAGGCTGGATAGTTGCGTGAGTCGGCAGGCGCAACGATAGGCGTCGCTAGTGGCGCGTTTGACCTGCAGGCCAAGCGTGCCTGTTCGGTTCGCTGCACTGTGTAGCGGTTGAACGTCTGCCGAGACTGGCTTCACGGATTGATGAGCCAGTCCTATCGCATGCAGGCGGCCTCGTCCCCATCGGAGTAAGCTTTGGGGACAGAAGTGACGCCGTTTCCTAGCGAAGTTGAATTTTGGCGTTCGCAAGTGTGTGGCAGGTGAAACGTGAAGCGCAGAGAGTTTTTGCAGGCTTCGGTTGGTCTGAGTTCCTTGGTGCCGGGCTTTGCACTCTTGGCAGCGCAACCTTGTCCGCCATCAAGATTGAGCGTGCAGGGCGGATCGTCTGCCACTGGTGGATGTGGCACCGACTCCGGCGTGGCAATGCCGATGCTCGAGCTTGTCAGCGAGGCGGCAGCCGGTACGCATGCCTGGACTGTGGGCCACGTGTTCCGCCGTGGCCATGTCAGGGGCGTCATCAATGCTGAGGGCGAATCGACACAGTGTAATGTAAGAAATCGATGGTCTGATGGCAGCGTAAAGTTTGCTGTTCTTTCTGGTGTATCGAATATCAACAGGAGCAGGCAGTTCAAGCTTGTAGATGGCGCGGCTGCGGCTGGCACACCGATTTCGGAGAGTCGTATTGCCACGATTCTAGGATCCAAAGATTTTACAGTTACTCTCGGATTGCTCGGTAAGGTATCCCTGCGAGCACTGGTGGGGACGGGCTCCACCAACAGTGCCGCAGTCGCCGGCCGTGTGCGAACGGCAGCAACTGGCCCGATCATGAGCGAGTTTCACTACATGGGAGTGCCGTCCGCAGGCGATGCCCACGTGCGAGTCTGGTTCTATGTCCGTGTCTACTCCAACGACACAATGGAGATTGAGACGGTAGTCGAGAATGGCTGGACACGGACTCCATCACCGTCCCAAAGACAGTACGTTGCGTCCATCCGGGTTCTTGACGCCGAGATGCCGGTAAATGACGGAAATCTGATAACGCATTTCCATCATACGCGGTGGTCCCGAACCGATTGGGTCGGCACGGATCCGAAGATTACGCCACGACATGATGGGGCGTATC
Source organism: uncultured Gammaproteobacteria bacterium (assembly GCA_963743995.1). Classification (GTDB taxonomy): domain Bacteria; phylum Pseudomonadota; class Gammaproteobacteria; order Steroidobacterales; family Steroidobacteraceae; genus RPQJ01. The sequence goes on along the minus strand of CAVUSC010000009.1, from coordinate 116,078 downwards.
TCCGCAGCACTCGGTTGGTGCCGAATTTCGGCTACAACTCGCCCACGGACCGGGCGTTCGTGAAAAGCAGTCGCGTGGCTTCGACCATCGACGCGACCTACACGGACGCAATGCGTCCAACGCCGTTCGAACAGGGCAATCTTCGGTCGGGAATGGGAACCGCCGGTGAAGCAGTGTCCGACCAGATCGGATTGCTGCCTTTCTGGGAAGCGCTGGCGATTTCGTCCGGTGACTCTCGTGCCGTCAACGCCAGCATTGCCAATGCCAGAAATCTTGGGCGCTATCCTGTATTTCTTCGCGACGAATCAACGTTGTCGCCGCCGTTACGCAATGCACCTGGATACGACAGACTTTGGACCGGGGATAACAGTATTCCGTGGCCGAATGAGCCGGCGCCGGCCTACGCGCGTTCGCATCATCCGTCGTGGGGCTATTACCCGTACTTGATCACCGGGCGCTGGCAGTTCTGGGAGGCGTGCGCGGCTCTTGCTGCCTACAATCACTTCCAAACCATGCCGGCAGCACCTTGGCCGGTGCAGAAGTCGAATGGCCGTGACGGTTCTACGGGAATCGTCACTCAGGTCGGAAGTAATGCGCGCATGCTCGCATGGCAACTGCGCACGTTAGCTCAAGCAGCGTGCATTGCACCGGACGGTGAGCCAATCCAATCCGTGCTGCGTGAACAGTGGTCCAACAACATGGATCACTATTGGGGGCTTCAATCGGGTAAGTACTCTGCACTCGAGTTCGGACGCCGAATGGAGAACAACCTCGGCATAGTAATGACGGCGGCCAATCCCAAAGGTCATCCCCCATTGGACGATTACTTGAAGTCAGCGCCTTGGATGCACTTGTATGTGACTTGCAGCCTTGGATTTGCGTGGGACATGGAGATAAACAAGGACGTGGCGACCTTGTCCAAGCACGAGTTGCTTCGCAACCACGCATACAAGTTCGTCGTCGGAATGAGCGGGCTCGGTCGAACGCCGGATGGCAAACCTCTGGGTTACAGCTGGAGACGATTGCCGAGCAATTACATGGCGTTCGGCGATGAAGATGCCGTTGGGCTGAAAGTAAACGACTCGCCACCGCCGCTCCGGTTCTGGGCGTCATGGAGCGAGGTCTACGAAAAGATGCTTGTGGTTTGCAATGCGAAGCATCAGCCCGACACTGCGCCGAATTTGCCGTTTATTGACGTGGCAAGCATACCGCCGCCGTTTGGATTTACGGACGATTTTGGTGTTCTGAACACGGTGATCAATCCGCACGTGAAATACGCGACAGCGGGTCTCGCATATGCGGTCGATCACCTGGCGGCTGGTGCGACCGAGGCCAGGGCTAGAATTGTTGCTTCGTCTGCCTGGACTGCATCCCACATGGAGGCAAACGATTACCCCGCGGCTGGCGTAATTCCCAGAAAGTAGTCTTGGCGGCGACAGTAGCAGTACCCGGAACGGGCAATTGTTCCGGTGCGGCGCGGAAAGCTATGACTTCTTGGTTAACAGCAAATTGACGGACATGCATCGCCACAACCGTGAGTCCAGTTGCTTTGCAGAGATTGTGTCAGCGTGGTGAAGCCTTCGCCCAAGGCGAATCGTTGCGTTGCTGAATACGGGTAGGGCCGCCAGTGGCAGAATCCACTTCGAGAGACCAACCACGCCCTGTATTTTCTCTATGCGGAAGTATTTTTCGATGATATCGAAGTTGTGCTGTCTGAATGGCCACTCCCAGGCGGCATTGTTCTGGAAGGGCCGGTACAGCCAGCGCACGAATCGAACCACCATTGCTGTCTCAAGCGGATCGAAAGAGACGATACGACCGCCCGGGGCAAGTCGCTGGGACATCAGCGACATGACCAGGTCGAAGTCCTTGAAGTGATGCAGGACCGCGTTTGCGTAGATCAGGTCGAACGGTTCGTAATCAAAGTCCGCCGACAGAAAGTCGATTGCGCGAACCTCGGCATTCCTGATCTCGGCCTTGTCCAGGCGATTGCGCAGAATGGAAAGGGCATTCTCGCTCAGGTCGACCCCCAGGTAGAACTTGCTCTTCGAGGCCAGGTCAAGGCTAAGGCGATTGCCTTGGTAGCATCCAAGATCGAGCACGCGTTTCCCGGCGAGGTCTCCCACCCATTCTTTGTGTAATTTCAACACATCTTCAAAGACGCCAATTTCCTCCCAGACTCGGTAGACGCGGTCCCGCCACCGCTCCCAGAGTTTCATGACGGGATTCAGTTTGCGCTGCTGCGTAACTTTCTTCTCGTAGAACTCTTTCTGCTCTCGATTGATCTCGATAGCATTGTCGCGAGAGTTTCGCGTATCCGTCATCTGGAGTTTCCTGGGCCTTCGGCAATTGGAGCTGGATTGGTAACCGCCATGCTGGCACCGGTCCAAGGCTGGAAGAGTACCGGACTAGTTCGTGCGCGCAAGCGTAGCATTGCTCCATCCAGCTATTAGGCGAGCTAGAGTTGTCACGCCGGTGGCGTATCGACCTGACCCACTTGTCGGCACCGGCTTCGTCGGTCGGGCAGTTGATCCGCGATCCAGGCATCGGCGTCGCCTGGTGTGTGACGTGGTCGAGATTCCTTGACTCAAGATTGCTATGAAGTCTCGCCGACTCCGCGCGATTGTCGCAAACTGCCACTGAATGGCACGCCCCGTGTAATGGTGACCGTATGAAGCGTAGGGAATTTCTGTCGGCTGCTGGATTGGCCGTAGCAGGATCATGGTCCGCTCGAACAATTGGGGATCCTTGCCCGCCACCGGCACTGAGTGTCAGTGGGGGCACAACTACCAAGGCAGTTTGCAGCAACGGACCGGGCGCTGGACCGGCTTGGTTCAAGCAACTCGATCCGTACAAATGGGCCCAGGTCGCGTCTGGTCCGAGCAAGGCGGGCAGTTGGCAGGGCGGTAATCGCTTGGCTGAAGTCGTCTCACCGGGGCCCTACTTCGGAGGGTGGGGTCCTCGTTACCTTACTGCGGGTTGGAACGGTGCGTGCGTAGATCACTCCAATCGGGAAATGATTATTGCCCTGAATGGCGGGCATGCGGCCTGGCAATACAACGATGCGTATGCGCTCGACCTTGGGTCGGACGTGCCCGCTTGGCGTCGGATCGTCGATGCGACGCCGGAGGTCGACCCTAAAGACGGACGTCGCTACTTCGACGCAGTGAACAATGAGTCGTCCGAGCCAGCACCAGACGGGTATCTTGACAAGGTTGTAGACCAGAACGGAATGGCCTATTCAAGGCCAATCAAGGTACCAGGATGGTTGGGCGATGGCCCACATCCAAATATTGCATACAACGAGCGCAGCCCTGACGTATCGCGAATATTGCGTCGGCCCCGAACGGTTCATACCTGCTCGCATTACCATTATTCCAATGGCCGCGTCTGGTATCCGATCATGAACGCATGGAACCACGGTAGCGGGCTGACATCGTTGGTCAAAGTGGCCTTGGATATGAACGCACTCCGCACCAATCCATCGCTGAAGGAATGGCGTTACGGCAACCCGGCGCCGTGGCGTTACATCGGCACTATTTCCGAGCAGACCGGCGGCGACACGGGTGTATTTGGTTTCGGTGTGGCGGCACTGGATCCCGCAAGCGGAAAGATCTGGTATGCAGGTCAACGATCGTCATCCTACTGGAGCATGGACACGCGTGGGAACGCTGCTGGACAACACACCTTCTACGACGATTCCCCACGCGAGAAGGACCTAAGGTCATCTGCTGGCGCGATTGCCCACGGGATAGTGCAGGCCGGCGGCGGAACCACGAGCCTTTTTGTCATGATGGAAGTCGGGACATACCGTCTCTGGATTCTCGACATTTCAAAGGCTGGAACCGGGCAGGGCTGGTCTGTCGTGGCGCCAACGAACGCATCGAATTTTGAGTGGGCTGCCGGTCTGAAGCAGGTGGAACCAGGTCATGCTGGTCACTCCGCCGCATACGGCATGGTCTACCACGCACCGAGCAAGGCTTTCCTTGCATATAACTGTGATCAGTTGCCAAATCGCGCTGTCGTGCGGAAGTTGTCCATTCCTCTGCGTGGCGACGGAACTTACGACCCGACGGGAAACTGGGCGTGGGCCGAGATCGCTTTAGGTGGGCAGGCCCCTGCAGTGAATAACCCGACCGCTGGCAACATCGGAGGCGGCGGGGGGTCGTACACTCGGTTCAATATATTCCCCGACTTTACGGGTACCGGCGAGGCGCTGTTGGTTCACCTCTCGCACTTTGACCAGGCCACCTCCGTATGCAAGTTGCCATCGGGAGGCCTGACGTAAGCGACGCTTGGCGTCGAGTCGCTGAAGTTCAGCGGTATTGGTCGGTGATCCGGGCGCCTGCCTCTGGCGCTGCTGTGCATGCCGCTGCGACTTGGCGACATGCGCTGTCGTGGTGCCGGCGCAGGGATCTGTAGGTTTGGTCGCCGGCGTTGCGCTGGCGCACGCGGAAGTCGTCGTCACAATCACCTCCCGGCCTCGCTCCATCGAGCATTGAGGAGTTCGGCAGTGGGTCGTCCGTGAGAGTCTGACGATCTGGCAGGTTCGGCAGATCGGTCGACGGTGATCCTGCACCAGAGCATCCGCCATCTGCCATTTCGTGGACCACAGAACAGCTTTCGGGACAACATATCCTTGATCGCTGGTCTCTCCAGCGCCAGATACGTGTACATGCGCTTCAGCTTCGGGTTCTCCGCTGCGAACTCGCGCCGGCGTAACTTGATCGCCAAGCTAGGTAGGCTGCCGAATTGATGTCTTGCTTGCGTGCCAGCGGCGCCTCAACCAACCCTGCATCCCCTTCCATCAACAAGACGGCGATCTGCGATTTCGGGAACCGCGGCATGTTCACGCCACCATAGGACGATTGGAAGAGCCTAGCCTCCGCTGTCCATGCCGTGCGGGAGCCTACGTTTCAGCAACTGCTGCTGAAATTCGGTCCACGCTTTGATCTAGATTCGCCAATCGCGCATCGATAACGCTTCCATATGCATTTCGCAATCGGGTGATTGGCGAGTCTTCAACTGTAGCTCGCAGTTGCGAAACGGTCTGTCAGCAGGTGGGTTGCAGTCGCAACATCTAGTAGTGATCGCTGCTCAGTACCAGTTGAGCCGAGTGGCGTGTGCCGAACCCAACTACTTCGCTAAAGGTGGATACCTCATATGGGTGAGTCGAACTTTTTTACATAATATGTGGCAAGAGTTCACTCATGCCGAGAAGGTGGTCCGCAAGTTATTGAAATATATGACTTGGGCGCATCTGGCGCATTTCTTGCGTGCAGAGTGTGATTCCGAGAAATCGATTCGAACTCCTCAAGAATCGGGGCTCCCATGAAATCTCTGCTGGCAAATCAGGTCGTTCAAGATCTGCATTCGAACGATGCGCGCTTCATCGACTACTATGCCCGTGCAAGTGATTCCGATCGAGCCAGAGAAAGAGCGCTTGGGATCATGCGTACGGTGCTTCGTGCGCGTGCGGCGGATGGGTTGCCAATAGAAGATCTGAAAGTTGCTGACATTGGGTGCAACGCTGGCACCCAAAGTCGATGCTGGCTTGAAAAAGGTCACAGGGTTCACGGCATAGATGTAAGCAGTGAGTTGGTTGGCATTGCGACTAAGCGATCCAACATCTTCGGTAATCGGGCAAGATTCGACGTCGGATTTGCAGAAAGCCTTCCGTTGCAATCTGAGTCCGTTGATGTGTCACTCATGCCGGAACTACTTGAGCACGTTCAAGACTGGAAGGCGTGCTTGCTCGAAGCAACGCGCGTGCTCCGGGTCGGTGGGTCCTTGTTTGTTTCTACCACGAACGTCCTGTGCCCCAAGCAGCAGGAGTTCAATCTTCCTTTCTACAGTTGGTATCCGGGAGTTCTCAAGCAGCACTACTTGAAGCTGGCAACAACGTCGGCGCCGCAGCTTGTGAATTTTGCGACGTTTCCCGCGTATCACTGGTTTAGTCCGTACTCCCTCAAGCGTTTTCTGGAGCCATTGGGCTTCAGGGTGCGGGATAAATTCGATCTGATAGATACAAATCGAAAAGGGCGCGCTGCGCGATTGGCTGTCTCGTTGGCCAAGGCCTTGCCGCCGCTACGGCTTTTGGGTCATGTGCTTACCCCAGCGTCGACTGTCATAGCCCACAAGGTCAGGTAGAGTAGTTCCGACGCACCGTTAGCACCGAACCGGTCCTGCGTAGCTCTGTCGCTGGAAGTCGGCTAGAACTGGAAATACACGAAAGCCCTGGATTCCGCAGCGAGCGCAATCAGCGCCAGGACGAATCCTGCCAGCAGCAGTCCCTGGATCGCTACGTGCTGCGAGAAGAACAGGTCCCTCGCACGCGCTTCCATGCGCTGCGGCAGCGCATGCAAGGCGATGGCGATGAGCAGGGTCACATACCCCTGGGCACCTGCTGAGCCACCTTCGCCCGCACTCGACCAGAGCGCTCGTGCGTACGCAACGGCCCCGTCCAGGTCGCTCGCGACGAACAGTATCCTGGCGAACGCGACGAACAGGAACGTATAGACCAGTCCGATGAGCTGGCCAGGCACCGAAGGGTCTTCGTCCGCCAGGCCAAGCGAGCGACGACGCAGTCTGCGGACGCGTTCCAGGCAGACGACGCTGCCATGCAGCAGTCCGTAGACGACGAAGTTCCAGCCCGCTCCGTGCCAGAGTCCGATCGCGACGAACGTGACCATCAGGTTGGCATACACGTGGCCGTGCTTCGAGCCGCCTATCGACCAGTAGAGGTACTCGCGGAAGAAGCTGGACATGGAGATGTGCCAGCGCTGCCAGAAGCTGGAAACCGTTCGCGCGAGATACGGTCGATTGAAGTTGATGGCGAGGTCGTAGCCGAAGCACCTGGCGGTGCCACGGGCGATATCGGTGTAGCCCGAGAGGTCCATGTAGATCTGGAAGCTGTAGGCGATCACCGCGACGACGAGGAACCCGCTCGACCATTGGCCGGGAGTCGCAAATGCCGGCGTGACGAAATTCGAGGCCAACACGTCGGCGATCGCTATCTTCTTGAAGAGTCCGCGGCACACCAGGAAGAGCGCTTCTGCATCGAGCCGGCCGGACTGGAACTGGGGTGATGAGATCTGTGGCAGCAGGTGACGGGCACGGGCGATCGGACCAGCCGTCACGTGCGAGAAAAGGGCGATGAACAGTGCAAAGTCCCTGAGGCTCGGGGTCGGCTTTTCTTTCCCTCGATAGATGTCGATCGTGTAGGTCAGTGACTGGAATGTGTAGAACGAGATACCGATGGGCGCGGCAATCTTGAGCAAGGGCTCATAGGCCGAGAGGCCAAAGCCATGCAGCATTCCGGAAAAGCTTTCCAGGAAGAATCCTGCGTACTTGAAGTACCCCAGGCACGCGAGTCCGGCGCCGACCGAGAGCCAGAGCCAGCGCAGTTTCGATGCTCGAGAGCTCGCCGCATCGATGCGGCCACCGATCGACCACTGCACTGCAGTGACCAGCGCCAGCACGGCCGCAAATCGAACGTCGAACGTGCTGTAGAAGTAATAGCTCGCCAGCAGCAGGAAACTGCGGCGTGAATCGTCGCTCGACAGCAGGTATCGCCACACCGCATAGACGGCGATCGTGAACGTGATGAACTGGAAGCCAGCCAGGCTCATTGCCGTGGTGTTCCTGCCAGCAGGCCCTGGCGTTCCAGTTCACGGGCCATCACGGCGGCAAAGGCTTCCTCGCCTGCGACCGAAAAATGCGATGCGTCGCCGAACAGCCTTGGGTCCGGCGCCAGCAGCTGCGCCATATCGATGAGAGGCACGCCCTGGTCAAGTGCGACTTCGCGCAACGCCGCATTGAGCGAGTCCACGGCCGCGGCCAGCTGGGGGCCGGAATAGCAGGGCCGAAAGAACAGCGCGCTGGCAGCCCGGCTCGTGATCTGCGCTGCGGGCATGCTGGACCGGAAGCTGGTGGCACTGGTCACGAGCACGATCGACAGCCCGGCTTGTTTTGCGGATCGAACGCCGCGCTCGATCTCGGCGCGCACGGCCGCCTGGTCAAAGTTGGGCCGCAGCGACTGGCTGGTTGCGGCGTTGTTACGGCGCAGGAACGCCGTGTTCTTGACGATGATGTCGCTGGTCAGTGCCCATTTCGGCACGACTGGCCAGGGCAATCGGATCGCTCTGGAGGTCCGCGAACTTGTCGGAGCGGAGCAGCCGATGTCATTCGAGCCGGGATACCAGATCACCTGCGAGACGCCCAGGTCGGGCAGCATCCCGGCCAGGATTTGTGACTGACCCTCGATCGTGGTGCCTCCCAGCCCAGCGTTGACAACCTTGTAGCTGCCGCGGTCCCGTCCGCCATCCAGGAGACGTTGCAGGGCGGCACTGGAGGTTTGCGCGTTGGTTGGGGCATACGCGCCCATGATCGTGGACGCCCCCAGCAACGCGATGCGACGTTCGCCTGCGGGCGGAACGGGCTCGAAATCATCATCGCGCAGGCCATACCGGTTGGTCGCGATGGTTTGCTTGGTGCCCTTGATGACGCTCGATGGACGAAGTATCCGCACGTCCAGTTGCGGATGCTTGACGTAGGTCGTCTCGCCGAGCATCAGGCTGAAGACGCTCTCGCCCGTGCGCTGATGGGCGCGTACCTGTAGCGCGAGTTCAACCAGGGCCAGGGCAACGATCGCAATGACGATGGCCAGGCCGATGGACCGGGTCACGACGCGCGGCAGCAACTCCGTGCTGGAGTGTCCTTCACTCAAACGACCAGCTCGGCCGGCTCGGGATGGCTCAGGAAGGCGCGCGGACTGGCGCTCAGGCCGTAGGCACCGGACTGGAATACCGCAACCAGGTCGTCGACATCGGCGATGGCGAGATCCATGCGATCCGCCAGCAGGTCGAGCGGCGTGCACAGCGGCCCGACGACGGATGCGTTCTCCGTATCGTGCGCACCGACCTTGTTAGCGATCAACACGGGGTAGTTCTTGCGGAGGACCTGGCCGAAGTTGCCGGACGCGGCAAGGTGATGATGCAAGCCGCCGTCGGTCACGAGAAAGACGTGTCCGCGCGAGATCTTCCGGTCGAGGATACGGCACACATACACGCCCGCTTCACCCACCAGGTAGCGGCCCAGTTCGAGGGCAACGGCGGCCTCGGGCAGGGCGGCCTTGATCTCAGGCAGCAGTGTGGCGAGGTTCGCGCCGATGGGCGCGAGGTCCAACGGCTTCTCGCCGGGGAAGTAAGGAATGCCGAAGCCGCCACCGAGGTTCAGCAACCGCACCGGCGACGGCGCGTGGCGCGCGAGTTCGATCGCAAGGTTCGCCGACTTCTGCTGCGCGTCGATGAGCATCTCCGGCCGCAGGTTCTGCGAACCGCTGTAGATGTGGAAGCCCCAGAACTCGAGCGGGAGCCCCGCGAGTTCCGCGAGCAGGGCAGGCACCTTCTCGGCGTCCACGCCAAACTGCTTCGGGCCACCCGCCATCTTCATGCCGGAAGTCTTGAGTTCGAAATCGGGGTTCACGCGAATCGCAACGCGGGGGCGACGACCGGTGCGCTGCGCGATCGTCGCGAGTCGTCGCATTTCCAGCTCGGACTCCATGTTGATCACGATGCCGGCGCCCACGGCGCGTTCCAGTTCGCCGACCGTCTTGCCCGGGCCCGCGAAGCTGATCAGTTCCGGCGCCACTCCCGCATCGAGCGCCACCTGCATCTCGGCAGCCGAGGCGACGTCGATGCCGTCCACCAGCCGGCTGAAATGGGTCACGACCGCCGGCATCGGATTGGCCTTCATCGCGTAATGAATTTCGAGGCCGCCAGGCAACGCGGCGCGGAGTTCCTGCACCTTCCTCGTCATCACGGCGCGGTCGTACACGTAGAAGGGCGTCCGGCCAGCCTGTTGGGCAAGCGCGCCTACAGTGCGACCGCCAACGAGCAGTTCACCTGCCTGCGACTCGAAGTAGGGATGAGGCGCGTGCTGTGAAAATGCGCTCAGGCTCATTCAGCGACTCCAAAGACAGCCTTGAACGAGGCGGCGAGTTGGGGCCGGTCGAACTTGCCGTTGGGATTGCGTGGCAGTGTCTCCAGCCATTCGATGCGCGCCGGAATCATGTAATTGGGCATGTGCTGCTTGCAATAGGCGAGGAGGGCGTCGGTCGGGCCAGTCCCCCGGTCCTCGCCCGCCGAAGCGACCACGACGATGGCTTCGCCCAATGTCGGGTGCGGCGCCGCGAACGCCACCGCGTCGCCCACCAGGCCGGAGGCGTAGATGACTTCCTCCACTTCGGTCGGGCTCACCCGGTAGCCCGACGTCTTGATCATCTCATCGCGCCGGCCGACAAAGTACAGGAAGCCTTCCTGGTCCATGCGCACGGTATCACCCGACCACACCGCGAGTTCGGTGATCGGCAACTCCTTGCGTTGCCCGGGGAGAGGCTTGAAGCGCTCGGCGGTCTTCTCTGGGTCGTTCCAGTACCCCAGTGCGACGAGCGATCCCCGCTGCACGAGCTCGCCCGGTTCGTCCGGGGCACACGGCGTTCCATCAGGCCGCACGACGACGATCTCGGCATTCGGGATCGCCTTGCCCATCGAGTCGGGTCGCTGGTCGAGCTGGTCCGGCGGCAGGTAGGTGCCGCGGAACGCTTCGGTCAGGCCATACATCAGGAAGGGCTTGGTCTTCGGCAGCGACTTGCGCAGTTTGTCGAGCGTTGCACGCGGCATGCGCCCGCCGGAATTCGTGATGTAACGCAGGTGCCGTGTCACGGACGCAGGCCACTCGAGGTCGGCCACCTGGATCCACACGGGTGGCACGGCCGCAAGGCCCGTAATCTGCTCGGACTCGACCGTGCGCACGACGTCGCGCGGAAACAGGTAATCGAGCAGTACTACGCTGCCGCCGACACGAAACGCCGTCGTCAGCTGGCTCAGGCCGTAGTCGAAGCTGAATGGAAGGACGGCCAGCAAGCGGTCGTCCGCAGTGTTTTCAAGATACGTCGAAACGCTGACGGCGCCCGTCAGCATGTTCTTGTGCGAAAGCACCACGCCTTTCGGTTTGCCGGTGGACCCCGATGTGTAAAGAATCGACGCCATGTCGATGTCGATGACGGGTTGGCGAGAGGTCGCGCGCGCAGGTCCTGCTGCTACCATGTCCTGCCATGCGATGACATCGCCCGCAGCGGTCGTTTCGCCGTCGACGAGCACCACGTGCGTCACCGGCGACTCGTCGCCCAACTGTGCGCGCACGTCCGCCCAACGGTCGCGGCTCGTCACCAATACCTTCACGCTGCAATTGCGCAGGATGTAGACGACCTGTTCCGCCTTCAACAGCGGGTTGATCGGAACGAACACTCCTCCAGCCTTGGAGGTCCCGAAAAAGGCGGCCACGGCCTCGATCTGCTTCGGCAGGTAGATGCCCACCCGGTCCAGGCGGCCCAATTCCAGGCCATGCAGGCCGGCCGCGAATCTTTCGATCAGCAGCGCAAGCTCGGAATACGTCGTTCCAGTACCCCGGTGCCGCAGCGCGGTGCGGTCCGGAAAACGATCGGCAGTCTGAAGCGGCAGGTCGTGCAGGAGGACGGGTATTTTCATGTGGGAATGCTAGAGGCTGGTCCGGTCTGAATCCGAGAAATGTGTGCGATTTCTGCCTCGCGCCAGTCTGGATACCCGCCACACGGGCGAACTCGAGGGCGAAGCCGAGAGATGCAGCCAGGGGCTGCTGGAGAACACGGAGAGCTGCAGGCTGCCGGCCGCAAGGAAGGTCGCCCAACCGATCGGACGGGCGCCGAGACTGCCGTGTGAGCGCCTGGAGGCCGCATTGAAGGCATCGATCCGGCTGAGCGAAACGTCGACTCCTGCCTGTCGCAGCAACGTGTTGCAGTGATCCCACAGCCGCAGGAAGGTGGGCAGCATGCGGGCCTCGGGTCGAACGAAAATATCAAAATCCCAGGCGCATCGGTCACCCGGCTCGAGCCGATACAGGCAGCGAACCTGGTCTTCCGGGTAGTCGGCCGTCGTGAACCATTGAAACCCGAGCATCTGGTCGCCCTTGGTTGCGACCAGGCACCGGCAACCATGTCGCAGGCGGTATTCGATCGCGGTGGCCGGTCGTCCAAAGTCCAGGGTGCGAATCTCGTCGGGCCCGATTTCCCTGGCTGCGATCGACCGCCCCCGGCGTGGCGGCGTCAGTTCATCGGCTCGCACCGGTTGTGCCACGAGATAGAACCTGGTGAGCCGCACGTTGCCGAAACTCAGCCTGCCGATGCCGCGACCCAACAGGTACGTGCACGCGTCCGTCAAGCCAAGTTCGCGCACGAGTTCTCGAAAGCGGGACAGCATGATTCGCTTCAACTCGACCGCTCAGAAGAGTCCGTCTTGGACCGGCGAGGGGCCAGCCAGGCGTGCAGCGTCGGGTTGCGGGTCGTCGGTGTAGAAATCGAGGCCGAATGCCCGCACGACGGCGAGGACCTGTCGCACCTGTGCAGTCGTCAAGGTCTTGCGCCATCCGGCCTCGGCGTCCTTCGCCTTCAGCAATCCCGAGCCCAGATCCGTGGTGCCGCTGGGTCGCCGGGTGCGGCTGACGAGGTCCGCCGGCATCGGCAATTGCCACTGCTCGAACAGTCGCGAAAATTCCCGTTCAGGTTCGCGTGTCGCCTGTTCATACGTCGTTACGATGAAAGGCCGCGGTTGCGGCAGTGCCAGCGGCACGTATGTGTGAATGCACCAGTGGGCCGTCGACCACTCGATCGGATCCTTCAGCGCAGCAACGTACTCCTTGAACTGTGGATACCGGTCGAAAAAAGCCGCGAGTCGTGGTGCATGTTCCAGCTGCCAGCCTCGCCGCAGCTGGGAGCCGACCACTGCACACGGGTGCCTGAGCACGAGCACGGGTGGTCGCAACGGAAATCTCGTTGCCAGCCAACCGAGCATCAGGTTGGCATCGACAAACTTCACGATCCAGCGGCGCGGTGCGATGGCCCGTCGCAACGGCAGGTGCGAAACGGTCCATGGCGTGACGACGCGACCACGGAGCACGCGTTCGAAGTAAGCGTCACCTGCCGGCCAGCTGTCTCCCGGCTGTTTCAGCACGTGCCAGTCGAGCCCAGCCTTGCGGGCATCGGGTACCTGCAGCATGTGCTCGGGCTCGAAGAGGATCGCCGAACGAGGCAGGGTGCAGAGCACTTCGGCGAGCCAGGTCGTGCCACTGCGTGGGGACCCGGCTACGACCAGTGTCTCTGCCAGGTCGTAATCGCGAGCAGCCGTCAGTCGTACCAGGGCAGGACCGAGGCTGCGGCGCGATACCCGCTGTGCGATCTCCCGCAGCGAGTATTTTTGTAGGTCCTGAAGGCTCAAGTGGGCTCGGCGGCGAACTGGGACCAGCCATTGTGCCATGCGCCATGCGAGGCAAGTCCGCGGGGTCAGCGCAGATTGGCGCCGCCCGCTGTCCTGCGCGCCGCAGGCCGTCCCCGGTCAGCCGATGGACAACGAGACGGATCCCGTCGGCATGCTTTCCACGCCCGCGCGATTGATCGCCGAAAGGGAGAAGTACCAGGTGCCCTCGACCAGGTCCTCGACGACGAACATCGTGGCGCCTGCGTTATCGATACGGATGTTCTGGTCGAGTGTGCCCATGCTGCGACCATAGCGAATCACGTAGCCAGAAAGATCGGACAGCGGGGTTCCGTCGTCGTTGACCGTCGGCGGCTCCCACGAGAGCTCGGCTGACCCGATCCTGGCATCCAGGACGCTGATGCTGAAGGGCGCCAGTTCCGAAACATTGACACCGTCGCTGACGAGGATCTGCACGCCGTTGTAACTGCCGGTCGATCCGGGAGGCGGAGTGCCCGCGAGTCGGCCAGTGCTGGGGTCGAACGATGCCCAATCCGGCTTGCTCCTGATGTCGAACGTGAGCCTGTCGCCGTTCGGATCGGATGCCTTGGGCTGGAACGTGTAGGGCTGACTGACTTTCGCGGTCGTCGTGGGAACCCCCGTGATCTTCGGGGCGAGGTTCGTGGTGGGGGCCGGTGTCGTTGGTGTGCCGCCGGGGCCGTTGCTGCTGCCGCCGCCTACGGAGCCTGTGGGCGGCTTGGCTACCGACTTCTCGTCGTCCCACCGGCACCCGGCAACCGCAAGCACGAGCGATCACTGAAATAAAGAACTTTGCGGTCGTCGTCGTTCCGTTGGCCACTGCTTTCCCCATCATTTCGCACACCTCGTCACCGAGCACGTGCTCCGGCAGCGGGGTGAGCGATGGGAAAGCGGATTGCGACAGAACCTTCGGGCTGCTGGTGCCGCGGGGGATTCCGGCAACCCCGCTATCCCTGGCGCAGCTCACGCCACAGGACCGGAGGCTTTGCGTCCCCGCCTTGCGACGGGTTTGCCCTTGATCAGACGGGAGAAGTTTTCTCCGAAACGGTGAACGTCGCAATCGACGGCCGCCCGATTTGTGGCGCGAGTTCTCATTATGTTGAGCGGGGTGTCATCGGCACGTGGCGATGAATATCCCGGGCAACAAAAAAGGCCCGCACTTGCGTGCGGGCCTTAGTGTGGAGCGCAGGAGCCGCTCCAGGTCTCAAACGAGTCTCAGGCCTTGCGACGGCGGGCTGCGCCGATGCCAAGCAGGCCGAGGCCCAGCAGGGCCAGCGTGCCCGGTTCCGGAACCGGCGGAGCGGTCGTGACGTCGAGCGATGGCCGCCGCGCGTTGGGGTTGGCTGCAGCGCGTCCGTGATGCTCCAGGAAACTACGATCGTGTAGAACTGACCGGCGGCCGTCGCGAAGATGGCAATCGGGTTCGGCGCGAGGGGCGGGAACGTAGCGATCGTAATGCCCGCGGCGTCCTTGACGACGAGGGTGAACACGTCGAACCGGTTGACCAGCGGCAGGGTGACCGCGGAAATAGACAGCGACATGATGCCGTCGTTGGCAAACGCGAGCTGCCACGTGTCCGTGTTCGCACCCGCGTCGGCTGCGTCGCAGTCGTTGCCGATACCGCAAATGCTGTGCGACAGGGTGTTGTTGTTCGTGCTGATCGGGTCATAGGTGCCGCCGAACGTCGGGCTACCACCGAATTCCACGTTGGGGATAGGGACGGCGAAGGACGACTGGCCAAGGCCCATCGCGACCAGGCCGGTGACGGTGAACAAAGCCGTGCGGGCTGCTGAGAGTTGTCATTCGATTACTCCTTAACATCTTTCGGTTTTTTTGAGCCCTAGGGCCTCGCCAGTATAATTGCCCGAATCTCATCGCCAATCTGGTTTGAAACTAAACAGAAAACAATGAGTTGAATATGCTTCTGAGGCTTGTCGATCGACAGGATTGACCTAACTCGTAAAGTTGTCCGACAGGGGCGCCGTGATCAAGTTTGGTGCGTCCGAATTCAAAGTCCAGGGAGGGGCAGGACGACCCAAAGGCATGGACAGGCGCGCAGGCAATCCGCCGGATTAAGTGGAATCTACCGTGACCAACGCGAACTGGCTGTATGAAATTCCGTCAACCAGTTTCGGTTGCAGTTTGGTCTCAGTCCTTGAACTCTTCCGGCTTCAGCTCGTGCTTGGTCAGCAGTTTGTAGAAGTCGGTGCGATTCCGCTTCGCCATCCGGGCGGCCTGGCTGACATTTCCCTGAGTAATTTGAAGGAGTTGCACCAGGTAGTTCCGCGTGAACTCATCGCGGGCCTGGTCAAAACTGGGCAGCTGCGTCGCCTGCCCCTGGGCGTCCTGCACCTGCTCGACCGTGATCACCGGCCCGGCACCCAGCGACGCCACCTGCCGCACGACCATCCGCAGCTGCCGGACATTGCCCGGCCACTTGGCGCTGGCCAGCGCCTCCATGGCTTCGGGCGACAGCGAGCGCTTGGGCTGGGAGTTCTCCACCGCGAGGTCTTCCAGGCACTGGGCAGCCAGCAACGGCACGTCCTCGCGGCGCCGGCTGAGCGGCGGCAGGTCGATGTGGACGGCAGCTGACCAGTTCCAGCAGGTCGGTGGAGTAGCGTCCATCGGCCGCCAGCTCGTCCGGGCGCAGGTCGCTGGTGGCCAGCACGCGCACGTCGCGCGGACCGCGCAGCAGGCTCGGCCAGGCGTGTCTGCAGGTTCAGCGCGAGGTCGTCGACGTTGCGCAGGAAGATCGTGCCGCTCGTGGCCGCCTCGTCGCACGGGCGAGTTCCTGCTCGCAGCCGGCCAGGTGCTCGGCGCCGCCGTCCAGGGCACTGCAGTCGACGTACACGAACGGCCCCTTCGCGGCGGCCGCTGGCCCGATGGATCGCCCTGCGCCATCAGTTCCTTGCCCGTGCCGGGCTCGCCCGTGATCAATACCGACGAATCCGTGCCGGCGACCAGGTGCGCCTTGGTCAGGCGGTCCTCGACCAGCGGGCTGCGGGTGGCGAACTCGGTCCGCCATTCCTCGGCGGTGTCAGCGAAGCCGGAGGTCTTCAGCGCCCGGCGCACCTCCTCGAGCAGTTGTTCCTTCTCGACCGGCTTGGTCAGGAAGGCGAACGCCCCCGACTGCGTGGCCTTGACGGCATCGGGGATCGTGCCGTGCGCCGTGAGCATGATGACGTTGAGGCCGGGCCAGCGACGCTGCAACTCGCGCAGCAGCGCGATGCCGTCCATCTCGGCCATGCGCAGGTCGGTGATGACGAGGTCGGGCCGGAAGCGCGCGATGACCGAGAGCGCCTTGGCGGCGTTCTCGGCGGGCTCGACTTCGTACTTCTGCGAGCGCAACCGGATCGTCAGCAGGCGCAGCAGCCCTGGATCGTCGTCGACGACGAGGATCTTCGGCGTGCGTTTGCTGGTGCGCGACGTGGCCACGATCAGGTTGCTCACTGGCCTTCCGGGCGTCAGGGTAGCGTTCCATCTCGGCAACGGCCTCGAGCTTGCGCTCGGCCTCGGCCAGCGCCTTCTTCAGACGCTGCGTCTCGGCATTGAGCGCGTTGTAGCGACGGTCGCCATCCGCGTCGATCGACTTCAGTCTGCCGCTCGGACTCCTCGCGCTGGCGTGCGAGGTCGGCATACAGCGCTACGCGCGCGTCGTACTCGCGCTGGAAGACGTTGGCGAGCGAGATCTCCAGCGGCGTCAGGTCGTTCTCGCCCGCCAGCAGTTCCGTGATCAGTCGCTTGGCCTCGACGGGATTGCTCTGCCAATGGCCGGCTGCGCCCAGTGCAAGCGCGTACCGCAGGCGATTCGACGAGGTCGGGTTCTGCTGTGCCAGGGCCAGCGTCGAGGCGAGTTCCGTCGACTGCCGGACGACGTCGCCCGGCGCCATGCGGTCGAGCACGTTCGAAGTACGACGCAAGGTCGGCGGGCGTGGGCGAAGCGGACACCGCCAATTGGCCGGACGCGCCTGATGTGTCGGTCGTCCGGAGCCCGGCACAGCCCGTCAAGACGATCACGAAAGTCGAAAAAAATGCTTTACGGACAGTGGGTTGCAGGTGAACGGGCATTTCAGGTCAAAGCCGGCAGGTAGTGGGTGCGACTGCTTTGGTGCAGACAGGAATCATAGTCCGATTTCAGGATGCCAGGGCATGGGGGCAAGGCAATGATACAATGCAACATTATTGCTACACAGGGTGATGCAATGGCACTGAACATCCGCAATCGCGAAACTGAAGATCTTGCGGCCGCCTTGGCCGAGGCGACGGGTGAAACCAAGACTGAGGCAGTCAGGCGCGCGCTGTTGGAAAGACTGGAACGGGTACGGCTGCAGCGGCGGCGACGCAACCTGGTGGATGAAATCGGCCGGATTGCCGATCACTGCACATCCCTGCCGGAACTGGATTCGCGCGCGGCCGATGCAATCCTCGGTTATGACGCTCACGGGTTGCCGCGCTGATGGTGCTGGATTCGTCCGCGCTGCTTGCCATTCTTTTCAGCGAAGCAAGACGCGCTCCATTCATTGAGGCGATCGATGCCGACCCCGTGCGGCTGCTGTCGGCGTCGACGTTGGTGGAGTGTTCGATCGTCGTTCTGGCGAGACGCGGACCTGACGGGCTGCGAGATCTCGACCAGGTGATATCGCGCGCGGGAATCCATGTAGAGGCTGTCGATCAGGAGCAAGCCTACATCGCACGCACCGCCTGGGAGAGGTTTGGCAAGGGCCGTCACGCCGCTGCGTTGAACTTCGGCGATTGCTTTGCATACGCACTCGCCTACGCCACCGGCGAGGCGCTGTTGTTTGCCGGAAATGATTTCCCGCAGACCGACGTACAGGTTCACCCGGTGAGCGGCTGAGCGATTGGATCCTCAACCCAATGAATCCTTACACCGATCCTTTTCCGCCTGCGGCGGGAGACGGAGCAAGAGGCAGCACCACGCGGAAGTGCGCCGCCCGGAAACTCCCCGTCGACGATCTCGATGCTGCCGCCGTGCGCATGCACGAATTCCTGCACCACCGACAGTCCGATGCCCGTGCCTCGCACCAGTCCGCCCTGCGGCGTGGCGCCCTGGTAGAACGCCTCGAAGATGCGGGCACGCTCGTCCAGCGGAATCCCGGGTCCCGTGTCGGCAACGTCGAGCACCAGGTGCCTGCCCTCGTCGTCGTAGGCCGCGCGCAGCGTGATCGTGCCGCCGTCCGGCGTGAACTTGACGGCGTTCGAGATCAGGTTGTCGAGAATCAGCTTCAGCTTCTCGCGGTCCGCCGCCAGCGTAAGGTCGGGCACCTGCAGGTCGAGCCGCAGGCTGTGCGCGTTGAGCGGCAGCTGGTAGGTCTCGATCGCGGACTTCACCAGCGGCAGCAGGCGAATCTCGCCCACCTCGAGGTCGCTGCGCTTCGCCTGCCATTCGCTGTAACGACAGCAGGTTCTCGATCAGGCGCTGCAGCCGCAGGCTGTTGTCGCGCAGGATGCCGGCCACTTCGCGCTGCTCGCCGCTGAGCGAACCGACCGCGCCTTCCATCAGCAGTTCGGTGCCTTCGCGGATGTTGGCGAGCGGCGTCTTCAGTTCGTGCGACATGTGGCGCAGGAACCGGTTGCGCTCCTCGGCGATGTCCAGCAGCCGGACTCGCAGCCACTCGAGCTGCCGGCCCAGCGCCTTGAGGTCCGAGGGCCCTGCACCTTGCACGGGCTCGTTCAGCTGCCCGTGCCCGATCGAGCCGATGGCCGCGTCGATCTGGCGGATCGGTCGCGCGAGGAACAGCGCGAACAGCATGATCAGGCCGACCGTGATCGGGATCAACGCGAGCGACTGCCAGTACAGCCGGCGTCGCACCTTCTCGGTCTCGGCCTGCAGCTGCTTCAGTTCGCGGTCGGTCTGCGCGCCCGCCAGTTTCGAGAGTTGACCGGCATCCCGCGACAGGGCGGTGAATTCGCGCAGCGTCCGCGCGATGCGCTCCGTGGATTGTGAATCGACCGCGCCCGAGATCAGGTCGACCGTGCCGCGCATGCTGTCGATGACCTTGGCGCGTTCGTCGTTGCCGCCCGGCAGCGCGGAGAAATCGTCCAGCGTCGTCCGAAGCAGGTCGCGGTTCTGCCGGAACGTGTCGAGCAGGGTCGGGCGCGGGATGATCTGGTACAGCCGCACCGTGCGCTCGAGCGACGAGACCTGTCGCACCAGTGCCTGGGTGTACTGCGTGGCGGCCACGCCGTTGACCACCAGTCGCTCGCTCGCGGCCGACAGGTTGCGCATTTCGATGGCGGCGCTGATCGTGCCGAGCAGTGCCGGCAAGGCAACGATCACGAACCCGAGCAGGATCAGGCCAGTGAGGGAGCGGGGACGAAAGGTGAAACGTGTCATGGTGAAGTGCCGGGAAGCGTACGTGACCCCGTACAATCGAAGCAATGAATGCTCCGCACCCGTATTCCGCGCTGACCCCCGACGTCGTCGTCAGCGCGGTCGAGGCGCTGGGTCACCGGTGCGACGGCCGCATCCTGGCCCTCAACAGCTACGAAAACCGCGTGTACCAGGTGGGCCGGGAGGAGACGACGCCGGTCGTCGTGAAGTTCTATCGCCCCGAACGCTGGCCGGACGCGGCGATCCTGGAGGAGCACGAGTTCGCGCTGGAACTCGCGCGCGCCGAGATCCCCGTGATCGCCCCGGACGTCCACGACGGTCGCAGCCTGTTCAAGCACGAGGGATTTCGTTACGCCGTTTATCCGCGCGCCGGTGGGCGCTGGCCCGAACTGGGGACCAAGGACGATCGCCAGTGGATGGGACGCTTTCTCGCGCGCATCCACCTGATCGGCCGCACCCGCACGTTTCGCCATCGGCCGCGCCTGGACTGGCGTGTGCTTGGCCAGGACACCGCGGACTTCCTGCTCGATTCCGGCTGGATCCCGTCGCACCTCGAGGCCGCCTACGAATCGCTGGCCGAGGACGTGCTGGGCCTGGTGGAGCAGCGGTTCGACGAGGCCCAGCCGCTGCGCACGCTGCGGCTGCACGGCGATTGCCACCCGGGCAACGTGCTGTGGACGGACAAGGGTCCGCATTTCGTCGATCTCGACGACTGCATGACCGGGCCGGCCGTGCAGGACCTGTGGATGCTGCTGTCGGGACGGACCGAGGAGATGCGCGTCCAGCTGGATGACATCGTCGAGGGTTACCAGGAGTTCGCCGACTTCGATCACCACGAGACCTGCGCTGATCGAGCCGCTGCGGACGCTGCGCATCATGCATTACGCGGGCTGGCTGGCCCGCCGCTGGGACGATCCGGCGTTTCCACGGGCGTTTCCCTGGTTCCAGGAGCCGAAGTACTGGGAACAGCACGTGCTGAACCTGCGCGAACAGCTGTCGGCGATGGAAGAGGCGTTCTGATTCGAGTCCTCCGCTTGCGGGAGAAACTTGAACTGGCACTCACCCGCGCAACGCGCAACCCCTCCCGGCGTGCCGGGAGAGTGGGGCGCTTGCTAGCATCCGGCCATGTCCAGAAGCTCCATCCTCGTCACCGGCGGCGCCGGTTACATCGGCAGTCACACGGTCCGCCAGCTCGTCGAGCGCGGCGAGCGTGTCGTGGTCCTCGACAATCTCTCGACCGGCTACCGCAGTGCCACGCTCGGCACGCCGCTGGTCGTCGGCGACACCGGTGATCGCGACCTCGTGGCGCGAGTCCTGCAGGACCATGCCATCGACACGGTGCTGCACTTCGCGGCGCACACGATCGTGCCGGAGTCGGTGTCCGACCCGCTCAAGTACTACCGCAACAACACCTGCGCGACGCGCAACCTGCTGGAGCAATGCGACGTCGCCGGCGTGCGTCGCTTCGTGTTCTCGTCGACGGCAGCGGTCTACGGCATTCCCGCCGCGGGTCTCGCGCGCGAAGACTCGCCGACCGCGCCGATCAATCCCTACGGCACGTCGAAGCTCATGAGCGAGTGGATGCTGCGCGACCTCGCCGCCGCGTCCTCGAAGCTGCGCTACGTGGCGTTGCGCTACTTCAACGTCGCGGGCAGCGATCCGGGTGGTCGGCTCGGTCACAGCGCGCCGACGGCGACGCTGCTGGTAAAGGTGGCCTGCCAGGTGGCGGCCGGCGTGCGGCCCTCGCTGTCGATTTTCGGCACGGACTACCCGACGCCCGATGGCACGGGCGTGCGCGACTACATTCACGTCGAGGACCTTGCCTCGGCGCACCTGAGCGCGCTCGACTACCTGCAGCAGGGCGGCGACGTCGACCACGCTCAACTGCGGCTACGGCCACGGCTACAGCGTGCGCGAAGTCGTCAAGATGGTGGAGCGCGTCAACGGTGGCCGGCCGTTGCCCGTGATCGAAAGTCGCGCGTCGCGCGGGCGATCCGCCGTCGCTGGTGGCGCATGCCGAGCGCATCCGCGAGGTGCTGGGATGGACGCCGCGATTCGACGACCTCGAAACCATCGTCCGCAACCAGTTGGACTGGGAGCACAAGCTGCAGCGTGAGCCGTCGCTGACGTCGAACTGAATGGGTCCGGGTCGACCTGACCGGGCCGCGTCCAACTGGGCGCGGTCGGTGGCGCGTGATATTCTTCGGCGCAATCCCGCTTACCCTGCCGACCCGGTGCTCCGTGACATTACGCG
This sequence comes from uncultured Gammaproteobacteria bacterium, assembly GCA_963743995.1. Classification (GTDB taxonomy): domain Bacteria; phylum Pseudomonadota; class Gammaproteobacteria; order Steroidobacterales; family Steroidobacteraceae; genus RPQJ01. The sequence continues at coordinate 94,147 of CAVUSC010000009.1, read as the reverse complement.
CTGATGGATTTGCGCCCGCTGCTCACTCGGTTTTCGACGTCCGGAACGCCTGGCGTGCCGCGGTATTGACCGTCGCAGCGTCGTTGCTTGCCGCCTGCGGTGGCGGGGGCGGGGGAGTGGTGGCGGCGGAGGCGGAGGCGGCATCAACCAGTTGCCGACGGCCTCATTCACCGCGACGCCGTCCTCGGGCACCGCGCCGCTGGCCGTTTCGTTCAATGCCAGCGCCTCGACCGATCCAGACGGTTCGATCGCGACCTATTCCTGGAATTTCGGCGACGGTGGCACCACGAGTGGGACGAGCAACACGGCGAGCCACACCTACGCGCCGCGGGCACGTTTACCGTCACGCTCACGGTGACCGACAACGACGGCGCCACCGCGTCGACGACCCGCTCCGTGCAGGTCGACACGACGAACCTGCCACCCACCGCGTCGTTCCAGTTCTCCCCGACAGGTGGTGCCGCGCCCCTGCTCGTGTTTTTCGACGGCTCTGCCTCGACCGATCCGGAGGGCTCGAACCTCAGCTACACCTGGGACTTCGGCGATGGATCGGACACGGTATCGGGCAAGACCCCGACCCATGCGTTTGCGGCCGTCGGCACGTTCACGGTCCGGCTCACGGTGACCGATTCGCCGGCCTGTCGGCATCAACGACGCAGTCGATCACCGTGACCGCGGGCGGCGGCGTCGGCGATGTCGTCGTCAGCGGCCGCGCCACCTACGACCGCGTGCCGTTCTCGTCCGTCGTCAGCAGCGGGCTGAATTACTCGAACACGTCGGCGCAGCCGATCCGCGAAGCCGTCGTCGAGCTGGTGCATGCGAGCGGCGGCACGCTCGCGACCTCCACCACCGACAGCGACGGCAACTACGCGCTCACGGCACCGGCAAGCACCAACGTGTTCGTGCGCGTGAAGGCGCAGTCGCGCAGGACGACGACCCCGGCACGCGACATCCGAGTGCTCAACAACACCAATGGCAATGCGTTGTACGTGCTGGACACGGCGGCATTCGACACCGGCACGGCCAGCCAGACGAGAAACCTGCACGCCGGCTCGGGCTGGGGCGGCTCGAGTTACACCGGCGTCCGCGGCGCGGCGCCATTCGCGATCCTCGACACGCTGCTGACGGCAACGGATTTCGTCGTCGACAACGGCAGCGCGACGGCTCAACCTGCCGGCGCTCGATGTGTTCTGGAGCACGCTGAACAATGCCGTACGTCGGGCGACGTGGCACTGGGCCAGATCGATTCCACGCTGTATCGGACCGCGTCGACGGGTGGCCCGGCGGCCGGCATCTATGTGCTCGGCGACGCCAATACCGACACCGACGAATACGACCAGCACGTGCTGGCGCACGAGTTCCACCATTTCCTCGAAGACTCCATCACCCGCACCGACACGACGGGCGGCCCGCACTCGCTGGGCGAACGGCTGGACATGCGGCTCGCCTTCAGCGAAGGATTTGCCAACGCGTTCTCGGCGATGGTGCTGGACGACCCGCTCTACAGCGACTCGCTGGGTCCGCAGCAGGGCCAGCGATTCTCCTTCAACCTCGAAAGCAACGCGGCGACGCCGGCCGGCTGGTTCAACGAAGGCTCGATCCAGTCCGTCGCGTGGGACCTGTTCGACTCGGCCGCCGATGGCTCGGATGCCGTGTCGATCGGCTACCTGCCGATGTACCAGGCCTTGACCGGTCCGGTTCGCGCCGGTCCGGCACTGACCAGCGTTTTCCCGTTCGTGGATGCGCTCAAGGACCAGGCAGGGGCACCGGACTCGGCCATCAACACGCTCGTCAATGCGCAGGGCATTCACGTGGCGGACGAATGGGGCAGCACCGAGACGAACAATGGTTCCGTGCCGCAGGCGCTGCCCATCTATACGCAGCTGGCGCTGAATGGCGCAGCGCAGACCGTGTGCGGCACGACGCTGGCCGGAACGTACAACAAGATCGGCAACCGGCTGTTCCTGCGGTTCGCGGTGGCCGCGGCGAGCCTGGTCACCGTCCGGGCGCAATACGATGCGACGGGGTCGACGGCGCCCGTTCGTCGACTTCGATGCCCGATCCTGACATCGTGCTGTACAGGAATGGCTTCCTCGACCTCGCCGAAACCACGACCAATGGCCTCGAGACGCTGACCCGCACGCTCGAGCCTGGCGAATACGTGATCGAGGTCTACGAGTGGAGCCACATCGATCCGTCATACTCGGCAGCACAACGCCGTGGCAACACGTGTTTCAATGTGTCGGTCACGGGCTGACGCAACCCAGGCAATCCAGAGGCAGGCATGCGCATGACGTTGAATGACGATGTCCGGACCGCCGGTTGGCGGCAGATGGCTCGCACGGCCGCGGTTGCTCTGCTGGCCGCTGCGCTGGTGACGGCCTGTGGCGGCGGCAACGACGAAGGCAGCGGCTGTCGCCAAGGCCGAAAAGGCCAAGGCGGATACGGCCGCAGCGGCAGCTCCGCCGGCCAGCGCCGACGAAAAGCACGCGCGCCTCGCATCCGCGGTCGTGGATAGCAAGACCACGGCCCCGGTCGACATGAAGTACGACGTGCTGGCGAAGCCCGCCCTCGGCCAGCCGTTCGAAGTCGAAATGACCTTCGACACGCGCCTGCCGGCCGACCGTCTCGAGATCGAGATCACCGAAGCGCCCGGCCTGACCATCGTTGGCGAAAAGACGGCGTCGTTCGCGCCGGTCGAAGGCGGCAAGTCGTACTCGAGCAAGGTGCTGGTGCAGGGCGACAACCCGGGCCTGTACTACATCGGCGTGGTCGCGAAGATGTCGACCACAGGTGCAGACGGAAGACTCGCGCGTTCGCCATTCCGGTCGTGATCGGCGACCCGCCTTCGGCGCAGAAGGCCGTCGCCGGCGAAGGACGCAACCGGGCAGGCGGTGCAGTCGATTCCGGCGCAGGAGCCGAAGTAGCGGGATTCCTCACCTCTCCCACCTCGGTGGGAGAGGTCGCGCAACGCGCGGGTGAGGGCTCCTGGTTTCACCTCTCCCACCTCGGTGGGAGAGGTCGCGCGACAGCGCGGGTGAGGGCAACAGGTTTCCTGCAGTGCAGCAAGTCGGGGCCGAATCCGCTATACTTCGCGCCCTTTTTCGGGCCCCTCCGGGCCCCTGGCGCACCAAGTGTCCTCGAACCCCACGCAGAACCTTCGCAACATCGCGATCATCGCGCATGTCGACCACGGCAAGACCACCCTTGTCGACCAGCTCCTGAAGCAATCCGGCACGTTCGACGCCCGCACGGTCGTCCCCGAGCGCGTCATGGACTCGAACGTGCTCGAAAAGGAGCGCGGCATCACCATCCTGGCCAAGAACACGGCCATCAAGTGGAACGAGTACCGCATCAACATCGTCGACACCCCGGGGCACGCCGACTTCGGCGGCGAAGTGGAGCGCGTGCTGTCGATGGTCGACTCGGTGCTGCTGCTCGTCGATGCGGTCGACGGCCCGATGCCGCAGACGCGCTTCGTCACGCAGAAGGCGTTCGCGCACGGCCTGCGCCCGATCGTGGTCATCAACAAGATCGACCGGCACGAGGCCCGCCCCAACTGGGTGCTGGACCAGACGTTCGACCTGTTCGACCGCCTCGGTGCCACCGAAGAGCAGCTCGACTTCCCGGTCGTCTACGCGTCGGCCATCCAGGGTTTCGCGACCTACGATCCCGCCCACCGCGGCGGCGACATGAAGGTGCTGTTCGAGACGATCATCAAGCACTGCTCGCCGCCTGACGTCGATCCGAACGGCCCGCTGCAGCTGCAGGTGTCGCAGCTCGATTACTCGAGCTACGTCGGCGCGATCGGCATCGGCCGCATCAAGCGCGGCGTGATCAAGCGCGGCCAGACGGTCACGGTGGTCGACCGCACGGGTCACGCGCGCACCGAGAAGATCTCGCAGGTGCTCGGCTTCCACGGCCTGAACCGCATGGAAGTCGATTCCGCCAGCGCGGGCGACATCGTCGCGTTCGCCGGCATCGAGATTCCGGCGGTGTCGGACACGCTGTGCGATCCGATGCAGCCAGAAGCGCTGCCGCCGCTGGTGGTGGACGAGCCGACCATCGGCATGACGTTCGAGGTCAACACCTCGCCGTTCGCCGGTCGCGAAGGCAAGTACCTCACGAGCCGCCAGATCCGCGAACGGCTGTTCCGCGAGGCGCTGACCAACGTCGCGCTGCGCGTCGAGGAAACGGACGACCCGGACAAGTACCAGGTTTACGGCCGTGGCGAACTGCACCTCGGCGTGCTGCTCGAGAACATGCGGCGCGAAGGCTACGAGATCGCCGTCTCGCGCCCGCGCGTCGTGATCAAGGTGATCGACGGCGTCAAGAATGAGCCGTACGAAGTCCTCGCCGTCGACATCGAGGACTCGAGCCAGGGCGCGGTGATGACCGCGCTCGGCAGCCGCGGCGGCCTGCTGCAGGCGATGCACCCGGACGGCAAGGGCCGCGTGCGTCTCGACTACATCATCCCGGCGCGCGGCCTGATCGGCTTCCAGACCGAGTTCCGCACGATGACGTCCGGACTCGGCCTGCTGTTCCACGTCTTCGATCACTACGCCCCGGTGTCCGAGCGCGAGATCGCGAGCCGCCAGAACGGCGTGATGATCTCGAACGGGCAGGGCACGGTGCTCGGCTATTCGCTCTTCAACCTGCAGGAGCGCGGCAAGCTGATGTGCGCGCACGGCGACGAGGTCTACGAGGGCCAGGTCATCGGCATTCACAGCCGCGAGAACGACCTGGTCGTGAACCCGCTCAAGGGCAAGAAGCTCACGAACATGCGCGCGGCCGGCAAGGACGAGAACATCGTGCTGGTGACGCCGATCCGCTACACGCTCGAGCAGGCGATGGAATTCATCGAGGACGACGAGCTCGTCGAGATCACGCCGACGTCGATCCGCATCCGCAAGCGCGCGCTCAAGGAGCTGGATCGCAAGCGGTCGGGTCGGGCCTCCGAGTCCGAGTAAGCCTCCGCTGCGGTCGCGCACGTGGCCCCAGTTCCGGTCTTCCTGCGCGCCCCGGGGTCTCACGCGCTTCGTGAATCGTGCGGAGTGAACCGCACGATTCACGGCGATCCTTGCTCGAGCGGGTGTTCGGCGATGGTGCCAGCGGCTGGTCGGACGGGCGCGGTGCCGCCTCACACCAACGCTCGAGCTGCGGCGTTCGACACGGGGCGCGCCAGGACCGACCGCGCAACTGGATCTCCGTGCTCCAGCTGGCACTCACGCTCTCGCTCGACGCAGTTGCCTAGCCGCGAGCACGGACCGACTGCGACTGCCGTCCCGTCGCAGGCCCGTCAGTCCGCCGTCCCGCGTCACTGCAGCCAATTGCGCTCGCCGTTGCAGCGGGTCCGGTCCTTGTCCGCGCTCCGTGTCGGACGCCGCAGCTCGAGCGCAGGTGCCGAAGCGGCACTGAGCGCCGAGCCGCTACTGCGCTGACACCATCGCTTCGAGTCCCGCTCGAGCAAGGGTCGCCGTGAATCACGCAGGTCCCCTGCGCGATTCACGATGGCGCGGGAGACCTCGGAGCGCGGACGAAGGACCGGACCCGCTGTAACGCGAGCTGTTACTGCTTGCAGCAGCGAGAGCGTGAACGGCTCAGCCGACCTTGAGGTCGAACTCGTCGTCCGTCCGAGCCGACGCGGCTTCCGGCGCAGACGCCACCAGCGCAGCGAGCACCTCGACCGGCTGCGGCGACGCGATGAAGTGGCCCTGCGCATACTGCACGCCGAGCTCGGCCAGCTGGTTCAGCACCTCGGCGGAGTCGACGCGCTCGGCGATCGTCGCGATACCCATCGTCCGCCCGATCTGCGTGATGGCCTCGACCATGCTGCGGTCGATCACGTCCTGCGCCACGTTGTGGACGAAGCCGCCGTCGATCTTGATGTAGTCGACCGGCAGGTTCTTCAGGAACAGGAACGACGAGAGACCGCTGCCGAAGTCGTCGAGCGAGAACTTGCAGCCGCGCTTGCGCAGTTCGCCGATGAAATGCGTCGCCGCGGCGAGGCTGGTCATGGCCGTGTTCTCGGTCAGCTCGAAGCAGAGCGCGCCCGGGCTCAGGTCGCCGCTCGCCATCTCGGCGATGACGTAGTCGAGGAAATGTTCGTCGTTGATCGTCGTCGTCGAGACGTTGATCGTGAGCGTGTACGGCGCCCGCGACACGTCGTCGGAGCGCTTGTGCGCGAGGTGCTGGCAGGCCTGCCGCACGACCCAGCGGTCGAGCGACGGCATCAGGTTGAATCGCTCCGCGGCCGGGATGAACTCGGCGGGCTGCACCAGCTGGCCGTTCTCGTCGCGCATGCGCAGCAGCAGCTCGAACTGCCGGAACGGCTCGGCGCCGGCGCGGATGGCCACGATCGGCTGGCAGTACAGCACCAGGCGGTCCTCCTCGCACGCGCGGTTGATGCGGGACACCCACTGCATTTCGCGCAGGCGCTCGGGAGCGTGCCCCTGGTTGTACGTGTGCACGCGATTGCGGCCCGAATCCTTCGCCGTGTAGCAGGCGACGTCGGCGGCACTCATGATCGTCGACAGCGTGTCGGTATCGCCGTTCATCTCGGCCAGGCCGATCGAGACGCCGACGTTCATGATGCGGTCCTGCCAGACGAAGCGGAAGTCGCGGATCGCCTGGCGCAGGTCCTCGGCGATGCGCTGCGCCATGTCGAGGTTGCAGTCGAGCAGCAGCACGCCGAACTCGTCGCCGCCGAGCCGGGCGAGCGTGTCGGACGTGCGGATGCGGGTCTGCAGCACGCTCGTGATCTGCTTCAGCAGCCGGTCGCCGGCCTGGTGGCCGCAGGTGTCGTTGACCACCTTGAACTGGTCGAGGTCGAGGTAGAGCACGACGTGGCGAATGTCCGGCTCGGCGCGCGACGCCTGCAGGGTCTCGTTGAGGCGATGCTCGAACTCGCGGCGATTGATCAGGCCGGTCAGGGCGTCGTGCGTCGCCTGGTACGAAAGCGCGCGCTGCAACCGGCGCTCCTGGCTCACGTCGTGGAACACCATGACGACGCCGATCAGGCGGCCGGCCCGGTCGCGGATCGGCGCCGCCGAGTCCTGCATCGAGATTTCCTGCCCGCGACGGTTCACCAGCAGCGACGGCTCGATCATCTCGACCATGCGGCCCTCGCGCAGGCAGCGCGTGATCGGGCTGTCGATCGGCTGGCGCGTGGTCTTCGGAGATGACCTGGAACACGTCGGCGATCGGGCGGCCGAGCGCCTCCTGCGAATCCCAGCCGGTGAGTTCCTCGGCGACCGGGTTCAGGTACTCGACGCGGCCGTCGGCGTCGGTCGTGATGACCGCGTCGCCGATCGACTGCAGCGTGACCTGCGCCTTTTCCTTTTCCTCGTACAGCTGCAGTTCCGCGCGCTTGCGCACGGTGATGTCCGTGATCGTGCCTTCGTAGCCGGTGATCTCGGCCGTCTCGCCGCGGATGACGCGGGCGTTGATCAGCACGGTGATCTGCGTGCCGTCGCGTCGCCGCAGCTGGCATTCCGCCTCGCGGACGACGCCGTCGCGGTGCAGGACGGTGAGCACGTGATCGCGTTCGTTCGGGTTCATGTACACGGTGGACATGTCGGCGACCGCCAGCAGGTCGTCGACCGCGTCGTAGCCGAGCATGTGCGCCAGCGCGGGGTTCACCGCCTCGAAGCGGCCCTTCACGGTGGAGCGGTACACGCCTTCGATGACGTTCTCGAACAGGCTGCGGTACTGCGCTTCGCTGTGGCGCAGGGCTTCCTCGGACCGCTTGCGCTCGATGGCGATGGCGGCGAGCGCCGTCAGCCGGCTCATGAGTTCGAAGTCGCGGCGCAGCGGGCTGCGCGGCTGCCTGAAATACAGCGCGACCGTGCCGAGCATGTGGCCGTCCGATGCGCGCACCGGCGTGGACCAGCAGGCGCGCAGTCCAGCCTCGACGGCCGGCGCGCGCAGGTGTTCCCAGAGCGCGTCGCGCGTGATTTCCGCGACGATCACCTGGCGGTGCAGGAAGATCGCGGCGGCGCAGGAGCCGTTGCGCGGGCCGATCTCGACGCGCCGCTTGGCATCGAGGTAGTTCTGCGGCAGGCGCATGCCCGCCACGTGCTGCAGCGTGTTGGACTCCGCGTCGTAGATCGACACCGTGCAGAACGCGTCCGGCGTGACCTTCTCGGCCGTCTCCGTGATCGCCTCGAGCGTCGCGGTCAGGTCCACGTTGCTCGTGATGCGTTCGAACACGCGCCGGTCGCCCGCGGCCAGCAGTTCGCTGCGCTTGCGCTCGGTGATGTCGGTGATGCTGCCGCGGATCAGGCGCCGGCCCGAGGAGGGCAGGCGCACCAGGCGGACCTCGCAGGGGATGTCGTGCCCGAGCGCATCGCGGTGCAGCCATTCGAAGCCGGGTGCGTCGCCGGCGAGCGCACGATCGAGATGCCCGCGTGCGACGCCGAACGACGGCGAGCCGTCCTGCTGGAACGGCGGGCTGATCTTCTCGGGCCCGACGCCGAGCAGTTCGTCGCGCGTCATCTTGAAGAAGCGCACGGCGTTCTCGTTGCATTCGACGAACTGGCCGGTGTCCATGTCGAGGACGACGATGGCTTCGGGCGCGTTCTCGACCAGCGTGCGGTAGCGCGCCTCGCTTTCGCGGATCGCCGCCTCGGCCACCTTGCGTTCGGTGGTCTCGCGCATGCAGACGACGAAGAGCTCGCGGCGGTCGAGCCGCACCTTGCTCACGCCGATCTCGGCGTCGAACAGGTTGCCGTTGCGGTGCCGGCCCTTGGTCTCGCGCGGCTTGAGGTCGTCGTGGGTGTTCTCGACGGTGGTCGCCAGTTCCTCGAGCGTCTCGACGATGCGGGGACGGCCGCGCCAGCGACGGAATCAGCAGGTCGAGCTTCTTGCCGCGGACGTCCTGTTCGCCGTAGCCGAAGACCCGCTCGCCGGTGGTGTTCAGCGTTTCGATCCGGCCCGTCTCGTCGACGGTGATGATCGCGTCCTTGACGTGGTCGAGGATGACCTGCAACTGGGCGGCGGCGCTCTCGCGCACTTCGCGGGTGAATGCGCTGGTCTCGTCCGCCAGCAGCCGCATCGAACGCACGACGCCCTTGCGTTCCTCGTCCCACTCCGCGTACGCCTCGCTGATGGCGTGCAGCAGCTTGCGCAAGTCGAGCTGCCCGCCGTCCTCGCGGGAGTCGTCGAACTGCTGCTTCAGTAGCGGGTGCAAGGCCATGGAAACAGACGGTCCTCTGCCCGGGCAGACGGGCGCAGCGGAATGTTATGACCGCATATGAATGAACCTGTCGTGACGCGCGTCACCTCTTGGCCCCGGGCGAGCCCGCCGGGCCGGCGACGCCGACGTCGTCCCGGGGCGTGACAATTCTGGTCAAACGGCCTCCGTGTAAACTTCGCGCCCCATGGACGCCACGCCGCCCAAGTCGCCTGCCACCGTGCCCCTGCTCGGCCGGAACGACCCCGCGCCGTTCGTGGTGCTGCAGGAGCACGGGCGGGCGCCGGCCCTGATCGTCTGTGACCACGCCAGCCGGGCGTTCCCGCAGGCCCTGGACCGTCTCGGCGTGCCCGAACTGCCCAGCTGGCAGCACATCGCCTGGGACATCGGGGCGGGCGAACTCGCCCGGGGCCTCGCCCACGCGCTGGACGCCCCGGCCGTACTGGCGGGCTACTCGCGGCTGGTCGTCGACTGCAACCGTTCTCCGGACGACGAGGAGGCCTTCCGCAAGGAAAGCGACGGCTGGACCATCCCCGGCAACCAGCACCTGACCGAGTACGACCGCCGCCTGCGCCTCGCGTCCTTTTTCGACCCGTACCACGAGTGCATCGAGGCGATGCTGGGCGGATTCCGCCGCGGCGGCACCGTGCCCCTGCTCGTCGCCGTGCACAGCTTCTCGCCGACGCTGGCCGGCCAGGCCCGGCCGTGGCACGCCGGCGTGCTGTGGGACCACGACGAGGCCAACGCGCGGCGCCTGCTCGAGGGCCTGCGGCTGCAGCCGGGCCTGGTCGTCGGCGACAACGAGCCCTACAGCGGCAAGCATCCCGCCAATTACACGATCGACCACCACGCCAGGGCCGCACGGCCTGCCGCACGTCTGCATCGAAGTGCGGCAGGACCTGCTGAGTTCGCCCGCGGGCATCGAGCGGTGGGTGCGCCTGCTGGCCCGCATCGTCGGCGGGATCCTGGCCGATCCGCAGTCCCTGCGGCTGCTCGCCAAGGTTGCGCCGCATGCCTGACCACGCGCCGCCGTTCACGATCGGCGTCGAGGAGGAATACCTGCTGGTCGACGTGCGACACGCGCGCGGTCGCGAACGATCCGCCGCCCGAGTTGTTCGCGGCCCTGCACGATCGCACCGAGGGTCGCGCGTTTCCGGAGTTCCTGCGCTCGCAGATCGAAGTGGCCACGCCGGTGTGTCGCACGATCGGCGAGGCGCGCACGTCGTTGCTCGACCTGCGCCGGGCGGTGGTCGAGGAGTCGGCCCGGTTCGGGCTCGCGCCGATCGCCGCGGCGAGCCATCCGTTCTCGCTGTCGTCGACGCAGAAGCGCACCGACAAGGAGCGCTACGTCGCGCTGCTCGAGGAAATGCAGGGCGTGGCGCGGCGCATGATGATCTGCGGCCTGCACGTGCACGTCGGCATCGACGACGACGAACTGCGCATCGACCTGATGAACCAGGCGCGGTACTTCCTGCCGCACCTGCTGGCGCTTTCGTGCAGCTCGCCGTTCTGGGAAGGGGAGCGCACGGGCCTGATGTCGTTCCGCCTGATGATCTTCAACGGCATTCCGCGCACCGGGCTGCCCGAGCAGTTTGCGAGCTGGAACGAGTACCGGCGCCACACCGACACGCTGATCGAGACCGGCATCCTCGCCGACACCTCGCGCATCTGGTGGGACCTGCGGCCGAGCGCGCGCTATCCCACGCTCGAGACGCGCGTGATGGACTCGTGCACGTCGCTCGAGGACTCGGTGCGGCTCGCGGCGCTCAACCTGTGCCTGATGCGCAAGCTCTATCGGCTGCGGCGCGACAACCAGCAGTGGCGCCCGTACCCGCAACTGCTGATCGGCGAGAACCGCTGGCGCGCGATGCGGTATTCGTACGACGCGGGCCTGCTCGACCTCGGCCGCCAGCGCATCGTGCCGTTCGCGGAGCTGGTGGAGGAAATCATCGCGCTGCTGCGCGAGGACGCGACTCGAACTCGGTTGCCTGCCGGAGATCGAGGGGCTGCGCGAGATCCTGGAGCGCGGCACCAGCGCGCATCGGCAGCTGCAGGATCTTCGAGGCCGCCCTGCAGGCGGGCGCCGACGAACGCGAAGCGTTCGACGCGGTGGTGGACTGGCTGGTCGTGGAGACGGCGCGATGACGTCCAGGATCCTGGACCGGCGACTGAACGTGGCGCCGATGATGGACTACACCGATCGGCACTGCCGCTACCTGCTGCGGCTGCTGAGTCCGCGCTCGCTGCTGTACACGGAAATGGTGACGGCGCACGCGCTGGTTCACGGCCACCTCGAGCGCCTGCTGGGGTTCGACCACCTCGAGCATCCCGTCGCGCTGCAGCTCGGCGGTTCCGACCCGAAGCTGCTCGCGCATGCCGCGAAGCTCGGCGAGCAGTACGGCTACTACGAGATCAACCTCAATGTCGGCTGCCCGAGCGATCGCGTGCAGAGCGGCCGGTTCGGCGCGTGCCTGATGGCCGAGCCGGAGATCGTGGCCGAGTGCATGATCGCCATGCGCGAGGCCGTGAGCATCCCGGTCACCGTGAAATGCCGGATCGGCATCGACGAACTCGAGGACTACGGCTTCTTCGAGTGGTTCGTGCTGGCCGTGCAGAAGGCCGGCGTCGACGTCTTCGTCGTGCACGCGCGCAATGCCATCCTGCAGGGGCTCACGCCCAAGGAGAACCGCGAGATCCCGCCGCTGCGCTACGACGTGCCGGAGCGACTCAAGCGCGAGCACCCGGAACTCACGGTGATCCTGAACGGCGGCCTCAAGACCGCGCGCGAGGTCGGCGAGTGGTTGCCGAAGTTCGACGGCGTGATGCTGGGCCGGCAGATCTATCACGAGCCGTACCTGCTCGCGGAACTCGACGCGCAGTTCCTCGGCCCCGGCTTCGTGCCGCCAGCGCGCGAGGAGGTGGTGGAGCGCTACGCCGACTACGTCGAACGCATGCTCGAGTCGGGTCATCGGCTGCCGTTGATGCTGCGCCATGTCCAGGGGCTCTTCGCGGGGCTGCCGAATGCCCGTGCCTGGCGCCGCTACCTCACGGAGCACGCGATCCTGCCCGGTGCCGGCGCCGACGTCCTGCGGGACTCGCTGCGGATGTTCCGCGACGGCGGCCTAGCGGTCCTGCCGGTGCCTGCGGCCCGTACATGCCGCCACGGTGCGACGGGACACACTGGCTATAATGTAAAGTCGATTCGGGTCAATCTGCCCGCCACGGGCGCCCAGGGGTTCTGCCGAGCGTGACCAGTACCGAGACGGAAGTCGCCGTCCTCTTCGCCGATGTCGTTGGCAGCACTCGCCTGTACGAGTTGCTCGGCGACCAGCGCGCGCGCGAGCTGATCCAGCTCTGCGTCGAGATCATGCGCGAGGCAACCGGGCGCAACCGCGGCACGGTCATCAAGACCATCGGCGACGAGATCCTCGCGATCTTCCCGACCGTGGACGACGCCGTGAACGCCGGCGGCGAGATGCAGCAGGACATCGGCGCCCGGCCCGAACTGCTGGTGCAGGGCCAGCACGTCGCGATCCGCATCGGCTGTCACTTCGGACCGGTCGTGCTCGAGAACAAGGACATCTTCGGCGCGTCGGTGCACACCGCCAACCGCATGACCAGCCAGGCCAAGGCCGGGCAGATCATTCTCTCGGCCGACGACGGTCCGCCGCTGCTCGCCCGAGTGGCGCGCGGTTTCACGCCGCGTGGACGTCACCTCGCTCCGTGGCATCAACGAGGAGATGGAGCTCTACGAGGTGCTCTGGCAGCAGGAGGACGCGACCAGCATGCTGCCGTCGATCGCGATGGGCGGCATGCACGGCGCGCGGCGAGTCCGCGTGCGGCATCGCGACCGCGAGATCCTGCTCGACGATGCCCGCAATGAAATCACGATGGGTCGGGCCGAGGAGAACAGCGTCGTGCAGAAGGGCACGCTGATTTCGCGCCTGCACGCCAAGATCGAACTGGTGCGCGGCCGCTTCCTGCTGGTGGACCAGAGCACGAACGGCACGTTCGTGCTGAATGCGGACGGCAAGGAATCGTTCGTGCGGCGGGATTCCGTCGTGCTGCACGGCGAGGGCTGCATCGGGCTCGGCAAGCTGCCGGACCCGAATGCGGCGGACGTCATCCGCTTTGCGCTCGAGGACTAGGGGAGGAGGGTCGGTAGGAAGGCTAGGAAGGGAGTGAGAAGCTCACTTCCGTCCCTACCTGACCTTCCGCTGCCAGCCTGCGCGTCAGCCGAGCGCCGTCTTCACCTGCCGGTGCTTGTCCCGGAGCTGCTGCGGCATCCGCGTGCCGTAGCTGTCGAGGTACTGGCCGATGTCGTCGATCTCGGCGTGCCAGGCGGCCGCAGTCGATGCTCATCAGCTGCTGCAGGGCGTCGTCGCTCAGCTTGAGGCCCTTGAGGTCGATGTCCTCGGGGCGCGGCAGGAAGCCGATCGGCGTCTCCTTCGCCTGCGCGCGGCCTTCGCACCGATCGACGATCCAGGACAGCACGCGCAGGTTGTCGCCGAAGCCTGGCCACAGGAACTTGCCGTCCTTGTCCTGGCGGAACCAGTTGACGTGGTAGATCTTCGGCAGCTGCCTGGCGCGTGCCCTCGAAGCTCAGCCAGTGCGACCAGTAGTCGGCGAAGTTGTAGCCGCAGAACGGCTTCATCGCCATCGAGTCGCGGCGCACGACGCCCACCTGGCCCACGGCCGCGGCGGTCGTCTCCGAGGCCATGCCGGCGCCGACCATCACGCCGTGCGCCCAGTCGCGGGCTTCGTACACCAGCGGGGCCACTTCGCGGCGGCGGCCGCCGAACAGGATCGCCGAGATCGGCACGCCTTCCGGGTGCTCCATCAGGTGCGAGTACGCCGGGTTCTGCTTCGCCGAGACGGTGAAGCGTGAATTCGGGTGCGCGGCCGGCGTCTTCGCCGTCGCCTTGTCGTACGGCTTGCCCTGCCAGTCGATGACCGGCGTGCCCGACGTGCGGCCTTCCCACCACGGCTCGTTGTCGGCCGTCAGCGCCACGTTGGTGAAGATCGTGTCGTGATGGATCATCTCGTAGGCGTTGCGGTTGGTCTTCGGGCTGGTGCCCGGCACCACGCCGAAGAAACCGGCCTCCGGGTTGATCGCGCGCAGGCGGCCATCGCTGCCGACGTGCAGCCAGGCGATGTCCTCGCCGATCGTCCAGACCTTCCAGCCCGGCATCGTGTCCGGCGGGATCAGCATGCCGAGGTTGGTCTTGCCGCAGGCCGACGGGAACGCGCCGAGCGACGTAGTGCACTTCGCCGCGCGGATTCTCCATGCCGACGATCAGCATGTGCTCGGCGAGCCAGCCTTCGGTGCGCGCCTGGAAGCTCGCGATGCGCAGCGCATGGCACTTCTTGCCGAGCAGCGCATTGCCGCCGTAGCCCGAGCCGATGCTCTTGATCGAGAGTTCCTCGGGGAAATGCATGATGAAGCGCTTGTCGGGATCGAGGTCGCCGACCGAGTGCAGGCCCTTGACGAAGGTGCCGTCCTTCTCGATGCGGTGCAGCGCCGGCGCGCCCATGCGGGTCATGATGCGCATGTTGAGCACGACGTACGGGCTGTCGGTGATCTCGACGCCGCAGCGCGAGTAGGGCGAGTTGATCGGGCCCATGCAGTAGGGCACGACGTACATCGTGCGGCCCTTCATGCAGCCGGCGAACAGCGCGTCGATGGTCTTGTGACCTGCGGCGGGATCCATCCAGTTGTTGTTCGGGCCCGCGTCTTCCTTCTGCGGCGTGCAGATGAAGGTGAGGTGCTCGACGCGCGCGACATCCGACGGATTCGAGCGGTGCAGGTAGCAGTTGGGAAACGTCGCCTGGTTGAGTTCGATCAGGTCGCCGGTGCCGAGCATCAGCTGGACCAGTTCGTCGCGCTCGATGTCCGAGCCGTTGCACCAGTGGATGCGGTCGGGTTGCGTCAGTTTCGCGGTCTGCTCGACCCAATCGCGCAGGGATGTATTCGTAGTCATTAAAGGACCTTCTGCCACAGTCCCCGAATTATAGCTGCCCGGCCCCCTGCTGCGCTGCGTTGCGACAGGACCGGTGCGCTGCCGGAATGTACGCACCAAAAAAAAGCGCCCTCCGGGGAGGGCGCAATCAGGGGGAGACCTGTCGCCAGGGCCCGCGTCTTGGTTTTACTGAGGCGGTGCGGGCCCGGCGTTCGTCCGAAATCAGGCGCGCCTTGCGGGCGCGCTTGACGGTCTTGCGCAGCAGCGCGCTTGGCGGCGGCGGTCTTGCGACGCACGGCAGCCTTCGGCGCCTCGGCTTCCTTCTCGGCCTTCTCGACGATGCTGACGTAGGCATGCTTGGCGACGTTGCGGAAGTCGCGGCCAGCCGTCTTGAAGATCGTCACCGCGCGGGTCGCGTCTTCGACGACGCGCGCGCGCGTGGCCGGCGTGAGCTCGATCTGCTCGCGCACGAATTCGATGATGTTTTCCGCGCGGGTCGCGCGCTCGAGGCGCAGCGGCCACGTCGTTCAGCGCGGACGTCACGACGTCCGACTGCAGTTCGATCAGGTTCTGCACGGTCGTCTGCGAGACCGTGGTCAGCTTGACGCCAGAGCGGGCGATCATGCGGACCGGGCTCTTCAGGGCCTTCAGGGTTTCGGCGGAGCCGGTGACGGCTTCGCGCACGGATTCAACGGAGTTCTCGCGGAACTTGCGAACCTGGCCGACGAGCAGTTCACCGCCCTCGGCGACGTATTCCTGCACATTGACGTTCATGGAGGTCTCCTTGGGTTGTCCTAGAACTGCTGCATTGCAGCATTGCTGCATTGCACAATAGTCCAGATGACAACAACTGTCAAATCGGTAGAAATGCCCAACCCGGGTGGGACGGCGCGCAGGCGAGCCGGATTGCCGGTGCCACCGGGGCATTTCGCGGCATCCGCGCCCGGTATGCTCACTTGCCTCGAATCCGCCGGTCCCGCAGAGTCCGCCCCCGATGGCCAGCCTGCAGACCCCGCCCGCATCCACGGTTGCCACGCAGTGTCGTCGCGCGACAGTGGCCCGTGCGCGCGCTTGTCGTGGCTGCTGCGCTGTTGGTCCCTGGGTCATGGGTTCGCCCGGGCCGGGCGCTCGCACAGGACCTGCCGACAGGCGTCAGCGTCGCCGCGGCCACCGGGTCCGGTCCGCTGGCAACGACCGATCGAAATGCAGAAGCTCGAGGTGTCCGAGGGCCCGGGCGGGCGGGAAGTCCGTCGCTGGATCCCGGCCGAGCGGCTCAACGCCGGCGATGAAATTCACTACACGGTGCGTGTGCGCAATCCGGGCAAGCAGGCCGTGGACACCGTCGTCGTCACCAAGCGCCTGCCGTTCGGCGTGCGCTACCTGCGCGGCTCGGCCACCGGTCCCGCCGCCGAGGTGCAGTTCTCGATCGACGGCGGCAAGACGTTCGCGACGCCGGAAGCGCTGGCCCGTGCAGCAGGCGGCGGCAAGAAGGCGCAGCGCAAGCCGCTCGAGAACGACTACACGCACGTCCGCTGGGTGCTCAGCAAGCCCCTCGGCCCGGCGTCGACCGCGCTGCTGCGCTTCCGCGCGACGTTCTCCTGACCCGCATGTCACTGCCGCTCGCAGAAATCCTGGGTCCCGCCGGCCCGCTGGCCCGCACGCTGCCGGGATATTCCTCGCGGCCGCAGCAGATCGAGATGGCGGAGCACGTGGCCGCCGCGCTGCAGGAGCGCACGCAACTGGTGGTCGAAGCCGGCACCGGCACCGGCAAGACCTTCGCCTACCTGGTGCCCGCCCTGTTGTCCGGTCGCAAGGTCATCGTCTCCACCGGCACGCGCGCGCTGCAGGACCAGTTGTTCCATCGCGACCTGCCGACGATCTGTGCCGCGATCGGCCGCCCCGTGCGCATCGCGCTGCTCAAGGGACGCGCGAATTACCTGTGCCGGCACCGGCTCGACATGGCCGAGCAGCAGGCCTATGCGCGCGGGTCTGCGCAAGGAAGTCGCGACCGCGTTGCCCAAGGTGCGCGCGTGGTCGTACACGACGAAGCGCGGCGACATCGCCGAACTGCCGGGCATCGGTGAACAGGATCCCGGTCTGGCCGTGGGTGACCTCGACGCGCGAGAACTGCCTCGGTGCGGACTGCCCGAAGTTCGAGGAGTGCTTCGTGCTCGCGGCCCGGCGCGAGGCGCAGGCGGCCGACATCGTCGTCGTCAATCATTACCTGCTGATGGCCGACCTCGTGCTGAAGGAGGAGGGCTTCGGCGACCTGCTGCCCGGCGCCGACGCGATCGTGATCGACGAGGCGCACCAGTTGCCGGACGTCGCCGCGCAGTTCCTCGGCTACAGCGTCAGCACGCGCCAGCTCGCCAACCTGTCGAAGGACGTCGCGGGCGAGCTGCTGCTGGCGCAGCAGATGGCCGGCAACGTCGACGGCGCACTGAACGGACTCGATGCGCAGATCGCCGCCGTGCTGGCGATCACCGGCGGCCAGGATGCGCGGCTCGAGCACACGCAGTGGCCGGACCGCCTGCTCGAAGCGCTGAACGGGCTGGGCGCGCGCACGAAGGAACTGGCCGACGCGATCGCGCCGCTCGGCGCCGACGGCCAGGCCGGCTTCAAGCGCCTGCAGGAGCGGCTCGAGGAGAGCGCCGACCGGCTGCGCTCATTGACGGCGGCAGAAGCGCCGGGCGGCGTGCGCTGGGCCGAAACGAGCGCGCGCAACGTCAGCGCGCATTTCGCGCCCGTCGACGTGGCGAGCCAGCTCTCCGCCCTGATGGAGACGCAGCCGTGCGCCTGGATCCTCACGTCGGCGACGCTCGCCGTCGGCGACGACTTCTCGCACTTCAAGCGTCGCAGCGGGCTGAAGCGTGCGACGACCGTGCGCTTCGAGAGCCCGTTCGATTTCGCCAACCAGGCGCTGATGTACCTGCCGAAAGGGCTGGGCGAACCGGGCGCGCCGGACCATTCGCGCAACGTGATCAACGCGGCGCTGCCGGTGCTCGAAGCGAGCGGTGGCCGCGCATTCATCCTGTTCACGAGTCATCGCGGACTGCGCGAAGGCGCCGAAGAACTCTACCGCCTGTGGGGCGAGAAGCCGCCGTTCCCGGTGCTGATCCAGGGCGGCGCCTCGCGCGACCACCTGTTGCGCGCGTTCCGCGAAGCCGGCAACGCCGTGCTGCTCGGCACCGGCAGTTTCTGGGAGGGCATCGACGTCAAGGGCGAGGCGCTCAGCGTCGTCATCATCGACAAGCTGCCGTTTGCGGCGCCGGACGATCCGCTGCTCAAGGCGCGGCTCGCGGCGATCCGCGAGCAGGGCGGCAATCCGTTCTTCGACGAGCAGGTGCCGCAGGCGGTGATCGCGCTGAAGCAGGGCGTCGGCCGGCTGATTCGCGACGAAACCGACTGTGGCGTCGTGATGCTCTGCGATACTCGCCTGGTGACCAAGGGCTATGGGCGCCAGTTCATCACCAGCCTGCCGCCGATGCGCCGCACGCGCGCGCTCGAGGACGTGCAGGCCTTCCTGCGCGAGAAACTCGGATGACCCGGCTGCGCGTGCTTGCGATCGACACGTCGACCGAGGCGTGCTCGGCGGCGCTGCTGTGGTCCGATGGCGAGGTGCGCCAGCGGTTCACCGTCACCGAGCGCGGGCATGCCGACCTGATCCTGCCGATGATCGACGGCTTGCTGGCGGAGGCGGGCTGCAAGCTCAGGGACCTCGACGGGCTCGCGTTCGGTCGCGGCCCGGGCGGCTTCACCGGCCTGCGGATCGCGGCAGGCGTCATCCAGGGCCTGGCGTTTGGCGCGGGCCTGCGCGTTGCGCCGGTGTCGAGCCTCGCCGCCGTCGCCTTCCTCGCCACTTCCTGGCCTTCCTGTCCTTCCAGGCCTTCCGGCGACTTCGCCGAGGCGAGGGCGTCCTGGTCTGCAACGACGCGCGCATGAACGAGGTCTACTGGGGCTGCTATCGGTTCGACCCGGCGACCCGGAGGTGCCGGTCGTACTGAGCGCGGAAGCGGTCGGACCCGCGGAGCGCGTGCAGCCCGCACCCGGAGTGCTGCACTTTGCGGGTAACGGCATTGCCCCCTATCCGGCGCTGCTGGCCCGGCTCGAGTCGGCCGGCCTGCGCTACCACGCCGGGCTGTATCCACGCGCCGACGCCATCGCACGCCTCGGCGCACGGATGTTGCAGCGGGGTGAAGGCGTCGCGGCCGCTGACGCGTTGCCGGTCTACATTCGTGACGACGTGGCGTGGCCTGCACGACCGGCCGTCACGGGAATGTCATAATTGACGCTTGTAATGCGCGTGCAATGTTACGAGTCACCACCGGACCAGTCATGACGGGCAAGCAGATCCTGATCGTCGAAGACGAAAAGCCGATCCGCGACATGATCGCGTTCGGCTTGCGTCGCGCCGGATTCGCGGTCAGCGAAGCGGAAGACTGCAGCGAGGCACGCGCGCGCATCGCGGATTCGCGTCCCGACCTGCTGCTCGTCGACTGGATGCTGCCCGACCAGAGCGGTCTCGAACTCACGCGCTCGATCAAGCGCAACAAGGAAACCCAGGACCTGCCGGTGATCCTGCTGACGGCGCGCGCCGAAGAGCAGGACAAGGTCGCGGGCCTCGAAGGCGGCGCGGACGATTACGTCACCAAGCCCTTCAGCCCGCGCGAACTGCTGGCGCGGATCCAGGCGGTGCTGCGCCGGTCGTCGCCGAGCGCCGCGGGCGAGGCCATCGAGGCGGGCGCGCTCAAGCTCGACCCGGTCAGTCACCGCGTCATCGTCGGCGAGCAGACCGTGTCGCTCGGTCCGACCGAGTACCGCCTGCTGCAGTTCTTCATGGAGCACCCGGAGCGCGTGTACGCGCGCAGCCAGTTGCTCGATCGCGTCTGGGGCGGCAACGTCTACGTGGAGGAACGCACGGTGGACGTGCACATCCGCCGGCTGCGCAAGGCGCTGGAGCCGTTCGCGTGCGACTCGCTGGTGCAGACGGTGCGCGGTTCCGGGTATCGTTTCTCGACCCGTCCCGAATAAGCCGGTCGCTCGACGAACCGAGGATCGCAGCGCTTGACCCGACCCGCCTGGCAGCATCTCCTCGGTATCGGCAGCGGCCTGCTGGTGGCCCTGGTCGTCGGCTGGATCACCGGCCGGCCCGGGTTGTGCGCGTCGCTGTACCTCGCGGCCGTCGTCGCCTGGCAGGCGCGCAACCTCATCCGCTTCGAGCACTGGCTGCGCCTGCGCAGCATCCTGAAGCCGCCGAACATGGGCGGCCTGTGGGGCGACGTCGTCGCCAACGCCAACCGCCTCTACCAGCGCAAGCGGTTCCACAAGCGCCGCGCGCTCACGCTGCTGCGCGAACTGCGGCGCATGACGTCGGCGATGCCGGACGGCGCGATCCTGCTCGGGCCCACGCGCGAGATCCTCTGGTTCAATCCGACGGCGGCGCAGCTGGCTCGACCTGCGCCGCAAGCTCGACTACGGCATCCGCATCGACAACCTGATCCGGCAGCCCGAGTTCGTCGACTACGTCACCGCCGGCGGCCGGGGGCCGGGACCGCGCATCCACATGCCGAGCCTCGGCGACCGCTGGTTCGCCTTCAACCTGGTCACCACCAGCACGCGCGACCTGCAGCTGCTGATCGTTCGCGACGTCACCGCCGAGGCGCGGCTCGAAAGCATGCGCCGGGACTTCGTCGCCAACGCGTCGCACGAGCTGCGCTCGCCGCTGACCGTGGTCCGTGGCTACCTCGACACGCTCGCCGAAGATCCGGTCCTCGACGAGGGCTGGCGCGAGCCGGTGCGCGAGATGCAGCGCCAGTCCGAGCGCATGCACAGCATCGTCTCCGACCTGCTGGAGCTGTCGCGCCTCGAGGCAGGCAGCAGCGATGCGGAGATGGAGCCCGTCGACGTGGCCGGGATGCTCTCGTTGATGCGCAAGGAAGTGCTGGCGCGCCGCGATCATCCGGCCCGGTTCGACCTGCACCTCGAATCGGACGCGCTGCTGCTCGGCGCCGAGTCCGAGCTGCATTCGATCTTCCAGAACCTGATCACCAACGCGGTCAAGTACACGCCGGCCGCAGGCACCGTTGCGGTCCGCTACTGGACCGACGCGGCGGGCAGTCACGTCGCGGTCAGCGACACGGGCATCGGCATTCCGGCCGCGCACATCCCGCGCCTGACCGAACGCTTCTATCGGGTCGACGCGGGCCGCTCGCGCAAGCTCGGCGGCTCCGGGCTCGGGCTCGCGATCGTGAAGCACGCCCTGCAGCGGCACGGTGCGCAGCTCGAGATCAAGAGCGAAGAGGGCAAGGGCAGCACGTTCACCTGTCACTTTCCGCCTGCGCGGGTCCAGCTGCGGCAAGTCCGCATGCCGGAGCTGCCCAGCTACGTTGATCCTGCCGACTGCGCCGTGCAGTACGGATGTCACTGTGCTGCAACCTGCCTGTCACATACCCGGCGTAAAAAGTCGCCAAGGAAACGCCGGGTGGATGCTCTCGAGCACCGCGCCCGGCGCAGCCGAAACTGACAGGCAAACCACCGAAAGGGGATCAATCGTGAAATCGACCGTGCTTGCGACGGCTGTCGCCGCCGCGCTGACGCTCAGCGCCGCGGACGCGTCCGCGCAGACCAAAGGCGCGGCCACCAAGGCCGATGTGCAGTCCATCCAGGCCCAGATGCAGGCGCTGGCCGAGCGGCTCAACCGGCTCGAGACGGCCAACGCCGAGCTCAAGACGCAGAACTCGGAGCTGCAGGCGCTGGCCGACCGCCGCGAGGCGGAGATGGACTACCTGAAGTCCCAGACCAAGGAACTGCGCGAAGAAGGCGCGGTCGCGTCCAACGAGATCTCGAAGGTGAAGGGCGCCGACTGGGCGACGAAGATCAAGGGCCGCGGCGACCTCCGCTACCGCTCACGAGAACATCTGGACGGAGCGCGTCGTCGACGGCGAGGCGGTCGACGCGGCCGACCGCTACCGCCATCGCATCCGTGCCCGGCTCGGCTTCGATTTCAAGGTGACCGACAACGTCAAGGGCACGCTGCTGTTCGCGACGGGCGGCGACGATCCGCGCTCGTCCAACCAGACGCTGGGCAGCACCGGCACGCGCAAGTCGATCGGCCTCGACATGGCCTACGTCGACTGGAAGTTCATGGAGGGCGGCAACCTGCTGCTCGGCAAGCAGGTCAACCCGGTCTTCAGCCCGGCCAGAGCCTGTTCTACGACGGCGACTTCAACCCGGAAGGCGGCGCCGTCAAGTTCGACCGCGGCATGTTCTTCGGCACCGCCTACGGCTGGTGGCTCAGCGAGCAGTACAACGCGGACCCGAACGGCGAGAACTCCGACGCCAACATCTTCGGCCTGCAGGCCGGCATGAAGTTCCCGCTGCTCGGCGGCGAGACCGTGCTCGCGGCGAACTACTACGAGTGCGGCGCCTGCCAGAGCAACTCGCCGCTCTACGCCAACAACGCGAACGGCAACACGACGTACCGCATCGGAGCCAGCACGACCAACCTGCTGACCTACGGCTACGACATCGTCGAGCTCGGCGCGCAGATGGGCGTCACCGTGGTCAACCTGCCGGTGACGTTCTGGGCCAACTACGCCCAGAACATGGCGGACGACGTCGAGTACGACACCGCCTACGCGGTCGGCGCGATGGTCGGCAAGGCCAGCAACGCCAAGACCTGGGAGGCGGGGCTGTTCTACCAGGCGCTCGACAAGGACGCGCTGTTCGGCCAGTGGATCGACTCCGACTTCGGCGACGGCAGCACCGACTCGGAAGGCTGGGTGCTCAAGGGCGGCTATGCGCCGGTGAGGAACTTCACCATCAATGCCACGTACTTCCTGAACACGCTGAACAAGGACGTGGGCGTCGAGCTCGACTACGACCGGCTGCAGCTGGACCTGAACTACAAGTTCTGACCCCGGCCCGCAGACGGCCCTCCCCCGGGCCCGCAAGGGCCCCCCTCGCCAGGATCCCCGGCGAGGGCGCGGGGAGGGCCTTTTTTTTCGGCCCGGTTGAACTTGTCTCAGTCCGGGCCGTCCTGTACAAGACGGCAGCTTCGGGAGATGAATCACCGTGATGGACACCTCGGACCTTTCGCACCACATCCACAGCCGCTACAACGCGGAGCTCGAAGGCATCCGCACCGGCGTGCTGCAGATGGGCGGCCTCGTCGAGCAGCAGCTGCAGAACGGCGTCAAGGCCATCGTGGGCGGCGACAGCCGCCTCGGCGAGGAAGTGGCCCGGCAGGACCACAAGGTCAACGCGATGGAAGTCGCGATCGACGAGGACTGCAGCCGCGTCCTCGCCACGCGCGCGCCCACCGCCTCGGACCTGCGCCTGATCGTCGCGGTCATCAAGACCATCACCGACCTCGAGCGCATCGGCGACGAAACCGAGAAGCTCGGTCATGCCGCGGCGCGGCTGTCGAACTCGGACCGCACGGCCGATCGCTACCGCGAGCTCAAGCACATCGGCGAACTCGTGGCCGACATGGTGCACGGCGCGCTCGATGCCTTCGCCCGTCTCGACACCGAGGCGGCGCTCGACGTGGCTCGCCGCGATCGCGTGATCGACGAAGAGTACGAGGCCATCCAGCGCCAGTGCATCACGTTCATGATGGAAGACCCGCGCGCGATCCGGCGCACGCTGGACGTCCTGAGCCTCGCGCGCGCGCTCGAGCGCGTCGGCGACCACGCCAAGAACATCTGCGAATACGTGGTCTACATGGTGCTCGGCAAGGACATCCGCCACCTGTCGATCGAGGACGTCGAGAGGCAGATCCTCGCGGCGCGCGCGACGAAGCAGGGTGGTCAAGGGTAGACTTCGGCCTCATCTCGGGACGCGGAGCACGCGTTTGAACCTGACTTTCGATTCCCGGCAGCCCTGGTGGCTGCAGACCCGCACGCTCAACCTCGCGGGGTTCCTGTGGTGTGCCGGCCTCATGGCCTACGCGCTGTACGTCCAGTACGGCCTGCACGAAGAGCCGTGCCCGCTCTGCGTCCTGCAGCGCGTTGCGGTCATCGCGACGGGCGTGATGTTCCTGCTCGCGTGGCTCCACAACCCGGCCAGCGTCGCGATGCGACGCGTCTACGGCGCGCTGATCGTGCTGGCCGCCCTGGCCGGCGTCGGCATCGCGGCGCGGCACATCTTCATCATCAATGCGCCGCCGGGCGCGGTCGCGGAATGCGGCGCGAGCCTCGACTACATGATGGACGTGCTGCCGCTGCACGAAGTGCTGGGCAAGGTGCTGAGCGGCTCGGGCGAGTGCGCCAAGGTCACCTGGCGCTTCCTCGGGTTCAGCATGCCGTTCTGGGTGCTGCTGAACCTGCTCGGGCTCGCTTTGCTCGGCCTGTTCGCGAACTGGCGCAAGCGCTGAGTCGTCACCGCTGCCGTTTCAGCGGGAGAGGTCGGCCGCAGGCCGGGTGAGGGTCCTGGCGTCCAATCCGGCATGTCCTGTCGCGCTTGGAAAGGCAGACACGCGCGCGCCAGGACATGCCGGATCGAACGCCTGACACGCCGCGCCTGAGCACCTTTTCCGCGAAGGCGGAAAAGGTCGCACGGCGCACGCAACGTCACCGCGGTCCGAGCCAGACCAATCTCCGCGTCACCTTCTTGCTGGCCACTCGCAGCGCGCACCCACACCTGATGCTGAGCGCCTCGGAACCCAACCGACTACGTGCGCCGTGCGGGTCGTCGGGCGTGAACCGATGGACGCTATTGCCGGCATTCGCTTCCGCCCGACGAGCCGCTCAGGCGCCGTGCCGCAAGCGGTCGATTCCGTGCCTTTCCCCGAGCGCGTGTCTGCCTTTCCAAGCTCTGGGAGAGGTCCCGGATCGAACGCCCCAACACTCTCTCGCTGAAGTGTGAGATGGGGCAGAGGCCGGAGAGGGAGTCAGGTCAGCAGCAACTCCATGATCCGCTCGTAGGCAAGGCTCAGCGTGTCGATGTCCTCGACCCGCACGCACTCGTTCACCTTGTGGATCGTCGCGTTGATCACGCCGAGTTCCACCACCTGCGCGCCGGTCGGCGCGATGAAGCGCCCATCGGAGGTGCCGCCGGTCGTCGAGAGCTGCGGGCTGCGTCCCATCGTCTCGCGCACGGCCTCGCTCCACGACTGCGGTCAGCGTGCCGGGGCGCGTCAGGAAGGGCAGGCCGGACACGAACCATTCGAGCGAATACTTCACGCGATGACGGTCGAGCACCTCGAGCACGCGCTGCTGCAATCGCTCGACCGTCTGCTCCGTCGAGAAGCGCAGGTTGAAGCGTGCCTTCAATTCGCCGGGCACCACGTTCGGTGCGCCGGTGCCGGCCGCGATGTTCGACACCTGGAACGTCGTCGGCTGGAAGAACTCGTTGCCTGCGTCCCAGTGCGTGGCGACCAGTTCCGCGAGCGCCGGCGCGAAACCGTGCACCGGGTTGTCGGCGAGGTGCGGATAGGCGATGTGGCCCTGCACGCCGTGCACCGTCAGGCGACCGGAGAGCGAGCCGCGACGCCCGACCTTGATGGTGTCGCCGAGCACGTCGCCGCTGGTCGGCTCGCCGACGACGCACCAGTCGATCTTTTCGTGGCGTGCTTCGAGCACCTCCATCACCTTGCGCGTGCCGTCGACCGACGGGCCTTCCTCGTCGCTCGTGAACAGGAAGGCGAGCGAGCCGGCATGATCGGGATGGCTGGCGACGAACCGCTCGGTGGCCGTCACCATCGCGGCGAGGCCGCTCTTCATGTCGGCGGCGCCGCGCGCATACAGCACGCCGTCGACGATGACGGGCTCGAACGGATCGGTGCGCCAGTCCTCGCGCGGGCCGGTCGGCACGACGTCGGTGTGACCGGCAAAGCAGAGCACCGGGCTCGCATTGCCGCGCCGTGCCCAGAGATTCTCGACCGGACCGAAACGCAGCCGCTCGATGCTGAACCCGAGCGGCTCGAGCCGGGCGCAGATCACGTCGATGCAGCCGTGGTCCTCGGGGCTCACGGACGGCCGGCGCAGCAGGTCTGTCGGTCAGGGCGAGGGTCGGGGACATCGTGCTGGGTACGCTCGTGGAATCGGTGCGGGACCGGGCCGGGTCGCGGCATTAAAGCCATAGAGCGCTCGTCGGATCAAGCACTTGCGACAACGCCGACTTTGTCACAAGGCTGTCACAGTGGGACGGCAGACTGCGCGGCATCCACAGGGGCACCCGCCCCTGGCCGACCCACAGCAGAGGATGCCTTTCATGAAGCTTTCCTGGCAGCAGATCACCCTCCCGGCCCTCGCGCTCGGCCTCCTGGCCGTGGGCGCCCCCGGGCGGGCCCACGCGCAGGCCGCGATCAAGATCGACGGTTCCAGCACCGTGTTCCCGATTTCCGAGGCGTACGCCGAGGAATTCCAGATCCAGAAGCGCGGCAAGGTCCGCGTGACGGTCGGCGTCTCGGGCACCGGCGGCGGCTTCAAGAAGTTCTGCCGCGGCGAGACCGACATGGCGAACGCATCGCGGCCGATCTCGGTCGAGGAAATGGAAGCGTGCCGCAAGGCCGGCATCAAGTACATGGAAGTGCCGGTGGCGTTCGACGCGCTGACGGTCGTGGTCAACCCCGCCAACACCTGGGCGAAGTCGATGACGGTGGCCGAGCTGCAGGAAGATGTGGGAACCGGCCGCGCAGGGTCGCATCACCACCTGGAACCAGGTCAACCCGAAGTTCCCGAAGGAAAAGCTGATGCTGTTCGGGCCGGGCGCCGACTCGGGCACGTTCGACTACTTCACCGAGGCCGTGAACGGCAAGGCGAAGGCCAGCCGCGGCGACTTCACCGCCAGCGAAGACGACAACACCCTGGTGCAGGGCGTCGAGAACAACAAGAACGCGCTCGGCTACTTCGGCTACGCGTACTACGCCGCGCACAAGGACAAGCTGACGGCGGTGGCGATCGACAACGGCAAGGGCCCGGTCGGCCCGAGCCTCGAGAACGTGACCAACGGCACCTACAACCCGCTGTCGCGTCCGCTGTTCGTCTACGTGCGCGAATCGTCGGCCAAGCGTCCGGAAGTGCGCGAGTTCGTGCAGTTCATGCTGACGAATGGCGACCTGGTGGGCGAAGTCGGCTACCTGCCGCTGCCGAAGTCGGCCTACGACCTGGCCTGGAAGCACTTCCAGGCCGGCAAGCTCGGCACGGTGTTCGGCGGTCATCCCCGGGTCGGCATCACCATCGAACAGCTGCAGGCGCTGGAAGGTAAACTTTAACCGGCGACCCCATGCGGGGCCGGGCCGGGATCGCAGGGTCCCGGCCCGTTCGATTCTGACTCAGAGGCGCCTGCGCAGGCGCCGGATTGGGGAAGGGCTCATGTCGGCAACGACGGCAATCCGCTCGACGGCGATGGGGAAGGGGGCTTTCTCTTCGCTGCGCTATCGCAAGAACCGCGACCGCGTCATCGAACTGCTCCTGCTGGCGTGCGCGCTGGTCGCGGTCTTCACGACGCTCGCGATCGTATTCATCCTGGTCTACGAGTCGTCGGCGTTCTTCGAGCACGTCTCGATCAGGGACTTCCTGACCGACACGCAGTGGACGCCGCTGTTCGACGACGCCCATTACGGCATCATGCCGCTGGTCTCGGGCACGCTGACGGTGACGTTCGTCGCGCTGCTGGTGGCCATCCCGCTCGGCACCATCATCGCCATCTACCTCTCCGAATTTGCGACGCACCGCACGCGCGAGACGGTCAAGCCGATCCTGGAACTGCTCGGCGCCGTGCCGACCGTCGTCTACGGCTACTTCGCGCTGCTGATGGTGACGCCGTTCCTGCAGAAATTCATGCCCGAGCTGCCGGGCTTCAACATGCTGAGCGCGGGCCTCGTCATCGGGCTCATGATCGTGCCGTACGTCGCCTCGGTCAGTGAAGACGCGATGCGCGCCGTGCCGCGCTACATGCGCGAAGGTTCCTACGCGATGGGCGCCACCAAGCTGCAGACCGCGCTGCGCGTCGTCGTGCCGGGCGCGTTCTCGGGCATCGCGGCCGCCTACATCCTCGGCATCTCGCGTGCGATCGGCGAGACGATGGTGGTCGCCATCGCGGCCGGCATGCAGCCGACGCTGACGTTCAACCCGACCGAGCCGGCGGCGACGATCACGGCCTACATCGTGCAGGTGAGCCTCGGCGACCTGCCGCACGACAGCATCGGTTACCAGAGCATCTTCGCCGCGGGACTGGTGCTGATGCTGATGACGCTGGTGTTCAACGTCATCGGCTTCTTCCTGACCCGCAGGTTCCGGGAGGCGTACTGAGATGGCCGCCGTGATGACCATCGAAGAACTGCGCGCCGGCCTCGTCGTGGCGCAAGAACCTCGACAAGGTGTTCGTCGTCGCTGGGCCTGCTCATCCTGATGAGCTGCCTGGGCCTGCTCGCGCTGCTGTTTCGTCGACCTGGTGCGCGACGGCGCCGCGCGGTTCGGCTGGGATTTCCTCACCCAGTTCCCGTCGCGCAAGGCCGAGCGCGCCGGCATCCTGTCGGCCTGGGTCGGCACGTCGATGATCATGCTGGTGACGGCGCTCGTGGCGCTGCCCGTCGGCGTCGCCGCCGCGATCTACCTCGAGGAGTACGCGCCGAAGAACTGGTTCACCGGCGTCATCGAGATCAACGTGACCAACCTGGCCGGCGTGCCGTCCATCGTCTACGGCCTGCTGGCGCTCGGCCTGTTCGTCTACAAGTTCGGCTTCGGCCAGAGCGTGCTCTCGGCCGGCCTCACGCTGGCGTTGCTGATCCTGCCGATCATCATCGTCGGCACGCGCGAGGCCTTGCGTGCGGTTCCCAAGGCCATCCGCGAGGCCGCGTACGGGCTCGGCGCGACGCGCTGGGAAGTGACCAAGGATCACGTGCTGCCGTATTCGACCGGCGGCGTCCTGACCGGCCTGATCCTCGGCCTGTCGCGCGCGATCGGCGAAACGGCTCCCATCATCACGATCGGCGCGCTGAGCTTCATCGCGTTCCTGCCGGACTCGCCGATCACCGGCGAGTTCCCGTTCGTCAATTTCGAGTGGCTCAAGAGCGAGTTCACGGCGATGCCGATCCAGATCTTCAACTGGGTGTCGCGTCCGGACCAGGCCTTCCAGCAGAACGCTGCCGCCGCTGCGGCCATCCTGCTCGGCATGACGCTGGCGATGAACGCCGTCGCCATCTGGATCCGCTACCGCTTCCGCAAGAAGATCAACTGGTGAGTGGCCCCCACATGAACACGAATGTCGCCGAAAAGGCGGCAACGCCGGCGCTCTCCATCGTCATGGAAGAGCGCAAGGTCGCGCGCGCGAATCCGGCCAAGGCCATCGCCGAGAAGCTCGACTTCTGGTACGGCACGAACCAGGCGCTGAAGAACATCAACCTGGTGATCCCGGAGAACCAGGTCACGGCGCTGATCGGCCCGTCGGGCTGCGGCAAGAGCACGTTCCTGCGCTGCTTCAACCGCATGCACGACCTGCAGGCGGACACCCGCTATGCGGGCAGCATCATGCTGCACCCGGAGAACGTGAACCTCGTCGGCAAGGACGTCGACCCGATCGAGGTCCGCATGCGGATCGGCATGGTGTTCCAGAAGCCGAACCCGTTCCCGAAGACCGTGTTCGAGAACGTGGCCTATGGCCTGCGCCTGCGCGGCTTCAGCAACCGCACGGAACTCGCCGAGCGCGTCGAGAAGGCGCTGCGCGGCGCGGCGATCTGGGACGAGGTCAAGGACCGCCTCAACGATTCGGCGCTCGCGCTGTCGGGCGGCCAGATGCAGCGCCTGTGCATCGCGCGCGCGCTCGCCACGGAGCCGGAAATCCTGCTGTTCGACGAGCCGACCTCGGCGCTCGACCCGATCGCGACGGCGAAGATCGAGGAACTGATCACCGAGCTGCGCAGTCGCGTCACGATCCTGATCGTCACGCACAACATGCAGCAGGCGGCGCGCGTGTCGGACTTCACGGCGTTCATGTACCTGGGCGAACTGGTCGAAGTCGACGCGACGTCGAAGATCTTCACCAACCCGTCGAAGAAGGCGACCGAAGACTACATCACCGGCCGTTACGGCTGAGCCGGGCGATGGCGACCGCGGTCATGCAGGCTTCGGATCCGACAGAGCCGCACACGTCGAGCACCGTCGATCAGTCGGTGGCCGGACTGCGACTGCACGCGCTCGAGATGGGCGCGCTGGTCATCGAGCAGGTGGCCGGAGCGGTCAGGTCGCTGCTCGAGCGCGATCCGACGCTGGCGCAGGCGGTGCTGGCGCGCGAGAGCCGCGTGGACGAGTACGAGAAGCAACTCGACCGCGACAGCCTGACCTTCATCGCCCTGCAGCAACCCGTCGCGAATGACCTGCGGCTCGCCCGGGCCATCGTGCGCATCGGGCGCGAACTGGAGCGGGCCGGGGACGAGGCCAAGAAGATCGCCCGGTTCGCGCTGTCGCTGGACAAGGCCAACGACGGTGACCCGGTGCTGGCCGTGGGGCGACAATTGCGACACATGGCCGCGCTGTCCGGCTCGATGCTGCGCAGCGCCGTGCGGGCGGCCGACGAAATGGACCTGGAGCTCGCCCGCAGCGTGCTCGAGCGCGACGCGGAACTCGATGCCGAGTTCGCCGCCGCGCTGCGCCTCGTGATGTCGTACGTCCTGCAGGACCACCGCTTCCTGCGGCCGACGATCGACACGATCTTCGCGCTGAAGGGGCTCGAGCGAATCGGCGATCACGCGACCAACATCGCCGAGCAGGTGCTCTACATGATGGGGCAGGACCGGCGCAGGGGTGCCGACGCCGCCTGAACCGCCACGTCGATCATCGCACCTCCGGACTCAATCGATGCTGCGCAGCAGCTCGTTGATGCCGACCTTGGCGCGGGTCTGCGCGTCGACACGCTTGACGATCACGGCGCAGGCGAGCCCGTACTTGCCGTTGGCCGCCGGCAGCGTGCCCGGCACCACCACGGCACCGGCGGGAATGCGGCCATAGCTCACTTCGTCGCGCTCCCGGTCGTAGATGCGCGTGCTCTGGCCCACGTAGACACCCATCGACAGCACCGCACCTTCCTCGACGATGACGCCTTCGACCACCTCCGACCGCGCGCCGATGAAGCAATGGTCCTCGATGATCGTCGGGCTGGCCTGCAGCGGCTCGAGCACGCCGCCGATGCCGACACCACCCGAGAGGTGCACGTGGCGGCCGATCTGGGCGCACGACCCCACCGTGGCCCAGGTATCGACCATCGTGCCTTCGCCAACGTGGGCGCCGATGTTGACGTAGCTCGGCATCAGCACGACGTTGCGGGCGATGTGCGCGCCGCGACGAACCACGGCCGGCGGCACGACCCGCACGCCGTCGGCGCGGAAGCGCTCGGCATCGTGCTGCGAATACTTGAGCGGCACCTTGTCGTAGAACCGCGTGTACCCGGCATCGACCGCAACGTTGTCGAACAGGCGGAACGACAGCAGCACGGCCTTCTTGAGCCACTCGTTGACCTGCCAGCGGCCATCGATCTTCTCGGCCACGCGCACGGCGCCGGCATCGAGCAGGTCGATCGCCTGGCGCACGGCCTCGACGACGTCGGGCGGGGCGTTCGCGGGTGTCAGCGTCGACCGTTCCTCGAAGGCCAGGCCGATCTGGGCGGCGAGCTGGGCATGGGCAGCCTGGAGCGTCATGGGCGTTCCGTCATGAAAGGGTAAAGAAGCCGTCAAACTGCAACAATTCGGTAATGACAGTGACGGATTCTATATCCTAATCGCCTGGTCACCGCCCGATTCACCGGCCGGCATGGGCGCCGGGAGATTGTCGTCGACATGGACGCGAAGCTGCGCGCGAGGATGCTGAAGGAAGCCTGGTTCGACCGGGACCTCAGCTGGCTCGAGTTCAACCGCCGGGTCCTGGCGGAAGCCGTCGACGAACGCGTGCCGTTGCTCGAGCGACTCAAGTTCCTGGCGATCTTCACCTCGAACCTCGACGAGTTCTTCATGAAGCGCGTCGGCGCCATGCGCACGCGCGCGTATGCGAGCGGCAACGTCGCCGTCGTCGAAGAATTCAATGCCCACATCCATCGCCTGCGCGAGGCACTGTATCCGCTGCTGCTGCGCCGTGCGGAATGCTTCGAAGAACTGCGTCACCGCCTGGTTCGCCACGGCGTGCGGCTCGCCACCTGGGACGCGCTCACCCCGGCCCAGCAGCGCGAGGCGACCGAGTATTTCGAGCGCCACGTTTCACCTGCGCTCACGCCGCTCAGCCTCAATCCGTCGCATCCGTTCCCGTTCATGTCGAACCTGTCGACGTCCTGGGGCTTCGTGCTCAAGGAGCCCGAGACCGGCGATCGCATCCTGGTGCGGGTCAAGGTGCCGTCCCAGTTGCCGCAATGGCTGCCGGTGCGTGCCGGCGTCGAGTCCGGCCAGCGTTGCTTCATCTCGCTGCAGGAACTGGTGCGGGTCAATGCCGCCAGCCTGTTCCCCGGGATCGAGATCGAGGCCACGACGCTGTTCCGGGTCTCGCGCAATGCCGACATCGCCATCGAAGAGGACAGCGACAACAGCATCAAGGAGCTGGTCGAAGAGCAGGTGCGCCAGCGCCGCTTCCAGCCCATCGTGCGGCTCGAGTTCGGCGCCGGCGCCAGCAGCGAGATCCGCGACGGCCTGGCCGCACGCTTCGAGCTGCGCGACAGCGACATCTACGAGCTGCCGGACATGCTCGACTACTCCGGCTTGTTCGAGATTGCGTCCCTGCCGATCGCCGAATTGCGCGATCCGCACTGGACGCCGCAGCCGCCGCTCGGCATCGATGCCGATACCGACATCTTCTCGGCGATCCGCGCGGGTGACGTGCTGGTGCACCACCCGTACGAGAGCTTCGACGCCTCGGTCGAGCGCTTCATCCGCGACGCGGCCGACGACCCGAACACGACCACGATCAAGATGACGGTCTACCGGCTCGGCGACGACACGCCGTTCGTCCGCTCGTTGATCAAGGCGGCGGAGAACGGCAAGCAGGTGGCGTGCCTGGTCGAGCTGCAGGCCCGCTTCGACGAGGAGCGCAACCTGCACTGGGCCGCCGAGTTGCAGAAAGCCGGCGACCACGTGATCTACGGGGTGCGCGGACTCAAGACCCACACCAAGCTCGCGCTCGTCGTGCGCAAGGAAGGCGACGGGTTGCGCAGCTATGCCCACATCGGCACGGGCAATTACCACGTGAAGACCGCGCGGATGTACACGGACTTCGGGCTCTTTACCTGCGATCCCGTGCTGACCCGCGACGTCGTCCGCCTGTTCCATCACCTGACGGGTTATTCCCGCTCGCCCCGGTTCGAGAAGCTGCTGGTCGCGCCGCTCAACATGCGGACCCGCTTCGTCGACCTGATTGCGCGCGAGGCGGCCAACGCCCGTGCCGGCCGGCCGGCACGGATCATCGTCAAGGTGAACCAGCTCGAGGATGGCCCGATCTGCGAGGCGCTCTGCGATGCATCGAACGCCGGCGTGCCGATCGACCTGATCGTGCGCGGGTTCTGCTGCCTGCGGCCCGGGATCGCCGGCCTGACCGAGAACCTCCGGGTTCGTTCCATCGTCGGCCGGTTCCTCGAGCACGGCCGGGTGTTCCATTTTGCGAACGGCAGCGAAGATCCGCTCGAAGGCGACTTCCTGCTCGGTTCCGCGGACTGGATGGATCGCAACCTGTCCCGTCGGGTCGAAGCCGTGGCACCGGTCGAGAACCGGCACCTGAGGGAACGGCTCTGGGAAGTGCTGCAGGTGCAACTGACCGACCTGCGCAATGCCTGGATCATGCAGTCGGACGGCAGTTACGTGCAGTGCAGGACCAACAGTCGCGCGCCGAAGATCGCGCGCGAGGGCACGCACGTCACGCTGATGAAGCGGACGCAGGCAGCGCATCCGCCGCTGACTCCGGCTCCCTCTCCCGCATGCGCGGGAGAGGGTTGGGGTGAGGGCAGTCTCATCACCAAACAGTTCTCGCAACCGTCATCGACGATTCACGAGCCGGACCTCATCCTCGCGCCAACGAGGCCTGAGATACGTCGTCGATGCAATGACCACCCGCCGGTGGCTGCAAGTTCCTGCAACAGCATGAAGGTGGCGATCGTCACCGACGCCTGGCTGCCGCAGACCAACGGCGTGGTGCGCACGCTGGTGACGACCATCGACTGCATGCGTGCCGACGGCATCGACGTGCACGTGATCTCGCCTGGCGAATTTCGCACCCTCCCGTGCCCGACGTATCCTGAAATCCGGTTGTCCCTGTTCGCCGGGAGGGCGGTCGCGCGCCGCCTGGACGAACTCGAACCGGCGGCCGTCCACATCTCCACGGAAGGTCCGCTCGGGCTCGCGGCGCGTCGCTGGTGCCTGCGGCACGGGCATGAATTCACCACCGCCTACCACACGCAGTTTCCCGAATACCTCAGGGCGCGAGCGCCGGTGCCACTGTCGGTCAGTTACGCGTTCATGCGCTGGTTCCACGGCGCCGCCACGCGGACGCTCGTCGCGACGCCGTCCATGCAGCAACGCCTGGAGGCCAACGGCATTCACCAATGTGGCGCGCTGGAGCCGGGGCGTCGACAGCGAACTGTTCCGGCCGCGACCGAAGGACTTCCTGTCGTTGCCGCGACCGGTCTGGCTGTACCTGGGTCGCGTTGCGGTGGAGAAGGGGATCGAGGACTTCCTGCGGCTGGAACTGCCGGGCACCAAGCTCGTGGTCGGCGACGGTCCCGCACGCGCGTCGTTGGAGGCGCAGTTTCCCGCCGTGAAGTTCGTCGGCTACAAGCACGGCCAGGAACTGGCGCAGCACGTGGCCGCCGCCGACGTTTTCGTCTTCCCGAGCCGCACCGATACGTTCGGACTCGTGCTGCTCGAGGCCATGGCGTGCGGTGTGCCGGTCGCTGCGTACCCCGTGACCGGGCCAGTCGACGTCGTGGAGCACGGCGTCACCGGCGTCCTCGATGCAGACCTGCGCGCGGCGGCGCTCGCTGCTCTGGAATCTCGACCCGGTCGCCTGCCGCAACCACGCGCTGCGTTTCTCGTGGGAAGCATGCACCCGGCAGTTCGTCAGCTGCGCTCGCCGGGCCGTGCGACTCGAGGCAGTCGCACGTGACGCCGCTGTCTGCGTGATGGCCGCGCGGCGCCCCTGGTTTGTCATTTCCCGTAACGCCGCCGTCACATTGGTTGGTCAAGGTTCGGCGCTTCCGGCAACCAGAACACCAAGGTCCGAACCATGAAAAATGACGCTCGCCGCTGCCATCGCAGCACTGCTCGTCTCCCATGCCGCCGACGCCCGCAATGGGCCACCGCAGTGGAACATTTCGCTGACCCATCTTTCGAGCATCGGCACGGCTTCGATCGGCGCGACGGGCGCCGAGATCGTCGCCTATGACGCGCGGACGAAACGTGCATTCGCCATCAACTCGACGGACAACGACCTGGTCGTGCTCGATCTCACCGATCCTGCCGCTCCGATCCTGTTCGACAAGGTTTCCATGAACGCCTACGGTGCAGGCCTGAACAGTGTCGCCACGCATGACGGCCTCGTCGCGGTCGCGGTCGAAGCGAGTCCGAAGACGAGTCCAGGGCGCGTCGTGTTCGTCGATGCAGCGACCCTGCAGGTCGTCGGCAGCGTCGAGGTCGGCGCACTGCCCGACATGCTCACCTTCGACGGCGACGGCGAGCGCGTGCTGGTGGCGAACGAAGGCGAACCGGTCGATTACCTGCCGGGTTCCTTCAACCCGGAGGGGTCCGTCAGCATCATCGACCTGCAGCAGTGGCGTTACGAACGCAACGGTGCGCACGGCCGACTTTCAGGGCTTCTCCCGGGCCGAACTGAATGCCCGGGGAATTCGGGTCTTCGCCCCCAACGCCTCGGCAGCGCAGGACCTCGAGCCGGAATACATCACCGTCAAGGGGCGCACGGCCTGGGTGACGCTGCAGGAGGCGAATGCCGTGGCGATCGTCGACGTGCCGACGGCAACGGTGCAGGAAATCGTGCCGCTTGGCCTGAAGGATCACTCGTTGCCCGGCAACGCCTTCGACGCCGAGCGATCGTGACGGCCCCAATAATACCGCCGCGATCAACATCGCGAACTGGCCGGTCTTCGGGCTATATCAGCCGGACGCGATCGCGAGCTTCAGCGTCCGCGGCCAGCAGTACCTGGTCACGGCGAACGAAGGCGATTCGCGCTCCAGCGACGACTTTCCGGGCTTCAGCGAGGAGGTCAGGGCCGGGTGCCGGTTCTTACGGTTTGATCCGACCGTGTTCCCCAACGCGGCCGAGCTCAAGACGAATGCAGCATTGGCCCGGTTGACGGTGACCAATGCATCCGGTGACACCGACGGCGACGGCGACTTTGACCGCATCGAAGTGTTCGGCGCTCGGTCGTTCTCGATCTGGACGGCGGCAGGGCAACCGGTCTGGGACAGCGGCGACCAGTTCGAGCGTTACCTGGCAGACCCGGCCAATGGCTACGCCGCGCTTTTCAACGCGACCCATGACGACAATGCGCCCGACAACCGCAGTGACAACAAGGGACCGGAACCTGAGGGTGTGGCGGTCGGCAAGGTCGGGGGTCGCACCTATGCGTTCATCGGCCTCGAGCGAATCGGCGGCGTGATGGCATACGACGTGAGTAACCCGGCCGCGCCGGAGTTCGCGGCGTACGCGAACACGCGTTCGCTCGTGGCTGGCGGCGACCGCGGGACCGAGGGCGTGACGTTCGTGTCCGAGGAAGACAGCCCGAACGGCAAGCCGCTGGTGATCCTCGGCAACGAGGTCAGCCGTACCTTGACCATCTACCAGGTGGACAAGGCCCGGCCCTGATCAGGCAACCGCTCCTTCGAGGCCCGCGACATTCCAGTCGCGGGCCTTTTCCGCTGTCGCGCCGCTCTCAGAGCGGCCAGGCCAGCAACACGCCGCGCGCAAGTCCGGCGCCGAGCAGTGCCCCGGCCAGCACGTCGGTGGGGTAGTGCAGGCCGAGCACCACGCGCGATGCCGCGATCAGCAGCGTGAACGGGACGAGGATCAATGCCAGTTCGGGCACATGCGCAGTGGCAATGACCGTGAAGCAGACGGCATGCAGCGTGTGACCGGAGGGGAAGCTGTACCGGTCGAGGGGAGCAGCGCCCAGGCAGATGCTGGCGTGGGAGATGAAGGGTCGTTCCCGCACCAGGCGGTGCTTGAGTTGCCGGTAGAGGGCAGTGCCGACGATTCCGGCCAGCGCCATCTGGGCGGCGATGTCGCCGCCTCGAGGTCCGCTGAGCGCGAAGGCCAGCAGCAGCAGGTACCAGAAGACGCCGTCGCCGAGCCGGCTGATGACGGCGAAGAAATGCCGGACCGGCGCATGCCGGGAGCTGCGATTGATGCGCAGGCACAGAGAGTGCTCCGCGTTGTCGAAGCGGTGCCACGAACCGGTCGCGGCAGGGACTGCCATCGGATACCTCCTGCTGTGGCACGGCACGGACGCCGGCCTGCTGCGTCGCAGTCTGACGGTCGCATGCGTCGGTGGGATTGCACTCGAGTGAACGTGATGTCATCAGAGCCGTCACGGAACCGTCATCGATGACGTCCAGACTTCAGGGTTTTGAGTCCGTGCGACGGGGCTTGTCCTCTACGCGGCGGAAGTGCCTGACGGAGAGCGGCGACATGACGACTGACGGAAGCAGCTGGAACGCGATCATGCAGTACTCGTTCCTGCACGTGTTTGCCAACGACGGCCTCATCGATCGCGACGAGCTGCAGATGCTCCAGCGACTCGCGTTGCAGGACGGCGCAGTGGACGAGCGCGAGCGGGACGTGCTGGCGCGAGTTTTCGCCCGCATCGATCCACGAACTGTCGACCCGTCCGTGCTGGAGGAGATCGACCGCTTCAAGACGCAGTTTCGGAATTCCCTGAGAGCCATCGTGCATGTGGGGAGCCACGCATCGCGTGAGGCGCTGATCTCACCCGTTCCCGCGTCGGTCCCGGTAGACTGCGACGCTGACGATGCCGGCATGAGCTCGGACGTCGTCTCTCGTTCGTCACCAACCAGGAGCATGCGGTGCTTACCAGGACCTTTTTCGGCCGGCCTGTCCGAAGCGTGACCCTCGCGATACTGCTCGGCCTGATCGCAACCTCTTGGTTATCCGGGCCGGCCCAGGCGAAGACGACCGTCAAGGGCACCTGGGAAGACGGTGCGCCGCGCAAGCAGGCATTCACGCGAGTGCTGGTCGTCGGCGTCAGCCCGAACGTCAATCAGCGTTGCGCATTCGAATTCTTCATGGCGTCGCGACTGAAGAGCGAAGCGGTGCAGGTCTTCCGCAGCTGCGATGCCGTCAAGGAAAAGACCCCATTGACCCTCGAGAGCATCGAGCAAGCGATCACTGCCGTGCAGGCGGATGCCGTGCTGGCGACCAGCCTGGTCTCCCGTGCCATCGAGGGCCAGGAAGGCGGCAGCCGCGACACGCGCGGCAACGCGTCGTACAAGGCCACGGATGCGGGATTCGCGACCGGGTACTACGGTGTCTATGGTGTTCCGGTCATCTATGGCGAGTTCGCGACGGCGCCGGCGTTCACGGTGGCCGAAGGCGAGGCGCGGGTCGAATCGAAGTTCTACCAGACGCGGGACAAGTCGCTGCTCTTCACGCTGGATACGCACGCTCGCAAGCTCGAGTCGACCGATGCCGGCCTGCAGGAAATTGCCGCCGCCATCGCCGACAAGATGCGCAAGGAAGGGCTGACCCGCTAGCGGGTCCCCGCATTGGTCACGAGGGCTCCCGCGAGTTGCTGGAGCAGTTCGAGACTCGGGCGAAATCGGCGATGCGGCGAGCGGCTTCATCGCAATCGTCGAGACTGGCCACCAGCGAGATGCGGATGCGCCCACGACCCGGATTTCCCGACTCGGCTCTGGCGCGCCAGGTAACGCCCGGGCAGCACGGTTACGTGCTGCTGCGCGAACAACCCACGGGTGAAGGCTTCGTCGTCGGACACTCGCGGCCAGAGGTAGAAGCCGCCTGCTGGAATCAAGAGTTCCTGTTGCAGGGCTGCCGCGACGACCGGCGTGACCCGGTCGAATTTCTCCCGGTACAGGCGGCGGTTTTCGACGACGTGCGACTCGTCGTTCCATGCCGGCAGGCTGGCGAGTTGCGTGTGCAATGGGTACCGCACAGCCGTGGTAGGTGCGGTAGAGCCGGTAGCGTGCGAGAAAACTCGCGTCGCCTGCCACGAACCCGGAGCGCAGCCCGGGCACGCTCGAGCGCTTCGACAAGCTGTGGAACACGACGCAGCGTTCGAAAGCGCTATTGCCCGCGCGAAACGCAGCCTGCAGCAGGCCCGTGGGCGGCGACGCTTCGTCGTAATACAGCTCGGAGTAGCACTCGTCCGAGGCGATCACGAAGCCGTGGCGAGCAGATAACTCCAAAGCGCGTTGCAAGTAAGCGTCCGGCATCACGGCCCCCGTGGGGTTGCCGGGCGTGCACAGGAACAGCACCTGGCAGCGATTCCACGTCGCCGCATCGACCGCGTCGAGGTCCGGCAGGTAGTCGTTCGCTTCGCTGCAGTCCAGGAAGCGGGGCTCGGCGCCGGCGAGCAGGGCTGCGCCTTCATAGATCTGGTAGAACGGATTCGGCATCAACACGAGCGGGACGTGAACCCCGTGCTGCGGCTGCGGGATCGACCACTGCCTGCACGAACGAGAACAGGGCCTCGCGCGTGCCGTTGACCGGCAACACCATGTCGTCTGCGCGCACTGTCTCCAACCGCAGTTCGAACCGCCGTTCGAGCCAACGCGCGATCGCTTCGCGCAGTTGCGGCAGGCCGAGTGCCACCGGGTAACTCCCGAGCGACGCGCCCAGGGCGCTGACGAGCGCCTCGCTGATGAAGGGCGGCGGCGTGTGCCTGGGTTCGCCGATCGACAGCGGGATGTGGCGCAGCGTCACCGGCGGGATTGCGTCCGCCAGCAGCGCGCGCAGCTGCTCGAACGGGTAGGGCTGCAACAGGTCGAGACGGGGATTCAAACCGGCGGGTACCAGCGTGCGCTCAGGTCACGCCGGGCGCT
Organism: uncultured Gammaproteobacteria bacterium; assembly: GCA_963743995.1. Taxonomy (GTDB): domain Bacteria; phylum Pseudomonadota; class Gammaproteobacteria; order Steroidobacterales; family Steroidobacteraceae; genus RPQJ01. The sequence continues at coordinate 53,994 of CAVUSC010000009.1, read as the reverse complement.
GCGCCTGGTCGCGCCGGTCGAGCGCCTGCCCGATGCGCTCGCGCAAGCGGTCGCAGGCCGCTTGTGTCAGCGGACCGCCTTGCGCTCCAGTGATGTAGAAGACGTCCTCGGCGCGCTCGCCGATGGTCATGATCTTCGCCGTGTTGACGTCGATCTGTTCGGCGAGGAATACCTTGCCGATCTCCGACAGCAAGCCCGGCCGGTCGCCCGCGATGATCTCCAGCACCGTGCGGTGCTGGAGCGGATCTTCCGTGAGGGTGATCTGGGTCGGGGTGGTGAACATGCGCACCTGGCGCGGCGCGCGGCGTGTCACCACCGGCAGGTCGACTTCGGCGCTCAGCAGTACCCGGCGCAACTGCTGCTCGATCTGCTGCGCACGCTGCCGGTCCGCAATCGGCAAGCCGGTGTCCTCGAGCACCAGGTACGTGTCGATCCCCAGGCCGCCGTCGAGCGGCGTGATGCGTGCGTCGACGATGTTCAGGCCCATCTGGTCGAGCAGGGCAGCCGTGCGGGCGAAATTCTCCTGCCGATGCGGGCCGCAGGTGAGCACTGCGTTGCCGCCGCGCTCGACGGTGGTGCGTACGGCCACGAGCAGCGAGACGTCCTCCGGTTCAGTGTCGGCGAGCAGCTTCGTGTGCCACGCGACTTCGGCCGGGGTGTAACGCAGGAAATAGATGTCGTTCATCCGTGACCAGATCGACGCGGCGCGATCGGGCTGCACGTTGTCATTGGCCAGCAGTTCGAGCGCCTTCGCCTTGGTCTCCGCCACCAGTTCCACGCGATCGACCGGTGACTCGATCCCCCGGCGCAAGGCGCGGCGCACACGCTCGTAGAAGTCGTGGAACAACGAGGCCTTCCACGAGTTCCAGAGCTTCGGGTTGGTGCCGCGCACGTCGGCGACGGTCAGCAGGTACAGGTAATCGAGGTGGGCCTGGTCGCCCACCGTGCGGGCGAAGTCCTGGATCACCTTCGGGTCGGAAATGTCCTTCTTTTGTGCGGTCACGGAGAACAGCAGGTGATTGCGCACGAGCCAGGCAACCAGGCGCGCGTCGTACCGCGTGAGTCCCTGCTCGAGACAGAACGCCTCGGCATCCACGGAACCGAGCTCGGAGTGGTCGCCGCCGCGCCCCTTGGCGATGTCGTGAAACAGGGCGGCGAGGTACGCGAGCTCCGGCCGCTGCAGCGTGGCAAACAACCGCGACATCTCCGGCAACTCGTGCTCGAAGCGGGGCAGCGCCATGCGGCGCAGGTTGCGCAGCACGAACAGGATATGGGCGTCGACAGTGTAGGCGTGGAACAGGTCGTATTGCATGCGACCGACGACGCGGCCAAACGCAGGGATGTAGCGGCCGAGCACGCCGTACAGGTTCATGCGGCGCAGTTCGTGGGTGACGCCAGCCGGTGCCCGCAGCAGTTCGAGGAACAGGCGATGGTGCCGCGGGTTCTGGCGGAACTCCTCGTCGATCAGCCACAGGTGCCGGCCGAGCAGGCGGATGGTGGTGGCGCGCACGCCGCGGACGTCGGAGTTTTCCTGCATCAGCCGGAACAACTCGAGCATCGCCGACGGGTTGCGGACGAACGTGTCGTCGCCCGTCACCTCGAGGTAGTCGTTGCGGACCTGGAACCGAGGATTGAGCGGGACGATCGTGTTCTCGCCCTCGTTCAGGATCGCCTCGCGGAACAGTTGCAGCAGCATCTCGTTCAGCAGGCTGACGTCCATCACCGTGCGGTAGTACCGCTGCATGAACTGCTCGACCGCGAGCGTGTAGGTCGCGTCCTCGTAGCCGAACTGCTTGGCGATGCGGATCTGGTGATCGAACAGCAGGCGGTCTTCGCGCCGGCCCGTGATCGTGTGCAGCGCGAAGCGCACCTTCCACAGGAAGGCCTGCGCCTGCCGCAGTTTGCGCAGCTCTGCCGCCGTCAGGAAGCCGTGACCGATCAATTCATCGAGGGTCTCGGCGCCAAAATGGCGCTTGGCCACCCAGCCGATCGTCTGGATGTCGCGCAGCCCGCCCGGGCTGGCCTTCACGTTCGGTTCGAGGTTGTAACCGGTGTCGTGGTAGCGGTGATGACGCGACTGCTGTTCGGCCACCTTCGCCTCGAAGAACGCTTTCGACGACCACACCTTGTCCTGCGCGAGTGCGCGACGCATCGACTGGAACAGGTGATCGGGACCGGACAGCAGACGCGCTTCGATGAACGTGGTGGCGACACTGACGTCCGCCGCGCTCTCGCGCTGGCAGTCGTCGATCGTGCGCACTGAGTGACCCACTTCGAGCCCGATGTCCCAGAGGAAGGTGAGGAAGCGCTCGATGCCGGCTTCGGCCTCGACGACCTCGCTTTTCGGCAGCAGGATCAGGACGTCGATGTCGGAGCACGGGTGCAACTCGCCACGGCCGTACCCGCCGACCGCAATCAAGTTCACTTCGTTCGCATGCGCACCCACGTGCAGCTGCCAGGCGCTGCGCAGCACGATGTCCACCATGCGCGCGCGATCGCGCACGAGACCTTCCACCGGCTCGTCCTCGGCAAATCGCGCCTTGAGGCTCGTGTCGCCATCGGCCAGTGCCTTGCGAAACGCGGCGGTGGCGTCGTCACTGGCTTGCAGCGCGGTGGGCAGCGTGGCCAGGAAGGGCCACGGTGCAGGGCGAGAACGGGACTCGGGCCCGTGTCGAGATCATCGATCGGCGCCAGCGGTGTGCTCACGCCGGGGGTTGCTCGCTGGCGCCGAGCGTCAGGACCTCGTAGCCAGTCGGTGTCACCAGGACCGTGTGCTCCCATTGTGCCGACAGCGAATGATCGCGCGTGATCACCGTCCAGCCATCCGGCAGCAGGCGCACGTCGCGCCTTCCAGCATTGACCATCGGTTCGATCGTGAACGTCATGCCGGCTTCGAGCTCGATCCCGGTGCCCGCGGTGCCGTAATGCAGCACCTGCGGGTCCTCGTGGAAGCCGCGGCCGATGCCGTGGCCGCAGTATTCGCGCACGACCGAGCAATGGTTCGCCTCGACGAACTTCTGGATCGTCGCGCCGATGTCGCCGAGCCGCGCGCCGGGCCGCACGGTGCGGATGCCGAGCCACATCGCCTGGTAGGTGAGGTCGCACAGGCGCACGGCGTGCGGCAGCGGCTTGCCGACGTGGAACATGCGGCTGGTGTCGCCGTGGAAACCGTCCTTGATCACGGTGATGTCGACGTTGACGATGTCACCGTGCTTCAGCTTCTTGTCGCCCGGGATGCCGTGGCAGACCACGTGGTTCACCGACGTGCAGATCGACTTCGGGAAGCCCCGGTAGTTGAGCGGGGCGGGGATCGCCTGCAACTGGTCCCACGATGTAGTCGTGGCAGACCTGGTTCAGTTCGTCGGTGGTGACCCCGGGCAGGACCCTGCGGACCGATCATGTCGAGCACGTCGGCGGCGAGGCGGCCGGCGACCCGCATGGCGGCCTGGTCCGACGGGCCCTTGATCAGCACGTGCCCGGTGGCGTCCTTGGGTCGGGCCGGCGCCGGTGTCGGGGAATACTGCATTTGGAATGGGTCCTGGCGCCTGCTCAGGCGGCCGGCGGCGGCGAAGGCGCGTAAGTATTTGAAAATCCGAGGCCGCGATGGTATAAAGCGCGGCCTTTTTTGACAATCAAATCCGCACACACACCGTCACGTGTGGCTGGGTGCCCGGCAGGTCGTGAGACTTTCCTGGGTTGCCGCATGGGGTGTGTGGAGGTTCAACCCTACAAGGAGTTTGCTATGACCGGCATGTCCATGCGACAGATGCTGGAAGCGGGTGTTCATTTTGGACACCAGACCCGCTTCTGGAACCCGAAGATGTCCCAATTCATCTTCGGCGAACGTAACCGAATCCACATCATCAACCTCGAACACTCGCTGCCCCTCTACAACGAGGCTGCCGGGTTCGTCCGCAACGTCGTCGCCGACGGCGGCAAGGTCCTCTTCGTCGGCACCAAGCGTTCCGCGCGCGAAGCGATTGCCCAGGAAGCGGCCCGCTGCGGCATGCCTTACGTCAGCCACCGCTGGCTCGGCGGCATGCTCACCAACTTCAAGACGATCAAGCAGTCGATCCGCCGCCTCGCCGAAATCGACGAGATGCAGGCCAACGGCACGCTCGACCAGCGCAGCAAGCGCGAAGCGCAGATGGTGCGCCGCGAGCGCGAGAAGCTCGACCGCAGCCTCGGTGGCATCAAGGACATGGACGGCATCCCGGACGTGATGTTCGTGATCGACGTCGGTCACGAGAAGATCGCGATCCACGAAGCGCAGAAGCTCGGCATTCCCGTCGTCGCCGTGGTCGACACGAACTGTTCGCCGGAAGGCATCAGCTACGTGATCCCGGGCAACGACGACGCCATGCGCGCGATCCAGCTCTATGCCGTCGGGCATCGCCGATGCCGTCATCGAGGGCCGTTCGACGGTCGTCGAGATGCAGGTCGGTGAAGACGAGTTCGTCGAACTCGACGAGGAAGGCAAGCCGCGCGCTCGCACGGGCGCGCCGAAGCCGGCCCGCAAGGCCCCGGCCCGCAAGAAGACCGCCGCCGGTCCCAAGCGCAAGCCGGCTGACGACACCGCGGCCGCCGAACAGCGCGCCGAAGAACTCGTCGAGGCCGATCCGGAAGAGAGCGCCGAGGCATTCATGGCCCGTCGTGAGGCCGCCCGCAAGGCGAAGCCGGCCGCCGCGGCCGCTCCTGCCGCCGCCCCCGTCGTCGAAGCCGCTGCCCCGGCCCCGACCGAAGGCGCCTGACCATGGCCGTTACCGCAGAAGCAGTGAAGGCGCTGCGTGAGCGCACGGGCGCCGGCATGATGGAGTGCAAGAAGGCGCTGGTCGAAACCAACGGCGACCTCGAAGCCGCGGCCGAGATCATGCGCAAGTCCGGTCTCGCGAAGGCCGACAAGAAGGCCGGTCGCGTGGCCGCCGAAGGCGTGGTCGTCGTCGAGCGTGCAGCCGATGGCAAGCAGGCCGCGGTCGTCGAGGTCAACTCGGAGACCGACTTCGTCGCGCGCGAGAAGGACTTCCAGGGCTTCGCTGCCGACGTCGCCAAGGCTGCGCTCGCCGCGCATCCGGCCGACCTCGACGCGCTGCTCGCCACGAAGCTCGCCTCGGGCAAGACGGTCGAGGAAACCCGCCGTGAACTGATCGCCCGCATCGGCGAGAACATCGGCGTGCGTCGTTTCGAGATCGTCAAGTCGGACGCTCCGCTCGCCACGTACAGCCACGGCACCCGCATCGGCGTGATCGTTGCGCTGCACGGTGGCGACGACGCGCTCGGCCGAGACCTGGCGATGCACATCGCGGCGATCAACCCGCTGTACCTGTCCGCGGACGACGTGCCGGCCGACCAGGTCGCGAAGGAAAAGGAAATCTTCGTCGCGCAGGTCGCCCAGGACCCGAAGACTGTCGGCAAGCCGGCGGAAATCGTGACCAAGATGGTCGACGGCAAGGTCCGCAAGTTCCTCGCCGAGATCACGCTGCTCGGCCAGCCATTCGTCAAGGACGACAAGCAGGCGGTCGGCGACGTCCTGAAGAAGGCCAGCGCCCGCGTCGCGCGTTTCGTGCGCTTCGAAGTCGGCGCGGGCATCGAGAAAAAGCAGGAAAACTTCGCTGAGGAAGTGGCGGCTGCGGTTCGGGGCTCGCTGAGTCCCGGGCCCGCCCGGTGATTTAGACCTACCCGGAACCCCGCGCAAGCGGGGTTCCTTATAATGGCGGCCTGCAAACGGGTCGCTGGCGAGGGATGATGGAACCGAAAGCCGACATGCAACCACGCAACCGCCGCATCCTCGTCAAGCTGTCGGGCGAAGCCCTGATGGGCGACTCCGACTACGGCATCGACCCGGTCTTTCTCCGTCGCCTCGCCACCGAAATCCGCAGCGTGCAGGCAACGGGCACCGAGATCGGCGTGGTCGTGGGGGGCGGCAACCTGTTCCGCGGCGCGGGTCTCGCGCGCGCCGGCATGGACCGCGTCACCGGCGACCACATGGGCATGCTCGCCACGGTCATGAATTCGCTCGCCCTGCAGGACGCGCTCGAATCCATGAGCGTGGCCACCCGCGTCATGTCTGCCGTGCGCATCAACCAGGTGTGCGAGGACTACATCCGTCGTCGCGCCGTGCGTCACCTCGAGAAGGGACGCGTGATCATCTTCGCCGCCGGCACCGGCAACCCGTTCTTCACGACCGACACCGCCGCGAGCCTGCGCGCCATCGAGATCGAGGCCGACCTGCTGCTCAAGGCCACCAAGGTGGACGGGATCTACGATTCCGACCCGATGCTGAACCCGGCGGCAAAGCGGTACGATCGCCTGACGTACGACCAGGTGCTCGACCAGCGGCTCAACGTGATGGACCAGACGTCGATCGTCCTGTGCCGCGATCACCACCTGCCGCTGCGTGTCTTCAACCTGAACGATCCGGGTGCCCTCGTGCGTGCCGCCACTGGCGACGACGTGGGCACGCTGGTCACGAACTGAGACGGCACCAGCCGTTCGACCGGGAGATTCCATGCTCGAAGAAGTAAAGAAAGACGCTGCCGAACGCATGGCCAAGTGCGTTGCTGCCTACCGGCATGAGCTGAAGCGCCTGCGCACGGGGCGCGCCAGCGCCAGCCTGGTCGACCACATCCGGGTCGACTACTACGGCGCCGAGTCGCCGCTGAACCAGGTCGCGAACGTCGCGGTCGAGGACGCGCGCACGCTCACGATCGTGCCCTACGACAAGCAGATGGTCGCGGTCATCGAGAAGGCGATCATGAAGTCCGACCTCGGCATCACGCCGAACACGGCCGGCAACGTGATCCGCGTGCCGATGCCCGCGCTCACCGAGGAACGCCGCCGCGACCTGACCAAGGTCGTGAAGCACGAAGCCGAGAACGCGCGCGTCGCGATCCGCAACGTGCGCCGCGACGTCATGCAGGACCTGAAGGAAATGCTGAAGGAAAAGCTCGTCTCCGAGGACGACGACCATCGCGCCCAGGAAGACGTGCAGAAGCTCACCGACAAGTACGTCGCCGAAGTCGACGTGGTGCTGCACGAGAAAGAAAAGGAACTGATGCAGGTCTGACAGCCGTGTCGCAACCCGCAGCGGGCGCGTCCGGCCTCCCACGCCACGTCGCCGTCATCATGGATGGCAACGGGCGCTGGGCCCAGCGCCGCGCATTGCCTCGCCACCTCGGTCACCGGGCGGGCGCCAAGGCCGTGCGCGCGACCGTCGAAGGCTGCGCGCGGCGCGGCGTCGAGGCGCTCACCATCTTCGCGTTCTCCAGCGAGAACTGGCAGCGGCCGCAGGACGAAGTCACGCGACTCATGGAGCTGTTCGTCGAGTCGATCGACAAGGAAATCGACGAACTGCACCGCAACGGCATTCGCGTGCGTTTCATCGGCGAGCTGTCGCGGCTGCGGGAGGGGCTCGGAGCGAAGATCGCCGCGGCCGAAGCACGCACTGCCGGCAATCGGCGGATGACGTTGTTCATCGCCGTTTCGTACGGCGGCCGCTGGGACATCGTCGAGGCCGCGCGCGGCTGGCGGCAAGCGCCGTTGCCGGGCGCGTCAAGCCTGAAGCGATCGACGAAACCCTGTTCGCCGACCAGCTGCAGCTGGCGGGCGCGCCCGAACCGGACCTGTTCATCCGCACCGGTGGCGAGCAGCGCATCAGCAATTTCCTGCTGTGGAACCTCGCCTACACCGAACTCTATTTCTGCGACACGCTGTGGCCCGACTTCGACGACGCCGCGCTCGACGCCGCGCTGCGTTTCTTTGCCAGCCGGCAACGACGATTCGGCTTGACTGACGCGCAGGCCAGCCGATGAACGCCTGCCCTGCGTGCGCGCATCGTGACCGCGCTGCTGCTGGCAGGCCTGGTCATCGTCGTCCTGGTCTGGTTGCCGCCCGACGTGGCGGTGGCGCTGATCGCCGTGGCGATATTTGCCGGCGGGTACGAATGGGCGGGATTCGCGCGACTGCAGTCCGTGCCGGCTCGACTCGCCTATGCCGCTGCCATCCTGCTCGCGCTGACGGGCGCCGAGATGCTCGCGAGCGACCCGCGCTGGCTGAGGCACATCCTGCGCGATCGCGGCCCTCTGGTGGCTGGTCGCCTTCGTGTGGCTGGCGCTGCGGGCCCAGGCGGGTGGGCAGCTCGCGGCCGCCATCGTTGGTTTCCTGGTGCTGGTGCCGGCCGGCATCGGCCTGTCGCACCTCGTCACTGCTGCAGCCGCACGGGCAGCTGCTGCTGCTGTTCCTGATCGTGCTGATCGCCGCGGCCGACGTCGGCGCGTACTTCGGCGGTCGCAGGTTCGGGCGGCGCAAGCTGGCGCCGCACGTCAGTCCAGGCAAGACCTGGGAAGGCTTTGCGGCCGGCATGCTGGCGGCCGCCACGGTGGCGCTCGCGTGCTCGTTCCTGTTCGCCAAGCCGTTCTGGCCCTGGTTGTTCCTCGTGCGAGCTCGTCGCGCTGGTGTCGGTCGTCGGCGACCTGACCGAAAGCATGTTCAAGCGTCATGTCGGCCTGAAGGACAGTGGCAAGCTGCTGCCCGGTCACGGCGGCATCCTCGATCGCATCGACAGCCTCACCGCGGCCGCGCCGACGTTCCTGCTCGGGCTGCTCGCGCTGGGACTGGTCCCATGAAGCGCGTCGCGGTCCTCGGCAGCACCGGCAGCATCGGCAGTCAGCACGCTCGACGTGCTGGCACGACACCCCGATCGTTACGTGGTCGCCGCCCTGGCGGCGGCGTCGAACTGGGCGCCGCTGCTGGAGCAGTGCGTGCGGTTTCGTCCGGGCGTAGCCGTGCTGCAGGATCCGGAGTCCGCGGCACAGCTCGCGCGCGCACTGCGTGCAGCCCGGTGCCCCACGGAAGTGGCCTGCGGACTCGATGCGCTGAACGCAGGTTGCCGCCAGTCCCGAGGTGGACGTCGTGATGGCGGCCATCGTCGGCGCCGCCGGCCTGCCGTCCACGCTCGCGGCGGCGCGTGCCGGCAAGCACGTGCTGGTCGCGAACAAGGAATCGCTGGTGATGGCGGGCGCGCTGCTCGTCGATGCGGCCCGCCGTGGCGGCGCCGTGCTGGTGCCGATCGACAGCGAGCACAACGCGATCTTCCAGTGCATGCCGTCCACGCTGCAGACGGGGCAGGCGCCGAAGGGCGTGCGCCGCATCCTGCTCACGGCCTCGGGTGGGCCGTTCCTGCGTGCCTCGCGCGAGCAGATGGCGGACGTCACTCCGGACCAGGCGTGCGCGCATCCGCGCTGGCGCATGGGTCGCAAGATTTCGGTCGATTCCGCCACCTTGATGAACAAGGGACTCGAGTTGATCGAGGCCTGTGTGCTGTTCGGCATGGAACCGTCGCGCGTCAGCGTGGTCGTACATCCGCAGAGCATCGTGCATTCGATGGTGGAGTACGTGGACGGATCGATCCTGGCGCAGCTCGGCAACCCGGACATGCGCACGCCGATCGCCCATGCCCTGGGTTGGCCGGAGCGGATCGGCTCCGGTGTAGAATCACTGGATCTGGTGGCCGCCGCACGACTCGATTTCGAGGCGCCGGACCTGGGGCGGTTCCCTGCGCTGGTCCTGGCTCGAGCCGCCGCCGAAGCGGGCGGGACGGCACCGGCGGCGCTCAATGCGGCCAACGAGGTGGCAGTGGCGGCGTTCCTCGAGGGCCGGCTCGATTTCCTCGGCATTCCGGCGTTGATCGACGGCGTGATGAGCGCGCATCGTCACACGCCCGCGAACGACATAGGTGACATTCTGGAAGCAGACCGCTGGGCCCGTGACCTCGCGCAGGCGAGGCTGGGTCGAGCCGTCCAGGCAGGAGCATGACGATACTGACCTACATCCTGGCGTTCCTCGTCGCCATTGGCATCCTGGTCGCCGTGCACGAGTACGGCCATTTCTGGATGGCGCGGCGCATGGGCATCAAGGTCCTGCGCTTTTCGATCGGCTTTGGCCGCGTGCTTTGGTCGCGGCGTGGGGCCGACGGTACCGAATATGCACTTTCTGCAATTCCGCTAGGGGGTTACGTCAAACTCCTCGACGAACGGGAAGGTCCGGTCGATCCCGCCGTTGCGAACCAGGCATACAACCGCAAGCCGGTCTGGCGCCGCATCCTGGTGCTGCTGGCGGGCCCCTTCGCTAATTTCCTGTTCGCCGCGGTCGCCTACTGGATCCTGCTGGTGGTCGGCACCCCGGCACTCAAGCCGGTGATCGGCGACGTCACGGCCGACTCGATTGCTGCCAGGGCCGGGCTGCAGTCAGGCGATGCGATCGTCGGCGTGGCCGGCAAGGCGGTCGCCACGCGCGAGGGCGCTGTGCTCGCGATTCTCGACCAGTTGATGGACGGCACTCCGATCGAGCTCGAGGTGCAGGGCAGCGCCGATGCGGGCAACCGCCGCAGCGTCAACTTCGTGATCGACGGCGACCGCCGGGCACTGACCGAGCCGGGCGCCCTGATGTCGGGCCTCGGCTTCGATTTCTGGTACCCGACCATCCCGACCGAGATCGGCAAGATCGTGCCGGGCAGTCCCGCGGAGAAGGCGGGGCTGCGCATCGGTGATCGGGTCGTGTCCGTGGCGGGCCAGGCGGTTGTCGATTTCCCGGCGATGGTGAAGATCGTGCAGCCCAGCCCCGGCAAGACACTCACGTTCGTGATCGAGCGCAAGGGCGATCGCCTCGACGTGCCGATCGAAGTCGAAGCGCAGCGCGACGGCGATCGCATGGTCGGTCGCATCGGTGTCCAGCCGGTCACCGGGCTCGCCGTGCCGGAAGCCATGAAGACCATCGAGCGTTTCGGGCCAGTCAGTGCCACGGGTCGCGCGGTGGAAAAGACCTGGGACATGTCGGTGCTGACGATCCGCATGATCTGGAACGTCGCCACCGGCGACGTCTCGGTCAAGAACCTGAGCGGGCCGATCAACATCGCGGAGTACGCCGGTTTCTCCGCGCGACAGGGCATACTGTCGTTCCTTTCCTTCCTCGCGGTCGTGAGCGTGAGCCTGTTCGTGCTGAATCTGCTGCCCATCCCCGTGCTCGATGGCGGCCAGGTGGTCTACCAGCTGGCCGAAGTCGTCAAGGGCAGCCCGCTCTCCGAACGCGCGCAGGCGGTTGGCCAGCAGGTCGGTATCCTCCTGCTGCTCGTACTCATGAGTTTCGCGTTCTACAACGACCTTTCGCGGTTGTTCAGCTGAGCTTCCCCTAAAACAATGCGACTGAAGTATGCGGCCGTCCTGCCGGCCTTCCTCCTTGCCGTACCTGCCGTTCTCGCCCAGAGCGAAAGCGCGGACTTCACGGTCGGCGACATCCGCATCGAGGGCCTGCAGCGCATCACCGAAGGCACGGTCTACAACTACCTGCCGGTGAACATCGGCGACCGGCTCGACGACCGCCGCGTCGACGAAGCGCTGCGCGCGCTGTATGCCACCGGCTTCTTCCGCGATGTCGAGATCCGCCGCGACGGCGGCACGCTGGTGGTGGCCGTGCTCGAGCGCCCCTCGATCGAGAGCTTCACGATCACGGGCAACAAGGACATCAAGACCGAAGACCTCGAGAAGTCGCTGCGCAACGTGGGCCTGTCGCGCGGCAAGACGTTCAACCAGTCGACCCTCGACGAAGTGGAGCGCTTCCTCACCGACCAGTACTTCTCGCGCGGCAAGTACGCCGTGCAGGTCGAGACCAAGGTCGAGGAGGTGGCCGGCAACCGCGTCAAGATCGCCGTCGACATCATCGAAGGCAAGCGCTCGAAGATCCGGCAGATCAACATCGTCGGCAACGAGGCGTTCAGCGACGACGACCTGCTCGAAGATTTCAAGCTGCAGACGCCGAACTGGCTGTCCTGGTACAAGCAGGACGACCGCTACTCACGCGAAGAGCTGTCGGGCGACATCGAGAAACTGCGTTCGTACTACATGGACCGCGGCTACGCGAACATGGACGTCGAGACGACGCAGGTCGCGATCACGCCGGAGAAGGACGACATCTTCATCACGCTCAACGTGAAGGAAGGCGACGTCTACCGCATCTCCGACGTGAAGATCGCCGGCAACCTCGTGGTGCCGGAAGCATCGCTGAAGCAGCTCGTGGCCGTGCGCAAGGGCGACGTGTTCTCGCGCAAGGCGGTCACCGCGACCACCGAGCTGATGCAGTTGCGCCTCGGTCAGGACGGCTACGCCTTCGCCAAGATCGATCCGGTGCCGAAGGAAAACCCCGAGACGAAGGAAATCGAGCTGACGTTCCTCGTCGATCCGGGCAACCGGGCGTACGTGCGCAATATCGGTTTCACGGGCAGCACCGGGATCAACGATGACGTGCTCAGGCGCGAGATCCGCCAGATGGAGGGCGGATACCTCTCGAATGCGGCAATCGACCGGTCCAAGGTCCGCCTGCAGCGCTTGCCGTTCATCGAAAAGGTCGAAGTCGAGACCAACCCGGTCCCGGGCACGCCCGACCTGGTCGACGTCACCTACGACATCAAGGAAGGCCTGCCCGGCCAGTTCAGCGGCGGCATCGGCTACTCGGAGTCGCAATCGGTCCTGCTGAACGGCAGCTTCGTGCACAGCAACTTCATGGGCACCGGCAACCGCGTGGCCGCGGAAATCAACGCCGGCCAGTACAGCAAGGTGTTCAGCCTCTCGCACACCGACCCGTACACCACGGTCGACGGCGTCTCGCGCACGGTCTCGGCGACGTGGCGGAGCATCTCCCAGTTCACGACCTCGTCGTCGGACTTCGAGACCGAGACCGGGACGCTCGGTCTCGACTACGCCTGGCCGATTTCGGAGTTCCAGTCGGTGCGCATGGGTTTTGCAGCACAGCGCTCCGACCTGTTCACCGACCCCAACTCCAGCGCCGCGGAGGCGCTGTACTGGGTCCAGAACAACGGCAATACCTACACGCAAACGCAGAACGTCGGCATTCCGCCGATCGCGCTCACGTACTACGGCACCAAGTTCAACACGTTCGAATACTCGGCAGGCTGGTCGTTCGATTCGCGCAACCGTGCGCTGTTCGCCGACCGCGGCGCGCGCCACCGCGTGAGTGCCTCGTACGCGCTGCCCTTCAGCGACATCGATTTCGTGAGCGTCAACTACGATTACCTGCAGTTCGTGCCGATGGGCAAGTGGCTGACGCTGATGATCAACAGCGAGGTGGGTTACGGGGAGGCGCTCGGCGACACCACGTCGATGCCGCCCTACCGGCGCTTCTTCGCCGGCGGCCCCGAAACGGTGCGTGGCTACAGGGAAAGCCGCATGGGCCCGAAGGACTCGTTCGGCAACCCCTACGGCGGCAACATCAAGTTCACGAACCAGTTCGAACTGTTGTTGCCGATGCCCGCCAAGTGGAGAAACAGCGCCCGTTTCAGCCTGTTCTTCGACGCCGGCAACGTCTTTTCCAACGACGACGTCGCGTACGTCGGGCGCGACGGCGTGACGCCGGTGGATTATGAGTTCTCGTTTGATAACATACGCTATTCGACCGGCGTCGCCGTCCAGTGGATGGCGCCGCTCGGTGTTTTCCGGTTCAGCTACGCCGTCCCGCTCAACGAGTTCAAGGGCGACGCTGTTGAATATCCCGACGAGACGGAAGGTTTCCAGTTCTCGATCGGCCAGGCTTTCTGAGGTACCCCGTTCCATGCGCATCAAGACCCCCCTGCTTGCTCTCCTGACCCTCGCTGCCGTTTCGATGCCGCTGACCGCGGCACAGGCACAGACGAAGATCGGCGTCGTCAACGTCGCGCGCCTGCTGCAGGAAGCCCCCCAGGCCCAGGCCGCCTCCCAGGCGCTCGAGAACGAGTTCGCCGCGCGCAAGCGTGACCTGCAGAACATGGAGCGCGACCTCAAGGCCCGCGAGGACAAGTTGCAGAAGGACGGCGCGACGATGGCCGAAGCCGATCGGCGCAACCAGGAAAAGGCACTGCGCGACGGCCAGCGTGAGTTCGCGCGCAAGCAGAACGAGTTCATGGAAGACCTGAACGTCCGTCGCAACGAGGCGCTCGGCCAGTTGCAGCGTTCGGTCCTGCAGGAAGTGCAGAACTACGCCAAGACAGCGGGGCTCGACCTCGTGATCGCGGATGCGCTTTTCGCCAGCCCGTCGATCGACATCACCAGCCAGGTGCTGACGGCGCTGCAGGCGAAGGGCCGCGCACCCGCGAAGCCCTGATCCCGACCGGGTCAGGAAGCAGCGGAGCCGCCCGAGCATGCCGGTACGCCTTGGCGAACTGGCGGCACGTTTCGGCTGCGAGCTGCGCGGCGATCCCGACACGCTGATCGAGCGTGTCGCGACGTTGCAGGAAGCCGGCGCCGGGGCAATCTCTTTCCTGGCAAATTCCAGGTATCGACGACACCTGCCAGGCACGCGCGCCTCGGCGGTGGTGCTCGATGCAACCACCGTCGACGACTGCCCGACCAACGCGCTCATCGCGCCCAATCCATACGCCATCTATGCGCGTATCGCGCAGGTGCTCTACCCCGAGGCCGCGAGCCGCGCAGGTCATCATCCCAGCGCGGTGGTCGACGCGGACGCCGCAATCGATCCCTTGGCCTGGATCGGTCCGAATGCCTACGTCGGGCCGGGGGCAAGGATCGGCGCGCGCGCGCAGATCGGTCCCAACTGTGTCGTGATGGATCATGCGGTCGTGGGCGTGGACACGCGCCTGGTCTCGCACGTCACTCTCTGCGCGGGCGTGCAGGTCGGCGCTCGCTGCCTGTTTCATCCCGGCGTCGTCATCGGTGCCGACGGCTTCGGGCACGCCCCGGACCCGGCTGGCTACGTGAAGATCCCGCAGGTGGGTTCGGTGCGGGTCGAGGACGACGTCGAGATCGGTGCCAATTCCACCATCGATCGCGGGGCGATCGGCGACACTGTCATCGAGCATGGCGTGAAGATCGACAACCAGGTGCAGGTGGGGCACAACTGCCGCATCGGCGAGCACACGGTGATCTCCGGATGCGTGGGGATCTCGGGCAGCGTCACGATCGGCAAGCGGTGCATGCTGGGCGGCATGGTGGGCGTCGTCGGGCACCTGCAGATCACCGACGACGTGTATCTCACGGGCAAGACGATGGTGTCGCATTCGATCACCAAGCCCGGGCTGTACTCCGGGCAGTTGCCATTCGATGAAGCGCGGCGCTTCCGCCGCAACAGCGCCCGGTTCCAGCAGCTCGACGAACTGGCGCGACGCGTGCGCGCCCTCGAAAAGGGCGCCGGGCCCGCAGCAGACGACGAACAGGACGGGAACGACACATGATCGAGACACAGGGTGGATTCGGCATCGACGAAGTGATGCGGCGACTGCCGCACCGGTATCCGATGCTGCTCGTGGACCGCGTGCTCGAGTGCGTTGCCGGCGAGCGGCTGGTCGCGCTCAAGAACGTTACCGCCAACGAGCCGTTTTTCAACGGACATTTCCCGGGGCGTCCCGTGATGCCGGGCGTGTTCATGCTCGAGGCGCTGGCGCAGGCGGCGGGCATCCTGTGCTTCGTCACCGCCGGCATCTATCCCGACGAGAACGTGAAGTTCTACTTCGCAGGCATCGACAAGGCGCGGTTCCGCCGCCCGATCGTGCCGGGGGACCAGTTGTTGCTCAAGGTGGTGCTCGAGCGCAGGATTCGCACGATCTGGAAGTTCTCGACAGTGGCCGAAGTGGCGGGCCAGGAAGCCTGCTCGGCAGAAATGATGGTGATGCCGGGTTGACGGTCCAGGCGGACGAAGGAGAGGCAGCGATGAGTGGCTCCATCCACGCGACGGCGATCGTCGCGCCGGACGCGGTGCTCGGCGACGGTGTCGAGATCGGGCCGTACTGCGTGATCGGGCCGGGCGTCGCGATCGGCGCACGCACGCGCCTCGGCGCGCACGCGACGATCCACTGCCACACGACGGTCGGGGTCGATAATGTCATCCATGCGTTCGCATCGGTCGGCGATGCGCCGCAGGACAAGAAGTACCAGGGCGAGCCGACTCGCCTGGTGCTCGGCGACCGCAACGTCGTGCGTGAGTTCGTCACTCTCAACCGCGGCACGACCAAGGATCGCGGCGTCACCACGATCGGCAGCGACAACCTGTTCATGTCGTATTCGCACGTCGCGCACGACTGCGTCGTCGGCAACCAGTGCGTGCTCGCCAACAGTTCCACGCTCGGCGGCCACGTCGTGCTTGGTGACTGGGTGATCATGGGCGGCTTCGCCGCTGTCCACCAGTTCTGCAAGGTGGGTGCTCACGCATTTCTCGCCAACAATGCCGCGGTGACGCGTGACGTGCCGCCCTACGTGATGGCAGTTGGCGGCCCGGCCAAGCCGCACAGCATCAATTCTGAAGGTCTCAAGCGGCGCGGATTTTCGCCGCAGCAGATCCGTAACCTGCGCAATGCCTACCGCACGTTGTACCGCTCCGGCTTGCGACTCGAGGATGCCGTCGAACGCCTGACCGAAGCGGCCAGGGACCAGCCCGAGGTGCAGTTGCTGGTCGATTTCATTCCGCAGTCCACGCGCAGCCTCGTGCGCTGACGCCAGCACGATCCATGCAGCATTCCGGCGTCACCTCTCCCGCTGCAGCGGGAGGGGGCTCGCGCATCGCACTCGTGGCGGGGGAAGCCTCCGGCGACAACCTCGGCGGAGCACTGCTGCGCGCCCTGTACGCACGCCAGCCGACGTTGAGCGCTTTCGGAGTCGCAGGGCCGCGCATGGTGGAGGCGGGCTGCCAGGCGTGGGTCGCTTCCGAGGAACTCGCGGTCATGGGTCTTGCCGAGATCCTGCAGCACCTGCCGCGCCTGCTGCGCCTGCGTCGCGACCTCGTCGCGCGACTGCTCGCCGCGCGACCCGACGTCTTCGTCGGCATCGACTCCCCCGAGTTCAATCTGCGCGTGGCGGCCCAGCTCAAGGCGCAGGACATTCCGACGGTGCAGTACGTCAGCCCGCAGGTCTGGGCCTGGCGCCAGGGCCGGGTGCGCACGATCGGTCAGGCCGTCGATCTCGTGCTCTGCGTGCTGCCGTTCGAAAGCAAGTTCTACGATGCCCATGACGTGCGAGCGGTGTTCGTGGGTCATCCACTGGCAGATCGCATTCCGCTCGAATCGCCTCCCGCTCCCGCGCGCGCAGCCCTGGGTCTCGACGCCAGTGCGCCCACTGTCGCCGTGCTTCCCGGCAGTCGTCGCGGCGAGGTCGCCAAGCTCGGCGGTCCTTTCGCGGCGACGATGGCGTGGTTGCACCAGCGTCGTCCCGACCTTCAGTTCGTGGCGCCGATGGCGAACGCCGCCGTGCGGGCGCAGTTCGAGCACAGCCTCACGCAGCATGCTCCAGCCGTGCCCGTCACCGTCATCGACGGTCGCGCACAGGAGGCGCTGGCGGCTGCCGACGTGGTCCTGGTGGCATCGGGCACGGCGACGCTCGAAACGGCACTGATCAAGCGGCCGATGGTGGTCGCGTACCGCCTCGCGCCGCTGACAGCGTGGCTGATGCGCAGCATGAAGCTGATGAAGGCCGAGTATTTCTCGCAGCCCAACCTGCTGGCCGGACGGCAGGTAGTTCCGGAGTACCTGCAGGAAGACGTGCGGCCCGACGTGCTGGGCCCGGCGGTGCTGGCACAACTCGAGCGCCCGGATCGCGCGGATCTCATCGCGACGTTCGCCGGCATCCACGACACGTTGCGTCGCGATGCCAGTGCCCGGGCGGCCGACGCCATCCTCGAACTGCAGCAGCAGCGCGGCGCGCGATGAGGCGTGCCGACCCGCAGCAGGCGGGATTCGACCTGCGCAAGGCAGGACTCACCGCCGGCGTCGACGAGGCCGGTCGCGGCCCGCTCGCGGGCCCGGTGGTGGCAGCAGCCGTGATCCTCGATCGCAAACGGCCGATCCGCGGCATTGCAGATTCAAAAGTCCTGTCACCCGCGGTGCGGGCGGAACTCTCCCAGCGGATCCAGGAACGCAGCATTGCCTATGGGCTCGGCTGGGCCGATGCCTGCGAAGTCGACTCGATCAACATCCTGCAGGCGACGCTGCTGGCCATGCGTCGCGCCCTGCTCGGATTGCGCTGCGCTCCGGCGCACGTGATCGTCGACGGCGACCGCTGCCCCAGTCTCGCCGGGTTGCCACTCGACTGCACGATCGAGGCAGTGGTCGCGGGTGACGCCAGCGTAACTTGCGTGGGAGCGGCGTCGATCCTCGCCAAAGTGGCGCGAGATCGGTTCATGTGCGAACTCGAGCTTCGCTACCCGGGCTATGGCTTTGCCGCGCACAAGGGTTACGGTACGCCGGAGCACCTCGAAGCGCTGCGTCGATTGGGGCCATCCCCAGTGCACCGGAGGAGCTTCGCGCCGGTACAATCCTGCCTTCCCCGCTGATCCCAGAGCCCGCCGTCCATGGCCGCCCGGTTCGTCCACCTCCACGTTCATACCGAGTATTCGCTGGTCGATGGCGTGGTCCGCATCGAGAGCGAGGAGTCGGACGGGCAGCGGGTGCGCGAAGGGCTCATCGACGCGACCGCGCGTATGGGGATGCCGGCGGTCGCGCTGACCGACCAGGCAAATCTCTTCGCGCTGGTCAAGTTCTACAAGACCGCGCAGTCGCAAGGCATCAAGCCGCTGATCGGCGTGGATGCGCTGGTGCGCGACGACAACGAGCGCAACGAACCCTCGCGACTGGTGCTGCTCTGCCAGGACGGGCGCGGGTACCTGAACCTCACGCGCCTGGTCACGCGCAGTTACCTCGAAGGGCAGGGCAAGCATGGCCCGACGCTGGACCGCGCGTGGCTTGATCGTGACACTACGCAAGGCTTGATCGCGCTCTCCGGCGCGCGCGAAGGCGACGTCGGCCGAGCGCTGCTCGGCAACCGCGTACCGGAAGCGCGCGCGGCGCTCGACACCTGGCTCGAACTGTTCGGCGACCGCTACTACCTGGAGTTGCAGCGCACGGGCCGGCCCGGCGAGGAAGACTGCATCTCAGGCTCGCTGCAACTCGCGGTCAAGTTCGGCGTGCCGGTGGTCGCGACCAATGACGTGCGCTTCATCAAGCCCGGGGACTTCGAGGCGCACGAAGCCCGCGTCTGCATCCACGAAGGCACGATGATCGCGGACGCGTCACGTCCGCGACGCTACAGCGAGGAGCAGTACCTGCGATCGCCCGACGAGATGGCGACGCTCTTCGCCGACCTGCCCGAGGCACTCGAGAACTCCGTCGAGATCGCGCGCCGCCTGAACCTCGAGATCAAGCTCGGCAAGCCGTCGTTGCCGGCCTATCCCGTGCCGGCGGGCCAGACGACCGAGGAGCACCTGCGCGAGGAATCGAAGCTCGGGCTCGAGAAGCGCTGGCCCGTCATCGCCACCCAGCTCGGCACGCGCATCCCGCGCGACGAGTACGAGAGCCGGCTCGCCAGCGAGCTCGACGTCATCTGCCAGATGGGGTTCGCCGGCTACTTCCTGATCGTCGCGGACTTCATCCGCTGGGCGCGCGAGAACGGCGTCCCCGTCGGGCCGGGCCGCGGTTCGGGCGCCGGCTCGCTCGTGGCGTATTCGCTCGGCATCACGGACCTCGACCCGCTGCACTACGACCTGCTGTTCGAGCGGTTCCTGAACCCCGAGCGCGTGTCGATGCCCGACTTCGACGTCGACTTCTGCATGGAAGGCCGCGACCGTGTCATCGATTACGTCGCACAACGCTACGGGCGCGAGCGCGTCTCGCAGATCATCACCTACGGCACCATGGCGGCGAAGGCGGTCGTACGCGACGTCGCGCGCGTGCAGGGCCTGAGCTACGGCTTCGCCGACAGCATCGCCAAGCTCATCCCGTTCGAACTCGGCATCACGCTCGACGACGCGCTCGACAAGGAAGAGGAGCTGCGCAAGCGCTACAAGAGCGAAGACGACGTGCGCCAGCTGATCGACATGGCGCGCTCGCTCGAAGGCCTGGTGCGCAACGCCGGCACCCACGCGGGCGGCGTCGTCATCGCGCCTTCGGTGCTCACGGACTTTGCGCCGCTCTACTGCGAGGAGGGCAGCACCAGCGTCGTCACGCAGTTCGACAAGGACGACGTCGAGGCCGCGGGTCTCGTCAAGTTCGACTTCCTCGGCCTGCGGACGCTCACGATCATCGACTGGGCCGTGCGCACGATCAACGCTGGGCGCGCCGCCGCCGGCGAGCCGGCGCTCGACATGTCCACGCTGCCGATGGACGACGCGCCGACCTATGCGCTGCTGAAGCGCTGCGAAACGACGGCCGTCTTCCAGCTCGAATCACGCGGCATGAAGGACCTGATCAAGCGCCTGCAGCCGGACACCTTCGAGGACATCATCGCGCTCGTCGCGCTGTTCCGTCCGGGCCCGCTGCAGTCGGGCATGGTCGACGACTTCATCGACCGCAAGCACGGCCGCATCGGCGGCGGCATCGACTACCTGCACCCGGACCTGAAGCCCGTCCTGTTCCCGACCTACGGCGTGATCCTGTACCAGGAACAGGTGATGCAGATCGCCCAGGTGCTGGCGGGCTACACGCTCGGCGGCGCCGACCTGCTGCGCCGCGCGATGGGCAAGAAGAAGGCCGAGGAGATGGCGCAGCAGCGTTCCATCTTCGTTGATGGCGCCGTCGGCCGCGGTGTCGCGGAGAACACGGCGGCCCACATCTTCGACCTCATGGAGAAGTTCGCGGGGTATGGCTTCAACAAGTCGCATTCCGCTGCGTACGCGGTACTGTCGTACCACACGGCGTGGCTCAAGACGCACTACCCGGCAGCATTCATGGCAGCAGTGCTGTCGTCGGACATGGACAAGACCGACAAGGTCGTGACGCTCATCGACGAATGCAATCGCATGGGGCTCACGGTCGAGCCGCCGGACGTCAACGCCTCGCAGTACATGTTCACGGTGTCCGGACCGAAATCGATCCGTTATGGCCTCGGGGCCATCAAGGGCGTGGGCCAGGCGGCGGTCGAGAACATGCTCGAAGTGCGCCACTCGAACGGGCCCTTCCGTGACCTGCGCGACCTCTGCCGCCGGCTCGACCTCAACAAGGTCAACCGCCGCGTGCTCGAGGCGCTGATCCGCTCTGGCGCCGCGGACTCGATGGGTGGCATGCGCTACCGCTCCACGCTGATGCACCAGTTGCCGGCGGCAATGCAGGCGGCAGACCAATCGACGCGCGCGAAGGAAGCCGGGCAGGAAGACTTGTTCGGCCTCGCCGAGCCGGCGTCCGCCGCGGCGGCACCCATCGAGACCGAGGCGGATGCGACTGCCGCCAGGACGATGCACGAGACGCTGCCCGAATGGGGCGAGGCCGTGCGCCTTGCAGGCGAGCGCGAAACACTGGGCCTGTATCTCACGGGCCATCCGATTGCCGAGTACGAACGCGAGCTGCGGCCGATCACCAGTGGGCGCATCGCTGACGTCGGCGGGGCGAAGCCGGTCGGCACCGGGAGCGAGGAGAAAGGCAACCCATGGCGCACCCCGGGTCGCAACGTGACCGTCGCGGGGCTAGTGCTCGAGATCCGCAAGCGTGGCGGACGTACCAGCTTCATCCTCGACGATCGCAGTGGGCGGCTCGAGGTCACGATGTTCGAGGATGTCTACCAGCAGTTCCGTGCGCTGGTCTCGAAGGACGCGATCCTCGTCGTGGAAGGCGGCCTGCGCTGGGACGACTTCATCGACGACTGGCGGCTCGGCGCGAAGAAGATCATGGACATTGACCAGTCGCGCGAGCAGTTCGCCCGCAACCTGGTCCTGCGCTGGCCTGCAGCCAAGGCCAGGAACGGCGAGGCGGGCAAGCTCGTGTCTGCGCTCGAGCAGGCGCTGAAGCCGAGCCAGGGTGGACGCTGCAACGTCGCGATCCGGTTCGCCACCGGCGACGCCGCGGCCATCCTGCAGTTCGGCGAGCAGTGGAAAGTGCGGCCATCGCGCGAGCTGATCGAACGACTTGGCAACCTGGTGGGTCGTGAAGGCGTCGAACTGTATTACGCGCCGCGCGATACCTGACCAGGGATCACCGAGGCTCGCTGCCCTTGCAACCATTCCCCGGACCCATGTAAGAATGGGTCAAATCCACAACGATCAGGGGGGCGGCACATGGACGTGGAAGGCTGGCTTAAGGAACTGCGGGTGCCGCGCGAAGCCTATCGCATAGTGTCGTTGCTGCCTCTCGTATACGTCGCGTGGGCCGACGGCAAGATCCAGAAGGGTGAGCGCGACCTGATCCTGCACATCGCCCGCGAGCGCGGCATGCTCGATGACGGCGGCGAGGATGCGCTTGCACGCTGGCTCAGTGAGCCTCCCTCGAAGCAGCAGCTGAAGGCCGACCTCGCAGCGCTCAATCAGCTCGCGCGCAGTGACCGCAGGCTGAAGGAAGATTTCGGTGCCGACGAGGAGCAATTGCTGCTCGCGTGGTGCCAGGACGTCGCTGACGCGGCCGGTGGCCTGCTCGGCCTCAAGTCGGCGCGCACCGACGCGGAGAAGGCCGCGCTCAAGACTATCGCCGGCGCGCTCGACATGCGCAACGCCACGCAATGGCGGGCGGCCTTGATGAGCTGAGCTGGTCGCGCAGGGCGGCGGTTCCGGGCGCACTGCTGCCGGGACACGCGGCCCGAGCGGCCACCGGCTGATTTGCACCCACCGCACCTGTCCGGCATCCTTCGCGCATGGCATTGAGTTTCCTGGAATTCGAGCAGCCCATCGCCGAGCTCGAAGCGAAGATCGACGAGCTGCGTTTCGTCTCCTCCGACGCCGAGGTCAACATCGGCGAGGAAATCGCGCGGCTGCGCGCCAAGAGCCGGGCCCTCACCAACAGCATCTTCGCCAACCTCACCGCGTGGCAGGTCGCACAGCTCGCGCGCCACCCGCAGCGTCCATACACCCTCGACTACGCAGTTTCGATTTTCGACGAGTTCCAGGAACTGCACGGTGACCGCATGTACTCGGACGATCTCGCTATCGTCGGCGGCTTCGCGCGGCTCGCCGGCAAGCCGGTCATGTTGCTCGGCCACCAGAAGGGTCGTGACACCAAGGAACGGGTGCGCCGCAATTACGGCATGCCGAAGCCCGAGGGTTATCGCAAGGCCTTGCGCCTGATGAAGCTCGCCGAGCGCTTCCGCGTGCCGCTGATCACGCTGATCGACACGCCGGGTGCCTATCCCGGCGTCGGCTCGGAGGAGCGCAACCAGAGCGAGGCGATCGCCCGCAACCTGTTCGAGATGTCGTCGCTGCGCGTGCCCGTGATCACCGCGGTCATCGGTGAGGGCGGTTCCGGCGGGGCGCTCGCCATCGGCGTGTGCGACCGGCTGATCATGCTGCAGTACTCGATCTACTCAGTAATTTCGCCGGAAGGCTGCGCGTCCATCCTGTGGAAGAGCGCGGACAAGAAGGAAATCGCGGCCGACGCGATGGGCATCACGGCCGAGCGCCTCGACAAGCTCGGGCTGGTCGACGAAGTGCTGCGCGAGCCGCTAGGCGGCGCCCACCGCGATCCGCAGGCGATGTCGGATTCGCTCAAGGAGGCGCTCGTGCGACACCTCGACCAGGTCTCCCAGCTGTCAGAGGACGCTTTGGTCCAGCAGCGGTACGAGCGCCTGCGCGGACAGGGCGTCTATCGCTCGGCCAACTGAGCCGCGCCGCGCCCGCCCGGGCCTGCTGCACGTGTTCCACCCTCAGCGACTGGCGGCTGGCCTCGATGTCCTGCTAGCTGCGGTCTCGCCGGCGAGCCAGCAACGCGCCCCTGCACTTTGCATTGCGTTGAGCGGCGGTCTCGATTCCACGGTGCTGCTCGTCGCGCTGGCGCAGCTGGCCCGGCAAGGCGGGCTGTCGGGGCAACTGAGGGCCCTTCATGTCGATCACGGTCTGCAGCCCGAGTCCGCAGGCTGGGCACGTGCCTGTCGCGAACTCGCCACCGTGCATGGCGTTGCATTCGACTCCGTCCGGGTTGCCGTCCCGCTGGTCGCGGGACAGAGCCCGGAGGCCGCTGCACGGGAGACTCGCTATGCGGCGCTGGCCGCACGACTCGAACCGGGCGAGATCCTGCTCACCGCCCATCATGCGGACGACCAGCTGGAAACGATCCTGCTGCAGTGGTTGCGCGGTGGCGGGCTGCGCTCGATTGCGGGCATGGCACCGCTCGGGCGCTTCGGCGCATCGTCATGGCACGCGCGGCCACTGCTCGAATTCACGCGCGACGAACTGGCGGCCTGGGCCGTGCAGCAGGATCTGCGCTGGCAGGACGACCCGTCGAACCTCGATCGACGTTTCGACCGCAATTACCTGCGCCTCGAAGTCCTGCCCGCGCTGCGCGAGCGCTGGCCTGCCGTCGCCGCGACGGCAGGACGCGTTGCCGACTTCGCCCGCGACGCGCTCGCAGCGGAGGCAGCCGGCGTCGCGGAGGACCTCCCGCGTGTCCTGGCAGGCGCGGCGCTGGAACTCGACGCGCTGCTGGCGTTGCCCGAGCCGAGGCAACGTGCCGTGCTGCGCGCATGGCTCGCCGGGCTGGGGTTGCCGCCCGCGTCGGCACGTACCCTGGCTGCCCTGCGGCGCGACATGGTCATTGCAGCCGCGGACCGGCTGCCCGCGACGAGCTGGCCCGGCGCCGTCGTCCGACGCTATCGCGGTCGCCTGCACGCCGAAGCGGCGGACCATGTCGAGCCGAACGAGGGCCGCTGGCGGCCGGCCAGGGTGACGCGTACCTCTGGTCCAGCGGGTCGTCGATCGCCTTGTTGCCCGACGTCGGCGTTGGATTCAGTCGCGAGCGCCTGCCGGCGCAGATCGACGTGCGACGGCGATCCGGCGGCGAGGCGTTCCTGCCGGCGGGCAGCTCACATCACCGGCCATTGCGCAAGTGGCTGCAGGAACACGACGTGCTGCCGTGGCGCCGCGAGAACCTGCCGCTGCTGTTCGCCGGCGACCGCCTGATCGCCGTGGCAGATCTGGGAGTTGCAGCGGAATTTGCAGCCCGTTCCGACGAACCATCGTGGCGCATCGCCTGGACTCGGCGCGGCGCCGTCACCGAAGCCGACGTGCTCGTCATCGAAGTGGCCAGCACACCCTCCGATCCGCTAGACTGCGCTCCCGTCGTGCTTCATGCGACGGGGACTCCAATGACCAAATTCATCTGTGTGACCGGCGGTGTCGTTTCGTCGCTGGGCAAGGGCATTGCTGCCGCCTCGCTCGGTGCGATCCTCGAGGCCCGTGGCCTCAAGATCGCCATGGTCAAGCTCGACCCGTACATCAACGTCGACCCGGGCACCATGAGCCCGTTCCAGCACGGCGAAGTCTTCGTCACCGACGACGGCACCGAGACCGACCTCGACCTCGGCCACTACGAGCGCTTCGTGCGCACGACCACGGGCCGCAACAGCAACTTCACGACCGGCCGCATCTACGAGCGCGTCATCGCGAAGGAACGCCGCGGCGATTACCTCGGCGCGACGGTGCAGGTCATCCCGCACATCACCGACGAGATCAAGCACTGCATCCGCATGGGTGCGGGCGACGCCGACGTCTGCATGGTCGAGATCGGCGGCACGGTCGGCGACATCGAGTCGCTGCCGTTCCTCGAGGCGATCCGCCAGCTCGGCGTCGAACTCGGCCGCAACAACGTGCTGTACATGCACCTGACGCTGATCCCGTACATTGCCACGTCGGGCGAGATCAAGACCAAGCCGACGCAGCACTCGGTGAAGGAGCTGCGCTCGATCGGCATCCAGCCCGACCTGCTGCTCTGCCGCTGCCAGGACCCGCTGCCGCCCGAGCAGCGCCGCAAGATCGCGCTGTTCACCAACGTCGAGGAGCGCGCCGTGTTCTCGGCCGTCGACGCCGACGACATCTACAAGATCCCCTCGCTCCTGCACGAGCAGAAGCTCGACGAAATCGTCTGCGAGAAGTTCGGCCTGCACAACCTGCCGCCGGCCGACCTCAAGGAATGGAACCAGGTCGTGGCCGCCAAGGCGAGTCCGGACCTCACGATCAATCTCGCGATGGTCGGCAAGTACGTCAACCTCAAGGACGCGTACATCTCGCTCAACGAGGCGCTGATCCACGCGGGCCTGCGCACGCGCACGCGCGTCAACATCGAATTCATCGAGGCGACCGACATCGAGAAGCACGGCGCGAAGGCGCTGGCCGGGATGGATGCCATCCTGGTGCCGGGCGGCTTCGGCGAGCGCGGCATCGAAGGCAAGATCGAAGCCGTGCGCTATGCGCGCGAGAACGGGATTCCGTACCTCGGCATCTGCCTCGGCATGCAGCTCGCGATCATCGAGTACTCGCGCAACGTCGCGGGCCTCGAAGGCGCGCACAGCACCGAGTTCAATCGCGCCTCGCCGCACCCGGTCATCGCGCTGATCACCGAGTGGCAGGACCAGAAGGGCACGGTCGAGGCGCGCGACGAAACCTCGCAGATCGGCGGCACGATGCGTCTCGGCGCGCAGGAGATCCGGATCTCGCATGGCTCGCTCGCGCACGCCGTTTACGGCGCCGACGTGATCCGCGAGCGTCATCGTCATCGCTTCGAGTTCAACAACACGTACCTGCAGCGCCTGATGAACGCGGGCCTGCGCTTCTCGGGTTTCTCGCGCGACGGCCTGGTCGAGATCATCGAGCTGCCGCAGCATCCGTTCTTCGTGGCGAGCCAGTACCACCCTGAATTCCGTTCGACGCCGCGTGACGGGCATCCGCTCTTCACCGGCTTCATCCGTGCAGCGCGCGACCACAAGGCCGGCAAGCTGCCGGTGGCGGCGGGCGCATGAAGCTCTGCGGCTTCGAGGTCGGGCACGACCGTCCGTTCTTCCTGATCGCGGGCCCCTGCGTCGTCGAGAGCGAGGGCCTCGTGCTGGACATCGCGGGCCGCATGCAGGAAATCACGGGCGCGCTCGGCATCCCGTACATCTTCAAGGCGAGCTACGACAAGGCGAACCGTTCGTCCAGGGCGAGCTTCCGCGGCCCGGGCATCGAAGAAGGCCTGCGCATCCTGTCGGAAGTGAAGCGCCAGTTCGGGCTGCCGGTCCTCACCGACGTGCACGAAGACACCCCGATGGCCGAGGTCGCCTCGGTCGTCGACGTGCTGCAGACGCCGGCGTTCCTGTGCCGCCAGACCAATTTCATCCTGAGCGCGTCGAGCCAGGGCAAACCCGTCAACGTCAAGAAGGGCCAGTTCCTGTCGCCGTGGGAGATGAAGAACGTCATCGACAAGGCGCGGTCCACGGGCAACGAACAGGTGATGGCCTGCGAGCGCGGCTTCTCGTTCGGCTACAACAACCTCGTGTCCGACATGCGCTCGCTCGCCGTGATGCGCGAGTACGCCCCGGTCGTGTTCGACGCCACGCATTCGGTGCAGTTGCCGGGCGGGCAGGGCAGTGCTTCGGGCGGACAGCGCGAATTCGTGCCGGTGCTGGCCCGGGCGGCGGTCGCCGCCGGCGTCTCCGGCGTCTTCATGGAAACCCACCCCGACCCGGCGAAGGCGCTCTCGGACGGCCCCAATGCGTGGCCGCTCGACCGCATGCGCTCGCTGCTCGAGGTGATGCAGCAGATTGACGCAGCCGTGAAGCGGCGACCTTTCGAGGAATCGACCCTATGACGACCAGGATCATCGACATCAAGGCCCGGGAAATCATGGATTCGCGCGGCAATCCCACGGTCGAAGCGGACGTCTTCGTCGAAGGCGGCGTGATGGGTCGCGCCGCCGTGCCGTCGGGCGCCTCCACGGGCACGCGTGAAGCCGTCGAACTGCGCGATGGCGACAAGAAGCGCTACCTGGGCAAGGGCGTGCTGCAGGCCGTGATCAATGCGAACGGCGAACTGCGCAATGCGCTGCTCGGCCACGACGTCATGGACCAGCGCGGCATCGACGCGAAGATGATCGCGCTCGACGCCACCGAGACCAAGTCGCGCCTGGGCGCGAATGCGCTGCTCGCCATCTCGCTCGCGTCGGCGCATGCGGCGGCGCGAGCCTCGAAGCAGAGCCTGTTCCGCCACCTCGGCGGC
Source organism: uncultured Gammaproteobacteria bacterium (assembly GCA_963743995.1). GTDB lineage: Bacteria > Pseudomonadota > Gammaproteobacteria > Steroidobacterales > Steroidobacteraceae > RPQJ01. The sequence goes on along the minus strand of CAVUSC010000009.1, from coordinate 26,076 downwards.
CCGGGTCGCAAGGTGATGCCGGTGCCGATGATGAACATCATCAACGGCGGCGCGCACGCGGACAACAGCGTCGACATCCAGGAGTTCATGGTGCTGCCGGTCGGCGCGCCGAACTTCAGCGAGGCGTTGCGTTACGGCGCCGAGATCTTCCACACGCTGAAGAAGGTGCTGCACGAGCGCAAGCTCGCGACGGCCGTCGGCGACGAAGGCGGCTTTGCGCCGAACCTGCCGTCGAACGAAGCGGCGCTCGAAACGATCCTCGAGGCGGTCGAGCGCGCTGGATTCAAGGCGGGCCGGGACGTGTACCTGGGGCTCGACGTCGCGAGCTCGGAATTCTTCAAGGGCGGCGTGTACTCGCTCGAGTCGGAAGGCCGCACCTTCAGCCCGGCGCAGTTCGTCGATTACCTCGAAGGCCTGGTCAACCGGTTCCCGATCATCACGGTCGAGGACGGCATGGCCGAAGGCGACTGGGACGGCTGGTCGCTGCTGACGCAGCGGCTCGGCAAGCGCATCCAGCTGGTCGGCGACGATATCTTCGTGACCAACACCAGGATCCTGCGCGAGGGCATCGCCCGGGGCGTGGCCAACTCGATCCTGATCAAGCCCAACCAGATCGGCACGCTGACGGAGACGCTCGAGGCGATCGACATGGCGGCCGATGCCGGTTACAGCGCGGTCGTCTCGCACCGTTCGGGCGAGACCGAGGACAGCACGATCGCCGACATCGCGGTCGCCACGCGGGCGACGCAGATCAAGACCGGATCGCTCTGCCGGTCCGACCGCATCGCGAAGTACAACCAGCTGCTGCGCATCGAGGCCGAACTCGGCAGCGACGCGTCGTACGCCGGCCGGGAGGCTTTCCCGGTGGCCGCCGCCGTCAGTTGTGCTTGATGCGCCCCGTTTCTGCTAATCTTCCACGCCCATGACCACCCGGATCATGGCCGGCCTGCTGGCCGTCGTGTTGATGCTGCTCCAGTACCGTATCTGGGCATCGCCCGACGGCATGCGCGAAGTCTGGCGTCTCGAGCAGGCCATCGACGTCCAGTCCGCCGAAAACACCCGGCTCGAAACCCGCAATCGCACGCTCGCGGCTGAAGTCCGCGACCTCAAGGAAGGCCGCAAGGCCATCGAGGAACGCGCGCGCACCGACCTCGGCATGGTCAAGACCAACGAGACTTTCTTCCAGGTCGTGCCGCCCGCGCAACCCGGCGCGGCGACCACGCCGGCACCTGCCGCTGCGGCGACAGGGCAAAGGACGGCCCAGGCCGACTTGCCGTGACCCTCGCGGTCCGGCGCTGGGCGATCGTGCCCGCGGCGGGGCAGGGTTCCCGCTTCGGCGCTGCGCTCCCCAAGCAATACACACCGCTGCTCGGACGGCCACTGCTGTCCTGGACGCTGGCCGCGCTGCTCGCCGAGCCCCGCATCGACGGCATCGTCGTCTCGCTCGCGCCACGGCGATACGCTCTGGCAGGCCTTGCCCGAGTTTTCGGATCCGCGCGTCCGCCGCTGTACCGGTGGCACGCGGCGCGAGCATTCGGTCGCGCAAGGGCCTCGACGCGCTGGACGGCGACGCCCGGGACACGGACTGGGTGCTGGTCCACGATGCCGCGCGTCCCTGCCTGCGCCGCTGCGATCTCGAACTGCTTTTCGCCACGCTCGATGCGGATGCGGTCGGCGGCTTGCTCGCCGTTCCGGTCAGCGACACGCTGAAGCGAGAAGACGGCGAGCAGCGCGTGGGTGAGACCGTGGCACGTGACGGACTCTGGCGCGCACTCACGCCGCAGATGTTCCGCTATGGGCTGTTGCTGCGCGCGCTCCGGCTCTGCCTGGAGCGCGACCGGCCCGTCACGGACGAAGCGTCGGCGATCGAAAGCCTGGGACTGCAGCCCCGGCTGGTCCGCGGCCGCGCCGACAACGTCAAGGTGACGAACCCGGAGGACGCCGCGCTGGCGGAGGCGATCCTGCGGTCAGAACAAGCATGATCGGAGAAGAGGGATGGTCGCATGAGGGTGGGAATCGGTTACGACGTGCATGCCTATGGGGACGGGGATCACGTGACGCTTGGCGGCGTACGCATTGCGCACACCCGCGGCGTGATCGCGCATTCGGACGGCGACGTGGCCCTGCACGCGCTGTGCGATGCGCTGCTCGGCGCCATGGCGCTCGGCGACATCGGCGAGCATTTTCCCGACAGCGATCCGCGCTGGAAGGGCGCCGACAGCCGGCGCTTCCTGCGGCATTGCGGGGCGCTCGTGCAGGAGCAGGGCTGGCGGTTCGTCAACGCCGACCTGACGATCCTCGCGCAGGTGCCGCGCATCGGGCCTTACCGTCTGCTCATGCGGCAGAACATCGCGGACGACCTCGGGGTACGGATCGACTGCATCAACGTCAAGGCCACGACCACGGAAGAACTCGGCGCGCTCGGGCGCGGCGAAGGCCTTGCCTGCCAGGCCATCGTGCTGCTCGCGCACGGCGACAACGCGCACCAGAACGGACACGACGGCAGTTGAGCGATCCGGGCGCCGTTCCCGGCCTCGGCGTTGCGCCGTGCGCGCACGGCCGGCCTCCTGCCACGGGTGCGATCCGCCGCGAGCCTGAGGACTTCGTCGTCGACGAGATTCTCGGCTTCGAGCCGGAGGGGACCGGCAATCACGGCCTGCTCGTCGTCGAGAAGCGCGGCGCCAACACCGGCTGGGTCGCGGCGCAACTCGCGCGACACGCTGGCGTGGCCGTCCGCGACGTCGGGTTCAGCGGTCACAAGGATCGCCATGCGCTGACGACCCAGGCGTACTCGCTGCCGTTACCGGCGTCTGTTCGACGTGGCCCAGTGCCTGGAATGGCAGGGCGAGGGCTATGCCGTGCGCGCGGCGTACCGGCACGGCCGCAAGCTTCGCCCGGGTTCGCATCGCGCGAACCGCTTCGAACTGCGGATCCGCGACCTGCGCGGTGACCGGGGTGCGATCGAAGCGTCCCTCGCGGCGATTCGCGAACACGGCGTGCCGAATTACTTCGGTCCGCAGCGGTTCGGGCGCGAAGGCAGCAATCTGCGACGGGCGATGGCGTGGGCAGGAGGTGCTGCCGCCACGCGACCGCTCGCAGCGCAGCTTCGCGCTGTCGGCAGCCCGCAGCCACCTGTTCAACGCGGTCCTCGCTGCGCGGGTCGCGCGTGGCGACTGGAACCGGCTGTTGCCGGGCGAGGCCGTCATGCTCGACGGTCGCCGCAGTTTCTTCATCGCGGAGCCCGCCGATGCCGCACTCGAAGCGCGTCGCGTCGCGATGGACGTGCATCCGAGCGGCCCCCTGCCGGGCCGCGGTGCGTCCCCCGCAACGGGCCTGGCGCGCGAAGTCGAGGACAGCGTGGCTCGCGCCGCACGCCGACCTGGTGGCGTTGCTCGCAGCCGAACGCATCGATCACGAGCGGCGCAGCCTGCGGTTGCCCGTCCGTGAATTCGACTGGACGTTCGGCGATGACGACACGCTGGTCCTGCGGTTCGTGCTGCCAAGGGGCACGTTTGCCACCGCCGTGCTGCATGAAGTGCTGGCCGACGCCTGGGATGCGGGCGAAGGCGGGGAGGAGTGAGCCGTGCCTTACTTCCGGACCGTCAGCAGGACGTAGACCGCGCCGGAGCCGCCGTCGGCGGGTCGTGCGGCTGCGAACGCCGCGACGTTCTCGACCTTGCGCAGCCAGTGGTGGACGATCAGCTTCAGCACCGGACCGCCGGGACCCGAACGCAGGCCCTTGCCGTGAATGACGCGCACGCAACGCAGGCCGCGATGCACGCAATCGTTCAGGAATTGCCGCAGGGCCTCCTGCGCCGCATGCTGCCGCAGACCGTGCAGGTCGATCTCGGCCTCGACTGCAATCTGGCCCCGCTTCAGCTTGCGCATCACTTCATCGCGCACGTATGCGCGGCGGAACGTCAGCTCATCGTCGGCTCTCGAGCACCGCCGGATCGGCCGCAATCGCATGGCTTTCGTGCAGCAGGTCCCGGCCTTCGGCGCGCGTCAACCTGGCGATCGATCGCGGGCGCGGTCGCGCAGGTGCGGCGGCGCGCTCGGGCAAGTGGGCGCACGCCGGCCATCGCACGCCGGAAGGCGTTCGGGTCGTCGTCACCCGGCGGCGGGGTTCGTGTCGTCATGCCGTGGGAGTTCGCTTCCGAGGCGGGCTGGGATTCCAGTATAGTTGCGCGGCGTTCGTGGCCAACCCCGCCACTGCTGGGGCCCTGATGACGATACGGTCCCACGCCACATGAGAATCCTGGTCAGCAACGACGATGGCTACCGTGCCGAGGGTTTGCAGCGCCTCGTCGACGCGTTGCAGCCGCTTGCCCAGGTGACGGTGGTGGCTCCCGAGCGCAATCGCAGCGGCGCCAGCAACTCATTGACGCTCGACGTCCCGCTGCGCGTCGCCGAATACGGTCCCGCGGCGCCATTTCGTCAACGGCACCCCCACGGACTGCGTGCACCTCGCCATTTCGGGCCTGTTCGAAGGCGAGATCGATCACGACATGGTGGTCTCGGGCATCAACGACGGCGCCAACCTCGGCGACGACGTGCTCTATTCCGGCACGGTGGCCGCGGCCGTGGAAGGACGCTTCCTCGGCCTGCCTGCGATCGCGATTTCGCTGGTCGTGCGTGACGGCCGGCATTTCGAGACGGCCGCGCGCGTGGCAAGCGAAATGCTGCTGCGCCTGCAGCGCGCGCCGCTGCATTCGTCGATGATCCTCAACGTCAACGTCCCGGACCTGCCGTACGAGCAGTTGCGCGGCCTCAAGTCCACGCGCCTCGGACACCGGCATCGGTCGGCGCCGGTCGTGCGTGCATCGGACCCGCGCGGTCGCCCGGTGTACTGGGTGGGGCCGGCCGGCGAGGGCGCGGATGCGGGCGAAGGCACGGACTTCCATGCCGTCGCCAGCGGCTACGTCTCCGTCACGCCATTGCAGGTCGACCTGACGCGCCATGCGGCGGTCGACGACATCGGCGAGTGGCTCGGCGGGCGCAACGAATGACCGCGGATGCAGCGCACGTGAAAGATCAGAGCAGGGTCAGCGGCATCGGCATGACGTCGGCTCGCACGCGCGAGCGGCTGGTGGCGCGACTGCGCGAGCAGGGCATCACCGACAACGAGGTGCTCGAGCGCATCCGCAGCGTGCCGCGGCACATGTTCGTGGACGAAGCGCTTGCGAGTCGCGCCTACGAAGACACCGCGTTGCCGATCGGGCACGGCCAGACGATCTCGCAGCCCTACATCGTGGCGCGCATGACGCAGTCGCTGCTCGAAGCGGGCAAGCCGCGCAAGGTGCTCGAAGTCGGCACGGGTTGCGGCTACCAGACCGCCGTGCTCGCGCCGCTGGTCGCGACGCTCTACAGCGTCGAACGCATCGCGGCGCTGCAGGTCAAGGCGCGGCAGATCCTGCGCGACCTGCGCATCGCGAACGTGTACATGAAACACGGCGACGGCTTCGAAGGCTGGGCGGCCTACGCGCCGTTCGACGGCATCATCGTCGCCGCCGCCTCGTATGCCGTGCCGCCGGCGCTGCTGGAGCAACTGGCCGATGGCGGCCGGCTCGTGATCCCCGTCGGCAACGACCGTGAGCAGCAACTGCTGCGCATCACGCGTCGCGGCGATCGCTACGAGCGTGAAGTGCTCGGACCGGTGATCTTCGTGCCGCTGCTGCAGGGCCTCGCCTGACGCAGTCCGTGCGGCCAGCTCAGACGATCAGCGCGGCTGCGACGCTCCTGCCTTCGGTGACCAGCACGTTGTACGTGCGGCAAGCGGCGGACGTGTCCATCACCTCCACGCCGATCCGCTGCTGCGTGCAGGATGCGCAGGACCTGGACGTCGGGAAACTGCTGCCGCGCACCGGTGCCGAGCAGCACGACCTCGGGCGCCAGGCCGAGCAGGGGCTCGAGGTCGGCCGCCGTCAGTTCCTGTGCCGTCGTCGGTCGCCAGGGCGCGATGATCGCCGTCGCCGTGACGATCAGGCTCGTCGAATGCGTGCGTTCGCCGATGCGCAACTGTCCCGGGCCGTAACTGCGCACCAGGTTCGTGCCGGCCGGGTTTTCGAGTTGGAGCTTCATGCCCTTACGATACTGCATGCGTCGCGCGAGTTCACGGCAGCACCCGTTGCCGCCCGGAGGCGTCTCCTGATGGCGGCACCACGCGTGCGCGTTGCGCTGCCCTGGTTGCAGGCGGCGCTGGCCGAGACGTCGGTCGAACGACGCGCTGCCGGCCATGCATGCGCTGCGCTGGCTCGGCGGGCGCGGGCGGCTGGTGTCTGGCGAGCCACGAGCCTGGCGTGAATGGTTGCTCGAGCCCGTCGGCGGAGCGGATCTCCTGGCGCGCTGGCCCGCCGGGCCGGCGCTGGCGCTGCAGAACGGACTGACCCCGGCTGGCCCAGGCTCCTGGTGCGTCGCGCAACCCGTGCACCTCGCGGCCGGCCTCGATCACCTGCGGCTCGCGCCGCTTGCCCAGGCGGCACTGACCGGAGACGAAGCCGGACGCACTCGGCGCGCTCGTGAGTTCGCATTTCGGCGCCGACGAACTGACGGTCGCGGCGTTCGTCCAGGAGCATGGCTGCTGCGCTTTCCCCGCTCCATCGACTGTTCGACGCAGCCGCCGGACGCCGTCGTGGGTCGCAACGTGCACGACTTCATGCCCGCGGGCCGCGACGGCGCGCGCATTCGCAGCCTGATGAACGAGATCCAGATGCTGTTGCACGAGCATCCGGTCAACCAGCGGCGCGAGCGGGCTCGGCTACTGCCGGTGAACGGCTGGTGGCTCTGGGGCTTCGGCGACGCCGTGGCGGACGCATCGGCGCATCGACGTCGACCACTGGCGCTTGCGCACCGACGATCGCTGGCTGCGCGCGGTCTGGCAGGCGTTCGGGCAGCGACGCGGGCGACGTCACTGGCGGTCGCGAGCGACACGCTGCGCGGCGACACGCTCATCGCGCTGTCGCAACCGCCCGCGGAGCGGGTCGAAGAGTCGCTCACGTCGGTCGACGCGGGATTGCTGTCCTTGTTGGTGTCGCACGTGCGCGCGGGAGCGGTGCGCAGCCTCGACCTGCTGGTGGGCAGTGCGACGTTGCAGGTTGAATCGTCCGCGCGCGGCTGCAGTTCTGGCGCCGGCCCGTCGACCTGTCGCGGTGGCTCGCATGACGTCGTCGCGCCGGATCCTGCGCCGCGAATCGAGCGCCGAGCTGCAGGCTGCGTTGCCGGCGACGCTGCATCCCGTGCTGCGTCGCGTCTACGGCGCCCGGCCGATCGCCGGTCCCGAGGATCTCGCGCTGCGGCTCGACCAGTTGCTGCCGATCAGCACGCTCGACGGCGCGGAGATCGCGGCGGACCTGCTGGCCTCGGCCCTGCGCACGCGCCGGCGCGTCCTGATCGTTGGCGATTTCGACGCCGACGGCGCGACCAGCACCGCGCTGATGATGCGGCAACTCACGGCGCTCGGCTTCGAGCAGCCGGACTTCCTGGTGCCGGATCGCTTCCGGTTCGGCTACGGCCTGACGCCGGAAATCGTGCGGGTCGCGGCCGAGCGCAAACCCGGCCTGATCGTGACCGTGGACAACGGCATCTCGTCGCTCGACGGCGTCGAGGAGGCGCGTCGTCACGGCATCGACGTGCTCGTGACCGATCATCACCTGCCGGGGCGCGAGCTGCCGGCCGCTGCCTGCATCGTGAACCCCAACGCGCCCGGCAACCGCTTCGCCTCGAAGTCGCTGGCGGGCGTGGGCGTCGCGTTCTACGTGATGGCGGCGCTGACCCACGAACTGCGCAAGCGCGATGCGCTGCCGGCGGGTGTCGACACGAATCCGGCACGCCTGCTCGACCTCGTCGCGCTCGGCACCGTGGCCGACGTCGTGACGCTCGACCTCAACAACCGCGTGCTCGTCTCGCAGGGGCTGCAGCGCATCCGTCGCGGCCGCTGCGTCGCGGGGCTGCGGGAACTGCTGGAGGCGTCCGGTCGGTCGCTGGCGGCGTGACGGGGCAGGACCTCGGTTTCCAGGCGGGTCCGCGACTCAACGCAGCCGGTCGCCTCGACGACATGACGCGGGGCATCCGCTGCCTGCTCACGGACGATCCGGCGGCGGCGCGTGCCATGGCGCTCGACCTGGCGCGGCTCAACACGGACCGCAAGGAACTCGAGGCGAAGATGCAGCTCGAGGCGCTGTCGCTGATCGACGCGCGTGTCGCCTTGCTCGAGGGCCACGTACCGGCCGGTGTCTGCGTGTACGACGAGGGCTGGCACCAGGGCGTGATCGGGCTCGTGGCCTCGCGCGTGAAGGAGCGGCTGCATCGGCCCGTGATCGCCTTCGCGCGGTCCGAGCCGGGCTGGGTCAAGGGCTCGGCGCGATCGGTGCCCGGGCGTTCACGTGCGCGACGTGCTCGATGCGATCGCCACGCGCACGCCCGGGCTCGTCGACAAGTTCGGCGGCCACGCGATGGCGGCCGGACTCACGCTGCGCGAATCGAGCCTGCCGGTGTTCGAGGCGGAGTTCGCGCACGAAGTCGAACGCTGGATCGACGACGACACGCTGGCCGGGCACCTGCACACCGACGGCGAACTGCTGGCCGGCGAGTTCAACGTCGCAACCGCCGAGGCGCTGCGCGAAGGCGGGCCCTGGGGTTCGGGATTCCCGGAGCCGATGTTCGATGGCGTCTTCGGCGTCGCCGACACGCGAGTGGTCGGCAGTCGCCACCTCAAGCTGAAGCTGCGGGCGGCCTCCGGCGAGGTCGTCGACGCGATCGCGTTCCGCTACCTCGACGGCGCCGATGCGCCGGAAATCCGGGCGAATGATCGCGTGCAGGCGTTGCCTACCGCACGGGCGTCGACGACTACACGGGTACGCGCAAATTGCAGCTCGTGACCGAGTGGGTCGGGAAGCTTGCTCGACCGCCGGCGCGTGGCGGCAGGAGCGGCTCGGCCGCGCAGCGAGGCCCGGGCCGGAAATGCTAGAATTCGCGGTTCTACCCGTTGCCCTCATCCGTGACCGTTTTCGTATGGAAATCAACCCGATACGCCGCCAGATCGAAGAACTCAAGCAGCGCACCGATGCGCTCAGGGGGTACCTTTGACTATGCGGGCAAGGCCGAGCGGCTCACGGAAGTCCTGAGGGAGCTCGAAGATCCGGCCGTCTGGCAGAACCCGGAGCGCGCGCAGGAACTCGGCCGCGAGCGCGGCAAGCTCGAGGGCGTGGTCGCCACGCTCGACAAGATGACCGTCGGCCTCGACGAGGCGGCCGAATTGCTCGACATGGCCGAGGCCGACGCCGACGAGGGCATGGTCCACTCGGTCGAACAGGACCTCGGTGGCGTCGACGCGCAGCTCGCGAAGCTCGAGTTCAAGCGCATGTTCCCGGGCGAGATGGACTCGCACAACGCGTTCCTCGACATCCAGGCGGGTGCCGGCGGCACCGAGGCCCAGGACTGGGCCAACATGCTGATGCGCATGTACCTGCGCTGGGGCGACAAGAACGGCTTCAAGACCGAGGTCGTCGACGCCAACGGCGGTGAAGTCGCCGGCATCAAGAGCGCGACGATCAAGTTCGAAGGCGAGTACGCCTACGGCTGGCTGCGCACCGAAACGGGCGTGCATCGCCTCGTGCGCAAGAGCCCGTTCGATTCCAACGCGCGGCGCCACACCTCGTTCGCGTCGGTGTTCATCTCGCCCGAGATCGACGACGACATCGCCATCGACATCAATCCGGCCGACCTCGAGACCGACGTCTACCGCTCGAGCGGCGCGGGCGGCCAGCACGTGAACAAGACCGAATCGGCGGTGCGCATCCGGCACATGCCGTCGGGCATCGTGGTGGCGTGCCAGAGCGAGCGCAGCCAGCACAAGAACCGGTCGACGGCGATGAAGATGCTGAAGGCCAAGCTGTACGAGCTCGAGGTCAACAAGCGCAACGCCGCGGCGAAGGTGCTCGAGGACTCGAAGTCGGACGTGAGCTGGGGCAACCAGATCCGTTCGTACGTGCTCGACCAGTCGCGCATCAAGGACCTCCGCACCGGCGTCGAAATCGGCAACACCACCGCGGTCCTCGACGGCGACCTGAATCCGTTCCTCGAAGAAAGCCTGAAGCAGGGACTATGAGCGACGAACAACCGCAGTCTCCCGCCGCCGCTGCACCGGCCGACGAGAACCACCTGATCGCCGAGCGCAAGGCGAAGCTCGAGCGCCTGCGCGAGAAAGGCCCGGCGTTTCCGAACGACTTCCGGCGCGATGCCTCGGCCGACGAACTGCACACGGGCTATGGCGATCGCACGACCGAATGGCTCGACGCGCACCCGACGCGCGTGACGGTGGCCGGCCGCATGATGGCGAAGCGCATCATGGGCAAGGCGTCGTTCGCCAGGATTTCCGATCGCAGCGGTTCGATCCAGCTGTTCCTGCAGCAGGCCGCGCTCGGCGAAACCTACGACGAGTTCAAGGGCTGGGACGTCGGCGACATCGTCGGCGCCGAAGGCACGCTGTTCAAGACGCGCACCGGCGAGCTCTCGGTCAAGGTCGAGAAGCTGCGGCTGCTGGTGAAGTCGCTGCGGCCGCTGCCGGACAAGTGGCACGGCCTGGCCGACGTCGAGCAGCGCTATCGCCAGCGCTACGTCGACCTGATCGTCAGCGACGAGAGCCGCGAGGTGTTCCGCACGCGCACGCGCATCGTGCAGTACCTGCGCCGCTTCCTCGACGCGCTCGACTTCATGGAAGTCGAAACGCCGATGCTGCAGGTGATTCCGGGCGGCGCGGTCGCGAAGCCGTTCGTCACGCACCACAACGCGCTCGACGTCGACATGTACCTGCGCATCGCGCCCGAGCTGTACCTGAAGCGGCTCGTCGTCGGCGGCTTCGAACGCGTGTACGAGATCAACCGCAACTTCCGCAACGAAGGGCTGTCGACGCGGCACAACCCTGAATTCACGATGCTCGAGCTGTACCAGGCCTACGCGGACTACCGCGACCTGATGGACATGGTCGAGCGGATGTTCCAGGGCATCGCGGACATGGTCTGCGGCACGCGCAAGGTGGAGTACCAGGGCGAGACGTTCGACTTCGGTTCGACCTTCCGCCGCGTGACGGTCGAGGACCTCGTCGTGCATTTCAACCCGGGGATCGACCGCGCGCGCCTGCGCGACGTCGAGTACCTGCGCGGCGAATGCGCGAAGCTCCACATTCCGGTCAAGCCGGACGACGGCGCCGGCAAGCTGCAGATCGAGATCTTCGAGAAGACGGCCGAGCATCGGCTGTTGCAGCCGACGTTCGTGTACGCGTACCCGGCCGAAGTGTCGCCGCTCGCGCGCCGCAACGACTCCGATCCGTTCCTCACGGACCGCTTCGAATTCTTCGTCGGCGGCCGCGAGATCGCCAACGGGTTCTCGGAACTCAACGACGCGGAAGACCAGGCCGCGCGGTTCCGCGAGCAGGTTGCGCGCAAGACCGGCGGTGACGAGGAAGCGATGTTCTACGACGCCGACTACGTGCGTGCGCTCGAATACGGCATGCCGCCGACGGCCGGGCTCGGCATCGGCGTCGATCGCATGGTGATGCTGTTCACGAACTCGCCGTCGATTCGCGACGTGCTGCTGTTCCCGCACATGAAGCCGGAGTGAGGCAGTCGAACGCCACAACAAAGACACCGGGTGAAACCGCGAACCAGACTCAATCCGAAGTCTGTTGCAAGGCTTCTATCAGCCGCTTCTGGCGATCCGGCTCGACGGTTGCTATCGCGGCGTCGATTGTCGCAACGAACTGATCGCCCTCGCCCCTTGCGTACCCCACTTTCGCGGCTTGCCACCAGGAACGCGAAAACTCATTGCCAAAATACGTCGGCGCCAGGAAGTCGACGGTTACCCGCCAGTGGGAGGTGCGGATTCCTGCCTCCCAGTTGATCTTGGCTGACTGAATCTGGTCCAGGACGCCTGTGTAGTAAGCGTCCAGCTCCAGGATTTCGCCGGGCGTGAGTTCGCTCGGATGGTAGATCGACTTTGCCAATACTTCGGCAAAATTCTCACCTTGCCTGGTCGAGTCCAGGCTGCGCCAGCCAGCGGAAAAGTCTGCCCGCGCTTGAGCCGTTGCGATGCTCGTGGCTTGATTGATCTGGTAGGCGACCAGCAACAGGCCGGCCAATACAGCAATCATTCCCGTGGCATCAATAACGTCCCTGGTGCTGACTGGCATACAGATCTCCGGGAGTGAACGCATGTCCGGCGTGGTGACGGAAAAAAGAAGACAACCAGCTTGAGCGTGCCTGGCGCGAAGGTCCCCGGTCAGCCTTAGCATCGGGCAGTCCACGGCAGTTCCCAGGTCCTGCGCTTCGGCAACTACAGTCGTACGGCAGCGGTCGCGGCTCGGCGCTGCGCCCATCCTCCAGCTGCAGCACCTTTCCGCCGCATCCAGGTTCGTCACCGCCAGCAACTCGATGCCGTCATCGGTCTCGGCGGTCATCAGCACGTCGGCCGACCTTCGCGCCGTCGAGCAGCAGGTGCGAAAGCGGCGCCGGGGCAGCGCCGCCCGCCGCGAGGTGAAAGCGCATCGTGCGTCGCTTCACGCGACCGAGATGATGCGTCCGCGCGACGATCTCCTGTCCCGGTGTAGCAGCCCTTGGTGTAGCTGACGCCGTCGATCAGGTCGACGTTGAGCATCTGCGGAATGAACTGCTCCGACGTCGCCGCAAACACGTGCGGCAGGCCGGCGGCGATGTCGGCAGCGAGCCACTCGGCTCTGCGCGAGCGGGCTGGGCCGGCTCAACGACAGCCCGCTGATCGAACGCCAGGCCACCGGGGGCGCCGCGATCACTTCGCGGCCGGGCGCGTACTGGAACGTCACGACTTCGGTCGTGCCCGCGAGCGGCACGGGCGACATCGTGAGCGCGGCCTCGTCGAACACGCGGTGTGCCTGGGCCGCGGCGGCCGCATCGCCGGTGAGGATCGCGCCGACGTTCAGGTCGGCGGCCTGCAGGATCTCGACCTTGGAGCGCAGCACGAACTTGCGCAGGTGCGTCGCCACCTTGCCGAGCAGGTCGGCGGGCAGCAGCGCGTAAATCGCTTCGTCGGTCTGGCGGAAGCGCACGAGCGCGATGACGCGACCCTGGTTCGTGCAGCACGCCGCCACCTGGGTCCGGCCGTCCGCCAGCAGGCGCACGTCGTTGGTGAACTGGCCCTGCAGGAACGTGACGGCATCGGCGCCGCCAATGCGCAATACGCCGAAACCCGGCAACAACACCGCGCGCAGGGCCTGTGTGGAATCGTCGTTCATTGTCTCGACCGGGTTCGCTTGCAGACTGTACAGCCGGACCTTAGCCCAAGCGGTCGGTGGAGAACATAGGCAACATCTGGCAAGATCGCGGGTTGATATGAAGCCTTCGCAAGACGAGCTGACCGCCCACCCGATCGACCCCGCGGCCGTGCCCCCGGCGAGCCCGCCTGACGTCAGGCCCGAGGCCAAGCCGCAAACCCAGGCAACTCCGCCCCGCCGGTCCTGCCGCGCGAAATCGGAGGCCGGGACGGGCCCGAGCCCACGCGGTTCGGGGACTGGGAAAAGGCGGGGCGCTGCATCGACTTCTAGCGTACTGGATTCCCGAGGAGAGGTAGCGTCATGGCGCAGCCCGAGCGGCCGCTGTCCCCGTTCATGCAGTACCGTTGGCAGTACACCAACACCCTGTCGATCCTGCACCGGATCACGGGCATCCTGCTGAGCCTGTGCTTTTTCGTGCTGGTCTACTGGCTGGCCGCTGCGGCCTCCGGCCCGGAGCGCTACGCCGCGGCACTCGCCACGATCGGTTCGCCGCTGGTCCGGCTGCTGCTCATCGGCGGCCTGTTCTCATTCTGCTTCCACCTGCTGAACGGCATCCGGCACCTGTTCTGGGATGCCGGCTACGGCTTCGAGCTGCCGATCGCGCGCAAGACGGGTTGGGCCGCGGCGATCGGCGCGGTGGTGCTGACGGCGGTGCTGTGGATCGTGCTCGGTGCCTCGCTCGGAGGTGCGGCATGAGCCTGCGCAGCCCGCTCGGTCGTGTGCTCGGCCTCGGCTCCGCCAAGGGCGGTTCGGGTCACTGGTATTCGCAGCGCGTCACGGCCGTGGCGCTCGTCATTCTCGGTTGCTGGTTCATCGCGTCGCTCGCGATGCTGGGCGCCGGCGCCCCGCACGCAGCGGTCGTCGCCTGGCTGCGTTCGCCGTTCTCGGCGGTGATGGCGCTGCTGCTCGTCGCAGTCACCGCGTATCACGCGCAGCTCGGCCTGCAGGTCGTGTTCGAGGATTACATCAGCGACAAGGGCACGCGTCTGGTCGTGCTGGTCGCGCTCAAGTTCGCGCTCGTCGTGGCCGCCCTGGTCGGCATCCTCGCCGTGTTGCGCATCGCGTTCGGAGCCCAGGCATGACCACTGCGGATTACGCGTTCACCGATCACACGTACGACGTCGTCGTCGTCGGCGCCGGCGGTGCCGGACTGCGCGCCACCTTCGGCCTGGCCGAGCAGGGCCTCAACACGGCCTGCATCAGCAAGGTGTTCCCGACGCGCAGCCACACGGTCGCGGCGCAGGGCGGCATCAGCGCCGCGCTCGGCAACATGGGCGAGGACGACTGGCGCTTCCACTTCTACGACACCATCAAGGGCTCGGACTGGCTCGGCGACCAGGACGCGATCGAGTTCATGTGCAAGGAGGCGCCGGCGGCGATCCTCGAACTCGAGCACTACGGCCTGCCGTTCTCGCGCACCGAGGACGGCAAGATCTACCAGCGCCCGTTCGGCGGCATGACGACGCACTACGGCAAGGGCATCGCGCAGCGCACCTGCGCCGCGGCGGACCGCACCGGCCACGCGATGCTGCACACGCTGTACCAGCAGTCGCTGAAGCACGAGGCGCGCTTCTTCATCGAATACTTCGCCCTCGACCTGATCATGGAAGACGGCGCGTGCCGCGGCGTCGTCGCGCTCGACATGGCGACGGGCCAGTTGCACCGCTTCCGCGCGCACACCGTGATCCTCGCCACGGGCGGCTACGGCCGCGCGTATTTCTCCTGCACGTCGGCGCACACCTGCACGGGCGACGGCGGCGGCATGGCGCTGCGCGCCGGCCTGCCGCTGCAGGACATGGAGTTCGTGCAGTTCCATCCCACCGGCATCTACGGCGCGGGTTGCCTGATCACCGAAGGCTCGCGCGGCGAAGGCGGCTACCTCACCAATTCCGCGGGCGAGCGCTTCATGGAGCGCTACGCGCCGAACGCGAAGGACCTCGCCTCGCGCGACGTCGTGAGCCGCTCGATGACGATCGAGATCCGCGAGGGCCGGGGCGTGGGTCCGCAGAAGGACCACATCCACCTGCACCTCGAGCACCTCGGCGCGGCCGTGATCAACGAGCGCCTGCCGGGCATCGCCGAGACGGCGCGCATCTTCGCGGGCGTCGACGTGACGCGCGAACCGATCCCGGTGCTGCCGACCGTGCACTACAACATGGGCGGAATTCCCTGCAACGTGCACGGCGAAGTGGTCACGCTGCGCAACGGCAATCCGGACTCGGTCGTGCCGGGCCTGATGGCCGTGGGCGAAGCCGCCTGCGTGTCGGTGCACGGCGCCAACCGCCTCGGCTCCAATTCGCTGCTCGACCTGGTCGTGTTCGGTCGGGCGGCCGCGCATCACTGCGGCAAGACGGTCAAGCCCGGCACGTCGCACAAGCTGCTGCCGAAGGACGCGGGCGACCTGGCCGTCAGCCGGCTCGACCGGTTCCGCAACGCGAAGGGCACGCGCCGCACGTCGGAGATCCGTCTCGACATGCAGCGCGTGATGCAGAACCACGCGGCCGTGTTCCGCACCGGCGAGTCGCTCGACGAAGGCGTGCAGAAGCTCGATGCAGTCTTCGGCACGTTCGCCGACGTGCAGGTGGCCGACCGCTCGCTGATCTGGAACACCGACCTGATCGAGACGCTCGAACTCGACAACCTGCTGGCGCAGGCGCTGGTGACGATGTCGTCGGCGGCCAACCGCAAGGAAAGCCGCGGCGCCCATGCGCGCGAGGACTTCAAGGACCGCGACGACGTGACCTGGCTCAAGCACACGCTGGCCTGGGCCGATGCCGCGGGCAAGGTCTGCATCGACTATCGTCCGGTGCACCTGAACACGCTGACGAGCGACGTCGAAGCCATTCCGCCCAAGGCGCGCACGTACTGATTGAATAGTGATTAGCGAGTAGTGATTAGCCCGACGCTGCTGCGTTCCGACTAACCGCCTAACCCCTATCCCCCAACCCCTGCGAAGCCCATGCCCCAATTCAGACTTCCCGAGAATTCCCGGGTCCAGCCCGGCAAGAGTCACGCGGCGCCGGCGGGTGCGAAGAACGTCAGGACGTTCCGCATCTACCGCTTCGACCCGGACTCGAACCAGAAGCCGCGCGTCGACACCTACGAGGTCGACATGGACAGCTGCGGCCCGATGGTTCTCGACGCGCTGATCAAGATCAAGAACGAAGTCGACGCGACGCTCACGTTCCGCCGCTCGTGCCGCGAGGGCATCTGCGGCTCGTGCGCGATGAACATCGACGGCGTGAACACGCTGGCGTGCACCAAGGCCATCGACGAGATCAAGGGCGACGCGAAGATCTATCCGCTGCCGCACATGCCGGTGATCAAGGACCTGGTGCCCGACCTGACCAACTTCTACGCGCAGTACGCGTCGGTGAAGCCGTGGCTGCAGACGCGCACGCCGGCGCCGCCCGACCGCGAGCGGCTGCAGTCGAAGGAAGACCAGGAAAAGATCGACCGCCCGTCGGCCTGCATCCTGTGCGCCTGCTGCTCGACGAGTTGCCCGTCGTACTGGTGGAACAGCGACCGCTTCCTCGGTCCGGCGGCGCTGCTGGCCGCGTACCGCTGGATCATCGACACGCGCGACGAGGCGACGGGCGAACGCCTCGACGAACTCGAAGATCCGTTCCGGCTGTACCGTTGCCACACGATCATGAACTGCGCGCAGGCCTGCCCGAAGGACCTCAATCCGTCGAAGGCCATCGCGGAGATCAAGAAGATGATCGTCGAGCGGCAGCACTAGTTGCGCGCATTCGCTGCCGACGTGCCAGGCGGGCAGGGTGGCGGGTCGCCCGCCATGACCGCCGTCCGAGGTCAACCTGGCACGGCTGCGCTGGCGTTGCCGGCGCGGCATGCGGGAACTCGACGTGATGCTCACCCGCTACCTCGACAGGGTCTGGGCGACGGCGTCACCCGCAGAACGCGACGCGTTCGTCCAGTTGGTCGAACTGCAGGACCCCGACCTGTTCGGGTATCTTGTGGGTCGGACCACCCCGGCCGAGGAATCCCAGCGTGCGGTCATCGCCTGCATCCGTCGTCTCGAGCCTTGAGCTGCCCCCGGTGACTGCAGCCGATCGGACCGTGGGCGTGCTGGTGGCGCTGGCAGCCGGCTGCCTGGCCTGGCGCGGTATCCGCCTGGGGGCATCGATGACCGCGTCCTTGCCCTGGGCGCTGGCGGGTGCCGTGATCGTGACGGTGCTGGTCCAGGCCTGGGCGCGCGCCGTGCGCCTGCCGGCCCGACGACTCGTCGCCTGCGCGGACGGCTCGCTGTGGCTGCACGTGGACGGGCCGCGCGCCCTGCCGGATGGCAATCGGTATCGGCACGCGGCTGGTCGGCCCCTCGGTTTTCCTCGATCTGGGCGTGGCTTCCAACCCGGCCGGCACAGCGGATGCGGACCTGGCTCACGCCCGCTCGACGTGCCGCGCGCAGGCAATTCGCCGCTGGAGCGTCGTCCTGCCCCGGTCCGGGCGCAGTGGCTGGTTCGTGACGGGGCGCCCGTTGCGCTAGCCTAGCCATGCAAGCCATGCCGAACTTTCCCCCGTCGGACGAGTCTATGAAGTCGCGAGAACCCGGGGACGACGATGCCGGACTGCCTGCGGGCACCGAGCAAAGCGACCTCGAACTCGTGCGGCGGGCCCAGCAGAACGAGCGCGGTGCGTTCGACCTGCTGGTGCTCAAGTACCAACACAAGGTCGTCAAGCTGGTGGCACGGCTGCTGCGCGATCCGACGGAAGCCGAGGACGTCGCCCAGGAAGCCTTCGTCAAGGCCTATCGGGCCCTCGGGTCGTTTCGGGGCGACAGCGCGTTCTACACCTGGCTCTATCGCATCGCGGTCAATACGGCCCGCAATTCGATCGCCTCGCGCCAGCGCCGGCCCTTGGACTACGAAGCGGAACTCTCCGAAAGCGAGCAGAACAACGTGGCGGCGCGACTCAAGCACGATGACACGCCCGAGGCGACGGTCCTCTCCGAAGAGATCCGCCAGACCGTCAACGATGCGATCGAGCAACTGCCCGAAGACCTGCGCACCGCCATCGTGCTGCGCGAAATCGAAGGCCTCAGTTACGAAGAAATCGCGGCGACGATGGATTGTCCCGTGGGCACGGTCCGATCGCGTATCTTCCGTGCCCGCGAAGCCATCGATCGCGCCTTGAAACCCCTGCTCGACTGAAACCGAGTGCCGAGAACGACATGACCGACCAGATTCGTGAACAGCTTTCGGCCTTGCTCGACGGCGAACTGCCGCGGGACGAAATGGGCCTGCTGCTGCGGCGCCTGGAGAAGGATCCGGCGCTGCGCCGCACCTTCGGCTCGTACGCGCTGATCGGCGAAACGCTGCGCGCACCCGGCGGCCGGATCGCCGCGCAGTCGTTCGCAGCCCGCGTCAGTGCCGCCATCGACGAGGCGCCGGCCCGCGCGGACAGGGAGTCGCCACTGCGCGCCCGGGGGCGACCGTCGCACTGCCGCGGCACGTCGCGCTCTGGAAGCGCCCGATGGTACGCACCGCACTCGCTGCCAGTGCGGCCGCCACGGCCGTGCTGTTGTTCCGGCCCGAAGTCGCGCCGATCGCGCAGCTCGAAAATCACGCCGGCCAGCTCCTTCGCGATGTCGGCCAGCCCGACGCCGGCGCAGAGCCAGCGCCTCGCCGGCTACATGGTCGCGCACAGCCAGTTCTCGACGCCGATGGTCCGTCGCAACGTGCTGTCGAGCCTCCTCGCCGCCGACCCCGGCATCACCCGCGTTTCGTACGAGATGGGAGAGGCTCCCTGGCAATGAGTCGACCCGCGACGAGGCGAGCCGCGGCTCTGCGTTGCGGCCTGCCTGCTGGCGTTTTCGGTGCATGCCGACGATGACGCGCGGGCCTGGATCGAACGCATGTCGGAGTCGCTCGCCACCCGCAACTACGACGGGCTGTTCACGCATTCGACCGGTCGCCAGGCCGAGACGATGCGCATCGTGCACCGGGTCGACGAACGGCAAGAGCCTCGAACGCCTGGTGTCGCTCGACGGCAGCGGCCGTGAAATCGTGCGCACGCGCGAAGAAGTCCACGCTTACCTGCCGGACCGCCGCGTCGTGATCGTGGAGCCGCGCGGCGACGACGGCTCGTTGCTCAAGACGCTGCCCACGCCGGGCCCAACGCTCGATCGCTATTACCAGCTTTCCGTCGGCGAGAAAGGCAGTCGCCTGCTGGGTCGCGATGTCCGCGTCATCGACGTGCGGCCGAAGGACATTTACCGCTACGGTTACCGGCTCTGGCTCGACGAAGAAACGGCCATGCCGCTGCAGTCGGTCGTGACCAATGGCATCGGCAAGCCGATCGAAGTCATTCGCTTCACGCAGTTGCAGATGAAGGACAAGATTCCGGCCCGCGACATCGAGCCGGCCGTCGACGCAACCGGCTTCCAGTGGGTGCGCACGGGCTCGCAAGGCGGCGGCCATGCCGCAACTGCCGAGCAACGGCGGTTGGCGACCGCTGCGTCTGCCGCCAGGCTTCCGCCTCGTCGCCAGCCGGTTGCAGCCGATCCCCGGCTCGCCGATGCCGGCCCAGCACCTGATTTTCTCGGACGGAATCGCCGCGATTTCAGTCTTCATCGAACCGGGCGCCCAGACGGGACCGCGGCCGCCGGAAACCTCGAGCATGGGGTCGGCCAACGCCTATTCGACGAGCGTGAACGGGCACGTCGTCACCGCCATCGGCGAAGTGCCGGCAGCCACGGTCCGCGAGATCGCCAATTCCGTCGCACCGGTCCAGGGCTCCGCCCGGCGTGCCGGTCGATTCCCCGGCCATTTCTGCCCCCTGAGCCATGGGGCAGGTCACCGGGGTCGTCACCCGGGTCGATGCCGGCCGGGCTCGCGTCGAGTGCGGCCTGTCCAGTCACCTCGACTGCGGCGCCTGCGCTGCCGGGCGCGGCTGCGGCTGGCAACGGTCGAACCAGCCCCGACATCTCGATATCGATGCGAGGCAGGGCGATCGGACGCTGCAGCCGGGCGACCGGCTCGAACTGCAGGTCGACGATGCCCGCCTGCTGCGGGCGGCCTGCCGGTTGTACCTGCCGCCCCTGGCCGGGTTGCTGGCCGGTCCGGCAATGCTGCGGGTCGCCGGCTGGGAGCAGGGGGTTACCCCATTGCTGGCCGCCATGGTTGGCCTGCTGGCCGGCGGCTTGATCGCCTGGCGGTGGACCCGGTCGAGGGTGCCCGTGCGCTGGCGATGGTTGGGCGCCACTGAAGCTCCCGTGCCCGGCCAGTCATGACGGCTGCGCCGCTGGCGCTGCTTGTCCGCACCGGTTGCCACCTCTGCGACGAGTTCCTGCTGGATTTTTCGCTCGACCACCCGAGCCTGCTGGCCGCCCTCGTGACCCGCGACGTGGACGACGAATCGGCCCTGGCCGCGGAGTTCGGGTTGCGCGTGCCGGTGCTCACGATCGGGGGGCGCGTGGCCTGCGAAGGCCGTTACGATCGTGACAAGGTCGCGGCAGCCCTCGGGTTATAATCACTGGTTTTGACGCGCCCGAATCCCGGGTTGCGCCGGACGACCTGTCGACTCGTCGATTATCTGGGCCCCGATGAAACTGATCCGCAATTTCTCGATCATCGCGCACATCGATCACGGCAAGTCCACGCTCGCCGACCGGTTCATCCAGATCTGCGGCGGCCTGCAGGACCGCGAGATGCAGGCGCAGGTGCTCGATTCGATGGACCTCGAGCGCGAGCGCGGCATCACCATCAAGGCGCAGAGCGTCTCGCTGCGGTACACGGCGCGCGACGGCGAGACCTACCAGCTGAACATGATCGACACGCCGGGGCACGTCGACTTCTCGTACGAAGTCTCGCGTTCGCTCGCAGCGTGCGAAGGCGCGTTGCTCGTCGTCGACGCGGCGCAGGGCGTCGAGGCGCAGAGCGTCGCCAACTGCTACACGGCACTCGAGCAGGGCCTCGAAGTCGTGCCGGTGCTCAACAAGATCGACCTGCCCTCGGCCGACCCGGCCAAGGTCATCAAGGAGATCGAGGAGATCATCGGCATCGAAGCCGAGGACGCCGTGCGCGTCAGCGCCAAGACCGGCGAGAACGTCGACGAACTGCTCGAGGAACTGGTGCGGCGCGTGCCGTCGCCCAAGGGCGACCCCGACGGACCGCTGCAGGCGCTCATCATCGACTCGTGGTACGACAGCTACGTCGGCGTCGTGTCGCTGGTGCGCGTGGTGAACGGCTCGATCCGCACCGGCCAGAAGATCCGGGTCTGGACCACCGGTCGCGCGCACCAGGTGGACAAGCTCGGGCGGTTCACGCCGAAGTCGCTGGTGGCCGATGCGCTGTACACGGGCGAAGTCGGTTTCGTCATCGCCGGCATCAAGGAAATCGACGGCGCACCCGTCGGCGACACCATCACGCTCGACAATCGTCCGTGCAGCGAGCCGCTGCCGGGCTTCAAGGCCATCAAGCCGCGCGTGTTCGCCGGCCTGTTTCCGGTCAGCAGCGACGACTACGAGGCGTTTCCGCGACGCGCTGCAGAAGCTGAAGCTCAACGACTCGGCGCTGAACTACGAGCCCGAGGTCTCCACGGCGCTCGGCTTCGGCTTCCGCTGCGGTTTCCTCGGCCTGCTGCACATGGACATCGTGCAGGAGCGGCTCGAGCGCGAGTACGAGCTGTCGCTCGTCACCAGCGCGCCGACCGTGGTCTACGAAGTGCTGACGACCGACGGCGAGATCGTCAACGTCGACAATCCCGCCAAGCTGCCGCCGGTCGACCGCATCAAGGAACTGCGCGAGCCGATGATCGTCGCCAACATCCTGCTGCCGCCGGATTACGTCGGCCCGGTGATGAAGCTGTGCCTCGACAAGCGCGGCGTGCAGAAGAAGCTGCTGTATCTCGGCAACCAGGTGTCGATGCAGTGGGAACTGCCGCTCGCCGAGGTCGTGCTCGACTTCTTCGATCGCCTGAAGAGCTGCAGTCGTGGTTACGCATCGTTCGATTACGAGTTCGACCGCTTCCAGGCGGCGCCGCTGGTGCGGCTCGACATCCTGATCAACGAAGACAAGGTCGACGCACTGTCGATCATCAGTCACCGCGACACGGCGTACCAGCGGGGCCGCGAACTGGTCGACAAGATGCAGGAGCTGATCCCGCGGCAGATGTTCGAGGTGGCCATCCAGGCCGCCATCGGTGCGCACGTCATTGCCCGCTCGACCGTCAAGGCGCTGCGCAAGAACGTGCTGGCGAAATGCTACGGCGGCGACCTGTCACGCAAGCGCAAGCTGCTCGAGAAACAGAAAGAGGGCAAGAAGCGCATGAAGAACATCGGCCAGGTCGAAATCCCGCAAGAAGCTTTCCTGGCCGTGCTGCAGGTGGGACGCAAGGAGTGATTTTCACTCCGGCTCGCGCAATGTGACGCAAAGCATTGATTTGGCGAGATAATTAACCAATACTCCGCCCCGTTCCAAGAGGTGCCGCTTGGTCTTCGATTTTTCGTTCTTCCTGGTTCTTGCCGCACTGGTCACCGGGCTGGTCTGGCTGGTCGACGCGCGCGTGTTCCGTCCGCGACGCCAGCGCACCGCGGGCAGCGCTGCCGGCGGCACGCCGGAACCGATCCTGGTCGAGTACGCGAGGTCGTTCTTCCCGATCATCCTGCTGGTGCTGGTGATCCGTTCGTTCCTGTACGAGCCATTCCGCATCCCGTCCGACTCGATGATGCCGACGCTGCTCGACGGCGACTTCATCTTCGTCAACAAGTTCACCTACGGCCTGCGACTGCCGGTGGTCAACACCGAAGTCGTGCCCCTGGGTGAACCGGCGCGCGGCGACGTCGTCGTCTTCCGCCTGCCCTCCGATCCGGCGACCAACTACATCAAGCGGCTGGTCGGCATGCCGGGCGACCACGTGGTCGTGCGCGACAAGCGCGTCTGGATCAACGGGGAGTTGCAGGACGTCACGCTCGACGGCTATTCCGAGCCGTACGGCAGCACGCCGCGGGCGCAGATCGGCATCGAGCGCCTGGGGACGGTCGAGCACCGCGCGCTCTACATCGACGAGCGTCCCTCGGTGGACTTCGACGACGTCGTGCCGGCGGGTCACTACTACTTCATGGGCGACAACCGGGACAACAGCCGCGACAGCCGTTTCCCGGAGGTCGGCTACGTGCCGGCCGGCAACGTGGTCGGCAAGGCCGTCCGCATCTGGCTGAACTGGCAGCTGCCGAACGCGCCCTTGTGGGACCGCATCGGCAAGGCCATCCATTGATGCAGCGCCTGTGTACCCCAGAGTCATTTCACACAAGAGGGAGATCCGTGATGAGGCAACGTGAACGCGGCGCGACGTTTCTCGGCATCGTCATCATCCTGCTGATCCTCGGCACGGCGCTGTATGCCGGCATCCGGCTGGTGCCGGTGTACCTCGAGTACACCAAGGTCGCGCGTTCGCTCGAGCAGGTGCGCGACGAGCACGCCGCGATCGACACCAACCCGGCGCTCATTCGCCGCTCGCTCGAGCGCCGCTGGGACGTCGAGGACATCAACAGCATCGGCTGGAAGGAAATCGAAATCGCCAAGACCACCGAAGGCTACGACATGACCGCGTCGTACGAGAGCGAGCAGCCATTCGTGGCGAACGTCTACCTGGTGGTCAAGTTCGACAAGACGGTTTCCATCCCACAGTGACGGCGGGCCTTGCTGCACGCCGATGAATGGTCCGCACGGCGGCTCGGGTATCGCTTCCGTGATCCCGGGTTGCTCGAGGCGGCGCTGACTCACCGCAGCGCCAGCCGCACGAATTACGAGCGCCTCGAATTCCTCGGCGACTCGGTCCTCAACTTCGCGATCGCCCTGCTCGCGTTCCGCACGTTCCCGGACGCGCCGGAAGGCGACCTCAGCCGTTTCCGTGCGGCGCTCGTGAGCAGCCCGACACTGGCGGCGATCGGCAGCGAACTCGACCTTGGCGACCAGTTGCGACTCGGCAGCGGCGAACTGAAGTCGGGCGGCTTTCGCCGCGACTCCATCCTGGCGGACAGTCTCGAGGCCATCCTCGGCGCGATCTACCTCGACGGCGGCATCGAGGCCGCGCGCGACGTGGTGCACCGGCTGCTCGGCGATCGCCTGCGCGAACTGCCGTCGGCCGAGACGCTCAAGGATCCCAAGACGCGGCTGCAGGAAGAACTGCAGTCGCGCGGTCTCGCGCTGCCGAGGTACGCCCTCGAAGAAATCGGCGGCGAACCGCACGAGCAGTGGTTCGTCGCGAGTTGCGAAGCCGTCGAACTTGCGTTGCGGGCGACGGGCAAGGGCTCGAGCCGGCGCCGTGCCGAGCAGGAAGCTGCACAACGCGTGCTGGAGGCCCTGGGCCGCGCGCAGGAGAAGTCATGACCGACGAATCGATCCTTCCTCCCGCTGGTGACGAGCCGACGGTCCGCTGCGGCTTTGCGGCGCTCGCGGGCCGCCCGAATGTCGGCAAGTCCACCTTGCTGAACGCGCTGATCGGCCAGAAGGTCAGCATCGTGAGCCCGAAGCCGCAGACCACGCGGACGCGCATCCACGGCGTGCTGAACAAGCCCGGGCTGCAGATCGCGTTCGTCGACCTGCCGGGCATTCACACCCGGCAGACGCGTGCGATGAACCGATACATGAACCGCACCGCGATCTCGTCGCTGTCGGACGTGGACGTCAACCTGTTCGTGGTCGAAGCGCTGCGCTGGACCGAGGAAGACGAACGGGTGCTCGACGAACTCAAGCAGGTCGGCCTGCCGATCGTGCTGCTGATCAACAAGGTCGACCGCGCGCATCCGAAGGAACGGCTGCTGCCGTTCATCCAGGACCTGACGCAGAAGGCGGAGTTCGCCGAAGTCGTGCCGATCTCGGCCACGCGCAAGACGACGCTGGAGCGGCTGCCCGAGGTCATCGCGAAATACCTCCCGGAGCAGCCGCGCATCTTCCCCGAAGAGCAGGTCACGGATTCGCCGGACCATTTCATGGCCGCCGAGCTGATCCGCGAGAAGCTGATGCTGCGCCTGCAGGAAGAGCTGCCGTACGGCCTGGTCGTGGAGATCGAAGGCATCGGCCCGTCCGAGGACGAGCCCGGCAAGCTGGTGGTGCAGGCCGTGATCTGGGTCGAGCGCGCCGGCCAGAAGCCCATCGTGATCGGCAAGGGCGGCTCGCTGCTGAAAGAGATCGGCCGGCAGTCGCGGCTCGACCTCAACCGTCACTTCAACCAGCCGGTGCACCTCGAACTCTGGGTCAAGGTCAAGGAAGGCTGGTCGGACGACGAGAACGCGATGCGCAAGTTCGGGTACGAATCGTGAGTGGAACCCGGCGGGTCAACCTGGAACCCGCCTTCCTGCTGCACCACTACCCCTGGCGCGACACGAGCCGCATCCTCGAACTGATGACGCGCACGCATGGTCGTGTCTCGGTCTTTTCGCGGGCCTCGCGACAGTCGGGATCCACGGCGACGGGTGGCGCGTTGCAGCCGTTCACGGAGTCGCTGGTGTCGTGGAGCGGCCGTGGCGAAGCAGGGCACCTGACCGCGGCCGAACGGGTGCGACCGCCCGCCACGCTGGCCGGCGACCGCCTGATGAGCGGCTTCTACGCCAACGAACTGCTGCTCAAGTTGCTGCAACGGAACGACCCGCATCCTGCGCTGTTCGATGCGTACGCGGTCCTGATCGAGCGTCTCTACGCGACGGCCACGATCCCGGCCGGGCGTTGCGCTTGTTCGAGAAGCGGCTGCTCGACGAACTCGGCTGGGGACTCAATCTCGAACACGAAGCGACGAGCGGGGAGCCGCTCGATCCG
>CAVUSC010000008.1:0-97341 GCA_963743995.1 uncultured Gammaproteobacteria bacterium | reverse complement strand
ACATGGTCGGGCTGAGCGGCAGCCAGCGCCTCGATTGCCACCGCCGCACCCTCGGCGTCGCGCCGGTCCAGCAGTTGCGCGGCGAGGTCCTCCGGCCGGTCCGCGACCGGAGCCACCGCAACTGACGCGACCAGGTCACCCACCGGGCTGACGTGCTTGTCGAGCAGGGTCTTGATGGCCGCCTCGGGCTGCAGACCCACGAACTGGTCGGCCACTTCGCCGTGGTGGATGAGCAGGACCGTCGGGATGCTGCGGATCTGGAAATGCGTTGCCAGCTGCGGTTGTTCCTCGGTATTGACCTTGGCCAGGATGAAGCGGCCCTCGTAGTCGTCCGCAATGCGGTCGAGCAAAGGCATGAGCGTGCGGCAGGGGCCGCACCAGGGGGCCCAGAAGTCCACCAGGACGGGAATCGTGTTCGAAGCCTCCACGACGTCGGACATGAAGTTCTCGACGGTGGCGACGATCTTCTTGGCGGGAGCAGGCATCGGGTGATTCCGGGTTCGCGGGCTGTGGAGTCTTCGCGCGCCGCACGACCGATGCAAGCCCTGTCCAGGGCGAGAGGCTCCACGAATGATCCTGGATGGCCCTCTGGGGCTCGCTGGTTCTGGCGGCTATACTCGCGCCCCTTTTTCCCCGCTTCCTGCCTGACCAAGGAGTTTTCGATGTCGATGATCCGCTTTTCCCAGCTTTGCATCGCCCTCGCACTTTGCGGTGCGGCCACTCCCGCCCTGGCCGACTGGACCGGCAAGGGCAACGTCGGTGCGTCGTTCGCCACCGGCAACAGCGAGAACCAGGCGGCCAGCGCCGCCCTCGAACTGAAGAACACGGTCGACAAGTGGCAGCACACGCTCGGCTTCGCCGGCAACTACGGCAGCGACAGCGGTTCCACTACTGCCCAGCGCTGGGAAGTCCGTGGCCAGACCCAGTACGCCCTCACCGAGCGCGCGTACGCCTTCGGCGCCGGCCGCTACGACGATGACCGGTTCAGCCAGTTCAACTACCAGGCGTCGCTGGCCGGCGGTCTTGGTTACAAGATCATCGACAGCGAGCGCACCAAGCTGTGGGTGCAGGGCGGTCCTGGCTACCGCTACGCCGAGATCCTCGAAACGGGAGAGTCCGAAGATGGCGTCATCTTCCGCGGCGACCTGGGCTTCGACCACCAGCTCACCGATACGACCAAGATCGTTGACCGTTTGCTCGTCGAAGCCGGTTCGGACAACACTTACGTGCAGAACGACCTCGGCCTCGAGGTCACGATCTCTGGCGGGTTGGGCTTGCGCGTGGGTTACCAGGTGCGGCACAACACCGACGTCCTGCCGGGCGTCGAAAAGACCGACACCCTGACGACGGTCGGCCTGCTCTACGAGACGAAGTAAGCGCTCCGTATCGCAGTGCAACACGGCCCGTGGTGGGGGAACCCCCGCGGGCCGTCTGCGTTTTTAGATAGAATCGGGGATCATTTTTGCAGGCGAATCCCCCATGTCTGGTTCGAATCGCGTGGCGCCCTCGTCGCGCTTCCTGTTTCCTGATGTCCAGGACTTCCTCACCCCGGTCGGCCTGGCCATCAACGACGATTTCCTGGGAGACGAAGAAGCCCTGGTCCGCTCGCTGGCGGACATTGCCCGTCTTGAATCCACGCAGCATGACGAGGTGCAGGCGACGGCGCGCAAGCTAGTCGAAGCGGTGCGCAAGGCTCCCGCCGCCAAGACCGGGCTCGACGCGTTCCTGCGGCAGTACGACCTGTCATCGCAGGAAGGCGTCATCCTCATGTGCCTCGCCGAGGCCCTGCTGCGCATTCCCGACGACGAGACGGCCGATCGCCTGATTGCCGACAAACTGC
Organism: uncultured Gammaproteobacteria bacterium; assembly: GCA_963743995.1. Lineage (GTDB taxonomy): Bacteria > Pseudomonadota > Gammaproteobacteria > Steroidobacterales > Steroidobacteraceae > RPQJ01. The sequence goes on along the minus strand of CAVUSC010000008.1, from coordinate 95,501 downwards.
GCGGCGGCGACTGGGCGAGCCACCTCGGTGACAGCCAGTCGCTGTTCGTCAATGCCTCGACCTGGGGCCTGATGCTGACGGGCCGCATCGTGCGGCTCGATCCGAACGACGTCGCTGCTCCTGGCAGCGTCATGAGTCGCGTCGTCGGCCGCGTCGGCGAGCCCGTCGTGCGCACGGCGATGCGCCAGGCCATGCGCATCATGGGCCACCAGTTCGTGATGGGCCGCACGATGAAGGAGGCGCTCGACAACTCGCTGAGCGGCGCGAACCGGCGGTATCGCTACACGTTCGACATGCTGGGCGAAGCGGCGTTGACCACGGCCGACGCCACGCGATACTTCGATGCCTACCGCACGGCCATCGGCGCGCTCGCGGCCCGTGTCAACGAATACCCGGATTTCGAATCGCGGCCGAGCATCTCGGTGAAGCTCTCGGCGATGCATCCGCGCTTCGAGCGTTCGCACCGTCAGCGCGTTCACCGCGAACTCACGCCGCGCCTGGTCGAACTGTGCCGGATGGCACGCGACGCGGGCATCGCGCTGACACTCGATACGGAAGAGTCCGAACGGCTCGAACTCACGCTGGACCTGCTGGCGGCCGTCTGCCGCGATCCGTCGCTCTCTGGCTGGAACGGCTTTGGCATCGCCGTGCAGACGTACCAGAAGCGTGCGCTGCCGATGCTGAAGTACATCGTTGCCCTGGCGCAGGAGACCAGCCGCATCCTCCACGTGCGACTCGTGAAAGGCGCCTACTGGGACGCCGAGATCAAGCGCGGCCAGGAGCGTGGCCTGCCGGGTTACCCGCTGTACACGCGCAAGCCCAACACCGACGTTTCGTACCTCGCGTGCGCCCGTTATGTGTTCGAGCAGGGCAAGCACGTGCTGTATCCGCAGTTCGCCACGCACAACGCCCACACCGTTGCGGCAGTGGCCAGCATGGCAAGGAAGGCCGGGTTCGAATTCGAGTTCCAGCGCCTGCACGGCATGGGTGAAGAGCTCTACACGCACGTTACGGACCCGAGCGGCCTCGGCATTCCTTGCCGTGTGTATGCCCCGGTCGGCGAGCACGAAGACCTGCTGCCGTACCTGGTGCGCCGCCTGCTCGAAAACGGTTCGAACACGTCGTTCGTCAACCGCATCGTCAATGAAAACGAGCCGATCGACGCGATCATCGCGGACCCGGTGCGTACCGTCGACGGCTTCGACCAGGTGGCGCATCCGCGCATTCCGCAGCCGCTCGACATCTACCAGCCGGAACGCAAGAACTCGCTGGGCGTGCACCTTGCAAACGGCGCGGTGTGCAAGGCGATGGCTGATCGCATGGAACACGTGTCGCGTCGTGCCTGGGTGGCGGCACCCCTGGTCGGTGGCGACGAACAGAGCGGGTCGACCAACACCATTCGCAACCCCGCGAATCACGCCGACATCGTCGGCAACGTCGCGAATGCGTCGACAGATCACGTGCGCAGGGCGATCGACGTCGCGGTGAAGGCGCAGCCAGCCTGGGACGCCACGCCGGCGGGCGTGCGCGGTGATGCCTTGGACAAGGCGGCAGTCCTGTTTGAGGAGAGCACGGCCGAACTCGTCGCCATGTGTGTGCGCGAGGCCGGCAAGTCAGTGCCGGACGGCATCGCCGAAGTGCGTGAAGCCGTGGATTTCCTGCGCTATTACGCGGCGCGCGCGCGGCACGAGTTCGCGAGTCCACAGCGACTGCCCGGACCGACCGGCGAAAGCAACGAGTTGAGCCTGCATGGGCGCGGCGTGTTCACCTGCATCAGTCCGTGGAACTTCCCGTTGGCGATCTTTGCGGGACAGGTCGCCGCCGCACTGGCAGCGGGGAATGCCGTGCTGGCTAAACCGGCCGAGCAGACTCCGCTGGTGGCGGCGCACGCGGTGCGCCTGCTGCTGCAGGCTGGCGTGCCGGCCGACGTGCTGCACTTCCTGCCGGGCGACGGCGCTGTCGTAGGCGCGGCTGCAGTCGCCGATCCGCGCATTGCGGGCGTGGCTTTCACGGGATCCACCGACACCGCGCGGATCATTCACCGGACCCTGGCCGGTCGCAATGGCCCCATCGGCACGTTGATCGCCGAGACCGGTGGCCAGAACGCGATGATCGTCGACAGTTCGGCGCTGCCGGAGCAAGTCGTCATCGATGCGGTCCAGTCGGCCTTCAACAGCGCGGGACAGCGCTGTTCGGCGTTGCGAGTGCTGTGCGTGCAGGAAGACATCGCCCCGAAAGTGAAGCGGCTGCTGGCTGGCTACATGGAAGAACTGGTGGTAGGCGATCCCGCGTACCTCGAAACCGACGTCGGCCCCGTCATCGACGAGGCGGCGCGCGCCATGCTCGAAGGTCACGCGCACGAACTCATGCAGACGGCAGCCTGGCATCACCGCATCACGTTGCCCGATGCCACGCGTGCCGGCACGTTCGTCGCGCCGCTCGCAGCCGAGATTGCGTCATTGTCGGTGCTCGAGCGTGAGTGGTTCGGCCCCATCATGCACATCGTGACCTACAAGGCGCGCGACCTCGAAGCGCTGGTCGATGCGATCAACGCGACTGGCTTCGGCCTCACGTTCGGCATTCACAGTCGCATCGACGGCACCGTGCGACGCGTGGCGAGCCGGGTGGCCGCCGGCAACGTCTACGTCAACCGCAATATCATCGGTGCGGTCGTGGGCACGCAACCCTTCGGCGGCTCGGGTCTGTCGGGCACCGGACCGAAGGCGGGCGGGCCGTTCTACCTGCACCGCTACGCGCACGAACGTACGATGACGATCAATACCTCGGCGGTCGGTGGCAATGCTTCGCTGCTAGCGATGGAGTGAGCGGGACCGCCCGCGCAAGGAGCCCATGAACCTCAGCGTCCTCGACATCTTCAAGGTCGGCGTCGGCCCGTCGAGCTCCCACACGATGGGGCCGATGAACGCCGCCTGCGAGTTCGCGCACGACCTCGTGTCGATGTCACTGCTGGGACGAGTCGACAAGGTCGCGGCCCAGGTCTATGGCTCGCTGGCCCTGACCGGCCGCGGGCACTGTACCGATCGCGCGATCCTGCTGGGTCTCGAAGGCAACCAGCCGGCAACCATCGATCCGGCGACGATGGAGCCGTCGCTCGAGCGCATCCGCGGAACCGGCCGCATCCTGATCGCGGGCAAGCACGACATCGCTTTCGACGAACCGCTCGACCTGCTGTTTCACCGTGACCAGACCCTGCCGCAGCATCCGAACGGCTTACGCTTCACCGCGCTCGATGCCGCGGGCAACGTCCTGCATCGAGAGGAGTTCTTCTCCACCGGCGGCGGGTTCATCGTTCGTGCCACCGATTTCGGCAAGACCCACGTGGGTGGGCCGCAGGTCGCCGTGCCGCATCCGTTCACTTCCGGGCACGAGTTGCTCGAGATGGCGCGCAGTCGCGGCCTGGAACTGCACGAGCTGATGCTCGAGAACGAGCGGGCGTTCCGGCCCGATGCGGCCACGCGTGCCGCGCTGGTCGATCTCTGGTCGGTCATGGACAGCTGCATCCAGCGCGGGTTCGAAGCGAACGGCCTGCTGCCGGGCGTGCTCAAGGTGCGTCGTCGTGCGTCGCGGATGCAGCGGGTGTTGCTGGAGCAGTCGTCACAGCAGCGCCCGCTCGATGCGATCGAATGGGTCAATGCGTTTGCGCTGTCCGTGAACGAGGAGAATGCGGCCGGGGGGCGTGTCGTCACGGCCCCGACGAACGGCGCAGCCGGCATCGTGCCGGCCGTGCTGGCGTACTACCGCAAGTTCGAGCAGGGCGCGAGCGAGAACGGGATCGTGCGCTTCCTGCTGGTGGCTGGCGCCATCGGCATGCTCTACAAGCGCAATGCCTCGATCTCCGGGGCCGAGATGGGGTGCCAGGGTGAAGTTGGAGTCGCCTGCTCGATGGCAGCGGCGGGACTCGTCGCCGCGCTGAACGGCACCAATGAGCAAGTGGAGAATGCAGCGGAAATCGGCATGGAGCACAACCTGGGCCTGACCTGCGATCCGATCGCGGGCCTGGTGCAGATCCCTTGCATCGAACGCAACGCGATGGGCGCGGTCAAGGCGATCAACGCCGCCCGCCTGTCGATGCGCGGCGACGGCACGCACAAGGTCTCGCTCGACCAGGTGATCAACACCATGCGCCAGACCGGTCACGACATGTCGACGATCTACAAGGAAACCAGCCAGGGCGGCCTGGCGGTCAACGTTCCGGAATGCTGAGGAGCATGTCGATGTCCACGGTGGGTGCCGTTGTCGTGATCACGGGGGCATTCGGCGCGCTGGGCTCGGCAGTCGCCCGCGCCTTTGCCCAGGCGGGCGCCAAGCTGGCGCTGATCGACATGTCGCTGCCCACTGCTGAATTGCAGCACGACTTTGGCGGGGCAGGGCACATGCTGCTCGGGGGCGCGGATCTTGCCGACGTCGAAGCGACGCGCAAGGCCATGGCCGCGATTGCCATGCGTTTCGACGGCATCGACGTGCTGGTCAACGTGGCCGGAGGATTCCGCTGGGAAAAGATCGAGGACGGCGACGTCGCGACCTGGGATTTGCTCTACACGATGAACCTGCGTTCCACCGTCGTGGCGTCGAAGTGCGCCTTGCCCGCGATGCTGGAGCGTAGCGGCGGTCGCATCATCAATGTCGGCGCCGGTGCAGCAGGCAAAGCGGGCTTGGGGATGGGCGCCTACGCGGCGTCCAAGGCCGGCGTGCAGCGCCTCACCGAGGCGCTGGCCGAAGAACTGAAGGATCGCAACATCACGGTGAACGCGATCCTGCCCGGAATCATCGATACCCCGCGTAACCGGCTCGACATGCCCCAGGCGGATGTCACGCGCTGGGTCAGTCCAGAGGCCATTGCCAACGTGATCCTGTTCCTGGCCTCGGCCGAGGCAGCCGCAGTCACGGGTGCCTCGATTCCCGTGTTCGGGCGCGGTTGAAGTCGCTAGGCGAGATTGCGCGGGTAATCGAATTCGGCCTGGATGCCGCTTTCCCAGTCGAGCTGCGACCAGTCGTCGATGGCAAAGCACGCGGTGAAGACCGCGCAGGTCGGCATCGTGTCGATGTGCTCCCCGGCGGAGAGCTTGTTGGCGCAGTCCGTGACGCCGGGGTTGTGCGCGAACACCATCACGTGTCGTGCATCGCCTCCGAGTTCATGGACGACCTCGAGGATCTGCTTCGGGTCGGCAAGGTACAGGCGTTCGTCCTGCGCGATCCGCTCGGCCGGCACTTTCAATTCGCGGGCCATGACGCTGGCGGTCGAAAGTGCGCGCACCGCGGGGCTCGACAGGATCAGGTCCGGTTTGAGCTTGCGGGTGCGCAGGCGCCGCGCCATTTCGGGCGCATCCTGCTGGCCGCGACGGTCGAGGACGCGATCCCAGTCCTGCTGTCCCGGCAGCGACGTGTCTGCCTTCGCATGCCGGACCAGCGTCAACCGGCGCATGGCCGAGGTGTCCACCTGTTCGGCCTCGAGGCGCTGCTTGTTGCCCTTGCTCGCCTTGCCGAGACTCATTCGCTGGCCACCTCGACGTGCCCATCCACGACCCGCGTTGCGTGACTTTTCACCGGCTCGTAAGCGGGCGGGGTCAGCGCCTTGCCGGTGCGCAGGCAGAAGCGTGCACCGTGGCGCGGGCAGATGACCTGGTGATCCTCAACCGCGCCACCGGCCAGCCCGCCCCCGTCGTGCGTGCAGACGTCCTCGATCGCGAAAAACTCGCCGTCGATGTTGTAGACGGCGACGAAGGCGTCGCCGACGTCCACCGACGCGTAATCGCCCTGCTTGATGTCCGTGGCCGGCGCGACGCGGATCCAGGTGGTCATGTCCGGAGCCCACCGGCTGCATCGGCCGTGACGGCTGGCGGACACCTGGACCACAACGTGATTCGCCGGGACGCCGTAAACCCATCCTTGGGGGCTCTGGGCTCGGCGTCCATGCCTCGCACAGCCCGGCGAATCAGTTCTGGCCCGGGTGTCCTGGCCGTCACGTGGCCGATGCGACGTCGCCTCACATCATCCCCGTCTGCAGCCGCGCCGCCTCGGACATCATCGACTGGTCCCACGGCGGGTCGAACACGAGTTCGACGTCCGCATGCTTCACCGTCGGGATGACCTCGACTTTCTCCTTCACGTCGGCGACGAGGACGTCGCCCATGCCGCAACCGGGTGCAGTCAGCGTCATCTTGATCGACAGCACGCGGCCGTCGCCGTCGGGGATGACTTCGCATTCGTACACCAGGCCGAGGTCCACGATGTTGATCGGTATCTCCGGGTCATAGCAGCCCTTCATCTGCTGCCACGCGACCTGTTTCACGTCGTCATCGCTCGCGTTCGGCGGCAGTGCTGGAGTTTCGGCCGGTTCCTTGCCGAGCGCGTCCGCGTCCTTGCCAGCGACGCGGAAGAGGTTGCCCTCGACGTACACGGTGAAGCTGCCGCCCAGGGCCTGCGTGATGTAGCCCTGCTGGCCCTGGCGCAGTTTCACGTTGACGCCCGCGGGAACGATCACCGCGTCCACGTCGCGGGTGAAGTTCACGGGCTCGTTGTCGGCTCGGTACAAGGCGGGCTCCTGTCGATCGATTATTCGGTCGAGACCTGTTCCTGCTGATGCAGCGCCGCGTCCAGCGTGTGCCAGCAGAGGCTCGCGCACTTCACGCGGGCCGGGAATTCACGGACGCCGGAAAGCGCGCCCAGCTTGCCGAGGCTGGTCACGTCGATGTCGACGTCATCGCGCGTCAGCAGCTGGTGCATCTGCGAGAACAGGCCTTCTGCCTCGGGGATCGTCCTGCCCTTGATGCTCTCGGTCAGCAGTGAGGCTGACGCGACCGAGATGGCGCAACCGCTGCCGTTGAACGACACGTCGGCGATGCGGTCGCCGTCGAGCTTCACGTACACCGTCAGCTTGTCGCCGCACAGCGGGTTGAAGCCGTCCGCGCGACGATCCGCGTCCGGGATCTCGCGGAAATTCCGCGGGTGCCGGTTGTGGTCGACGATGATGTCGCGGTACAGGTCCTTGAGGTCCATCAGCCGAGCATCTCCCGTGCGGTGTGCAGGGCCTCGACCAGTCGGTCGATCTCGGCACGCGTGTTGTAGAAGGCGAACGACGCACGCGCCGTCGCTGGCAGCCCGTAGAACTCCATCACCGGCATCGCGCAGTGGTGGCCGGTGCGGATCGCAACACCTTCGTGGTCCAGGATCGTGCCCAGGTCGTGCGGGTGCACCTTGTCGATCGTGAACGACACGACGGCGGCCTTTTCCGGCGCCGTGCCTACAAACCGCAGGCCCGGCACGGTCGCGAGCCTGTCGTTCGCGTACTCGAGCAGGGCAAGTTCCGCTGCCGCGATGCGATCCATGCCGAGGGCAGCAAGGTAATCGATCGCCGCGCCAAGCCCGATCGCGCCCGCGATGTCCGGCGTGCCGGCTTCGAACTTGTAGGGCAGGCCGTTGTAGACGGTCTTTGCGAACGAGACGGCGAGGATCATGTCGCCGCCGCCTTGCCAGGGTGGCATCGCGGCCAGCAACGACTCGCGGCCGTAGAGCACGCCAATGCCGGTCGGGCCGCACATCTTGTGGCCGGAGAACGCGTAGAAATCACAATCGAGCGCCTGCACGTCCACCATCATGTGCGGCACGGCCTGCGCGCCGTCGAGCAGGACCGGCACGCCAAGCGTCCTGGCCGCCGCGATGAAACGGTGCACCGGGATGACCGTGCCGAGCGCGTTCGAGACATGCGCCAGTGCCACGAGCTTCGTGCGCGGCGAGAGCAGGGCGGCGAACGCGTCGAAGTCCACTTCGCCGGACTGGGTGATCGGGGCGACCTTCAGCGTGGCCCCCGTCTGCTGGCACAGCATCTGCCACGGCACGATGTTCGCGTGGTGCTCGAGCCATGAAATCAGGATCTCGTCACCCGGGCCGAAGTTCGGCCGGCCGTACGCCTGTGCCACCAGGTTGATGGCCTCGGTCGTCCCGCGCACGAAGATGATTTCCTTCGTCGACTTCGCGTTGATGAAGCGGCGCACCTTTTCGCGCGCGCCTTCGAACAGCTCGGTCGCCTCCTGGCTCAGCGTATGGACGCCACGGTGCACGTTAGCGTGGGAATTTGCGTAGTACTGCGACATCGCATCGATGACGGCGCGAGGACGCTGGCTCGACGCGGCGTTGTCGAGGTACGAAAGCGGCAGGCCGCGGACCGTGCGCTCCAGCACCGGGAAATCGCGGCGGATAGCGGCGACGTCGAGCACGCCTGTTGCGCTGGCGACCGCGTGAACGGCGTTCATGCAGCCACCTCGAGCAGGCGCACCAGGCGCCGGTCGAGTTCATCGTGCACGTGCCTGGCCAGGGCCGGTTCATCGACACGCGACAACACGGCACCCGCAAATGCACGCGTGAGTGCGCTACGGGCCTCGGGCTCGTTGAGCCCGCGTGAGCGCAGGTAGAAGAGGGCATTCGGATCGAGCTGGCCCGTGGTCGTGCCGTGTCCGCACTGCACATCGTCCGCGTAGATCTCGAGGTCTGGCTTGGTGTCGATCTCGGCGCCGGGGGTCAGCAGCAGGTTGCGGTTGACCTGGCGCGCATTCGATTTCTGCGCGCCTTCGTGCACGACCGCCTTGCCATTGAACACGCCGCGGCCCTTGTTGGCGGCGATGCCACGATAGTCCTGCAGGCTCGTGGTTTCGATCGCGCGATGGCCAACTTGGATGTGGGAATCGAGGTGACGCGAGCCATCTGCCAGGAAGACACCCGTGATCTCGGTGGTGGCGGCGCGGCCGTCCAGGCTGACGTTGGTGTCGAGGCGAGCCAGGCTGGCCCCGAGCTGTGAGTCGCGCATCACGAACGTCGCGCCGGCACCGATGCGTGCTTCGATCCGTTCGATGTGAAAAGCGCGGTCGCCCTGTCGTTGCAGCCGATACAGGGTGAGGTGCGCGCCCGCCTCCAGTTCGATGTCGAGCACGGCATTGGTGAAATGTTCGTGTGCGCCATCGTCGACGTGGTCGAGCAGCAGGCGTGCGCGGCTGCCAGCAGCCATGCGCACGGCAATGCGGGGACTTGCCAACGTCGGCCCCGTGCCCGTGGTGAGTAATGTGAGTTGCACGGCGTCAGTGCTTTGCCGTCCCGCCGTCGTGGAAAGCAACAGCGGGCCCGCGCTCAGCGCGGCGTTGAGCGCCGCGAAGCGTTCCGTGCCGCCACCGGGAAGGTGGCGCAGCAGTTGTCCTTCGGACGCGGCCGACAACGTACCGAGCGCGAAACCGCCGAGCGAAGCCGGGACGCCGCCGATGAGCGAACCATTGACGAGGACGAGTCGCGGTTCGACGAACGCGGCCGGTACATCGGCCGGCGCCGATGCTGGAGCGGCCGGCACGAAGCGTCGCGATTCGAGACGGCGGAGGCTCGTGTACTTCCAGGCCTCATCCCGTCCGCCGGGAAAACCGAGTTCCGCAAAACGCGCCATCGCAGCTGCGCGTCGCGCCACCGCGTCGCCGAGCAAAGGTTGCAACCGCTCGAACGCCTCGCGGTAGTGGGTGGTGGCAGCCGAGGGGGCTAAGGCGCTCATGCGGCGCTCGCCTCCTGCTTGACCCAGTCATAGCCGCGCTTCTCGAGCTCGAGCGCAAGCGACTTGTCGCCGGTTCGCAGGATGCGACCGTCCGAGAGCACGTGCACGAAGTCCGGTTCGATGTAATCGAGCAGGCGCTGGTAATGCGTGACCATGACGATCGCCCGTTCGGGTGAACGCAGGCTGTTGACGCCGGTCGCAACCACGCGCAAGGCGTCGATGTCGAGGCCCGAATCCGTCTCGTCGAGCAATGCGAGCTTTGGCTCGAGCACCGACATCTGCAGGATCTCGTTGCGCTTCTTTTCACCGCCGGAGAAGCCTTCGTTGACGCCGCGGCTCAGGAAGCTCTCGTCCATCTGCATCAACTTCATCTTGTCCTTGATCAACGCCAGGAACTCGAAGGCGTCGAGTTCCGGCAGGCCGCGTTGCTTGCGCACGGCGTTCAGTGCCGCCTTCAGCAGGTAGGCGTTGTTGACGCCGGGAATTTCGACGGGGTACTGGAACGCCAGGAATACCCCCAGGCGTGCCCGCACTTCGGGCTCGAGCGCCAGCAGGTCCTCGCCCAGGTACTGGACGGTGCCCTTCGTGACGTCATAGCCCGCGCGGCCCGCCAGCACGGCTGCGAGCGTGCTCTTGCCGGAACCGTTCGGTCCCATGATGGCGTGCACTTCGCCGGGCTTCACCTCGAGGTTGACGCCCTTCAGGATCTTGCGGGCGCCGATCTGGGCGTGCAGGTCGCGGATGGTGAGCATGTCGATGGTTCTCTGGGGGCGCGGCTCAGCCGACCGAGCCTTCGAGGCTGACGGCGAGCAGGTTCTGGGCTTCCACGGCGAACTCCATCGGCAGTTCCTTGAACACCACCTTGCAGAAGCCGTTGACGATCATGTTCACCGCGTCCTCTTCGGACACGCCGCGGCTGCGACAGTAGAAGAGCTGGTCGTCGGCGATCTTCGAGGTAGTGGCCTCGTGCTCGACGATGGCGGTCGGGTTCCTGATCTCCATGTAAGGGAACGTGTGGGCGCCGCACTTGTCGCCCATCAGCAGCGAGTCGCACTGGGTGAAATTGCGCGCGCCGTCGGCCGAGGGCAGCACCTTGACCAGCCCGCGATACGTATTCTGGCCGCGGCCCGCCGAGATGCCCTTGGAGACGATGGTGCTGCGCGTATTGCGCCCGATGTGGATCATCTTGGTGCCGGTGTCGGCTTGCTGGTAGTGGTTCGCCAGTGCGACCGAGTAGAACTCGCCGACCGAGTTGTCGCCGGTCAGCACGCAGCTTGGGTACTTCCAGGTGATCGCGGAGCCGGTTTCCACCTGCGTCCAGCTGATGCGTGAATTGGCGCCGCGGCATTCGCCGCGCTTGGTCACGAAATTATAGATGCCGCCGATGCCGTTCTCGTCACCCGGGTACCAGTTCTGCACCGTCGAGTACTTGATGTTCGCGTCCTTGAGCGCGACCAGTTCCACCACCGCGGCGTGCAACTGGTTCTCGTCGCGCATCGGCGCGGTGCAGCCTTCAAGGTAGCTCACGTGGCTGCCCTCTTCGGCGATGATCAGGGTGCGCTCGAACTGGCCGGTGTTGGCCGCGTTGATGCGGAAATACGTCGACAGCTCCATCGGGCAGCGGACGCCCTTCGGCACGTAGACGAACGAACCGTCCGAAAAAACCGCCGAGTTCAGCGTGGCAAAGAAGTTGTCGGTGTAGGGAACGACGCTGCCGAGGTATTGCTCGATCAGTTCGGGGTGGTTCTGCACCGCGTCGGAGAACGAACAGAAGATGACGCCGGCCTTGGAGAGCTTGTCCTTGAAGGTGGTCGCGACCGAGACGCTGTCGAACACCGCGTCGACGGCGACACCCGCGAGACGCGCTCGCTCGTGCAACGGCACGCCGAGCTTTTCGTACGTCGCCAGCAGCTTGGGGTCGACCTCGTCGAGGCTCTTCGGGCCGTCGGTCTTGTTCCTGGGGGCCGAGTAGTAGGAAATCGCCTGGTAATCGATGGGCGCGATGCGCAGGTGGGCCCAGTCGGGATGCGCCATCGTGTGCCAGTGCCGCAATGCCCGCAGGCGCCAGTCGAGCATGAACTGAGGTTCACGCTTGATCTTCGAGATGACGCGGACCACGTCCTCGTCGAGGCCGGGCGGCAGCGTGTCGGATTCGACGTCGGTGACGAAGCCGTGCTGGTATTTCTGCGCGACGAGAGCGTCGAGGTCGGTCGGGGTGCTGGCCATCGTTGAATTCCTCAGAGCCTGCCGGGGCCGCGCGGCGTGGCGGGCGTGCGGACGGCAGCAGACAGGGCGGGGCGCCAGACGGCGACGGCCTCCTGTCCCGACAATTGCGCGAGCGAGATGTCATCGAGCGAACGACGAATGGCGCCGTTGATGCGTTGCCACGCATTGCCCGTGCTGCACGACAGTTCGAGGTCGCACGCACTGTGGTTGCCGCTGCACTCGGTGATCGCAACCGGGCCATCGATGGCATCGATGATGGCCGCCGCACTGATCGCGGCCGCCGGGCGGGCCAGTTGATAGCCGCCCCGCGATCCACGAGTCGAGGTGAGCAGGCCCGCGCGGTGGAAGCTCTTAAGCAGCTTGCTGACTGTGGGCAGGCCCAGCCGCGTGCGCTCGGCCACCTCCGTCGCCGTCAGTCGACGGTCCGGGGTGGTAGCGAGGCAGGCCAGCACGACGGTGCCGTAATCGGTGAGTTTGCTGATGCGGAGCATGGCGGGTTTTCCAATTGGGACGATTTTAGTCCTATACGACTCCCACGCCAACCCCGGCAGGGCGCCTCGACGGCTGGTACCTGCCAATCTGCTAGAATCACAGGTTCTCGTGGTTCGTGGCGACATGCAACGTCGGTTCGGGACCAGGGAACTCGAACGGGCCGGCGCGGTCCGTTGCCATTAAGCGACCAAACGACGAACTCGTGAATAACCCATCCGGACCTGCCGCAGCTCCCGCTCCGGCGGTCCAATCGCAATCGATTGCCGTCCTGCGCGACGTCCATTTTGAAGTGGACTCGGGCAAGACCGTATTCAACGGGCTCGACATCGAGATCCGTCGCGGCGCCGTCACTGCCATCATGGGGCCGAGCGGAACCGGCAAGACCACCCTGTTGAAACTCATCACCGGGCAGGTCTGCGCGGACCGCGGCCAGGTGGTCGTGGACGGCCTCGACGTGGCCAAACTGAAGCGCAAACAGCTCTTTGCCCTGCGCCGGCGCATGGGCATGCTGTTCCAGAACGGGGCGCTGCTCACCGACCTGGACGTGTATGAGAACGTCGCGTTCCCCCTGCGTGAGCACACCCGTCTGCCCGAGCGCCTGATCCGCACCATCGTGCTGACGAAGCTGCACGCCGTCGGGCTGCGCGGCGCAACTGCGTTATACCCCCAGCAACTCTCGGGTGGCATGGCCCGGCGGGTCGCGCTCGCTCGCGCCATCGTCATGGATCCCGACATCCTCATTTATGACGAGCCATTTGCCGGCCTCGACCCCATTTCGATGGGCGTGGTGCTGCGGCTTATCCGCTCGCTCAACGACGCGCTCGGCATCACCAGCATCGTGGTGACGCACGACGTCCGGGAGGTATCGCAGATCGCCGATGCGAGCTTCATCCTTTCGGAAGGCAAGGTCGTCGCGAGCGGCTCGGCGGCCGACCTGCGCGACCATCCGTCCCCGATCGTGCATCAGTTCGTCGACGGCCTGGCCGACGGCCCGGTGCCGTTCCATTACCCGGCAGTCGATTACCACGAGCAGTTGCTCAGCGGAAAGGTGTTCGCGTGATTACCATCGTGCGCGAGCTCGGGCAGAGCCTGACGACGTTCCTCGAGCGCGTGGGCCTGCTGGTGCGTTTTGCGCTGCGCCTGGCGGCGATACTGCCGTCGGGCCTGTTACGCCCCCGCCCGATCATCGAACAGGTGTACAACACGGGCGCAATGTCGCTCGTCATCATCATGACCTGCGGCTTGTTCATCGGCATGGTGCTCGGCCTGCAGGGCTACGACCTGCTGACTCGCTTCGGCTCCGAGGAATACCTGGGCACAGCGACCGCCATCAGCCTGTTGCGGGAACTCGGTCCCGTGGTCACGGCGCTGTTGTTCGCTGGCCGGGCCGGCACCGCACTTGCGGCCGAACTTGGCCTGATGCGTGCCACGGACCAGATTGCCGCGATGGAGATCATGGCCGTCGATCCGATGCGTCGCGTCGTGCTGCCGCGCTTCCTCGGCGGCGTCATCGCGATGCCGCTGCTGGTCTCGATCTTCATCGTGGTCGCCCTGTTCGGCGCGCAGCTCGTCGGCGTGGAGTTCTTCGGCGTCGACGCTGGCAGCTACTGGTCGCAGATGCGCAGTGCCGTGGAACTCAGCGATATCCGCGAAGGCCTGGTCAAGGGCCTGGTGTTCGGAGTGGCCTGCAGCCTGATCGCGGTCTACGAAGGGTACAATGCCAGACCCACGGCCGAGGGCGTCGGGCGTGCAACGACACGAACGGTGGTCATCTCCGCCGTCGTCACGCTCATCCTCGATTACATACTCACGGCTCTGATGCTGTAGGACGAACCATGCGTTCAACGCGCACGATCGACATATCCACCGGACTGTTCGTATTGCTCGGCTTCGCGGCGATCCTGTTCATGGTCACCCAGATCACGAACAAGGGGTTCTCGCTCAAGAGCGACTCGTACCGGCTCAAGGCCTCGTTCGAGAACATCGGCGGCCTGAAGTCCGGCGCGCCGGTCTCGTTGGCTGGCGTGACGATCGGCCGGGTCGAAGACATCCAGTACGACATGAAGTTGTACAAGGCCATCGTGACCATGCGGATCAACGACAAGTACCGTGCCATCCCGAACGACAGCGATGCCAGCATCTACACGGCCGGATTGCTCGGCGGGCAATACATCGGGCTGACTCCGGGCAGTTCCGACGTGCCGTACAAGGACGGCGAGCAGGTCATCATGGCGAACGACGCCATCGTGCTCGAGCACCTCATCAGCAAATACCTTTTCAATTCGGCGGCCACGCCGCCGGGCGGGTCGACGCCCGCACCCGCGCCCGCGCCCGCGGCACAGGAGTGATTCCGGACATGACAGCGATGCGCAGTTCCATTGCCTGGTCGAAGTTGATCCTGGTCGCCCTGTTCGGCCTCGCGCCGATTGCGTTGCCGGCGCAGACCGCGCCTGCGGGCCAACCTGCAGTTGTGGTACCCGGGCCGGGACCGCAGGAGCTGATGCAGAAAGCCTCGCAGGACCTGCTGCACGAGCTCGACGCGAACCGGGCTGCGGTTACCAGAGATCCGACCAAGCTGCGCGCACTGGCCGACAAGTACCTGCTGCCGCACTTCGACGTCGACTATGCGGCGCGCCTGGTGCTGGGCAAACATTGGCGCACGGCGTCGGACGAGCAGAAGAAGCGCTTTATCGACGCGTTCTACCAGTCGCTCATGCGCAATTACGGCGACGCGGTAGCCGAGTTCACGGAGGACCGCCTCCGGTTCCTGCCATTCAAAGGCGACCTTGCGTCGGGCGCGGCGACGATTCGTTCCGAAGTGAAGCGTAGCAACGGCACGCCGGTGCCGGTCAACTACACGATGCGTGCGACGCCACAGGGCTGGAAGGCATGGGACATCACGATCGAAGGCATCTCGTACGTGAAGAACTACCGCACTGACTTCGGCGCGGAAATCGACCAGAAGGGGATCGATGCAGTGATCCAGCGGCTCGAGGCGCAGAACGCGTCCGGCAAGGCGGATGCGCCGGGGACCACTCAGCCGGCCAAGGCCGGTCGCTGAGCCAAAGGCAGGGGACGCCGGGTTTCGAAGTGGACCAGTTCAGCATTCAGCGTGTGGCCGATGGCCGGCTCGAGGCGAGCGGGGTGCTCGGCTATGTCACGGCCGGTCGCGCGTTGCCGGCCGGGCTGGCGCTGATTCCCAAAGATTCGACGTGCACGATCGACCTGTCGCGCGTCACCGAGGCCGACAGCGCCGGCCTTGCCGTGCTGGTCGAGTGGTTGGCGACGGCTAAGTCGCGCGGCACGGTGATTCGTTACCAGTGTATCCCGGCGCAGATCCTCGCGGTCGCGCGGATCTCCGACCTCGAAAGCCTGCTGACTGACGGGCACTGAGTTTTTTGCACGTCGATCGTTTGGGTCCGCACGTCTGACGTCGAGGTCCTTTCCGCCGCTCCGGGGTCTCACGTGCTTCGCCGCGAAGGAAAATGAAAAATGGGGACGCTCACCTATTTCCTCAAATAGGTGAGCGTCCCCATTTTCCGCGCGCGGGACTTACTGCTTTTGCGTTGGGTCGCTTTCGTCTGCGGCGGGTTCCTCGCTTTCCTTCAGCGCTTCTGCCTCCCAGTCCTCGTCTTCTCCGGACAGCTTGGACTGCGGCGGATTACCGTCGAAGACCAGGTACAGCCGGCGCTGCAGGAAGGCGTCGCGCACGAACACATAGGGGTCGTACGTCCGTGCCAGCGTCTCGTCGAGCGGCAGGTACTGCGCGCGCCTGTCCAGGAAGCTAAGTCCGAGGGAAATCCAGCGCTCCGAACCCGAGTTGTACCAGCGGAACGGCTGCGAGAAATCGTCGGCGATGCGAGCCGGCGCATCGCGGACGGTCGCCGGCCCCAGGAAAGGCAGGACCAGGTAGGGACCGGGGGGGACGCCCCACCAGCCGAGCGTCTGGCCCGAGTCCTCGTTGTGCTTCGGCAGGTTGGTGCCGCCCGATGCCACGTCGATCACGCCGCCCCAGCCGAGCGTGGTGTTCAGCAGGAAGCGTCCCGTGTCCTGCGTGCCTTCCTTGAACTTGCCCTGCAGGAACTGGTGGAGGATCGTCGTCGGGTTGCCCAGGTTGTCGAAGAAGTTGCCGACGCCCGTCTGCACGATTTTCGGTGTGTAGTCCCGGTACACCGTGGCCGCGGGCCGCAGTGCGTAGCGGTCCAGGGTGTCGTTAAACCTGAAAACGCCGCGGTTGAATTTCTCAAACGGGTCGGGATCCCGTGGACGCGGGGTGCCGTCCGCCTGGGTCGTGGCGCAACCGCCGAGAAACGCGGCCAGGACTAGCAAGGCGACGCCGGCCGCGAGGCGGGAGTACAGCAGTCCGGGCACGCTGCGCGAAGTGGCGAAAAACATGGTTAACCTTTGCCGTGAGGATGAGTCGAGCCACGGGCCCGCGCTCCGGGGGCGGCATTCTACCGATTCGTGAAACGCCGTAGCTTGCGGGCTCAGCCGGGCGCGCGCTGACCGTCCGGCGCTTCGTCGCCCGGTGGTGGTTTCGACCGGTTGCGTTCCTTCGGCAGCCATTCACGCACTTCCTTGAGACGTGCCACGAATTTCGCGCGCTGCACCTCGGTGATGCTCGGCACCGACAGCGCCAGTTCGAGCTGGTTGATGGCAAGCATGAGGTCGCCGCCCATCAGGTGGTATTCCGCCATGTAGGAATACGCATCGGCAACGTCTCCCGCGGCGTTGGCAGCCATCGCGGTCAGGCGAATCTGGTCCTGCGTCGGCGGCACGTTGTTGAACAGGTCGAGCAGTACTTCGTGCGCGCGTTTCGGCCTGCCTGCCTGCATCAATGCCTCGCCGTACCGAACCGTTACCGGCACGTTGCGCGGGGCGAGCACGCGGGCATGCTCCAGAGTCTCCAGTGCGTCCCGCGTCCTGCCGGTGGACAGCTGCGCCTGGCCGAGCGCGGTGTGGAAGGCCATGATCTCCGGGTACTGCTGGCGCAACCGGGTGAACGTGTCCACCGCCTTGTCGGCCTCGTTGCCATACAGCTGGGACAGGCCGCGACCGTAGGTCTGCGCCACCGACAGGTCGGCTTCATTGTCGCCAAGCGCTTTGTAGTACTCACGTGCATCGCCGTTGCGCGACACGAGCAGCACGCGGATGCGCTCCTTCATCAAGGCGTAGCTCAGGCTGTCTTTCACGTTGACCGGCGGATACTGGTTTGCCCGGTCCTTGGATTCTGCGATGCGGTTGCTGGTGACCGGGTGGGTGCGCAGCAACTCGGGCACGCGGTCCGGGCCAAGCTGGGTGCGACGGAACATCGTGTCGAAGAAAGCCGGCATGGCGTTGGGGTCGAACCCGGCGGAAGCCAGCACGCCGATGCCGATTCGATCGGCTTCATATTCGTTCTCGCGCGTGAAGTTGATGCCCGCTTGCGCGGCCGCGCTCTGGGCTGCGGTGATCGCGCCCATCGTCGCATCGGAGCTGCCGCCCGCTGCGCCAATCAGGATCGCGGCCAGCACGGCCGCCGTCGACATCATGTTGGCGCGCGACTGGGCTTCGAGCCCGCGCGCGATGTGCCGCTGGGTGACGTGCGAAACTTCGTGGGCCAGCACTGCGGCGAGTTCGCTTTCGCTGCGCGTCTCGAGGATCAGGCCGGAGTGGACACCGACATAGGCGCCAGGCAGGGCGAACGCGTTGATGGCGCCGTCCCGTATCACGAAGAAATTGAAGACGCGGTTGCCGTCCTGGGCGAGGCTCGACATTCGCAGCCCGAGCGACTGGATGTATTCGTGCACCTCCGGGTCGTCGAGGACCATGCCGCTCTCGCGCAGGTTGCGCATGACCATACGGCCGATCTGGTTCTCGTCTTCGAGACTCAGCGCTTTCTGCGCCGCCGTCCCCATTTCGGGCAACTGGTCCTGGGACGTCTGGGCGAGCGTCACCGGAGGCAGCCCTGCCAGCAGGAAGACGAGGACCGCCACGAGCACGCGGCACGGGGTGCGATTGGAGTTCATGTGCTCCCTCTGACAGCGGGCCTTGCCGAGGGTTCCTCGGGCGGGCCTAGAGGGTTTCAGAAGCGAAATCCGCGAGGCGCGACCGCTCGCCGCGGGTCAGCGTGATGTGGCCATAGTGCTTCCAGCCACGGAAGCGGTTCACGACGAAGGTGAGTCCGCAGGTGGTCTCCGAGAGGTAGGGCGAGTCGATCTGCGCGATGTTGCCCAGGCAGACGAGCTTGGTGCCCGGCCCGGCGCGAGTCACCAGTGCCTTCATCTGCTTCGGCGTCAGGTTCTGCGCCTCGTCCAGGATCAGGTAGCGGTTCAGGAACGTGCGGCCGCGCATGAAGTTGAGCGAACGGATCTTGATGCGGTTGCGCAGCAGGTCGTTGGTTGCGGCGCGACCCCAGCTGCCGCCTTCCTGGCTTTGCGTCAGGACCTCGAGGTTGTCCATCAGCGCGCCCATCCAGGGCTCCATCTTTTCCTCCTCGGTGCCCGGCAGGAACCCGATGTCCTCGCCGAGCGGGATCGTCACGCGCGTCATGATGATCTCGGTGAATCGATTCGTCTCGAGCGCCTGGGACAGGCCGGCTGCCAGCGTCAACAAAGTCTTGCCGGTGCCCGCGGGGCCGAGGATCGTGACGAAATCGATCTCGGGGTCGAGCAGCAGGTTCAGCGCGAAGTTCTGCTCGCGGTTGCGCGCGCTGATGCCCCAGACGCCGTGGCGCTCGCTGCGATAGTCGCGGGCCACTTCGATCACCGCGGAATCGCCCTCGATCGAGCGCACGATGCCTTCGAGGCCGTGGTCGTCGGCCTGGTACACGAACTGGTTGGGTGCCCAGTTGGCAACGAGCTTGTTGCGCACCCGGTAGAAGGTGCGCCCGCCGCTTTCGTGCCACGACTCGAGCTTGCGCCCGGACTTGTCCCAGAAGTTGCCTGGCAGCTTCTCGATGCCGGTGTAGAGGAGGTCGGCATCCTCGATCGTCTTGTCGCTGTAATAGTCCTCGGCGCGGATTCCAAGGATGGCGGCCTTGATGCGCAGGTTGATGTCCTTCGACACCAGCGTGACTCGCGCGTCCCGGTGTTCCTGCTGCAGCGCCAGTGTCTGCGCGAGGATTGCATTGTCCGCGCCGTGGCCGGGCAGGGTGGCGGGCAGGTTGCCGTTCAGTTGCTTAGTCTGGAAATACAGGCGGCCGCTCGGCGGCTTCTTGCCGCCTGGCGTGAACTTGGCCGAAGGCAGTTCGATGCCATGATCGATCTGCAGCTTGTTCGAGTTCGCCATCAGCTCGTCGAGGAAGCGGCTGACCTGGCGCACGTTGCGCGCGGCTTCCGACAGGCCCTTCTTGCCGGCGTCGAGTTCCTCGAGCACGGTCATCGGGATGAAAATGTCGTGTTCCTCGAACCGGAAGATGGCCGAGGGGTCGTGCATCATGACGTTGGTGTCGAGAACGTAAATCCGGCGTGGTTCGATCTGCTTCCGGGTCTTTGCCAAGTCGGGCTCCGCTGGTTTGAGGGGACGGGACGGAAAGGTTGCGGCGACGGGTCGTCGGTTCAGAGGCCGGCCACAGCCGCGAGCACTTCTTCAGCGTGACCCGGAACCTTGACCTTGCGCCATTCGTGGCGCAGCACGCCCTTGGCGTCGATCAGGAAGGTGCTGCGCTCGACGCCCATGTACTTCCGGCCGTACATGCTCTTTTCCTTCCACACGTCGAAGAGCTGGCACAGCGCTTTCTCTTCGTCGGCAAGCAGGGGAAACGTGAAGCCGTACCTGGCGATGAACTTGTCGTGCGAAGCGACACTGTCGGGCGAGACGCCGACAATGTCCGTGCCGGCCTTCCTGAACTTCGCGTGCAGGTCGCGGAAGGCTTCCCCTTCCCTGGTGCAGCCCGATGTGTTGTCCTTCGGGTAGAAATACACGACGAGATTCCGGCCGGCGGCATCCGCGAGCTTCCAGGTCCGGCCGCCGCTCGCGGCAGCGGAGAACGAGGGCACCTTGCGATCGAGCGTGACGGTCTTTGCAGGCATCGGGTGAGTGACTCAGGACTTCAGGGGTTCGAGAATGGCGTCGAGGTTCATGTGGTCGCAGAGATCCATGAACTCTTCGCGCAACGCGGCGATGTGGATCCTCGTCGGCACGTGGATGACCATGTACACCGAGAACATCGGCGCGCCGGTGTGCGCTGCGTTGTAGGTACGGGTGCTGATGTCGCCGACGTCGATGCCGCGCGACGAGAAAAAACCGGACAGCGTGTGCAGCACGCCAGGCTGGTCGAGGCACACGACGTCGACCGTGTAGCTCACCATGTCGACGCGCGGTGCACGCTGTTCCGTGCGGCGCACGGTAATGGTGAGGCCTGAGGCCTCGCCTAGCTTGGCCAGCTCGCCTTCGAGCTTGGCCAGCGTGTGCCAGTTGCCCGCGACGAGCAGCAGCATGGCGAATTCGTTGCCGAGCGCCGTCATGCGGCTCTCGAGCACATTGCCGCCACATTCGACGACCACGCGGGTCAGGTCGTAGACCAGGCCAGTTCGGTCATTGCCAATGGCGCAGATCGCAATCAGTTGCTTCATGGATGCTTGGACTCAGTGTAGCGGCGCGTCGGGCGCGTGTACCGTGATTTTGCCTTGCTTCGCCGCTTTCCGCTTGCGTAGCATGAGCAGTCGACTCACCGAGGCCCCCGCCGCATGTTCAAGGGCAGCATCCCCGCGCTGGTCACGCCCATGCGTGCCGACGGAGCGCTTGATTTCCACGCCTGGGAGCGCCTGCTTGACTTTCACGTCGCTGAAGGCACGGACGCCGTCGTGGTTGGCGGCACCACGGGCGAATCGCCGACCCTGGAACCGGCCGAGGTGGCGGAACTGGTTCGACGCGCCAAGACCCGTGTTGCCGGGCGCATGCCGATCATTGCGGGCAGCGGCACGAATTCGACGGCGAAGAGCATAGAACTTTCGCGCGAGCTGGCCGCGGCCGGCGCCGACGGATTGCTTACTGTGGTGCCGTATTACAACCGCCCCACCCAGGAAGGGCTCGTCCGGCACTTCAGCGCCATCGCCGATGAGGTCGACTTGCCAGTCATCCTCTATAACGTGCCCGGTCGCACGGCGTGCGACATGCTGCCGGAGACGGTGGTGCAATTGTCCCAGCATCCGCGCATCGTCGGTATCAAGGAGGCCACGGGCGACCTCTCGCGCGCGCAATCGATCCTTGGCGCGGCCAGGCACGGCTTCCTGTTGCTGAGCGGCGACGATCCAACGGCCGCCGAGCTGATGAAACGGGGTGCCTCCGGCGTGATCTCGGTCACCGCCAACGTCGTGCCGCGTGCCATGCACGACATGTGCGTTGCTGCGCTCGGAGGCCGCCACGCGGACAGCAGCAGCATGCAACGAAAAACTGATGCCACTGCACCTGGCGATGTTCGTCGAGCCGAACCCGATCCCGGTGAAATGGGCTGTCGCCAGGCTCGGGCTGATCGAACGCGGCATCCGCCTGCCGTTGACCCCCTTGTCCGAGCATCTGGAGGCCGAAATGCTGGCAGCCATGAAGGCGACGGGCGTGACCTTCGCCTGAGCCAGGGCAGCGTTTGGTCGCGTTCGCCACTAGCCGCATCGGCGAGGGGCGTGTACCCTTCCGCCCCCTACGGAGAGGTGGCCGAGCGGTCGAAGGCGCTGGACTGGAATTCCAGTTACATCTTAACGGGTGTACGTGGGTTCGAATCCCACCCTCTCCGCCACTGACACTAGAACGCCCCCGCGAGGGGGCGTTCGCGTTTGTGGCCCGAGGGGTGGGCTGAGAACCCACGGGACGTGGGGTCGACCCATCCGCGCTGCCGGATGGGCACGCTCCCGCGACAACGTCCGTCGAGGGCGCCCCAATGGGGCGAGGACCGCTGCGGCGGTCCGAGTGAATCCTACCCTCTTCTGAATTAATAATTAAAATCAAAAGGTTGTTAGATTTTTATAGAACAGGCGTGAGGTTTGCCGGACGTCACTTCACGCGCTCTGCGATTAATCGATTCACCGCTATCAAACGTGCGTATGCCTGTGCGCGGGGGCAATATCTTAGTCCCGACCTTGCAAGACACTCCGCATGGAAACCCCGCTCACTCCGCTCGACTTCCTGCGCCGGGCACGCAAGCTGCACGGCGCCCGCGAGGCCGTCGTCGACGGTGAACTGCGACTGACCTACGAAGCGTTCGGCCGGCGTTGCGACCGGTGGTCATCAGCATTGGCGCAGCTGGGAGTGAAGCAGGGCGACCGGGTGGCCACGCTGGCGCCCAACACGCACCAGCACCTGGAGCAGTACTACGCGGTGCCGCAGCTGGGCGCCGTCATCGTCCCGCTGAACTACCGCCTGGTCGCCGACGACTTCGTTTACCTCGCCAACCACAGCGGCAGCAAGGTCCTGTGCGTGCACGCGGACTACCTGGACACCGTCGACAGCGTGCGCAGCCGGATGACGACGGTCGAGCACTTCGTCGCACTGGAAGGCAGCAGGACAGGCTGGCTCGACTACGAGCAACTGCTCGCCGCGAGTGATGGCCAGTTCGAGCGGCCGTCGATCGAGGAGGGGGACCTGCTCTCGATCAACTACACCAGCGGTACGACGTCGCGTCCGAAGGGCGTGATGATCACGCACCGCAACGCATGGGTGAACGCAATCGGGACGCTCGCGCACCTGCCGATGACGCCGGCCGACCGTTACCTGTGGACGTTGCCGATGTTTCACGCCAACGGCTGGACCTACACGTGGATCGTGACGGCCGCAGCCGCGCTGCATGTTTGCCTGCGCCAGGTCGATGCGGCAAACATTTATCGGCTGGTGAACCACGAGCACATCACGATGCTTTGCGCGGCGCCCACGGTGCTCATCGCCATCGCGAGCGGTCCGGAAGATGGGCGCAAGTCGTTGCGACGGGGTGTCCGCGTGGCGACGGCCGGTGCGCCACCCGCAGCGGCCACGATCGAACGCATGGAAGGTGAACTCGGCTGGACGATCACCCAGGTCTACGGCCTCACCGAGACGGCGCCGTTCATCTCGATCTGTGCGCCGCTGCCCGAGCACGAAGCGCTTGATCCCGCTGCGCGCGCGCTGATCAAGGCGAGGCAGGGCGTCGAACTCATGACCTCCGGCGATCTGCGGGTCGTCGATGAAAACATGCACGACATACCGGCTGACGGGACGACACTCGGCGAGATCGTTGCGCGCGGCAACGTCGTGATGAAGGGCTATTACAACGATCCGGACGCGACTGAAAAGGCGTTTCGTGGTGGTTACTTCCACACCGGCGACGCGGCCGTCGTGCATCCGGACGGTTACGTCGAGATCCGCGACCGCTATAAGGACGTGATCATCAGCGGCGGCGAGAACATTTCCTCGATCGAGGTCGAAGGTGCCTTGCTGCGCCATCCAGCGGTGCTCGAGGTGGCTGTCGTCGGCATGCCGCACGAGCGCTGGGGTGAATCGCCGCATGCATTCGTCGTGCTGCGGCCGGGCGTGTCGTCCACGCCAGACGAGATGCGAGCGTTCGCGCGCGGTGCACTGGCCCACTTCAAGGTACCTTCCGCCTTCACGTTCGTGGACGAGTTGCCGAAGACGGCGACGGGCAAGATCCAGAAATTCGTGTTGCGGGGCGGCAAGGCGGCGATCGCGCGCCAGTGAGCCCTTCCTTCGCGGCACGAAGCCGTCACCCGCGGCAGGCAACAGGCTGGCGCTTGCTGACGGCCTGCACGACGATCGCCGTTATCGGCGCATGTTCGCGCACCCCGGCCCCAGTGCTGTTCACCGGTCCGGCGATGGGGACCACGTATCACGTCACCGTCCCGGGTGTGGATGCGGCAATCGAGCGCCGCGCCGTGCAGTCCGCCATCGATCGCGTGCTGCTGGAAGCCGACCGTCACCTGTCGACGTACGACGACACGAGTGAGATCTCGATGCTCAACCGGGACGCGAGCCGCGTTTGGCAGGATGTCTCGCCGACCTTGTACGTGGTGTTGAAAGAAGCCCGTGTCGTCAGTGAATTGACCCATGGCGCATTCGACGTCACGGTGGCCCCGTTGCTCGAACTGTGGGGCCATGGGTCCAACGGTGGCACGGGCTCCAACGGCAAAGCGTTGACGCTGCCGGCGGCCGGCCAGCTCGAGCAGGCGCGCATCGGCGTGGGTTACACGAAGCTGGAACTGCGCAGCACCCCGCGCGCCTCGGTTCGCAAAGTTGCCAGCGGCATGCGGCTGACGGTCGACGGCATTGCACCCGGTTATGCAGTCGACCGCATCGCCACGGAATTGCGCGGCTTGGGGCATGCCAGTTTCATCGTCGAAATCGGCGGTGAAGTGCGTGCCGAAGGTCAGCGCCCGGAGGGCGGCCCGTGGCGAATCGCGATCGAGGCGCCGCTCGCGGCCGCGCGTGAACCGCTGGTCGGACTTCGATTGCGCAACGCTGCAGTGTCCACGTCGGGCGATTACCGTGATGCCCGCATCGACGCCGCCGGCCGACGTTACTCGCACACCATCGATCCGCGCACCGGGCGCACGGTGGACGGTGCCTTGACGTCGGTCACGGTCATCGATGCGAACACGATCCGTGCGGATGCGTACGCGACGGCGCTCATGGTCATGGGTACCGAGGCAGGCCTGGCCTGGGCGAAGGAATTGCGGATCCCGGCGCTGTTCGTCGAGCGTACTGCCAAGCCTGGCGAATGGCGGCTCGTGGAATCGCCCGCATTCAGGGAATGGCGCGAGTAAGGCGTCGGTCCGATTCGATATGATGCCTCGATGGACCCGCTGAACAAGCTCCGCCGACGCCCTTTCATGGCGCCGCTGCTGATCCCGTTGCTCGGGATCCTGATGGCGGCGGCAGGTTTCTACTGGCTGGGCACCTGGGCGCGAACGACCGTCGTGGTGCTCGTTCGTCATGCCGAGGCGGGTGAGGGATCGTCGGGTGATCCTGACCTGAGTCCGGCCGGCGAAAAGCGCGTGGCGACACTAGGGGGACTGATCGACGACGTACTGGTCGGCCGCAAGGTCGACTATCTGTATGCGGCCGATACCCGCCGATCCCAGCAGACTGCCGCACCCGTCGCCAATGAGTTCAAGTTGCCGATCAACGTCATCGCGAGCAGCGACTGGTCGGGACTGGCCGCCCGTATCAAACGCGAGCACCGCGGCAAGACGGTGGTGGTGGTGGGTTACTCGACGACCTTGCCCGGCGTGATCAGCCAGTTGAGCGGCAGCGACTACGCCATGCGTGACGACGAGTTCGACGCCATTTACGTCGTGGTGATACCAAGCCCCGGGGAAACCCGGGTGCTGCGCTTGCGGTACGGTCAATCGACGCCGCCCAAGAGTACGACCGCGTCGAGATAGCACTAGTAAGTGATTGATATTTAAAGTCTAAGTTGTGGGTGAAGTTGTGTCACCACTAACCCTTCACCCCTAACCCCTCCTTAGACCGCGCCGGCGGCCAGCGCCTTCTGCACGAACACTTCGTGGGCATCGATCCGAAAGTCGGCCAGCACCGAGTCCACGATCTTGCCGTCTGCCCCGATCAGATACGTGCCACGGCGCACGCCGAATCCGAGTGGACCATCGACGTCGTAGGCCTTGACAGCCTTCTTGTCCGGATCGGCCAGCAACGGAAAATTGAGGTCGTGCTTCGCCGCAAACTTCTGGTGCGACTCCGCATCCTGCGGGCTGACTCCGACGACCCGGAGCTTGGCATTGACCAGGTCCTTCTGCAGGTCGCGGAACGTGCAGGCTTCCTTGGTGCAGCCCGGGGTGAAGTCGGCGGGGTAGAAGTAGAGGATCAACGGTCCCTTGGCGAGCAGCGACTTCAAGGTGTGACGCTTGCCGTCTTGATCGGCGAGATCGAATTCGGGCGCCTGGGTTCCATTTTTCAGCACATCAATCTCCTTCGGCTACGCCCTGGATGGCGCCTGAGTTGTCCACTTCCATGACACGGTAACCGCCGTCGCGCATGCCACAACGTTCGTAGGTGCGCAGTGCGGCAACGTTGTCGAGTTCGACGTAGAGACGCAAGCCGACGACGCCTGGTGTGCAGCGACTGAGCGTATCGACGTGGTCGTAAAGCGCGCGAAACACACCGCCACGGCGCGCCGCAGGTTCCACGTAAACGCTTTGTATCCACCAGAACTGGCCGTTGCGCCAGTCGCTCCATTCATACGTGACCATGAGTTGGCCCACCGGACGGCCGGTGTCGTCTGCGGCCACGAAGTAACGGCCATGTGCCGGGTTTTCGAGCACTGCGGCCACGCCGCGGCGAATCGTGGACGGATCGAGGCGCTTGTGCTCGGTCTCGAGCGCCATGGCCTCGTTGCCGTGCGCCAGGAATTCCTGGTCGGACGGCTGGGCATCGCGGATTCGCACGTTCATGCGTGAATCATACCGGCCCTGCAAGACGTTGGTTGCGGTGTGGCAACCCGGTGCTACAATGCGCGCCCTCGTGTGGGGCGGTAGCTCAGCTGGGAGAGCGTCGCGTTCGCAATGCGAAGGTCGAGGGTTCGATCCCCTTCCGCTCCACCATTTTCTTTTTCGGGCCCCGCCGCCACACTCCGGACAGCATGCCCCGGTAGCTCAGTGGATAGAGCGACCGCCTCCTAAGCGGTAGGTCGCAGGTTCAACTCCTGCCCGGGGCACCACCTCAAACAGGGTGTATTCCGATCACACGGTTTACATCTCATTCCGGACACATCGTTAACACTGTGTCCGGGGCGAAGGGGTTCGGACCGGGCTCGACCCGGTCCTGATCTCGATCGAAGTACCCCAGATCGTACTCCAGGAAGCTGACCTGCCAGACTTGGTCGTCGACTTCGCGGATGCCAACCCGCTGCTCAGCCAGCGCGACACTCAGGTTGATCTTGCGACTGCCGAGGCAGATGCGTCAGCAGCGCGTCACGCGGACGGTGCGGTCGTGGCCGGGTAGTCAGGCCGGTGACAACGAAGGCCGGGCAAACCCAATCGCTCGCCGGGCATGCCGACTACCCAACTTCTACCTATTGCCCACTCGCCTGACGGGAGTACGGTCAGGCTATCTGCCGCACAGGATGCGGACGACGACACGAGCACCAAGGAGGCGGGTGCAATGATCAGCGGAGCGAAGTGCTATGTGCAAGCAGTGCTTGTCACGTCGAGCTTGATTCTGCTTTCGCACGGCGCTATGGCCGGATCCATCTGGACTGGCAACGGACATGAATATGCAGTTGTCAGGTCTTACGGAATACCGTGGCATGCGGCGAGTGAGACCGCGCAGTTGCATGGTTGGTACCTGGCGACCATCGGATCGGAAGCCGAGAATGATTTCGTCAAGTCCCTGCTGGGAATGCAACCGAACCTTTCGCAATACTGGCTCGGCGCAACCGACGAAGTCGCGGAAGGCGATTTCCGGTGGGTTGACGGCACCGCATTCTCCTACGCCAACTGGTTCGCCGGAGAACCTAACAACAATTACGGTTTAAGCGAGGAAGACTTTCTCGCGATGGATCTGCGCACTGGGACTTGGGGCTGGAATGACGAAGGCCCGAGTAGCCGCATCGAACAAGGCTACGTGATGGAACGATTCGTGCCGGAGCCAGGCTCGTTCGCCCTGTTGGGACTCGGCCTCGCGGGTCTTGGTCTGAGCCGCCGCCGCAAGGCTTCCAGGGCGCCGTTGAACTCCTGACGGTGTTGTCCGCTGCCCAATCTGCGGCTGCAGCCATCTCCGTTCGGTAATTTGATGGCGGCATTCAACTCCAACCCAACATGGTAGGGGGGCCGAACATGAAACACATCGCCCTCGGGCTGATCACTGCAGCGGCCCTCACAGCACCCGCTTACTCTCCGGCTGCCGTGGTCTATTCGAACTTCGGACCAGGTGACTCGTTCGATGCCGGCTACTATCAGGTTGACCCAGGCTACGTACTCGGCTTCATGTTCAGGGCGAATGCGAGCCATGCGAGCCAGTTGATCCGATCTTTCGAAATACCGCTTTCCAAGCGGTCGCCACTCGATCCTGCATGGCTTACCGTGACGGTACACATTCATATGGCGGGAGGCAGCCCAGCATTCCCAACTGTCGGGTGGCTGCTGGAAACGTTCGAGGTGCCTGTCGCAGGTTATTTCCCGAACGGTGGATCGCATGCGCTCAGTGGCGTAAATCTGAGTGGCAACGTTCGCCTGTTTGACGGCCCAAAGTATTGGGTGTTGGTTGAACAACCGACATACGGGTTCTCGTGGTTCCTCAACAACACGTCGCAGCAGTCCGCGACTTATTACAACGGCTGGATAGTCGCACGCGACGATCAGGGAGCATTCCGCATTACCTCGGAGGCCATTGCACCTGAACCCGGCACGCTCGCGCTGTTCGCTTTCGGTCTCGCTGGGCTAGCCCTCACGCGACGAATCGGCGCAGGTGGATTGATACCCCGTGTGTAGCGATTGAGTGCCTGCAACGGCACAGCCCGGACACGGTCCGTTGGGGGAGTACATGAGAATGCGAAAAGGTCTTGCAAAACTATTAGCGGTCGTCTCCGGTTGGTTGCTGGTCGCAGCGCCGGGTTCGGCGATCGCCGCGCTGATTGAATTTAGCCATGGCTTCGCTCCGGACTACGGGGACATCGGCTGGGGTTATGTGACTTACGATCGCGCCGCCAGCTTTGATGGCTACATAGACTGGTGGGATCTCTGGGCTCGATGCGAGCGGTCCGGTAACTTCGGACCTTGCAGCAACTTGCCTGACGAATACACTTTCAGCTTGCGTATCAAGGAGGCCGCCCTGGGCTTTGATGGTGCATGGGACCTACCACCACCACAGACGGTCCCTTTCCACGTCTGGAACATGCATGCCGACCGACCCTACTGTGATGCGGGGCATTGCGTCGGCTGGACCGATACGCACATCGTGATCGGTGATGGTTCCGGTTGGATGTATGTGAATTGGTCCTGCGGTGGTGCGGCCCACGGTAACAGCCCCTTTGCCTTCGTTATGTCCTCGCGTGCGTGCAGTCGTTCCTTCACTGGTGCGGCCGTGAACGGAACTGAAAGGTGGGATACCGAGCACGACGGATACGGTTTCACCTGGCACCGGGTTTACATGCCAGAGCCCGGAACGCTGGCGCTGCTCGGCTTCGGCTTAGTCGGACTGGCTGCGAGCCGCCGCCGCAAGGCGTAATCGACACGCTCAACGCGACAACGGAACCCGGCTGCAAGCAGGGTTTCTTGCTTCGGGCATCTTCGACCGGAATCCACCAGGTCGCCCCACGACCTCTGCATGGGCGAGGCTCTCTTGTGTTCGCTG
The DNA here is from genome assembly GCA_963743995.1 of uncultured Gammaproteobacteria bacterium. GTDB lineage: Bacteria > Pseudomonadota > Gammaproteobacteria > Steroidobacterales > Steroidobacteraceae > RPQJ01. The sequence continues at coordinate 65,968 of CAVUSC010000008.1, read as the reverse complement.
CGCGTGCCAGGCCCGGTCGCTATTTCTGCGGATGGCGAAGTGTCAACGGACCGGCTAGAAATCGAACATGGCCGGCGATCTGCCGGATGCCCTCCGCGAAACGCCACGAAGGACACTTCGGTTCATCGGGCCTGCGCAGCTGCCCGGGACGGCAGCGAGGAGGGAGCGATGACGAAGATTGTCATGTCGGCCGCGACGTTGCTGGCCGCGGGTCTGCTGTCGGGATCAACCATGGCGAATGCGGCACCTTTCGCCTATGTGACCAATGCATTTGCGCCGAGCGTGTCGGTGGTCGACACGGCGACCAACCAGACGACCGCGACAGTCGCATTCCCTGCCGGCTCGGTTCCTTTCGGCGTGGCGATCTCGCCGGATTTCAGGAAAGTCTACGTGACCGCCCTGGATGCCTGGTCCATCCCGTGCGGCCCCAGGCAGGCCGTCTATGTCATCGACGTGGCGAGCAACGCTTTCGATGGAAACCCCATTGCAGTCGGGTGCGAGCCGACCAGCATTGCGATCGCCCCGAATGGCAAAACTGCCTACGTGGCCAACAGGTTCAGCGGCACCGTCTCGGTGATCGATACCGCCGCTCATGTCGTCAGCGCGACGATTCCGGTTCCCAGCACGCTCGAGGGCATCGCGATCTCACCGGATGGGCAGCGTGTCTATGTGACGTCGCGGGCGGGCCAGGATGCAGTGGTCGTAGTCGATACGGGTACCAATACCGTACTCAACTCGTTGACCGGCATCGGTGGCGCTCCCAAGGGAGTCGCCGTGAGCCCGGACGGCAGGCTGGTCTTTGTGACGAATGAACACGTATTCGGCACGGTCACCGTGATCGACTCGGCCACGAACATGGTTGTATCGACCATCGCGGTCGGAGACTGGCCCTCTGCCGTCGCGCTCACCCCTGATGGAACGAGGGCGTATGTCACGAACGGCGGCGGTGGGACCGTCTCTGTCATTGATACTGCCTCCTACGCCGTGCTTGGCAGTCCGATCGCGGTAGGCAACCATCCCAATTCGATCGCAATCACGACGGACGGCACGCAAGCCTACGTGGGCAACGAGAGTGGGAATACCGTTTCCATGATCGCCATTGCAAGCAACACGGTGACCGCCACGATCGGCGGCATGAACTCACCCCGTGGCGTCGCCGCCCGACCGATTCCGTTGGGAGTTCTCAGGAATTTCACTCTTGGCTCTGCAATGGTTGCAGGCTGCAAGAGCGTCAAAGGAACTGTTGGCCTCAGCTCGCCGGCACAACCGGGCGGCTTGGTTCTTGGCGTGTCGGACACGCTCGCAGCGGCTGCGGCCCCCGAGACCGTCAAGATTCCCGAAGGTGCTACGACCAAGACCTTCTACTTCAAGACAGTGCCAGTGACTGCACTCGAGAGCGGGACCGTAACCGTCAGTCTCGGTGGCGAAGGCCTCAGTCAGCCGCTGACCGTGCGACCCATGGGCCTGAGCTCGCTGACACTGTCGCCGACCACTGTGGTCGGGAGCCAGCCGGTGACCGGCAAGGCGACACTCGAGTGCAAGGCGGGACCCGGACCGGTCGCGGTGGACCTGTCGAGCAGCAATCCGGCGGTGGCGAGTCCGGTCGCGGCGAGCATCGTCGTGCCGCAAAGCCTGCAGTCGTCCAACTTCAACGTTGTGACCAATGCGGTGCAGGCGAAGAGCTACGCGACGATCACCGGCGCGGCCAACGGCATCTCGAAGTCGAAGAAACTGACCGTAAACGTGGCGGCTGCGATCAGCCCGACGAGCCTCAAGTTCGGTAGCGTCCCGGTCGGTCAGACCGGCGCGCCACTGAATACGACGCTGACCAACAAGGGCGCCGCGGCTTTCTCAGTCAACAGCATCAGCGTAACGGGGACGGCGGCCACTTGGTTCGCGCGGACGCACAACTGCCCGGCGAGCCTGCCGGCCGGGGCGTCATGCACGATCGCAGTGACGTTCAAGCCGCTTGCTGCTGCCAGCAAGTCGGCGAAGCTGACTGTCGCAACAAGCGCGACCAGCACGCCGCTCAGTGTGTCGCTGTCGGGGACAGGCATCTAGCTGCAGCATTCTCAGGCGCCATGTAGGGAACAGAGCCCCGGCCCTGCGCCGGGGTTTCTGTTTCTGGGCGAATCCGGCAGAAATGCACGGCGACGGTCCTCATGGCGCGACGGCATCGTGGCGGCATGGATACCGCAACGCCTGGCGGACGGAGCGCTCTCCCGTGGGGCGGGCTCCCGCTCAACCAGTCCGCATTGCGTCAGGTTCACTAAACCCTCATGAATTGCTGCGTTGCACACGTGCATATTCGGCGGCAGGCCGCTATCACGGAGCAGTCAACAAGAACGAAGGGAAGGGAAGCGCCATGAGATCAAAGTTTCGCGCATGCTCATTCACTTGCCACGGTCTTCGGATGGCTTGTGCCGCGGCTCTTTCCATCGTGGCAGGGTCATGGGGCATCGCATCTGCCAGCTCGATTGTGAACGTTATTGATGCCCCGAGCTTTGAGAACGGCGGCGGGTCTTGGGTCGGCTCCAACGCGGGAGTCTTCTGTTATCCAAACACGGCCCTTTGGGGCCATACCGGACCGTGCGCGGGCCACTTCGGCGGCGTTGCTTACTTAGCCCAGGTGCTCGGGCAACCCGTGCCCGGCAATGATGTTGTTGAGTTCTCGCTGTGGGCGACCATCTATACATATCCGCCGGTCCCGTCATGCTGTCACACGCTTCGGGTAAGCATCGGTTACACGGACGGCTCCATTACATCGGCAGCTCAGGTGTTCGACAATACCAACAGTTGGGCGCGATTCGATTTCACGAATCTGGTTGATCGGACCCGCTCCCTCAGTTCCATCGAGTTTTTCACCCCGTTTCAATACAACTGGACGAAGGTCGACGATGTTTCACTGATGGCCTATGTTCATGTGCCCGAACCCGGCACGCTCGCTCTGCTCGGCCTGGGGCTGGTCGGTCTCGGCCTGAGCCGCCGAAAGAATGCCGCGTAAGCGTCACGCTCAATGCGACAAAGGAACCCGGCCTAGTGCCGGGTTTCTTGTTTCTCGTTGGCCTCAGCAGAAATGCGCGGCGACACGCCAGGACGTGCGCGACATCGTGGCAGCATTGCACCAACGGTCGGTCGCATAAATTGACCCGCAGTGCGGGGGTGGAAAGGGCGGCGAAACTTGGCGCACTTTTGGCGCAGTAGCCACCAAAAACAGGCATCGTGGGCAACACCCGACAACTACCTCGATCCATTGGAAACAATAGCTTGCAGTTGCCTGTTATTGCTCATTTTTTACCTGCCGCGCCTCCTAAGCGGTAGGTCGCAGGTTCAACTCCTGCCCGGGGCACCACTCTCAAGTCATAGAGTTTCTGCAAATCAGCTTGGTGCCAGTGGTTACTGGATCGGCGGCACGATCCAGCCCGTCGAACAGCGCGACGGCATCGGGGGGCGAACTTGTATCTGGCCGACCTCGCCGCAGTCACGGCAGCGCACCTTGAGCGGCAGGCGCCGCGTGCCCTGCCCGGCGAGCACCATGCGCTCGAGGTCCAATACGTGCCAACGGTCACAGCGACAGCAGTAGGCGTGCAACTGGTGGTCGCGCACGTGCAAGCCCGCGATGGTGCTGAGGTCGATCATCGGTCGAGCCTAAGCCCGAACCTGGCTCACGGCGCGAGCCTCCCTCATCGGTCGGCACGTTGTTTGTGACACCCTTCGTCGGGCTCGCGCAAGCGAGCGTCCCTTCTCAGCGGACTTGCGTGTCCAACCTCGCCAACCGTTCGAGCAACCGCCGTACGTGACCGCCTTCGATCATGGCGGCCGATTGCCCGTCACCGAACCACTCGTCCAGGTCGCCAGGCCCGCGGCCGCGCAAAGCGCGGCCGCTCAGCGGATCCTGACAACTATCGGCAGATTCGTCGTGCTCGTCCCTGACCTGATCTGAACGCGACCCAGGATCGAGCGACCCACCTGGAATGTGTTCGGGGCCGCCGCCTGGATGGTCCACTTGATCTTGTAGGTGGCCAGGCTGCGGCTGAGCAGATTGCCAAGCGAGCCGTAAATGGGGATGAGTTGTTCGGCATTCTCGGCGAACAGAAACACGCCGTTGCCCCGGTCCGCCAACTCTGCCAACACCTCGAAATTCACCTGGTCGGACAAGCCGATCGTGAAAATATCGACCTGGGAGGTATTCGCGTTCTGGATCGCGTTGTCCTTGCAGGCCACTTGTTCGGCAAGGGGGCAGACGGTGTCGTCGCCGTCTGTGAACAGCACCACCGCCTTGAGCCGCTCCGCAATGTCGGTCGGCGCATTCGTCCGGGTGTAATCAATCATCGAATCGAGACTGTCGTAAAGGGGCGTGGTGCCGCCTTCCAGCGCGGACAGCTGGTTGAGTTCGTCGAAATAGCCGGGGCCATCCGCCGTGAACGTGCCATAGATCGCCAGTGGCGGCGTTGGAATCAGAGCGGTCTGGGTTGCGCTGCTGGCGGCAAAGGCGGAAAGCACGACCCTGTCGTCCACGCCGACCTTCTCCATGAAGATCTTGCTCGCAAAAATGCGGGCATCGGTCTCGTCGCTGAACTTGATGCTGTTGCTCTGGTCCATCACGAGCGCGGCGGCGTAGGGTTTTCGCGGTTGCGCCGGCACGGCAACGAATGCGTCCTGTGTCGTTACCGTATAACCGACGTCGTTGATCGGTGACGACCGGATGCATTCAGGTCCACTCCGGGTCGTGTCGACCGTGCAGGGCAGCAGGGTCACGTCTGCCGCCGTCAGCGAATCCACTGCAGCAGATGCTTCATCCACGACGAGGATCTGCACCTCGAACTGAATCGTCTGGCCGCTGTTGCTCACCACGCTGCTCGCGACGGATACGCTCGAGACCAGGCCACTGGCAACCTGTGTCAACCGCTCCAGGGTCTGTGCAAAGTCAGTCGTGGCGTTCTCGGTCACGGTCAGGTTCTGCGCTGCCGGATTCTTGAAGCCAGTCGCAGTCACGGTGACTGGGACCGACCCGGTCGGTACCCTGGTGAGCGTAACCTTGCCGTCGGCCGCGGTCCTGCCGCTGAAAGTCTTGCCCTCGATCGCGGCAGCAACGGTTGCGTTCGGGATCGGTGTGGAGAATTGATCCGTCACCGTGCCGGTGATGGTTCCCGTCTTGCGCGTCAACCTCACCGCGGACGTAGCGGTTGTGTCCCTGGTGATGGTCACGCTTCTGGACACAGTGTCGTAAAGATCCTTGCTCACCGAGAGGCTGGACGATCCAGCGGGAATGCCGGACAAGGTCACGGTGCCGTCCGCAGCCGTGGCTCCCGTCTGGGTCACGGTTCCGCCAGTGACGCTGACGTTGGCTCCTGCCAGTGCGGCATTGGCTTCGTCGGTCACAGTCACGGTCACACCGCCTGTGCCACCTGTGCCGCCACCACCACCGCCACCACCATCGCTACTGCTGCCGCCGCCGCCGCCGCACGCCGCCAGCGTGATGCCAAGGCAAGCGATGGCAATCAGGCGCGTCGTGGATCGCACCCGGCTACCGCCCCGGCTTACGGATGACGCGAAGAAACTTCCAGTATCGACGGGTCTTGAGGTTTCTCGTTCCATGTCACTCAGATCCCTTTGTATTTGCATTGCTTCCCGCAACTGTTGCATGTGTAGGTAAAAGGATACTCGTTACGGCCAACGGCACAATAGGCGCGCGCGAGGGGCTGCATGCCTTGCAGGTTGCTTTGACATAATCATCCGGCGTCTGAAAATCAGGTCGAATCGAGAGCGGTCGACCCGACGCAGTTCAACACTGCCAGCGCAGACCAGGCGTGTGTATTCGCGGTTCGCAGGTATCCGTGTTTGCCGAAGCACACGGTCCGGAAAAAAATCGAACCAGCGATTTTCCCCGGTGACGGCTTGCATGGCCGGCGAGCATTCAACGCCAGGATCATGAAAATACGTGGATTCCCTGCTGAAGGGCTCGCTGCGCGTGGTGTTCGATTGAAGCGCCGATAAGGTATTCAGTCTCCAGATTGCGACAAAAACTGTATTGATCTGCTCGCGTGAGTATCGATACTCACGCCCAATCGTTCAGACCAGCGATGACCCCGGGAAGGGGGGACTACGCAGGGGTCACGATGACGGCGTCGCTCCATCCGATGCAACTCGGTGGACTACCGCCATTCGCTGACAAAGGCAAACCCGCCGCAAGGCGGGGTCGCAAAACCTCCGGTCCTTGGTGTTTTTCCAAGGATAGCGGGGCTGCCGGCACCTGATCGCTCTCCAAGGCACCACGACCTTCGAAGCATCACCCCGAGCATCCCGCTACGGTCCTGTCATCACAGGCCGGGTACTTTTGCGGCGTTCCTTAGTCACCCGCAGTGCCGCGTCGAAGGGCCAGGCACTGAAAATTTGGGGACTGATCAATGCGCGCCATCGCTGCGGACGAGCGCGCCGGAGTGCCGGACCTGATGTATCGATTCGAGTTTTCTGGACGCAAGTCGCCCGTCGTCGCTCTCCTGTGCCTGATCTTGTATTTCTGCCAACCAGCCAACGCGTGGGCTCAGAATCGCGCGCCCGTCATCAGTGGCACGCCGCCCACTACCGCGATCGTGGGCAGCGCCTATAGCTTCACGCCGACGGCATCCGATCCGGACGGGCAGGTACTGTCGTTCAGCATCAATTGGAAGCCCACCTGGGCGTCGTTCAACAAGACCACGGGCAGGCTGAGTGGCACGCCGACCCGCGCGCGTACCTGGGGTAAATTCATCATCCGCGTAAGCGACGGCCGCATCTCCCGCTCGTTGCCGGCTTTCTCCATTACAGCCTCCTCTGCTGCCAACAGGCCGCCGGTCATCAGCGGCACGCCGTCCGCTTCGGTGATGGTGGGCCAGATTTTTACATTCACGCCGACTGCGTCCGACCCTGACGGCCAGACTCTGACGTTCCGCATCACGAACAAGCCGTCGTGGGCGACGTTCAGCACGTCGACGGGCAGGTTGCGTGGAACGCCGACGGCCACACATGTCGGCAACTATCCCAACATCGTCATCGCGGTGTCTGACGGCAGGACAACCGTGTCGCGCCCTGCTTTCTCGATTGCGGTCAGGCCCTCGGGCACGGTCGAGCCCCCGAACCGGGCTCCGGTTATCAGCGGCACGCCAGTGACTTCCGCAACGGTCGGGCAGCCGTACTCGTTCAGGCCCACCGTTTCCGACGCGGACGGCGACAGTCTGAATTTCACCATAGCGAACAGGCCTGCTTGGGCCAGTTTCGACGGTTCCAACGGCACGCTGTATGGCACGCCGGGCGGCACCGGCACTCATTCCGGAATCAGGATCACGGTCAGCGACGGCACTGCCTCGACCTCGCTGGCGCCCTTTACCGTCACCGTTTCGCCGGCCAGGACGTCGTCCGTCACGCTGTCCTGGGTTCCGCCAACGACAAATACGGACGGCACGCGGCTGGTCGGGTTGGCGGGCTTCCGTGTGTTCTATGGGACGGCATCGGGTCTGTACAGCCAGAACCTCTCCATCGCGAGTCCGTCGGTCACATCGGTCGTCCTGGAAGGCCTCGGGTCCGGGTTAACGTGGTATTTCGCAGTCACGGCAGTTGCAAGCGACGGCGTCGAAAGCGCGTACGCAACGGAGGTCAGCAAGAGGCTGTTGTAGCGGCGACTTGCGCGCGCCGTGCCCTGCAGAGCCTGCCACTGGCGCCATGCTCGATTGCGCGGCAGCCCGGTGATGATTGCAAATGTCGCGGTGGCACGGGCAGGCTACTGCCCGATGTCCATTGAATCCCGCCAAAGCCTGGCGCTCATTCTCCTGCTTTGCATGCCGTCGATGGTCGGCGCGCAGGTGGTTGCCGAAGCCGTGATCGATGCTCCGATCGAGGAAGTGCTTGTCACCGGCCAGCAACCGGGTCCGGGACTGTGGAAGGTGACCCGACCCGGCGATCCGCAAGGACACGTGTTGTGGATCCTCGGCAACTACAGTCCGTTGCCGAAAAAGATGACGTGGCGTTCCACCGAACTTGCAGCCGTGCTGTCTGTATCGCAGGCAGTGCTCGCGCCGGTCTCGGTCAGTGCTTCCGCGGGGCCATTGGGCGGCATCACCTTGCTGCCTTCGTTGATCGGCGTGCGCCGCAACCCGGACGACAAGCGATTGCAGGAGGTCGTGCCGGCCGACCTCTACGCGCGCTGGTTGCCGCTCAAGGCTCGCTACCTTGGTAACGACGACGACGTCGAAGACTGGCGCCCGATCTTCGCGGCGCAGGAACTCTATCGCGCCGCGCTCAAGAAGAGCGACCTGGTGCCCTACGATGGTGTCTGGCCGGCCGTCGAGAAGCTCGCGCGCAAGGCCCGAGTCCCGATCACGGAACCCGAGATCGAACTCAAGGTGGAGAAGGCGCGGGCCTCGATCAAGGAATTCAAGGCGACGCCACTGGCCGACGTCGAATGCTTTGCGCGCACGCTGCAACGGCTGGAGTCCGATGTCGACTTGATGCGCGAGCGCGCCAATGCCTGGGCTGTCGGCGACGTGGCGCGCTTGAAGAAGCTGGTCCCCGTCGAGCGTGCGAGCGCATGCATCGGCATGATGCTCGAGTCGTCGTTCGTGCAGGAGCGTGGCTACGGTGACGTGCTCGAACGCATCAGGACTGCATGGGTGGATGCAGCTGAGAAGTCGCTCGCGAGCAACGTGTCTACGGTGGCCGTGCTGTCAGTGGACGAAATCCTGAAGCCGGACGGCTACGTCGCCCAACTGAAGCAGAAGGGCTATGTCGTCGTAGACCCTTGAGACTGGTCGCAAGGCTGCGGCCCGATGGATGAGGGGATTGAGCTTGTCGAGCAGCAGTGCATGCTGCATCGCTGCAGCCGCCTCCTGCTTGCGTCCCGTGCGGGCGCAGTACTGCGCGAAGCGCGCCAGGTCACCCGAACGACGCACCGTCCCGTCGAGCAGGCAGGCCACACCCAGCCAGCCGTGGCGAGCAGTACGGTGCGCCGATGACAGCCTCGACGCCGCGCGCGATCGACGCGATCTCGGGAGCATTGCTGTCGCCGCGCCAGCCAAGCAGGTCAACCGAGAGATACTGACGGAAACCGAGGGGCGGCATGGTGCCGTCCAGCGACACCGGCACGAGCTTGCGCAGGTCGCGCCCCTGCGACGCCTCGTCGAGCACCCAGTCCGACGCCACCGAGACCTTCGACCAGGCGACGATGACGGCGTCGCAACTGGCGAGGGCCGCCTCGACGGATTTGGCGAACACGGCGCCACCCTCGATCAGGGTGTCCCGCCAGACATGAATTCCCACCTGCTCGAGTGCGTTGGCGAGCAGGCGGACCCGGTCCTGGTCTGCGTGCGAATAGCTGAGGAATACCGTGGGGCGCGATCCTTCGCCCTGCAAGTCCCCGTCCTCGGACATCAGACAGTCACTCCTGCTGGCCGCTACCGAGTCTAGTGTGCCGACGCCTGCGCCTTCGATTCGAGCAGCGCCAAAGCGGCGACGGTATTGACCTGCGCGCCCAGCGTGATGGCAGGCAGTTCAACGAAAAAATCGGGGTTGTGGTTGGAGTAGGGGAAGAGCCTGCCCTGCTTCTGCGCGGCCGCGACGAGTTCAGGCGGCGCGACCCCGATCAAGAGGAACACGTACGGCGTGTTCAGTGGCGCGAAGGCTTCCTGGAAATCCTCGGAACCCATCACCGTCGGGAAATTGCCGACGACCTTGCTTTCGCCGAGCAGCGCGACGAGTCCCGGGCGCAGGCGCTCAACCAGGGCCGGGTCGTTGACCAGCGGTCCGGCATGCCCCTTCATGGTGCGCGTCGGCATCCGCTCCGCGGACACGCCGGCCGCTGCGGCAATGCCATTGTCGATTTCGTCGATGCGCTTGAGCATGAGTTCACGCACCTGCGGCTTGAGCCAGCGCAGGTTGAGCAGCAGCGTGGCCGATGCGGGTATCACGTTGTTGTCGCGCCCCGCCCGGATGGCCCCTACGGTGAGCACGGCCGGTGCCTGCGGATCGATCGACCGGCTGACGATCGTCTGGTAGGCGAGCACGGCTTGTGCCGCCATCACGACCGGGTCAATCGCCATCTCGGGTGCCGAACCGTGGCCGCCAACACCGTGGAACGTGACGTCGAGCTGGTCGACGCCTGCCATGCGCACGCCCGCCGTGTTGGACACCATGCCCACCGCTGCCGGTGCCGTGTGGCTGCCGAGCGCGAAATCCGGCTTGGGAAATCCACGAGTCCACAACCCGTCGTCGACCATCGCCTTGGCGCCCAGCCCCACCTCTTCAGCCGGTTGCGCATAGACGACGAGGGTGCCGGACCACTCGGACTTGAGCTTTGTCATGGCAGATGCCACGCCGAGCAGCCAGGTGATGTGCGCGTCGTGCCCGCACGCATGCATCACGTCCACCTCGCTGCCATCGGCCAGCGTCTGCGGCTTCATCGCGGCCCAGGGCAGCCCCGTCGTTTCCCTGACGCCGCCGTTCGCGTCCATGTCCGCGCGATACCAGAGCGTCGGCCCCGGGCCGTTCTTCAGCACGCCGACGACACCGGTCTTGCCGATACCGGTGGTTACCGCGTAGCCGAGTCTCTTCAGTTCCACCGCAACGATGCCCGCAGTGCGGGTCTCGGTGAAGGCTAGTTCCGGATTGCCGTGCAGATCCTTGAACGTCGCCTCGAGCCGCGGCGTGTCGGCCGCGATCACGGCCTTGACCTTGTCGATCAGGGCCAGCGACTGCGCTTGTGCGGTTGTGCCGCCCGCGATCGCGGTCAGGAACGTCATGCAAAGGGCGACGCGATGCTGGGACGGGACCATGGAAACCTCGGATGTCTCAGGGGACCAGGGAGAGGAACAGGAACGCGGCGAAAATCACCACCTGGGTCGCGCCCTGCATCATGTTGGTGCGACCGTTACCCAAGCCGATCGAACAGACGAACAAGCTCAGCACGAGCAGGACCATGTCCTTGGCCTGGAGGCCAAGCACGAGCGGCAGGTCAAGCACGACAGCGACCGCGACAACCACGGGAATGGTGAGCCCGATGCTGGCCAGCGCCGAACCGAACGCCAGGTTCATGCTCGTCTGCAGGCGATTGTTGAGCGCCGCCCGAATGGCGGACACGCCTTCCGGCAGCAGCACGACGATTGCGATGATGATGCCAACGATTGCGCGCGGAAAGCCGGCCGAGACGACTGCGGCTTCGATCGCGGGCGAGATCAGCTTGGCGAGCCCGACGACGGCGATCAGTGCGATGACCAGTAAAACGAAGCTGAGCCATGTCTCACGCGTGGTCGGTGGTTCCGCATGCACGGATTCGTTCGACGGGTCGGACTCCGGCAGGAAATAGTCGCGATGCCGCACGGTCTGGAAGAAGACGAATGCGGACCACACCAGCAGCGAACTCACGGCGACGAACACCAGCTGCGTCGTCGTGTAACTGGCGCCGGGTGCGCTCACCGTGAACACCGGCAGGATCAGCACCAGCGTGGCGAGGGTGGTCAGTGCTGCGAGTGCAGGCCCCGCGCCTTCGATGCGGAACGCCTGCTCGTGGTGACGCAGTCCGCCGAGCAGCACGCAGATGCCGATGACGCCACTGCTGATGATCATGACCGTGGCGTAGATCGTGTCCCTGGCCAGCGCTGCCTTTTCAACGCCACCCGCCAGCATGAGCGATACGATCAGCGCGACCTCGATCGCCGTGATTGCAAGGGCAAGCACCAGTGTCCCGAACGGTTCGCCGACCCGGTGTGCAACCACCTCCGCGTGGTGCACCGCAGACACCACGGCCGCCAGCAGCAATGCCGTGTTGAGGGCGGTCAACAGCGTCCCGCCGGGCAGCCACCAATTGGCAAGCAGCAGGCTGGCCGCGGCGATCGGCATGATTTTGTGCCAAAAGGACATTCGAACTCCGTGTTGGGTTGGGTGCCCGGGTAGCGGACCCCTCATTGCCGAGCCAACCGCTGACCTGATTGCTGGATCGAACCGGACTGTAACCCAGCGCCTGACCCGGAATGGCGTACCTTCGGCAGGTAAACCGGGTTACTACCCCGATCCGACGAATTCTATAAACTAGCCGACCCATTTTTTCCTGAACCGAATGCCTGGCCCCTGCCGCCGTGGCTGGAGTCGAGCGGGACGCGATGACCGAACCCAAACCGATGCTGACGGCCACTCCGCTGGCGGCCGGAAACGATGCCTACGTCGAGGCGATGTACGAGCGATACCTCGCGCAGCCGGACTCGGTCGACGCTCGCTGGCGTGACTATTTCGCGAGCCTCGGTCCTACGGACCGGGAGATTGCCCATGGCCCGCTGATCGAGGAGCTGGCGCAACGCGCCAAAGCCCCACGGCGGACGACAGCCGCTGCACCGGTTGCGGCCGGGCCCGCGGGTTCACCCCGGCTGGGCGATTCGACGGCCGCCAAGCAGGGCGCGGTATCGCGGCTCATCCAGATCTATGCGAACCGGGGTCACCTGATCGCCGACATCGATCCCCTCGGCCTCACTGTGCGCCCGGTGCCGAAGGTGCTCGGGCTCGATTACCTCGGGTTGACCGAGGCCGATCTCGACACCGAATTCCTGACCGGCAGCCGCAACGAGGCAATCAAGCCGCGCCTCAAGTTGCGCGAGATCGTTGCGCAGCTGAAGTACATCTACTGCGGCACCATCGGCGCCGAGTTTGCGCACGTGTCGGACGAGACTGAACGCCTCTGGTTGCAGGACCGCTTCCAGGTCGGCCGCATGCACCAGGGCCTCGCGCCTGAGGCTCGCAAGGAAATCCTGCGTCACCTGACGATGGCCGAAGGCCTCGAGCGCTACCTGGCGACGCGTTACCCGGCGCAGAAACGGTTCTCGCTCGAAGGCGGGGACAGCCTGATTCCCCTGCTCGAGGACCTGATCCAGACGGGAGGCTCGCAGGGCGTCGAGGACATCGTCTTCGGCATGGCGCATCGCGGCCGCCTGAACGTGCTGGTCAACGTTCTGGGCAAGTCACCTGAAGCGCTGTTCTCCGAGTTCGAAGGCAAGTACGACCTGAAGAAGCTGCAGGGCTCCGGCGACGTCAAGTACCACAAGGGCTTCTCGTGCGACGTGAAGACGCCGGCAGGCAACGTGCACGTCGCGCTCGCGTTCAACCCGTCACACCTCGAAGTCGTGAACCCCGTCGTCGAAGGATCGGTGCGCGCGCGCCAGGAACGGCGCGGCGACGGGCGCGGCGACAAGGTGATGCCCGTGCTGCTCCACGGCGATTCGGCATTCGCCGGCCAGGGCGTCATCCAGGAAACGCTGCAGATGTCGCAGGCCCGTGCCTTCTACACGGGCGGCACGATCCACCTGATCATCAACAACCAGGTGGGCTTCACCACGCACGATCCGCGTGATACGCGCTCGACGCTCTATTGCAGCGACGTCGCGAAGATGATCGAAGCGCCGATCCTGCACGTCAATGGCGACGACCCCGAGGCTGTGGTGTTCGCGGCGCGGCTGGCGCTCGACTACCGCATGAAGTTCCACAAGGACGTCGTCATCGATCTCGTCTGTTACCGCCGCCTTGGCCACAACGAGGCGGACGAGCCCGCGGCGACGCAGCCGGTCATGTACGCGACGATTCGCAGGAAGCCGACCACGCGCCAGCTGTATGCCGACCGGCTGGTCGCCGAAGGCGTGATCGCGGCCGGCGAGCCGGAAGCGCTCGTCGAGCAGTACCGTCGCGGCCTCGATGAAGGTACGCCGCAGACGACGAACGTGCTCGGCCTCATCGGCAACAAGTACACCGTGGACTGGACCAAGTACCACGACGTCGACTGGTTCGAGGAAATCCGCTCCGGGGTCAAGCCGGCGCTGCTCAAGGAGCTGGCGGCCAAGGTCACGACGTTTCCCGAAGGGTTCACGCTGCATCGCCAGGTGCAGAAGATCATGGACGACCGGCGCAAGATGACGGCGGGCCAGCTGATGGTGGACTGGGGCTTTGCGGAGACACTCGCATACGCGAGCCTGCTCGAGGAAGGCTACGAGATCCGCCTCACCGGCCAGGACAGCGGCCGCGGCACGTTCTTCCATCGCCATGCCGTGGGTCACGACCAGGCGACGGGCGCGACGCACATTCCGCTCAAGCACCTCAAGCCCGGCCAGCCGCGCTTCCGCGTGACCGACTCGCTGTTGTCGGAGGAAGCCGTGCTCGGGTTCGAATACGGTTACTCGATCACCGACCCCAATTGCCTCGTGATCTGGGAAGGCCAGTTCGGCGATTTCGCGAACGGCGCCCAGGTGATCATCGACCAGTTCATCTCCTCGGGCGAAGCGAAGTGGGGCCGTTACTGCGGTCTCACGCTGTTCCTGCCGCACGGGTACGAGGGGCAGGGGCCGGAGCATTCCTCCGCGCGCCTCGAGCGCTTCCTGCAGCTCTGCGCCGAGAACAACATGCAGGTGTGCGTGCCGTCCACGCCCGCGCAGATGTTCCACATGCTGCGCCGGCAGATGGTGCGTTCGTTCCGCAAGCCACTCATCGTCATGACGCCGAAGAGCCTGCTCCGGCACAAATTGTCGGTGTCGGCGTTCGACCAGTTGACCAAGGGGCAGTTCCAGTGCGTGGTGAACGAGATCGACGACCTGCCGCCGAAGGACGTCACGCGCGTCGTCTTCTGCTCAGGCAAGGTCTACTTTGACCTGCTCGAGGCGCGCCGTGCCGACGAGGCGCGCAACGTCGCGATCGTGCGCATCGAGCAGCTGTACCCGTTCCCGACCGAAGAGTATGCGGCTGCCGTCGCGCATTACCCGAATGCCCGTGAAGTCGTCTGGTGCCAGGAGGAGCCGCAGAACCAGGGCGCCTGGTACCAGATCCGTCATCGCCTGCAGGACTCGCTGAATGGCAACCAGGAACTGCTGTACTCGGGCCGTCGCCCGGCCGCAGCGCCTGCCACGGGTATCCCGCAGATGCATTCGACAGAGCAGCACAACCTCGTTGCCGCGGCCATCACCGCCTCCACGCAAGAACAGTCCTCGCGCGCCACCACACGCCTGCGCGCCACGGCCAGCACCAGGAAGAAGTCATGAGCACGATCGAAGTCCGTGTCCCGCAACTACCCGAGTCGGTGGCCGATGCCACGCTCGTCGCGTGGCGCAAGCAGCCGGGCGAAGCCGTCAATCGCGACGAAAACCTGGTTGACCTCGAGACCGACAAGGTCGTGCTGGAAGTGCCGGCGCCGGCAAGTGGCGTGCTGCGCGAGATCAAGGTCGCCAATGGCGCCACCGTCACGGGCGGCCAGGTCCTGGCCGTGATCGAGGAAGGCGCCACGGCTATCGCTTCGTCCGCTTCTCCTGCAGGCGGCGAAGTCGGCCGCGGGCCGGGCGAAGCCACTGCGCCCAAGGCAACGGCAGAGACGAAGAAGGATTCCGACAAGCTGGCGCCGTCGGTGCGACGCCTGGTGGAGGAGCACAAGCTCGCGCCGATGGACATCGCGGGTTCCGGCCGCGACGGCCGTATCACCAAGGGTGACGTGCTGACGCACCTTGCGGACAAGAGTGCGACGCCCGCTGCCGCACCTGCCAGCACGCCGGCAGCCGTGCCGTCATTGCCTGCGGGTGAGCGTGGGGAGCGGCGAGTGCCCATGACGCGGCTGCGCGCGCGCATCGCCGAGCGCCTGGTCCAGGCGCAGTCGACGGCAGCGATGCTGACGACGTTCAACGAAATCGACCTCAAGGCGGTCAACGAACTGCGCGCGCGTTACAAGGACAAGTTCGAGAAGGAGCACGGCGCCCGGCTCGGCTTCATGTCGTTCTTCGTCAAGGCGTGCGTCGAGGCGCTTAAGCGCTTCCCGGTCGTCAACGCGTCGGTGGACGGCAACGACATCGTCTACCACGAATTCTACGACGTGGGCGTCGCCGTTTCGACGGAGCGCGGCCTGATCGTGCCGGTGCTGCGCAATGCGGACCAGATGAGCTTCGGCGAAATCGAGAAGTCGGTGGTGGGCTACGCGACGCGAGCCCGCGAAGGCCAGCTGACGCTGGATGAACTGACCGGCGGCACGTTCACGATCACCAATGGCGGCGTGTTCGGCTCGCTGCTCTCGACGCCGATCCTCAACATGCCGCAGAGCGCGATCCTTGGCATGCACAAGATCCAGGAGCGGCCCGTCGTCGTCGAGGGCCAGGTCGTGGTGCGACCGATGATGTACCTGGCGCTGTCCTACGATCACCGGCTCATCGACGGCAAGGAAGCCGTGCAGTTCCTGGTGGCGGTGAAGGACTCGCTGGAAGACCCGGCGCGCCTGATGCTGCAAATCTAGACGGGTTAGGGGATAGGGGTTAGGGGCTAGTCGAGCCTCCGCAGGGCCGCGCAGCTTCTCCGACTATCCCCTAACCCCTGACCCCTAACCCCTGGCCTGTTCGGAGTGCCCATGTCTGATACTTCCTTCGACGTTGTCGTGATCGGCGCCGGCCCGGCCGGCTATCCCTGTGCGATCCGCGCGGCGCAGAACAAGCTCAAGGTTGCCTGCATCGACGAATGGAAAAACTACGACGGCACGTATGCGTTCGGTGGCACCTGCCTGAATGCCGGCTGCATTCCGTCGAAAGCGCTGCTCGAATCGTCCGAGCTGTACCACCGGGCGCATGCGGAATTCTCGGCACACGGCATCTCCGCGACGGGCCTCGCATTCGACGTCGCCACGATGCAGAAGCGCAAGGCCGGCATCGTCAAGGCGTCGACGCAGGGCATCACCGGGCTCTTCAAGGCCGCGGGCGTCACCGCCCTGCAGGGCCACGGCAAGCTGTTGGCCGGCAACCGCGTCGAGTACACCGCGGCCGACGGCAGCAAGCAGGAACTCATTGCGAAGCACGTCGTGCTCGCTTCCGGTTCACAGCCGATGGCGCTCAAGTCGCTGCCCTTCGACGGCAAGCAGGTCGTCGACTCATGGGGCGCACTCGAGTTCGGATCGGTGCCGAAACGCCTCGGGGTCATCGGTGCCGGTGTGATCGGTCTCGAGCTTGGCAGCGTGTGGCGCCGCCTCGGCGCCGAAGTCGTCGTGCTCGAGGCAATGGAGCAGTTCCTCGCCATGGCCGACCAGGCGGTCGCCAAGGAAGCGCAGAAGCATTTCAAGAAGCAGGGCCTCGACATCCGCCTCGGCGCGAAGGTGAGCGGCGCGGACGTCAAGAAGGACGGCGTGACGCTCAAGTACACCGACGCCAAGGGCGAGCAGACGGTGACGGTCGACAAGGTCGTCGTCGCGATCGGCCGCCGGCCGTTCACGGATGGACTGCTCGGCGAAGGCACCGGCGTGAAGCTCGACGAGCGCGGCTTCATCCAGGTCGACGACGAGTGCCACACGGGAGCCGGTAACGTCTGGGCCGTGGGCGACGTCGTGCGCGGCCCGATGCTCGCGCACAAGGGCAAGGAGGAGGGCGTCATGGTCGGCGACCTCATCGCGGGCCTGCACTCCGAGGTGAACTACAAGGCGGTGCCGTCGGTGATCTACACGGCGCCCGAAATCGCCTGGGTGGGTCTGACCGAGGAGCAGGTCAAGGCCAGCGGCCGCGACTACAAGGTTGGCTCGTTCCCGTTCATGGCCAGCGGCCGTGCCCGCGCGATGGAAGCGCCGGCGGGCTTCTGCAAGGTCATCGCGGCGAAGGACGATGACGAGATCCTCGGCGTGCACATCATCGGGCCGATGGCGGGCGAGCTGATCGCCGAGGCCGTGCTGGCCATGGAATATTCGGCCAGCACCGAGGACCTGCAGCGCACGATGCACGCGCATCCGACGCTGAGCGAAGCGCTACATGAAGCTGCGCTCCTGGCGGACAAGCGCGCAATCGACTTCCCCAATCGCTGACGCTGCTATTCAGGCGCGCCGCCGCCGGCGTGCCCGGATCACGTTCGGCAACGACGAGAAGCGGGCCAGCAGGCGGCTCAGTTCCTCGAGGCCATGCACCTTCACGGTCACGTCCACCGCGGCCGTGTTCTCTGCCGCGTCCGTCACCGTTTGCATTGCCTCGATGCTGATGTGCTCGTCCGCCAGCACGCCGGAAATGTCGCGCACGAGCCCGCGCCGGTCGTAGGCATCGATCACGATGCCGACCGGGAAGGTGCGCTCTTCCGACTGCCGGCCCCAGTCCACCGTCAGGACGCGCTCCGGATTCACTTCGCGCAGCCGCAGCAGGTTCGGGCACGTTGCGCGATGGATGCTGACGCCGCGGCCGATCGTGATGTAGCCAAGGATTTCTTCCGGTGGCACGGGCCGGCAGCACCGGGCGATCGAGCTCAGCAAGTCCCCGACGCCGTCGATGACCATCCCCGCCGAGCCGCCATGCGCAGCGGGTTTGGCCAGCCGAGGGCCGCGCTGGACCTCCTGGTGCTCATGCAGTCGTCGATGCACCGCGCCAGCCACCTGCGCCAGCGTGATATCGCCTTCGCCGAGTCCCTGGTAGAGCGCATCGGCGTTCGCGAGCCCCAGGTCGCCGAGAATTTCCGGCAAGGGCGGGGCCCGCACACCCAGCCTGTCCAGTTCCCGCTCGAGCATCTGCCGGCCCTGTTCCCGGTTCTGGTCCTCGTCCTGCTTGCGGAACCATCCGCGAACCTTGGCGCGACTGCGCGGTGACGCCAGGAAGCCAAGCTGTGGAAGCAGCCAGTCGCGGCTCGGGTGAGGCTGCTTGGAGGGAATGATCTCGACGGTGTCGCCGTTCGACAACTTGAAGTCCAGCGTCACCATGCGGCCGTTGACCCGGGCGCCGCGGCAGCGATGCCCCAGGTTGGTGTGCACCTGGTAGGCAAAATCGAGCGGCGTCGCGCCCTTGGGCAGGTCGACGACCTCGCCCTTGGGGCTCAAGGCAAACACCCGGTCCTCGAACACTTCGGCCTGCAGGCCGGCCAGCAGGTCGGGCTCGGAACCATCCCGTTGCGACGGCTCCAGCAGTTGGCGCAGCCAGACCATCTTCTGCTGGAAGCTCGCCTCGACCTTGCGGCCCTCCTTGTATTGCCAGTGCGCCGCGACGCCGAGTTCGGCATGCTCGTGCATCTCGCGGGTGCGGATCTGCACTTCGAGCGGCAGCTTGCCCGGCCCGATGACCGCCGTGTG
Organism: uncultured Gammaproteobacteria bacterium; assembly: GCA_963743995.1. Classification (GTDB taxonomy): domain Bacteria; phylum Pseudomonadota; class Gammaproteobacteria; order Steroidobacterales; family Steroidobacteraceae; genus RPQJ01. Next base: position 46,917 of record CAVUSC010000008.1, on the reverse strand, counting down.
CAGCGAGCGGTAATTGTTGCCCTTCGGGGTCGCGATGTAGTCGTCGAACTCGCCCGGAACGTAGTTCCAGAGACCGTGCACGATGCCGAGCGCGGCGTAACACTCCGCGATGGTGTCGACCATGACGCGAACGGCCAGGACGTCCATGACCTGGTCGAACTGCAGCGACTTGCGCTGCATCTTTCGCCAGATGCTGTAGATGTGCTTGGGCCGGCCCGAGACATCGCCGCGGATACCGAGCTGGTCGAGTTCGCGGCGCAGCTCGCGCTTCACGTCGTCGATGTATTGTTCGCGCTCCGCCCGCTTGGACTTGAGCCATCCGGCAATGCGCTTGTAGTCCTCCGGCGCGCTGAAGCGGAAGGCGAGGTCCTCCAGCTCCCACTTGAACTGCCAGATCCCGAGGCGATTTGCGAGCGGCGCGTAGATTTCCTGTGTTTCGAGCGCGGCCCGGCGCAACTCGGCTTCGGGCGCGGACTTCATCGCACGCATGCGCACGAGTTGCAGCGCCAGCCGGATCAGGACCAACCGCACGTCGGATGCAAGCGCGAGCAGCAGTTTGCGCAGCCCCTCTGCCTGCTCGGGTTTCAGGTGCTGACCCGGGTTCCATTCGGCCGGAATGCCGCTGTCGCCGACGCGCTCGAGTTCCCGCGCGAGGCGCATCGCCGGCTCGCCGAAGAGTTCGAGCGCCCTGGGCTCCTCGATGAGTCCACCCTGGCGCAACGGCACGAGCAGCGCTGCGAGCAGCACGTCGTCGTCCGCCTGCAGCTGCGCGAGGGCCGCCATCAGCTCGACGCTGCGCAGGGTGTGCTCGTTCGGCACCAGGCCGCTCACCGCTTCAAGCGCGGTGCGCACCTTTGGAGTCAGCGAACGAATGTCGATCTCGGCGGGTTTCAAGTCGGAGTACTCGGCGGCTGCGCACGGGCGTGCGGCGCCCGGGAGAAAAACGCTATCATACGACGACGGATTTTCTGGCTCAGTGCCGGGTGGTTATTTGCCGAGAATCAATCGCGGCGGTCGGCGCTGGACGCTCGCAACGGGCGCGACGGGGACCGCTGGCGAGTCGATTCGCATCCTTGGCATCGACCCGGGTTCGCAGGCGACCGGCTTCGGCATCATCGACTGGCTGGACGGCGACGTCCGCTACGTCGCGAGTGGAGCCATCCGCACGCGCGGGGAGGCGTTTCCGCCGCGGTTGCGCCAGATCTTCGACGGCGTGCAGGAACTCGTCCAGCAGTACGTGCCACAGGAGGTCGCGATCGAGCGCGTGTTCATGCACCGCAATGCCGACAGCGCCCTCAAGCTGGGGCAGGCGCGGGGTGCGGCCATCTGCGGCGTCTTCTCGGGGATGGCGACCGTGTACGAATACGCGCCGCGTGAAGTGAAGCTGGCGATCGTCGGGCAAGGCGGCGCGCAGAAGGAACAAGTTCAGCTCATGGTGATGTCGCTGCTCAAGCTCAAGGGCGAACTCGGGCCCGACGCCGCCGACGCGATCGGGCTGGCCCTGTGCCATGCGTACTCTCGCGGCACGCGCCAGGCTGTCGATGCCTCGATCGCGCTGCTCGGGGCACAGCCTTGATCGGCTTTCTGCGCGGTCGACTGGCCGCGAAGCATCCGCCCGTGCTGCTGCTGGATGTGGGTGGCGTCGGCTACGAAATCGAGGCGCCGATGTCGACGTTCTATGGCCTGCCAGCCGTCGGCGCGGACATCATGCTGCACACGCATCTCGTCGTGCGCGAGGACGCTCACATCCTGTTTGGTTTCGGCACCGAACGCGAACGGAGTCTCTTCCGCGAGCTCATCAAGATTTCCGGCGTCGGTCCCCGCATTGCGCTCGGCATCCTTTCCGGTGCCAGCGTGGACGAGTTTCACCGCTGCGTGGAGTCGCAGGATGCCGCGTCCCTCACGCGCATTCCGGGCATTGGCCGCAAGACGGCGGAGCGGCTCATCATCGAAATGCGCGATCGCCTGCAGGTGCTGGCGACCGGTCAGTCGTTCGAGGTTCGCGGACCGGCCGGCGCGGGCGCGCCTGCGGTCGAGCCCCCAGGCCGAAGCGTTCAGTGCGCTGGTCGCACTGGGGTACAAGCCGGCGGAGGTCACGCGCCTGTTGCAGAAGGTCGATCCATCCGTGACCACCACCGAAGAACTCATCCGCCACGCACTGCGCGCGAGCAGCAAGTGATGCCGCAGCGAGCCCGGACACGCCCCAGGACACCCAGGCACCCTTGACGATCGAACCCGACCGCGTCGTTTCCGCCGCCGGCCAGCGCGAGGAAGAAGTCTACGACCGCGCCGTGCGGCCGAAGACGCTCGCCGATTACGTCGGCCAGCCGGCGATGAAGGCGCAGATGGAAATCTTCATCGCCGCGGCCCGCAATCGCGGCGAGTCGCTGGACCACGTGCTGATCTTCGGCCCGCCTGGACTCGGCAAGACCACGCTCGCGCACGTCATTGCCAACGAACTCGGCGTCGGCTTCAAGCAAACCTCGGGACCGGTGCTGGAGCGCGCCGGCGACCTGGCGGCCCTGCTCACCAACCTGCAACCGAATGAAATCCTGTTCGTCGACGAGATCCATCGCCTGAGCCCGGTGGTGGAGGAAATCCTCTACCCGGCGCTCGAGGACTTCCAGCTCGACATCATGATCGGCGAAGGCCCTGGCGCGCGCTCGATCAAGATCGACCTGCCGCCGTTCACGCTCGTTGGCGCCACGACCCGGGCGGGCCTGCTGACGTCGCCATTGCGCGATCGTTTCGGCATCGTGCAGCGGCTCGAGTTCTACGGTCACGACGAACTGCAGCGCATCGTGCAGCGGTCCGCCGGCATCCTCGGTGTGCCGACCGACGTGGAAGGGGCCGCGCAGATTGCGACGCGCTCCCGCGGCACGCCCCGCATCGCCAACCGGCTGTTGCGACGCGTGCGCGACTTCGCCGAAGTGAAGGCGGGCGGGCGCATCACGCAGGAGGTGGCGCGTGCCGCGCTCGACCTGCTCGACGTCGATCCGCAAGGTTTCGATCCGATGGACCGCCGGCTCATGCTCACGATCATCGAGAAATTCGACGGCGGCCCGGTCGGTGTCGACAGCCTTGCGGCGGCGCTCGGCGAAGAGCGTGGCACGATCGAGGACGTGATCGAGCCCTTCCTGATCCAGCAGGGGTACATCATGCGCACGGCACGCGGGCGCGTGGCCGCGCGCAATGCATACCTGCATTTCGGCCTGACGCCGCCCACCATCGAGGCGCGGCCAGGCAATCTCGGACTGTTCGAAGGCTGACGAGGTGATCCAGTCATGATCGGTGAGCATTCCATCCTGCAGTTGCTGCTGCAGGCCAGCTTCATCGTGCAGCTCGTGATGCTGCTGCTCGTCGGCGCGTCAGTGGCCTCGTGGGCGATCATCTTCAGCAAGCGCAAGCTGCTGAACGACGCGCGGCACGCGGCGGACCGGTTCGAGGACGACTTCTGGTCGGGCGGCGACCTCGCGGCACTCTACAAGTCGCTCGAAGGCGGCACTTACACCGGCATGGCCGACATTTTCGTCTCGGGCTTTCGCGAGTTTTCGCGGTTGCGGTCGCAACTGGGACTCGCCGGTGCGCAGTTGCTCGATGCCAGCCGGCGCTCGATGAAAATCGCGCAGCTCAAGGAGACCGACCGACTGGAGCAGAACCTCTCGACCCTGGCGACGATCGGCTCGACCAGCCCGTATGTGGGTCTGTTCGGCACGGTGTGGGGCATCCTTACTGCGTTCCAGGCGCTTGGAAACGTGCAGCAGGCCACGCTCGCCACGGTGGCACCCGCCATCGCAGAGGCGCTGATTGCCACTGCGATGGGCCTGTTTGCCGCGATCCCGGCGGTCATCGCCTACAACCGTTATGCCGACCAGGTGAGCCGCCTCGAGTTGCGCTACGACACGTTCATGGAAGAACTGTCGGCCATCCTGCAGCGCCATGCCGGCGGCACGCCGGGCTGAGGAGGCACATAAGATGTCGCGCAGACGCGGCCGCAAGCTGATGGGCGAGATCAACGTCGTGCCGTACATCGACGTGATGCTGGTGCTGCTCATCATCTTCATGGTCACGGCGCCGATGCTGAGCCAGGGCATCAAGGTCGACCTGCCGCAAGCTGCGGCTGAGCCGATCGAGCCCGACGACCTCGAACCGCTGCTCCTGAGCGTCGACAGCGCAGGTGCGATGTACCTGAACCTCGGCGATCCCAAACGGGCGCTGGACGATGAAAAGCTGCTCGAAATGGCCAGCGCCGCATTGCGCCGGGAACCCAGGCGCCCCGTTTTGGTCAAGGCTGACAGGGCCGTGCCATACGGTCGGGTCGTGGAGGGCATGGTGCTGCTGCAGCGAGCGGGTGCAAAGAAGGTCGGGTTCGTCACGGAGCCGTTGTCCGCCGAGCGCGGATCCGGGTCGCGCTGACCGATGTCCCGCGCCGCGAGCGCCAGCCTGCGACCCTGGATCGGGTCGGCCATCGTCCATGGACTGGTCGTCGGCGTGCTCGCGCTTGCTGCCATTCAATGGCGCACGGATCCGCCGCCGCCGCCGCTCGCGATCGAGGGCAACGTGGTTCGCTACGACGACTTGCCATCGTCGGTGAAGACGGGCAAGCCGATCCGCGAACCTGCTCCCAGCGCACCGGTGCAGCAGGCGCCACCACCCAGTCCGCAGCCCGTGCCTGAACCGAAGGTCGAGCCAAAGGTCGAGCCGAAGCCAGACCAGGCCGTGCTTGCGCGGCAGGCGGCGCAAGCCAAAGCAGACGCGCAGGCCAAGGCTGCCGCCGCGTGAGCGGCGCCGCGAAGAGCAGGCGCAGGAGGCTGCATCCGCTGCGGACCGGAAGCGGGCCGCAGCCGACGAGAAGCGCAAGCAGGACGAGGCGCGCAAGGCAGAAGACGCCGCCGCGCAGCAAGCGCAGGCCGACAAGGTCAAGGCCGCGCGCGAAGCCAAGGTCAAGGCCGCGCACGAGGCCGAATTGCGCCGCGCCCTGGAGGACGAGGAGGCGGGCGAGGCTCTCGCTCGATCCGGCGTCGTCGACGAGTACCGGACGCTGTTGATCCAGACCATCGAGCGCAACTGGAACCGGCCACCATCGGCGCGCGCAGGCCTTGAATGCACGTTGTACGTCACCCAGGCGACCGGCGGCACGGTGCTCGACGTGAAGATCGGTGACTGCAACGGCGACCAGGCCGTGCGCGAATCCGTGGCCAATGCGGTGTATCGTTCCTCACCGCTGCCCGCGCCGCGCGATGCGCGCGCTTTCGAGCGCCGGCTGGTGATCGTATTCAAGCCTACGGAGTGACGTGGAGATGACGTTTCAACGTGCCCTGGCGCGTCCCAATGCAAAGAGTCCTGCCCGGGCGCTGGCCTGGCTCGTCGTGCTCGCCGGCTCGCTCGCGAGCAGCGCCCATGCTCAACTTCGCCTCGACATCACGCAGGGTGTGCGCGATGCAGTGCCGATCGCCGTGGTGCCGTTCGGCGGCCAGGCCGAAGGCGGCACGAACGATGTCGCTGCCATCGTTGCGGGCGATCTGCAGCTGAGTGGGCGATTTGCACCGCTCGAACGTCGCGACCTGGTCGCGCGTCCGACACACGGCGCGCAGGTTCGCTTCGAGGACTGGCGCCTGCTCAAGTCCGATTTCCTGGTCATCGGCACCGTTGCGCCGGATGGGAGCGGGCTCGCGGTCGAGTTCGAACTGTTCAACGTGCAGACCGGGCAGCAACTGCTCACGAAGCGCCTGCTCACCAGCGAACGCAGCCTGCGCGCCACGGCACACCGGATTTCCGACCTGATCTTCGAGCGGCTCACCGGCATTCCAGGCGCGTTCTCGACTCGCGTTGCGTACGTATCGGTGGATGGCCGGCCACCCGAGCAACGCTTTCGCCTGATGATCGCCGATGCCGATGGCTACGGCCCGCGTATCGTCACCGAGTCGTCGGAACCCATCATGTCGCCGGCCTGGTCGCCCGACGGCCAGAGCCTTGCCTACGTTTCCTTCGAAGGCAAAGCATCTGCAATCTACGTACAGCGGCTGGCGACCGGTGAGCGCAGGCGGGTCTCGGCTCGATCCGGGATCAATGGGGCACCGGCGTGGTCGCCGGATGGCCGCAAGCTGGCACTGACGTTGTCGCGTGACGGCAATCTCGACCTGTACGTGCTCGACCTGGCGACCCAGGGCCTGACGCGCCTGACCACCGACAGCGCCATCGACACCGAGCCGGAGTGGTCGCGCGACGGCACGTCGATTTATTTCACCTCGGACCGGGCGGGCAGTGCGCAGGTCTACCGGGTGGGCGTGGGCGCGGGCCAGGAAGCACAGCGCCTCACCTTCACCAATGGCTACAACGCGCGTCCGCGCGTATCACCGGACGGCCAGACGCTGGCGCTGGTGACACTGGACCGTGGCGCGTATCGGATCGCGACCTACGACCTGAAGACGCGCAACCTGCACGTGCTGACCGATGGCCGGCAGGACGAGGCGCCCAGCTTCGCGCCGAACGGGGCGATCATCATCCATGCGACGCGCGCAGGCGCCAGGGGCACGCTGGCGATGGTCTCGGCCGATGGCCGGTTCCAGCAGCGGCTCAGTTCGGACAACAGCGACGTGCGCGAGCCGGTCTGGTCGCCATTCGCTTCCGCGCAGCGATGAAGCGCGCATCGCCGCAAGGTATTATTCGCAGAATTTGCCGGCCGCCGTTGCGCGGCCTCGACTATCCAGGAGCCTGATGACCATGAAATGGACCCATGCCGTTGCTTTCGCCGTGCTTGCCGTCGGCCTCGCGGGCTGCTCCAAGCCGAAGCAGGTGCAGCCGGAGACCGCCACGCAGGCCCCAGTCGACAGCGGCGCGCAGACCAGCGGACTCGGCAACGAGACCGGCCCGGCCACCGCAACGACGACAGGCACGATGAGCGCCGCGCAGCAGCAGGCGCTGGCCGCCCTGCAGTCCCGCAACCTCGTCTACTTCGAGTTCGACAGCAGCGAGATTCGCGCCGACTACGTCAGCGTCGTCGCAGCGCATGCGGCTTACCTGGTCAAGTTCCCCACCGCTCGTGCGCGCCTCGAAGGGCACACGGACGAACGCGGTTCTCGCGAATACAACATTGGCCTCGGCGAGCGGCGGGCGCAGACGGTGCGCAAGGCGCTGCTGCTCCAGGGCGTCGCGGAATCGCAGATCACGACGGTCAGCTACGGCGAGGAGCGTCCCGCGGTCGAAGGATCCGACGAGTCCGCCTTTGCGCAGAATCGCCGCGTCGAAATCGTGCAGGTGCAGTGATCAATGAATACCCTCGTGCGTGCCGGCTTCATGGCGGCGGCCTTGCTGGCCAGTTCGCTGGTGCAGGCGGCTGCCAGCAACAAGGAACTCGAAGCGCGGGCGGATGCCGGCGATCAGCGCCTCGGCGCGCTCGAGAGCCGGGTCAACCAGTCGCTGCTCGACCTGCAGCGGCAGATCGAGAAATCGCAGCAGGAACTGCGCACGCTGCGCGGCCAGATCGAGGAAGCCAGGCACCTGCTCGAGTCCCTGCAGCAACAGCAGCGTGACCTCTACGGCGATCTCGACCGGCGACTGCTGGTGATGGAAAACGGGGCCGGTGGTACGCCGGTCGCAGCGGGGGGCGCCACCCAGGCACCCGATGCAGTGTTCGCCGACGAGTCGTCGGTGTACGGCGAAGCGTTTGCAGCAATGAAAGCCGGCCGCTACGAGGAAGCCGCGCGCGGCTTCCAGACCTATCTCGCGAAATATCCCCGCGGCCCGCGCGCCGATAACGCCACGTACTGGCTCGGCGAAGCCCAGTTCGTGCAGCAGCAATTCGATGCCGCTCTGAAGTCATTCCAGGCCGTCAGCGCGTTTCCCGAGTCGCGACGCCTGCCGGATGCGATGTACAAGGTCGCGCTGTCGCAGTACGAACTGAAGGCGTTCAAGAACGCGCGCACGACACTGGGCAAGGTCATCTCGACTTACCCGGACGCAGACGCGGCCAGGCAGGCGCAGGTGCAGCTCGACAAGATGAATGCCGAGGGTCGGTGAGCCGGCTCAAGATCACCGAGACCTTCGTCTCGATCCAGGGTGAAGCCGACGCAGTCGGCTGGCCCACGCTCTTCATCCGCCTCACGGGCTGCCCGCTGCGCTGCGTCTACTGCGACACGCAATATTCGTTCTATGGCGGCGAGTGGCGGACGCTCGATGAACTGCTCGAGATCGCGCGGGCGAGCGGCGTGCGCCACGTCTGTGTCACGGGTGGCGAACCGCTCGCGCAGAAGGCGTGCCTGGAACTGCTGGCTGCCCTGTGTGACGCGGGCTATGCAGTTTCGCTCGAGACCAGCGGTGCCCTCGATGTGGCCGGGGTCGATCCGCGAGTCAGTCGCGTCGTCGACTTGAAGACGCCCGGGTCCGGCGAGGTCGAACGCAACAAGCTCGAGAACCTCGACGTGCTGACGCCGCACGACCAGCTCAAGTTCGTGCTCTGTTCGCGCGCCGATTACGAATGGGCGCGCGACCTGCTGCGGCAACGAGCCGCGCCGCTGCCGGCGCAGGTATTGTTCTCGCCGGTCTGGGGCCAGCTCGAGCCGCGCGAGCTTGCGGAGTGGATCCTCGCGGATCGCCTGCCGGTGCGGCTGCAGGTCCAGCTGCACAAATACCTCTGGGGCAACGAGCCGGGTCGTTGATGACGCAACAGTCCGTAGCCACGCGAGACACCGCCGGTCCACGCAGGGCCATCGTGCTGGTTTCGGGTGGACTCGATTCCGCGACCTGCCTGGCCCTGGCGCGCGCCGAGGGTTGCCGTTGCCACGCCCTCAGTTTCCAGTACGGCCAGCGCCACCACGCGGAATTGAATGCCGCCCGCAGGGTGGCGGCGCAGCTCGGGGCCGTCGAACACCGCATCATGCAGATCGACCTCGGCGCCTTCGGCGGGTCGGCGCTGACGGATGCGTCGATTGCCGTCCCCGAAGACGGGGCGGGCGGCAACGACATCCCGGTCACCTACGTGCCCGCGCGCAATACCGTCTTCCTCGCGTTTGCACTGGCCTGGGCCGAAGTCCTGCGGGCGCACGACATCTTCATCGGCGTGAATGCCGTCGACTACTCCGGATACCCGGATTGCCGCCCCGAGTTCATCGACGCATTTGCGCGCATGGCGAATCTCGCCACGCGCGAAGGCGTGGAAGGCACGGAACCGCTGCGGATCCGCACGCCACTGATCGACCTGACCAAGGCCGAGATCATCCGCCGCGGCGTCGCCCTGGGCGTGGACTTCGGCACGACCGTTTCCTGCTACCAGGCGGATGCGCAGGGGAGGGCCTGCGGTCGCTGCGATTCCTGCCGCCTGCGCGCAGCCGGCTTTGCAGCGGCGAGGGTCGCCGATCCCACCGTTTACCGTTGATCGGCTATAATTAACGGTTCATTGTCAGGGCCGTTAGCTCAGCGGTAGAGCAGCTGGCTTTTAACCAGTTGGTCGATGGTTCGATCCCATCACGGCCCACCATCATGACGTTCTCCATGGGAACTGATAGGGTGGCGCAGGCACCCGCAACGGCACCCCGCACAGGAGCCTGGCACATGCGCACATTCACCATGTCTTGCGTCGTTGCTTTGCTGGCCGGCTGCGCTGTCGCAACCGGCGCCGTCGCTCGGCTCCCGCGACCGCCCCGTCAGCACCCCGGGCGTGGACGCGGCCAAAGCGGTGGTCCTCAATTCCAGCAATGGCGCGGCGGCAGTGCCCGCGGCGGAACCCGTCGCGACGACGGCCTCGGTCGCCAGGAAAGCCAGCGCACCGCCGGGTTACAAGGCCGTCGAGCGCAATGGCACGACGCTCTACTGCGCGAAGGTGGCGACCCTCGGCACCAAGTTCAAGCAGGAAATCTGCATGACGCAGGACGAGTACGACGAAGTGCAGCGTCGCGGCGAAAATGTGCGGCAGGACCTGCGCCAGACCACCAAGATGTGTGGCGGCGGAACGGGTCCGTTTTCCTGCAGCGGCGGGTAGTGATTCGGCACGCAACCGACTTGTTCACGTGCAATCGAGGCAGCCGGTCGGCATGCGTGATGCCAGGTCGCCCACTCGCTACGGATTGAGCCACAGGGTGGCCCCTGTTAGATTCATAAGTTCCCACCCCCACCCATCCGAGAGTAACCATGAAGAACAAGGTGTTCGCTTCCCTGGCCGCTATTGCACTCGCGTTTGCCGCTCCCGTCATGGCGCAACAAGACGGCCGGCGACACGACGGACGACGTCGGCATCGCCGCGTCGGTGAAGAGCAGCCTGCTGGCTGAAAAAGGTGTCCCGTCGAACGACGTCAACGTCGAGGTCTACAAGGGCGTCGTGCTGCTGAGCGGCTTCGTCAAGACCCAGGCCGAGAAGGACGCCGCCGGCAAGGTCGCCAAGAACGTCAAGAACGTGGCGTCCGTGCGCAACCAGCTGGTGGTGCACCCAGCCACGTCGATGGGCACCAAGCTCGACGACACGATGCTGGTGAGCAAGGTCAAGGCCGCGCTCGTCGATGCCAGCGACGTGAAGTCCGGCCAGATCAACGTCGAAGCGCGTGGCGGCATCGTGCAGCTCGGTGGTTTCGTCACCGGCGACAAGATGAAGGCGCGCGCGATCGCCGTCGCCAAGGGCGTGTCCGGCGTGACCCGCGTCGACGACGCGCTGTTCGTCAAGCCGGAATGATCCGCCGCCACCGGCGACACCGGTCAGCAACACGTAGGTGTTGCGTGAAAAGGCCCCGATCGTCGGGGCCTTTTTGCATTTCGGGCCGCGCGAATGCCATGGGCAGTGGACTTTCCGGCGCGCGCCGGTTTGCCCCGTGGCGGCATTCCGCTACCATGCGCGCCTACAGTTTCATTCGTAACTAACAGGCGGGAGGGTTGCCATGGCCGACCTCTTCGAGAACCCGATGGGTACCGACGGCTTCGAATTCGTCGAATACACCGCCCCCGATCCCGAACTGCTGCGTTCGCTGTTCGAGCGGATGGGCTTCCCGGTCACGGCGCGTCACCGCAGCAAGAACGTCACGCTGCACCGGCAGGGCGACGTCAATTTCATCATCAACGCCGAGCCGGGCAGTTTCGGCCAGCGTTTCGCGCAGCAGCACGGCCCGTCCGCCTGCGCCATGGCGTTTCGCGTGAAGGATGCCGCCAAGGCCTTCAGGCGCGCCGTCGAACTCGGTGCCAAGCCGGTGCAGAACCCCGTGGGTCCGATGGAGCTCAACATCCCGGCCATCGAAGGCATCGGCGGCAGCCAGGTGTACCTGGTCGACCGCTACGGCGAGAACACGATCTACGACGTCGATTTCGTGCCGGTGCAGGACCGCAGTGCGCTGCGTTCGACCGGCCTGTCGGTGATCGATCACCTGACGCACAACGTGCATCGCGGCAACATGGCCAAGTGGGCGGGTTTCTACGAGCAGCTGTTCAACTTCCGCGAGATCCGCTACTTCGACATCGAAGGCAAGAAGACCGGCCTCTTCAGCAAGGCGATGACGAGCCCGTGCGGCAAGATCCGCATTCCGATCAACGAGTCGCAGGACGACAAGTCGCAGATCGAGGAATACCTGCGCGAGTACCAGGGCGAAGGCATCCAGCACATCGCGCTGCACACCGCCGACATCTTCGCGACGGTCGACGCGCTGCGTGACAACGGCATCCAGTTCCAGGACACGCCGGCGACCTACTACGAAGGCGTGCCGGCCCGCGTGGAGGGTCATCGCGAGAACCTGGAGGAACTGGCGCAGCGCCGCATCCTGATCGACGGCAGCGCGAAGGACGGCATCCTGCTGCAGATCTTCACGACCAACGTCATCGGCCCGATCTTCTTCGAGATCATCCAGCGCAAGGGCAACGAGGGCTTCGGCGAAGGCAACTTCCGCGCGCTGTTCGAGTCGATCGAGCTCGACCAGGAACGGCGCGGCGTCATCTGAGGAAGGGGTTAGGGGATAGGGGTTAGCGGAGGAGTCGCGCAGGATTCGAGCGGTGGCGACGACAGCGTGTCGGTCAAGTGGCGGAGCTGCGCCATTCCGACCTACCCCTAACCCCTAACCCCTTTTCACTGAGGTTACGAAGTGAAACGTTACATACCGGTGTCACGCGTCGAAGGCGTTGCCTCGCGGCAGGCGCACTGCGACCTGCCCGCAGGAACGTACGAACGCGAGATGAGCAAGGAAGGGTTCTTCGGCCCGGCTGCGTTCTTCCACCATCGGCATCCGCCGACCGGCTGGACCGAGTTCGAAGGCCCGCTGCGTCCGCGCGCGCTCGACCTGGCGCAGCTGCCGGTCGGGACGGCCAGTCCCTGGGCGGCCGCCGAGGTGCTGGCGAACGCAGCCTGCCGCATTCGCTTCTGGCGCCCGTCGCAGAGCATGGACAAGCTCGCGCGCAATGCCGACGGCGACGAGCTGCTGTTCATGCACAGCGGGGAAGCCGAGCTGTATTGCGACTTCGGGCACCTGGGACTGCATGCCGGCGACTACGTGATGCTGCCGCGCGGGACGATGTGGCGGCTCGAAATCGCCGCACCGATCGACGTGCTGCTGATCGAATCCACCAACGCGAGCTACGGGCTGCCCGACCGGGGCCTGGTCGGTCCACATGCGGTCTTCGATCCTGCGATCCTCGACACGCCGCGCATCGACGAAGCGTTCAAGGCGCAACAGTCGTCCACCCGGGGCTGGCAGGTCGAGGTCAAGCGCCGCGGCGCGATCTCGCGCATCACCTACCCGTTCAATCCGCTCGATGCCATCGGCTGGCACGGTGAGCTCGCGCCGGTGCGACTCAACGTGCGCGACATCCGTCCGCTCATGAGTCATCGCTACCACCTGCCGCCGTCGGCGCACACGACGTTCCTGTCGGCGCGCTTCGTCGTCTGCACGTTCGTGCCGCGGCCGTTCGAGACGGACCCGAAGGCACTGAAGGTGCCGTTCTTCCACAACAACGACGATTACGACGAAGTCATTTTCTATCACGCCGGCGACTTCTTCAGCCGCGACAACATCCACCCCGGCATGCTCACGTACCATCCCGCGGGCTTCACGCACGGCCCGCATCCGAAGGCGCTCACGCGGATGTTCGAGCAGCCCAAGCCCGCGACCGACGAATACGCAGTCATGATCGATACGCGCGATGCGATCGAAGTCAGCGCGGGCGGGCAGGCGGTGGAGTGGGCCGGCTACGTCGACAGCTGGAAGGGCAAATGAAACTCGCAACGCTGCGCAACGGCACGCGCGACGGCCAGCTGGTCGTCGTCAGCCGCGACCTCAAGTGGGCGATGCCCGTGCCGTCGATCGCGCCGACGCTGCAGGCCGCACTGGACGACTGGTCGCGCACGTCGCCGCTGCTGCTCGAGGTGTCCGATCACCTCGCCGAAGGCCATGAGAATGGCGCGTTGCCGTTCGACCCGAACGCTGCGCTGGCGCCGCTGCCGCGTTCGTTCCACTGGGTCGATGGCTCGGCCTACGTCAACCACGTCGAGCTCGTGCGCAAGGCGCGCAACGCCGACATGCCGCCGAGTTTCTGGAGCGATCCGCTCGTCTACCAGGGTGGCTCCGACGACTTCATCCCGCCGACCGGCGACGTGCCGGTGCCGAGCGAGGACTACGGCATCGACCTCGAAGGCGAAGTCGCCGTGATCACCGACGACGTGCCGATGCTGACCGGCGTGGACGAGGCGGCCCGCCACATCAAGCTGATCATGCTCGTCAACGACTGGTCGCTGCGCAACCTGATCCCGGCCGAACTCGCCAAGGGCTTCGGCTTCTACCAGTCGAAGCCCGCCACGTCGTTCTCGCCCTGCGCGATCACGCCCGACGAACTCGGCGAGGCCTGGTCCGGCAGCATGGTGCACCTGCCGCTGGTGTCGCACATCAATGGCAAGCTGTTCGGCCGGCCGAACGCCGGTGTCGACATGACGTTCGACTTTGCGCAACTGATCGCGCACGTGACGAAGACGCGACGGCTCGGGGCCGGGACGGTCATCGGGTCGGGCACGGTCTCCAACTACGACCGCTCGAGCGGTTCGTCCTGCCTGGCGGAAACCCGGGCCCTCGAGCAGATCGCCCACGGCAAGCCGACCACGCCGTTCCTGCGCTTCGGCGACCGCGTGCGGATCGAGATGTTCGGCCGCGACGGCGCCAGCCTGTTCGGCGCGATCGACCAGCAGGTGGTCGAGACGAAGCCGCGATCGCGCGGCGGTTGACCGGCCCGGGTCGCCCCAGGGCGACCAGGGAACCCGCGCGTCCGCGCGACCCATTGCCTGCAAGTAGGCACTGCGGCTGCGATGGTTTAGCCTAACGGACTCTGGTGCACCGACAGGAACCCTGGAGCCGCAACGCGGCTCTCGTACAGCAATGACACAAGCCGCGGACGTTTTCGTCAGTTATTCGCGCGAGGACAAGGACCGGGTCCTCGGTCTCGTGTCGCAGTTGCGCACTGCTGGCGTCAGCGTCTGGATCGACCAGGGCGGCATTGACGGCGCGACGCAGTGGGGTGAGGTGATCGTCAACGCGCTCGACAGCGCCAAGGTGCTGCTGTTGATGGTTTCGGAATCGGCGGTGCGCTCGCACAACGTGCTCAAGGAAGTGGTGCTGGTCAGTGAGCGCAAGGGCAACATCCTGCCGGTGCTGCTGGAGCCGACGACGATTCCGGCGGGCTTGAAGTACCCGCTGGCCGGAATCCAGCAGATCGAGTTGTTCCAGGGCGAGCCACTGCAGCAGCTGGAATCGGTGGTGCGTTCACTGCAAAGGCTTGGCGTGAATGTGGCGCCGAAGCCGGCGACGAGCGAAGACAAGACGACACGTGTTGACGCAGTGGCGGGTGACATCGCAGCGGACTCGAACGTGCTGGCGGTCCTCCCGTTCGAGAACCTGAGTCCGGACCCGGAGACCGACTACTTCTCCGACGGCTTGACCGAAGAACTGATTGCGCGCCTGTCGCTCGTGAGCGAGATCGAGCTCGTTTCGCGCTGGGCGTCGATGCAGTACAAGGGGCAGAAGCAGGACGTACGCCAGATCGGCAACGAGCTGGGCACCCGTTACATCGTTGGCGGCAGCGTACGGCGGTTCCAGGAATCCGTCCGCATCACGGTCCAGCTCGTCGACGTCGCCACCAACCGGCAGGTCTGGGGCAACACGTACAAGGGCAAGCTGGACGACATCTTCGACATCCAGGAGCAGGTTGCGCAGCAGATCGTAGAGGCCCTCAAGCTCAAGCTCACGTTCTCCGAACAGGTATCGCTGACCAAGCGGCAGACCGTGAACGTGCAGGCGTACGACCTGTACCTGAAGGGCCAGGAATTCCTGTATCGAATCCAAGGTGGCGTCTGAGTATCGGCGTCTAGCTGTCGGCGTCGATCGTGACGATGCCGGCTATACACCCGTACCGGCTGCAGCGCGCGCAAGCTCATGTTCGACGCTGCACCGCTCGCGCCCGATTCGATCCTCGGCGTGACCATTGCCTTCCGCCGCGATACGTCGCCGCTCAAGGTGGACCTGGGTGTCGGCGTCTATCGTGACGATGCCGGCAATACGCCCGTGCCGGCCGCCGTGCGGCAGGCTGAATTTGCGTTGCTCAGCGAGCAGACGACGAAGAGCTACGTCGGTCCCGCCGGCAACCTCGAGTTCAACGAGCGGATCGTCGGCCTGGCGCTGGGCCGCTGGCGGCCGGGCTCGCGGACCGCACTTCGACGATCCAGACCGTCGGCGGCTGCGGTGCGTTAAGACTGGGTGCCGAGCTGGTCAAGGTTGCGCGAACCGACACGGTCGTGCACGTGAGCGATCCGACGTGGGCCAACCACGAACCGCTCATCGGCAGTTCGGGCATGCGGCTCGAACGGTATCCCTATTTCGATGCGGCGCGTCGTGCTGTCGCATTCGACGCCATGCTCACGCACATCGATGCGCTGCCGCCTGGCTCGCTGGTCCTGCTGCATGCCTGCTGCCACAACCCGACTGGCGCCGACCTGGCGCCCGACCAGTGGCAAGCGCTTGCCGCAGTGATCGAACGGCGGGGGCTTGTGCCGTTCGTCGACCTGGCGTACCAGGGTTTCGGCGACGACCTGGATACCGACGCCGCCGGGTTGAGGACACTGGTGCAACGGGTGCCGGAACTGCTGCTGGCGATCTCGTGTTCCAAGAATTTCGGCCTGTACCGCGAGCGGACGGGTGCGTTGGCCGTCATCTCGGCCAACGGCACGGCCCGGGCTGCGCTGGCAACGCACCAGGCACGGCTGGCGCGGCGCATTTACTCGATGCCTCCAGATCACGGGGCGGCCATCGTGGCCCGTGTGCTTGCCGACGCAGCGCTGCGGCAGCACTGGCAGCAAGAGGTCAGCTCGATGGTGTCGCGCATGAAGTCGTTGCGCACGCTGCTGGCGTCACGACTCACGGCGCGACTGCCGGGCCACGACTTCGGCTGGATCACGCGCCAGCGCGGCATGTTTTCGCTGCTCGGGTTGCCGGAGGCGGATATCGCCCGGCTGCGGGACGAACACCACATCTATATGCCGCCTGACGGTCGCGTGAACGTGGCCGGCATCAGCGAGGCCAACGTCGACTACGTCGCGGACGCCGTGGCAGGCCTGCTCGCCTGAACCGCCGACCATCGGGCACCCGGTGCGGCCCCCGCGGACAGCGACTAGCCGGGGCGGGCGGCTTTACTATAGAATCAGCGGTCCGAGGTATCCGTGTTGCCCGTTGGGCAGGACGGACCTTGGCCGGCTCAGGGCACCTCGCGGCGCCTTGAGGCGGCGGGTGATTCGCCAAAGAGGTCCCCGCAAGCGGGGATTTTTCTTTTGCGACGGCCGGTGAGGCCGGTCGCAGGAAGAAGAAATGGGCCGCGGGCCCATTTTTCGTTTGTGGGGTTCGCGCGAGGACGAAGCGATGCTCAGGGACAAGCTGACGGCACTGCTGCAGCCGGTCATCGCCGGGCTCGGCTACGACCTCTGGGAACTCGAGTTCCTGCCGGGCCGTGGCAATGCGCTGCTGCGCATTTACATCGATACGGCTGCCCACGAGGGCATCACGGTCGAGGATTGCGAGCGGGCGAGTCGGGCGGTCAGCGAAGTGCTCGATGCCGCCGACCCGGTCCCGGGCAACTACACCCTCGAGGTGTCGTCGCCGGGCGTCGAGCGGCCGCTGCGCGAGGCGCGGCATTTCGCGCCATACGCGGGCGAACAGGTTTTCGTGGAGATGGTGCATCCCGTCGAGGAGCGCCGCCGGTTCAAGGGCCGGATGGTGGCCGCGGGGGACGACACGATCGAGGTTGAGGTGGACGGCCGGCTTTACCGGCTGCCGATGGCGGGTATCAGGAAGGCGCACCTCGCGCCTGATTTCTGACCGCCGACGATTCAGAGGACGACGAGCGATGAGCAACAAAGAGATCTTGGAAGTCGCGACGAATGTCTCGAACGAGAAGGGCGTCGAGAAGGACATCATCTTCGAGGCACTCGAAGCCGCGCTCGCGTCTGCAACGCGCAAGAAGTACGGCGAAGAGATCGACGTGCGCGTGTCGATCAACCGCAAGACGGGCGACTACGACACGTTCCAGCGCTGGAAGGTCTTTGCCGACGACTCGACCGAACTCGAGTTCCCGGACAAGGAGCTGCGCCTCGAGGACGCCCTCGACGTCTCGCCGGATGCGGAGCCGGGCGGCTACGTCGAAGTGCCGCTCGAGTCGGTGGCGTTCGGCCGCATCGCCGCGCAGACCGCGAAGCAGGTCATCGTGCAGAAGGTGCGCGAGGCCGAGCGCGCGCAGGTCGTCGACCTCTACAAGGCCCGCATCGGCACGCTGGTGTCCGGCCTGGTCAAGCGCGTCGACCGCAACGGCATTTTCGTCGACCTCGGCGGCAACGCCGAAGGCTTCATCCCGCGCGACCAGATGATCCCGCGCGAGCCGGTCCGCACGCAGGACCGCATCAAGGCCTTCCTGAAGGACGTGCGCACCGAGCCGCGCGGCCCGCAGCTGTTCCTGAGCCGCACGGCGCCGGAATTCCTGATCGAGCTGTTCAAGCTCGAAGTGCCGGAAGTCGGCCAGGGCCTGATCAACATCCTCGGCGCCGCGCGCGATCCGGGCGCCCGCGCCAAGATCGCCGTCCGCAGCAACGACCCGCGCATCGACCCGGTCGGCGCCTGCGTCGGCATGCGCGGTTCGCGCGTGCAGGCCGTCTCGAACGAAATCGCCGGCGAGCGCGTCGACATCATCCCGTTCGACGACAACCCCGCGCAGTTCGTGATCAACGCGATGCAGCCGGCGGAAGTCAGCTCCATCGTCATGGACGAAGAGTCGCATTCGATGGACATCGCCGTGGCCGAGGAAAAGCTGTCGCAGGCCATCGGCCGCGGCGGCCAGAACATCCGTCTGGCGAGCGAGCTCACCGGCTGGAAGCTCAACATCATGAGCGAACAGGCGGCCGAGGAAAAAAGCGAGTCCGAGCAGAAAGTGCTGCGCGAACTGTTCATGCAGCAGCTCGACGTCGACGAAGACGTCGCGGCGATCCTGGTGCAGGAAGGCTTCTCGAGCATCGAGGAAATCGCCTACGTGCCGCAGTCCGAGATCGCGTCGATCGAGGAGTTCGACGAGGCGATCGTGCAGGAGCTGCGCAATCGCGCGCGCGACGTGCTGCTGACGCAGGCGATCGCGAGCGAAGAGACGGTCGCGGCCCCGGCGGCCGACCTGCTCGAAGTCGAGGGCATGGACAAGTCAAGCTGGCCACGGAACTCGCGCGCCACGGCATCGTGACCCGCGAAGACCTGGCCGAGCAGGCGATCGACGACCTCGCCGAGATCCCGAATCTCGACGAGAAGCGCGCCGGCGAGTTGATTCTCGCTGCGCGCAAGCACTGGTTCGAACAGGGCCAGCAGGCGTGAGCGGAGGTCTGATTACATGGCAGAAGTAACGGTCACGCAGTTTGCAGAGGTCCTGAAGGTCCCGGTCGACCGGCTGCTCACGCAGCTGGGAGAGGCGGGCATCAAGGTCGGCGGCGCTGACGACATCATCAGCGAAGAAGCCAAGATGGAACTGCTGACGCACCTGCGCCGCTCGCACGGCCGGCAGGGCGAAGACGCCGCGGCCCCGCGCAAGATCACGCTGCAGCGCAAGACGCAGCAGGAGATCAAGCTCGCGTCGACGCAGGGCCGCGCCCGCACGGTCGCGGTCGAAGTGCGCAAGAAGAAGACCTACCTGAACCGGTCGGTCATCGAGGAAGAGCAGCGCCAGCGCCAGGAAGAGATCGACAAGGTGCGCCCGGTCGATGACACCACGCGCCTCGAGCAGGAACGCGCCGAAGCCGACCGTCAGGCGGCCGAGCAGCGCGAGCGCGACCGCCTCGAGGCGGACGAGCGGCGCGTGCTGGAAGAGGCCGCGCGAGTGCGCGCCGAAGCCGATGCGCGCGTGGCGGCCGAACAGCAGGCCAGGCCCGCGAGCGCACCGAACGTGAGCGCGCGCGACGCCGAACGCCGCGCGGCGGAACCGCCGCGTGCGCCGAAGCCGGTGCGCGCGCCGGAGCCGGCGCCCAGCCGCGCACCACCGTCGGGTGCACCGACCAAGTACGGTCGCCAGGAACTCCACGTTTCGGCGAATGCCAAGGCCAACTTCAAGAAAAAGCAGCAGCCCGCGGGCCGCTACCGCCGTTCGGGCCAGGTCCAGGTCGAGGCGCGCCACGGTTTCGTGGAGCCCACCGCCCCGGTCAAGCGTGACGTGCAGATTCCGGAAACGATCACGGTCGGCGAGCTCGCCAACCGCATGGCGATCAAGGCCAACGAAGTCATCAAGACGATGATGAAGATGGGCGTGATGGCCACGATCAACCAGCCGATCGACCAGGACACCGCGACGCTCGTCGTCGAGGAGTTCGGCCACACGCCGATCGCGCTGAAGGAAGACCAGATCGAGCAGCAGCTGCTCGAGACCTCGGCCGACATCGAAGTGCTGCCGCGTCCGCCGGTCGTGACCATCATGGGTCACGTCGACCACGGCAAGACCTCGCTGCTCGACTACATCCGCACCACCAAGGTGGCTGCAGGCGAGGCGGGTGGCATCACCCAGCACATCGGCGCCTACCAGGTGCCGACGCCGAAGGGCCTCATCACCTTCATCGACACTCCGGGACACGCAGCGTTCACCGCGATGCGCGCGCGTGGCGCGAACGTCACCGACATTGTCATCCTCGTGGTGGCGGCGGACGACGGAGTCATGCCGCAGACGATCGAAGCGGTCAACCACGCGCGTGCGGCAGAAGTGCCGATCGTCGTGGCGGTCAACAAGATCGACAAGCACGGCGCGGATCCGGACCGTGTGCGCAACGACCTTGGCAAGCTCAATGTCATCCCCGAGGAATGGGGCGGCGACGTGATGTTCGTCAACGTGTCGGCGCGCACCGGCGAAGGCATCGACAAGCTGCTCGAATCCGTGCTGCTGCAGGCCGAAGTGCTCGACCTCAAGGCGCCGACCACCGGCCTCGCCGTGGGCGTCGTACTCGAGTCCAGCATCGAGAAGGGCCGCGGCCCGGTCGCGACAGTGCTGGTGAAGCGCGGCACGCTCAAGGCGGGCGATCCGATCATCGCCGGCCAGGAATTCGGCCGCGTGCGTGCGTTGTTCGACGCGCTGGGCAAGCAGGTGCAGACGGCCGGTCCGGCCCAGCCCGTGCAGGTGCTCGGCCTGTCGGATGCGCCGGGCGCCGGCGACGACCTGCTGGTCGTCGAAAGCGAACGCAAGGCACGTGAAGTAGCGCTGTACCGCCAGGGCAAGTACCGCGACGTGCGACTGGCCGGCGCCACCAAGAAGGTCGAGGACGTCTTCTCGCAGATTGGCGAGAACGCAGGCCAGTTCGTCAACCTCATCGTCAAGGCCGACGTGCAGGGCAGCGCCGAAGCGCTGCGCGACGCACTGTCGAAGATCGGCACCGACGAAGCTTCGGTCAAGGTCATCGCGAGCGGCGTGGGTGGCATCACCGAGTCCGACGTTTCGCTGGCCGCGGCATCGCGGGCACGCATCATCGGCTTCAACGTCCGTGCAGACGGCGCTGCTCGCAGCTCCATGAAGGACCAGGGCGTCGAGGTCAATTACTACAGCGTCATCTACGAAGCGCTCGACGACGTCCGCAGCTGGGTGTCCGGCATGCTCAAGCCGGAGATCAAGGAACAGATCGTCGGTCTCGCCGAAGTGCGCGAGGTGTTCCGCTCGAGCAAGTTCGGCACCGTGGCGGGCTGCCTCGTCACCGAAGGCGTCATCAAGCGCGGCAATCCCGTGCGCGTGCTGCGTGAAAACGTGGTCATCCACCAGGGTGAGCTCGACTCGCTGCGGCGCTTCAAGGATGACGTCGGCGAAGTGCGCGGCGGCACCGAGTGCGGCATCGGCGTGGTCAAGTACAACGACATCCAAGTGGGCGACCAGATCGAGTGCTTCGCCCGCTTCGAGGTCGCGCGCAGCGCGTAGGGCAGATGCCACGCGAGGTTACACGCGCGCGACGCATCGCCGAGCAGGTCCAGCGCGTCCTCTCGCAGCTGCTGCTGCGGGAGGTGCGCGATCCGCGCCTCAAGCCGATGACGATCACGCACGTCAAGGTGTCGCCGGATCTCACCCACATGTGGGTGATGTACACGTTGTTGTCGGGTGACGCGCACGACGAACTGCAGAAAGAGATCCTGGACGAGGCTGCCGTCTACCTGCGCGGTCCGCTGGGCCGTGCCCTGAAGCTGCGCCTGGCGCCCCAGTTGCATTTCGCACCGGACGAAGAACTCGAGCGCGGCAATCGCCTCGGCGACCTGATCGGCCAGGCCGTTCGCGACGACAAGGCGCGTCACGTGGACGATCCCGCGACCGAGGCGGCGCCGGACGCGGCGGGTGACGACGACGACCTCGCCCATTACGACAGCGATCTCGACGACGCCGCCGGCGACGAACGTCCGTGAGCAGGAGAACAGGGGAGGTTCCCCAATTTTGACGGGGCAAAATTGGGGAGCCTCCCCAAAGCGCTGGCGGGCGGTGGACGGCATCGTCCTGCTCGATAAGCCGCACGGACTCACCTCCACCCAGGCGCTGCAACGCGTCCGCCGGCACCTGCAGGCCGAGAAGGCCGGCCACGCCGGCACGCTCGATCCCATGGCCACCGGCATGCTGCCGCTGTGTTTCGGGCAGGCGACCAAGGCCTGCGGCACGCTGCTCGGCCGGCGCAAGGCTTACAGCGCCACCATCCGGCTCGGTATCGCGACGGACACGGGCGATGCCGAAGGCCGACCTGTCGCCGAAGTCGACGTGCCGGACTTCGACGCCAGGAGGCTCGAACAAGCGCTCGACGCACTGCGCGGCGAACGGCTCCAGGTGCCCCCGATGTATTCCGCGCTCAAGCGCGACGGCCAGCCGCTCTATGAACTGGCCCGACAGGGCATCGAAGTCGAACGCGCGGCACGCCCGGTCACGATCGAGACGCTGGTCGTGACGGGGCAGGGAGACCGGACGCTCGACATCGAGGTGGTCTGCTCCAAAGGCACCTACGTCCGGGTCCTCGCCGAGGAAATCGCGGTGGGCCTCGGCACCCGCGCCCACCTGGTCGCGCTGCGGCGGCTGTGGGTCGAACCGTTCAGGGCCGCGGCCATGGTCACCCTGGACGAAGTCGAGGCCACGCCGCCCGGGAACACCGGCAATGCGCCCTGGCTGGCGGCCGTCGATTCCGCGTTTCCAGACCTGCCGGCCCTGGCGCTGGATGCCGCACAGGCCCTCCACCTGTGCCAGGGGCGCACGTTGCCGCGCCCGGCGGACCTGCCAATGGCCGCGCGCTACCGCACCTATGACCCTGCCGGACGCTTCCTCGGGCTGGTCCAACCGGGTGCGCCAGGACGGCTGCAGGTGGAGCGACTTTTCGTCCCGGGCGCCGGTACCAACGGAATCGGTCCAAAAACTTGAGTAAAAGGCGGCCGTGCGGCTAAAATGCGCGGCTCACCAAGGCTAAATTCATTCAGGTTTCGAGGTTTTATCACCGATGGCACTGTCCACCGAGCGCAAGTCTGAGATCGTAGGCGACTTCAAGCGCGGCGCAGCCGATACCGGCTCCCCCGAGGTCCAGATTGCATTGCTCTCCGCCCGCATCAACGGTCTGGGCGAACATTTCACCGCGCACAAGCGTGACCATTCATCGCGCCGCGGGCTGCTCAAGCTCGTCACGCAGCGCCGCAAGCTCCTCGACTACCTGAAAGACAGCGACCCGTCGCGCTATCAGGAAGTCGTCGCACGGCTCGGCCTGCGCCGCTGACCGTCGCCCCCGTTTCCGGCCCGCTATGCGGGCCGGATTCGTTTTCGCCCTTCGTCGGGCCATCGCACCAATTCGGACACCTCCAACCGTGAACGTCCACAAGACCAGCTTCCAGTACGGTCCCCACACCGTCTCGATCGAAACCGGCCGTCTCGCCCGCCAGGCCGACGGCTCCGTCCTCGTCTCCATGGGCGACACCGTGGTGCTCGTCACCGCCGTCGGCCGTCGCGAAGCGCAGCCGGGCAAGGATTTCTTCCCGCTCACCGTCAACTACATCGAGAAGACGTACGCCGCGGGCCGCATCCCGGGCGGCTTCTTCAAGCGTGAAGGCCGTCCTTCCGAAAAAGAGACGTTGATCTCGCGCCTGATCGACCGCCCGATCCGTCCGCTTTTCCCCGAGTTCTTCTTCAATGAAGTACAGGTGGTGGCGACGGTCGTATCGCTCGATCCGGAAATCGATTCGGACATCCCCGCGCTGCTTGGCGCATCCGCGGCGCTCGCGCTGTCGGGCATCCCGTTCAAGGGCCCGATCGGTGCAGCACGCGTGGGCTACATCGAAGGCAAGTACCAGCTGAACCCCAACGGCAAGGACATGAAGGTCTCCGACCTCGACCTGGTCGTGGCCGGCACGGCCGACGCGGTGCTGATGGTCGAATCCGAAGCCGAACTGCTGCCGGAGTCCGTGATGCTCGGCGCCGTCGTCTACGGCCACGAGCAGATGCAGGTCGCCATCAACGCGATCCGCGAACTCGCTGCCAAGGCGGCCAAGCCGTCGTGGGGCTGGAAGGCGCCGGAACTCGACGCCGATCTCGCCAAGGCTGTCTCCGCGCAGGCTGAAGTCGAACTCGTCAAGGCTTACCAGATCATCGAAAAGCAGGCGCGTCACACGCGCATCGGCGAACTGAAGAAGGCCCTGGTCGAGTCGCTCGCCACCGGCGAAGGCGCCAAGTACCAGCCGCGCCAGGTCACCGACGAACTCGGCCGCCTCGAATACAACATCGTCCGTCGTCGCATCATCGCGGGCGAGCCGCGCATCGACGGCCGCGACATGCACACCGTGCGCAAGATCACCATCGAGACGGGCGTGCTGCCGCGCACGCATGGTTCGGCGCTGTTCACGCGTGGTGAAACGCAGGCGCTGGTCACGACCACGCTCGGCACCGGCCGCGACGCGCAGATCATCGACGCCCTCGCCGGCGAGCGCAAAGAGCCGTTCATGCTCCATTACAACTTCCCGCCGTTCTCGGTGGGCGAGACGGGCATGATGGGTTCGCCGAAGCGCCGCGAAATCGGCCACGGCAACCTGGCCCGCCGCGGCGTGTCGGCCGTGATGCCCGACATGACGACGTTCCCGTACATCATCCGCATCGTGTCCGAGATCACGGAATCGAATGGCTCGAGCTCGATGGCGTCGGTCTGCGGCACCAGCCTTTCGCTGATGGACGCGGGCGTGCCCCTCAAGGCGCCGGTGGCTGGCATTGCGATGGGTCTCGTGCTCGAAGACGGCAAGTTCCAGGTCCTCACCGACATCCTCGGCGACGAAGACCACCTCGGCGACATGGATTTCAAGGTGGCCGGTTCTGCCGACGGCATCACTGCCCTGCAGATGGACATCAAGATCGAAGGCATCACCAAGGAAATCATGCAGGTCGCGCTCGATTCGGCGCGCAAGGCCCGCCTGCACATCCTCGGCGAGATGAACAAGGTGTTGTCGAGCGCGCGGCCGCAGATGTCGGAATGGGCGCCCACGATCATCACCATGAAGATCGACCCGGAGAAGATCCGCGAAGTCATCGGCAAGGGCGGCGCCGTCATCCGTGCGATCACGGAAGAGACGGGCACCACGATCGACATCGAGAACGACGGCACGGTCAAGATTGCTTCGGTCAGCGGCGCGGCTGGTCGTGAAGCGCAGCGTCGCATCGAGCTGATCACGTCCGAGGTTGAAGTCGGCTCGGTCTACGAAGGCAAGGTCGTCCGCCTGATGGACTTCGGCGCGTTCGTGCAGATCCTGCCGGGCAAGGACGGCCTCGTCCACATCTCGCAGATCAGCGAAGAACGTGTCGAGCGGGTCAGCGACAAGCTGAAGGAAGGGGACGTCGTGCGCGTGAAGGTGCTCGAAGTCGATCGCCAGGGTCGCGTGCGGCTCTCGATGCGCAACGTCGACGGCTGACCTGAACGTGGTCAGTGACTAGTGCCTGATCACTGGTCAGACGAAAAAGGCCGGCATTTGCCGGCCTTTTTCATTGGTTTTGTCGTCGAGTCGTGCAGGAATCTTTGACGCGGTGGTCTGCAACAAATCCTTCGCCAACGCGGACGAACGACCCCTCGGAGACGGTCGCGGCTGCGGCAAGCGGTCTTTCTGATGATCCCGCGCAGACGCTCACGTAGTATGTGCCGCGGTTTGTGGCATCTTGGGGGTCGGGCGTGTCCATCTTCGCGGAGCTGAAGCGTCGCAACGTCGTACGTGTCTCTGTGCTGTACGGCCTCGCCGCATGGCTGATCCTGCAGGTGGCGGACGTGCTGGTGCCCGCGCTCGGACTGCCGGATTGGGTGATGCGCTTCGTCGCCCTGCTGCTGATTCTGGGCTTCCCGCTGGTCTTCATCTTTTCCTGGGTCTACGAGCTGACACCCGAGGGCCTGAAAAAACAGCACGAAGTCGATCTCAACCAGTCCATCACCCACGAGACCGGCCGCAAGATCAATTATCTCATTGGCGCGCTGGCGGTGCTCGCGATCGCGGTGGTGGTACTCGAGCGGTTCGTTCCGCGTACGGCGCCCGATGCCGCCGCAACCGGCGCGGCGCCGGTCGCAGCGCCTGCGCAGGCACCCGTCCAGGCCGCGAGCCCGTCCATCGCGGTGCTGCCGTTCGCGGACATGAGCGCGGGCAAGGACCAGGAATACTTCGCGGATGGCCTGTCGGAGGAGTTGCTCAACCTGCTGGCGAAGCTGCCCGAGTTGCGCGTGATCGGGCGCACCTCGTCGTTCCAGTTCAAGGGCCGGAACGAGGACCTGCGAGTGATCGGCGAGAAGCTCAACGTCGCGCACATCCTTGAGGGCAGCGTGCGGAAGTCTGGCGAGAAGGTGCGGATCACCGCGCAGCTGATCAAGGCCACCGACGGTTCTCACCTCTGGTCGGAGACCTACGATCGCACGCTCGACGACATCTTCGTCGTGCAGGACGAAATTGCCGGCGAGGTGGTCAAGGCGCTTGAAGCTGACCCTGCTCGGCACGGCGCTCATGACACGTTCGAAGCCACAGGACTCGGAGGCGTACAACCTCGCCTTGCAGGGGCGTTTCTTTCTCGACCGGCGCAGCAAAGAGACCATCGGGCGTGCGATCGAATACTTCCGTCAGGTCGAGCGAGCGCGACCCCGGGTACGCGCCGGCCTGGGCGGGCTTGTCGCGGGCCTACGCGAACCAGGCCGACATCGGTGTCGTGTCGCCCGCGGACGGTTATCGACGGGCGCGCGAGGCCGCGGAAAAGGCGCTGGCGCTCGACCCCGAACTCGCTGAGGCGCATCTGGCGATGGGCTGGATTCAAAGCAGCTACGACTGGAACTGGGCGGCCGCGGACGCCAGCTATCGCAGGGCACTGGACCTGGAGCCGGGCAGCGCCCAGGCCCTCAGGCTCGCCGGCGTCCAGGCGTCGACCCTCGGACGCTTGAGACGAAGCGGTCGACCTCGCGAACAAAGCCATCGAGCGCGATCCGCTGCGGCCAGGTTCCTACACCAACCTCGGCTCTTGCGTTGCTGGCCGTCAAGCGGGACGTGGAAGCCGAGGCCGCGTTTCGCAAGGCCCTCGAACTGAATCCCGAGCGGAGTTTTCTCGCACCTGGGTGTCGGGATGGCCTTGCTGCTGCAGGGCAAGACCGACGCCGCACTCCAGGAGATGCAGCAGGAAACGGACGAGATCTGGCGGCTAACTGGATTGTCGCTCGCATTTCACGCGCTCGGCCGGCGCGCGAATCCGACGCGGCGCTGGCGGCACTGAAGGAGCAAGCACGCCGGCGAAGTCGGCCTACCAGATCGCCATGGTGCATGCCTATCGCGGCGAGGCCGACCTGGCCTTCGAGTGGCTCGAGCGTGCCTATGAACAGCGCGACGGCGGCGTGTCGGAGATCAAGGGCGACCGGCTGATGCGTGGGCTCGATCGGCGATCCGCGCTACAAGGCGTTCATGGCGAAGATGAAACTGCCGGAGTGACGGGCATGAGCAGCGATGAATCCGTCGCGGCCATTTGCAGTCGCGGCGGCCAACCAATCGCTACTCGCGGTCGTCCCGGCCGAACGGCCGCGGCAAGCGCGAAAACACCTCTTCCTGCAGCGCTTTCCAGCGCTGGTAATTCTTCTGCGCCACGTGGGTCACGGTTTCGAGCGGGTCGATGCCCACCACGTTCTTGAATCGGTCGCGCAGCTCACGCTGTTCCTTCGCGAACAGCTGGATGCTCTCGTCGAGGTAGCGCCCGACGAAATCGTGCAGCCCGTTGCCGTAACTGCGGATCACCTGCGACAGGAAATCGCGACTCATCAGTGACTCGCCGCCGCCTTCCTGCTCCGCGATCACCTGCAGCAGGATGCTGCGCGTGATGTCCTGCTGCGACTTGCGGTCAAGCACGATGAAGTCGATGCGTTCCACGACCAGCCGGCGGATATCCGCCAGCGTGACGTAGCGGCTCTCGACTGTGTCGTAGAGCCTGCGGTTGGGGTACTTGCGGATGACGCGCGGTCCCTTGCCGCCACCCTCGCTGCCAGCGGATTCACCGCCTTTCGCTTTTCTTGTTCTGGTCTTCGCCGTCGCCATCGTGCTGTGTCCTCAGCCGGCGATGCCGGCGCTAGCAAGCCAATTGCGGAGCAGCGCGCGCCGCGCAACCCGCAAACCCCTCGATACGCCAATGCGCTCGCGCCCATTCCCAGACTTCGCTCAACGGCGCGCGCAGCAGCGCTGCCGGCGGCGATTGCCCCAGGAACTCGAGCACGGCGACCAGTTGCCCGGCCATCCCATCCGGCCGCCCGATGGCTGGCGCATCTCCCGACTTGGAGAGCTTAAGGCCTCGGTCGTCAACGGCAAGGGGCAAATGCAGGTATCGCACGCCCGGCAGGCCCAGAGCTCGTTGCAGCAGCACCTGCCGCGCCGAACTCGCCAGCAGGTCGCAACCGCGCACCACGTCGGTGATGCCCTGGGCGGCGTCATCGACGACGACCGCCAGCTGGTAGGCATACAGGCCGTCCCGACGCCGAAGCACGAAGTCACCCACGGCGCCCGCCACGTCCACGGCCTGGGGACCCAGGCTGCGATCATTGAAGCCAACGGTACCCGTGGGCACGCGCAGGCGCAGCGCGTGGCCAGGGACGGGGGTACCTTCGCCTGCCAGGCACTGTGCGGGATGAAACAGCTCCTCGCCGGTGCCGGTCGGTCGAGACTCATTCTCAGGCAGGCGCGCCAGGGCGGAACGCGTACAGGTGCACTCGCGCACGCTCTGCGCACGGACGAGGCGCTCGATGGCATCTGCGTAAGCCTCGAACCGGGAACTCTGGCGCAGGACGGGTCCGTCCCATTCCAGGCCAAAAGTTTCGAGATCGGCCAGGATCTGGTCGGTCGCGCCGGGGCGCGTGCGCGGCGGATCGAGGTCCTCGATGCGGACCAGCCATTGGCCCCCATGGGCGCTCGCATCGAGGTAGCTGCCCACTGCGGCAACCAGGGAACCGAAATGCAGGGAACCGCTGGGAGACGGCGCAAAGCGCCCACGGTAGGGAGTCACCGTGGGCGGAAGGCCCGGAAGGCCAGCAGGGGTCAGCAAGGTCAGCGGTAGAAGTCGTCCCGGTCGCCAAACTGCTTTTCGCGGCGTTCGCGTCGCTCCTGCGCCTCCACGCTGAGCGTCGCCACCGGGCGGGCCTCGAGGCGCTTCACGCCGATCGGCTCGCCGGTTTCGAGGCAGAAGCCGTAGCTGCCGTCCTCGATGCGCTTCAGTGCTTCGTCGATCTTGCGAATGAGCTTGCGCTCGCGGTCGCGCGTGCGCAGCTCGAGGCTGAACTCGGACTCCTGCGTGGCGCGGTCGTTGGGATCCGGGAAGTTGGCGGCTTCGTCCTTCATGTGGAGCACGGTGCGATCCACTTCCTGCATCAGGTCCTGCTTCCAGCTGGAGAGGATGGTGCGGAAGTGTTCGAGCTGCTCCTTGCTCATGTACTCCTCGCCCTTGCTGACCTGGTAGGGCTGGACGTTGCGGGGGCCGGAAAGCAGGCTTGGATTCATTTCGAAATCAGCATCCTCGGCGCGCGTGGCGTCGGTGACCGGCTCCGGCACCCGGGCCGGCCTGGTCTTCGTGGGGGCGGGTTTGGGTGCTGGCTTGGCAGCGGCGGTAACGGTCTTGCGTGGCACGGCCTTTTCCTTGGCAGACACTGGCTTGGGAGCCGCCTTCGCGGCTGGTTTGGCCGCCGGCTTGGCAGCTTTCACAGAAACTGTCTTCTGGGCCGTCGAGGGCTTGGCAGACGGTTTCTTGACGGGCATCGACGAACTCCCCACTCCGGTTGGAGGCGCGCGATTATACAGGCGGAACCGCAGTCGTCCACCCCGGAAAAACAAGTTGTCCGGGGCGCTGACACGGCGGGTCCCCGGGTCCGGAAATGCTGTGAGGCGAGTCCGATTCTTTTAGAATTCGTCTTTCGCTTTGCGTGCGCTTTTCCCTGGGTGAATGATGCGTCTGACCAAGATCAAGCTGGCCGGTTTCAAGTCGTTCGTGGACCCGACGTCGGTCGGTTTCCCGACGAACCTGGTCGGCGTGGTCGGCCCGAACGGCTGCGGCAAGTCGAACATCATCGACGCCGTGCGCTGGGTGATGGGCGAAATCTCGGCCAAGCACCTGCGCGGCGATTCAATGGCGGACGTCATCTTCAACGGCTCCGGCACGCGCAAGCCCGTCGGCACCGCTTCGGTCGAACTCGTCTTCGACAACAGCGACGGCAAGCTCGGCGGCGAGTATGCAAGCTATTCCGAGGTCTCGCTGAAGCGCGTGGTCTCCCGCGACGGCCAGTCGTCGTACTTCCTGAATGGCGTGCGCTGCCGGCGCAAGGACATCACGCAGCTGTTCCTCGGCACCGGCCTTGGTTCGCGCAGTTACGCGATCATCGAGCAGAACATGATCTCGCGCGTGATCGAGGCCAAGGCGGACGACATGCGCGCCTTTCTCGAGGAAGCGGCAGGCATCTCGCGTTACAAGGAGCGCCGCAAGGAAACGGAGAGCCGCATCGCGCAGACGCGTGAAAACCTGGCGCGCCTGTCCGATCTGCGCGACGAAGTTGAAAAGCAGCTGCGGCACCTGCAGCGACAGGCCGCCACGGCCCGCCGTTACCAGGCGCTGAAGCAGGAAGAACGGCAGACGCATGCCGAGTTGCTCGCGCTCAAGTTGCGCGAGGTCGAGAGTGAATCGAGCGCGCGCCAGGCGATCCTGAGCGAGCGCGATCTTGCCTTGCAGGCGGCGCTGGCGGACCAGCGGTCGATCGAAGCGGCGATCGAGCGCGCCCGGCAGGAGCACGACGCACAGGCAACGGTGCTGTCGGAGGTGCAGGGACGGTATTACCAGGTCGGAGCCGACATTTCGCGCACCGAGCAGGCCATCGACCATGCGCGTGAGATCCGCGCGCGGCAGAAGCAGGAACTCGACCAGATCGCACAGGGCATCCAGGACGCGGACCTGCACCGCGTTCGCGATCGCCAGCTGGCCATCGAACTCGAAGCGGCGCTGGCCGAAATGGGGCCCGGCCTCGAGCAGGCCCGAGCCACGGAGGAGGCCACCGCGGCCGAACTCGCGGCAGCCGAGGCCGCGATGTCAGGCTGGCAGGAGAACTGGGAAAGCTTCAACCAGTCGCTGCGGCAGGCGTCATCGGCCGCAGGCGCCGAGCGTGCCCGCCTCGAGGTGATGGAGAACCAGTTGCGCGGCCTGTTGAGTCAGCGGGACCGCGCCAGCCAGGAACATGGCACGCTGTCGGCGGCCGATGTCGCCGCCACGCTCGCCAGCCTGGCAAGCCAGGAAGCGGAAGCGCGCGAGCAGCACGAGGCTGCTCGCCTGCACCTCGACGAACTTGTCGCCACGCTGCAGGCCGAACGCGGCCGCGAGCGCGAACTCGCGCAGGCCGCGCAGTCAGCGCGCCGGGAAACGCAGGAAGTCGAAGGCCGCATCGTCTCGCTCGAAGCGCTGCAGCGCGCTGCCCTCGGGCAGGGGCAGGGCAAGGTCGTCGACTGGCTCAAGTCGCGCGGCCTCGAGCGCAGCCCGCGCCTGGCGCAGCAACTTTCGGTCGACAAGGGCTGGGACCGCGCGGTGGAGACCGTGCTCGGCGGCTACCTCGAAGCCGTTTGCGTCGATTCGCTGGAAGACGTGGCCGGCACACTCGAAAGCCTCACGGCCGGCACCGTGACCTTCTTTGCGGGTGCACAGGGCCCGGTTTCTTCGGGTCACGCCGAGCGAACACTGCGCTCGCGTGTGCGCGGTCCTGCGGGTCTCGACGCCTTGTTCGAAGGCATCGTGGCCACCGATACCTTGCATGACGCGCTGCGTCTGCGGCCGGAGCTGCGCGCAGGCCAGTCCGTGATCACCCGCGACGGCATCTGGATCGGTCCCGACTGGCTGCGCGTCAGCCGCGACAAGGACGCCCACGAGGGCGTGATCGAACGCGAAGAACGCCTGCGCGCCGAGCGTGCGGCCCTCGATGCGCAGCAGACGAGGCACCGGGCGGCGGAGTCCGACCTCGAGGCGCTGCGCAGTCGGGTACGCGATCTCGAGGATCGCCTCGCCAGTCACCAGGCCGTGGTGTCACGCAGCGGTTCGAGCCACATGAACCTGCGTTCGCAGATCGACAGCCTGCGCGCCCGCGCCGAACAGCGCAGCCAGCGCATGCAGCAGCTCGCGTTCGAGATGACGGAGGTCGAGAGCGCGCTCGAAGCCGCCAACGCCGGCAGCCGTGCTGCGCGGGGTCGACTCGAGGAAGCCGTCAATGCGATGGGTGAGCTCGAAGATCGTCGTGTCGCGCTGGAAGCCGAGCGTGAAGTCCTGCGGGGCCGGCTGATCGAGACGCGCGAAACGGCTCAGGGCGCGCGAACCGCGGCCAATGAAGCCGCGATCCGCGTCGAGTCGCGGCGCACCAGCTACCAGTCGCTGCTGTCGGGTCTCGAGCGCCTCGACGCACAGGTCGCCCAGTTCGAAGCGCGCCGGCAGGACCTTGACGCCCAGCTCGCGGGCGGCGAAGCGAGCGAGGGCCAGCTCAAGGCCACCCTCGAGGAGGCGCTGCAGCGTCGCGTGGCGGTCGAGACCGAGTTCGCAGCGGCGCGACACCGGATGGAAGAGGTCGATGCCAAGCTGCGGGGCCTCGACGAGCGTCGCCTGGCGGCGGAAGGCGCGGTCGAAGAGGCGCGGTCCGCCCTCGAAAACGTCCGCTTCTCCGTGCAGGAATTGAAGCTCCGGCGCGAAACGTACCTGGAGCAGTTCACGCAGACACGGCTCGAACTGCAGGATGTCGTGGCGGCCCTCGCCGATGACGCCAACGTTCCGGTGTGGGAGCAGCGTCTCGCCGAGACCAGCGACAAGATCGAGCGCCTGGGTGCCGTGAACCTGGCGGCGATCGACGAGTTCGCCGAGCAGACCGAGCGCAAGGAATACCTCGACCGCCAGTTCGCCGACCTGAACGATGCGCTCAATACGCTCGAGGACGCGATCCGCAAGATCGACCGCGAGACGAAGTCGCGTTTCCAGGACACCTTCGACCGTGTGAACGCCGGCCTGAG
Source organism: uncultured Gammaproteobacteria bacterium (assembly GCA_963743995.1). Lineage (GTDB taxonomy): Bacteria > Pseudomonadota > Gammaproteobacteria > Steroidobacterales > Steroidobacteraceae > RPQJ01. Next base: position 13,921 of record CAVUSC010000008.1, on the reverse strand, counting down.
CCAGAAGTTCCCGCGCCTGTTTGGCGGCGGCCAGGCCTACCTCGAACTCGTCGGCGACGACGTACTCGAAGCCGGCGTCGCGATCATGGCGCGTCCGCCGGGCAAGCGGAACAGTTCGATCAACATGCTCTCCGGCGGCGAGAAGGCGCTCACGGCGGTCGCCCTGGTGTTCTCGATCTTCGAGCTGAACCCTGCGCCGTTCTGCCTGCTGGACGAGGTCGACGCGCCGCTCGACGAGAACAACGTCGGACGGTTCTGCGACATCGTCCGCGAGATGTCCGACCAGGTGCAGTTCATCTTCGTTACGCACAACAAGACGACGATGGAACTGGCCAACCAGTTGCTCGGCGTCACCATGAACGAGCCCGGCTGCTCACGCCTCGTCGCCGTCGACGTCGACGAAGCCGTGCGCATGGCGGCAATGTGAGCCACGCAAGGAAGCCTGCGTCTCGATGAACGAACTGCGGTGGATCCTGCTCGTGGCCGGGGCGATGCTCATCGCCGGCCTGTATCTATGGGGCATGCGTTCGCGCTGGCAGGGGCGCGGCGAGTCCGAAGCGTCGCGGCGTCCCGCCGTTTTCACGGGCGGCGCCCAGGGTTTCGAGACCGCGGCGGCGTCCCCGCTGGTCGACGAGGCCGACGCTGACACGGATGACGCAGGGCAGCCCGAGTTCCGGGTCGAAGCGCGCGCCGAACGTCGCATCGAGCCGAGCTTCGACGGCGACAGCGTCGATGACCTCGATCCTGCTGCCTCGCGTCGCGTCGAGTTCGACGACGAGGGCGACTTCGAAACCCCGGCGATCGGCAGGCGCGAGCCCACCCTGTCGTCGACTCGATCCGAAACAGCGACGACGTCGCGGCTCGCACCCACGCTGCGTGTCGAACCCACGTTTGATGATGCGCGCGTGGTCGAGGCGAGCGAGCCGCCGTCGCCCGCAGCGCCCGATGAAATACTGGCGCCGCGGCGTGCACAGAAGATTCTCGCGCTGCGTGTCACGGCCTCCGCACCCGCGCGCTTCGATGGCGCCCAGTTGCTCGAGGCGCTCGGCGAGGAGGGATTGGCCTTTGGCCGCTACGAGATCTTCCATCGGCTGCATGACGATGGCCGGCCGATCTACAGCGTCGCCAGCCTGCGCGAGCCGGGCACCTTCGACATCGAGGCGATGCCGACGACGTATTTCCCCGGTGTCGCCATGTTTGCGGTGCTGCCTGGGCCGGTGTCGGCCGCAGACGCCTTCGACGAGATGATCTTTGCGGCGCGAGCACTGGCCAACCACCTGAACGGCTCGCTCGCCGACGAGCGCGGAGCCCCGCTCACCGCGTTGCGGGTGGGCAAGCTGCGCGAGGAAGCGCTCGAGTTCGAACGCACCACCGGTTCGAGCTGAGGCCCGGGCATGGCGATGTCCCGCCAGGTGGCGCAGCGGGCCCGCGAACTGCGCGAGCTGATCGAGAACCACAACTACCGGTACTACGTCCTCGACGACCCGCAAGTCTCGGACGCGCAGTTCGACGCCTTGATGCGCGAACTGCAGCAGGTCGAGTCGGAGCATCCGGAGCTGGCCGATGCCGACTCGCCAACGCAGCGCGTGGGAGGACAGGCGTCGCGCGAGTTCCGCGTGGTCGTGCATGCGGTGCCGATGCTCTCGCTCGATAATGCGTTCAGCGAACAGGATATCCTCGATTTCGACCGTCGCGCGCGCGAACGTCTCGACGTCGAGGCCATCGCGTACTCGGCGGAGCCGAAGATCGACGGTCTCGCAATCACGCTGCGCTATGAGCAGGGCCGGCTGGTCCAGGCGGCGACGCGGGGCGACGGCTCACGTGGCGAAGACGTCACGGTCAACGTGCGCGCGATCCGTTCGGTGCCCATCCAGCTGCGCGGCCCCAGGCTGCCGGCGGTGCTCGAGGCGCGCGGCGAAGTATTCATGACCCGCAAGTCGTTCGAGGCGCTGAACCTGCGCCAGTCCGGGCGTGGCGACAAGACCTTTGCCAATCCGCGCAACGCGGCGGCAGGGAGCCTGCGCCAGCTCGATCCTTCGATCACGGCGGAACGCTCGCTCGACCTGTTCTTTTACGGCGTCGGCGCGATCGAAGGCTGGTCGCTGCCGACGCGCCACGGCGAAGTCCTCGGCGCCTTGCGCGAGTTCGGCCTGCGCACGTGCCCGGAAATCGACGTCGTCGCGGGTGCCGAGGGCTGCCTCGCGTACTTTGGCCGGATCGGGGAGCGTCGCAATGCGCTCGCCTACGACATCGACGGCGTCGTCTACAAGGTCGATCGCCTGGACTGGCAACGCGACCTCGGGTTCGTGGCGCGGGCGCCGCGCTGGGCCATCGCGCACAAGTTCCCTGCGCAGGAGGAGACGACCGTCGTCCAGGACGTCCAGTTCTACGTCGGTCGCACGGGTGCGCTCACGCCGGTCGCACACGTCGTGCCCGTGTTCGTCGGCGGCGTGACCGTCAGCAACATCACGCTGCACAACATGGACGACGTGGCACGCAAGGACGTGCGCGTCGGTGACACCGTCATCGTACGCCGCGCCGGTGATGTGATTCCCGAGATCGTGCGCGTGATCGCGGAGAAGCGGCCGCCCGACGCGCGAATCGTGAAATTGCCGACCCGGTGCCCGGTCTGCAACTCGCACGTCGACCGCACCGAAGGCGAGGCCGTCGCACGCTGCTCCGGCGGGCTCGTCTGCCCCGCGCAGCGTCTCGGCGCGATCCGGCATTTCGCCGCGCGCCGCGCCATGGACGTGGACGGCCTCGGCGAGCGGCTGGTGGAGCAGTTGATCGAGAGCGGGCGCGTCACGACACCGGCCGACCTGTATACGCTGACGGCGGCGGAACTCGCCGAACTGGAACGCATGGGTCCGAAGTCGGCAGCCAACCTGGTGGCGGCACTCGAGCACAGCAAGCAGACGACGCTGCCGCGGTTCCTGTACGCGCTCGGCATCCGCGACGTGGGTGAAGCGACGGCGCTCGCGCTCGCCGAGCATTTCGGCGATCTCGACCCGCTGCAGGCCGCCTCGTTCGATGAGATCCAGCAGGTGCGTGACGTCGGCCCGGTCGTTGCCGCGCACGTGCGCGAGTTTTTCGACGAGGAACGCAATCGGCGAGTGATCCAGAGCCTGCGCGCCGCCGGTGTGAGCTGGCCCGTCCTGGAGCGGGCCGCCGTCGCACCGCAGGGGCCGCTGATCGGACAAGTTGTCGTGGTCACCGGCACGCTCGCGACGATGTCGCGCGAGGAAGCGAAGGAAGCGGCGCGAGCGGCCGGCGCGACCGTGACGGATTCCGTCTCGAAGAAGACCACTCTACTGGTCGTCGGTGCCGAGGCCGGCTCGAAACTCAAGAAGGCACGGGACCTCGGCGTGCGCATTGCCGACGAAGCCGAGTTCCTGCAGGTGCTCGGCCGCGGCGGGCCAGCGCGATGACGCCGGGTGTGGGCTGACGCGATGCTGCGATACACCCTTGGCCGCCTGCTCGGCATGGTGCCGACACTGCTCGTGATCGTCACCGCCGCATTCTTCGTGATGCGCCTGGCCCCGGGTGGACCGTTCGACGAGGAGCAGGCGATCCCACCCGAGATCGAAGCCAACCTGCAGGCGGCCTACGGGCTCGACCAGCCGGTCATCGTGCAGTACGGCCGTTACCTGCGGGGCCTCGCACACGGCGACCTGGGACCGTCGTTCAAGTACAAGGACTATCGCGTCTCCGAACTGATTGCCCGCGGGCTGCCGGTCACGCTCACGATCGGCGCGCTCGCACTGTTGCTGGCGATGGCGATGGGTGTGCCGCTCGGCATGGCTGCTGCCTTGCGGCACGACTCGACGCTCGATCACTGCGTCATGACGGTGGCATTGGCCGGCATTGCGATTCCCGGTTTCGTGCTCGCGCCCGTGCTGGCGCTGTTCTTCGGCGTGAAACTTGGCTGGCTCCCGGTCGCCGGCTGGGAGCCGGGCAGTGTTCGCCACATGGTCTTGCCGGTCGTCACGCTGGCGCTGCCGTTCGTCGCCTACATCGCGAGGCTCACGCGCGGCAGCCTGCTCGAGGTGCTGCAGGCGCCGTACCTGCGCGCCGCCCGGGCCAAGGGTCTCGGCCGCGGTGCGCTGATCCGGCGTCACGCCTTGAAGCCCACGTTGCTGCCCGTCGTGAGTTTCCTCGGTCCCGCGGCGGCAGCCCTGCTGACCGGCTCACTGGTCGTCGAGCAGGTGTTCGGGCTGCCGGGCGTGGGGCGGTACTTCGTACAGGGCGCGATCAACCGCGATTACACGCTGGTGATGGGGATGGTGATCTTCTACGCCGCGCTGATCCTGCTGCTCAACCTCGCGGTCGATCTCGTCTACGGCTGGCTCGATCCGCGGATCCGGCATGGTTGAGGCCGAGCTTGCCATCGCGCGCCGACAGAGCCTGTGGGGCGATGCCTGGCAACGCCTGCGTCACAGCCGTGCTGCCATCGTGGCGGCCACGTTGCTGCTGCTGGTGTGCGTGCTGGCGCTGGTCGGACCGTGGCTCAGCGCCTACACCGTCGAGCAGGTCGACTGGTCACAGGCGACACTCGCCACCTCGCCGTCATTGGCCAGCGGCCACTGGTTCGGCACCGATGCCAACGGCCGCGACCTGTTCGTGCGCGTCTGGATCGGCACGCGCATGTCGTTGCTGGTGGCGATACTCGCGACGATCGTCAGTGTCGTCATCGGCGTGGCATGGGGAGCGACGGCCGGTTACCTGGGCGGCCGCGTCGACGGTTGGATGATGCGGTTCGTCGACGTGCTCTACGCGCTGCCGTACATGTTCTTCGTGATCATCCTGACGGTCGTGTTTGGCCGCAGCCTGGTCCTGATCTTCCTCGCGATCGGGGCGGTCGGCTGGCTCACGATGGCGCGCATCGTGCGCGGCCAGGCGCTCGCTTTGCGCCAGCGTGAGTTCGTCGAGGCCGCGATCGCGCTCGGCTTGCCTTCGGGCACGATCATCGCCCGCCACATCGTGCCGAACGTGCTCGGGACGGTGATCGTGTACGCCACGCTCACGGTGCCGCAGGTTATCCTGTTCGAGAGCTTCCTGAGCTTCCTCGGACTGGGCGTCCAGGAACCGCTCACGAGCCTCGGCCGGCTTGTCGCCGAAGGCGCGCTCGAAATGGAATCGTCGCCGTGGCTGCTGCTCATCCCGTCCGCCGTGCTCGCGATCGTATTGCTGTGCCTGAATTTCCTGGGTGACGGGCTGCGCGACGCGCTCGATCCGAGGCAGCGCCGATGACCTCCCAGCCCTTGCTGCAGGTTCGCGGCCTGGGCGTCGACTTCTCGACGTCGCAGGGCACGGTGCCGGCGGTCGCAGATGTCGCGTTTGACGTGCGTGCGGGTGAATGTCTCGCCGTGGTCGGTGAATCGGGCTCGGGCAAGACGCAGATGCTGCTGGCGTGCCTCGGCTTGCTGGCGTCGAACGGCACCGCACGCGGCTCGGTCCGTTTCGCGGGGCAGGAGTTGCTCGGCACGACCGAGCGCACGCTCAATACAGTGCGCGGCACCGGCATCGGCTTCCTGTCCCAGGACCCGCTGAGTTCCCTTACACCGCACCTGCGCATCGAGACCTTGCTGACCGAAGGACTGCTTGATCGCGGCCTGGCCACGCGCATGCAAGCCCGCGATCGTGCGCTGCAGGCGCTGGCTGAGGTCGAGATCCCTGAGCCGCAGGCGCGTTTGCGTCAGTACCCGCATGAACTTTCGGGTGGCATGCGACAGCGCGTGGCGCTCGCGGCGGCGCTGATGTGCAATCCGCAGCTGTTGTTCGCGGACGAGCCGACCACTGCGCTCGACGTCAGCGTGCAGGCGCGCGTGCTCGAACTGCTGGCGAACGTGCGTGACCGGGGCGTCGGCGTGCTGCTCATCACCCACGATCTCGGCGTGGTGGCGGGTCTCGCCGATCGGGTTGCGGTCATGTACTGCGGCCGGATCGTCGAGACTGCGACGACCGACGAGCTGTTCGCGGCGCCGAAGCATCCATACTCGTCGGCGTTGCTGGCTTCCGTGCCACGACTGCACGGTGACGCACAGGCTCGACTCGTCGGGATCCCCGGCGATCCACCACAACCTTCCGCCCGCCCGCCGGGCTGCGCGTTTGCACCCAGGTGCGAGCGGGCGGTGGAACGGTGCAGCGAGTCGCGCCCCGAACTGACGCATGGCGCGGGCCTGGATTCGCTGGCCGCAGTCGCGTGCCATCGACCACTGCTCAACCCGGCGGGGATCGCATGAGCGCGACCGTGCCGCTGCTGCAGGTCGAGACGGCAAGCGTGCGCTACACGCTGCGAGGCACGGGGCTGTTCGCGCCGGCTCGCACGCTCGACGCGCTGTCCGGGGTCTCCATCGCGATCCGCGACGGCGGTCGTCTCGGTGTCGTCGGCGAGTCCGGATCGGGCAAGTCCACGCTCGCACGCGTCGTGCTGGGACTGGTGAGGATGCACTCGGGACGGGTGGCCTGGGAAGGCCGCACCGTCGATTACGACGACGCGACCGCAATGCGTTCCCTGCGACGCGAACTGCAAGTGGTCTTCCAGGACCCGTTCGGCAGCCTCGATCCGCGCATGACGGCGGGCCAGGCCGTGGGCGAGGCACTGCAGGCTCTGGCCGGTCCGGTGCCTTCCGTCGCCGCACAGGACCGGATCCGGTCGACGCTGTCGGAGGTGGGGCTCGCTGCGGCTTTCGCCAACCGCTATCCGCACGAAATGAGCGGCGGACAGTGCCAGCGTGTTGCGATTGCCCGTGCGATCGTTGCGCGGCCGCGGTTGCTGGTGTGCGACGAAGCCGTGAGCGCGCTCGACGTCTCAGTGCAGGCGCAGATCGTCAATTTGCTGCACGAACTGAGCGAACGCCACCAGATGTCGCTGCTCTTCATCAGCCACAACCTGGCCGTGGTGCGGCACCTGTGCGACGACATCGCCGTGTTGTGCCAGGGGCGGCTGGTGGAGCAGGGGAGTCGCGAGGCCATCTTCAGCCATCCGCGCGAGGCGTATACACAAGCCTTACTGGCAGCGGTACCTGATCCGGATCCGGTGTTGCAGCGGGCGCGTATCGCGTTGGCTGTGAACGCGAGCAAGACGTTGCGGTAGATGGCGGCGTGTTCGGTGTCTTTTCTGGCCCGCGGAAAGGCAGATACGCGGGCCAGAAAAGACACCGAACCCACCGCTCGACACGCAGCGCCTGAGCTCGTTCCCGCCGTCGGCGGGAAACACGCACGGCGCATGCAGCCTGCACCGGGCCCGAATCAGAAGGGGGATTTGACCAACCGGAAGCTCCGCTATCTGGCAGCCGCCTGTCGTTCCTAGCGCCCCTGTCGCGGGTAGACGACCTTACGCCCCGGTCGTTGTGCACGGCCCTGCATATCAGGACGTGGCAGGTGACGTTGAACCTGGTCAATATCGCTTGCGCCGTGCGACGTTTTCGGTCCGCCGAAAACTAGCCCAGGCGCCGCCTCACGAGCGGCTGATCCGGGGCCTTCCCCCGAGCGCGTGTCTGCCTTTCCAAGCTCGGGGGAAGGCCCCGGATCGGCCGCCCGCACTACGGCACCCAGCACGGCTTCGCCAAGCCGAAAAGGTCCGAGGTCCCGTAGGGGAAACCCGCGTTGGAATACGTCCAGCCCTCTGGTTATCCTGCAGCCTCGATCGCAGCGCCAGCACGGCGCGGCGACAGGGATACGCATGAACATGGAACTTGCCCTGCTGTTGTTGACGGCCGTATCGATCGGCTTCGTCCACACCATCCTCGGGCCCGACCATTACCTGCCCTTCGTGGCGATGTCGGCAGCGCGCAACTGGACGCGTCGCAAGACCATGCTCGTCACCGCGTTCTGCGGCGCCGGCCACGTGCTCGGCTCGATCCTGATCGGTTTCATCGGCATTGCCATCGGCGCATCGCTGCATCGGTTGCAATGGCTCGAAGGCGTGCGCGGAGATTTCGCGGCCTGGGCGTTGATTGCCTTCGGCCTCGTCTACATGGCCTGGGGACTCAAGCAGGCGTGGCGCAGCCGGAAGCATTCGCACGAACACATCCACTCGGACGGCACCAGTCACCGGCACGTGCACGGCCATCACACGCAGGACGAGCACCTGCACGTCCATATCCAGCTCGACACCGACAACGCCCGCAGCATCACGCCGTGGGCGCTGTTCGTCATCTTCATCCTGGGTCCGTGCGAGGCGTTGATCCCGCTCCTTATGTACCCGGCGTCGCAGCACAGCTGGTGGGCGCTCATCGTGGTAGTCCTCGCCTTCGCGGCGGCGACGATCGCGACGATGATGACCATCGTCTACCTGGCCACGCGCGGCCTGGAACGGTTCCCACTGGCCTCGGCCGAGCGGTATGTCCACGCCCTGGCCGGCGCCGCCCTCAGCCTTTGTGGAGTGGGCATCGTCCTCGGCCTCTGACTGGTGCGATAATCGGCCGACGAATCGTTCGTCCAGCCAGCCACCAGGCATCGCGACCATGTCCACCCGTTCCATCCGGCCGAGTCCCGGCCTCGCCAACGTCCGCTACGAGATTCGCGGCAAGCTCGCCCGTCGCGCTCAGGAAATGGAGCGCATGGGCTACGACATCGTCTCGCTCAACATCGGCAACCCGGGCGCCTTCGGCTTCCGCACGCCCGAGACCATGCGGCTCGCGATGATCGAGAACCTGCGCGCGGCCGAAGGCTACTGCCACCAGAAAGGCATCTTCCCGGCGCGCGAGGCCGTGGTGATGCAACAGCAGGAGCGGGGCGTGCGCGGCGTCACGGCCGACGACGTATTCATCGGCAACGGCGTCAGTGAACTGATCGACCTCACGCTGCGGGCCCTGCTCGCGGCGGACGAGGAAGTGCTGGTGCCGAGTCCGGACTACCCGCTCTGGACCGCGGCGGTGAACCTGAATCGCGGCCGGGCCGTTCACTATCCCTGCCGCCCCGAGCGCGGCTTCGTGCCCGACCCCGACGAGATCGAGTCGCTGATCACCAAGCGCACGCGCGCCATCGTCGTGATCAATCCGAACAACCCGACGGGTGCGGTCTACCCGCGCGAGGTGCTCGAGGCGATCGCACGCATCGCGGAGAAGCACCACCTGGTGATCTACGCGGACGAGATCTACGACCAGATGACGTACGACGCGGCCGAGTTCGTGCCGATGGCCACGTTGGTGCACCACACGCTGTGCTGCACGATGAGCGGCCTGTCGAAGGTCTACCGGGCCTGCGGCTACCGCGTGGGCTGGGCCGTGTTCTCGGGGGACATCGAAAATTCCCGTGACTACCTCTCGGCACTCGAACTGCTGTCGTCGCTCCGGCTGTGCAGCAACGTCGCCGGCCAGTGGGCCGTGCAGACCGCGCTCGGCGGCTACCAGAGCGTCAAGGAACTGGTCCGGCCCGGCGGACGCCTGTACGAGTCGCGCAGGGCCATCGTGGATGCCGTGGCGCGCAGCAGGTACCTTACGCTTACTACGCCGCGCGGCGCGCTGTATGCGTTCGTAGGCGTCGACACGCAGCGCCTCCCCGGCTTCGACGACCGCCGCTTTGCCATGGACCTGCTCGAGCACAAGCACGTGCTGGTTGCGCCGGGCACCAGTTTCAACGTGGCGTACAACACCCATTTCCGCGTCACCAACCTGCCGGAGCCCGAGGTGCTTTCCGACGTGTTCTTGCGGATGGAAGAACTGCTCGACAATTACGCCGCCGGTGACGAGCCCGTGTCGCGGCCCACGCCGCTGCGCGCGGTCGAAGCCTGACCTCGAGTACTACCTAAGGTTTATTTGGTATCTCCCTGAAGGTTAAAGGGAAAATAGTCGTCGATTCCGACGAGTTACGCACCGGCACGACCTACGTTGCGGCTACCCGCCGCCTCGCACATTTTCTGCGCGCACGCCACGACGCGGCTTGCGTGGCGCGCGGACTGCGCGTCTGGCCGACCCCCGACGTGGTCACGTGGCCAGAGTTGCTGCGCCGCCAGTTCGACCTCGACCGTGCGGCCGGCCGGACTGCGGCCCGCTGGCTCGATGCCAGCCATGGCCTGCTCGTCTGGGAGCAGATCGTCCGCCGCGATGTCGACATGCGGCCGGTGCTGTTGCCCGCCGGGCTCGGGGCCGTGGCGCAGCGTTCGTGGGACTTGCTGCATGCCTACCGCATCCCGTCCCGTGTCCTGGCCGAGGATGCCAGCCCGGAGGTCCAGTCGTTCGCGCGCTGGGTCGCCGAATTGGGGCGGTGGCTGGAGCAGGGCGGCTGGCTCGATCCTGCCCAGGCCTCGCTGACGGTCGGTCCGCTGGACGTCGACACCCCGCTCGAGTTCGTCGGCTTCGACCACTGCACGCCGGCGCAGGCGAACTTCGTCGAGCGGATCACCGCACATGGTTTGGCAGTCACCGTGCGTGCGGCAGTGTCTGCGGACATCGCGCTCGACGCGCACGTCGTCGAGTGCAACGACTTCACTGCCGAACTCGAGACCGCCGCACGCTGGGCGGCCCATCGATTGCAGCAGCGGCCGGACGAACGGCTTGCCTTGATCGTGCCGGAGCTTGCGCGTGAGCGCGCGCGCGTGCGCCGCGTACTCGACCGCGTGCTCGTTCCAGCGGCTGCGTTCACCGCCGGGCCGGCACCGGAATCGACGGCCTATGAACTCGCGGCGGCACGACCCTTACTGGACCGGCCGGTGGTAGCGGCCGCGCTCGGTTGGCTCGCTGCCTGCATCACTCCGCCTGCGCTGTCGGATGCCAGTGCGTTGCTGCGCAGCGCGCATGACGGCGCCGCGGTGGCTGAGTCGTTCGCACGTGCCGAACTCGACGTGATGCTGCGCCGGTCCGGCGTGCCGCAGGCCGGGTTCGATTACCTGGCGCGCGAGGCTCGAGTTCACGGCTGTCCTGCCACCGCGGCACAACTGCTCGCAGCGGCAGCGCGCGCGCGAACCTGGACGGAATCGCGACGGCCGAGCGTGTGGGCGCCCGAGTTTTTCGGACTGTTGCGCGACGTCGGTTGGCCTGGTCGCGATCCTGACAGCGCCGAGCACCAGGCGGTGCAGCGCCTGCAATCGCTGCTCGGCGAATTCGGCGCGAGCGACGACGTGGCCGGCCCGGTGCGGGTGGCGGCCGCATTCGCGCACCTGCGTGACCTGGCTGCCGCGACCGCATTCGAACCGCAGGAGATCGCGGCGCCACTGCTCGTGATCGACCCAGACACGGCGCTCGGCATGCATTTCGATGCGATCTGGGTGTGCGGACTCGATGCGGCTCGCTGGCCATCACCGGCGAATCCCGATCCCTTCCTGCCGCGCGAATGGCAGACAAGGCAGGGCGTTCCTGGAGCGACGGCAGAGTTGTCCGAGCAGCAGGCACGACGAACCCTGCAACGACTGGTGGCCGCGGCGAGCACCGCGATCTGCAGCGTGCCGCGCTTCGAGGACGAGGCGCCGCTGCTGCCGAGCGCGTTGGTCGCTGGCCTGCCGCACCTCGACACCATCGAGTTGTGGCGCGGAGCGCAGGCGTCAGCAGCGCAATTTACGGCGCGTCCGGCGCTCGACAAGCTGATCGACGGGTCCCTGCCCGCTTTTGCGGAACACGAAGTCGTGAAAGGTGGCGCCCGCCTGCTCGAGCTGCAGGCCGCGTGCCCGTTCCGCGCGGCCGTCGAACTGCGCCTCGGTGGCGTCGAACTCGAGCAACCGGAAGCCGGCATCGCCGCCACCGAACGCGGCCAGCTCGCGCACGCCGTGCTGCAGGCTTTCTGGAGCGAGGTGCGCGAGCAGTCGGTACTGCTTGCCATGACGCCGGAGCAGCGCGCCATGCTCGTGCACACGCACGTGCAGGCGGTGCTGCTGCCGCTGCGGGCAACGGCCGACGACGTCGGCACACACCTGCTGGATCTCGAGGAGCGCTGGCTCGAAGCGCGGGTGCTCGAGCTGCTGCAGCAGGATGCCGAGCGCGCGCCGTTCACGGTCGAGTGGGTCGAGGACCCGCGTGTCATCGACGTGGGCGGCGTGCAGACGCGCATCGTGCTCGATCGCGTGGATCGCCTGGCCGACGGCACGTTCGCCGTCATCGACTACAAGACCGGCGCGAGTGCGAAGCCGGGCGCATGGATGGGTGAGCGTCCCGAATTGCCGCAACTGCCGCTGTACGTGCGCGCGATCGGCCAGGACCGGGTGAACGCAGTTGCTTTCGGCATCGTCAGCAAGGGCAGCACGGAATATCGCGGGTACGCACGCGACGGCACCGTCTTCCCGCAACTCAAGCCGTTCGACGCCGCCAAGGCACCGTTCAAGGACTATGCGAACTGGAGCGACCTGCTGCAGGCGTGGAACCGGCGCCTCGAAGCTTTGGCGCGCGAGCACGCGCTGGGCGACGCCCGGCTGGCACCGAACCCGGTCAAGGCCTGTCGTTACTGCCACCTGCCCGGCGTCTGTCGTTCGGCGCAGGCGCTGCTCGAAGTCGAAGGGGACGACGATGCAGCCGGCTGACCTGCTGCGCGCCGACCAGGAGGCACGCGCGACGGCGTTGCGGGTCGACCGCAGTTTCATCGTGCAGGCGCCGGCGGGCTCGGGCAAGACTGAACTGCTCACGCAACGCTTCCTTGCGCTGCTCGCCGTGGTCGATCGCCCCGAGGCGCTGCTCGCCATTACGTTCACCCGCAAGGCCGCTGCGGAGATGCGCAACCGCATCCTCGAGTCGCTGCGGCACTGCGAGGATCCGCATTCGAAGCTGCGGGACGACACGCGCGCGCTGGCCCGCCGCGTGCTGGCAGTCGATACCCGCAACGACTGGGGCCTGCTGCGCAATCCGAGTCGCCTGCGCGTGCTCACGATCGACGCGCTCAACCAGTCGCTCGCGCGGCGCTTACCGGTGCTCTCGGGACTCGGCGCCGGGCTCGGCATCGACGAAGACGGCCTCGAACTGTACGAGGAGGCCGCCGAACGCCTGCTCGCGCATCTGCCGTCCGACGATCCGCGCCATGCGGAAGCAGTCGCCATCCTGCTCGAACACCTCGACAACAACGTCGGCAAGCTCGTCGGACTGGTCAGCGGCATGCTCGCACGGCGCGAGGCGTGGCTGCCGGTGCTGCCCGCGAGCATCGACGACTACGGGCAGGAGGGCGCAGCGCGATTCGCGCTCGAGGCCGCGCGCGCGGAGATCGTGCAGGATCACCTGGCGGCGCTGGTCGACGCGTTCCCGCCGCTGCTGCTCGCCGAAGCCTGCGCATACGCGCAAGGTGCGGCGACGGTGCTGCGCCAGGAGGGCAAGGAATCACCGATCCTCGCCTGCAGTCCTGGGGTGCCGGGCCCAGACGTCGACGACGTGCCGCACTGGCAGGGGCTCGCTGAATTCCTGCTCACCGGCGAGGGCAAACCGCGCAAGAGTTTCACTGTCGCCGTGGGCGTGCTGAAGCAGGACAGCAAGCGTCCCGAACTCGCGGCGCTCAAGGCGCGCATCCAGTTGGTGGCCGAGGACTTCGCGCGGCACGAGGAACTCTGGGAGCCGCTCGATGCGACCCGCGCGTTGCCGCCGCGCGAGTACCAGGATGCCGAGTGGACGGTGCTCAAGTCCCTGTTGCTGGTCGTGCGGCTGGCGGCCGCCGAGCTGAAGTTCGTCTTCGCCGAGCGCAAGACCGCGGACTACCCGGAGTTTGCAGCCGCCGCGAGGCAGGCGCTCGGTACGGCGGATGAGCCGACGGACACCGCGCTCGCCCTCGACGCGCGCCTGCGCCACGTGCTGGTCGACGAGTTCCAGGACACGTCCGAAGCCCAGGTGCAGTTGCTGCGCAGCCTGACGGCGGGCTGGGAGCGTGGCGACGGCCGCACGCTGTTCCTCGTCGGCGACCCGATGCAATCGATCTACCGCTTCCGCAATGCGGAGGTCGGGCTGTTCCTCGGCGTGCGTGACCGCGGACTCGGCGATATCGAGCTCGAGCCGCTGACGCTGCGCGTGAATTT
>CAVUSC010000007.1:0-83469 GCA_963743995.1 uncultured Gammaproteobacteria bacterium | reverse complement strand
GCTCGACGCAGCCGATCGTGCCAGTGGGTCAACCAGTGTTTCGCGCGGGTACTGCCGCCACGGGACGACGTGCTGCGCGGTGCCGTGAAGTATTCAGAAAGCGTGGCGGCGCCGCAGGCCGCGGTGGAAGGAGGGGTGCACGTCCACGCCTTCCTGCGCAGCAGCCGGCGGTTCGAGGCCCATACCGTTGCCGACATCATCGAGCGCCGGCACGCGGAAAAGGCTGACGCACGGATCGCGATCCTGGTGCAGGGGCGAAATCACCTGCTCGACATCGTCATCGAGCTCGCGCGGCGCGGCATCCGTTTCCAGGCGACCGACATCGATCCGTTGGGCGCACGTCCGGCCGTGCTCGACCTGCTGGCGCTCACTCGCGCACTGGCACACCTGGGTGACCGCGCCGCGTGGCTCGGCGTGCTGCGCGCGCCGTGGTGTGGCCTGACGCTGACCGATTGCCTGGCGCTGCTCGGAGGTGACCGGCACGGTTCGGTGCCGCGCCTGCTGCGCGAGGAGCCGCTGCGGCAGGAGCTGGACGCGTCGGCACGACAACGGCTCGAACGGTGCCTGCCGGCGCTTGAGCAGGCTCTCGACGAAAAGCGCCGCTTCGGACTGCGCGACGCCGTCGAGCGCGCGTGGCACGCATTGGGCGGTCCTGCGACGCTCGGCAGTGAGCGAGAACTGGAGGAAGCGCAGGCCTACCTCGATGCGCTGGGTGACGTGGAAGACGACGCACCCGGCGAGCCGGTGGATCTCGCCAGACTGGGTGAAGCACTGCTGGAGCTGTATGCACCCGCGCAACCGCGACCGGACACGTACGTCGAACTGTTGACGATCCACAAGTCGAAGGGCCTGCAGTTCGATACGGTGATCGTGCCAGGCCTGGAGCGGAAGGGCGGCAAGGATTCGCCACCGCTGTTGCGCTGGCTGAAGGTGCCGAAACACGGCGGACAGCAGTTGCTGATCGCGCCCGTGGCGGCGACTGGCGCGGACGAGAAAAATCCGCTGTACCAGTGGCTCGGCCGTCTCGAGCGCGAGAAGCTGCTGCAGGAAAAACGGCGCCTGCTGTACGTTGCCGCGACGCGCGCCGAACGCTCGCTGCACCTGCTGGGATCGTGCGAGGTCGTTGCGGACAAGAAATCCGGCGAGTTGAAAGTGCGTGAGCCCGACCAGGGCACGGCACTGCAGCTGCTGTGGGTCGAGCCGGGCATCAGCGGCGAGTTCGCACGCAGGCTCGCCGAGACTGGCGACTACCCGGGCGAGGAGGGGCGCGTCATTCCGCGCGATCCGGTCCTGCTGCGACTGCCGGACGGCTGGCAGCGCCCCGCGGCGCCGGTCGCGCCGTCGATACTCGTCCGCAATCTCGCACGCACGACCACGGCGACCACCCTCGAGTTCGACTGGGCATCGGAGACGGCACGCCACGTCGGCACCGTCGTGCACCGCGAACTGCAGCGGTTCGCGCGCGAAGGCGCCGCTGCGTTGCCCATCGACGACACGGCACGGCGAACCTTGCAGCGGCGCTACGCGGCAGAACTGGCCGAACTTGGCGTGCCGCACGAGCGGCGTATTGCTGCGATCGCAAAGGTCTGGGAGGCCCTGCGGCGGACGCTCGACGACGAACGCGGGCGCTGGCTGCTCGACGCGTCGCACGGCTCAGCGCAATCGGAGCTGGCATTGACCGCTGCCGTCGACAGCGGGCTCGTCAGCATCGTCATCGACCGCACCTTCGTCGACGGGTCGGGCGTGCGCTGGATCGTCGATTACAAGACCAGCAGTCACGAGGGCGCGGGTCTCGACGAGTTCCTCGACAACGAGCGCGAGCGCTACCGCGGGCAACTTGAGCGCTATGCGCAGTTGATGCAGGCCTGCGGCGCGGAGCCGATCAGGCTCGGGTTGTACTTTCCTCTGCTGTCGGCGTGGCGCGAGTGGGCGCCGGGCACGGCGGACTGATCAGAGCGTACCGCCGACACTGAACTGACGTCGGCCCGTGGCGTCTGCTGGGCCGAGCAACTGCAGCGAGCGCTCCATCGACGGCGGGACCTGACCGCGCGGCATGAGCGTGCCCTCGAACGCAAAGTTGCGCGTGCGGCTCAGCGTGAGTTGCGCATCCACCGAGAACGGGCCGTCCTTGTCGGCGACTCGTGCCGTCAGGTTCGAAGGATCCTGCGGCACCGAGAGCGACGGCTTTGGCTGTGCAGCTGGAAACACTGCATGAAACTGCCGACCGGCGCACTGCGCGGCGGCGGCGCGACGAGACCCTCGAGGACGAGTGAGCCCTTGAGGTTCGCGGGCCAGCCCTGCTGCAGGTCGATCGCGTCGAACTGGCCCGTGGCGCGGCCCTGCCAGCCTTTCGGCATGCCGAGCGGCAGCGCATCGAGCGCCGCGAGCGGCAGCGCGAACCGGGTTGTCCGCAACTTGACGTCGCCGCCGGAGAAGGACAGGTCAAAGTCCGTCTCGACCGAACCGTCGGTGCGCGTGAGCTTCGCGTGCCCGGCGATGCGACCGGTGAGCAGACGGACTGGCGCGATCTTCCATTCGGCATCGCCGATGGCGGCGCCGCGCCAGGAAAGCGCCGATGCGCGTCCTGACCAGACTGAACCGCCGAACGCGCCCGCTTCGATGCCTGCAGTGCGCAGCGGGCCGGCGGCGACGCCGGCGGGCAGCGTGACGAGCGCGAACGCGAGCAGCGCGAGCACGCCGAGGACGATCAGCCAGCCGGTGCGCTGAGTCACGGCAGGCGTACTCTGGACCGAAGGACTCTGGGATCGAAGCGCAATCAGCCCGCTGCGCCGGCGTGCTTCAGGCTCAGCGTCGCGTTGACGAAGCCGGGTGCCCCCGCGCCGACGGTGGCGGATTCGATGCTCACGCCGTACTGCTGCTGCAGGCTGGCAAGCCAGGTGACCAATGTGTCGAACGATGCGGCTTCGATGCGCAGGCGCAGGCCATTGCTGCCGTCCGGACTCTGGTCGCGGAGCGAGGCGCCGAGCCCGGCTTCGCGCGCCGTGCGGTCGACCAGCACGACCAGCGACTCGCCGCCGCCGCCGGCCTGGGCCACGCCCGCCGCGGCCATGGCCTGCGGAGCGGAAGCCTGCATCCACGCGAGATCCGCTGTCTTCTGCTCGACCCGCGAGGCCATCCGCTTGCCCGACGCCTGGAACGGCAGGACGAGCACGAGGTAAACGAGTGCGACGCCGACGAGCGCGCCTGCCGCATAGACGAGGTTGCGCTCGCGCTCGCTCAGGTTGTCGAACCAGTCGCGGACGTTCATGCGGCCCCCAGGCGGACTTGCAGGCGCCCTTCGACCATCTGGTCGCGCGGGTTCGCCGACTGTAACTCGACGGTCGCGCCGTCGCGGCTCATGGCCTGCTTGATGCCGTCGAGCGCTTCTACGTTGGGCGCCACGAGATGCAGTTCCAGCACGCCCGCGCGGAAGCTGATGGCCTGGACGCGTGTGGCGGGCGCCTGCGCAATGGCCTGTGCCAGCAAGGAGATCGCCGGGAGCAGGGCACCGTTGCCGCCGCCGGCCCGACCCAGCACTCCCTGGATCTGTGCGCGCGGATCGACGATCGGTTGCCCGGGCAGGATCTGGTTGAACGTCTCGGCGATCTGCGCGTCGAGCTGCTTTTCTGCCCGGTGCAGTTGCCAGAGCTTGAAGCCTTGAACGCTGATGAAGGCGACGAGGGTGGCGACGGCGAGCGCGGCGGGCAGGCGCCACTGCTTCAGTTGCGAGCCGAACGACGTAGGCGCCGCATAAAGGCCTTGCAGCAGGTTGATCGGCCGGGCGACCGGCACTTGCGAGGCCAGCAGGGACAGCGTGCCGTCGGGCAGCAGCTTGACCTGCAGCGTGGCGGTGCGCGCCCGCAGGCCTTCGATCGTCTCCTTGTGCGTCTCGTAGTCCGCCGTCGACACGTAGAACGTGACGTGTTCGCCGGCCTCGGTCTGCTCGCCGAGCGCGAGATCGAGCGCCAGCGACAGTGGCTCGGCGTCCAGTGCGTAAACGGCAGCGTTGGTGCGGCTGACGTGCAGCGTGCCCTCGTCGAGCACCAGCACCAGCGCGTTCGGTGCCGAGGGAATGAGCGAGGATTCAGCGTACGCAGCGTCCGGACGGATGCCCGCAGCGTCCCACTGTGCCCGCCAGCGCTCGAGCGTCGAACGGGCGATGATGGCGACGGGCGTGGCACTCGAAGATGCATCGCGCTGGCCGATCGCGAAGTGCAGGTTCTCGAGGTCGGAGGCGAGGTGCTCTTCGAGCGCGAATGGCACGGCTTGTGCGATGCGGTTGGCGCCGCGCACGGGTGGCAGGTCCGGGCGGGCCAGCGTGACGTCGGCGGCAGGCAGGACGACCACGGTGCGGCGGCCCTGGGACAGGGTGAGCGCATCTGCGATCGGACCGCTCTGCACGTTGCCCGAGCGGGCACCGTTGGCGTCGACGATCAGCCAGGACGCTGGTGCGTCGTCGGACGCCCGGAGACGGATCACCAGGGTTTCAGTCATAAGGTCATTCGGCTCCGAAACTGCGCAGGGCTGGCCGCACCGTTCCGGCCCCTCCGCGCGCGAGCAGACTGTACAGGGTGAACTGGGTAGTGCCAATAGTGACCCATACCGTCGCACGGAAGTAAGTGCTTGATTCCGAAAGTGTGTCCTTGATCAGGTCGTAGTCGGCCTGGCCAAGCGTGCCGCGCAGGTCTTCGAGCGTGGGGAAGCACACGTCCTTGCGGCGTTTGGCCAGGTCTTCAGGGTTCACGCTGAACTGGCGCTGCGATGCCGAGAGCGAGTCGAGCACGACGCCCGGCGCGGTGCACACGTTGAGTTTGGTGCCCACCGGCAGCGCCGTGACGTAAGGCTGCAGGCGACGAAAACGATCGGCACCGAACTCTGGCAGCACCATGAGTTCGCTGGCGCGGGTGATCGGCATGTTGGCGGCGAGGTGAGGCGGGTCGAGGCTCGTGTAGGCGGAGTCTTCCGCGCCATCCGGAAAGCCGGGCTGCACGTCGGCATCGATCCAGTCCGCCACGGCGACGGCCCACGCTGGCTCGATCTCCAGCATCTCGAGGATGCGTTCGAACTGCTCGACCGCTTTCGCGTTGGTCGTACCGTCGCTGAACACGAGGTTGTTCAGGTTGAAGCGGCCCTGCATGTCCTCGATGCGCCCTTCGACCGTGCCGACCCCTTCATCGATGGGCAGGGCCGACATCGACTTGGCCCAGATTTCCCCGAGGTGATCGGTCTGCGAATCCTGCGCATCCTTGCGCAGGATGTCGGCGGCCCACGCTTCCGCGCCGAGAGCGACTTCGAAACCCTGGTCGAGCGCAAAGAGGTTGGCGGCGCGGCGCTGGTCGACCATGCCGCGAAACGTCACGTTGACGGCGAGAATGGTGGCGAGCGCAACGATCAGCACGGCCATGATCAACGCGACACCGCGCTGGCGGGACGGAGACGCGCGTGAACCGCGTGTGCGTGTCACCCCGACACCTCGACGAGGCGCCTGATGGTGCCCCAGTCTTCGAGTTCGAGCGTGACCTCGACCGCCGCGGGCCGCAGCCGCTCTTCCACCGTGGCATCGCCACCGGGCTGTGGCCAGCGATCGATCCATTCCCGCGACGGCGACAGGAAACGGAACGTCACGGCGCGCACACCGCTCAACAGTCGCACGCGGACCGGCTCCGTGACCTGCGTACGGTCCAGCACGCGCCAGTAGTCGCGCCACAGTCCGTCCTGGTCGAGCCGGTAGCCCACGCGCTGCAACGTCGGCCGCGGCAGCCCCGCAGTGTTCATCCAGCCGGAGCGTGTGAACTCGAGCTTGTACTCGACCGAATCGCCGGCGAGCACGGCGGGGATGTGCTGGTCGCCGATCGGTTCGCGAATCGGGCGCGGTTCGATCTGCGTCAAGTCCTGCGCCAGGGTCTGCACGGCACGCTGCACCTCACGAACACGTTCGAGACGCAGTTCCTGGTACTCGGTCTGCTTCTGCAATTGCGTATAACCCGACAGGGCCATCACGCCGACGAACGCAAAAATCGCGATCGCCACCAGCACTTCGAGCAACGTGAAACCGCGTGACGCCGGGCCGGCGCTTGCCAATCGACGTCTTGCCGTGCCGCGGCTCATTCTGCGTCTTCATCCGGCACGTTGGGTTGCTGCGCCGGTCGCCTGTCGTCAGACCGAACTTCCTCGTTCGCAACTTCGTCCGCGCCGTCGTCTTCGCTACCGGTGCCGGGTGCGCCCGTGCCAACCCAGCTGAGCCCGGTTCCACCGGCACCGCCGACGGCATCGCCGTAGAACCCGGAGACATTGGCAAGTGCGGTGGAGTCGTCAGCCGCTTCTGCACGTCGCACGGCGACATCCATGCGTCGCAGGCTCGCGACCTGCGTCTGCGTCACCTTCATCGACCATTGCCATTGCTGGTCGGCGAAATCGACCCGGCCCGTGGATTCGGCGACGTCCGGTGCCGACGGCTGCAGGCGACGCTCGGTCAGCACGTTCATCCCGATCCAGTGCGCCAGTGTCTTGTCGCGCAGGTACGTGCCGTTGCGCGCCGACTGGGTCACCGCCTGGATCGCCGCGATCATGCCGAGCGCGACGATCACCAGCGCCGCCAGCACTTCGATCAACGTGAAGCCGCGTTGTGCAGGGGGGGGCAGTGGAGTTGGGCGCATGGTCAGCGTTGCTCGCGGGCGTCGTCGTGGAGCTCGATCTTGCCTTCGACCGTGCCGCTCACGCGCCGCTTTTCCTGCGTGCCATCGCGAGCGAAACCGATATCGAACGGCAACACCTCGCCGGACCCTTGCAGGATCACCTGTGGCTGGATCGGATCGCGGTCGGTCGCCGGCTGGCGCGGTTTCAGTTGCACGTTGCGATCCTCGAGTCGCAGCGACAGCCGCAGCCCTTCGGGCAGTGAACGCTCTCGCAGCAGCGGGTCGTCCCCGACCGCATTCCAGCGTTCGACGCGGCCGTCGTAGGCGAGAAACTCGTAACCCGTTTCGTCGAGGCGCATGCCGATATCGCGGCTCTGCAGGATCGCGTCCTCGCGCGTCTGCAGCAGGATCGCCTGCAGGCGCTCGGCCTCCTGCTGCATCTCGTGATCGCCGCCGAGCACGTTGACGGAGATCACCGCCATCGACGTGAGGATGCCGATGATGACGACGACGACGAGCACCTCGAGCAGGGTGAACCCCGAGGTGCGGCTCGCGGCACCTAGCCGCGTCACGGGGTTATTCGATGTTCCAGTTGCCGATGTCGGCATCGGGTCCTTCGCCGCCCGGCTGCCCGTCGGCACCGAGCGTGTAGAGGTCGTAGTCGCCCCGGGTTCCCGGTGCGATGTAGGCGTAGTCGTTGCCCCACGGATCCTTCTTCATGCCGTCGATGTAGCCGCCTTCCTTCCAGTTCTTGATGTTCGGGTCGGCGGGACGCGTGACCAGCGACTGCAGGCCCTGCTCGGTGGTGGGGTAGCGGAAATTGTCCATGCGGTACAGGTTGAGCGCGGTTTCATAGGCGCGGATGTCCTGCTTGGCCTTGGTGACGCGTGCATCGTCGATGCGGCGAATCACGTTCGGCGCGACCAGCGCGGCAAGGATGCCGAGGATCACGACGACGACCATGATCTCGATCAGCGTAAAGCCGCGCAGGCGGCGCAATCCGGTAAATGTCATGTGGGGTGCCGTAGTTGACGGTAAATTTCGCTGATCATAGCAAACCCATGCCGCTGGAATCGGCGCACGGATGAACCTGGGACGTTTCTCGCAACTGACGCATCTGGACGCACGTGCATGGCGCGCGCCGCTTGCGCTTGCGCTCATGCTGGTGGCGTTCCAGGTGTTTGCCGAACTGGCCGGGGAGGCACTGCCCTACGACCGCGCGGCCATCCTGAGCCGTGGCGAATACTGGCGGCTCGTCACCGCGCACTTTGACCACTACGACCTGACGCACCTGGCCTGGAACCTCGCCGGCCTCGCACTCGTTGCCTGGCTCTTCGCCCGCGAGTACACCCTGCGCGGCTGGATGGCCATCCTCGTCGCTTCGACCGTTGCCGTCGATCTCGGGTTCCTCGTACTCGAGCCGCAACTCGAGTGGTACGTCGGATTCTCGGGTGTGCTGCATGGCCTGATGGCGGCGGGGCTCTGCGCCTGGTTGTGGCGCAGACCCGATGCCCTGGCCGCGCTGGTGGCGGTGCTGTTTGCGCTGAAGCTCGGCTGGGAGCACCTGGTGGGGCCGCTGCCGTTCACGGCATCAACGCTGGCGGTGCCAGTCATCCACGAGGCTCATACCTATGGCGCGATCGGCGGCACGGCGGCCGCCCTCTGGCTGCTGCTGCGGCAACGACTGCGGGCCGCAGTCCCGCCGCTATAATCGCGCCGAACAGCAAGCCTGGCTGCCGGGCGGCCAACAGGGGAACACGGCCAATGACACTCGCTTTCGTCTTTCCGGGACAAGGTTCCCAGTCCGTCGGCATGCTCGCCGACTTAGGTGCCGAGGAGCCGGTCGTGCGCGCCACCTTCGCCGAAGCGAGCGACGTGCTCGGCTACGATCTCTGGGCGCTCTGCCAGGACGGACCAGAAGCCGACCTCGGCTCCACGGAACGCACCCAACCCGCGATGCTCGCCGCCGGTGTCGCGACCTGGCGGGTCTGGACCGGCCGCGGCGGACCTGCGCCGGCAGCGATGGCCGGGCACAGCCTCGGCGAATACACGGCGCTCGTCTGCTCCGATGCAATGGACTTCAAGACCGCGATCGATGTCGTCCGGTTTCGCGGCCAGGTGATGCAACAGGCGGTGCCGCTCGGGCAGGGCGCAATGGCGGCGATCCTCGGACTCGACGACGCGGATCTCGACGCCGCTTGCCAGGAGGCGGCGCAGGGCGAGGTGGTCGAACCCGTGAACTTCAATGCGCCCGGCCAGACCGTCATTGCCGGCAATGCAACGGCCGTGGCGCGCGCGATCGACGCCGCGAAGGCGCGCGGCGCCAAGCGTGCCGTGCTGTTGCCCGTCAGCGTGCCCTCGCACAGCAGCCTGATGCGCGGTGCCGCCGAGCGGCTCGCCGGGAAGCTCGCGACCGTGGACGTGCGCATGCCGAACGTCGCGGCTGTCTACACCGTGGACGTGCGCAAGCACAGCTCGCCCGACGGCATCCGCCAGTCCCTCAAGGAACAGTTGTTCAAGCCCGTACGCTGGGCCGACACCGTGCGCGCCATGCTGGCGGACGGCGCGACCACGTTCGTGGAATGCGGTCCGGGCAAGGTCCTGACCTCGCTCAACCGCCGCATCGAACGCAAGCCCGAGCTCAGGATGCTCGCACTCGAAGATTCGACATCGATGGCCGCCGCGCTGGCCGCCTGTGGAGAAAACGCATGAGCAGCCTCGCTGGCGAATTTGCCTTGATCACCGGCGCCACGCGCGGCATCGGCCGCGCGATCGCACTGGAACTCGGCAAGCGTGGTGCGCGCGTCGTGGGAACCGCCACGACCGCAGCCGGCGCCCAGACGATCGATGCGTACCTCGAGGCAGCCGGCATCGCCGGGCGAGGCGTTGTCCTGGACGTCGCCGACCAGGGTGCGGTCGAAGCCTGCTTCAAGGCGGTGGAAGCCGTGGAGGGCACGCCGTCGATCCTCGTCAACAACGCCGGGATCACCCGCGACGGCCTGCTCATGCGCATGAGCGCGGACGACTGGCAGGTCGTGCTCGATACCGACCTGAGCGCGGTCTATCGGACCTGCAAGGCCGTCATGCGCGGCATGATGAAGGCGCGCAAAGGCCGGATCGTGAACATTGCTTCTGTCATCGGCGTGATGGGTAACGCCGGCCAGACCAACTACGCGGCGGCCAAGGCAGGCATGATCGGCTTCAGCAAGAGCCTCGCGCGCGAGGTCGGATCACGCAACATCACGGTCAACGTGGTGGCTCCGGGGTTCATTGTCACGGACATGACCGATGCCCTCGGCGAGGCCCAGAAAACGGCGCTGCTGACGCAGGTTCCGCTCGGCCGCCTGGGTTCGCCGGGCGACATCGCGGCGGCCGTTGCCTTCCTGGCGGGGCCCGAAGCCGCCTACATCACGGGCGAGACCGTGCATGTAAATGGCGGTATGTACATGATCTGAATGGCTTTTCTGGCTAATTGGACCCTTACCACGGCCTTAACATAGAATACGCGCCCCATGCCGGTCCCCTGCAGGCCCGGATCGGCAGATCTTGTTTCCTTCCAAAGGATCCCTACGACAATGAGCAGTATTGAACAGCGAGTGAAGGCGATCGTCGCCGAGCAACTGGGCGTCAAGGAAGAGGAAGTCACCAACGAGTCCTCCTTCGTCGACGACCTCGGTGCTGACTCGCTCGACACTGTCGAACTAGTGATGGCGCTCGAAGAAGAGTTCGAGACCGAAATTCCCGACGAGGACGCCGAGAAAATCACGACCGTGCAGCAGGCCATCGACTACATCAACGAGCGCCGCACCCAGGCCTGAGCCGCGCCTCGTGCCGGGCCGCCACGGAAGGCGGTCCTGCAACATCGTTTCAGCGAATCTTCGGGGAGACCCAGCTTGTCCAGGCGCAGAGTCGTCGTCACAGGTTTAGGCATCGTTTCCCCGCTCGGCAGCACCGTCGCAACAGCCTGGGAAGGCATCGTGAACGGCCGCAGCGGCATCGGTCTCATCGACAAGATGGACCTGAGCGCCTTCCCGGTCCGCATCGGCGGCCAGGCGAAGGACTTCAATGCCGAGGAGTACATGGCGCCCAAGGACCTGCGGAAATTCGATCCGTTCGTTCCCTTCGGCGTTGCCTCCGCGACTCAAGCCATCAAGGATTCCGGCTTTGAGGTCAACGAGGCCAATTGCGGGCGCATCGGCGTCGCCATGGGCGCCGGCATCGGCGGACTCTCTACCATCGAAGAGAACACGGCGAAATGGCTCGAGGCGAAGACGCCGCGCAAGATTTCCCCGTTCTTCATCCCCGGCAGCATCATCAACGCGGCAGCCGGGCAGGTGTCGATCCATCATGGCCTGCGGGGGCCGAACATCGCGCTGGTCACGGCTTGCACGACGTCGACGCATTCGATCGGACTGGCCTGCCGCCTGATCCAGTATGGCGACGCTGACATCATGGTGGCAGGCGGTTCCGAGATGGCGTTCACGCCGCTCGGCGTCGGCAGCTTTTGCCAGGCGCGCGCGCTCTCGCTGCGCAATGACGAGCCCGCAAGGGCCAGCCGGCCATGGGACAAGGACCGCGATGGTTTCGTGATGGCGGAGGGCGGCGGCGCCGTCGCGCTCGAAGAGTACGAGCACGCGAAGGCACGCGGCGCGCAGATATACGCGGAGCTCGTCGGCTTCGGCATGAGCGGCGACGCGCATCACATCACGTCCCCGCCGGAAGACGGTGAGGGCGCGCGGCTCGCTATGACCGCGGCCATCCGCGATGCAGGGATCAACGTCGAAGCGGTCGACTACATCAACGCGCACGCGACTTCGACCGAACTCGGCGACCGCGCCGAGACGATCGCGATCAAGCGCGCGCTCGGCGACCATTCGCGCAAGGTCGCAGTGAGTTCGACCAAGTCGATGACGGGCCACTTGCTTGGGGCCGCTGGCGTCGTCGAGGCGATCTTCTCGATCCTGGCGATCCGCGACGGCGTGCTGCCGCCGACGATCAACCTCGAGAACCCGGACCCGGACTGCGATCTCGACTACGTGCCGGGAGCTGCGCGCCAGGCGCCAGTACGCATCGCGCTGTCGAATTCGTTCGGCTTCGGTGGCACGAACGGCAGCCTGATCTTCCGCGCGCTCGGCTGAGAGCGCGCGCTGCGTCCAGTCATGCGCGAAGCCGACCTGCTCGCGCTGCACGAGCGCTTTCCCGCCCGCTACCCTGTCCTGCTCGAAAGCGTGAGCGGCGAAGAGCCGCTCGGGCGTCACGATGTTCTCTTTGCCTTGCCCGGCGAGCGGCTCACGCAGTTACCTGACGGCAGACTCGCTGGTGATGTCCGCGAGTTAGCCGCCGGTGGCCGGTTCCTGGACGCGCTCGATGGTTGGGTGGCGCGGGAACGCGGTGCGTGCGATGTTGCGTCGAGCGGCGCCGTGTTTGCGGATGGCTGGTTCCTGTACCTGGGCTACGAACTGGCGGGCGAGATCGAACCGACGCTGCGGCTGCCCGCGTCGCACCTGCCGCGTGCGCTCGCGTGGCGCATGCACGGCGCGTTGATGCGGGACCGGCGCAACCACGAGATCCGTATCGTTGCGCGCGACGCCGGACGGCTCGAACAGCTGCACGAGCAGGTCCGTGCCGACATCGACGCCGTCGCTCACGCTGCCAGGCGGATTCCGCCGGCCGAGTTGACCGCCGCGGTCGAGGAGCAGGACGCGCAGGTGTTCCTCGACGGCGTGCGTGACGTGCTCGACGCGATTGCACGTGGCGACGTCTACCAGGCGAACCTGTCGCGCTCCTGGCGCGCCCGCCTGGCGCCGAACGCCACGGTGCCGGACCTCTACCGCGCCTTGCGGCGCGCGAACCCGGCGCCGTTCGCGGCACTCGCCCAGCTGGGTGATTTCTCGCTGCTCAGTTCATCGCCCGAGCGCCTGCTGCAACTGCGGGACGGCATTGCGAGCACCCGCCCGATTGCCGGCACGCGCCCGCGCGGGCATGACGAAGCCGCCGACTCTGCGCTCAAGAGCGAGCTCAGCCTGAATGAGAAGGAACGCGCCGAGCACATCATGCTGGTCGACCTCGAGCGCAATGACCTTGGACGCATCTGCCGTGGCGGCACGGTCGAGGTCGACGAGTTCATGACGATCGAGTCCTACGCGACGGTGCACCACATCGTGTCGAACGTGCGCGGCGTGCTGCGCGACGACGTAACCCCTGGGCAGGCGATCGCAGCGGTGTTCCCGGGTGGAACCATCACCGGTTGCCCCAAGGTGCGGTGCATGGAGCTGCTCGCGGAGCTCGAGCGCGAGCCGAGGGACGCGTACACCGGATCCCTCGGCTACCTGGACCTGAACGGCGCGATGGACCTCAATATCCTGATCCGCACGCTGACCGTGCGCGACGGTGCGATTGGATTTCGGACCGGGGCCGGCATCGTGGCAGACTCCGTGCCTGAGGCTGAACTGGCGGAGACCCGCGCGAAGGCGAACGGCATCCTGCGCGCGCTGGGAGAAAGACGATGATCGGGCGGAAGTTCGTCAACGGCGTCGAGGGCGGCAGCGTGTCCGTTGACGACCGCGGGCTGCAGTACGGGGATGGCCTGTTCGAGACGATGGGCGCGACGAACGGCCGCGTGCGGCGTTTCCAGAGCCACATGGCGCGGCTCAGCGAGAGCTGTCACCGCTTGGGCATGCCCGCGCCGCCGGTCGACCTGATCGAAACGGATTGCCTGCGTGCGCTGGAAGGCTTTGGCGCCGCGGTGGTCAAGCTGACCCTGACGCGAGGCCCGGGTCCTCGCGGCTACCCGCCCCCGGTGGAGCCCAGCCTGACGCGCATTGTCGTCTCCACGGCACAGCAGGTGTCCGAGTCCGAGGCGGCGCGGCCGCTGACGTTGCGTGTCTGCGAGACTCGCCTCGGTCGCAATCCGCGCCTGGCAGGCATGAAACACCTCAACCGGCTCGAGCAGGTGCTCGCGGGCGCCGAACTGCGCGACCCGCCCGTCGACGAGGGCCTCATGCGTTCGACCGACGACCGCATCATCTGCGCCACGGCGGCCAACGTGTTCCTGGTGCGCAACGGCGAGTTGCTGACCCCGCAGATCAGCGATTGCGGCGTTGCCGGCGTGATGCGCGAAGTCGTGCTGCGGGTGGCCGCGAAGCTCGGCATCCAGGCCACGATCGGCGATTTCACGCTCGACGACGTGGCCCGGTCCGAAGAGTGTTTCCTGACCAACGCCGTGCGCGGCATCCGTCCCGTGGGGTGGGTCGCTGGCGTCAACAGTTTCGCCAAAAGCGAAGTGACTGCCCGCCTGCGTGACGCGGTCGAGACTGCCGACGAATGAGATCGTTGCGGCGGACGCTGTTCGCTTTGCTGGTGCTCGCACTGCTCGGTGTCGCCGGCAGCACGTGGTACGTGCAGCGCTGGCTGGACCAGCCGCTCGCGATCGGCGGGCCCGAACCCGCCATCGTCGACGTCCAGCCCGGGCAGTCCCTCACGGCGGTGGCGCGCGATCTCGCCTCGCGCGGCCTGCTCACGCACCCGCGCCTGCTCGCTCTGTATGGCCGGTTCACCGGCGTCGATTCACGCATGCACGCGGGCGAGTTCGCGCTCCAGCCCGGCACGACCCCGCAGGGCCTGTTGCGGGCGTTCGTCAGCGGGGACGTGGTCCAGCATTCGATCACGGTTGTCGAGGGCTGGACCTTCCGCGACCTGCGCAAGGCGCTGGCCTCGGCACCGAAAATCGAGCACACGACTCGCGGCTTGCAGGACGATGCAGTCATGCGCGCGCTTGGCGAAGACGGCATGAATCCCGAGGGACTGTTCTTTCCTGACACGTACCTGTTCGGCAAGGGCACGCGCGACATCGACCTGCTGCGCCAGTCGCGCGACCGCATGCGCAAGGAACTGGCGGCGGCCTGGGGGTCACGGCACGAGAACCTGCCGCTCAAGGACGAGTACGAGGCGCTGATCCTGGCGTCGATCATCGAGCGGGAAACGGGACATCCCGACGAGCGTGCGCGCATCGCCGGCGTCTTCGTCGAGCGCCTGCGCCGGGGCATGCGTCTGCAGACCGACCCGACGATCATCTACGGGCTCGGCGAAAAATTCGACGGCAACCTGCGACGCGCTGATCTGGAGCGCGACGGGCCGTACAATACCTACACGCGCAACGGGCTGCCGCCAACACCGATTGCGCTCCCGGGAGCCGCTGCGTTGCGGGCGGCGGTGCAACCGGATGTGCGCGGCGAACTCTTCTTCGTCGCGACGGGCGAAGGCGACGGCCAGCACGCGTTTTCGAAGACATTGGCGGAGCACGAGGCCGCGGTGCGGCGGTACCTCGTGCGTTACCGGCAACAGAACAGCAAGGGTCGTTGAACAGCGTGCAGGGCAGGTTCATCACGTTCGAGGGCGGCGAGGGCGTCGGCAAGTCGACGCAGATCAAGCGCGCGGCTGCCTGGCTCGAGACCGCGGGCATTGACGTCGTGCTCACGCGCGAGCCAGGCGGTACGCCCCGCGCCGAGCAGTTACGTCACGTCCTGCTCGATCCCACCGACGAGCCCATGCCGCAGTCTTGCGAGTTGCTGCTGATGTTTGCGGCGCGCGCCAGCCACCTCGCGAACCTGATCGAACCGGCTGTCGCGAGAGGCGCGTGGGTGCTCTGCGACCGGTTTACCGATGCCACGTATGCCTACCAGGGCGGCGGCCGTGGGCTGCCGACGACCGACATCGATGCGCTCGTGCGCATCGTGCATCCCCGGCGCCAGCCGGATCTCACCGTGCTGCTCGATGCACCCGTGGCGGTCGGCATGAGCCGCGCCCGGGTCCGCAACGGCACCGACGGTCCAGACCGGTTCGAGTCCGAACGTGTCGAGTTCTTCGAGCGGGTCCGCCGAGCCTATCTGCAGCGTGCCGCGCAGGAAACGGCCAGGTTCCGCGTCGTCGACGCGAGCCGCGATCTCGACACCGTCGAACTGGCGATCCACGCGGCACTGCAACCGGTGCTGACGGCGCAGGCAGGGCCACGATGAGCCAGGACGCCGGCGACGACGAGACGACCGGCAGCGCGGGTGCGGATGACTTCGCG
Organism: uncultured Gammaproteobacteria bacterium; assembly: GCA_963743995.1. Classification (GTDB taxonomy): domain Bacteria; phylum Pseudomonadota; class Gammaproteobacteria; order Steroidobacterales; family Steroidobacteraceae; genus RPQJ01. The sequence continues at coordinate 67,764 of CAVUSC010000007.1, read as the reverse complement.
CCGCTGCCGATCGACCTGCTGCCGTGGCACGCGGCTGCGTGCGACAAGCTGAGCGCAGCGGCTGCCTCCCAGCGGTTGTCGCACGGCTTGCTGCTGCACGGGCCGGCAGGCGTCGGCAAGGAGCGGTTCGCTTCTGCGCTGGCGGCAGCGTTGTTCTGCGCGGGTCGCGGCGAGCGCCTCGAGGCCTGCGGCGAGTGCGCCGAGTGCCTGCTGAGCAAAGCCGGCACACACCCGGACATGCATTGGTTGCGCATCCCTGAGGACAAGAAGTCCATCGGCGTCGACCAGGTGCGCGAGGTCTGCGAGCAACTCGCGATGACCAGCATGCGGCGTGGCTACCGCGTGGCGGTGATCGTGCCGGCCGAGAAGATGACGCCTTCGGCGCAGAACGCACTGCTCAAGACACTCGAGGAACCTGCGCCGCGCACTGTGCTGTTGCTGGTCACCGCGCGACCTTCGGCCCTGCTGGCCACGCTGCGCAGCCGATGCCAACGCATCGAGGTTGCACGGCCCGAGAATGCGCTGGCCTTGCGTTGGCTCGCCGAGTCGCTGGGCAGTGCGCCGCCGCCGCGCTTGCTGGCCGCGGCCGGGGGCTCGCCGCTCAAGGCGCTGGCTCTTGCACCGCAATTCGCGGGGCTCGAGGAGCAGATGGCAGGGTTGCTCGAAGCATTCCTCGAGCGACGCGTCGACGTCACGCGAGCTTCCGCGGACATGCAGGGAGCAGGGTTGCCGATGCGGCTCGACTGGCTCGAGGCGTGGCTCGTGGCCTGCGTGCACGCCGCCACGGGCGTGGCCAATGAGAATCCCCTCACGTTTCGGACCGGTTCACCCTTGCAAAGGGCGGCAGCCGAGTTGAACATAACCGCGGCGTTCCAGGTATTGGACCGCTTGCGCGAGGCCCGTCGCCTGCTCGAAGGCTCGGCGTCCGCGCCCCTCGTGGTCGAATCCTTGCTGCTCGAATTGCGGGCAGCGGCGTCGGCCCGCTGATGGAGCACTGAGAACGTCCTGATGAGTCCTGCACCCCTGCGACAACCGAACAAGCCTGGCCTGCTGACGCTCACCATCAAGGACAAGAGCGCGCTCTACCTGGCCTACATGCCGTTCGTGAAGAACGGCGGTCTGTTCATTCCCACCAGCAGCAACTACCGCCTCGGTGACGAGGTGTTCATGCTGCTCAACCTCATGGGCGAGGACGAGAAGTTGCCGGTGGCCGGACGAGTCATCTGGATGACACCCAAGGGCGCGCAGGGCAAGCGCACGGCCGGCATCGGCGTGCAATTCAGCGAGCAGGACCGTGGCAATACCCAGCGCAAGATCGAGGCATACCTGGCCGGCGCGCTGGGTGGCGACAAGCCCACCCACACCATGTAGTGACGTCTGCTGGCATTTGAATTATCGTTGACGGTTTGACGTCGCCAACTTCGCCGTTCGTGGCGAACCCGAGTGGAGAACGCCAATGCCCGCTTCGATTCGATTCCTGCCCGTCGTGCTGGCCCTCGCCATCGGCCTGCCTGCCTCCGCGACGGAAACCGCGCCGGCGGTCCATGCAGCGCCGGCTGGCACGCCTGCACCCGCCACGACTGCCGAGGCAACCGCAGCCCCGGTCGCCCCGACGACAACCCAAGCCACCAAGCCGGTGGACGCAGCTACAGCCAAGTCCGGCGACGGCCAGGCAGCAGCAGCGGCTACTCGCGTCCCGCCGGGTTACAAGAGCAAGGTGGTCGACGGTGAGACCATGTTGTGCCGCAAGAGCACCCCGCTCGGCTCGCGCTTCCCAACTGAGGTCTGCTTGACCGCGGCGCAGTATGAAGAGTCCGTGCGACAGCAGGACGGACTGCGGCAGGAACTCACCGGCAAGCAGAAGAGTTATTCAATCAACCAGTAGGGAAGGCATCGAGGGCCGACCCGGCGGCGATCCTGACTGCAGCGGCTGGTAACCATCGCCGCCTGGGCGCGAAGATCAGCGAATGAGCGTATCGGCGAGACCGGTAGCGGCAATGCCGTCGCGCAGTACGTGCGCTTCGAAGCCCCGTTCACTCAAGATGTAGGCCGCGGCCGAACTGCGGCGGCCGTTGTCGCAGACCACGACGTACCGGACCGTCGGATCCAGCGTCTTGATCTTCAGGCGGATGAAATAGAGCGGCACGTTGAGCGACGGCTCGAGGTGCCAGTGCTCGTACTCGCTCGGCAGGCGCACGTCGAGCCACATGCCGCCCTTGGCGACGATCTGCAGGCCCTGGTCGTGATCGACCCACTGCAGCATGGGCTCGTTGAGAAGGGTGTTGAAATCGTCCTTCGCCAGGCGCATCAACACGCCGTCCGTCAGCATCGTGATGGTGGCGTTGCGCGTCGCACCGGAAATCAACGCTTCCTCGCCGAACGTCTCGCCCATTCCCAGTTCCGCGAGCCGGATGCCTTCGCGGTTGAGCGGCGTCTCGCGGCTCACCGAGCACCGGCCCTCCACGATCACGTAAAAGAAATCGCCGTCGTCGCCCTGGCGGATCACGACGTCGCCGGCCACGTAGTTCATCCTCTGCAGGCGCATGAACACGGCCTGCAGGTTGGCCGGCGGGATGCGGTGGAAGGCCCGGCTCTGCAGGAGCATGGTCATCCAGTCGTCGGCCGATTCGTTGCCGGCACGCAGGTCGCCGACTTCGTATGTGCCCGTCTGGTCCCAGGTGATCAGGACGTCGAGCAAGTCGCTGTCGATCGAGAGGTAGTCGATCTTCTCGGAGGCGACCCGGGCGGAGCAGCGGCGTGGCAGGATCGGTGCCAATGGATGCCGTGCGTCGGGCGTGCCGCCGCGGATCGTGCCGACGATGCGCCCGTCCGCCAGCAGTTCGACCACTCCGCTCGCGAGGTAGTAGGTGCGTTTGTCGGTGTCGCCTTCCTTGAACAGGAGGCGGCCCTGGGGTAGCTCGCGAAGGACGGTCTTACGCGCCAATGCACGGAGATTTTCGTTCTTCAGTCCATCGAGCGGAGAAAACGCTTTCAGGACGGCCAGTTCGACGGTGCTCGGATCGCTGCTCATGAAGTAAGGCTGCAAAAGGTAGCGGATGGTATCACGGCGCGCCAGAACCACCGAGGCTCGACCAGCCGGGGTCGGGACGGAACCGCTCGCCGTGCCTGGCGGCCAGCACCTCGAGTCGCGCGACCACGTCCTGCACGCCGCGTTCCCGGGCGTAGCGTAGCGGCCCGCCGCGGAAAGGCGCAAAGCCCGAACCAAAAATCACGCCGGCGTCGATGAGGTCCGCATCCGCCACCACGCCTTCCCGCAGCACTGCCATGGCTTCGTTGACCATGGCCAGCATCAGGCGATCTTCGAGGTCGTCCGGTGCGCGCGCGGCGGGGTCGACGCCGGGTTTCACCGCTTTGCCGTCGCGCCATTGGTAGAGACCCTGGCCCGATTTCCTGCCGAGTTTGCCGGCGGCCACCAGTGGGGCGACGGCGTCCGGCGCGGGACCGCCGAAGGCTGTCGACAGGATTTGACCGACGTGCAGGCAGACGTCGAGACCGACGGTGTCCGCGAGTTCGATGGGACCCATCGGCATGCCGAACTTCACCGCCACGTCGTCAATCGTGGCGAGTGGAATGCCTTCACCGGCAGCGAGCATGGCCTCGGTCATGTACGGCATCAGCACCCGATTCACGAGGAAGCCGGGGGCGCTGCGACAGGGCAGTGGCAGTTTGTCGATGGCACGTGTGAACGCGAGTGCCGCGGCGCGCGCCCGCGGTTCGGTCACCGCGGACTCGATGACCTCGACCAGCGGCATCTGCGCGACCGGATTGAAAAAATGCAGGCCGACGAGCCGGCCTGGGACCTCGAGTCCTGCCGCCAGCGATTCGAGCGCGAGGCTCGAGGTGTTGCTGGCCAGGATCGCGCCGGCTTTCAACCGTGGTTCGATGCGAGTGTACAACGCGCGTTTCGCGTCGGCATTCTCGAAGATGGCTTCGAGCACGACGTCGGCACCCTCGACGCCATGGCCTGCGACGTCCATCTGCAGGCGCGCGAGTTGCTCCGCCGCCTTGCCGGGAACCCGGCTGCGCTTCTCGAAGAACGCTCGCGCGCGATCGAGCGCGGGCTGCACGAACTCCGCGCCACGGTCCTGCAGCGTGACGGTGAAACCACGCAGCGCACACCACGCAGCGATGTCGCCGCCCATTACACCGGCGCCCACGACGTGCACATGACCGCCCGCCGGCAGTTCCTTGCCGCCCAGGGCCTTCAACCGCTCCTGCAGGAAGAAGACACGCACCAGGTTGCGTGACGTCTGCGTGCAGACGAGCCGCGCCACCGACTGGGCCTCCGCTTCGTAGCCCGTGCGCGGATTCGCGCCATGGCGGCGCCAGAGGTCCACGATGGCATACGGGGCGGGGTAGTGCTCCTTGCGCGCCCGTCGACGAACCTGCTGCTCGACTTTGCCCGCCACCAGGCCGCGAATGACCGGCAGGTTCAGCAGGCGCTGGCCCAACGGCGCCTTGCGCCGCGCTCGCGGCCGCAGCGCCAGCGCCTTCGCAGCTTCGTGCAGTTGTCCGGCCGGGACGACGGCATCGACGAGTCCGACCTGCAGCGCCTTGTCGGGCCGCAGGTTCTTGCCGGTCAGCATCAGGTCCATCGCTGTCGCAACGCCGAGCAGCTGCACCGACCGCACGGTGCCGCCGAAACCTGGATGAATGCCGAGCATCACTTCGGGCAGGCCCAGCGTGACTTTCGGATCGTCCGCGCAGACGCGGTGCCGGCAGGCCATGGCAAGTTCGAGCCCGCCGCCGAGACAATAGCCATTGATGGCGGCAACCGTCGGCAAGGGCAGGTCCTCGAGCCGCTGCAATACGCCGTGGGCTGCACGGATCGAGGGCACTGCCTCGTCTGGCGCCCGCACCTGGCCGAACTCGGAGACGTCGGCGCCCGCGATGAAACCACTCTTGCCGGAACGGATCACCAGGCCCGCCGGTCGCTGCTGCTCGACTTCGCGCAGGTTCGCGTCGAGTTCTTCCATCGCCGCACGAGAGAGCGAGTTGGCGCTGGCGCCCGGTTTGTCGAAGGTGAGCCAGGCGACGCTGTCCGAGTCGATCTCGAGCGTCCACTGGCGCGAGGTTGCGTCGGGCGCGGAAGTGTTCATTGAGGCTCCATGTGCCGCGCAGGACATCAACCGGTGATGTGGAAATCGCAGACCAGCGGCCGATGGTCCGAAAACGCTACGTCGGGGATCTCGAACGAGTCGATCTCGATGCCCTTCGAATAGAGGATGAAGTCGAGTTCCAGGCGCGGCTTGCGCGCTGGGTACGAGGGCAGGCTCGCAACGTTGGCGCTGCGCAGGCCACTCGCTTCCATGAACAGCGACATCTCGTGCTCACCCCAGAACGTGTTGAAGTCGCCTGCAACGATCACCGGCTTGGTGGAACGCTTGACGAGTTCGAATACCTGGCGCAGCTGCGCGTGCCGATGCCGGAACTTGAGCGACAGGTGCACCAGGAACACGCAGACATCGTCGAGTTCGAGTTCGATGATCAGGCGCTTGATGCCGGTGTCGAAATAGTGGAAACGCTCGCCCTCGACCCGCGGCGCCGCGAGGAATGCATTCGACTGCTTGTTCAGGATCGGCACGAACGTGTTGAACGATTTCTCGCCGTACTTGCACTGGTAGATCGAGTAGTGCCCGAGCGAGTCGGCGATGACTTCGGCCTGGTTCACGTTGCCGGTGCGGATCGAGCCGGTGTCGACCTCGATCAGGCCGACGATGTCCGGGTCCTGGCTCTTGATGAAGCGGGTGATGCGGGCCAGCACGCGTTTGTCGCTGCGGAGGTAGCCCGCACCCGGGATCGGGAGGTGGAAAGCCGCGCCGGTGCCCGTGGCATAGCGGATGTTGTAGAGCAGAAAGCGCATCAGACCTCAATTCTACGGGTCGGGACGGTGATCCGGAACCGAATGCGCTAGGCTAGACTATTGACGCTCGTCTGGTAGCAAGGAAGTCGACGGAGGCCTCGTGAGCAGCGTTACCCAGAAGAACCCGATCCGGCTGTACGTCTGCCACGTGTGGGTGGCCGATGACGATTACCACCGAATCTTCGAGTACGTCGAAAGCAGCCCGAACTTCTTTTATCGCAACACCAGCACGCCCGAGGCGCGCCCGACCGGCGACAAGGAGGCGTTGCGAGACTCGCTGCGCAATCAGATCACGGAGGCCGAGATCGTGCTGGTGCCTGCCGCGCTATATCGCCGCAATGTGGAGTGGGTCGAGTTCCAGATGCACTGCGCCAAGGCGTTCGACAAGCCGCTCCTCGCGCTGGAGCCGTTTGGCAGCACGGACACGATTGCCCCTGCGGTGCTCGAATTCGCAGACGACGTGGTGCCGTGGGACCAGCGGCAGCTGATCGACGCGATCAAGCGCGAAGCGCGGCATGAAGAAACCACGCGCTTCGACGTGATCGAGTTCAAGCTCGACTGAGGAAGGCCGGTACTTCGAACAGGTCGTCGGTCCGCGCGTCGTCATCGCCGCTCGCGACGATGCGCAGCCGCGGCGCGCCTTCGCTTTCATTCAGCGTCGACATCAGGGTGAACATCTCTAGCAGGCCTACCGCGTGTGCCGCCGCGTCCTTTTCGGACATCTTGCGGACCGATGCTTCCGGGGCAGTCAAGCCACCCGTGGCGGGCGCTTCATGCATCGCCGTTCGCAGGGCGACGAACCGGTCACGGACGGGATCGGGCAGTTCGTGCTCGCGCAGCGAAGCAAGGTGATGCCGGTAGGCATCGACCAGGCGCTGTTTCACCGGACCTGCACCCACGAGGACCTGCATCGCCGCCTGAAAATCATCCCAATGTGCCGCCATCGCACGCCCCTGAACTGTAAATACTGTTTTAATTCAAGCTCTTGGGTTGGATTCCTAATCCATGGCTAACGAACAGGGTCGTTAAGTAAAAGCCGTGGAGAATCAGTCGCATACAGCTTGAATATACGCCGATGTATTAAACCCGCAACACCGAAATAGAAGTATCAGCGGGCTGGATGCACCAAATTGTTTCACAGTTCACGGCAGCCTGTGTACCTCTCCGCGGCCCCGCGGATCCGAAGCCGCGTCCCAGCCTGTCGCGGTGCGTACGATCAGTTGCACATCTCCCAGCGGCCATTCGTGCGGCTCGACGCGGTAACCGCGCTGGCGCAGCTCTGCCAGCGTTGCAGCGGAAAACTCGCCGTCGTAGGTGATGAGATCGACCGGGATGCCCTGGTGATGAAAACGCGGCTCGGCCACGGACTGACTTGCCGTCATGCGGAAGTCGACGACGTCGACCAGCATCTGCACGACACCGGTGATGATCGTCGAGCCACCCATCGAGCCCACGACCATCGAGACGCGTCCATCGCGGTCGAGCAGTATCGTCGGTGACATCGACGACAGCATGCGTTTGCCAGGCGCAATCGCATTGGCGTCGCCGCCGAGCAGGCCGTACACGTTCGGCACGCCGGCCTTGGCGCTGAAGTCGTCCATCTCGTTGTTGAGCAGGAAGCCCGCACCCGCAACGACCACGCCGCTGCCGAAATCCGAGTTCAGCGTATAGGTGTTGGCAACTGCGTTGCCCCAGCGGTCGACAATCGAGTAGTGCGTCGTGTGGCGGGGTTCGGCGAGTCCGGGCCCGATATTCTGCGCAGGCGAGATCGCGCTGGGATTCACGCTTGCGGCTCGATCGTGGATGTACCGAGAGTCCACCAGCCGTGCGACCGGTACGTCGACGAATGCGGGGTCGCCTGCATATTCGGCGCGGTCGGCATACACGCGCTTGGCGATCTCGGCCACGAGGTGCACGTACTGCGGCGAATTGCACGCCAGGCCCTCGAAGTCGACGGCTCGCGCATCCTTCATTCCAAGGAACTGCAGCAGGGCAAAGCCACCCGAACTGGGCGGCGGCGACGACAGCACCGTCTGGTCGCGCCAGGTGCTGCGCAGGGGTTCTCGCCACATGGCGCGGTAATCCCGCAGGTCCTGTGCCGTGATCAACCCGCCGCCACGCTGCATCTCCTCGCCGATCAGGTCCGCGGTCTTGCCCTCGTAAAAGCCGGCAGGTCCGTTGGCCTGGACACGCCGCAGCGTTGCGGCGAGTTCCGGTTGCCGAAACGAGGTGCCGCTGCGCAAGCCCGCAAAATACCTTGCGAAATTGGTGTTGGCGAAGCGTGGCGCTTCGGCTGCGGCGCGTTCAGCCAGCAGCGGCGGCACCTCGAACCCGCGCTCTGCCAGCTGCACCGCGGGCTCGATTACGTCTCGCCACGACAGTTTGCCGTAGCGTTGATGCGCTTCCCACAGGCCTGCGACCGTGCCCGGGACGCCAACCGCACGATGACCCGTCAGGCTCATGCCGTCGATCACGTCACCCTTGGCATCGAGGTACATGTCGCGCGTCGCCGCTGCGGGCGCCGTCTCGCGGTAGTCCAGGAACTGTGCAGTGTCGTCGACCTGGAGCAGCATGAAGCCGCCGCCGCCGAGGTTGCCTGCCTCGGGATAGGTCACGGCGAGGACGAAGGCTCCGGCCACCGCGGCATCGACGGCGTTGCCGCCCGCGGCGAGGGTGCGTGCGGCCACGTCGGCGCTGAAGGTATCGGGCATTGCCACGGTGCCGCCGAGACCCGTCGCGGTGGCGTCAGCCGTTGCCGGGCGAGGCGCGGGGGCGCCCGCACAAGCTGCCAGCAGGGCGACAAAGGCAAGCAGCAGCGAGCGACGCAACGGGTTCATGCGGAATCCATCCAGGTAACCAGGCCGAAATCCTAACGCAGCCGCCGCGACTTTTTCCGAGGCTTCGGGTGTCCGTCGTCCACACGTCTATAATCGGCAAAAATGGAAGCTGCATGATCAACCCAAGCCTCGATCCGACTCCATGCCATGGTTACGCGGCTGCCGACGCGAAGAGTCCGCTGGCTCCGCACGCGTTCACGCGGCGGGCGCTGCGGGACGACGACGTACGCATCGACATCCGCTATTGCGGCGTCTGCCACAGCGACCTGCACCAGGCCCGCAATGACTGGCGCAACACCGTCTATCCCTGCGTCCCCGGTCACGAAATCGTCGGGCAGGTCGCGGCCGTCGGCCCGTCGGTCAAGCGTTACAAGGCGGGGGACTGGGTCGCGGTCGGCTGCCTGGTGGACAGTTGCAGGCAATGCAGTGAATGCAATGCGGGCCGCGAAGTGTTCTGCCAGAAAGGCTCCACGCTCACCTACAACGGCAAGGATCGCCAGACGGGCGAAATCACTTTTGGCGGCTATTCGTCGCACATCGTCGTGCGCGACGAATTCGTGCTGCGCGTGCCGGACGGTCTCGACCCCGCACGTGCGGCGCCGCTGCTCTGTGCAGGCATCACCACCTATTCACCGCTGCGGCACTGGAACGTCGGCCCGGGCTCGCGGGTGGCGGTGGCGGGTCTCGGCGGCCTCGGCCACCTGGGCGTGAAGCTTGCCAACGCCATGGGCGCTGAAGTGACGGTGCTCACGCGTTCGGCGGCCAAGGCTGAGGAGGCGAAGGCGCTGGGCGCGCACCACGTGCTGCTGGGGTCCGACGCCGACGCGATGAAGCGTGCCGGCGGCAGGTTCGATTTCGTGCTCGACACGATTCCCGTCGTGCATGAACTCGATCCTTACCTGCGTCTCCTCCACACGCACGGTGCCCTGGTGCTGGTCGGCGTCATCGATACCATCCCGGCGTTCAGCAGTCGCCTGCTGATCGGCGGCCGCAAGACGCTGTCGGGTTCGGCGATCGGCGGCATTGCCGAGACCCAGGAACTGCTCGATTTCTGCGCCGAAAAGGCCATCGTAGCCGACTGCGAAATGACCACGATGCCGCAGATCAATGCCGCGTTCGCACGCATGGAGAAGGGCGACGTCCGGTATCGCTTCGTCGTCGACATGCAGACGTGATTGTTGCCACGACCCTGACCGGCAGCAATGCCGACATCATCGGTGACGCACTTGCGTCCGTGCTGGGACAGGTCGACCGCTGCATCGTCATCGACACGGGTGCGAAAGACGACACCGTCGAAGTCGCGCGCAAGGTCGCCGGCGACAAGCTGCTGTTACGCGAGTTTCCGTGGAAGAACGACTTCGCGGCCGCCAGGAATTTCGCCCTTGACGCTGCAGCGGAGGCGGGCGCCGCGTGGGCCGTCACGCTGGACACCGACGAGCGGTTGCTGTTCGACCGAGGCTTCGACCTGGCTCGTGCCCTGGCTCGCACGCAGGCGCAGGTCTGCATGGTCCTCGACGACGTCGGCAGCTATTCGAAAGAGCGCATCGTGCGCCTGCCCGCGAAGGTGCGGTGGGAGGGTCCAACCCACGAGTGCCTCCTGGGCCGCACGAACGCCGAAACACTGAACCTGCGCGGCGTCCGTTTCCGCGAACTGCCGAAGGATCCGGCGGGCACGCGCCGCAAGTTCGAACGCGACGTGGCGATCCTCAAGCGCTACACGAAGCAGCATGCGAAGCAGGCGCGCTGGTACTACTACCTCGGCGCCTCGCACCAGCACCTCGGCGAGTTCGCTGCGGCGATCGATGCGTTCCGCACCTGCGCCGAGTTGCGCGGCTGGGAAGAGGAGGGGGCCTGGGCATGCTATGGCGCCGCCGAATGCTGCTGCAGCCTGCTGCGCTGGCTCGACGCGGTGCAGTTCTGCGCCGCGGGCTTAGGCATTCGTCCTGCCACGGCCGAGCTCGCGTGGCTCGCAGGCTTCGCGGCTTACAAGGCCCAACGCTACGACGACGCTGTCGCGTGGTCGAACATGGCCATCGCCAACGGACTGTTCCGGGGTCGCGGTGCACAGTTCGAGCGCATCAGCTTTCGGCATCCGCCTGGCCTCTATGAAGGCCCCTACGACGTGCTGCGCTGGACGTACAAGGCCCGGGGCGACAAGAAGGCCGAAGCCGAGGCGCTCCGCGACTACGAACTCGCGAAGCGCGCACGAGAGTCCGCGCCGTCATCCTGATTGCGGGCGGGGTGCAGATTTGTCATCGATACCCGCGTCATCCGACGCCACCATTCGGCGCGGCCTGGTTGGCGACGCTGCCGCGCTGGCGACGTTTGCCGCGAATACTTTCGCGGAAGCATTCGGCGACGACACGGATGCGGATGACCTGCGGGCCCACCTCGCCGCGACGTACCGGCCCGACCTGCAGGCGCGCGAGCTTGCAGATCCAATGGTCATCACGTGGCTGGCAGTGCAGGGTGCACGGATCGTCGCCTTTGCGCAGGTGCGTCGCGCCGAAACTGTGCCAGCGTGCGTAGTCGTGCCCGATGCCGTCGAAGTTCAGCGCTTCTATACCGACCGTTCGGTGCGCGGTTCGGGACTCGCCCTGCGCCTGATGGAGCACGCGCTCGACGCGGCGCGGGAACTCGGCGGCCAACACGCCTGGCTCGGCGTCTGGGAGCGCAACGTGCGCGCCATGGCCTTCTATCGCAAGACGGGATTCGCCGAAATCGGGTCTACTTACTACACGGTCGGTTCGGATCGGCAGACCGACCGCGTGTTCCTGGCATCGTTGTCACCCTGCCGCGAGGAGCCAGCATGAAGAAATACAAGGTCATCCAGTGGGCTACCGGCGGCATGGGGAAGAACTGCCTGCGCGCGGTGATCGATCACCCGGCGATGGAACTCGTTGGTGTCTACGTCTATGGCGCCGACAAGGAAGGCAGGGATGCAGGAGCGATCGCGCGCCGCGAACCCACCGGCGTGCTTGCCACGCGCAGCGTCGATGAGATTCTCGCGCTCGATGCGGATGTGGTGATTCACGCGGCGCGGCTCGCGCCGCCTTACGGCTCGCACGATGGGGACATCCTGCGCCTGCTCGCGGCCGGCAAGAACGTCATCAGCATCAACGGTTACAGCCATCCGCAGTACTGGGGTGGGGAACGACTGGCGGCGCTCGAAGCGGCGTGCCAGAAGGGCGGCGCGTCGCTGATCGGCGCGGGCCTGAACCCGGGCTATGCCGGGGAGCAGCTGGCCGTCGTCGCGACCGGAGTGTGCACCGAGGTCGACCACATCGAAGTCGTCGAATGCGTTGATTGCAGGGCCGTGCGCAGTCCCGACTACGTGTTCAAGATCCTGGGCTTCGGCGCCGAACCGGGGGCCGTCGACCCGAACAATCCAGCCTGGGGACCTTCATCGTCACTCAATGGGATGTATGCGGAGGTGCTGGCGACGATGGCGGAGCGACTGGGAATGCCGCTCGATCGCGTGGACACGGAACATCGGGTATTTGCGGCATCGATGGACCTGCAGATCGGGGCAGGAACGATTCCGCAGGGCCGAGTCAGTCACTTCAACTGGCGGTGGCGCGGTATCGTGCAGGGCACGCCGCGTCTCACGATGTCCATCCATTGGTACATGGAGACGACGCACCTCGACGATACGCATCCGCCGTTGTGGCGAATCCACGTGCAGGGTCAGCCGGGTGTGCGCATCTCGCTCGACATGGAAAAGCGCGACGGTGATACGTCGCCGACGTCGGCCGAGCAGATCGCCGTGGCCGGCACGGTCATCAATGCAATTCCCATCGTTTGTGCCGCGCCGCCCGGCATCGTGACGCGGCCACTGGCAACCCCGTACCAGTTCGGCCTCGCTCGTCCGGCCATCGCGTAAGGGAGGCCCAGTCGCTACTGCGGTCGTGAGTGCCTCAGTAGGGCGTGCCGTCCTTGTGGAAATAGCCGCCGCCACCGGTGTAGCGGCCGGGCTTGAACGCCATGTCGATGTCCGAATACTCGCCGCCGTCCTCCGGGCTGCGGTTGCCCGCCACCAGGAACGTGGCATCCGCCGACGACCGATTCTGCAGGCAATGGCCGTTGCGCACCCCCGCAGGAAATCCGGCGCTGTCGCCGGCCAGCAGTATTTCCTCGCCGTCATCGGTCACCAGGACGAGTTCACCCGACAACACGTAGACGAACTCGTCCTCGTGCGTGTGCCAGTGTCGCTGGCTCGACCACGCGCCCGGGGTCAGTCGCACGAGGTTCACGCCGAAGTGCGTCAGTCCGGCGGCGACGCCGAGCCGGTGCCAGCTGCGGCCACGGCAGGGTTCATCGAACGGGGCCGGGTAGCTGGACCCGGAGCCTGCCGGGGCGGTCCGCAAATCAATCTTGGGCATGGCTGGACTCCTGACTGTGTAATGGTCACCTGCGGCCGTGCCGGGTCTCAAACCAGGCGTCAGTCCTCGCGTGCTTCGAGGACCTGCAGCTTGCCATCGCCCATGTCCCCGACATTCGTGGCGCACTGCCGCTTGGCGTCCTGCAGCAGGTCGTTGTACGTCGAATCCTCCTCATCGCCTGCGAAATCCACGGTGGTGGCAGTCTTCGCCTCGCCCCAGTCGTAGGCCTCCTGCTCGCAACCGCTGCGACCGCTGTTCGCGCATTCCCTCATCTTGCGTACGCGCGCTTCTTTCGTCGGCTTGCGGGTGCAGGAATACAGGAGCTTCGGCGCGCTCAACCGCTGGTAGCTCGAGTATCCAGCGTCAGAAATGCCGCCGGGATTCCTGTCGATCACGAACACCCACAGTGCCGCCAGAATTGCGATCACCACCAATGGGCCAACAATCGCCCTCATGTCCGCACCTCTTGCCTGGATAACCCACGACCCCGCTCACACCTGTAACACCCACGTTGCGAGCGTGCAATTTCAAGTAGTCAAATCTGCAGGCGATGGCGAAATAGCGGCCAGGATGCCGGCCAGGATGCGCGTCGGGGATGGCGGGCATCCTGGCACCACGACATCCACCGGGATCACGTTCGAGACGGCGCCGCAGCTGGCATAGCCGCGGCCGAAGATTCCGCCGCACGCGCCGCAGTCGCCCACCGCCACCACCAGCTTGGGATCGGGTGTGGCGTCGTACGTGCGGCGGAGCGCGACCTCCATGTGGCGTGACACCGGGCCTGTCACCAGCAGCAGGTCGGCATGACGCGGGCTGGCGACGAAGCGGATGCCGAGCGACTCGATGCTGTAGACCGGATTGCCCAGGGCATGGATCTCGAGTTCGCAGCCATTGCAGGAGCCCGCGTCGACCTCGCGAATGCACAGCGCGCGACCGAGCACTTCACGGATGCGCGATTCCAAGGCCGCGCGCACGCGCAATTCCTCGGCCGGGGACGGAGGCGCCTCGGTGACGATGCCGGTCTTCAGTATCTGTTGCAGGGTCCTGAGCATGGGTGGGGATCAGAGGTCGTGGCCGCTGTACGACAGGTTGAACGATTTGTTGATGAGCGGAAAGTCGGGAACGATGTTGCCGATGATCGCGTGCTCGAGCGCGGGCCAGTTGTGCCAGGACGGGTCCTGTGGATGACAGCGCCGGATGCTCCCGTCCGGTCCGGACTCCAGGCCCACGACGACAGGCCCGCGCCATGCCTCGATCAGCCCGACGCCAAATGTTCCGGCCGGCGGCACGGGTACGCCGATCGCGCTGTCCCCTTGAGGCATGGTGCGCAGGAGCTGCTGCACGAGTCGCAATGCCTCTGCCAGTTCCTCGAAGCGGATCGTGACACGCGCCAGGACGTCGCCATCCCGCTGCGTGCACCGGCTTACGGCAAGGCCGTCGTACGGCACGCACGCCGCATCCACGCGCAGGTCGAGGGCCTGGTTACTCGCTCGTCCGGCAAGGCCGACGAGTCCGAGCCAGGCCGCGAGTTCGGGCAGCACCGTACCCGCACCGGCGAAGCGATCACGCAGGCCGGTGTGTTCTTCGTAGATGCCACGCAGCACGCTGACTTCGGCGGCCAATGCCACCATGCACTCGTCGAGCGCGGCGGCACCGGTCGGAGTGATGTCGCGGTGCGTGCCGCCCGGCGCGACGAAATCCAGCAGGTAGCGCTGGCCCAGGGCCCGTTCCGTTGCACGCAGCAGGCGTTCCTTCAGGCGCGAGAACTGTGCAAGTCCGAAGGCGAACCCGGCATCGTTGCCGAGCGCGCCAAGGTCGCCGAGGTGGTTGGCCACGCGCTCGAGTTCGAGCGCCAGTGCCCGCAGCCAGGACGCCCGCCGCGGCACGACGGTTGCCGTCATCTGTTCGAGCGCCTGGCAATACGCCCAGGCATGGGCGACTCCTGAGTCGCCCGACACCCTTGCCGCGAGGCGGTGACCTTCGAGGAGCGGCAGTTCGGTGAAACGTCGCTCGATGCCCTTGTGCACGTAACCGAGGCGTTCCTCGAGCCGCAGTACCTTTTCACCCACGACCGAGAAGCGGAAGTGGCCGGGCTCGATGATGCCGGCGTGCACGGGGCCCACCGGAATCTCGTGCACACCGTCACCTTCGACTCGCACGAACGCGTAACCGTCGATGGGTGATACGGGTGGCGAAGGCAGCGGGGCGGCGGACAGTGGGAACGCATCCGCGGGCCAGGCCGCATGGCGCAGCCACGGCCGGGTGTCACGGTCGGTCGAGCGCAGGCCGCAAAGATCGAACACCGCTCGCTGCATCCGGCTGGCCGACGGGAACACGTCCTCCACACCGGGATACACGCGTGTGCCCTGGGCAAGCGAGACGGTGATCGCGAGCACGCGCGGCGGTGCAATGGCAACCGCCTGCACTGTGTCCGACTGACCAACGCGATTCGTGCCCCAGAGCGCGAGCAGGCGCCCACCGGCGGCAGCGATGTCCTGCGCCAGGTCACGCCACTCCACCGGGTCGATTGCAAGGTGTGAGATGGCTGGATTGGTCTGCGTCGTCGTTGCCCGGGACATCCAGCGTGACAGGCTCATGTCAGTGCCCCACGATCATGCTGGCCGCGGCCCGATACCACTCGGCCAGGTAAGGTGGGATATAGAGGCCGAGGAGCAACACCAATGCCAGGTGCGCGAACACCGGCAGCAGCGCGGGCTGATGCGGGAGGCGCCGGCCAGTCGCTTGCCCGAGGACCATCGACTGCACGCGGCTGAAGATCGCAGCGAACGCGATGCCGAGTGCAAGCAGCAGGATCGGCGTAGCCCACGGTTCCTGCTTCATTGCCGTGGTCAGGATCAGGAACTCGCTGGCGAACACGCCGAACGGTGGAAACCCCAGGATCGCCAGCGAGCCCAGCATCAGGCCCCAACCGATGGTCGGATTGAGCGCCAGCAGTCCACGGATGTCGTCGATCTTCTGTGAGCCCGCCTTCTGCGCCGCGTGACCCACCGTGAAGAAAATCGCCGACTTGGTCAGCGAGTGCACCGTCATGTGCAGCAGGGCAGCGAAGTTCGCGACGGCTCCGCCCATGCCGAAGGCAAAGGCAATGATGCCCATGTGCTCGATCGACGAGTACGCGAACAGGCGCTTGATGTCGCGCTGGCGCCAGAGAAACAGGGCAGACAACACGACGGAGAGCAGCCCGAAGACCATCAGGACCTTTGACGGCAAGTTCGACTGCAATGCTCCCTCCACCAGGATCTTGCAGCGGACCACGGCATACATCGCGACGTTGAGCAGCAGGCCCGACAGTACGGCGGACACGGGTGTCGGACCCTCCGCATGCGCATCCGGCAACCAGTTGTGCAGGGGTGCGAGCCCGACTTTGGTGCCGTAGCCGACCAGCAGGAAGGCGAAGGCCAGCCCGAGCACCGTGGGCTCGAGGTCACCCTTCACCTGCGCAAGGTGGGTCCACAACAATGCGCTGACGCCGTCGGCTCCCAGCGCCTTCTCGGCCGCGAAATACAGCAGGATCGTGCCGAAGAGCGCCTGGGCGATGCCGACCCCGCACAGGATGAAGTACTTCCACCCGGCTTCGAGGCTCGCTGGCGTCCGGTACAGGGTCACCAGCAGCACGGTGGACAACGTCGCGGCCTCGAGCGCGACCCAGAGCAGGCCCATGTTGTTCGTGGTCAGCGCCACCAGCATCATCGCCATGAAGAGCTGGTACATCGAGTGGTAGAGCCGCAACCGCCCCGGGCTCAGCCGTCCGTGCTCCAGCTCGATCCGCATGTAAGGCCGCGAGAAGATCGACGTCGTCAGGCCGACGAACGCGGTCAGCGTCACCAGGAAGACGTTGAACGGGTCGAGGAAGAACTGCTCGTCCGCCGCGGTCAGGTTACCCTCGTTGATGACGCGCACGGTGACCGCTGCCGCGGCCAGGAAGGTACCGAAGCTCAGCGCGATGTTGATCTCGGCGGCCCGCGGACGTGCGCCCCAGACGGCGAGCAGGAGTGCCCCGAGCAACGGCGTCAGCAGCAGAGCCGCGAACTCCAACTACTGGTCCTCCTTGAGCGATTCGAGGTTGTGCAGGTCGAGGCTGTCGAACTGCTCGCGAATCTGGAAGAAGAACACCCCGAGCACCAGCATCGCGACCAGCACGTCGAGTGCCACGCCGAACTCCACGATCATCGGCATGCCGTAGGTGGCGCTCATGGCGCCGAAGAACAGGCCGTTCTCCATCGACAGGAACCCGACCACCTGCGACATGGCCTTGCGGCGCGTGATCATGGTGATGAACGCGAGCAGGATGACAGCCACCGCAATTCCCAGTGAATTGCGGGTCGCCGTGCTGGCGAGCTCGGCGATCGGCTGGGCGAGTCCGAATGCGAACACCACGGTGACGAGCCCGATGAGCATCGTGCCCGGCACGTTCAGCAGCGGCTCGCTGTCCCATTGCACGTTCAACCGCTTGATGAGCATGTGCAGCAACCACGGCATCGCAATGACCTTGAGCCCGAGCGTCAGCGCAGCGGAGACGTACAGGTGGTTCTGCCCGGTGCGCCAGGCCAGCAACATGGTGGCAATGAACAGCATGGCGCCCTGCAGCGCGAGCAGGTTGACGAGCGCCACGATGCGGCGTTGCGCGAGCATGGCGAACGACAGCAACAACAGGATCGCGGCACAGGTGTTCAGCAGTTGCAGGTCGAATGGCGTGTGCTGCATGCCTCAGGCCCCCAGCAACAGGTGCACGAGCAGGCCGAGCACTGCGAACATGAACGCGGTGGCCATGAACTCAGGCGCCCGGAACACGCGCAGCTTGGCGGATACCGTCTCCAGCAGCGCCAGCCACAGTCCGGCCACTGCGAGCTTCGCCAGCAGTGCCGGGATCGACAAGGCCAGCGCGCCGACTCCGGTCTCGCCGGTCGACGCGCCCCACGGCACGAACAGTGCGAAGCCGATGCAGGCGTAATTGAACAGCTTCAGGGCAGCTGCCCACTCCATCAGGGCAAGGTGGCGCGCCGAGTACTCGAGCAGCATCGCCTCGTGGATCATCGTGAGTTCGAGATGGGTCGCCGGATTGTCTACCGGGATGCGCGCGTTTTCCGCGAGCAACACCATGGTGAAGGCGACCGCCGTGAACGCGAGGCTCGGGTACAGCGCGAGCGGCTGGACCATGAGCCGTTCGGCGATCAACGGCAGGGCCGTGGTCGCCGAAATCAGCGATGCAACGAAGATGACCATGAGCAGGGCCGGCTCGGCCAGGAAGCCGATCATCATGTCGCGTCGCGCACCAAGCGTGCCAAATGCAGTACCGATGTCCATTGCCGCGAGCGACATGAAGACACGAGCGATCGCCAAAAGTCCGACCAGTGCGATTGCGTCGGCCGCGGAGCGGAAAGGCAGGCCCGTGCCCATCGAGGGAATGACCGCCGCTGCGGCAACCATCGCGCCGAACACCACATACGGCGCGACCCGGAACAGCGGCGACGCACTCTCGGCGATCACGGCGTCCTTGTGGAACAGCTTGCGGATGCCGTGGTAGGGCAGCAGGACACTCGGCGCACGCCGGTTCTGCAGCCAGGCGCGGCAGGCGTTGACCCAACCCAGGAACAGCGGGGCGAGCACCAGTGCCGCGAGCACCTCCACGAACTGGGTAAACCAGGCCACCGTGCTCACAGCATCACCGCGAGCAGCACCACGAGCGTGATGAAGCTGTACGTCAGATAAACTGAGATGCGGCCTTGCTGCAACCAGGCCACGGAGTTCGCAGCCCGCTGCAGCAGTGCCGCGAGCGGCAGGTAGATGCCTTTCCAGAACCGGTCGCTGACCTTGACGCGATAGCGTGGCGCCAGGTCGAGCGGTGAGGGCAGGTCACGTTCCATTTCGAAGAACGAGACGAAGATGTGCCGGATCGGCTGGCCGAAGCCCTCGGCCGTGTCCTGCATGCGCGGATCGAGCCGGCCGAAGCCACAATCCCAGGTCGGGGCCCGGCGCACCGGACGACGGTACACGACGCGCACGATCAGGATGGTTGCCACCACCACTGCCACGATGACTGCCAACAGGACCAACGGGGCGTAAGACACGTCCCGCTCGGCCAGCGGCGCCAGCATCCACCACGACTGGTCCGCAAGATTCGGCGCTGCACCCACTAGCTGCACGGTGGCTGCACCAAGCGCATCAATCACCTGGTTGGGCAGCAGTCCCAGCAGTACGCAGCCGATGGCCAGCCAGGCCAGTCCTGCCTTCTCGAAGCCATCCGCATCGTGCGCGACGGCCAGCGAGGTTTCGCGCGGCTGTCCCAGGAAGACGATGCCGAAGAACTTCACCATGACGTAGCCGGCCAGTGCCGCTGCCAGCGCCACGATGGCGGCGCCGAGCGGCAGCAGCATGTTCACGAATGGTTGCGGCACTTCGTGTGAGAACAGGAATGTCTGCAACAGCAGCCACTCGGAGACGAACCCGTTCAGCGGCGGCAGGCCTGCGATCGCGAGGACCCCTACCAGCGTCAGCCACGCGACCCACGGCATGCGATGGATCAGGCCTCCCAGCCGGCCGAGGTTCCGCTCGCCCGTGGCGTGCAGCACTGCACCTGTGCCGAGGAACAGCAGGCTCTTCATGAAAGCGTGGTTGAGCGAGTGGTACAGCACCGCGATCAGCGCGAGCGCCGCGAGTTCGATCATGCCCACGCCGTGGAATACGATGGCCAGGCCGATTCCGGTAAACAGCACGCCGATGTTCTCGACCGACGAGTAGGCGAGCAGGCGTTTCATGTCCGTCTGCACCGCGGCAAAGATCACGCCGAAGATTGCGGTGGCCAGCCCGAGCGCGAGTGGAATCAGGCCCCACCACCACAAGGGGTCGCCAAGCAGGTCGAACGTCACGCGCAACACGCCGTAGATGGCGGTCTTCAGCATGACGCCGCTCATGAGTGCCGACACGGGTGAAGGTGCGGCAGGGTGCGCTTCCGGGAGCCAGACGTGCAGTGGGAGGAGGCCGGCCTTGGCGCCGAATCCGAACAGCGCAAGCAGGAAAGCGGCCGTGGCCCAGGGTGTGGATAGCGTGCTCTGGCGCATCGCGTCGAACGAGAACAGCCAGGTGCCACCCTGCAGGATGCCGAAGCTCAACAGGATCGCAATTGCGCCCACGTGCGCCATCAGCAGGTAAAGGAATCCAGCGCTGCGGATTTCGGGGAGTCCGTGCTGGGCAGTCACCAGGAAGTACGACGTCAGGGCCATCGTTTCCCACGCGACCATGAACGCATATGCGTCATCGGCGACCAGGACGAAGCCCATGCTGGCCAGAAACAGGTGGTACTGGAGCCCCAGCACGCCCGGCGCAGTGCCTTCGCCTGCGCGGAAATAGCCGGCCGCGAACAGCGACACACCGGCCGTGGCGCTGCCGAGCAGTGCCAGGAACACCCGGGAGAGGTCATCGAGCCGGACGTGCATGGGCAGGTCGGGCAGGCCGATGAGCAGTGTGGCGCGTTCGACGGGGTCAGTCAGGCTCAGCGTCGCCACGACCGCAAGCGCGACGCCGATGAGCGCGCCAAGAGGAAAAAGGACGCGGCCGACCAGCACGACACTGTTCGGTCGTAGCAGACCGACGGCGCCCACCAGTGCCCAGCAGGCGAGCAGCGCCAGGCAGATGGTCAAGGGCGACTCGATCGGGGCCATGGCGCGATTCTACTCCAGTGCAAATTATATTATAATCACACACACATGCTCCGGGGCACTGTGAGGAATACGCTTGGCACTCGAGGACCGCACCGCCCGTTTGACCGTGTTGATCGACCCGCGCAAGAAAGCGCTGCTCGAGCGCATCTGCGCGGAGCAGGACACCACGCCGTCACAGGTCGTCAGGCAACTGATCCGGCACTACATCGAAGACCAGACGGGAATGCCGTGGACCCCGGACGAGTCCGACGATGGCGAACTGCGCGCCGGAAAAAAGCGGTGACGACGCCGGCGACCGGCACTGGGCGGGTACGCAACGGCAGGGCGTTGCAGCTAAAGTGATGCGATCTGGCCCTCACGCCCGGCAGCGTTCAATTGAATGAGCAGTAATTCGCATCGCTCGCCACGGCGAAAGCACACGACGCGCCCGAGTGGCACGGCTTCGCAACCGCTGGGTTGGGGACCGATGAGCCAGAGGAGCGAGGACCTGCTGTCGCTCGGCGGACTCACCATCGACCCCGGTACGCTGGTGCGCGTGCTCGAACCGACTGAAGCCGCATCGGCCGTGCTGTGCCAGCGACTGATGTCGGGCACGTACGACAAGCCGTTCCTGGTCGAAGACGGCAAGCACCGCGCGATGTGCTTCACGATCGACGGCAGCGTCCAGAGCGAGATGCGGATCGACGATCCCGACGCGCTCGTGAACGAATACACGCGCAAGATGATGGGATTCCTGCTGTTCTGCCCGGAGCCGCGGCGCGTCCTCATGATCGGTCTCGGTGGCGGCTCGCTGGTCAAGTTCTGCAATCGCCACTTGCCGTCGACGCACGTCACTGCCGTCGAGATCGACGCGAACGTGATCGCACTGCGCGAGCATTTCAAGATTCCGCCGGATGGCACCGACCTGCGTATCGTCCACGGCGACGGCGCGCGCTTCGTTGCGGACCTGGTCGATGCCGACGAACTGCCGGACGTGCTGCTCGTCGACGCTTACGATCGCAACGGAATTTCACCGTCGATCGCTGAATATGGGTTCCTGGAGCACTCCCGGCGCATCCTGGGGGATGGCGGGGTGTTCGTAATGAACCTTGCTGCCCATGAATCGACCAGCTCGATACAGGTCGAGCGCATCCGCCACGTGTTCGGCGATCCCGTCATTCCGGTGACCGTGGGGTGGGGCGGCAACATGGTCGTCTTCGCCGGGCCCGCCTTGCGCGACCGGCAGCGGCTGGGGGCCGTGAACAGAAACGCGCGTCAGTTGCAGAAGACGATGGACCTCAGTTTCCGCATCCTCCCGGGCCTGGTGCAGAAGCACCTGAACTCCCGGCAATAAGTCCCGCAGGACTACCTGAGGCACACGACAAGCTTCGCCACGTGGCTGCGCCAGTTGATCGGTATCACGACGGGCCTGCTGCCGGCGGGCAGTTCGACCGTGCTGCCGGTACCGGCCAGGACAGTCGGCACCGAGATCGTGAAGTCCCGGCCGAAGTCGAGTCGCACGTTGCCGGCGATGGTGTTCGCCACCTCGCCGACCAGGTCGCACAGGTACTCATGCGAGACATTGCTCTCGTTCATCTTCATCAGCAGCACGGTCAGCATGCCCCGCGGCGCCGAGAAATAGACGATGCCGCTGCGACGGCCCGACACGGAGATCACGCCGGTGTAGTCGTGGATCTCGGGCACGCCCTGGGTGACGAGGTACGGTGAGCCCACGGTGGCCGCCTGCTGCGCCGCGACCTCGAAGTAGCGGGTGGTGCCATACACGAACGTGCGGATGTCCTGTTCGTCGAGCATAGGTGCGTCAGGCGCCCGCGATCAGCTCATCCAGCGCTTCAGTCAGCTGACGATCCGAGAATGGCTTGTTCAGGAAGCCGTTGGCGCCTTTCTCCATGGCTTCCACGGCGGTCGCTTTGTCGGCCAGTGCCGACACGATCAGGATCAGTACATCAGGCTTGAGCGCGACCAGCCGTTCGACGCACTCGATGCCGTCCATCTGGGGCATCGTGATGTCCATCGTGACGACGTCGGGGTCGGTCCGGCGGAAGACTTCGACGGCCTCGACGCCGTTCGCGGCCACGCCTACGACCTGCAGGGATTCGATCTGCTGGCAACGTTCGATACGACGGCGGATGACGTTGGAGTCGTCCACGATGAGCAGCTTGAGCGGTCTTGCCGGGGTTCGGGCCGTGACGGCCATCGCGGGGTCTCCTGCGTCGCCAGCGTCAGGCGACGCTGCTCTGTTGCCTGCTCGCCGCAGGCAGCAGGATGGAGAAACGCGTGTACTTGCCCGGTGCAGTCGCTACACCGATGCGGCCCCCCATCGCCTGGACTGCCTTATGCACGAAGTCCAGACCCACGCCCCGGCCGGCATCACGGCTGGCGCCGTCGTGTGTCGAGAAGCCGGCTTTGAAGATCAGGGCCAGGCTCGATTTCGTGTCGAACTGGCCGGCTTCCTGCTCGCTCAGGTGGCCGCGGCGGACCGCGGCTTCGCGCATTTTTTCCGCAACGATGCCGTGGCCGTCGTCCTGGAACAACAGCTCGAACCCCTGGTCATGCGCCTTGAACTGGATCTGCAGCACGCCGGTCTCGTCCTTGGCGCTGTCGCGTCGTGATCCGGCATCCTCGATGCCGTGCACCACGGCGTTGCGCACGAGCTGGATCGCAATATCGCGTACGATCCTGCGCAAGTCACCCGGCACATCGTCGAGGCCCGTTGCCACGAGCCGGACCTTCTTGCCGAGATCGGCGGCGATGCGCTGTGCCAGGGTATCGAGCGCGGGCGCGAGATCCTGCTTGACCGCCTGGGTCGAAGTGACCGTCGCCGGGGCACTCGGGGCAGTCGTCAACAGCGCGGTGGCGCGCAACGAATCGACGCGGCCGACCAGGTCGCGGATCGACTGCAGGTGACCGAGGATCTCGTCGAGGCGCAGGACGAGTGGCAGGAAATCGTTGCCAGTCAATTGCTGCTTGTCCCGCAGTTCCTTCAACAGTTCCTCGAACGACTGTGCGCGGTCCTCGACGGAAGCCAGGCCAAGCATGGCCGCCTCGCCCTTGATGCGATGCATCTCGCGGAACAACGGATCCACCTTCGCCCGATAGTCTCCGTCGCCCCGTGCTGGCACCTTGAGGACGTTGTTGACCTGCGCGAGCGTCGCGCCCGTGTCGTCGAGGAACGACGCCAGTTGCTGGGGATCGACCTGCAGCAGACCCAGCATCATTTCCATCTGCCCGTGAGCATTGGCCTGCGACTCCTTCAGTTCGCGAGCCAGCAGCACCCGCGAAGTCACGTCGTTCACGGAGACCAGGATGTGCCGCGCACCCCCGTCGCCCTTGACGCGGTGAAAATCGAACTGCAGGTACCGCAGGTCGCGGCCGCCATCCGCGCGCTCGAAATGGACCTCCACTTCCGCCAGCGGGTTGATGCTCCGGATCAGGTTCTCTTTGGCGCGCTCGCCCCAGAGCAGCTTCACGTACTTCGTTGCCGTGGCCAGTGTCTTTTCCGTGACCGTGTCGCGCAGCAGGTCCTCCAGGGTCATGTTGCTGAAGTCGTCGCGGCGGAACAGGGCCGACAGCGCAGTGGAGTGCGCCTCGCCGATGCGAAAGTCGGCATCGATGAGGAACAGTCCGTCCTTGACGGTGCTCAGGATGTCGCGCGTCTGGTTCCGTGCCTCGACGGCGATGCGTTCGTGACGGACCTTCAGCCACTGGAAGTACGCGAGCAAGGTCACCAGCAGGCCAGCGAAGACGACGCCGGTGATCATCAGGGTGCGCAGCGTGGCGGAGGCGGTGACGACCTGCTGCTCAAGGCTCGAGCTGACCGACGACAGGGCTGAATTCAGTCGATCAGTCGCATCGCGACCTGTCTTGATGGCCTGCCGCGCGTCCTTCAGCAACTGGTGCCCGGGTTCGGTCAACTGCACGCCGGCCGAGTCCGAGTCGCGATAGGCCAGGCCCTTGAACTCCGACACCGGCGCCAGGGCCTTGCGGTAGTCCGCCCACGTGCCTTCGATTTCACGCAGTTCGGCCGAATTGCCCGCAGCCGACTGCTTGAGCTGAGCCAGGCCTCGATCGAACTCGCGCATTGAAGTGCCGAGGTCCCTGATGGCCTGGGCGACATAGACGCCGGACCCGAGCCGGTCGCGGATCGCCACCAGCGAACTGGCGATTGCTGCAGGCTGGCCACGTTGCTCGCTCGCAAGCTTGAGGGCGGTGGTGTCGGCGGCCAGTTGATTGGCGAGCCGGTAGCCCGGCACCAGCACCAGTCCGATGAAGGCAACGAGCAGCAGCAGGAAGCCGACGGTCGCGGCTCGGTCACGCCAGCGTCCGGTGAGGCGTGCGATAAGCGATTGCTGCTCGCGCAGCGGCAGCCGATCCGTAAGCTTCATTGTTGTTTCACTTCCTCGGGTCGGAAGACGATGTCGGTCATGACGGTCGCCTCGACGCCGGAATCGTTGGCCGAGAATGGCTTGAAGCGCCAGCGCCGAACTGCGTCGAGCGCTGCCTGGTCGAACACCGCCGCCGGGCTCGAGGCCACGACCGTTGCCGACTTGACCTTGCCGTCTGCAGCGACGGTGATGCGTACTCGAACGTCGCCGCGGAGGCCCTTTCTCAGCGCTCCTTGCGGGTATTCCGGCGGCACGTACCGCGTGCGCTGAATCTCTGGCTGTGGCACCTGCTTCGCCACAGGCGTCGCGCGCGCCGCCGCGATTGCACGCTCGAGCGTGTCCACGTCCGCGATGTTCAGTCCGATTCGGCGGGCTGCGTTGGCATTCGCCTGCGCCACATCGAGCTTGCGCTCAAGCAATGCCTTGCGCCCATGATCCAGCAGCGCGTCGGACAAGGCCCGGCTGCTCGCGGTGGCGGCGCTGCCGGACGGGTCGTCGGCGCGCAGTGCGTTCAGGTAAGCGACCGCGCTGTCCTGGGCTGGTTCAAGCAGGCGTCCGTCCCTGATGCGATCCTGCACCAGGCTGGCGAGGGATTCGGACTGCGAGCTTGCCGGTTGCGTGCCAACGACCGGCGGCGCGACGCGCATCGCGGCGGCCAGCCGCGTGGGGCTGACCCCGAGTTCCCGTGCTTCCGCGGACCAGCGGTCCAGGTCAACCCGCCGCGACTGTGCCGCGGCGTCGTGAATCTTGAGCAGGTAGGCCTGTTGCAGCTCGGCCGTCGCGGAATCCGCCAGCCGCCGCGGGTCCGAGGGAAGCCTGCGCAACTGCGCCAGGTACGTCTTTGCGCTGTCGTTGGGCGGGTCGACCAGCGATCCTTCGCGGATTCGCGTCGTGACGAGCCGCGCCAGTGTTTGCGCACGGGCATCGCCCTGTCGACGACCAATCGCCTCGCGCCAGTGGGCCGCGACCGGCTCAGGCAACGTGCCGAGTTGCAAACCCTGTTGCAGCAACTGGTTGGCTCGATCGACATTCCCGGTCTCGAGGGCCGCGGCAATCTGCGCTTCCGTCACCCTGGCGTCGACCTGGGTCAAGCCCGGGTCATCCCGACGGATGAGCTTGAGCTGGGCCAGCGTGGCTGCGGCATCGTTGTACTTTCTCTGCCCCAGTTCCGATTGCAACCGGTCGTCAAGCAGGGCACCAATTCGCTGCATGCCCTCACGGGCTTCGTCGTTCGTGGGATCCTGCGCGAGTACGGCACGGAAGTAGGCCAGGGCATTGTCGCCTTCCGGCTCGGTGTACTGGCGTGCGGCCAAGGCAATGCGCGCCTTGTCGAGCAGTTCGTCGCTGGAACTGGCTGGCGCGGGTGTCGCGTCCGTCGTCGACGGCGGTGTGTGTGTATTGGTCACCTGGCTTGCAGGAGCCGTAACAGCGGTCGCGCGCTCGTCCGGATTGCCCGAGCGCAGTGCCATCCACGCCAGCGTGACGGCGAGGAGTCCGATGCCAGCGAGGATGCCGACCCATGCGCGCCGTCGGCTGCCTCCCGTCGAGCGGGCCACCGCCGCTTTCGCCGGAGGTGTTTCCTGAACGTCGCCGTTGCGCCGCGCATCCGCGAGGGCAGATGTCGCCACTGCATCGGACGGCGCTGCCGCAACGGTCCGTGCTGGAACGCTCGCGACGGTACGCGCGGCCAACGTGTATCGAGCAAGGGCTTCGCCGCTCGCGCCTTCGAGGATCGCCATGGTCTGGCCGGTCTCGACCGGAATGGGCAGGATCGCGAAGGTGGCCGACCCCCTGATGGAACTCGAGATTGCTGCGCTTTCTTCCGTCGGCGCCAGGACGATGACGATGCACGTGCCATCCGGCGACTGAAGTTTCGCCACGGTCGTGGCAAGGTCCGGGTGGCCACGCGCATCCAGCAGCACCACGCACGGTTGCAATGGCCGGATGAACTCGCGGGCCGCATCTACCGACTCGACGTGCCGGATCGTGGACTCGCCATCCAGTGCCAGGCCGATCTGTTCGAGCAGCGTGTCGTCGCCCGTCAGGGCGATGGTCTCCACGCGCGGCGGGGGCGCGACATGCGCCTTGCCGACCGGCCTGGGGGCGGGTCGCACTGGAGCGGGCGCAGGTATTGCGGACAACGAAACCCTCCTCTGGTTGAAGCCGAGCCAATGCGCCTGATCCGACGGCAATTGCTAAGCTGAGTTTAAGTAGGGCGCGCTCGCCAACCTTGTGCCACGTCACAAATCGAGAGACGGATCTCATGCTGCCGTCTCGGCAGGGCAGCTACGGGTTGGTCGAGGCGGTGCGCAGGCAACGTTATGTCGAGCGAGGGCTCGACGATGAGCGGTCGCTGCAGCGGTACTACGAACGGCAGTTCCGCCTGTCGAAGCCGCAGGCGGCGCGTCTCGCACGCTGGGTCGTGGACCTGGGGTACCGCGGCAACTTTGTGTTCGGCAGCAATGGCGAATATGACCGCTGCGACGGCGTGAATACCAATCCTTGGGGGCAGCCCTAGCCGCCCGGCTGTTCACGTGCACTTCATGCTGGACACGTGCTTGATGAGGGAACCTGCGCCAGGTCCGGATCGCGCGGTTTCGGATGCAGCCGGTGCCGGGCGCCAGGTCATGCGGGGAGGGTAGCGATCGGCCACTTGATCGCGGCAGCCAGGCAGGGCGCGCGTGAATGCCTAGCCCTCGACGTCCTTCAACTCGAGCCGCAGCAGCCGGACGCCAGTCGTCACCGAGGGGTCCCAGACGATCACCCGGCTTCGCCCGGCCGTTCTTGCCAGCGTCAGCGCGTGGTCCGCGCGATCGATGGATTCCAGGGCGTCCACCTCCGGGTCCAGCAGCGCGACTCCGAACGACGCCGTGACCGGGAAGGTCACACCTTCCGTGCCTGCCGACGCGACTCCATGCGTGACGGTTTCGCGCAGACGCATGATCAGATGCTTGGCGGACGCGAGATCCGTCCCGGACAGCCGGATGAGGAACTTGCCCTCGTCGTAGCGGAACACCTTGTCGGTGAGCCGCAAGTTCGCGGCAATGAGGTTCACCGTCGAGACGAGCGCCCGCGTGCCTACCAAGTGGCCATGGGTTGCATTGATCTCCAGGGCGCCGTCGAGAGCCATGACCGCGATGCAGCACTGACGTCCGGGCTGCCGCGCCAGTGCATGCCACTCGCGCAGGTCGTGCATCATCGCGCCGGCACTGTGCGCTTCAGTCAACGTGTCTCGACCGTGCAGCGCACACTCGATCTCGCGCCTGACGAAGTACAGCGCGTAACTCAAACGCGCGCTGGCTTCCTCCAACTCTTCGATGGCCGGCCGTCCGATGGGCTCACCGGCCGCCAGGCCCCGCAGCAGCCGGGCGGCGATGCGGTGCAGAACCGCATGCTCCGCCCCCAACATGGCGAACGAGGGCAGTTCGCGGAGTTCGGGCAGCGCCCGTTCAAAATACCATTGACCCAACAGGCAATGACGGTTTGCGTCCGCCGCCAGGTCGCTTCGCTCACACGGCCGCCGTCCTGAGATCACGCGCAGCAGGTGATCACGCCACACGGCGTGCTCGAGCGTGGCCTGTTGCAGTTGCTCCAGCGCCTTCTTCAGCAGGGATGGGCTAGTCCTGAGCATCGGCGCACCTCGGTACTAAAGTAACCAGTCGCCGCAGCACCGTCGTCGCAATCGATACACTCGCTGGGCCCGCCATCGACGTGGCAGAACTCGACGGCTCCGAATCCTGCTCCACGCTAAGGGAGAAGCTTCCGGATCTGCCAGGGTCAGCACAAGCCCTGAATCGAGATCCCGCTGAAGTCGTGCGCATCATCACACTTCGACCGACCTCTGAGCGGGCGCCTGACTCTTCGGCCCTCGATTACTGCTACCGATCGCGAGAGGGGGCCCAATGACCAGGAACAGCGACCTCTCCCGAGCCCCAATGGCTCCGAGGCGTAGTACGCATAATGTATATTATGGTAAATAAACCATGGATTGATGCTTCGGGGCTCGTGGCACAGGCTTAGCCATATGCCAATGGAGCGTCCCGATGTACCCCAGATCCCGCCACGTCCGACCGTTCAAGTCGGCCGCAACCAGGCCGTCCGCGTTACGCGTGAAATGGAGCTGCCGGGTGACGAAGCCGTCATCGACCGCGACGGCCAGCGACTGATCATCGAACCCGCGCAGCGACCATCACGGAGCCGCCTGCTTGCCGCCCGGGACCCGATCGACACGGATTCGAAGACCAGTCTCCCGAAGCCGTGAGACATGGTTGAACCATCAACCCGAGGTTCCTGCTTGACACCTACGTGCTCTCGCAAGTGATCCGGGATCCGCGCGGACCCGTCGCACAGCGGCTGGCACCTCCGGTCAGGAGCTCACCATGAATTTTCATACGCTCGCGATCGTGACCTGCATGGCCGCCGTGTTGCTCGGGGTTGGCTGGCTGTTCGCCGGAAAACTGATGCTGAAACGCTGGCGCATCGAACCTACCGTTGGCGCACTGCTGGTCGGCAGACGCATCGGCGCCGTGTACCTGGGCGTCGCGCTGCTTTGCTTTCTGGTGCGTTGGACGACTTCGGCGGAGCTGATCACCAGCGTCAGCCTGTTCGCGGTACTGGTCAATGCTCTGCTCGCCAGCCTGGGGCTGTATGAGTACCGCGCGCGGCGCGCCGGCCCCGCCATTCTCGCAAGCGTCGCTGTCGAACTGCTGCTGTTGCTCGGCTTCGGCTCGTTGCTGCTGACAACCGCCGTCGGACCCGCGTAATCGAGCGTCCCCGCTCACGCGCCGGTGTGCGCAACTCCGCCAGCCGCTCGAGCAGCCGGGGCGCAGTTCGTCGTCAGAGAATCGGCTTACGGCGACGACTCGCCAACCGAAGACCCGCCAGTCCGCACATCAGCAGGGCGAAGGTGCCTGGCTCCGGTACGGCCGACCAGTTCGCCCAGGTCGTGTACACGTCAGCGAAGTCGTTGTAGGGCTCGTACGCATTCATCTCGAGCCCGTCCCACCCAGCCGACCAGTTGTAGGCCTTCAGCGTAAAGACACGCTCCGTATTCACGTCGAACGGTGTCGCCATGACACACAGGTTGAACAGCGGACCATATTCGCAGCCTCGCGTGAGCCGTGGCATTCCATCGAATGCACCGGCCGGGCCGTCCAGAAGCACCTGGTCGAGCAGTGCCCGAGCTGCAAGCGTGGCGGACGCTTGATCACGAAAGACAAAATCCGATGGGGCGTCGCACCCGCCGTAAAGTTCGATGCAGCTACCATCGACAAACGTGACGTCGTAAAGGCGTCCATCGACGTGAACGCCGGTCGCGCCAATCAATTCGCCATTCTCAACGAGAAGAGTCGCGGATTCCGCGAGCGCGGGTACCGCCAACAGCACCATGGCCACCAGCTTCAAATACGCCGATTTCATGACTTGCTCCTTTTTCTATCGAAGCACGCGGCGCTGGCGCCGCACGTCCTGTTCCGTTGCAGCTTGACGGTGCGCCGAACGACACGCGGCGACAATCGCAGAAAATGCACAGGGCAACCTGGGAGCACCGCCCCTCGGATCACGAGGCACGCCGACCAGCCCGTTGTCGCCAAACAGAAACACTCTGGTCACGCGTGCGACGTCACGACCTCGGGATAATCTTCTCAACGCGCAATCTGCAGAGCGTGACCACGTCTGACGCAGCGCGCGACTAACAGACGCCGAGGAGCGGACGGCCCATGAGTTGGCAGGACCAGATGAAGACGATGGCACTCGCCGCCCTGGCCGAGCGCCCGACGGCGACCGCGCCTGCGCCAACGACGCCCTTTGCAGTCGATAACCGTCGAACCTGGGACGCGAACGAGGTCTGGCTGTCTCGCGTTCGGCCGCCGCGCAACCTCGTCGCCCGTCCTTCGATGAGCGAGCCGTCAACCCAGTTGAGCCAGGACATCACCGCGCGCCGTTAGATTCAGATGAATCCGGACGCTCGTCGACAAGCGAATCGTGATTTACACGAGAAATGTCGTCGTTCCCGGGTCGGCCACGTCCTACCCTCCCCCACCCTGTCCGATCCGGGGACGATGGCACGAAAAGCGTCGCGCACGAGTGAAGCTCATGGTCATCCGGCGAACCAGAGATCGCGGCGTCGTTCGTTCCTGACCCTTGAACACCGTCTCGATGCACTCGATCCACCGCGGTCGGGCTGCCTGGTCCGATGTCTCTGGACTACCATTGCGCCATGCAACGCCTGCTGATCGTATTGGGCCTGCTCATTGCTGCGATCGGCCTGCTGTGGCCGTGGCTTTCCAAGTTACCCCTTGGCCGCCTGCCCGGTGACATCGTGATCGACCGACCCGGTTTCAAACTCTTCGCACCGTTCACGACCTTGATCGTGTTGAGCCTGGTGCTGAGCCTGATTCTCTGGCTACTTCGCCGGTGATGCAATGGCAGGGAGCGGTGGTCACCCACCACGTCCCCACCAGCACGTCAGTTGCCCGCGTCCTATCGAAGCCCAAGCCGTTGGCGACGTGCGACAGCCAGTTGCGAGAAGCGTCGGAGGCAGGCAAGCGCCGCCAACATCATCAACATGGCTGAACCCGCGGCACCACCTCCACCTTGGTTCGAGTCGCCGCGCGGCGTTGGCTCGGGCGCCGGTCCCGGCGGAGGCGCAGGTCCCGGCGATTGGGCATCGACGATATAGAGGCGCGCCTTGTCCATGGCGAGCCCCGCGCCGACCGGATCCGAGATCTCGACCCATACTGACTCGATCGGCTCCGACCGGTCGTCCACCTTGACCGTGATTGCGATTGCCTTGCATCCGGTCTCGCCGTCGCCCCATGTCAGGATGCCGGAGGCGGGAACGTAGTCATCCGGGCTCTGTGCGGTGTCGTCTCGAGTCGCGAAGTCGACCGTGACCAGGCCGTCGGTGCTGCCGCTGCGGCAAACCGTAAGGCCCCTGCTATCAGGCTCGGACTGCTGCGTGAAGTCCCGCTGCAGGCCAACGACACTCGCACCGGGACCGCCCGACGATTTCAGCCGTATGACGGTCGTACCCTGCCAACCCGCGACCACGGCGAGCTGGTTACCACCCTCCGTCAGTAACAACTGGGAAGCGCCAGCCGATGGCGGCAGTTCCCGCCATCCCATGTCGTAGAAGCGATCGGTCAACGGAGGTGCCGAGCCGGTGTCCGTCCGCCCGTCGGGCGCGAAGCTCAGCATGGCGAATTGCCCCCACCCGTAGCCATCCAAGGCTACAGCCAGCCGACCGTCGGCCAGGACTGCAATGTCCGTCGGAACTCGGGAGTATCCAAGTTGATCCCAGATTCCACAGCTGTCGCAGTTGATGCGTGTAAGGCCGGTCCGGTCGCCGAATGCCGGATCGAGCTGGCCGTCGGCGCCCACTTGTCCGAGCCAATCGCCGGCACGACCGTGTCCGCCGAACATGACTTCGCCCTCCTCGTTGGGCGCACAAGCGGTCAAGTACTCGATATCGGATGACGCCAGGTTCGTCTCGTGAACGAGGTCCCCGGCGGAATCGAACCAGACAATCCGGCCCTCGGGCTCGGATCCCGCATACGAGGTGCCGCATGTGACGAATTGGCCGCTGGCTGACCGATGAAATCCGCCAAAACTCGTGATCGAACTGGTCCACGCGATTCCATCGTGCTCGCCGAAAGACGGATCCACGTTCCCCTGCGTCGTCATACGCACCATGACAAATCGCGTCCCGGTTCCGCTCAACGCAGTTCCCGCATCGTGTACCCGACGACCACGAGTCGCCCGTCGGGAAGCAGTGCCAGACCCCCCGCTCCTGCGGCTTCGCCCTCGCGGAAGCGCAGACGAACGACGCCGCCGGTTCCAAACTCCGGATCCCGGCTGCCATCGGGCCGCAGTCGGGCAATGGCGACCTCCGAGTCCATCCAGTCGCTGCCCACCTGATCGGTACGTGCGACCAGCACTCGCCCGTCGAGTTGCCGGACGATCGCAGGACCTGCCCCTGTGACATAGAAGTCCACACCACCTTCAAACGGCAACTGCACGCGGCCGTGGTCGCCGAAACTCGGGTCCAGGCCACCGGGCGCTGCAACCAGCGCGCCTGTATGCATGCCGATGCCTGCCACCAGAGGCCACATCAACCGCATGCAGTTCTTGGTTCCGTCGGCGCTGCTTCGTTCGTTGGTCGTTGTCATGGCGCGGACCTCCTGCAGATCGTGTTGTTCATTGTCGTTTTCCCGTTCGATGCGTTTGCCGGGGCCACCGGCTTTAACTCAAGGCCTTGCCCGCGCAAGGACCGGCGCTTGTGCGCCGGCCCCGCGGATAGCCGCGCTAATGCATGCGCTCGGCCGTCGCCTGTGCACACCCGCTGGGCGGAACAGGCGTGCCACCGACATCGAAGAAAGTGACCGAGACATAGCTGGACCAGTGATCGGCATCCTTCATCTCGATGCCGTGGTCCAACCTCTGCGTGCCGCGAACGTACCGTGGTGTAGCCGGCGGCGTGACGACGCTCGTGAAAAGGATGTATGCCTCGAAGACCGCATGGAACGACAGCCGCCCCTCCCGTTCCCAGTAACCGTGACCAGAGCTGCGCTGGCCAGGCTGGAAATCCGGGTTTGCCGACCCCTCGACGATGGTCCCTCCGGCTCCGAAGGTCACCAGTGACGGTCTGGCAAACTGGGGTAACACTTGTCCGGTGACGCAATTGTAGGGAGTGGTGGTAACGCGCCATGTCCCCACCAGCAGGGAGGGTGCCTGCCTGCTGTCGAAGTTCATTCCGTCGGCCACGGCAGGTACTGCGGCCGTCGTGATCACGATCGCGAGTAACAGGCCCATAGCCCGCTTTATGGTTGCTGTCTGAATCATGGTCGTACTCCAGTTTGTTGCGTATGCCGGGCGCACCCGGCTCAGCCTCAAGGCCGCGACTGCTTCCGAACCATTGCGCTTCGATGCTAGAGTCCGTGCAGGTCGCGTTCCCGGCGCATTGACCATGCGGGCTGCGTCTTTCGGCGTGAATGATGGAGAGTTGATCCTTGTCCGATGTATCTCCGATGCGTCTGGTCAGGAGCGAGCCGCCGGCTTCAATCGACGGCCCGCAACTCCCGCTTGCGAAGCGCCCCGACTTCGATCTCGGCGGCACCCGGGTATTCCCATCGCGTCTATTGCTGGAGGGACCCGCTGCGACGGTGCCGCTCGAACGTCGCGTGATGGAAGTACTCCTTACCTTCGTTGATGTCGACGGTGTAGTCCTCGGCCGGGACGACCTCCTTAAACGCTGCTGGCCTGGGGTGGTGGTCGGCGACGATGCCGTGCATCGGGCCATCGGCGGGCTGCGCAAGGCCGCGGCCGCAGCGGGCGGAACATTCGTCATCGAGACCATTCCGCGCATCGGTTACCGGCTAAAACCGAAACTGACGGTGGAAACCGACCTTGCGCTTGAAATGCCGGAAGGTGCAGAACGCCTCGACGCGCCGCAGCCAATTGCATCGACAGCAACGCAACCTCCTCGGGTGTCGCGACGATGGCTGCTAGCGGGCGGCGCGGCCGCGCTGGCGGCCGGTGGGTTTGCCTGGTGGAGGTCCACCGGGCCGACGGCCAACCCGGAATCGACGCGGCTCGTCGAGGAAGCTCGGCTCGCAATGCGGGCCGGAACTCCAGGCAAGAACCGCGAAGCCATATCGCTGATCGAGCGTGCGGTGGCAATCGCACCGGACGATGCCGCGGCATGGGGCCTCCTGGCGCTCGTCCGCGCTCGCACTGACCAGCATGCCGCGCCCGATGCGGCTGTCTCGGCGACGGCACTGATCGACGAGGCCGCCGAACGCGCACTGGCGCTTGACCCCGCCAATGCCGATGCAAAGGCTGCCATTGCGCTCGCCATCCCGTATTACGGCGACTGGCTGGCGGCCGAACGACGCTTTGATGCCGTTCTTGCTGACCATCCGGATCACGTCATCGTGAAGGATGCGCGCACGTTCCTGCTGGGTGCTGTCGGGCGGACGCGCGAGAGTGGCTTGGCCCGGGTCGCCGACGCACCCAACACCCCCTTCGATGCGAGCATGCAATACGGTCTGATCTACGGGCTCTGGTTTCTCGGCCGCATTGAGGAGGCGGACCGCGTTGCCAGCCGGGCAATGGAGATGTGGCCGAGGCATTACGGCGTGTGGTTCGGGCGGCTCTGGCTGCTGGCCGGAACGGATCGCTACGACCGGGCCCTGGTTCAGATCGATGATGAAGCTGCTCGCCCCACCCTGCCGCCGCCGGTGGTCCAGACGCTGCGCGCCGCAATCTCTGCGGCCTACACGAAACAGCCGGCAGCGATCGGTGCCGCGGTGGACCAGGTAATGGCAGGCGTGGCGCGCAGCGTTGCTGCGGTTGTCAACGGCATGATGCTGCTCAACCACCTGGGAGCGACCGACCGGGCATTCGATCTCGCGCGCGCTTATTACCTGGAGCAGGGGCCTATCCTCGCCGCCGTGAGTTGGCGACCGGGCCAGCCGATGATTCGGGACCAGCGCAGGCGCAAGTCAAACATGCTGTTCACCCCCACTGCAGCCGCCATGCGGAGCGACCCGCGATTCATGCCGCTGATGAAGCAGATGGGGCTGGTCGACTATTGGAACAAGCGTGGGATCGGCCCGGATTTTCTGCAGCAGGTGGCACGCTGAGGTTCCAGCAGTTGCGTCAATAGCTGACGTGCAGTTGCAGGCCCAGTTGCCGGGTGCGCGCCGTGGTCACGAAGTAGCCGGTGTTCGGGCCGGCACCGACCAGCGGCTCGTACCAGACTCCATACAACTCGTCGGTCAGGTTGCGTCCGACCAGCGCGACTTCCCAGCGTCCGTCGGCACTGCCTAGGGCCAGCCTCGCGTCGAGCTTGGCGTAGGACGGCTGCTTCGATCCCGGGGCGCCGTTGACGGTCGTGTAGAACTCGTCGGTGGCCATCAGGTCTACGCGCGCCCGGATTGTCAGTGGCAGACCCAGCCGTTCACCCGCCAGCGCGCGCCGATACTCGAGCGACGTCGTGCCCGACCACTCGGGTGCGAACGATGTCGCGAGGCCGGTCAGGTCCTGAGCGCAGATCACGCCCGGATTTCCGGTGCAGACGGTTGCGCCGGGCGGCAAGGGCGCGCCGCCGATACGGACGCAACCCTGCGCGATCGTCTGCGCGGGCGTCAGGTAGCAGGACTGGTTCGTGAACGATCCGTAGGTCGCGTCGAGCCAGGCGAGCGTGAGTCCGAGTTGCCACCCGTCACTGAAGGCCCAGTCGAACGCGAAGTCGACGCCGCGCGACTCGGCCGACGAGGTATTGCGAACCAGCGACTGCCCCGAAAAGGGATCAAGCACGGAAACCTGCAGGTCTTCGTAGTCGCCGTCGAAAACCGCGATGTCGAGCCGGGCTGCGCCGTCGGCCAGCGTCAGCTTGAGCCCGGCCTCCAGGTAGTCGACCGTTTCCGGGTCGAATCCGATCTCGTCGATCGGACCACTGAGGAACGAGTTGAACCCGCCGGCCTTGAACCCTTCCCGCCAACTCACGTAGTAAAACTGGCCCGTCGCCGGACGCCACTCGAGTGTCGCGGCGGGCGTCAGCTTGTCGTCGCTGCGGGACTGCCGGGTCGCTAAGAATGCGGTGCGCGTTAGGGTTACAGGCACTGCAAAGCTCCACGGGTCTGGGCCCGGTGCAGCCGAGTTCGGCGACAGTTGATACACGGTGCGATCCGCATCGATGTCACGGCTTGCGTCCGTGTAGCGGGCTGCGAGGCGCAGCGTCAACTCGTCGAAGGCCTGTACTCCGGCCTCACCGAATACCGACCACGAATCACTGTCCTGCAGGGAATTCGTCACGATGGCCTGGTTCGCCGGCGCTTGCAGCGCTACCTGTGCGAAGGGCGCGTTATCGCGCGCGTCCTGCTCGTGATACGCGCCGACCATCCAGGTCCAGCGCTCCTCCTGCCTCGAGCGAAGGCGCACTTCCTGGCTGAAGTGGCGGCTCGAGTCCTCGTAAGCGGCGAGCGAGCGCTGGTTCCACGAGTGATCCTGCTTGACCTCCGTGTAGAAGCCCTGATCGTAGTACGCGATGTCGAACGTCAATTCGGCATCGACGGGCAGGGTCCAGGATCCCGACACGAGCCCCGACAACAAGTCGTTGTCGATCAGTTCGCCGGCTCGATCCGGATTCTCGAAGATGCCGAGCGCCGCGCCGAACGCCGTCCGGTCGTAGCGCTGCGCACGCACGTCGTCCATGCGGCAGTCTTCGTAGGCTGGATTCAGCAGCCGCGGCACCGTGAAGGCCTGCGGCACGCAACGCACGTATTGAGTCTCGCGGCCGCGCGTCGTGTTGCTCGAGTACTCGAGCTTGCCGTCCAGGGTCAATTCGTCGAGCGGCTTCCAGCGCAGCGCGAGACGCCCGAGCTCGTCGCGTTGCTGCGGCGAACGTCGCCCGCCGGAGGAATTGGTCATGTAGCCGTCGAGTTCGCGCCATTTGCCGGCGACGCGTGCGGCCAGCGTTTCGCCGATCGGCACATTGACGACCCCGGTGATGGCCGTTTCGTCGTGCTCGAATTCATGGTAGGCGTCCACCGACGCCGTGAACTCGGCCTGCGGCTTGCGCGTAACGACGCCGAATGCGCCTGCGATCGCGTTCTTGCCGAAGTGCGTCGGCTGCGGGCCCTTCAGGACCTCGATGCGTTCAACGTCGACGAATCCCGACCTCGATGACCGCGAACTGCCAAACCAGACGCCATCGACGAATACGGGCGCCGACTGTTCGAACCCGAAGTTCAGGCCCGACGCGATGCCGCGAATCGACAGCACGTCGAGCAGTCCGCCCGGACCGATCTTGACGCCTGGCAGCGTCAGGTCTTCCCAGCGCGTGATCGCGAACTCGTCGAGCCGCTGGCCACCGATGACGGTGACGCTGAGCGGCACGTCGGCGAGTCGCTCCTCGATCCGGCGCGCCGTGACGACGACTTCCTCGAGGCCCGCGCGGCCCGTCTCGGCCTGCACCGTCCCGGCGAGGGCGATTCCCAGTAGATACAGGGCCCTGGTTGCTTCCATGCTGTCCCCCCGCCGCTACTGCCTCTGACCGAGGTCTAACAGCAATCAACCCGAATGCTGTGACGGCAATCGAGATTAGCACGGTGCTCGCAGGGCAAGGGCATACAAGTGACACGGACCGAACTCTTCGGTGAGTTCACGCTCGAGCTCCATGCCGACTTTCCTGGCTACACCCGTTGAAGCTGCATTTCCAGGCATGATGAGACAAACCAGCCGACGCAGATGTAGAACCGCGCCTGCATGGTGGATGATGCCTCGCGCGGCCTCAGTGGCCAGGCCCTGGCGCCAGCGTTCCTTCTTGATCATGAACGCGAGCTCAACCTCGTCGGCGCCCTCGATGCGCCATGGCAGCAAACCGCACCGACCCAGAAACTCGCCGGTACGTCGGTCAACCGCGGCCCACAAGCCCAGCTCGGGATGATCGGGGTGGCCACGCTCGAACCATTCGAGCTCCTCTTTCGTTTCCTGATGGGTTCGAGTTCCGTCCGGAAAGTACTTCCTGACCTCTGGATCGCAATAGAGCGCGTACAGCGGTTCCAGGTCCTCGGGCTGAAAGTGGCGCAGCTGAAGGCGGTCGGTACTCAGGATCTTCACGTGTCACGGCTGTTGTCGTTGTCAGTCCTGTTCGACATGGGTTGCCGCCGCCGCCGGTCAGGCCTGCGACACTGACAGCACGTTACCGTCGGGGTCGGCGAACCATGCGACTTCAGCGGACAGTAGCGCGGGATCGTGGTGGTCGGCAAACGAGAAGCTGTGGAAGAACTTGAGCTACCGCTGCTCGACGTAGCCCCGATCCTTCGCGCGCTCGACGGCAACAGACCGCGTGCGATCCGCTCGAGCTTGCTGAGCGTTTGATTCTTGCGGCGCCTGCTGAACGTACTGAGGTTCACCGCCGGGGGCCGCGGTTCGATTTCCTGCATTGCACCGCACAATTTCCACCCCGGCAGCGCTGGCGTATAAGAGGCCTGCAGACGTGCTTCATGGGCGGCACCACAAGAATCGGGACTCGAGGAACACACTCATGCGTTACTCACCGCTGACACTGCTTGGCGCGTTTTTCATCCTGTCGGTGGCCCATGCGGGCGGCGGTAACCCACCGCCCTGGCACGGCAACAATGGCGCGATCACGCTGTCGGAACTGCACGGCCCCGCGCGAATACTGCGAGACGTCGACGGCATGCCGCACATCTATGCGGTGGACGAACACGATGCCCTGTTCCTGCAGGGCTGGGTGCAGGCACAGGACCGCCTGTTCCAGCTCGACGTCCTGCGCCGACAGGCCAGCGGCACGCTGGCCGAACTGCTCGGCACCGGTGCGCTGGCGAGCGACATCGAGCTGCGCACGATCGGCCTGAAGCGCGGCGCGGAGCGCTCCCTGGCGGCTTATTCCCCGGCCACACGTGCCGGCCTGCAGGCCTATGCCGACGGCGTCAATGCCTGGGTCAAGCGCAACCCGCTGCCGCTGCAGTACACGGCGCTGGAACTCAAGAAGTTCGAGCCCTGGACCGCACTGGACTGTGCGGTCATCGGCAAGGCGCTCGCCTTCCAGTTGTCTTTCGACCTCGACACCGGCGCCACTTCGAACTTCCAGACCTACGCCGCCAGGCTCGGAAGCCCGTTGGCGCAGGCCCTGTTCTTTGGCGACGTGTTCCGTTCCGCGCCATTCGACAAGGCAGCCAGCGTTCCGGACGCGACGGGCTCGGCGCCGTTCCTCGGCGGACTTGCCAAGTCCAGCGCGTCGTCCGCGCTGCAGTCGTCGGCCACGACGACATCGGCGCCGGTTGCGACGACCGATCTTGCGGGCGTGTCACTCGACGCGGCCGCGCTGCGTTTGTTACGGGACCTGCGAAACCGCTTCGATGCGGTTCCCTTCCTGAAGAACACGCTGGCGCGCACCGAACAGCAGATCGGCAGCAATGAATGGGCGGTCGCGGGCTCGCGCACCAAGGACGGCCGCCCGATCGTGGCCAACGATCCGCACTTGAGTCTCGATCTGCCGCCGAATTTCTACCAGATCCACCTGAGCGCCCTGCGCAGCGGACTCGACGTGATCGGCAGCAGCGTCGCCGGTACGCCGTGGGTGGTGCTCGGCCAGAACAGGTTCGTCACCTGGGGGGAGACCACCACGGGTTTCGACGTCACGGACACGTATCTTGAGCAGTTGGTGCCGAATCCGGCGTCGCCGAGCGGGCTCTCGTCGCTGTACCTCGGCCAGATGGAAAACGTCATCCCGATTCCGGTGACCTTCAGGGCCAACGCGCTCGACGGTCTCGCCAACGGACCCGACACCCTGGTTACCATCCCCGCGGGGGGCCCGGTACCGGCGGTGGTGCTGACGATTCCGCGTCGCAACAACGGCCCCGTCATCGCCGACCTGGGCGGCGGCAAGGCCCTGAGCGTGCAGTACACGGGTTTCAGCGGCACGCGCGAACTCGAGACGTTCCGCCTGCTGAACCACGCTCGCAACCTGAAAGAGTTCCAGGCGGCACTGCAGTATTTTGATGTCGGCTCGCAGAACTTCATCTACGGCGACATCGCCGGCAACATCGCCTACTTCACGACCAGCGAAGTGCCGCTGCGCGAAGACCTGCAGCAGAATACGGTCACGGGCTCCCCGCCCTGGTTCATCCGCAACGGCCAGGGCGGCAACGAATGGCTCAAGGACCCGAACCCGGGCCCGACCAACGGCAGTGGTTACCTCGCGCTGCCGGCAGCCGAATTGCCGCAGACCGTGAATCCGAAGAACGGCTTCGTTGTTAACGCCAATAACGACACCTCCGGCGCGACCCTCGACAATGACCCGCTCAACCAGCTGCGCGTCGGCGGCCAGGGCATCTACTACCTCGGCTATTCGTTCGACTTCGGCACGCGGGCCGGTCGCATCACCGAGGCGCTCAAGGCCAGGTTCGCGCAAGGCCTCGTCGACAGGGCCGACATGAAGGCGATCCAGGCGGACGTGACGCTGCTCGACGCCAAGGTCTTCACGCCTTACATCGTCGCCGCCTTAGCCAACGCCGCCACGCCGTCCGCGCCGGCCGCACTCAAGGCGCTGGCCGGTGACCCGCGAATCGTCGAAGCCGTGCGTCGGCTCAAGAAATGGAACTACACCACCCCCACCGGTGTTGCGACCGGCTACGACGCGGTCGATGTCGACGGCGAGTTCTCGCCGCCCTCGTCGACCGAGATCGAGCACAGCATCGCTGCGACGATCTACTCCGTCTGGCGCGGCCAGGCGATTGCGAACGGCGTTGACCTGACGCTGACGCAACTCGGGGTCCCGACCCCCGGTTCGGGCGAAGCAATCAAGGCGCTGCGTCACCTCGTCGAACGCAACGGCATCGGGCTCTCGACCATCGATTTCTTCGGCTGGGCCGCGGCGGCCGGACTGCCGCTACCTGAGCAACGCCGTGACTACGTCATGCTCAAGAGCCTGCTGGATGCATTGGACCGGCTCGCCGGACCAGCCTTTGCCGGCGCATTCCATGGCTCGACCAACCAGGCCGACTACCGCTGGGGCAGGCTGCACCGAATCACCTTCGACGGCCTGGCGGTCGGCGGGCCGTTCAGCATTCCGAACCCGCAACTTGGATACCCGCCGTCGTTCGCTGATCTGCCGGGCCTGGCCACCGACGGCGGGTTCGGCGTCGTGGACGCCTCGTCGCACAGTGCGCGAGCGGACGGCACGGGCTCGTTCACGTTCGGCTCGGGCCCCAATCGACGCTACGTCGGCACCCCCGGAATGTATCCCGGCTCGATCGACGGCGACACCGCGCTGCCTGGCGGCATGAGTGGCGTGTTGAGCAGCCCCTTCTACGCGAACCTGCTCGGTCCCTGGCTGACCAACGACACCTATCCGCTGCGGCAGAGCCTCGGGGAGGTACTGCGAGCCCTGGACAGCAAGCAGTCTTTCCGGCCGGCAGGCCGCGATGAATGCCGGGATGGCAACTATCGTCGCAGCCACAATGGCGAGTGCGACGACTGATGGGTGAAGGGGCTTGAGTTTTCGTAACCTCGGGGTTGCCACGGTCGCGAACGCCGCTGCCTGATCCGATGTCTCTCGTTCATTGGCGACCCAGGGTCCGTCTGCCCCTGCCATCGCCGCTGTGCCGCGTTGATTCTGCTCAATGCCCTGGGATATCCACATTTTTTCACGCCTGTCGTGACGTCCGATTCACGCCTCGCGGGTACCTTGCCCTCCATCAGCTCTCCGGCGGACTTCGAGCATGGAAACCGCAAGCAAATCTGTCGTGCTGCCCAATGGAGTCCGACTCCCCTACGTCGAGCAAGGAAGCCGCGCAGGCGTGCCGGTGCTGTTCCTCCACGTACTTCCGACTCCTGGCGTTCATTTGAGAACGTCCTGCCCGAGTTGCCTGACTGGATGCGCGCCATCGCGGTGACACAGCGCGGCCATGGCGACGCGGACCGTCCCGCATCCGGATACCGCCCGAAGGATTTCGCGGACGACGTCGCGGCGCTCATGGATGCTTTAGGGCTCGAAAAGGCCATGGTCGTCGGTCACTCGATGGGCGGCTCGATCGCACAGCGATTCGCGATCGATCATCCAACGCGGATCCTCGGGCTCATGCTCGTCGGGGCCCGCGCATCGTGGCACCGTCACCCAGCGGTGCTTGCGCTTGGGGAGGCCGTAGCAACGCTGTCGGATCCGGTCGATCCGGACTTCGTGCGTGAGTTTCAGCTGAGCACGCTCGCCCAGCCGGTATCGACCGCGTACTTCCATGCCGTCGTCGCAGAGAGCCTCAAGCTGCCAGCGCGCGTGTGGCGTGCGTCGTTCGAATGCGTGTTCGAGGCCGACCACACCCCTGAACTCGGCGACATCGCAGTGCCCACGCTGCTGATGTGCGGCGGACGCGACGACTTCGCGCAGGCAGTTCGTTCCAACGCCCCTCATTGCCATCCGGAAGCCTGGAGCGGATGCGCGGCGCGGCGCCGAGTCGAGCAGGCGACGCACCACGCCCAGGCGCCGCCGCCTCGATCAACCCAGGCTTACGGTCCGACAATGCCGATGCGTGCAACGACGACATAGTCAGTCAGGGTCGCGTCGTTGGCGCGCAGCCACACCGTGGCAGCGGTCCCACCAACGAGCGCTACGTCGCCGACGTACGGGTTCGCCGCCACGCCCTTCGTGAGCCAGGCGGTGATGCCAGTTCCTTCGCCGCTGCCGGCCGTCACCTTTCCGTCCCAGGCGATCGCGTACAACCCAGTTTCGCTGCCCGCGGCCCGCGCGTCACCGTTGATGAGTCCGATGTTGGTAAGCGCACCCCAGGTGCTGCCCTTCGTCGTCGTGACGCTCGCTCGCAGCTTGCCCGTCGTGTAGTCCACGCCGTAGATCATCGCGTGGCCGGCGCTCGAGGCCGTCACGTAGATCGAACTCCCCATGACTTCGAACTTCCTCACGCGCCGCAACTTGGTCCACGCGGATG
This sequence comes from uncultured Gammaproteobacteria bacterium, assembly GCA_963743995.1. Lineage (GTDB taxonomy): Bacteria > Pseudomonadota > Gammaproteobacteria > Steroidobacterales > Steroidobacteraceae > RPQJ01. The sequence goes on along the minus strand of CAVUSC010000007.1, from coordinate 24,127 downwards.
TCGGTGTCGAGGTCGTGATGTTCGCCCCTCCATAGCGATTGTAGAGCACGAAATAGCCATTGCCTGCGGCGTCCATGGCGACATCGGTCGCATAGGTCTGCCCCGCCAGCGACGGAATCGTCAGCGGCACCCGATTCCACACGCCGGTGCTTGTCGAGCGAAACGCCCGATAGCCGGCGACCAGCAAACCCTGGCCGCTGCTGTTCATCATGAAGGCAGGATACGCGCCGGGTGTACTGGTGAGAGGAATCGGCGCGCTCCAGTTGCCGAGCGGATCCGCGACGACGAACTCAACGTCGTAGGCGCTGTAGACACCGTTGGGCCGCCGCGCGGCCATCGCGAATTGGATATAGCCGTCCTTGTCGGCACCGGCACCGGCAACGATGCCGTAGCCCGCATCCGCCGGGATCACCGTGGCCGGCCCCCAGGCACCGTTATGATGGACGGCGTAATACGGCAGGTCGCTCTCCGACCAGAACACGGTGACGTCGCCTGACGGAGCCACCACCGCACCGGCGTTCGCCGAATACAGCACCGGTGTTGCGTTGAGTCGCTTCGCAGTTGACCAACCGCCGTTCGCGCCAGGCGTGTACACGGAGACAAACACGTCGCTGGTGCTGGCGGTCAGGCGCTGGTCCCATACCGCTGCGGCGACGCCGCCCGCATTGACGGCGCTCCTGACGTACACGGAGCCCTGCACGGGCTGCGCCAACGGCGACTCGCTCGACCAGCTCGACGTGGCCGCGAATGCTGGCCACGACGTGGTGATGGCCAGCACGACGGCCACAGCGGCGCCAAATGCGAAACGGGAACGAATTGCGTTACGTCGACCAAGTCTCATGCGAGCCTCCCTCGTCCAGAAATGGACATTTCGGGTTGGACGCGCAAAGCCCGCGCAATCAATCGGTGGCCCCACCTCCCCGTCCACGCGCCCTGCAATATGGGCGTCAGGCCTCACCAGCTGCGCCTGTCGATTCGTCGCGTACAATCCGCGCGTGTGGCTTTGGACCGAGCCCACGCCGCTGACGACCGCAAGCAGAGGACGGCGATGAACGATCATTCCGACGACGGTACGCGCTGGCGACTCGTGCGCGATGTCCTGGTGTTCCAGATCAAGCTGGGCATGGAGGCTGTGCTGGACATCACGTTGATCCCGGTGTCGCTGGCGGCGGCGGGTGTGGATCTGCTGCTCGGCAACTGGCGGCGACCACGCTGGTTTCACGCCGTGCTGCGGTTCGGCGAGCGCTGTGAACACCGCATCAACCTCTGGGGTGTCGCGTCGCACGGCGTGGACGCGCCTCGGTCGGAGGCCGATGCAGTCCTGCGCAGCATCGAGACCCTGATCCGTCAGCCTGGGACTGGACCGGGCAAAGTGCGTGAGCTCAGACGCTGGGCCGCCACGAAAATCGCGCCCAGCGGTGACGGCGAGTCGCAACCCCCGGAGCCTCGTGATGATGTCCCGGGTTGAGCCGGGCAATGCAGGAGCGCTCGTTCGACAAATCACTTCCCGGCGAGCTGTCGTGTCAGTTCTCGTTTGAGCGGCTTGCCGGTCGGATTCCGCGGCAATGCGTCGACGAACTCGAGCCGCTCCGGCAGCATGAAACGGGGGATGCTGCTCTCAGCCAGGTGCTGCACCAGCGCTTGCAGGGTCAACGTCGCGCCTGGTCGCAGCGCCACCACGGCGCAAATGCGTTCGCCCAGCTGCTCGTCCGGATAGCCGATCGCCACGGCCTCACTGACGCTTGGGTGATCCTGGATTGCGGCCTCGAGTTCGCCCACCGGAATCTTTACGCCGCCCCGGTTGATGACGTCCTTCAGCCGGTCGATGTAGTGGTAGAAGGAAGCGTCTTCGCCCTCCCCCGCGATCTCGAAAATTTCCCCCGCCCGGAAGAAGCCGTCCGCATCGAAGTCGCGCCGGTCGAGGTCGTGCTCCGCGGTCCAATAGCCGGGGAACAGGGCGGGACTGCGAAACAACAGTTCACCCGGTTGCTTCGGTTCGTTGATCTCGGCACCGGTCTCGAGGTCCCGTAGCCGCGTTTCAACAACCGGCGCAATCCGCAGGCCCCAGTTCGACACGGTCGCGCCAGGTCCGGTGCGGCCGCGGAAGCGCGGGTAGTAGCGCGCGCGCCGGTACGGATCGGCGGTGATCGTCGGTCCCGACATGAACGTCATGCCCTCGGTGGACCCGAACGCGTTGACGATCTCGATGCCGTAGCGCTCCTTGAACCCGGTGATCATCCACGGATCGAGCGGCGCCGAACCGCACAGGATGCTGCGAATCGAGCTCACGTCGCGGTTATCGAGCGTGTTCGCCTTCAGCAGTGCATTCAGCATCGAGGGCGCCATCACCGTGTGGTTGATGCGCTCCGCCTCGAGCTGGTCGAGGAACACGCCCATGTCGAACGGGTGATGCAACGCAAGCATGCCCTGCGTCTCGAGCCACGGCATCAGCAGGCCGCTGAACCCGGCGGTGTGCACCATCTGCATCGGCGCCAGGATGCGTTCGCCCGGCTGCAGTCCCCCGGAATCCGTGCAACACCCGCCCGTCGCGTGCCAGGTGTTGTGGCTGCGCGGCACGCACTTCGGATCGCCGGTGGTGCCGGAGGTCCAGTGCATTGTCACGATCTCGTTGGCGTCGATGGCGATCGACCCCAGGTAGCGCCTGAGCGTCGTCACGTCGCCTGGCAATTGCTCGAGCCCGGCGATGTAAGCCACGTTCGGCGCGTCGCCCTCGCCGAACGCCAGCACTGGGATCCGTCTGCCGCCCCCGCCGTCAACCCGGGCATCGACGACAAGCGCTGCCGCCCGTGCGGGCTGGTTCTGCTTGAACTCAGCCAGTGTGAGAATCGCCGCCGGTTCGAGGTGCGCGACGATGCGTCGCACATCACGCTCGCCGTATGCCAGCATGATTGGCGAGACGATCGCCCCGAGGCGGGCACAAGCCAGGAATGCCAGCGCGATCTCGACGATGTTCGGTAACTGGACGAGCACGACTCCGTCTTTGCGCACGCCGGCATGGAACAGGGTCGCGGCCAGCCGATCGACATAGGCGTCGGCGTCGGCGAACGTAAGCCGGTGCGGGGTGCCGAGCGCAAAGGACGCGCGATTCGGGGCATCGACCAGCGCGAGCCGATGGGGATGCGCCGCAACGCACGCGCGAAACAGGTCATCGACGGTGGTCGTGCCCCACCAGCCCGCCTCGCGCCAGCGCTCGATGTCCGCAGGATGATCCAGGATCACGCCGGGTGCCGGCGCCGATCAGGGACGTTCGGTCATGGTCTCGACAACCTTCAGCAGCCACGGGTTTGCATCGCCCTTGGTCATCGCAAGGTAGCCCGGCATGTCGAAGTAGTCCCGTGCCCGCCAGATGCGACCGTCCTTGATCTGGTAGATACCCATGTACGGCATCGCGACCGTCGTGCCGTCCGGCTGATCGTACTCGTCGACCCCTTCGAACAGGATCTTCTCGTCGTCCTCGAGCCAGTTGACGATGCGCCAGCGGCTGCGGACCTGGTGCGGCCACAGGATGTCGATGCGCTTGCGCATGAACTCCTTGCCGTCGAACGGTCGCGTACCCACGTGCAGGTAGTACACGGCGTCGTCGCAGAAGGCGTCCAGCGAAGCCTCCAGGTCCTTGCGCTTCATCGCGTCGATGTAGCGCTGCACCGCGTCATAGGCTTGTCCCATGGTGATCCCCTCAGGTGTGTTTGGTAAAGAATCGACTCAGCCGTTGGCCACGATGCGCTCGACGGCGAGTCGCGCGCTCATTGCGGCCGCCGGGGTGGCGATGAATCCGTCCGGTGCGCAGGCATCGCCGACGTTGTAAAGGTTCGGCAGCGGTGTCTCGACCGGAACCTGGTAGCCGGGCCAGGAACGGGCGACGACGTCCGGGTCGTCGATGTCGCGCAATTGCACGTCGAGCACGCGCCCGCCGCGGGCCTCGAGGTCTGGGAACAGCGAGTACACGTCCTCGATGTTGGCGCGGCGCTCGTCCGCCAGGTCCATCTTCGCCAGGCAGCTTTTCGGCGTGCCGTAAAAGCTCACGATGTGGCGGCCGTCCGGCGCCCACTCCGGGCAGATGTTGGTCAGCGGCACGCCGGTGACGATGCGCTGCAAACCTGCCGCGAGGAACGATGCACGATGCGGGAACAGCGGCTCGTCGGAGACCACGTAGGTCAGCACGATGGGTGTGGGCCGAACGCGCCGGCGGATGAAGTCCGCATAGTCGGTGCCGACCGTCGCGTCGCCGGCCAGCGCGAGCGTGCCGGAAGGACCCGCGTTGCTGATGACGACGTCGGCGGAAATGACTTCCGTCCGGCCATCCTTGCCGGTGACTTCGACGCCCGTGGCGCGGCCATTCGCGGCGAGGATGCGCTGTACGGGTGTCGAAAGTCGCACTTGCCCGCCACACTCGCGAATGACGTCGCCGAGCGCGCTGGCCACGGCCTGGTAGCCACCGGCCACGAGGCCGAACTCGTCCACGCGCGCATCGAGCGCTTTTGATGAGAAGTGCGCGAACCAGTGCCGCGCGGGGTACTCGAAGTCGTTTACAGCCGACACCGCGGACGTGATCGCGTGGAACAGGCCGAGCAACTCGGCGTTGTCGGTGTGCTGCTGCAACCATTCCCGGAACGTAGGGCCGTCCTCGCCTTCCTTGATGGCGAGCGGATCCTTGAAGGCCGCGCCGACGCGCGCCATCGCCAGCTGCAACCCGACTTGCGCCATCGCACCGGCCTTGTCGCCGCCGTGCACGCGCGAGAACATTTCGAGCATCTTCTTGATGCCCCCGCGTCCTGGCAGCTGCACGAACTGCTCGTCGCCCTTGATCCAGAACCAGGTCTCGCTGACCGGGCGGACCTCGAACTCGGCACCGACTTCTTTGCAGATCTTGGGCAGCGCACCGGTCAATTGGAACGCCACGGCCCCGCGTGGCAGCCCGTAGCCGCCGACGTTCTGTGTCCGCGCCCGTCCGCCCAGCTGATCGATACGCTCGACGACCGTCACCTGCCAGCCGCGACGTGCGAGCAGCGCACCCGCACACATGCCGCCGATACCGGCTCCAATGATCACTGCCGTTCGCGACTTCGTCATGGCTTTACCCTTCCAGTCTTGCGGGGACGCGACGCGTCCAGTTTGCCAGCGCGTCTCGAGGCGGCGCGCCTGGCGCCCACCTGTTGATCGGAGTGCTGCGCCTCGAGGCGCAACGCGTTTGCGACGAAGGTCCAGATCTCGGCGACCAGCGTGCTGCGCGATCGGCGCGGCTTGGTGCGCAGGGCCAGGCCTACGGCGTGCCGCACGCCACCGCAGATCATCGCGGCCGCCAGCGCGGGCTCGAGGTCCGGCGCCACCTGGCCTCGCTTCTGTGCGTTGGCCAGGTTGCGCGCAGCGGCTTCGATCGTCTCGCTCCAGAGGTTGGCTTCGAGCACACCAACTTCGGGTTCCCGACCGAGGGACGAGATGATCACGGCTGCAAGCGGATCGCCATAGAGATAGTCGACGAGCCGGCGCAAACGCTCGCGTTCGCGGACACTCCAGTCGAGGTCCGCGAAATCCCTGAGGTCGATCGCGCGTCGAATCCCGTCGTAGAACCCGGTGACGACCGCCCCCATCACCCCGGCCTTGGACCCGAAGCGATGGTATGGCAGCCCGACGGACACGCCTGCACGCCGTGCGAGGTCCACCAACTCGAAGTCGCCGCCACCCTCGACCAATACCTGGCGGGCAGCGTCGATGATTCGTGCGCGACTCAACTCGGCGCGTTCCGGTGGCTGTGTCATGTCTTGCCTAAAGTGAATTCAATTCAATATGGCATGTTGGGAACGACGCTGTCAACGCACGCTGACGCCTGCTGGTTCCCTCGCGCGATCTACAGGCCTACCATGGGTTGGAAACGCATTTCAGCACTGGCGCGAGGTCCGTCATGACCACCTTCGAACAGCAGAAGACCAAGGTCCGCACGCAACCCGGATTCATTGCAGCGCTTGACCAGAGCGGCGGCAGCACACCCAAGGCGTTGCGCCTGTACGGGATTCCGGAGGGCAGTTGGTCCAGTGACACCGAGATGATGGATCTCGTTCACGCGATGCGTACGCGCATCGTGACCAGCCCCAGCTTCAATGGTGACCGGATCCTGGCAGCCATCCTGTTCGAGGACACCATGGACCGCGACGTTCTCGGTCGGCCGACGGCGCAGTACCTGTGGGAGGTCAAGCAGATCGTCCCGGTCCTGAAGGTCGACCAGGGCCTCGACGCCGAAGCGAACGGCGTGCAATGCATGAAGCCCATGCCGGGCCTCGATCAACTCCTGCCGCGCGCCAAGGCCAAGGGCATTTTCGGCACCAAGATGCGGTCCGTGATCAAGCAGGCCAACCCGGCCGGGATCGCTGCCGTGGTGGACCAGCAGTTCGAGGTTGCGGGACGCATCACTGCGGCGGGTCTCGTGCCGATCATCGAGCCCGAAGTCGACATCCATTGCCCGGAAAAGCGCGCGGCCGAAGACTTGCTGAAGACCGCGATCATCGCCCGGCTCGATGCGCTGCCACCCGGCCAGCAAGTGATGCTCAAGTTGACGCTGCCGGAACAGGACAATCTCTACGCCGAATGCATCGCCCACCCGCGCGTGCTGAAGGTCGTGGCGCTTTCGGGCGGCTATTCACGCGACGAAGCAAATACCCGCCTGGCTCGCCAGCACAACATGGTCGCCAGCTTCTCACGCGCACTGACCGAAGGACTGACCGCCCAGCAACCAGACGCCGAATTCAATGCCGCGCTGGATCGAGCCATCGGGAGCATCTTTCAAGCCTCGAACACCTGAGCGGAGTATTTCGGGCCTAGGCCTCCGCCACCTTCGACAAGCTGACCACGTTGCTCGGCGTCGTCGCGCTGGCCTTCCCGGCAGGTTCAATCACGCACCCCATGGCACCGTCGACGCGCGCGCCGCAGGTCATCTGCAGGGTCCGGTACCGGATCGCGCCGGTGATGCGCGCATTCGCCTGCAACTCGATGAAATTCTCAACCTCGACATCGCCGCAGATGGTGCCGTTGATCACGGCATCGTGCACGCGGACGTTGCCCTCGATGCGTCCGTGCTCGCTCAGCACCAGCAGTCCCAGCGTATCCGGCTTCGACAGGACATTGCCGACGACCTGGCCGTCGATGCGCACTCCGTCCGTGACGATGACGTCTCCTGCGATTTCGACACCGGTCGCGATCAGGCTCGACAATCGCGACACGTCGATGGCAGGCCGGTCAGTCTTTCTGCGAAACATGAAGTCGTCCTCGAATGAAAGGTATCCACGCGAACAAGGAAGGTCAGGGTGCCCTGCCCGTCCGTCCGCTTTGTGCATTGAAGAATTCCAGGCGGCTCTCGAGTTGAGTCTTCTCCTCGTTCAACTCTGCAACCTGTCGAACCAGCGCAGCGTGGGTCGAGCGTTCCAGCCCCAGTTCGGCCCTGGCACGCGCCAGATCTGCCCGCAGCGTCGCATTCTCCCGCCGCAGCCCGGCCTGCTCAGTTCCGGACTCGCGGCCGTCCACGTAAACCTGGCTGCCGATCAGGATCGACAGGATGGCCAGGACAGTCACGGCGGCCAGCGGCAGTGCCCTGGTGAGGCGACGATCGTCACGCAGTTCCAGGCGAGCGGTCGCGAGCCGGGTCGTTCGCGATCGCATGCTGGAACGCGTCAATTCGAATCCTTTGCCAGGACACTGGCCAGCACCTGACCCGGGGCGACACGCGCGCCATTGCGTATGACTTCGAAATGCAGGTGCGGCCCGGTCGAGCGGCCGGTCGAGCCAACGGCAGCAATCTTCTGCCGGGGCATCACGAGTTCACCTGCACGTACGTAGAGGGTCGAGCAATGACCGTAGAGTGTCTGCAGTCCATTGCCGTGATCAATGACGATGGCCTTGCCATACGGTCCCCGAGAGCCGGCCGAGAGCACGCGGCCCCCGCCGCTCGCCAGGATCGCCGTGCCGTACGCCGCCGGGATGTCCAGGCCCATGTGCCGCGCGAGTCGTCCGGTGAATGGATCGTGGCGAACACCGAAGCCCGAGGTGATCGTCGGCATTCGCCCCGGCACCGGGACTCGATTCGGGTAGGCCATCGTCGCAAGGTCGCGGTCGGCCTGCACGTCAGCAAGGCGATCGAGCGCAGCCTGCAGCAGGTCGATTTCGGCTTCCATGTGCGAAAGACCCATCCCAATGTCGCCGTTCGGACGACTCGCGAATGCAGGCGACATCGAGGCGTTGCCCTCCAGCGGCAACAATGGCCCGCCTCGAGGCTGGCTTCCGCCAGCGTCTCGCGTGTCTGCAGCTACGACGGGGGGCTTCGACGGTGAGATGCCGAGTCGCTTGGCGAGCGCCGCGGCTTCGATCTCCAGTCGGATCAGCCGACCGGACAGGTCGCCGATTCTGTCGACGACGAGCCGGCCATCCGGGTGCGCCGGGTCAAGCGAGCCGCTGGCACCGATCATCGTTGCAGAGGTTCTCTCGCTCACGGTGGCCTGCGCCAGGCGGTAGCCGAGGGTGATGCAGCCACTCGCCAGCACGACGGTGACCAGCAAAACGCAGGAAAACGCCCGACCGGCCCCGATCGTCCGCATCCGGCAGGCGGTCATCGGTCCTGCAGCGACGATAATGAATGCCACACGCTCACCCACGAATACGATGGCCGTACTTAAACGCGGCACGCCTGCCGAGACAACCTCTGGCGCGTCGCGCACGCTAATATGTGATGCGGTCCGCAGCTTTTGACGCTGGCACTTTCGGCCGTTACCCTGCACCTCCATCACCGCTGAGGACTACGATTTCATGGCCAGACCCCCGAATTACTCACAGCAGAAGCAACAGCGCGAACAGGCCGCCAAGAAAAAGCGCGATGAAAAGCAGCAGCGTCGCCAGGAGAAGAAGGACGATGGCCTGCCCCCGCCCGGACCTACCGACGGCAAGTGACACTGGCCAATAAGGGCAGCCAGTCCAGCGGGTTAAGACAGGAACGAACCCAAGCATCACCGCTGTGGCATGGCGGTACCTTCCGCAACGTGCATCCGGTGTTGCCGCGATTGCTGCGCACCGATGTCGCCATGCCCACCGTCCGCGACTTCCTGTTTGCCGGTGGTCGGCGCGTCCCGCTTGGGCCGCTGCCGTCGATTGATCCGACTCCGGGCTGGTCCAGGAAACCGCAAAGTGGTCTGCGAACAACCTGGCTCGGGCATTCCACGGTACTGATCGAGATCGACGGGCTGCGCGTGCTGACCGACCCGGTGTGGGGCTTACGTGCCTCGCCCTCGCAGTGGGCCGGCCCAAAGCGGTTTCAGCCCGTCCCCCTCCCGATCCGTGCCCTGCCCGCCCTCGATGCAGTCGTGATCTCGCACGATCACTACGACCACCTGGACTACTCGACGATCCGCGCGCTGGCAAAACGCGACGTGCCTTTCATTACGTCGCTCGGCGTCGGTGCGCGCCTCGAGGCCTGGGGCGTGCCGACCCATCGCATCGTCGAACTCGACTGGTGGGAGTCGTACGCGCTGCCGAAGGTGGGCCTGACGGTGACCGCTGCCCCATCGCAACACTTCTCCGGGCGCGGCCTGCGTGATCGCAACTCCACGCTGTGGTCGTCGCTGGTCATCCGCTCGCGGAAGCACTCGGTGTTCTTCAGTGGCGATACCGGACTGACGACGGAATACGCCGAGATCCTGCGCCGCCTGGGTCCCTTCGACCTCGTGATGCTCGAGGTCGGCGCGTTTCATCCTGCGTGGGGGCATATTCACCTGGGCCCGGAGAATGCACTCGAGGCCTGGGCCCTGCTCGGCCGGAGTGCTTTCCTGCCAGTGCATTGGGGAACGTTCAGTCTCGCCATGCACGAGTGGGATGAGCCAGCCGAGACCCTGTTGGCACAAGGTGCGAGGCGTGGGGTGCCGCTGGTCATGCCGCGCCTTGGCGAGCCGGTGGAGCCAGCGCACGTCGAGCGGGTGTCGCCGTGGTGGCGCGAGGCGGAGCGGCGAATGCCGCAGAAGGTCGTCGAGGGATCGCGCGAGCCAGTGCAGGAATCGAACGAGAGCAAGCCGCCGCGACGGCTGCCATGGCCGTTCGATTGATCGCACGGTGACTGTCTGGACCGGCGGACCCGCCGACTATACAGTCGGCCCGTGCATACGCTCACACCGGAACTACGGGCGCTACACGCCGAAGGCCTGATCGACGACGCTACGACCGCCCGCGCCCTGGCTCGCGATCGCAGGGAGCCGTTCTCCGTGCATGTCGAGTTGCGTGCAACTTTGTACGCGGGCGTGCTGCTGGTGATGGGCGGCGTGGGCATCATCCTGGCGCGCAATCTCGATCGGATCGGTCCGCTGGCGATTGTGCTGGTCGTTGCGCTAGCTGCAGCCACCTGCGCCGTGCCCGCGGTGCGCGCAAGGATTGCGGGCCGCGCAGTCACCGTCGCGGGCGAATACCTGTTGCTGCTCGCCGCTTTCCTTTGGAGCGCAGACCTCGCGTACGCCGAGCGTCAGTTCGCCCTGCTCGGCCCCTGGTGGTCCTGGCACCTGTTGCTGCTGGCCGTCGTGCACGCGGTCATCGCGTACACATTCGCCTCGCCGCTCGTGCTCGCGGCGGCACTTGCCGCACTGGCCGGCTGGTTCGGCGTCGGCGGTGCCCTCGGCGATGCGCTGCATTTTTCGCACTCGACTCCAGAACTCGGCGCGCGCGCCCTCGCTTGCGCCGCGGTCATCGCAGGTTGTCGCTATGCAGATCGACGCACGCGACCGCACACGACCTTCAGCGACGTGTTCGACCATTTCGCGGCGAACCTGGCGTTCTGGGGCGCGATCGCGTGGTGCATCGCATGGCCGTGGCTCGCGGCCGGATTGCCACTGCTGTTGGTGCTCGCCTATGCGTCGGTCCGGCGCGGACTCGATACGGGCCGCGAGGCCTACCTCGTCTATGGGATCGTGTACGCGGCGGTCGGGCTCTGCGTTGCGACCGTGCCGCACATCCATGGCGTGACGACGTCGATGGCTTTCGTGTTGATCGTCGTGAGCATCGCGGCGACCACGCTGTGGCAACTTCGCCGTCGCTTGCGGGAACCCGCAGCATGAATAGCCGCTGGCGTCCGTCACCCGACGATGAGCGTTGGCTCGAGGTTGCGTCCGAGCTTGGGGCGACGGTCCCGCCCTCCGCCCTGGCCGAGCGTACCGGCGGCTGGCGCGCCACCGGCCTGCTGGCGCGTATCGCGCTCTTCGTGCTCGGTCTCGTTGCAGCAGCCCTGCTGCTCGGGATCATCGGTCTCGCCAGTGAAACCTCGCTGCTCATCGCGGGACTCATCGTCATACTCGTTGCCGAGTGGCTCACCATTGCCAAGCGAATGCACGCGTCCGGCATCGAGGAAGGCCTCGGCGTCGCCGGGTACTTGATGGTCGGTCTCTGGATCACGACGCTGTTCAAGTCGGGTCCCGATTTCGCCAGCGGCTCGGCGGAAACACTGGTGCTGGTCGCGACGGTGGGCATCGCTGGTCTGCGCCTGCTGAACCCCTTCGTGACGACTTGCGCAGTGCTCGCGTTCGTCTACTGGACGGATTCGACGGCGGCCGCACATGCGCTCGATCTGGTCATGGGCAATGAACTGACGACGTTCATCTTCGGCTGCTCGCTCGCAGCGCTTGCGCTCGTGCTGGGTGCGCGGGACTATCGCCGGCCGTCGCACGACCGCATGCTCGACTGGCTGGTCGCGACGCTGCCGGTAGCCACCTACGTGCAACGTGCGCCCTGGAACGCCTACGAGGCCCTGGGCGCGCCAGCCGGCCCCGGCTCGGACCGGCTCGCCACGGTGGTGCTGCTGCTCGCGCTTGCAGCCGCGATGCTGCTTGCCGGCCTGCGCCGGCGCCGCCACGCGCCGCTGATTGGCTTCATGGGTTGCGTTGCCTGTCTCGCGGTCGAACTGCGCCTTGCCACCGCACTCGCCACCGAGGCCTGGCTCATCCTCTACGGACTCCTCGCGCTGGTGGCGGGCGTAACGTTGGACCGTTACCTTCGGCAACCGCGCAACGGCGTGACTTCGGTGTCGCTGAGTCAGCGTGAGGGACCGTTCGACCTGCTGCAAACCGCCAGCGTTGCAGTGCTCGCGCAGCACTCGGCCCCGGAACCCACGCGCACCGAGCCAGCCGTCGTTGCAGGCGAGGGACGATTCGGCGGTGGCGGCGCCAGCGGCAGCTTTTGATCGTCGCGGCAAGAGTCCGGGTGACGGACCGGGCGACGCCCGCTACTTCGCGCCCTTGGCCGCTGCCAGGCCTGCCACCGCCAGCCTGCGGTTCGGGTGCGTGACGAGCGTTTTCTCGTACGCGCTTGCGGCCTCCGCCGATTTCCCTGCCGCCAGCAACAGGTCGCCGAGCAGTTCGTCGAGGGGCTTCGCCGAATACGGCGGCCCGTACTCGAACGCCATCGCACCGGACCGTGCGACTGCGTCTCGCACGAGCTGGAGTCCGGCCTCCTGCTGGCCCTGGGCGAACCGAATCGCTCCTTCGAGTGCAGTGGCAAGAATTCCGCCGTGCGCGAGTTCCCCCGGCGTGACGCTGTCATAGCGGCTCGCGACCACTCCCACCGCGTTTTTCCCTGCCGCTTCGGTTCGTGTCTTGAGCCGTTGCAGCAGCGCCTCAGCGGCTGCAATGTCGCCAGTCCGGGCTGCCACCACGCCGCGAGCAAAATCGTAAGCGGCGAAGGGATACGTCGCCTTGATGCCAGATTCGTCGACATCGGCCCACGTGACCGGATCGGTGCTGCCGGTCTCGACGATCCACATCGCACGGTCGTAGGCCAGGCTTGCACGGTTTGCCGGCGTCGGTTGCTTTGCAATGTCGTCTTCGACGACCTTCAGGAGCTTCGCTGCCTCCTCGCGCTTGCCCTGCTGCAGGTACGCGTATTCGAGCCATTCCAGGGCGTGATAGCCGCCCTCACCCTTGTTGCGTGCCGTCGCGAGAGAAGCAATGTTGGCCTCGATCGCGTCGTCCCACATCCCCAGGGCGAAGAAGATGTGCGACGGCATGTGCTGTGCGTGCGCGGCGGCCGGTGCAATCCTGCCGTAACGGCGGGCCGCTCGCAGGCCCAACGGCGCGTGCACCGGATCGTCGTAGGCGTGAATGAGGTAGTGCAGCGCGCCCGGATGCCGGGGGTTGGTCTCGTAAACGGCTTCGGCCTCTGCCGCCGCACGCATGTAGTTGGCCGTGTCGCGAGTGCTGCCCGTCAGGCCGAGCCATGACAGGGCAAGGAACGAGCGTGCGTCCTGGTCGTCGGGAAACCGGCCTGCCAGTTCTGCCAGCGCCCGATTGAAGCTGGCATCCCGCTCGGCCTTCGTGCCATCGCCATACAGCGCCTCGACCGCGGCCAGGTAGCCCCGCTCGCGCTCGGTCGGCGCCTTGGCCATTCGATCCGTGCGAGTCGAGCCGAGTCGCTGCAAAGCTGCGCGTGCGGCGGCGAGGTCCTGCTCGTCCCAGATCGGCATGTTGTAGCTGAGTGCCTCGCCCCAGTACGCCATCGCGAAGCCTGGATCCTTCGACTGCGCAGCACGGAAAGCCTTGCGTGCCGCGTCGAACTCGAAGCTGTGCAGCAGCAACAGGCCGCGCATGAAATCGGGCTGGGCCGCCGCCGCACCGGAGTTCGGAAAGTTCGTCTCGCCGAGTTCACCCACGACCGCCTCGGGCGGTGGTGTTTTCTCGTGGGCGAGTACAGGCGTGGCTGCAGCTCAATGCGAGCAGCAACGCAGCGGCACGGGCGAACAAGCCGGTCATCGGATCATTCCCCCTGGATCGGTCACAGCGAACCGACCTCCTTTAGCGTTTCGCTCCGTCCCTTACCGCACGGACAAAGCCCGGCAACTGCTCCGATAGTCCCTCGGTCGCGCCTCAACATGCAAGGTTGTCCGCCTGCATGTGACTGCGCCGGGACTTCCACCTCACCGGAGAGATGACAATGGAACAAGACACCATGGGACGAATCGATACCAATGCCGAGGAGGCGTTCTGGCGCCAGAATTACTCGACGCGGCCCTATGTGCCTGCAGGCACGCCGTTCATCGAGTATCGGCCAGCCTATCGCTATGGCGCCGACGCCCACACGAAATACCCAGGCCGCACGTTCGAGAATGCAGAGTCCCAACTGATGCAGGAGTGGGACAGCTTCAAGGGCACATCCAGCTTGTCCTGGGACAAGGCCCGGCATGCTACCCACGACGCGTGGCAGCGTGTCAGCGACTTCATCGAACGTGTTGCGCCCTGGGATACCGATCGCGACGGCAAGTAGCCGCCCGATTCGGGCGGGCCGGCCGGCGCACCCGAGCCGTGCGCAGGACCGGCCTATACCGCCCGCAACGTTGCCTGCAGCGTGATTTCGGGAACGCTCGCCAAGGCCTTCGAGAGCGGACACTCCCGCTTGGCGGCATGCGCGATTTCCTGGAACGTCGCTTCACTGATGCCAGGCACGGTGGCGTGCATCGTCAATGCGATCCGGTCGATGACGAAGCCGTCGCCGTCTTTGACCAGGCGCACGCTGGCCTGGGTGTCCACGGCCTGGGTGGCCAGGCCGGCCCGGTCACAGGCGAACGAAAACGCCATCGTGAAGCACGCTGCGTGTGCGGCACCCAGGATCTCCTCGGGATTGCTGCCGCGACGGTCGTCCTCGAAGCGGCTCGCGAACCCGTACGGATAGTTCTTGAGCGCGCCGGTTTCGGTGCTGATGGTTCCCTTGCCCTGTTTGCCCTGGCCTTCCCAGTGCACGCTGGCGGTCTTTTCATTCATCGAGAGCTCCTGCTGAATCAGCCATGTGTCCGGTGGATGGTGGAAAACGCCCGTCCGCGCGTCTGTACGTCAGCGCACGCATATTGCGTGCGTGCTGGCCGACAATGCTAGCTGACGCGGGCCGGATTCCGATGCAGGATGGGCCAGGCCGGCGACAACAGGTCCGTGGGATCGCGGCACGGGAGAATGGCAGATGGCGCGACGACTGGTCGTGATCGGTGGTGATGCCGCAGGCATGTCCGCAGCGTCACAGGCGCGACGCATGTCCTCCTCAGATACGCTGCAGATCGTGGCTTTCGAGCGCTCGTCGCGAACGTCCTATGCAGCCTGCGGCCTCCCCTACCTGGTCGGTGGGTTGGTACAGGCACCGGACCGGCTCGTCGCGCGTACACCGGACCAGCATCGCGCCAATGGCATCGACGTTCGGATCCGTCACGAGGCCATTGCCGTGAACTGTGCGCAACAGACCGTCACCGTCCGCAACCTCGACACCGGCGGCGACACGGTCGAACCGTATGACGAACTTGTCCTGGCTACGGGCGCGTCGGGAATCAAACCCCCATGGCCCGGCGTCGACGCATCCGGAGTGCTGCAGTTGCGCACGCTCGACGACGCGGCGGACCTGGAGCGACGCCTCGCCGAAGGTGCACGGCGCGCCGTGGTTGTCGGCGCCGGGTACATCGGACTCGAAGTCGCGGAGAACCTGCTGGCGCGCGGCATGGCAGTCACGGTCATCGAGCGGCTCGACACGCCCATGGGGGCCGTACTGGACGCCGACATGGCCGGCAGTGTCACGGACGCGATGCGTGCCGCGGGGATCGACCTCCGGCTTGCCACTGCAGTGACCGGTTTCGCGACGGCGGAGGGACGCGTCACCGCCGTGACTACCGCGACGGAGAGCTTCCCGGCCGACCTGGTGGTAATCGGGCTCGGTGTGCGTCCCAATGCGGAACTGGCACGAGCGGCAGGCATTGGCGTGGGCAAGGCCGGTGGCATCACCGTCGATGACCAGCTGCGCACGGACACGCCACACGTGTGGGCCGCCGGAGACTGCGTCGAGTCCCGGCATCGTGTCACGGGTCGCTCCGTCGTCATCGCGCTGGGCACGCATGCCAACAAGCAGGGCCGCATTGCCGGTACCAACATCGCTGGCGGCCAGGCCGTATTCGGTGGCGTGCTCGGTACGGCAGTCACCCGGTTCCAGGGAGTCGAGATTGCCTGCACGGGGATCACCGCACGGGAAGCTGTAGCCGCTGGTTACGAAGCCATCGGTGTGATCACGGAGTCCGCGAGCCGCGCGAGCTACTACCCGGGTGCAGAGCCGATGAAGATCAAGATCGTGGCTGAGCGCGGAACGGGCCGGCTCCTGGGCGCCCAGATCGTCGGTGGTGAAGGTTCGGGCAAACGCATCGATGTCCTCGCCACCGCGCTGTGGAACAACATGACCGTCGCGGAAATGGGCGGCATGGACCTGTCGTACGCACCGCCATTTTCACCCGTGTGGGACCCCGTGCTGCTCGCCGCGGGCAAGGCGGCGACGAAAGTCAGTCAGGACAAGTGACCGTTCAGCTGATGTACCCGCCGGACCCGGCACCCTGGGAATGACCGGCATTCGGCGCGCTCCCACCGTTACCGTGATCGGGGGTGTCCAACATCTCTTCGTGCAACATCGGTATGATCCCCGCGCCAATGAAAACCCCCATCGAGCTGCAGCCCCTGGTCGACGACGGCGTCATCGACGAAGTCCTCCGTTCGCTGAAAAGCGGCAAGGAGGCAACCGTCTACCTGGTGCGCTCACGGACTGAAACGCGGTGCGCCAAGGTCTACCGCAACATGGCGCAGCGCAGCTTCCAGAAGCGCGCCCAGTACCAGGAAGGCCGCAAGGTTCGCGGCAGCCGCCAGGCTCGCGCCATGAGCAAGAGCACGTCGTTCGGGCGTGCGGAGCAGGAAGCCGCGTGGAAGAACGCCGAGGTGGATGCGCTGTATCAGCTGATCGCCGCCGACGTGCGCGTGCCGCGGCCCTACGGTTATTTCGATGGCGTCCTGCTGATGGAACTCGTCGCGGACGTGGACGGGAATCCGGCGCCTCGTCTTGGCGAGGTCGAGCTTTCGGCCGAGACTGCCCGTGAGTACCACCGCTTCCTGATCCGGCAGGTCGTGCGGATGCTGTGCGTGGGCCTCATCCACGGCGACCTGTCTGAATTCAACGTGCTGGTGGCGCCCGATGGTCCGGTGATCATCGACCTGCCGCAGGTCGTCAATGCCGCGGGCAACAACGCTGCGCTGGCGATGCTCGAGCGTGACGTCAACAACCTGCGCACCACGCTCGGACGCTTCGCGCCGGAGCTGCTGGTCACCGAGTACGCGAGAGAAATGTGGTCGCTGTTCGAGCAAGGCGAACTGAAGCCGGAGACGGAGCTGACGGGCGTCTTTGCGCGCGATGAGACCATCGTCGATCCGGACGACGTCATGCTCGTCATCGACGACGCTCGCGAGGAAGAGATCCAGCGTCGCCTGAGCCTGGTGAGCGAAACGCTCGAGGGGTTCTAGCGGCGAGCCGCCCGCTTCTTCCGCCACGAAGGCTGCACGGCAAGGCGGATCTTGCCCACCTTGCGGTCGGCAATCGAACTCAGCACCAGCCGGCCACGATCATCGATTTCGCACGGCACGACGTACACCCCTGGACGCAGCAGTGCCTGGATCGCCCTGGCAGCGGGACGTCGCTTGAACAGCGTTGCCGTCGTCGGGTCGTCGAAGGACCACGAGTCGTCCTGGACCATGTAGTACAGCGAGATTCCAGGCAGCGTCGCGCTGACCAGCAGGTAGCGGGTCCGGTCTTCCACGTCCTTGACGTGTCGCTCCAGCGCGCGCCGTTGTGCCGGGGTCAGCGGCGGATCTTCGTCATCACCCGGACCCGGGGATCGCGGGGCTTGCTTGCGCTTGGCTGTGGCCATGGTTCGCTCTTGCGGAGCCGGAAGTCCGGTTAACCCCGCAATCCTAGCAGGACGCGCGTACGCCAGTCCGCAGGCAGTCGGCCAGAACCCGCGGCGCGGCTAGAAACGCGAAGCGACCAGTTGCACGTCGGAGTGCTGCCAGGCGGCCTGGAACTGCTTTTCGACGGCGATTGCTTCATCGACTCGCTGCTGTTGCCGCAGCGCCAGCGCGAGGCCCTTCAGTGACCAGCCGTTCAGCGGATTGCGCTGCAATTCCGCGCGATAGACCTGCTCGGCGTCGCCGGGCCGGCCCGCTGCCAGCATGACCGCGCCCAACGAATGTCGGACGGGCGAATGCCAGCCCGGCGGCTCGTCGTAGGGAATTCGATCTTCGATGGCAACGGCTTCAGTCAAGACGGCAATGGCGGTGGCCTGGTCGCCCCTCGCGAGTGCCAGTTCAGCGTTCACCGTGCGTTCCGCGATCTGCGCGGCATGCGCCAGCGGGTACCGGTCCCAGACCATCAAGGTGGTCATGATCGGATCGGCCGCCAGCTTCGACAACTCGGCGTAATGACGCTTGGCGTCATCCAGCCGGTTCTGGCGGATGGCGGCCATGGCCTGCGCGTAATTCCAGATGGCGGTGACGTACGGCAAATCCGGTGCCGGATTCGGTGCGGCGCGAATCTCGTCCCAGCGTCCGAAGCGGACGTTGTCGAACCAGGGCGTCATCCAGTAATGCTGCAGGCCGGCGAATCCGGGTTGCCGCATCAGTTCCGGCAGGTTGACGCGCTTTGCGGTCATGCGCGCGGCGTCCTGCGCGACCTTGCTCGCCCCTTCCATGCTGGCCGCGAACCACAGGAAATGCGGGTTGTGCGGCACGTAGCCGAGCGGATACACGCCCTTGGCATTGCGACCGCACGTGGCCAGGTAGTCGTTGTCGGCGGCGATCGCGACCTGGTTGGCGATGACGGCATCGTGCCAGCGCCCGACCCGCGAATAGATGTGCGCCGGCATGTGCACGAGGTGACCCGAGCCCGGGATCAGCGTGCGCAGCCGGTCCGCTGCGACGACGCCCCGCTGCGGATCCGCCGAAGCCTCGACCGCATGCACGTACAGGTGCAAGGCGCCGGCGTGGTTCGGATCCTGCTTCATCACGGTTTCCAGCAACGACACCACCTCGGCCGTGTTGCCTTTCGGCTGCAGTTTCTCGTCGTAGTAGTCCCACGGCTGCAGGTCCATCAGCGCTTCCGCGTGGAACACCTTGGCATCGAGGTCGTCCGGTCGCGCCGCAACGAGCGCGCCGGTCGCCTTCGCGTACGCTTCGTCGAGTGCTCGCCGATCGTCCGGGGGATTGGCCGCATAGCGGGCCTCGAGTGCGTGGATGATAGGCACGCTCCCGCGCAGACGCCTTCGGTGCGAGCGCCACCGCCCGCTGCAGGCTCTGCCACGCCTTGAGATTGTCGGCAGGATCCATCGCTGCGTTGACGTGCGGGCCGAGGACCAGCGCCGCGCCCCACCAGCACATCGCGCACTCCGGGTCGATCTGCGCGGCTTTCAGGTACGAGCGCTCGGCGGCATCGTGATTGAAGCCGAACGTCAGCATCAGGGCCTGGTTGAACCAGCGCTGGGCTTCCGGCTGCGTCGTCGTGATCTTGAACTGGTAATTGCCCAGCCCGGGCAACAGCGCGGCGCCGACGGGTGCTTCGACCGGTGCGGGCGTGGCTGCCGCGCGCACGCGCGCGCTGTGCGTCCCGACGAAGGCTCCGGCGACCGCCGCCAGCAGGATTCCAGCCGTCACCAGCATTCGGTTCATGGATTTCACCCTCCACTGGCCAGGACCGAGCGCTCCATGCGTCCGATCGTCGGCTTGCTTGGCCGGCGTCTTACTCGCGCCGGCATCGTCTTGTCTGTAGGCCAAACGGACAAGCTTGGTCGCCGGGACGATGGCAGCGTGCAACGACGCGATCCAGTGCAAAGTTCCTGACAGTCGAGTTGTGCAGGGATTCGCACTCCCGCAGCCTGCTCTTGTCTGGCTGGAAGGGCTCACGGAGTACACCCATGGACAGGATGGATCCGTCGACTTTGCGCCTGCCGCAGAGCAACTGAGGGTCGCCGCCGAGGAACACTCGCACTGGCACGAGAACCTGTTGCGCTCGATCTTCTGCGAGCACCCCATCAACACCGCTGACCTGGCGCCGTCTGCGCATCGCACGTGTTCGTTCGGGCGCTGGTTCTACGACCGCGCGCCGAACGGACTCCGCAGCCAGGTGACCTTCTCGGCCATGGGCAAGGAGCATCAGCGTCTGCACCAGGTCGCCGCCCGGTTGCTGCGCTCCACGCGCTCCGAGACGCCCATCGATCGTGCCGATTTCGAGGACCTCGTGGCGACCAGCGCCCGCCTGCGCCTGCAGGTCGATTCGTTGCGCACGTCGATCGAAGCCGCCGTCGGCAACCGCGATGCGCTCACGAGCGCCTACGGCCGCGTCGAAATGTTGCCGGCGCTGCAGGAACTGCAGTTGCTGACGCGTCACGGCGGCACGCCCTGCTGCATCGTCTTCATGGATATCGATCACCTGAAGCGCATCAACGACCAGCACGGGCATCCGGTGGGAGACGCGGTGCTGGCAGGCGTCGTCCGTCACCTCGACCTGCACCTGCGGCCACAGGACAAGGTGTTCCGCTACGGCGGTGACGAATTCCTGCTTGCGCTGCCGGGCGCGGACTTGACGACGGCGCACTCGGTGATCACGCGAGTGCGCGAAGGACTCGCCGGAAAGCTGCTGATTGCCGGCCCGGACGGAATGACGATGCAGGTCACGGCGTCGTTCGGCCTGGCGCTGCTCGACCCGGACGAAGAAGTCAGCCAGTCGATCGCCCGGGCGGACCAGGCCCTGCTGCTGGCCAAGACGGCCGGGCGCAACCGTGCCATCGCCTGGGACGCCGCGGTGACCACCGGCACCCGCTGGCGGCTGATCGACGTCGACACGTCCTCCACCTGACGCCAACATAGTGCCGAACTACTTGCTAACGCAAGTACATCGGTTATACTGCCGGCATGAAAAAGCCAGCCGCCAGTTCCGTGCTCCGCCTGCTCCGTGCCCAGTCCCACGTGCAGAGTCGCTTCGGCTCCGAACTCGGTTCGGTGCACGGCCTGTCGCTGAATGAGTTGCTGCTGCTGATGCAGCTCGACCAGTCCCGTGGCGGCCGCCTGAAGCGGGTCGAACTCGCCGAGCGGCTCGACCTCAGCCAGTCGAGCGTGACGCGCATGGTGGCGCCGATGGAAAAAGTCGGCTGGGTGTCGCGAGCGGACGATCCGCGGGACGGCCGCGTGGGTTACGTCGTGCTCACCGAGGCCGGCCGGCGGCTGGCCCGGGAAGCCGCCAGGACCCTGCAGCACCAGGCGACCGCCCTGTTCGGTGACCACTGGACCGACGACGAAATTGCGACCCTCAACCGATTGCTCGGCCGGCTGATCGTGAACTTGCCGGGTCAACTGGGCGCGTAAGGCTGCGCGCTGCCCGGCGCGATCAGAAGGCATCGTCGCCGGACAGTTCCTTCTCGATGCGGTCGGCGCTGTACATCACCACCTCGATGACCTCGCGCAGCGTCGCCGCATCGGCGTCGGCGTTCACCTGGGCGGAAAACACGACCAGGTACTCGTCCTTGCCCTGGTTTACCTGCCAGGCACCCAGGACCATGCGCACGTTCTCCTGCAGCAGGTGAATCGCGAGGTCGGGTGGCACGGTCCCCTTGCCGCGTGCGGCGACCGACCAGACGTCACGGATCTCGAGTGGCGGCAGCGCGGTCGTTGCCGATGCCACCCACACACGCTGGCTGCGAGTTGCGTCGACCTTGTAATCGAGCCGGTAGTCACCGTCGTCGATCAGGAAGCCGAGTTTTGCGTCCTCGAGCGCGGCCGCGACGCGCGGATCGGGCCCTGCTGCCCTCGCGTCCGGAGTTTGTGCGTGGGTCAGCCCGACGCCCCGAGCAGCAGCGGCAGGAGTGCCAGCACGCGCCGCGTGAAATTCCGGCTCATGGTGTGCCCTGCTTCTGGAACTCGACGCGCGCAGGGCCGCGGTGCCGTGGACGCACGACGACGGTGCCGGCCAGCTTGTCGTGCCACCCCTGCTTGCGTGGATCGAAGGCGACCCAGAAGGACGATGACCGGCTGCAAGGACGCGATGCAGCGCAAGGTTCCAGACAGTCGAGTTGTGCGAGGCGTCGCGCTAATGCAGCCTGCGCTGGTCTGGCTGGATGGCTCACGGAGTACACCCATGGACAGGATGGATCCGTCGACGTTACGCCTGGCTGCGGAACAACTGCGGGATGCTGCCGAGGACCACTCGCACTGGCACGAGAACCTGCTGCGCTCGATTTTCTGCGAGCACCCCATCGACACTGCCGACCTGGCGCCGTCGGCGCATCGCCTGTGTGCTTTCGGACGCTGGTTCTACGACCAGGCACCGAACGGACTGCGGAGCCAGGCAAATTTCTCGGCCATGGGCAAGGAGCACCAGCGCCTGCACCAGGTTGCAGCCAGGTTGCTGCGCACCACGCGCTCCGAGTCGCCCATCGATCGCGCCGATTTCGAAGACCTCGTGGCGACCAGTGCTCGGCTGCGCCTGCAGGTCGATTCGCTGCGCACCTCGATCGAGGGCGCCATTGGCAACCGCGATGCGCTCACCAGCGCCTACGGTCGTGTCGAAATGCTGCCGGCGCTGCAGGAACTGCAGTTGCAGACGCGTCACGGCGGCACGCCCTGCTGCATCGTCTTCATGGACATCGATCACCTCAAGCGAATCAACGACCAGCACGGGCATCCTGTAGGCGACGCAGTGCTTGCGGGCGTCGTCCGCCACCTCGACCTGCACCTGCGGCCGCGTGACAGGGTGTTCCGCTATGGCGGCGACGAATTCCTGCTGGCCCTGCCCGGCGCTGACCTGACGACGGCGCACTCCGTGATCACGCGAGTGCGCGAGGGGCTTGCGGGGAAATTGCTGATTGCCGGCCCGGACGGAACGACGATGCAGGTGACGGCGTCGTTCGGCCTGGCGCTGCTCGACCCGGACGAAGACGCCAGCGAGTCGATCGCCCGGGCGGACCAGGCCCTGTTGCTGGCCAAGACGGCCGGGCGGAACCGGGCCATAGCCTGGGACGCAGCGGTGACCACCGGTACTCGCTGGCGCTTGATCGACGTCGACACGCCCTCCGGCTAACGCCGACATGATGCCGAACTACTTGCAAGAGCAAGTATGTCGGTTATACTGCCGGCATGAAAAAGCCAGCCGCCAGTTCCGTGCTCCGCCTGCTCCGTGCCCAGTCCCACGTGCAGAGTCGCTTCGGCTCCGAACTCGGTTCGGTGCATGGCCTGTCGCTGAATGAGTTGTTGCTGCTGATGCAGCTCGATCAGTCCCGTGGCGGCCGCCTGAAGCGCGTCGAACTCGCCGAGCGGCTCGACCTGAGTCAGTCGAGCGTGACGCGCATGGTGGCGCCGATGGAAAAAGTCGGCTGGGTGTCGCGAGCGGACGATCCGCGGGACGGCCGCGTGGGTTACGTCGTGCTGACCGAGGCCGGTCGACGGCTGGCGCAGGAAGCCGCCAGGACCCTGCAGCACCAGGCAACCGCCCTGTTCGGTGACCACTGGACCGACGACGAAATCGCGACCCTCAACCGATTGCTCGGCCGGCTGATCGTGAACTTGCCGGGTCAACTGGGCGCGTAAGGCTGCTCACTGCCCGGAGCGATCAGAAGGCGTCGTTGCCGGACAGTTCCTTCTCGATGCGGTCGGCGCTGTACATCACTACCTCGATGACCTCGCGCAGCGTCGCCGCATCGGCGTCGGCGTTCACCTGGGCGGAAAACACGACCAGGTACTCGTCCTTGCCCTGGTTGACCTGCCAGGCACCCAGGACCATGCGCACGTTCTCCTGCAGCAGGTGAATCGCGAGTTCGGGTGGCACGGTGCCCTTGCCGCGTGCAGCGACCGACCAGACGTCACGGATCTCGAGTGGAGGCAACGAGGTCGTTGCCGATGCCACCCACACACGCTGGCTGCGAGTTGCGTCCACCTTGTAATCGAGCCGGTAGTCGCCGTCGTCGATCAGGAAGCCGAGTTTCGCGCCCTCGAGCGCGGCTGCGACGCGAGGATCGGGACCAGTTGCCGTCGCGTCCGGAGTCTGCGCGTGGGTCAGGCCCGACGCCGCGAGCAGCAGCGGCAGGAGTACCAGGACGCGCCGCGTGAGTTTTCCGGTCATGGTGCGCCCTGCTGCGGAAAATCGACGCGTGCAGGTGCACGGTGACGGGGACGCACGACGACGGTGCCGGCCAGCTTGTCGTGCCAGCCCTGCTTGCGCGGATCGAACGCGACCCAGACGATGCCCAACATCAGCGGCAGCATCGCCACGTAGTAGCCGA
>CAVUSC010000006.1:0-105826 GCA_963743995.1 uncultured Gammaproteobacteria bacterium | reverse complement strand
GGTAACGGATGACGAGTTGCCGGGTGCTGGGTTTGCCGCCTGTTTCGACATCGACAATGCGCGCCGCGATCACGATCTTGCCCGGCGTCGCTTGCCGGTAGATCCAGAAAAGGACGATCGCAATCGCGGGTAGCAGCCAGTTGATCAGGAAATCTGCCGGCCCTTGCAGGATCGCGTCCGAAGTCCAGTACGATCGCCCGTAGACGAAGGTCAGCAGGGGTGCGCACACGGCCAGCAGCAGCAGCGTATCGATCAGGGCCGCGCCGACGCGGGGCCAGAAACCCACGTATTCGAGTTCTCCGGCATCCGGTGCGGCCGGTGGGTTGGCGGACATCACTGCCTCACTTCGCAGTTGACTTCGACGACCACGGCGAACCACTTGCGCCGCGCGCGGAAGACGCTCTGCGCGGTCCTGCCCGGATTGACATTGAGGCTGGACCGGAAGGTCGTCTGCGGCGGCGCGTCGTAACGCAGTCGGCAACGAATCTGCTGGTCCGTGTTGTTGGTCAGCCGGACCACGAGCATGCTTGATTGCGCGACCGGCTCGATCTTGACGTCGAGATCGTTCAGCGTCGGGCGAATCTCGACCGTGTAGGTCTGGGCGAATGCAGCTGGCGCGACCAGGACGATCAACGCCAGCGCGAGGGCAGCGCCGTTCAGGCGACCAGGTCGCCGATCTGCTGCACCATGTACAACACGAGCGCGCTCAACATCACGTAACCGATGACTTCCATGATCCGTTTCCTCCTTGAAGCGCCACATTGGCGCGAATCCAACGGCGATCATGCTAGGTCTCCCGTGCTCGTGAATCCAGCGAATAGCGACGAGTCGTTCGAGCTTCGCGACGAAGCGATCGATTGCCTGCCGGGTGCCGCGCGACTCATTCCTGCACACGCTTGCGACCGGGCTGGACTGCGACGATCGTCACGCTCGAGTCGAGCGGGTCGTACAGGATCCGCGCCTCGCCGCATTCGAGTTGCCGCAGCACCTGTGCCACTTTCTGCTCGTGCGAAAACGCGCAGTCACCGTAATCGGTGCCCTCGCGCAGGATGAAATTATCGATCACACCTTGCAGTGCGTCGGTGGACAGTTCCGTGAATGGAACCTCGACAGGCTCGGGCCGCTCCCGCGGATCTTCCCATTCGTGCGGTTCCAAGTTGATCTCGTGCTGCAAGCAAGTGCCCTGGCCTGCCCGCATGATACGCCGCGAATACACGAGGATGTGCCGTAGCGACTGGTGACCGGGGTTACTGCCGCGAGACCGAATCCACGGGCGCATAGGCGCCTTGACTCCAGCGTTCTCGCAACACGAACTTCTGGATCTTGCCCGAGCCCGTCAGCGGAAAATCCGCCAGGAACACCCAGTAGCGCGGAGTTTTCGGTGCGGCCAGGCGTTGCCTGACGTGACGACGCAAGTCGTCGATATCCGGCTCGAGTTCACCCGAGATGCGCACGAAAGCGACGAGCTCCTCGCCCATGCGCGGGTCGGGCACGCCGATCACGGCCACCTCGGTCACGTTCGGGTGCTCGATCAGCGCTGATTCGATTTCGGCTGGAAACAGGTTCTCGCCGCCACGGATGACCATGTCCTTGAGCCGGCCGGTCACGCGACAGTAACCCCGCGCATCCATCGTGCCGAGATCGCCCGTGTGCAGCCAGCCATCCTTGTCCACGGTGGCAGCCGTCGCCTCTGGCCGCTCGAAGTATTCCTGCATGACCATGTAGCCGCGGGCACAGATCTCCCCGATCGTGCCCTGCGGGACGGGCTCGCCCGTCATCGGCTCCGCCACCTTGACCTCGCAGTGCGGCATGGGCTGGCCGACGGTGTTGGCCTTCTCTGCCGCCGCGTCGTCGAGTCGCGTCATGGTGATCAGGGGGCAGGCTTCGGTCTGGCCGTACACGATCGAAAACGTCACGCCGAGTTTCGCCTCGATCGCACGGACGATTTCAGGCGGTACGCTCGAGCCGCCGGCCACCGCGACGCGCAGGCTGGACAAATCGCGTCGCGAGAAATCGGGATGCTCCATCATGGCGATCATCATGGTCGGAACGCCAAGCATGACCGCGCCGCGTTCGTATTCGATCAGCTCGAGCAGCCGGCCCGGGTCGAACGTGGGCAGAAAGGCATGCGTGGCGCGTGCCTGGATCGTGCCGAGCGTCGCCATGACGCAGCCCGCGGTGTGGAAGAACGGCATCGCGTGGCCATACACCTCGCCTTCCTGCAACCTGATCAGCTGCGCGTAATAGCGCGAGTTGTTGGTCAGGCCGCGATGATCCAGCAGCGCCCCCTTCGGGTTGCCGGTAGTGCCGGAGGTATACTGGATCTGCGCGGCATGATCTGGCGTGACGGCGGGAAGTTCGCTACCGGTCGCAGCCGACCCGAGGAACTCGTCCCACTCGTCGAGCACGATGGCATGACGCAGCTGTGGCAGGCCAGGACGCGTTTCCGCGACCCACTGTTCCAGCGGATTGCCCCGGCATTGTCGCGAATGAAAGACACCGGCGGCGCGTGACTGGCGCAGCACGAAATCGAGTTCCTTGGCGCGATAGGCCGGGTTGACGGTGACCAGCACCAGGCGCGCAAGTCCGGCACCCAGTTCGAGCAGCAGCCATTCCGCCAGGTTCGGAGCGTAGACCGCAATGTGTTCACCGGGTTCGAAATGAGTCAGCAATGCGCGGGCAGTGCGCTCGGCGTCACGGAGCAATTCCGCATAGGTCCAGGTGCGGCGCTCGCCGGGGAGCATGCCCCAGGCCGACACAGCCTTCCTCGCCCCGGCGACGGCGGCCGCCGCCCGCAGCACCGAACCAACCGTCGATTCCTGCACGGGATCGTCGGTCGGTCCCTGGGCATGCGATGCGCCGGCCGTCATCGTCAGGGTGTCATCAACGTTGGGCCGCCTTTCGCTTCTGCACGCTGGTACGCCGGCCGCGCGCGCATGCGTTTGTGGTACGCATCGATGTGCGGGTACCTGCCGCCTGGCGCCGAGCGCGACAGC
Organism: uncultured Gammaproteobacteria bacterium; assembly: GCA_963743995.1. Lineage (GTDB taxonomy): Bacteria > Pseudomonadota > Gammaproteobacteria > Steroidobacterales > Steroidobacteraceae > RPQJ01. Next base: position 102,830 of record CAVUSC010000006.1, on the reverse strand, counting down.
AGTGCCTCGATCGCGAAGCTCATCTGGAAGTCCGCCATGCTGATGTCATTGCCCGCGAACCAAGTGTTCTGCGCAAGGTGACCTTCGATGAAGTCGAGCGAGTTCTGCAGGTTGGGATCGATCAGCGTCGACTGCACCTTGGCGCAAAGGCCGCGTGCGATGGGCTTGGCGAAAAACGGCATTGGTCGCGTGGGGATGGTGCTGAACACGAGTTTCATGACCAGCCAGTTCATCAGCGAGCCCTCGGCGTAATGCATCCAGTACCTGGACTGCCAGTACGCGGGGGTACCCGCCGCTGGCGCCAGGTGTGCGAGCTCGCCGGTGCCGCGATTACCGAATTTCTCGACGATGTACTCGATGATCACGGCGGACTCTGCGATCACCGCGCCATCGTCGGTCACCACCGGTGACTTGCCGAGCGGATGGATCGCCTTGAGTGCTGGCGGCGCGAGGCGCGTGACCTTGTCACGCTGGTACACCTTCAGCTCGTACGGAACGCCGAGTTCTTCAAGCAGCCAGAGGATGCGCTGCGAGCGTGAGGTTTCGAGGTGGTGAACTGTCAGCATTGCCCCTGCCCCGCTCAGTCAACCAGCCGGATGACGCCGCACGCCTCGCGCGCGCCGCCCGCACAACCCTTCTTGAGCTCGGACTCTTCGTCGCAGTACGTGTCGGGCTGGGTGTGCACGACGATGGAGCTGCCGTCCGCGTCGAAGACGCTCAGGCGACCCGGCGCGAGTGTGATGCGGTTGGTCGTGTGCTTGAACGCACCGACGCCGTTCCTGACGTCGAGGTTGATCAGGTCACCCATGTGAAACGGGTGATTGATGTCCGTCGCTGGCGTCACGTCCATTGCCGAATCTGGTCGCGACTGGCCGGCGGGACCCGGATCGTGGTGTCCCCCAGCCGCTGAGCACGGCTCGCAGGCGCCAACTTCGTGCACGTGCACGGCGTGCTTGCCGTCGGGCAGGCCTCGCACCTTGAGTTCGACCGTCACTTCCTTCACGCCCTCGGGGGTCACCTGCTCCTTGAGCCTGGCCGTGCCAGAGATTGCGGCGTTGGTGCAGCCCTTCAGGTCGGCGACCGCCGCCAGGCCGTCCGCCGCGGCGATGGCTGGCAAGGCGATCAGGCATACGAGGATCAACTTGAGGGTGGGGTGCACTGCAGTCTCCTGGGACACGTGGCTGGTTCGATCACCGGTGGACGACCGCAATGTGCGGCACGGTCGTCACGTCCGGTTGCTTGAGCAGGAAATTGCGCAGGAACGTCGTGAGCTGCTTCTCGCTGAGCGCAATGATGGCTGGGTCCGAAGCCAGGTTCTCGCCGCGGACCTGGGCACGCTTCGATGCCTCGGCGTACAGTTTCAAGGCCCCGGCCTTCTCATCGGTGAGCAGGCCGCCCGAGAGCACCTTGTACTTCAGGTTGGTCACGGCGGGTGCCGCCACCAGGCGCGGCTTGCCGACCATGATCTCGATGCCGGCCGGGCCCGACTTCACGTCGAACTGGTTGGGTGACAGGTCGTAACCGAACGAGTATTCGACGTCGTACCAGATCGCAATCGTGCCCGTCGAATGGAATCCGAGCACGGACTGGTCGAGCACCAGCGTCACGGCATTGGGCTGCCTGACCGTCGCCGCCAGGAACTTCTGCTGCGCCGAGAGTTGTCGCTTGCCCTCCTGCAGGTGGCGCACGTACGTGGTGCGGCCGAGCAGCGTCCGCTCGCTCTCCGTGACGGAATCCTGCAGCAGGCTCGCACGCTCGTTCGCGGACCGCACCTGTCCCTGCATGATGAAGAACGTCACGGCGGCCGCGATCGCCGCGGCTCCGACCAGCCATGGAGTGCTCACGGGACGTGTCATTCGACGCTGCCTCTCCCAACGTTGCTGCACGGCCGGTCCGGCCGACGGTCAATATAGCCGTTCAGGGCCGGTTGCGACCCAGCTTGTCGTGGCTGCTGACCCAGTCGCCGGCCAGCACCGCCGATCCCAGCGATACGTCGCCAGCAAGCACGACGGCAGCCACGATTTCTGCCAGGCGATCGGCCTTGCCGGGGCCGTAACACCCCAGCATCTCCAGGCATTCGCGCTGGGTGCCCAGGCCCGTGCCGCCGCCGTAACTCGCGACGATCAGCGATGGCAACGTGACCGACCAGTAGTAGTCGCCGTTCTCGAGCAATTGCGCGTAAGTGATGCCGGCGTGCGACTCCGCGACGTTGGCCACGTCCTGGCCGGTCGCGATGAACATTGCCGCAATGCCGTTGGCCGCGTGCGGACCATTGTAGGCCGAGCCTGCCATGAACGAGCCCGCCTGGCTGATCTGGCGCGAACGGAACAACGTCCTCGCGTCCACTCGCATCAGGCGTTGCAGGGTTTCGTTGCGGATCGTCACTTCCGCGATCACACGGCGGCCGCGCGTGCGCAGCGTGTTGATGGCCGAATGCTTCTTGTCGGTGTCGATCGAGCCCGAGAGGATGTAGGCCGGGTGCAGCGGGTGCTGCGACCTGATCCACTCGCACGCCGCCAGTGTCGCCTTGCCGGTCATGTTCTGGCCGGCCGCGTCGCCCGTCGTGTAGTTGAAACGCGTGTACAACTGGTTGCCGACGGCGTACTGCTCGATCTCGGTCAGCTTGCCGATCCGGGTCGTGGCCTCCGCTGCCGCGCGAATCGAATCGAACTGCGCGACCAGCCACTGCCCGAAATCGCGCGCCTCGCGCGCGCTCGGGAACTCGAACACGGGTGCGCGCTGCATGGAACGCTTGACCACGGTGACGGTCACCCCGCCGCTTTCGCCCAGCAACCGCATCCCGCGGTTGTAGCTGGCGACGAGCGTGCCCTCGGTAGTGGCGAGCGGGACAAGGAAGTCGCCGGACGCGTGCTCGCCGTTGATCCGCAGTGGCCCGGCCAGGCCGATGGGCACCTGTGCGACGCCGAGAAAGTTCTCGACGTTGCCGGCAACCTGCGCGGGATCGACGGTGAATGACCCAACGTGCGTCAGCGCCGTGCCAGTGCGGCTGGTGACGAACTCGCGCCGCTGCCGCGCCATGTCGACGGTGTAATCGTTGGCAGGATCGCGGGGTATCGGAATGCGGTCGCTCACGCTTCCTCCTCGGCACCGCGGCACGCACACGCTCGACCGCCGATGCTCAGAACCAGTTGAAGTTGAAACTGATGCTTACGCGCTCGGCGTTGACGGGATTCGGCGGCACTTCGTGTCGCAGCCAGCTCTCGAACAGCAGCACGGTGCCCGCCACGACGGGTAAGGTGACCCACGGCTGGTTGTCGGGCTTTGCAGTGGCCGTGCGGGGCGGAGCCGCCATGTAGCGATCGAGGCGCGGGTCTTCGAGCTTCAGGCCCGGCACGCCTCTCGGCGTTCGCACGTAGTACGTCCCGCTGATCGTCGACAACGGGTGCAGGTGCAGGCCGTGGGTGACGCCGCGGGGCATCATGTTGATCCAGCAATCGGTCAGCGTCAGCTCGCGGCCTTCCAGGTCGTACTCGAGCGCGCGGGCGTAGGCCAGCACGTGCCGGTGCAGTTTCCTGCCCAGTGTCGCGAAGGTCGGCGACAGCGTGTGCATGCGGTTCAGCGACCCGTACGACGTGTAACCGCCCGGATACCGTTCCTTTGACCAGGTACGTCCAGCCGCGTCGTCCGCGCGGTATTGCGCACACTCCTGCAGCAGGCGGGCATTGAAAGCCTCCCAGCCGGACGCCTGCAGCTTCGCGACATAGATGCAAGTGGGGAACAACGCAAGGACGGTCATCGCCAGCCCTGACCCGGCAGCCTCATCGGTCAGTCCTCGACGGCCTGTCGACGGCGCGTGGGCAGGGGATCGTCCTCGTCAGGCAGGGTGCGCTGCAGGACCTCCAGCACGGCGTGCGCCGCGCGGTATCGATACTCGTAGCGATGATCGAGCGGTGCCGGCCGCGCGCGCAAGTACAGCTCGAGTGCCTCACCGACCACTTCGGCCTCGAGTTCGGGCAGCAACAGCTTGATGGGTCCGTTGGTCATGCGTGTCCTGTCAGCCGGGCTCAGGGAGTGCTCAGCGTGGTTGACGCGGGATCGGCGGCGCCTTTCGGCAGTTCGAACTCACCTTTCGACGTGAAACGTTGCGTGCCGAACAGCGACGCGCCATTGAGCTTGCCGGTCAACGAATACGTCACTTTGTCGACCGGCTTGCCATCGAGCATTCCCAGTACCTGGCGCGCCATGCGCATGACGGAAACCGTGACCGGCACCGCAATGACCGACTCGCCGAAACGAGGAACGGTGCCAGCCTGGTCGCTGACACCGCTCGCGAAGCCGCGTCCCATGACGTCGAGATTGAGCGACACGCCATTGAACTCTATCGGCGCGTCGTTCGGGTTCTGCACGCGCAGTTTGACCAGCAGGCGCAATTCCATGCCCTCGCCTGGCAGTGACTCGATGCCCGCGACGCTGACCTGCAGGGGGTCGCGGCTGGGCATCGACGCACAGGCGGCCAGCATCAGCGTGGCAAGCAAAGTCAACGCCGGGGCGAACCGGTGCGATCTGAATTCCATGTGGCGCAGCCTCCCAGTCGTCACGATCGCGCCGGCCTAGACGCGAACGAGCGACTTGAAACCGCCCCAGAACATGCGCTTGCCGTCGAAAGGCATTTTTCTCTTCGGATCCATCATCGACTGGAGGCGGGGATCGGCCATGACCGCCTTGTTGATGCGGTCGCGGTCGCGACGCGACTTGTAGACGATGTAGGAAAACACCACGACCTCGCCCGCCTTCAGCTTCACGCTGCGTGGGAACGAGGTGCGCTTGCCGACCGTCACGTCGTCCGCGATGCATTCGTGGTAATCGATCGCGCCGTGCTCACGCCAGACCTTGCCTGCCTTGCGCGCCATCGCACGGTAGGCCGCGAGCTGCGCCTTGGGGACGGGAACGACGAATCCATCGACGTAAGCCATGGTGAGTCCTCCTCGCTGCTGTGCCGGTCAGTGCCGAGTGTAGCTCGTCACCAGTTCCTGCAGGAACCGGCGCGCGTCCAGCAGCGACTGCACACGGATGCGCTCATTCAGGCCGTGCGCCCCACTGCCCGCCGCGTCCGAGAACACGCCGGAAATGCCGTAAGTCGGCGTCCCCGTCGCGTTCAGGAAACGGCCGTCGGTCGCGCCGGTGGACATCGTCGGAACGACGCGAGCTTCGGGCCAGAGGGCCTTCGCAATGGCATGGATCGGTTCCATCATCTCTGCGGTCAGGGGCGGCGCGGGCGCGGGCAGTCCCATTTCATCGCCGAAGTTGACGCTGATCCCGTCGTCGGCCACGACCCGGACCAGGTCTGCACGCACCTGCTCCATCGGTACTCCCGGCAGGATCCGGCAGTTGACGTTGACCGTCGCGCGCTGCGGCAAGGCGTTCGGAGCATGGCCGCCTTCGAACTGCGTGGCGACGCACGTGGTGCGGAGCATGCCATTCCAGCTCGGATTGGCCGTCCACAGCCGCTGTGCGGCCGCGTCGTCGGCCGGATCCGTGACGATGGCGCGCATGTCAGCGGCAATCGCGGGCGGTTGCAGCTCGGCCTGTGCCTGGAAGTAGGCGCGAGTCGTATCGTTCAGGCTCACCGGAAACTGGTGGGCGGCGAGCCGCGTCAGTGCAGCGGCCATCCGATTGATCGGGTTTTCGCGCGTCGGCCGGGAACTGTGACCGCCGTGGTGAGTCACCTCGAGCTTGAAATCCTGGTAGACCTTTTCACCGGCCTGCACGTCGAGCGACAGGTGCTTGCCGTTCGCGTCGAGCAATCCGCCCGCGCCTTCATTGAGCACGAACCTGGCTCGCATGAGCTCGGGATGGGTCTGGAGCAACCATTGCACGCCGTTGAAGTGCTCTGACGTCTCCTCCCCGCAGGTGAGCGCCAGCGTAACCCCGCGCTGCGGCCGGTACTTCTGTTCGTTCCAGCGCACCAGCAGGTCGGTGAAGATCGAGGCCATCGCCTTGTCGTCGCTCGCGCCGCGCGCATAGAAGAAACCGTTTTCCTCGACCAGCGTGAACGGATCGCGCTCCCAGTCCTCGCGACGGGCCTCGACGACGTCGATGTGGGCCAGCAGCATGATCGGCTCGAGCTTCGCATCCTTGCCCGGGAACGAGGCGACCAGCGAGCCGCTCTGCGGAAACTCCGCGGGCGCGAGAATCTGCATCGATGCCGCGGGCATGCCGGCGCGTTGCAGGCGTGCAGCCATTTTCTGCGCCGCAGCGGTGCAGCTGCCAACGGACAGTGTCGTGTTGGTCTCGACCAGTTCCTTGTACAACTCCCGGAAGGCGGCCTCGCCGGGGTACGGCGCCGAGACATCAGTACCCGATGCACCTGCGAATGGCACGACGGCTGCCACGACCAGGGTCATCAACGACCGCGCCAGGCGGTTCGTTCGCTGCAGGAACAGGCTCATTTTTTCACCGTTGGCACTGGGGTCCGGGGTTGCAGGATGGACGAAAGCAGGTCGGGTGTCTTCGCGATCCGTTCGAGGTGCGGGTAGCGCAACCCTTCGTGGTAATCCAGGCTGACGGTGCGGAAGGTATCGGCGCTGCGCAGGAGCAATTCGGTCAGCAGCGTCGGGTCGGACTTGGCCGCCTGCAGCGCGTCCTGCAAGCGACCGTGCGTGTACGCCTTGCCATTGACCGCGACCACGAACATGCCCGGGGCCACTCCCGCCTTGAAGGCGATGCTGTCCCAGAATACTTCGCCCACCTTGCCGTCCTTGCCGAGGTTCATGCCCAGCGAATAGAAGAAATTCTGCGTACTGTCCGCGGCATTGCTTTCCTTGATCGACGGGGTCGGCTCGTCCCTGAAGACCAGTCGCCAGCCGCTGCGTTCCAGGCCGGCGAGCGGCGCCTGGGGTCCGTGTCCGTCGAGTCGTGAGCGCAACAACGTGGCCCAGTCATGGGGCACCACGGAATTCAGCGTTGCGACGACGTCGTCGAAGGTATAGGTGAGCGGCTCGATGCGCCCATCCTCGACGCCGTAGAAGGCCCGCGCGAAATCGTCGAGCGATCGCCGGCCCCGCGTCAGTTCGCGGATCTTCGTGTCGACGTCCAGCCAGACGAAGATGCCTTCGGTGTAATAATCCTTGCCGCGTTGCCAGCTGTCGAAGCTTTGCCGGCCCCGGTAGTTGAGGATCGGCTGCTGCGTGGTGTCCTGGAGATTGCGCCACTGCCGGCCAGCGCGTCCCAGGTCGTGGTGCGCGGCATACCGGGCAAGTATGTCGCGAGTGAGCTCGGGCGACCAGAGACCGGAACGACCCGCGAGGACGACGCCGAAATACTCGGTCATGCCCTCGTAGACCCAGAGCAGGCCCGGGCCCATCGGCACTTCGTACGACGGCGTCCACAAGTCCGCTGGCCGCCGGAACTTGCCGTTCCACGAATGGGTCATTTCATGCGGCAGCAGGTCGCGCCCGTTGCCGTTGCCGCCCCAGTCCGTGAAATAGCCGAGCCCCACGCCATTCTCGCTCGATTCATGGTGCTCGAGACCGATGCCGGTGAAATGGTCGCTGATCGCGAGCAGGAAGTCGTACTGCCTGAAGTGGCGAGAACCAAACAGCGCGATGGCCTCATGCACGACACGACGATGCTTCTCGAGCTGGTCGTCCGTGGCCTGCAGTTCTTCCGCCGAGTCGGCGAATATGTTGAGCCGCACCGGACCCTGCAGGCTCGAGTCCAGTTCGACGCGACGATAGTGCGGACCGGCGAACAACGGCGAATCGACCAGCGTCTCGAGCGGTGTCGTTGCAAAGCGCACGCTGTCACCGGTGCGACTGGCTCCGCGCAGTGCCGTGGCGAACTGCCATCCGGCCGGCAACTGGATCGACGCGTCGACCGGAATCCGGCGGGCGTAGTAACCCGCCGGATACAACAAGGCCTTTTCCCATTGCAGGCCGAGCAGGTCGGGTGTCATCACGACCCGCCACTGGCTCGTGTCCGTGGGCGTGACGTATTCGAATTGCAGGTCCAGCTGCGTGACGCCTGCGGGCACGTCGACGTGGAACGCGTACATCTCCACGGGATCGCGCTGCCATTCGAGCCGCGCGCCGTTGTTGCCGTGAATGACCAGGCCGGCGAGCTTGTCGATCGGGCCCGTTGGTGAGTGGTTACCGGGCAGCCACTTCGGATAGAACAGCGTCGTACGACCCGGCCCCGCGACCGGGATTGATTCCTTGACCCGAAACACGCGGTGGTCCAGGTCGGTAGCGTCGACTTGCAACTGGATCACGCCGGGATACGGCACGTCCCGGGGTGCGGGAATCGGCTCTCCGGTCGCCGTCGCGTGGTTCTGGCCCGCCCACAGCAGCAGTGCCATGAGCCCGTGGCACACTCGATGTTTCAGGTTTCGCATTCTTGCTTGTTTCTGGTTCAGTCCAGCAGTCGTTGTTGCATGCGCTCGAGCACTGGCGGCTCGATCTGCAGTTCGTCCAGCAGATAGCGGCGCACCGAGCCATGGCGCGACTCGATGGCGTCCAGGCTGGCGAGGATGTATTCCGGGCGTGCGGACAGCACGGCATCCTGTGCCGTGGGTGACAGCGCCAGGAGAGGATCGGCCGTCGCGGCCAGCCCGGTACCGGTGGGGTTGCGGCCGAGCAATTGCTCACGCAGGTCCACTGCCGCGTTCGTCAGTACGTAGTCTTCCACGATTGCGTCGCGGCGCACATTGAGCGCCTCCAGCACCAGAGCCACCGCCACGCCGGTGCGGTCCTTGCCTGCCGTGCAGTGGACGATGGCAGCTCCCTGCCCCGCATGGTCCAGCGCTGCGAAGACGCCGGCGAGTCGTGGCTGCAGGCCAAACGGCAAGCGACGGTACATCGCCAGCATCGCTGCGTGCACGCCTGCATCGTCGCTGGATTCGGCGAACGCCCGGTCACGGATCGGTGACGACTCCTGCTCGCTGTCCCATTCGAAGCGGCGGACTTCGGAGCCGAACGACGGATTGGGATGCAACGCACGCTCCGCGGTGCGGCGCAGGTCGCACACCGCTCGCACGCCCAGTGCCCGCACCTGTGTGGCCGCCGCTGGCGACAGGCGCGTCATCACTCCAGATCGATAAAGGCGGCCCCAGCGCACGCGACCGCCGTCGGTGGTCTCGTAGCCACCACAGTCGCGAAAGTTGCAGCTGCCTTCGAGGGGTAGCACACGGACGGGAGTCATCGACCCATGATCACATGTTGCGCGCGGCGTTGTCACCGCGCCAGTCGACCCAGTCGACTACAATCGGTCGTCGCACACAAGGATGTCATCTCTGACCGCAGGAGCACTTGCCCACATGAAGAACCCTTTCTCTGCCGCATTCGGTGTTTGCCTCGTTCTACTGTCCGTTCCCGTCCTGGCCCAGCCAGCGTCGACCGACGCCGTCGATGATTCCGTGATCGCCGCGACCATCAAGGCGGGCCTGCTCGACAACAAGAACACCAGCGGCACCCGGATCAACGTCGACAGCTACCAGGGCGTGGTGCAGCTCAGCGGCTTTGCGCGCTCGGAAGACGAAAAGGCCGCGGCAACCAAGGTGGCCGAAGGCGTCGACGGGGTGAAGAAAGTGCTCAACAGCGTTGCGGTGGCGCCGGCCACGTCAATGGGCACCAAGCTGGACGACAGTCTCGTCACGGGCAAGGTCAAGGCGGCGCTGATGGATGCCGCCGACGTCAAGAGCCTGCACATAAACGTGGAGACCCACCTTGGAGTCACGCAGCTCGCAGGCTTCGTCGCGACCGCTGCGATGAAGGAGAAGGCGGGCCGGATCACGGCAGGCATCGATGGCGTGAAAAGCGTCGACAACGTGCTCGTGGTCAAGCCGCGCTGACACCTGCGCTTGCCTCGGCCGGAGCAGTCGTCCAGTACGCATACATGTGCACGCGGCCGGTGCGTACGTCGCACATGGCGCGCTTCGACTCGCCGGCCTCGACCCACTGCTTGATATTGACGCGTGCGGGCAGTTGCACGGGCGTCAGGAACTGGGTTTCGAGCCGCGCATCGGGTGGCGGCACGTCGCTGGGACGTTCGGCGAGGCTGCGCGCCAGTGTCCACATGCCGTGCGCAATCGCGCCGCGCAAGCCGAAGAAGCGCGCTGCGCGTTCGTTCAGGTGGATCGGATTGTAGTCGTCGGAGACGCGGGCGTAGCTCCAGGCACGGTTCAGGTCCACGGCCAGTTCGGTGAGCACCTGGCTGTCCTTCGGCGCCTTTGGCGGCCGCGGCGGTCGCCCGCCCGTCCGTTGCACTGACTCGGGCCAGCGCGACATGAAGACACAGGTTTCCCGCCAGACGGTCTGCCCGGCCCGCAGGACGTCGGTGACCATGTCGAACGCCAGGCCGGCGTCGAGCTTGCGATAGTTGCGGGCCGCGACCACGACGTTCACGGTCATGCCGGCTTCCAGCGCCCGCGGTTGCGCAATCGTGTTGGAAACGTGGATGAGTCCCATCGGGCGCAATGGAAACGACGACAGCGCCATGATTCGCAGGTGCAGCGGCATGGCGAGCACGTGGGGATACGTGATCGGCACGTAGCCGTTGCGCACGTCGGAAGCATCGAAGGCGCAGACCGACGCGTACTTTGCGACGGCCTGCGGCTCGATCTGGACTTTATCCAGCCGCACCTCGAATTCGGGCGGCTCCTGGAGCGAAAGTATGTCGGGACGGCGCGTCAGCAGGACACGGGGATAACTCGCCAGTACGGAAGGCAGGTGCGACAGCTTGAGGTGGATGGTGCGGTTCGCCACCTCAGGGCTGGACCTGGTTGATGACCACGTCCAGGTTCTCGCCGCCGCCTTTCTTCTGCACCGCGCGGCCGATGAGGTCGCCGCTGGCCGTAACAGCGGTGCCGCCATAGGCGACACGAGCGACGATCTCGACGTCATTCACGGACGATAGATCGCGCCCCGCGATCATTGTGTTTGCGTCACTGAGGACGACCACCGCCGGCAGGTCGTCGGTCGAGATGCGCGTCGCGGCGATCGGCGGGCCTGGAATGCCCGGTTCGCGGGCGGCGACGAACAACACGGTTCCCGGCTTCACCTTGCTGGCGAGCGACGGGTCGACCTTGACGTTGATTCGAATCGTGCGTCCCGTGGGCGTGGCTTCGCCACCCATGCCGCCACTCATCGGGCCTGCGCCCATGCCGCCGCCAGCGGCCGCCATGGCCGGACCTGCAGCTTCCGCATTGGCACCTGCAGCGGCGGGCACGTCGACGCCGAGTTCCCTGAGCTGGTTGGCGATGACTTCACGGATCTCCGGGGGCGGGTCGCCCTCGAGGAGCTTCGTCCAGCTGACCTTTGCGGTCTCCTTGTCATCCGCGCGCACGGCGATGACGCCCCGGTACCATAGGGCCTTCTGGTTGCCTGCGTCCGACGCGAGCGCGTCGTCGATGATGGCCTTGGCACGCGGCTGCAGCGCCGGGTCGTCGGTGAGCACGAGCGCCTCGGCGAGGTCGAGCAGCAGGTCGATGTCCTTCCCGGGCGATAACGCATTGGCCTTCTCGTACGACTCCGCGGCTTTGACCGCGTTGCCGCCGACCAGGTACGTGCGGCCGAGCATGCGCCAGCCTTCAATGTCATTCGGGTTCTGCGCGAGGCGGGTTTCGAGCGACGCCGTTACCTCGTTCATGGCACCGCCGGCGCCCATCTCACCATGACCCGCGGGCAATGCTGAGGCAGCCACCGGATTGTCCCAGGGGAAGTTGTTCACCTTCGCGTAGAGGCCGACGGCGCCGAGGCCCACGACCACCGCCAGTGCGAACGCGAGCGGCGCGGCGCGGGGTACGGGGGGCTCGCCATTGATGGCCGCCTGTGTGCGCAACAATGGGTAGGCCACGACTGCGATGGCCGCCAGGACCATCAGCGCAACGACGACGAGGAATACAGACGGCATCACGATTGTCCAGCCTCCGGGCCTTCGTCATCCGCCTGCGCTGCCTGCTTGCGGATGTAACGGATACCCACGAACGTTCCAAGGAGCAGCAGCAGCACCGGAGCTGCCCAGAGCAGGTAATTGATCGGCGTCATGCGCGGCTTGTAGAGCACGAAGTCACCGTAACGATCGACCATGAAGGTGCGGATCTCGTCATCCGACTTGCCGGCGGTGATCATCTCGCGAACTTCGCGACGCAGGTCCTGGGCCAGCGTGGCGTTTGAATCGGCGATGGTCTGGTTCTGGCACACGAGGCATCGCAACTCGCGGCCAATCATCTCGTAGCGCGCCTGCAGCACGGGATCATCGAACGCGCGTTCGGTGTCGATGGCGAGCGCCGGAACCGCGAACGCTACCAGCAATGCCACGAGCACCGTGCGGGCGAAACGCGAAAAATGCAGCACCGTCATGTCGTTCATCCCCCGGCCGGCGCGACGCCGGCATTGGCCGCCTGGATACGCGGCAGGAATTCCTTCGTCCAGACTTCCATCGTCATGGGCGCGATGTGCTTGAACAGCACCTTGCCGTCCGGGCCGATCAGGAAGGTTTCGGGGGCCCCGTACACGCCCCAGTCGATCGCCACTCGCCCTTCGGGATCGGAGGCGACGACGGCGTAGGGATTGCCGAGCTGGCGCAGCCAGTTCAGTGCCGCGGCCCTATCGTCTTTCCAGTCGAGCCCGATCAGCGGCACGACCCCGGTCTTCGAAATCGCGAGCAGCGTCTCGTGTTCCTCGCGACAACCGCCGCACCAGGTGCCCCACACGTTCAGCACCCAGGTCTTGCCGGCCAGGTCCTTCGAAGAGACCGGATAGCTCGGGTCCTGCAGGCTCGGCAGCGTGAACTCCGGCGCCTGCTTGCCGATCAGCGGCGACGGGACATAGGACGGGTCGCGCTGCAGTCCCACGAACAGGAACACACCGAGCAACGCGGCCAGTGCGAGTGGTACGCCAAACTTGAGCATGTCGAAATTCCCGGAAAGTCAGGTGGCTTTCGCCGTCTTGGCCAGGCCGGCCTTTTCGGTGGCCTCGGACTTGCGCGTGCGGTAGCGGCGATCGGTGATCGCAATGAAGCCGCCGATCGCCATCACCAGCGCGCCGAACCAGATGAAGCGAACCATCGGCTTGTATTGCACGCGCACGCTCCAGGCGTTGGCGCCGAGGTTGTCACCCATGGCGACGAACAGGTCCCGGTTCCAGTCCACCTGGATGCCGGCCTCCGTCATCGGCATGGTGCGCACCCGGTAAATGCGCTTCTGTGGATTGAGCTTGGCGATGAGCTTGTCGCCTTCGGTGACCGTGAAGTGCGCCTGCGTCGCATCGTAATTGGGACCCGCTACCTGCTCGAGGCTGTCGAAGGTGAATTTGTAACCCTGAATCTCGACTGACTGGCCCGGCGTGAGCGCGATGTCCTTCTCGACGCGATAGGTCTGCACGACGGTGACGCCAATGCAGAACATCGCCACGCCGATGTGCGCAACGGTCATGCCGACCACGCCCCGCGAGAGTGACTGTTGTTTGCGCAGGCGCTGGAACGGTTCGTACAGCGACGACAGGATGACCCAGAACGCCGCCGTGAGGCCGACCGACGCCATGAAGTTGAACCCGCCGTACGCCAGGATCGGAACGGCGACGCCGGCAACGATCGCGACGGCGAGCATGGTGACCAGCGCCTTCTTCTTCTCTTCGAGCTTGGCGTGCTTCCAGGATGCATGCATGCCGACCGCGAGCAGCGCCATCAACGGCAGCGTCGGGATCAGGAACACGACGTTGAAGTACGGCGGCCCGACCGAGATCTTGCCCATGTTGAGCGCGTCGAGGAACAGCGGGTACAGCGTGCCGATCAGGATCAGCGCCGCGGTCACGAGCAGCAGCATGTTGTTGAACAGCAGGAAGGACTCGCGCGAGACCACATCGAAGCTGCCCTTGGCACGCAGCCCGGGACCGCGCCACGCGTAGAGCGCCAGCGACCCGCCAACGCAGAGGCCGAGGAATGCGAGGATGAAGAGGCCGCGGCTCGGGTCGCTCGCGAAAGCATGCACCGAAACCAGCACGCCGGAGCGCACCAGGAACGTGCCGAGCAGGCTCAGTGAGAACGCGATGATCGCCAGCAGCAGCGTCCAGCTCTTGAAGAGACCGCGCTTCTCGGTCACTGCCAGCGAATGGATCAGCGCCGTGCCGACCAGCCAGGGCATGAATGAGGCGTTCTCGACCGGGTCCCAGAACCACCAGCCGCCCCAGCCGAGCTCGTAGTACGCCCACCAGCTGCCGAGCGCGATGCCGCACGTGAGCATCATCCAGGCGACCGTCGTCCAGGGCCGAGTCCAGCGCGCCCATTTCTCGTCGAGCTTGCCTTCGAGCAGCGCAGCGACGGCGAAGGCAAACGCCACCGAGAAGCCGACGTACCCGAGGTAGAGCATCGGCGGATGCACGGCCAGCGCGAAATCCTGCAGCAGCGGGTTCAGGTCCTTTCCGTCCTGCGCTGCTGGAATCAGGCGTTCAAACGGATTGGAAGTGAACAGGACGAAGGCCTGGAAGCCGACGCTGATGAACCCCAGCACGCCGAGCACGCGCGCGGCGAACGCTTCCGGCAGGTTCTTGCTGAACATCGCGACAGCGATCGACCACGCGGACAGCGACAATGCCCAGAGCAGCAGCGAGCCTTCATGCGCGCCCCAGACTGCCGAGAAGCGGTAGAAGACCGGCAGCGCCGAATTGGAGTTGTTCGCGACGTACAGGACCGAAAAGTCGTTCTTGTAGAACGCCCACGCCAATACTGCGAACGACAGCGCGACGAAGACGAACTGTCCGGCCACCATCGGCCGGGCGGCTGCCATCCAGCGTCGGTTCCCCACCATGGGCCCGGCGAGGCCAAAAAAGGCCTGCGCGCAGGACAACAGCAGCGCCAGGATCAGCGCTAACAAACCAAGTTCGACGACCATGCGGTAAGTGCTCCGGTGCGGGGCTGGCTGGGCTCAGTCCGTGGCGATCAGGTGCTGCCGGGCGACGGGGCCGGTGGGACCGCGCTGTTGGCCGCGGAGTTGTTGGCAGCGTCCATGTGCGGCTTCAGGCTGTCCTTGACCTCGGGCGGCATGTAGTTCTCGTCGTGCTTGGCGAGGACTTCTTCGGCCACGAACCGGCTGCCGTCGAGCTTGCCGCGCACGATGACGCCCTGGCCTTCGCGAAACAGGTCCGGCAGCACGCCCGTGTAGCTCACCGGGATCTCCTTCTGGAAGTCCGTGAGCACGAAGGCAATTTCCATGCTGCCCGGCTGGCGCTTCATGCTGTTGTTCTGCACCAGGCCGCCGGCTCGGAACGTCCGGCCCGTGGGCGCTTCGCCTGCGCTGATCTGCGTGGGGCTGTAGTAATAGAGCAGGTTCTGGTTGAACGCCTTCAGGGCGAACGTGGTGGCGATGCCGACGCCTGCCAGGATGGCAACGACGGTAACCATGCGCTTCTGTCGCGGTGTCATGACAATCTCTCCAGGGCAAGTTCGTTGCGCCGCTTGGCGGCGGTCTGGGCTTCGGTCTCCGAGCGGCGCGCCGCCCACCAGTTCCAGAGCAGGATCAGGGCGGTGAGCCCATAGGCAGGCCACACGTACTCCGCGTAACCTCCCATCTTAAGAAATGTCTGTAAGTCCATGATTATGATGCTTCTTTAAGCCAGTTAGCGTTGCGCTCGCGGCGCAGTATCTCACCCCGGAGGCGACGCGACACGGCCCAGCCGAAGTACAGCTGGAAGCCGACGATCATGATAAACAGCGGAATCAGCATGGCGATCTGGATCGACGGCTTGTCGAGCTTCGTCACACTCGCTGGCTGGTGCAGCGTAGTCCACCACTCGACCGAGTAGTGGATGATCGGCACGTTGATCACGCCGACCAGTGCCAGTACGGCGCTCGCCCGGTCGGCCCGCTGGGGGTCGTCGAACGAGGCCCGCAAGGCCATGTAGCCGAGGTACAGGAACAGCAGCAGCAGTTCCGAAGTGAGCCGGGCATCCCAGACCCACCACGTGCCCCACATCGGTTTGCCCCAGATCGAGCCCGTTGCCAGCGCCAGGAACGTGAACGAGGCGCCGATCGGGGCACAGGCCGCCGCGGCTGCGTGCGCGAGCTTGATGCGCCAGATCAGGCCGACACCGGCGGCGATCGCCATCACGACGTACGCGAACATCGACATCCAGGCACTCGGGGCATGCACGTATAGGATGCGGAAGCCATCACCCTGCTGGTAATCGGCGGGCGCCTTGACCAGCCCCCACCAGGTGGCGAGCAGGATCAGGGCCAGTGAAGCCCAACCAAACCAAGGGGCTATGACACCCAGGATGCGGTAGGCATGGGGCGGTGATGCGAGCTTATGGAACCAGGTCCACGACATGTTGATCCTCTTGACCGTCCAGCGTTCGTTGCGTTCAGTGATTTGCGTCAAATACGTGTCAATTCTCGACGCTGATGCGGATCGCCGCAGACATCGCGATCGGTCCGAGACTCAGTGCCATGAAAAAGATCGCGGCCAGCAGCTGCAGCGGACCCGCCGGGGAATCCCCGTCCATCTGCATGGCCACGGCGCGCGAGCCAAAGATGAGCAACGGCATGGCCAGCGGCAGGACCAGCAGCGACAGGAGCACGCTGCCCCGTCGCACGCCCACGGTGAGTGCCGCACCGATGCCCCCCAGGATGCTGAGCGTCCCTGTGCCAAGCAGCAGCGAAAGCATCAGGACACCCCAGGCGCTGGTGGGCAGGCCAAGGCCGGTGCCCACGATCGGTGACATGATCACGAGCGGCAGGCCGGTCAGCACCCAATGGGCCGCGACCTTCGCCAGCAGCAAGTACCCGAGGGGTTGGCCTGAAAGCACCCACTGCTCCGTGGTGCCGTCTTCGACATCGGCACGGAACAGGGCCTCGAGCGCGAGCAGGGAGGCAAGCAAAGCCGCCACCCAGACCACGCCACCGCCGATTTCCCGCAGCGCCGAGAGGTCGGGAGTGGTGGCAAGCGGGAACATCGTCGTGACGACGACATAAAAGATGAGCGGTTGGGCAACTTCATCCCAGCGGCGCCAGGCCAGCGTCAGGTCGCGCTGGAAGACGAGCTTGGCCGCAGCGAGCGTCGGCGTGCGCACGGCGGTCATGGCTCGAGCTCCAGTTTGCGCAGGCACGGCGCGTCGTCGAGCAGTCGCTGGTGGGCTGCCGCGATCGCAAGGCCGCCCCGCTGCACGTGCTCCATGATCAATTCCTCGACCAGCCGGATGCCGGCGGTATCGAGGTTGGTGACCGGCTCGTCGAGAATCCAGAGCGCCGCATCGGCGAGCAGCAGGCGAGCCAGCGCCAGGCGACGCTTCTGGCCCGCCGACAGGGAGCGAGCCGGCAGGTCGCCGCGCGATAGGATGCCGACACGATCCAGGGTCTCATCGATGGTCGCGGCCGTGAGCGTCGTGCGCAAGCCGGCAAGAAACTTGAGGTTCTCGCGGGCCGTCAGGTCGCCCTTCAGGGAATTGAGGTGGCCGAGGTGCCCGAGTTCGAAATTGAATTCGTCCCGGCGGCCGCGAATCGACAGGCCGCGCCACCAGAGTTCGCCGGTTTCGGCCGGCAGCAGGCCGCAGATCACCCGCAGCAGCGTCGTCTTGCCGACACCGTTGGGACCCGTGACCTTGAGGAACTCGCCGGGGCGGACCGAGAAAGACACGTCACGCAGGATGTGCCGGTCCCCTCGCCACGCGTTGATTTCGCGGGCCTCGAACACGGCCCCGTCGAATGTCATCAAGCCTCCGCGCGATTTGCCTGTTTTCATGCCCTGAACGAAGGTTACAGGGCCGCGATTCGGCGCGAAGTCTAGCAAAACAGACTCATTCCAAGGTCGGGGATTGCCGCAGTCAGCCTGCGGGTTCTAGCCGGACGAGGTCGGTCCCCTCTTCAACCCTTTGACCTTTCTGCACCTTGACTTCAACGACGTTTGCGGGCCATGGCGCCGTGAGCGAGTGCTCCATCTTCATGGCCTCCAGCACCAGCAGTACCGCGCCCTTGTCGATCGTCTGGCCCACCTGCACGCGCACATCGAGGACGTGCCCGGGCATCGGCGCACGGAAGTGTCCTTCGTGCTCCGCAGAAACGCGATGCTCCGCGCCCGTATCCTCGATGAAATCGAAGCGCAGGCACTGCCGTCGCACGATCAATCGACCGTGGTCCAGTTCGACATGCGCGCGCACCGGGTGACCGTCGATGTGGCCCTCGAGCACATCGCTCGCGGTGCGTCGCAACGCCACCCGATGCGATGTCCCATCGAGCACGACAGCCACACCTTCGGACTCGCGACGGAACGCCAGCCAGCGCTGCAGCGGCTGGGATTCCGCAATCGACGCGGGCGCACCGTGCGTTTGGAGCCGCAAGGCGACTCGGACGCTGGCCGGCCCGTTCAGCCGGAAGCCCGTGGCCGCTTCCCACGGACTGGCCGCGTAATGGGCAGCCCCCAGGTCATCGCCCGGCATCGACTGCAATCGAGCCGCAGCTGCAATCAGCCAGGCGGCGTGGATCTCGTGGGCTGCGACGCCCGGCGCCAGCGTCGGATCGGTTTCGAGCAGTCGCGTGCTGACGTCGCCCGCACGTACTGCACGCGCGCCCAGGATCTGCCAGAGGAAGCGCGCATTGGTGCGCACGCCTTCGACTTCGGTGGCTTCGAGGGCCTGCTGCAGTTTCTCGATTGCCGTCGCGCGATCGGGCGCCCAGGCGATCAGCTTGGCAATCATCGGGTCGTAGTGGACCGTGACCTCGTCACCCTCCTCCACGCCGGCGTCGATGCGCACGTCCAGGGATGCCGCGGGGAAACGCAGGCGTGACAGGCGACCGGTGGACGGCAGGAAACCGCGTTCCGGGTCTTCGGCATACAGCCTCGCTTCGACGGCGTGGCCGCGGCGAGGGATCGCGATCTGCTCGAGCGGCAGTCGCTCGCCGGCCGCGACGCGCAGTTGCCATTCGACCAGGTCGAGACCGGTGATCATTTCGGTGACCGGATGCTCGACCTGCAGGCGCGTGTTCATCTCGAGGAAATAGAACTCGGCGCCGTCGTACAGGAATTCGACCGTGCCGGCGCCGCGATAGCCGACTGCCTTTGCCGCCGCTACCGCCGCTGCACCCATCGCTGCGCGTGTCGTATCGCTCAACCCGGGGGCTGGCGCTTCCTCGATCACTTTCTGGTGCCGGCGCTGGAGCGAGCAGTCACGCTCGTACAGGTGCACGGCGTTGCCGTGCGCGTCGGCGAAGACCTGGATCTCGACGTGCCGGCCCTTTTCGACGAAGCGTTCGAGCAACACTCGATCATCGCCAAAGGACTTCGCGGCCTCGCGGCGCGCACCTGCAAGCGCTTCGGCGAACTCGGCTCCGGAGCGCACGATGCGCATGCCTTTGCCGCCACCGCCCGCTGTCGGCTTGATCAGCAACGGGAATTTCAGCTGCTGGGTCGCGGCGAGCAGTCTTGCATCGGACTGATCATCATCGTCGTAACCGGGCAGCACGGGCACGCCGGCGGCGGCCATCAAGCGACGGGCCTCGCTCTTCGAGCCCATGCGATCGATCGACGAGGCGGGTGGACCGATGAACACAACCCCGGCCACCTCACAGGCGCGGGCAAAGTCCGCGTTCTCGGACAGGAACCCGTACCCCGGATGAATCGATTCGCAGCCATGCTGCTTCGCTGCGGCGAGCAGCTTGCCGCCGTCGAGATAACTTTCGCGGACGGCGGCGGGTCCGATGCAGACGGCCTCGTCCGCCATCCGCACGTGCAGCGCGCCACGGTCGGCTTCCGAGTACACGGCAACCGTGCGCAGACCGAGCCTTCGTGCGGTGCGAATGACGCGGCAGGCGATCTCGCCGCGGTTGGCAATCAGGACGCTCTTGAGCATGACTGGTCTCACATCCTGAAGATGCCGAAGGGGGTTTCACCTTCGTCGGGCCGGCACGTGGCCGCCGCGAGCGCGAGTGCCAGCACGTTGCGCGTGTCGGCCGGGTCGATCACGCCGTCGTCCCAGAGCCGCGCGCTGGCATACGTGGGGTGACCCTGCGTTTCGTACTGGCCTCGGATGTCGTCGCGGAATTTCCGCTCGTCGTCCTGCGGCCACTCCTCACCACGGCGCTGCAGCCCCTCTCGCTTCACGATCGCGAGCACCGTTGCGGCCTGCTCGCCGCCCATGACCGAGATGCGCGAGTTGGGCCAGGTCCAGAGGAAGCGGCCACCGTACGCGCGACCGCACATCGCGTAGTTACCTGCACCGAACGAGCCGCCGATGATCACGGTGAACTTGGGCACCGACGCACACGCGACGGCGGTGACCATCTTGGCGCCGTCGCGAGCGATGCCGCCGGCTTCGTATTTGCGGCCGACCATGAAGCCGGTGATGTTCTGCAGGAACACCAGCGGCACGCGGCGGCGATTGCACAGTTCGATGAAGTGCGCACCCTTGAGCGCCGCCTCCGAAAACAGCACGCCGTTGTTCGCGATGATGCCCACCGGGTAACCGGCGATCCGGGCGAAGCCGCAGACGAGCGTCGTGCCGTAGAGCTCCTTGAACTCGTCGAACTCGGACGCGTCGACGAGGCGTGCGATCACTTCGCGCACGTCGTAGGGGTGACGCGTGTCCCGCGGCACGACTCCGTACAACTCCTCGGCCGCATGCAGCGGTGCGCGGGCCGGTTCGGGCGGCGGTTTCGATCCATTACGGTTCAGGTTGCTGACCAGTCGCCGCGCCATCCACAGTGCATGTGCATCGTTGTCCGCCAGGTAATCGACGACTCCGGACTGCCGGGCATGTACGTCGCCACCCCCCAGCGCTTCGGCATCGACGATTTCACCTGTCGCGGCCTGCACCAGCGGCGGACCACCGAGAAAGATCGTGCCCTGCTCGCGCACGATGATCGCCTCGTCGCACATGGCCGGGACGTAGGCGCCACCTGCCGTGCACGAGCCCATCACCACGGCCAGCTGCGGAATCCCGCGTGCCGACATCTGCGCCTGGTTGTAGAAGATCCGGCCGAAGTGTTCGCGGTCGGGGAAGACGTCGTCCTGCCGCGGCAGGAAGGCGCCACCCGAATCGACGAGATAGATGCAGGGCAGCCGGTTCTCGAGCGCCACATCCTGCGCGCGCAAGTGCTTGCGCACGGTAATGGGGTAGTACGTGCCGCCCTTCACGGTTGCGTCATTGCCGACGATGACGCATTCGAGTCCCGACACACGGCCGATGCCGGCCACGACACCGCCGCTCGGAATCCAGTCGTCGTACAGGTCGTGGCCCGCGAGCTGGCCGATTTCGAGGAACGGCGAGCCGGGGTCGAGCAGGCGATCAATGCGATCGCGCACCAGCAGCTTGTCGCGGCCTTCGTGCTGGGCACGTGCCGCGGCGGAGCCGCCCGCGCGAACCCTGGCGGCAAGCTCACGGAGTTCGGCGGCCAGGGCGCGATTGACAGCCTCGTTGGCCATGAACTCGGCGCCATGGCGGTCGATACGGGTCTGCAGCACGCTCATTCTTCGAATCTCCCCTTGCGCGGTGCGCGGATCAGCTGCGCTCGAGCGCGGCCAGGATGCGTTCCGCCTGCCTGACGTGCGGGCGGTCGATCATGCGGCCGTCGAGTGCCACGGCGCCTTGTCCACCGTCGGCCGACATCAGCTCGATGACGCGTCGCGCCCACGTCACTTCGTCGCTCGTCGGCGCGAACGCGGCATGGATCGGCGCCAACTGGGCTGGGTGGATCGCGAGCTTGCCAACGAAACCATCCCGACGGGACGCCTGTGCCCGGCGCTCGACAGCGGGCGTGTCCCGGAACTCGATGTCGGTCGTGTCGTAGGCAGCGATCCCGGCGGCGGCTGCCATCAACAGGCACGACGAGCGCGCCAGCCGGAACGTGAACTCGAATTCGCCCTCAGCCGTGCGATTGGCAGAGGCACCGACGTCGGCGGCCAGGTCTTCAGCGCCCCACGTGTAACCGATGACTCGTGACGGGGGCGCAGCGAAGGTCGAACCGTTCAGGACGGCTTGCGCCGTCTCGGTGATCAGCGCGATCACCTTGATGCAGCCGCGGTGGTGCCCGTGCTGCACCTCGAGCGCTTCGAGCCAATGGTCGAGTCGTTGCAGGTCGGCGCCAGTGCGCGCCTTCGGCAACACGATGCCGTCGGGGCGGGCAGCAGCCACGGCCGCCAGGTCGGCAAGCGCATCGTCGGTCTGGACCGGGTTGATACGCACCCAGAGCGGGATCGCGCGCTCGGTGGTGCGCAACAGGTCGGCTACGTCGAGCCGGGCTTGCGGACGCGTCGCAGGTGTCACTGCGTCTTCGAGATCGCAGATCACGGCATCGGCGCCGCTCGCCAGCGCCTTTGAGAATCGCTCCGGCCGGTCGCCCGGTACGAACAGCATCGAGCGCATCAAGCCACCCCCGCCGGCAGCTTCTGCATCAGCGCCATGCGCTTGCACACGGCCACTTCTTCGTTGCGCTGGTTGAAGCAGCGATGGACGAACGTGACGATGCCCGCGCCGGGACGCGACCTGCTTTCGCGCATTTCGTGCACGATCGATTCGGTACGCAGGGTGTCGCCGATGAACACGGGCCGCGGAAAACGGACTTCGTCCCAGCCCAGGTTCGCCACCGTCGTGCCGAGCGTGGTGTCCGCGACCGACACGCCGACCATCAGGCTCAGCGTGAAACAGCTGTTGACGATGCGCGTGCCGAACTCGGAGGACTTCATGTACTCCTCGTCGAGGTGCAGGGCTGCCGGGTTGTGCGTGAGGGCACTGAAGATGAGGTTGTCGGCCTCGGTGACCGTGCGTCGCAGCACGTGCTCGAACCGCTGGCCCACGCTGAACTGCTCGTAATAGAGCCCGCCCATCGGCATCGTCGTTCTCCCCGGGAACTGGTCGAATGTCAGGCCGTTGCTGCGTACAGCTCGCGACCGATCAGCATGCGGCGGATTTCGCTGGTGCCGGCGCCGATCTCGTAGAGCTTCGCGTCGCGCAGGATACGCCCGGTCGGGTAGTCATTGATGTAGCCGTTGCCGCCAAGCGCCTGGATGCCGTCCAGCGCCACCTGCGTGGCTTTCTCCGCCGCCAGCAGGATGCAGCCTGCCGCGTCCATGCGCGTGGTCCTGCCGGCGTCGCAGGCCCTGGCCACGGCGTAGACGTAGGCGCAGCACGAGCTCAGCGTGGTGTACATGTCGGCCAGCTTGCCCTGCATCAGCTGGAACGAGCCGATCGGCGCGCCGAACTGCTTGCGCTCGTGCACGTAGGGCACGACGCAATCGAACACGGCGCGCATCAGCCCCAGCGGACCGCCAGCGAGCACGACGCGTTCGTAGTCGAGTCCGCTCATCAAGACGCGGGCGCCCTGTCCCACCTCGGCCAGCACGTTCTCGGCCGGGATTGCGCAATCTTCGAACACGAGTTCGCAAGTGTCCGATCCGCGCATGCCGAGCTTGTCGAGCTTCTGCGCAGTCGAGAATCCCTTGCAGCCTTTATCGACCAGGAACGCGGTGACGCCCTTGTGCCCGGCACCTGGATCGACCGTGGCATACACGACCAGGGTGTCTGCGATCGGCCCGTTGGTGATCCACATCTTGTTGCCGTTCAATACGTAGCGGTCACCCTGCGGACGCGCGTGCAGGCGCATGCTCATGACGTCGGAGCCGGAGCCGGGTTCGCTCATCGCCAACGCACCGACGTGCTCGCCGGAGAGCAGTTTCGGCAGGTACCGTTCCTTCTGCGCCTGCGTGCCCCAGCGGTGGATCTGGTTGACGCACAGGTTGGAATGCGCGCCGTACGACAGCGCCACGCTGCCCGAGGCACGGCTGATTTCTTCCATGCAGATGACGTGCGCGAGGTATCCCATGCCCGTGCCGCCGAATTCGGGCGCAACGGTAATGCCAAGCAAGCCGAGGTCACCGAACTTGCGCCAGAGGTCCATTGGAAACGCGTTGCTGCGGTCGATCTCAGCTGCACGCGGCGCGATCTCGGCGGCGGCAAAACTGCGCACGGTTTCCCGCAGCAGATCGATGTCCTCACCGAGGCCGAAGTCGAAATCGAACATGTGGTCACCCCGGAGTTGCGTGGACGGTCGATGAGTTCTATATTGTCCGACAATCGGACTATCCGTCAATCGAGACGCGCCATGACCGAGTCGACCCCCTCATACAAGGCCCGGCTGTTCGAGCCACTGGCCCGCCTGCCGGCTTCGCATCGGATCTCGACCGTCATCGAGCAGAAGATACTCCGGCGCAGCCTGCGCCCGGGCGATGACCTGCCGACCGAGACTGAGCTCGCCGAGCAGTTTGCGGTCAATCGCTCGACCGTGCGCGAGGCCTTGCGACGCCTGGAGTCGGCCGGTCTCGTGGGCCGCGAAGGTGGCAGCAAGAGACTGAAGGTCACCCGACCGGGTCATGCGGAAACTGCGTCACGCGTTGGGCGCACGCTGGCCCTCGACGATGTCACCTTCATCGAATTGTGGGAGGCCATGCGCGCGGTGGCGCCGCGTGTTGCCGCGCTCTGCGCCGAACGGGGCGACGCGGCAGACGTGGCGGCGCTCGAAATGATCGTTGCGGCGGTCGAGGCCGCGCGCAGCGCCGACGGCGCCGTGAACCAAGTCGTCGAGTTTTTCGGCAAGTTGGCCGAGCTGAGCGGCAACCGTGTATTGCAGCTCGCAATGCAGCCCGTCACGCGATTGCTGGCCCCATCCCTGCGTCGCATGATCGATCGCGTGCCGCAGGGTCGCACCCGTATCCTCGTGGCGCAGCGCTGCATCGTCGAAGCCATACGCGAGCGTAAACCCGACGAAGCCGAGTCGTGGATGACGCGCCACGTGCAGGACTTCCGCCGGGGCTACGAACTCGCCGGCATCGCGCTCGATACCAAAGTCGGCATCGGCTCGATGGCCGACTAGCGCAGGCTGTTGGCGGTCGTCGCCAGCTGACGCGGATGGTGCTAATGATTGGCATGCGCTGCCTGCCTGGAGCACTCGGTCACCGCAGCGTCCTTGCGCTCGGCTAAACTGCCGCACGGGCCCCGGTGGCGAAACCGGTAGACGCTACGGACTTAAAATCCGTTTCCCGCAAGGGAGTGCCAGTTCGAGTCTGGCCCGGGGCACCACTCGCCTTCAGGCGTGTCCCGATCCCCCGCCGAGCACGCGCGCCGGCAGCATCACCAAGGAACGCAGGAAGGCGAATACGCCCTCGACCACGATGCCGAGCAACCTGAACGGCAACAGGATCAGCCACACCAGCGGCCACAGCAGCAACGCCAGGAGGGCGAGCGGCCAGCAGACGACGAGCAGCAGCAGCCAGAGCAGGAACTTGAGCATCTAGGTGTCCTCCACGCCAGCCAATCTACACGTCACAGCCGGCTTGTCGCATGCACCGGTCGCGTCACGTGCACGGTTCGGCCCGTAGTCAACGATGGCTACGTCAAGCGGCTGGCCAGACTTGGGTTCCCTTCGGCGGATGGACTAAGCTCCGGCACGCCGTCGCGCCGACGGCCGCCGGAGCCAATGCATGATCGAACTGTTCACGGCCGCGACCCCCAACGGCCACAAGATCTCCATCGCGCTCGAAGAACTGGCGCTGCCGTACGAAATGCGAGTCATCGATTTCGCGAAGGGTGAGCAGAAGGAACCGTGGTTCCTGCAACTCAATCCAAATGGCCGCATTCCCGCCATCGTCGATCATGACGCCGGCGATTTTGCCGTGTTCGAGTCCGGCGCGATCCTGATCTACCTCGCGGAAAAGACAGGCAGGCTCATGCCCACCGATGCCAAAGGCCGCTCACTCGTCCTGCAGTGGTTGATGTTCCAGATGGGAGGCATCGGCCCGATGATGGGCCAGGCCAATGTTTTCTTTCGCTACTTTCCGGAAAAGATCCAGCCAGCGATCGATCGCTACCACGCCGAGGTCAAGCGCCTGTTTACGGTGCTCGACGGACACCTTGCGCACAACGAGTTCCTGGCCGGTGACTATTCCATTGCAGACATCGCCAACTGGGCCTGGGTACGTACGTCGAAGTGGTCGGGCGTGCCGTTCGACGACCTGCCGCACCTGACTCGCTGGGTAGCCCAGATTCGCGAGCGCCCTGCCGTGCAGGCCGGCATCCTGATGCCGCCCTCGCAACTGAGCGTCGCCGCGGACGACGCCGAGCAGACGCGCAGGTTTGTCGAAGAAGCCCGCAAGATCGTCGTCAGGGGCGGACCCGCCCCCGAAGCCGTATAGCGGCGACGCATCTGGAACGAAACAAGAGTCGGCCCAGGAGAATAGAGCATGAAACTTCACACCTCGCTGCGCGCGCCGAATCCGCGCCGTGTCGACATGTTCCTCATCGAGAAAGGCATCACCGGTATTCAACGCGAGGTGTACGACCTCAATGCGGGTGAGCATCGCAGTGCGAAGTTCACTGCCATGAATCCGATCGCGCGCGTACCGGTACTGGAACTCGACGACGGCCGCTTCCTCGCGGAATCACGCGCCATCTGCAGTTACCTCGAGAGCCTGTACCCGGAACCGAACCTCATGGGTGTCGACGCCGAGGAACGCGCCTTCATCGAGATGGCCGATCGCCAGGTCGAGATGACGCTGCTCGCAGCTGTCGCCAATCACGTGCGGCACACGCATCCCGGATTGCTGCCGCTCGAGAATCCGCAGTTCGCCGATTACGCGGCCGAACAAGGCAAGCGCATGGTCGCCGCCGCCGCGTTGTTCGATCAGTTGCTGGCGAAACGCCCATGGATGGCGGGCGACCGGTTCACGATCGCGGACATCACGGCGTTCTGCGGGCTCGAGTTCGCACGACTGGTGAAGTTCCGTCCCGCCGATGCGGGTCTGCAGCACCTGGCTGACTGGCGGGAGCGTGTGGCGGAACGTCCAAGCGCCAAGCTCTGACCCAGGCTCCAGGCCCAAGTCCAGCCCAGCCGACCCCATGCCGAAATGCGATGCCCCGCCGCATTCGCAGGCCGGGTCAAATAGCGCGGCCGTCCGGTAGCTCTCTGATTCTGCAGGCCTTACCATCGACCGATGGACGCCGCTGGGCGATATTGGGCGGCACGGGGGACTTTGGTGCATGACCGCGACTGAGCTCGACCACGACTCGACCCTCGCGCGCATCCTGGCGGAGCACGCCGGGATGGCCGGCTCCTTGTTGCCGATCCTGCATGCCGTGCAGGACTCGGTCGGGTACATCAGCCCGGCGCACGTGGCGCAGATCGCCAAGGCCCTGAATCTTTCACGCGCCGAGGTCCACGGCGTCGTCAGTTTTTACCACTACTTCCGGCAGCACGAACCGGGCCGTCACGTCGTGCACGTGTGCCGTGCCGAGGCGTGCCAGGCCATGCACTGCGAGACGACCGAGCAATACGCCAGGCGCGAACTCGGAGTCGACTACGGCGGCACCAGCGCCGACGGCTTGTTCACGCTGGAAGCGGCCTATTGCCTCGGTAACTGCGCGGCGGCTCCATCGGTGATGGTCGACGAAAAGCTGTATGGCCGCGTGACCCCCGAACGACTCGCGACAATCCTGGCCGACTGGCGGAACCGCTGATGGCCGCGCGCATCTATATCTCCCGCGACGCCTCGGCCGAGGCGCTCGGCGCCGATGAGACCGCGGCGGCGCTGCAGTTGGCGGCCGCCGCGAAGGGCCTCTCGATCACGCTCACCCGCGTCGGTTCGCGCGGCATGGTGTGGCTCGAGCCGCTCGTCGAAGTCGAAGATGCCACCGGGCAACGCATTGCATATGGCCCCGTCACTGCGGACGACGTTCCCGGGCTTGTGCAAGCGGGCTTCTTCGACGCCGCGCCGCACTCGTTGCGCCTCGGCCGCGTCGAAGAACTGCCGTGGTTCGCCCGGCAGGAGCGCCTGACGTTCGCACGTGTCGGGGTGATCGATCCGGTCTGCGTCGACGACTACGTCGCTCACGGCGGCTACGCCGGGCTGCAGCGCGCGCTCGGCATGGCCGGCCCGGACATCGTGCATGAAGTGCTGGAGTCCGGCCTGCGCGGACGCGGCGGCGCAGCGTTTCCGACCGGGATCAAGTGGCGCACGGTGCTCGAACAGCACTCACCGCAGAAGTACGTCGTGTGCAATGCAGACGAAGGTGACTCCGGCACGTTCTCGGACCGCATGCTGATGGAAGGCGACCCACTGTGCCTGGTCGAAGGGATGACCATCGCAGGCATCGCGGTCGGCGCCACGAGGGGCTACATCTACCTTCGCTGCGAGTATCCGCATGCGGGCCACGCCCTGCGTGAAGCCATCGAGGCGGCGCGCGCGCGCGGCTATCTCGGCCCGGACGTCTGCGGCAGCGGCAAGGCGTTCGAGCTGGAAGTGCGCATGGGTGCCGGCGCCTACATCTGCGGTGAAGAAACCGCGTTGCTCGAAAGTCTCGAAGGCAAGCGGGCCGAGGTGCGCTACCGCCCGCCCCTGCCGGCGATCAAGGGCCTTTTCGGCCAGCCCACGATCATCAACAACGTCATCTCGCTGGGCTCCGTGCCGATCATTCTCGAGCGCGGCGCGGCGTACTACCGCGACTTCGGCATGGGACGCTCGCGCGGCACGCTTCCCATCCAGCTTGCGGGCAACCTGAAGCGCGGCGGACTGGTCGAGAAGGCCTTCGGCGTCACCCTGCGCGAGTTGCTCTACGACTTCGGCGGCGGCTCGGCTTCCGGGCGTCCCATTCGTGCGGTTCAGGTCGGCGGTCCGCTCGGTGCCTACCTGCCCGAATCGCAGTTCGACACCCCGCTCGATTACGAAGCGTTCACCGCGATCGGTGCCCTGGTCGGCCACGGCGGCATCGTCGCCTTCGACGACACTGTCGACATGGCCCGCATGGCCCGTTACGCAATGGAATTCTGCGCGGTCGAGTCCTGCGGCAAATGCACGCCGTGCCGCATCGGCTCTACCCGCGGCGTGGAGGTCATCGACCGCATCCTGCAGGGTGTCGAGAAGCAGGCGAACCTTGCCCAACTCGAAGACCTTTGCGAGACCATGCAGCATGGGTCTCTGTGCGGCCTGGGCGGCATGACACCGTTCCCGGTCATGAGCGCAGTGAAGCATTTTCCTGGCGATTTCACTCGCGAACGCTGAGGCACGAGGAACCACTGCATGTTGGCGATCAACCGGAAGGATGCAGGCACGCCGGCCGCCTTGGGCGAGTCGGTCACGCTGTCGATCGACGGCGCCGAGGTCACAGTTCCAGTTGGCACGTCGATCATGCGGGCCGCGGCGGCTGCGGGCGGCGTCATACCGAAACTCTGCGCCACCGACACGCTGAAGGCGTTCGGCTCCTGCCGCGTCTGCCTCGTCGAAGTCGAGGGTCAGCGTGGCTATCCTGCGTCCTGCACGACGCTGGTGGCGCCCGGCATGAAGGTGAAGACCGAGAGCGACAAGCTGCGTCAGTTGCGCAAGGGTGTCGTCGAGCTCTACGTCTCCGACCACCCGCTCAATTGCCAGGGCTGCCCTGCCGACACGCATTGCGAGTTGCAGAGCGTCGCCGCGGACCTGGGCGTGACGACGAGCCCGTACGGCTTCGATGGCGCGAATCACCAGGACGCGCCGTGCGACGCCAGCAATCCGTATTTCATGTTCGATCCTTCGCTGTGCATCGCCTGCTCGCGTTGCGTGCGGGCCTGTGACGAAGTCCAGGGCACGTTCGCACTGACGATCGAAGGCCGCGGCTTCGAGTCACGCGTGGTCGCGAGCCAGGACGAGTCGTTCCTCGAATCAGAGTGCGTCTCGTGCGGCGCCTGCGTCGAGTCGTGCCCGACCGCGGCGCTCAGTGAAAAGTCAATCGCACGCATGGGTCGGCCCGACCAGGCCGTGACGACGACTTGCGCCTATTGCGGCGTCGGTTGTTCGCTCGAGGCCGAGGTCAAGGGCGAACAAGTGGTGCGCATGGTGCCGAGTCGTGATGGCAAGGCCAACCGCGGCCACGCCTGCGTCAAGGGCCGGTTCGCCTACGGCTATGCCACGCATGCTGACCGCATCACCACGCCGATGATCCGCAAGCAGACCACCGACCCGTGGCAGCCCGTCAGCTGGGACGAGGCCTTCCAGTACGCCGCCTCGGAGTTCCGCCGCATCCAGGCCCGGTACGGGCGCGAATCCGTCGGCGGCATCACGTCTTCCCGCTGCACCAACGAGGAGTCGTTCCTGGTGCAGAAGCTGGTGCGCGCGGCGCTCGGCACGAACAACGTCGACACCTGTGCGCGCGTCTGCCACTCCCCCACCGGCTACGGGCTCAAGCACACGCTCGGCGAATCCGCGGGTACCCAGGCATTCGATTCCGTGATGCAGAGCGACGTGATCTTCGTCATCGGTGCCAACCCGACCGATGGCCACCCGGTGTTCGCCTCGCGCATGAAGCGGCGGCTGCGGGAAGGCGCAAAGCTCATCGTCGCCGACCCGCGTGCGATCGACCTGGTGCATTCGCCACACATCCACGCCGACTTCCACCTGCCGCTGCGGCCCGGCACCAACGTCGCGCTGATCAACTCGCTTGCGCACGTCGTGGTGACGGAGGGTCTCGTCGACGAGGCCTACGTCGCCGCACGCTGCGAGCCCGCCCCGTTCCAGAAATGGCGCGAGTTCGTGTCGCAGCCGAAGAACTCGCCCGAGGCGCTCGCCGAAGTCACCGGCGTGCCTGCCGAGCTCGTGCGTGGCGCCGCCCGCCTGTACGCCACCGGTGGCAACGGCGCGATCTATTACGGACTTGGCGTGACCGAGCACAGCCAGGGCAGCACCATGGTGCTGGGCATCGCCAACCTCGCGATGGCCACCGGCAACCTTGGACGTGAGGGCGTGGGCGTGAACCCGCTGCGTGGCCAGAACAACGTGCAGGGTTCCTGCGACATGGGCTCGTTCCCGCACGAGCTCGCCGGCTACCGCCACGTGTCGGACGCGGCCACGCGCGCCCAGTTCGGCGCCGAATGGGGCGTGCAACTCGAGGCGGAGCCCGGCCTGCGCATCCCGAACATGTTCGAAGCCGCGCTCGATGGCAGCTTCAAGGCAATGTACGTGCAGGGCGAGGACATGGCGCAGTCCGACCCGAACACGCAGCACGTCACGGCCGCGCTTTCCGCGCTCGAGTGCCTGGTCGTGCAGGACCTGTTCCTGAACGAAACCGCCAAGTACGCCCATGTTTTTTTCCCGGGCTCGTCGTTCCTGGAAAAGGACGGCACTTTCACCAACGCGGAGCGGCGCATCTCCCGCGTCCGCAAGGTGATGCAACCGCTCGCCGGGCTCGCGGACTGGGAGGCGACGGTCGGCTTCGCACGCGCCCTCGGCTACGAGATGAACTACACGCACCCGTCCGAGATCATGGACGAGATTGCGCGCCTGACGCCGACGTTCACGGGCGTGTCCTACGACAAGCTCGATCGCCTCGGCAGCATCCAGTGGCCCTGCAACGACGCCGCGCCGGAAGGCACGCCGACCATGCACATCGGCGAGTTCGTGCGTGGCAAGGGCCGCTTCTACGTCACCGAGTACGTGCCGACCAGCGAACGCGTCAACGCGCGTTTCCCGCTGATCCTGACGACGGGCCGCGTGCTGACGCAATACAACGTGGGTGCGCAGACGCGTCGCACGGCAAACAGCCAGTGGTACGACGAAGACGTGCTCGAGATTCACCCGCAGGACGCCGAGGACCGCGGCATCGGCACCGGCGACTGGGTCGGGATTACCAGCCGGGCGGGCGAGACCGTGCTGCGGGCCACGGTCACGGAGCGTGTGCAGCCGGGCGTGGTCTACACGACGTTCCATTTCCCGGATTCGGGCGCGAACGTGATCACCACCGAGAACTCGGACTGGGCGACCAATTGTCCGGAGTACAAGGTGACGGCGGTGCAGGCGGTCAAGGTGCAGCGGCCGTCCGACTGGCAACGGCGCTTCCACGAGCAGCACGAGCAACAACTGGGTCTGTTACGCGGCGCAACGACCACTGCGCGTTCACGGCAGTGACGAGGGAATTCGTGCGATGAATGTCGACAGCCTGGTGACGATGGCCAACCAGATCGCGGATTTCTTCGTCGCCGAGGCCGGCGTCGACGCGGCCCCGCAGGAGATCGCTGCGCACATCACCAAATTCTGGGCCCCGCCGATGCGCGCCCGGATCATCGCGCACGCTCTTTCGGGCGGCACGGGTCTAAGTCCCGCGGCGCTGGCGGCCGCCGGGAAACTGCAGCCTCCGGTCGTGAGGGCCGCCTCAGCCGCCGTGTGATCCCGAGAGGCTGATTGCGGCTTGCAGCGTGTTGGCGAGCAGCATCGCAATCGTCATCGGTCCGACGCCGCCCGGCACCGGCGTGATGGCCGCCGCCACTTGCGCTGCCGGCAGGTAGTCGACGTCACCCACCAGCTTGTCGCCGACGCGGTTGATGCCGACGTCGATGACGACCGCGCCCGGCTTGATCCAGTCGCCTTGCACGAACCGCGGGATGCCCAGCGCCGCGACCAGGATGTCGGCCTCGCGGCAGAAGGTGCCGATGTCGCGGGTGCGGCTGTGGCACAACGTCACCGTCGCGTCGGCACCCTTCTGTGCCAGCAACGCCGCCATCGGCTTGCCGACGATGTCGCTGCGGCCGATCACTACGGCGTGCTTGCCGGCGGTCTCGATACCCGAGACCTTGAGCATGCGCATGACGCCGGCCGGGGTGCACGGGACGAAGCGCGCCCGTCCCTGCTGCAGCAGGCCAACGTTCTCGGGATGAAAACCATCGACATCTTTGGCGGGCAGGATCGCGTCGAGGATCAGCGCGGTGTCGATAGCCTTCGGCAACGGCAGCTGCACCAGGATGCCGTGCACGTCGGCGTCCGCATTCAAGGCCTGCACCAGCGCCAGCAGCTCGGCCTGGCCCGTGCTCGGCGGCAGGCGGTGCAGCGTGCTCCTGAAGCCAGCCTTGTTACAGGCGATCTGCTTGTTGCGCACGTAGACGGCGCTGGCGGGGTCTTCGCCGACCAGGACGGCCGCGAGGTGCGGAATCACGCCGGTGCGTGTCTTGAGCGCCAGCGCGCCTGCTGCAGCTTCCGCCCGGGTCTGCTCTGCGATCTGCTTGCCGTCGATCACCATCGCCGTCATGAACTCGCTCCGCTCGAATTGCGTGGATCCCCGGGAGGATACAGTGGGCTGCCGTCGCGCAGCCTGAAGTAAGGTGTCGTCGC
The DNA here is from genome assembly GCA_963743995.1 of uncultured Gammaproteobacteria bacterium. Classification (GTDB taxonomy): domain Bacteria; phylum Pseudomonadota; class Gammaproteobacteria; order Steroidobacterales; family Steroidobacteraceae; genus RPQJ01. Next base: position 69,772 of record CAVUSC010000006.1, on the reverse strand, counting down.
CGCGGGCAACGGCGTGTTGCCGAGGACCAGGTCGGCACTCTTCTCCGCGACCATCATCGTCGGCGCATAGGTGTTGCCGTTGGGCACGTAGGGGAAGGCGCTCGCATCGACGACGCGCAGGCCGTCGAGACCGTGCACGCGCATCGAGCCCGGATCGAGTACCGCCAGCGGATCCGTTCCCATCCGGGCCGTGCAGGTTGGGTGCAAGGCCGTTTCGGCATCACGGCGTACCCAGTCCAGGATCTCCGCGTCCGACTCCACGCCCGGTCCCGGCGAAATTTCACCACCGTTGAATTCGGCGAGCGCCGGCTGGTTGAGAATGCGTCGTGCGACACGGATCGCCTCGACCCACTCGCGCCGGTCCTGGTCGGTGGAGAGGTAGTTGAACTGCAGCGCCGGTGCCTGCCGTGGATCGGTCGATCGGATCTGCACCGTGCCGCGCGCGTCCGAGTACATCGGCCCGACATGCACCTGGTAGCCCGGGCCCGCTGTCGGCGAGCTGCCGTCGTAGCGGATCGCCATCGGCAGGAAGTGGAACATCAGGTTCGGGTAGTCGACGTCATCATTGCTGCGGCAGAAGCCGCCGCCTTCGAAGTGGTTCGTGGCACCGATGCCCGTTCGCCCAAATAACCACTCGGCGCCCACGCCGAGCTTGCGCAACCACGAAATGTGCGGATTCACGGCGACCGGCTGCCGGCACGCGAACTGCACATAGACTTCGAGGTGATCCTGCAGGTTGGCGCCGACCCCGGGCAGGTCCGCGACCTGCTTGATGCCCAGCGACTGCAGCAGTCTTGCCGGGCCGACGCCGGACAATTGCAGCAGTTGCGGCGAGTTGATCGCGCCGCCGCACAGGATGATCTCGCTCGCACGGAACGTCGCCGGCAGGCCCTTGTAATGCGTGCATTCGACGCCGACCGCACGCGTGCCTTCAAACACGATGCGCTGCACGAACGCGAGCGTGCGCACGGTGAGATTCGGGCGGTGCATGACCGGATGCAGGTAAGCGCGCGCGGCGCTGTGCCGGCGGCCGCGGTAAATGTTGCGATCGAATCGGGCAAATCCTTCCTGCCGGTAGCCATTGACGTCGTCGGTGCGCGGGTAGCCGGCCTGCGTGGCGGCGCGGAAGAACGCGTCGAACAGGGGATTGGTCGCGGGACCGCGCTCGAGCCGGAGCGGCCCGTCACCGCCGCGCCAGGCATCGGCACCGGCAAGGCAGGTTTCCATGCGCTTGAAGTACGGCAGGCAGTGCGCGTAGCTCCAGGACTGCATGCCCGGATCGGCGGCCCAGCGCTCGTAGTCGAGCGGGTTGCCGCGCTGGAAGATCATGCCGTTGATGCTGCTCGAGCCGCCCAGCACCTTGCCCCGCGCGTGGTAGATGCGGCGGCCATGCATGTGCGGCTCCGGCTCGCTCGTGTAACACCAGTCGTAGCGCGGGTTGCCGATCGGCATCGACAGCGCCGCCGGCATGTGAATCAGCGGGTCCCAGATGAAATCGGCATGCCCGGCCTCGAGCACGAGTACCGACGTGCACGGATCGGCGCTGAGGCGGTTGGCAAGCGCGGATCCGGCGGACCCGCCGCCGATGATGATGAAATCGTACTGACGCTTGCTCATGGGTTCGCCATGGTCGCCGCACCTCGTGGCTCAGGCAAGCCGCGCACCTTGTCGTCGCAGTTCCGCCTGCACCAGGCCGACGTCGATGCGGTCGAACGGCTGCCCGTGCTTGACCGAGATCGCGGCGGCCGCACCGGCACCCTGCCCGCTCACCGCGCAGCACATCATGTTGCGGACGGCCGCGTGCGACACCTTGTCGCCGCCAATGCTGCGCCCCGCGACCAGCAGTCCCTGCACGCCCTGCGGTACCAGCGAGCGATAAGGAACGTGGAAGTACCGGCCCGTGGTCGGCAGTATCAGCAGGCCGTAGCCATCGATGAATTCCGGGAATATGCCGATCGAGTCGTCGAAGCGCCCCTGCTCGCGGACGTCGACCGCTGTCAGGTTGTAGCGCGCGTCGATCTTGCGTGTATCGCGGACGCCGAGCGTCATGCCGAAGTTGCGCAGCTTCGCGCCTTCACAGCCCGGCATGAAGTGCTTCAGCGCCTCGACTGCATGCACGGCCTGGCGCCGGCCTTCCATTTCGCTGCGAGTCAGGTCGGCCGGGTCGGTACCATCGGCCGTGAGATGGATCAGGTTGAGGTAGGTCAGGTCGCCCTGGTCGCTGACCGCACCCCACGTGCCCGCGATCGTCGCGAGCGATGCCGGGATGACGCCCGCCTTGACCGCCTGCTTGAACGGCTTGCGCAGGAACGGCGAAAACAGCTCGTCTTCCTTGCCCGTCGTCTCGACCTGCCATTCGCCGCCGCCCTTCCAGTCGCTGTAGGTCTGCGGGTCGGCCTTCACCGCGTCGATGAAGCGCCGCTTGTTGACACCAGTCATCGAGAACATGACCGAGACCGACATCATTTCCTCACGCGGTGTCTTGCACACCTTTGCACCTGCGCGGGTCGCGACATCGGCATCGCCCGTGCCGTCGATCACCCGCCGGGCCAGGATGGCCTCGCGACCGGCTTTGCTCTCGGTGATGATGCCGCGGATTTCGCCAGCCTCGACGATCGGCGCGACGAAGCTCCGGTGCAGCATCGGCTCGATGCCGGCTTCCTGCACCAGCACGTCCGCGACGTGCTTGAACATCTCGGCATCGAGCGCGTGACTGAGGGACTGCGGCTCAGGGCTAGCCGCACCCATCGCCTTGGCGCGTTCCTCGAATTCAATCCCGATGCCTTCGCTGTCGATGGTGGCTGCGTGCCGGTACCAGGCAAAGCCCTCGACGCCGACCTGGGTGATGTTGCCGCCGAAGCAGCCGTATCGCTCGACCAGCGTCGTCTTCACACCGGCGCGCGCTGCGGACAGGGCAGCGGCCAGGCCGCCGGGTCCACTGCCGACGACCAGCACGTCCGTCTCGTGGACGACGTCGATCTCGCGTGCGGGTTCGGTGATCTTGCGCATGTTCGTCATGGTGCAGTCCGCGGTCTTGACCCAGTGCCTCAGGCTGCCGTGGTCGCTGGTCGCAGGCGTTGCCCCTCGGTCTTCCAATCGATCGGCTTCACCTCGGGCACGACGACGAGCCAGGCAAAAAGGCCACACAGCGCAACCACACCCGACACGATCGAGGCCGCAGTGTAATTGCCGGTGCTTTGCACGAGGTACCCCGTGACGACGGGCGCTGTCATGCCTGCGACATTGCCCACGGCATTCTGGATCCCCATCCAGCGACCGGTCGCACGCGTCCCGGCGAACGTCTGGGTGACCGACGGGTTCGACGGGCTGTTGAAGCCGTCCATCACGCCGGTGAGCAGCAGGATCAGCGACGCGGCGACGAGGCCTGACACCAGCGTGCTGCCGATGAGGCACAGACCCACGCCGGCACAACTCAACGCCAGCGCGGTCTTGTACGCGCGATTGAAGCTGGCGCCCCGCTTGACCCAGCGATCGAGCAGGAAGCCGACCAGCAGGATACTGGCGCCATCGGCGACGAAGAACGCGGTCGTGGCGTATGTCATCATTTCGAGCGTCAGCCCGCGTTCCCTGACGAGGTACAGCGGCAGCCACGAGAACACGAAATAGAACGCGTAGTTGGAACAGAACGTGCCGAGCATGCCGCCCCACAGCGCGCGCTGCCGCAGGATGACTCCGTACGAAGGGTTGTCATCCTCGTTGGCTGGCGTGGTCGCTACCGCCGGCGACACCTGCTCCAGTCGCTCGGCCTGCAGGCGGCGACGCCAGAAGACGAGCCAGACCAGCGATGCGCCCCCCATCACGACGAACATCGTGCGCCAGCCGAAATGCAGCATGATCATGCCGCCGAGCAGCGTGCCGATGGCCGGGCCGAGCACGGCGCCGAACTGCATGGTCGCCGTGGCGAACGCCCTTTGCGTCGGCGGCACGTTGCGAACCAGCAGGCTCAGTGCGCTGGGGTAGAACGTGGCTTCGCCCGCCCCCATCAACAGGCGCAACACGACGAGTGAGGCCAGGCCCCAGACGAGACCGGTGGCGGCCGTGGCGAGGCTCCAGAGTGCAAAGCCGCCGGCCAGGACGATGGTGGGCCCGATGCGATCGGCCAGCCAGCCCATCACCGGCTGCAACGGTGCGTATGCCCAATAGAAGACGGCGAGTACCCAGCCGATCTGGCTCGGCGAGAGTTGGAGTTCGTCCTGCAACAACGGCGCCGCCGTGGCGATCGCGCCGCGGTCGATGTAGTTGATCATCAGCGCGAGCGACAGCATGACCACGAGGCCGGCCGGCGCGCGCCCGCGCAAAGTCGAAATCGCCTGCATGTGTGTCCGCCTTCCCCCGGGCCGTCGAGTGTAGCGGCATCGCATTGATCTGCAATTGAATGAATTTGTTCGACCAGCAAGTACGGTCTTGCGGCAGAATCCCGCCACCCCCTGCACCATCGCGCCGGGTCGAACAGGTGACCAGAGCATGAGCATGAAAGTGGCCGTCGTGACGGGTGCGGCGCAGGGTGTGGGTTTTGAAACGTCGCAGCTCTTCGTCACGCTCGGCTACCACGTGGTGATGACGGACGTGCAGCCGCTCGACGGTCCCGTCGCCTGCCTGCAGGCCGGGGGCGGCGCAGTGGAAGGCATCGTGGGTGATGTGTCGTCCGAGGCCTTCGTTGAATCACTTGCTGCCCGGGTCAGCCAGGTCCACGGCGCGGCGGACGTCCTCGTCAACAATGCCGGCATCAGCATGATCCTGCCGGCGGAAGACACCACGGCAGAACAGTGGCAGCGCGTGATGAACGTGAACCTGCTCGGACCGTTCCTGCTCTGCAAGCACCTCGGCCGGTCCATGCTCGAACGCCACGCCGGCAGCATCGTCAACGTCGCCTCGGTCGCGGGGTTGGGCGGCGTGATTCATCGCGCGGCGTACAACGCCTCCAAGCACGGCCTGATCGGGCTCACGCGCACACTGGCAGGCGAATGGGGCGGCCGCGGCGTTCGCGTCAACGCCGTGTGTCCCGGCTGGATCAAGACGGAAATGGACATCAAGGACATGGGCAGCGGCGCCTATACCGACGACGACATCATCGACCGCGTGCCGATGGCCCGGTTTGCGCGACCGGCCGATGTGGCCGCGGCCATTGCCTTCCTGGCCGACGACCAATGCAGCGCGTTCGTGAACGGTGTCAGCCTTCCCGTCGACGGCGGCTGGTCCGGTGACGCGAGCTGGGACGCGCTGCGCAAGAAGACACGCGCCTGAGCCGGCATCGACACGACCAATACCGACAATCAGGCAGGGGTGGCACGGATGGTTCGATCGACGGCACGGCTCACGATGTTCGCGCTCCTCGGCGTCGCGGCCTGCGCTGAGTTGCTGGTGACTGCAGCGCAGGCCGACACCGCGGCCGACGCCTCGCTGCGGGTGCAGACCCGGGAAGGCAAAGTTCAAGGCATTGCCGGCCGTGGCGTGCGTGAGTTCAACGGCATTCCTTTTGCCGCGCCGCCGGTCGGCGCGCTGCGTTTCGCGCCTCCTGCCCCGGTCGAGCCATGGCCGGGCGTGCTCGACGCGAGCGCACTGCGCGATGCGTGCCCGCAGGCCCGGCGCTTCAACCTCACCGAGGAAAGCAATGTCGAGGATTGCCTGCACCTGAACATCGCGGTGCCCACCACTCCGCACTCGGGCGCGCGCCCGGTGCTGGTCTGGTTGTATGGCGGCGCATTCGTCGGCGGCTCGACCCGGCTCTATCCGATCGACTTCCTCGCGCGCGAAGGCGACATGATCGTTGTCTCCGTCAACTACCGACTCGGTCCGCTGGGTTTCATGGCGCACCCGGCGTTCGCGACCGCAGCCAACGGCGGCTATGCGCTCGAGGATCAGCGTGCCGCGCTGCGCTGGGTCCAACGCAATATCGCCGCTTTTGGCGGCGACCCCGGGAGAGTGACGATCGGTGGCGTGTCGGCCGGTGCCGCCAGTGTCTGCATGCACCTGATCTCCCCGGAACGTACGGCTGGCCTGTTCCAGCAGGCGATCATCCAGAGTGCCGGCTGCACGTTCAACATGCGCAGCGTCGATGAAGGCGTCAAGACCGGCCTTGCCGTCGCGAACGCCATGGGTTGCGACGATCCGCAGACCGCGTTGCAGTGCCTGCGCAGCAAGCCGGTCAAGGAACTCGTCGACACCGGCACGGCCATCGCCAGCGCCGATTACCGCGCGTTTGCGCCGATTTATGGCAACGGCACCGTACCGCGACAGGGCGCGGAGGCATTCGCCTCCGGAAATTTCGTCCGCGTGCCGATCCTGAACGGCGGCACCAGCAACGAGATGCGCCTCTACGTGGGCTACGAAGTTGCAGCCGGCGCCAGGATCACGCTCGACAACTACAAGGATCGGCTGCGCGCCCTGTACGGCGACAACGTCGATACGGTGCTGGCGGCGTACCCCGCCTCGCGTTATTCCTCCGTGCCGACAGCACTCGGCACTGCCATGTCGGACTTCATGCCGGGAGGTGGCCTGAACAGTTGCCTGTTCCTGCGCACGGCCTGGCTGGCCTCACGCTGGGTGCCCGTGTTCCAGTACGAGTTCGCGGACGACACGGCACCACCGGTCATGAACGATCCCGGCTTCGAACTCGGGGCCGTGCATACGTCCGAGATGCTGTATCAATTCCCGGGTTTCTCGAACACCAGCGTGCACGACGGGCCGTCGTTGACTGCACCGCAGCAGGACCTGTCGCGACAGATGGTCGCGTACTGGAGCAGTTTCGTGCGCACGGGTCGACCGGCGGGAGCCGGTCTGCCCGAATGGAAACACTTCGACTCCTCGCGCCAGGCGCTCAGGCTCAAGCCGGGGGCGGTCGGGATGTTCGACGCGTCCGGCACGCACCAGTGCCCGCTGTGGGAGCGGCTATACCCGCAGGAACTCGCTCGTTGATCGGTGCTTAGAGCTGGGGCGTGCGCGTTGGAGTGGCCAGGTTGCCCAGCCAGTCCATGAACACTTTGACGCGTTCGACGCCGTAGGCGTCCTGTCGACAGATCACGCCCCACCCACCGGGACACGTGACCTGGTGCCGCACGGGCTGCACGAGCCGGCCCGCGGCCAGGTCGTCCTCGGCGTAGGGGCCGTTGACGAGCGCGACCCCGCGACCTTCCAATGCGATCTCGAGCGCCACGGCCAGCGTGTCGACGACGATCGCGGGGCGCATCGAATACTGCAGCTGCGCGGTTTCGAACCAGATATCCCAGTTGTGCTGCTCCGAGTAGATCTCGACCAGGGGCAGCTCGAGCAACTGCGCAGCCGTGGGCGCCGGTCCGAGGCTGGCCGCCAGCGCCGGACTGCAGACGGGCTTCAACGTGTAGTCGAACAACGGCACCCAGCGGTACTCGGGACCCGGAGCCTCCGGGCAATACACGAGCCCGACATCGGCACTCGATTCGTCGAAGTCCCACTCGAACGCGCAGGTGCTGAGCTGCAGCCGGACCTCCGGATGAAGCGCCACGAAATCAGGCAGCTTCCGTGCCAGCCAGCGGATCGAAGCGGTCACGTACGTCTGCACCCGCAGCGGCGTGCCGGCACGAGTGCGGCGCACGGTTTCGGCACCTTCGATCAACGTCTCGAGCGCAACGCGCACGTGCTTGTAGAGCAACCGGCCTTCCTCGGTCGGCACCAGCGTGCGTCCGGTGCGCGAGAAAAGCGGCACGCCCAGGTCCTGCTCGAGCACCTGGATCTGGTAGCTGACCGCGGGGTGCGTCAGGCACAGCTCTTCGGCAGCCTCGCGCACGCTTTCGCGGCGCGTCGTGGCCTCGAAGCCCTTCAGGGCATTCAAGGGTGGCAGCTTCCGCAGGTCGATCTTGTTGCGCAAACGGTTCTCCGGTCAGGGCACGAGCACGATCTTGCCTGTCTGCGCCTTGCCGAGGAAGTCGGATTGCGCCACGGCGATGTCTGCGAGCGCATAAACCGCGCGCACCACGGGTTGCAGCGCACCGGACTGGATCAGGTCCACCAGGCGGGCAAACACGGCCGGCGTCGTCACGGTGCACCCGAGCAGCTGCAGGTCCTTCAGGTACAGCGTGCGCAGGTCGAGCTGCACGACGGGCCCGGCAATGGCTCCGGCCACGGCATAGCGCCCTCCTCGCCGCAGGACGTCGAGCAGGCCGGCGAACGCGGCGCCACCCACGACGTCGACGACGACGTCCATCGAATCGCGACCGAGCGCGTGAACCGGGTTCGCATCTCGCTCGATGATCTGCAGCGCACCGAGTGCATGGACGTCCCGCGCCTTGTCACGTGTCGTCACGGCGAAGACGCAGGCGCCGCGCAGCCGCGCCAACTGCACGACCGCGGAACCGACGCCCCCGGACGCGCCCGTGACCAGCAGTTTGTCCCCCTGCGCCACGTTGGCGCGAGCCAGCAGGTTCTCGGCCGTGCCATAGGCACAGGGGAACGACGCCAGCTCGACGTCCGTCAGGGTGCTCTCGATTCGCGCTGCGTTACCGGCTGGCACCGTGACGAACTCGGCGAAGCCGCCGTCGCGTTCCAGCCCCATGTAACCGACGTTTTCCAGCGCGCCATCGACTGGCCGCAACACGGGATCGACCAGGACCCGCTCTCCGATTCGCCGTTCGTCCACGCCGGGACCGACGCCGACGATTCGTCCACAGATGTCCGTGCCCTGGATGCGCGGGAAGACGAACGGGTTGCCGGCCCAGCCGCCGTCCGCCGACTCGCTCGCTGCCTGCACGGCCGCCTCACCGGTTGCCGTCGTCACCGCCTTCGAATACCAGCCGATCCGCGTGTTGATGTCGGTGTTGTTGACGGCTGCAGCGCCCACCCGCACCAGCACCTCGCCCGCCGCGGGCACCGGCAAAGTGACATCGTCGCGATAGACGAGCTGGTCGAGACCCCCGTGGCCCTCGAGCAGGACGGCTTTCATCGTGCGCGGAATCATGGCGTCGACCTGTCGCTGCTCGGGGTCATTCCCAACCTGCGCGTTGATACCCCTCGTCAGGGATCACGTAATAGTCGCCCTTGTCCGCGCAGAAAATGTGACCTTCGGTGACCAGACCGGTGGGCCCGTCGAACAAGCCGGTGGCGATCGAAATGCGCTCCGGATTGGCATCGGCCTGCCAGAACAGGGTCGAGCCGCACTGCGAGCAGAACGCCCGTTGCGCCGTGTTCGATGCGCGATACCAGCGCACGTGCGCGCCGCGCAACAGTTTGAAACCGTCGCTGGCCGCGCTCGTCGCGGACAGGTAGTGCCCGGTCTGCTTGCGGCACTGCGTGCAGTGGCAGGCAACCGAGTTGCGCAGCGGGCCGCGCACTTCAAAGGCGGTCTCGCCACAGAGGCAGGAGCCTTGATGAACGGTGGTCATGCCGTTTTCCTCGATCGTGTTCTCAGTTTGACGCCCGGCATGACGAACAGGCCTGCGAGCTGCTCGATCATCGCGTTGCCGAGTTGTTCGACATCCGCGATGGCGACCGCCCGCCGGTAGAAGTCCGTCACGTCGTGGCCGATGCCGATCGCCACCAGCTCCACCGGCGAACGGGTTTCGATCCACTTCACGACGTTGCGCAGGTGTTGCTCGAGGTACCCGCCAGGGTTCGCCGAGAGCGTCGCCTCGCACAGAGGCACGCCGTCCGAGATTGCCATCAGGATCCGCCGCTGCTCGTTGCGGCGCAGCAGCCGCTCGTGCGCCCAGAGCAGGGCCTCGCCATCGACGTTGTCCTTGAGCAGGTCTTCCTTGAGCATCACGCCGAGTTGCCGGCGGGCGCGGCGATACGGCACGTCCGCGGGCTTGTAGACGATGTAGCGCAGGTCCGTCAGGCGACCCGGCCCGGCAGGACGACCCGCCTTGAGCCAGTCCTCGCGCGACTGACCGCCGCTCCAGCGCTGGGTGGTGAACCCGAGAATCTCGACCTTGACGCCGCAACGCTCGAGCGTGCGCGCCAGCACGTCCGCGCAGAGTGCCGCCACCATGATGGGCCGGCCGCGCATCGAGCCCGAATTGTCGAGCAGGACGGTGACGACCGTGTCCTTGAAATCGGTATCCGCTTCCTCGCGAAACGCGAGCGGCGCCAGCGGATCGGTGACGACGCGCGCGAGACGCGCCGGATCCAGCGTGCCCTCCTCGAGGTCGAACTGCCAGCGCCGGGTCTGCCGGGCGAGCAGCAGGCGTTCGAGCTTGATCGCGAGTCGCGCCACCGCGGGCTGCAGTGCTCGCGACTCACGGTCAAGTTGGCCGCGCAACTGGCCGACTTCGTCCTCGGCGCATAGCTCCGTCGCGGCCACGATCTCGTCGTGCGCCGTGGTGAAGATACGGTAATGCCGGTTCGGGTGATCGGAGTCGTCGGACATCGGCTCGCGTTGCATGCGCTCACCGCTGGGCTCGGCTTCCGGCTTGCGCTCGGCCTCGTCCTTCGCGTCGAGCCGTGAACCCACGACCTCGCCGGCATTCAACTCCGGCGCGTCCTGGTCCATGGCGCCGGCCTGCTTTTTCACCGCTCCGAGCGGGTCGGCACTGGCGTCGTCACCGGGCAAGACGGTCTCGACGGACTTGATGGCAGAACGGCGGCGTTGCGCGGCCGCGCCGAGCTCGTGGCCAAGATCGAGGTCCGAGACGAGGTCGTGGACCGCGAAGGCGAAGCGTTGCTGGTCGTCGACGTTCGCCGCGAGTGCTGCCAGCCCAGCACTGGCGCGCTGCTGCAGGTCATCGCGCCAGCGCAGCATCAGTTCGGCGGCCGCGGGCGGCGGCGCCATACCAGTGAGCTTCTCGCGGACCAGCAGCGCGAGCGCCTGCGCCATCGGCGCAGGGCGCGGACCGAACGGTGTCGCGCCCGTCTTGCGCGTCAGTTGTTCGACGAGCGCTGCCGTGAGGTTCTGAGCGACACCGGCAAGCACGTTGCCGCCCAGGGACTGGCAACGCATGTCTTCAACGGCGTCGAAGAGCTCACGCGCGCGGTGGCCGGTGGGCCGGAACCGGGCGTGCAGCACGGGATCGTGATACGCGCTGCGCAGTGCCAGGTGGTCGGCATGGCCCCGCACGCGGGCGGCATCGGCGGCAGCGAGCGGCCACTTGACCGGGGGCAGGCGCACGGAGTTCGCCGACTGGCCGGGCAGGCTCGGCCCGAAGGTCACGTCCAGTTCCTTCGCGCCGGCGAGTGCACGCGTGGCCTGCACCAGTGCGCGCTCCCCGCGTTCAGCGGGAGCTAGCGGCGGCTGGCGTGGCCGGTTGCTCAAACGACCTTCACGCGGGTGATCGCCTCCGGCAAGTCGGCGGCGAAGGCACGCTGGTAGAACTCGGCGACCGTCGGCCGTTCGAGTTCGTCGCACTTGTTGAGGAAGGTGACGCGGAAGGCGCGCCCGATGTCGCCGAAGATCTCCGCGTTTTCGGCCCAGGCGATGACCGTGCGCGGGCTCATGACGGTGGAAATGTCGCCGTTGATAAAACCGTTACGCGTCATGTCGGCCACGCGGACCATTGCCATGATCGTGCGCCGGCCCTCGGTGGTGTCGTAGGCGGGAGCCTTGGCCAGCACGATGGCCGCTTCGGCATCATGGTCGAGGTAATTGAGCGTGGTGACGATCGACCAGCGGTCCATCTGGCCCTGGTTGATCTGCTGCGTGCCATGGTACAGGCCGCTCGTGTCGCCGAGGCCGATCGTGTTGGTGGTGGCGAACAGGCGAAAGTGGGGATGCGGACTGATGATGCGGTTCTGGTCGAGCAGCGTCAGCTTGCCACTCGCCTCGAGCACGCGCTGGATCACGAACATCACGTCCGGGCGACCCGCGTCGTACTCGTCGAACACCAGCGCGATCGGTCGCTGCAACGCCCACGGCAGCAGTCCTTCACGAAACTCCGTGACCTGGCGCCCGTCCTTGACCACGATCGCATCACGGCCGACGAGATCGATGCGGCTGACGTGGCCGTCCAGGTTGATGCGGACCAGCGGCCAGTTGAGGCGTGCGGCCACCTGTTCGACGTGCGTCGACTTGCCCGTGCCGTGGTACCCCTGCACCATCACGCGTCGGTTGTGCCGGAATCCCGCCAGGATTGCGAGCGTCGTGTCGGGATCGAAACGGTAGCTTGCGTCGCGGTCGGGCACGTACTCGCTGTGCTGCGAGAACGCGGGCACCGTCATGTCGCTGTCGACGCCAAAGTCGCGCGCCGCGATCTCGATGTCCGGCCGCAGGCCAATGAGGTCGTCGGACGCCGTCATGTCATGACCCCAGGTGAATCCACGCCGACTTCGTCTGCGTGTAGCTCAGCAGGCCTTCGAGGCACTTGTCACCACCCTGCCCCGATTGCTTGTGGCCGAGGAAGGGCGACGTCGGGTCGCCGTGGTCGAAGCAGTTGACGTAGGTCGTGCCCGCTTCGAGACCGCGCACGGCTTCGTGTGCCGAACGCAGGTTGCTGGTCCAGACCGACCCGGCGAGACCGTAGATCGTGTCATTGGCGATGCGCAAAGCGTCCTGCAGGCCATCGACTTCGATCAGCACTGCAACTGGACCGAAGATCTCCTCTTGCGCGATCGTCATGCGGTTATCGACCCGGGTGAACAACGCCGGGTTGACGTAATAGCCCGGCCGGTCCGGCACGTCGCCGCCGAATTCGAGCTTCGCGCCTTCTTCGCGGCCCTTGGCGATGTAGCCAAGCACGCGCTCGTGCTGCTTCTTCGTGACCAGCGGTCCCATGTTCGTGGCGGGGTCGAGTGGATCGCCGGCAACGTACGCCTTCTTGCCCAGTTCGATGAAGCGGGCCGTGAAGTCATTCGCGATGCGCTTGTCGACGAGCAGGCGCGAACCCGCACTGCAGACCTCGCCCATCACCCCGAAGATGCCGTTGACGGCATAGGTGACGGCGCGGTCCATGTCGTCGAGGTCGGCGAGGAAGATCTGCGGCGACTTACCGCCGCATTCGAGGCTCACGCGCTTCATGTTCGACTGGCCGGCGTAGACGAGCATCTTCTTGCCCGTGACGGTCGAGCCGGTAAACGAGATCTTGGCGACGTCGTTGTGCAGCGCCAATGGCGCGCCGGCTTCGGCACCGAGGCCATTGATCACGTTGAGCACGCCCGGAGGAGCCCCGGCTTCGACGAACAGCTCGGCCAGCAGCAGGGCCGACAGCGGCGCCTGCTCCGCGGGTTTCAGCACGACCGAATTGCCGGCGGCGAGTGCCGGCGCAATTTTCCACGCGATCTGCATCAGCGGGTAGTTCCACGGCGTGATGCAGCCAACGACGCCGAGTGGTTCGCGTAACGTGTAATGAAAGGCATCGACGGCCGTCGCAGTGACCGTGCCCTCGACCTTGTCGGAGAGCTCGGCGAAGTAGCGAAACGTCAGTGCCGACTGTGGCACGTCCACGGCCACCATGTCCCGCACGGGTTTGCCCATGCACAGCGAGTCGAGCAGCGTGAAGCTCGCGGTGTGGCTCTCGATCAGGTCGCCGAGGCGGTTGAGGACGCCGAGGCGATCGCGTGGTGCCATCCGGCGCCACGTGCCTTCCCGGAACGCGCGCTGGCCGCTGGCGACCGCCATGTCAATATCGGTTGCGTCGCCCGCGGCGACTTCGCACAGCGGCTCGGCCGTGGCTGGGTTGACGACCGTGAAGCGTCCGGTTCGGGCCGGGACGTGCTCGCCGTGAATGTAGTGACCGGTCGAATAGCGCAGGCCGGAGGCCAGGCGGTGCCACTCGGCGCGGTTTTGTGGAACGGACATGGGCAACCTCGGGAATTCGGGGCCGGAATACGTGGCGACCGGTGCGCAAGTTTAACGATTTCGGTGACGGCGCGACCGCTCGTATGGCGGGTTTCACTGCGACCGCTTTTCCCGGTTGGTAGATAAAACTTTAGGCGGCTGGCCGCGCTTATGTGCGAGTCTTGCGGGCGCCCGGACAGGTTCGCTGACCGGCGCCGAAACCTACGGAGTGGCACGTGACTGATACCCCGAACCCGGCTCGCCGGCCGTCCGGGCGCGACGCCCGCAGGGCCCAGCGCGCGGGCCCCCTGCCCGACCACCTGCGTCCCGTAAAGCCTGGCATGGACTCCGGGCGCTACCAGGTCCTGACGCCGGACGACGTCCAGAAGATCCACCGGACGGCGCTGCGACTTCTTGCCGAGGTCGGCCTGGCCGACGCGCCCGAAAGCGGCGTCGAGTACCTGACCCGTGCGGGCTGCACACTGAACGACAACGGCCGGCTGCTGTTCCCTGCTGCGCTGGTCGAGGACACGCTGGCCAAGGCCGCCCGGCATTTCGTGCTGCATGCGCAAGACCCGCGCTACGACCTCGAGCCCTGGGGCAAGCGCAGCTACTTCGGCACGGCTGGCGCGGCCGTCAACATGGTCGACCCGCGCACCGGTTACCGTGAATCGACGATCAAGGACCTGTTCGACATCGGTCGCATCGTCGACGTGATGGAACACATCCACTTCTTCCAGCGCGCCGTCGTGCCGCGTGACATCCCCGATCCGTTCGAGATGGACTTCAATACCTGCTACGCCGCCGTGTCGTCGACGACGAAGCACGTGGGCAGCAGCTGGGTGCAGCCGGAGCACGTCGAAGCCTCGCTCGAGATGCTGCACCTGATCGCTGGTGGCGAGCAGCAGTGGCGTGAGCGCCCGTTCGTGAGCCAGTCGAACTGCTTCGTCGTGCCGCCGATGAAGTTTGCGACCGACGCCTGCAAGTGCCTCGAGGTCGCGGTACGTGGCGGCATGCCCGTGCTGTTGCTGTCGGCTGGCCAGGCCGGTGCCACGGCACCTGCGGCGCTCGCAGGGGCACTTGCGCAGGAAGTGGCGGAAGTCCTCGCGGGCCTGGTCTACGTCAACGCAATCAAGCCGGGGCACCCGGCGATCTTCGGCACCTGGTGCTTCGTTTCCGATCTGCGCACCGGCGCGATGTCCGGCGGCAGCCCGGAGCAGGCATTGCTCTCGGCCGCGGCGGGCCAGATGGCGCACTTCTACGACCTGACCGGCGGCACGGCCTCCGGCATGACCGACTCGAAGCTGCCCGACGGCCAGGCGGGCGCAGAGAAAGCACTGAACCACGCGCTGGTGGGCAACGCGGGTGCCAACATGATCTACGAGTCGGCGGGCATGCACGCGAGCCTGCTAGGCTTTTCGCTCGAAAGCCTGATCATCGACAACGACATCATCGGCGCTACGCAACGCACCATCAAAGGCATCGAGGTCAGCGACGAGCGCCTGTCGTTCGAGACGATCAAGGACGTCTGTCTCAACGGACCGGGGCATTTCCTCGGCAGCGACCAGACGTTGCAGCTGATGCAGACCGAATACCTCTACCCGGGTGTCGGTGACCGCAAGAGTCCCAACGAGTGGAATGAACAGGGCGGGCTCGACGTGGCGCAGCGTGCGATGGCGAAGGTCGAGGAACTCCTCGGCCACCACTTCCCGTCACACGTCGCAGAAGCCGTCGACGCCGAGATTCGCCGTCGTTTCACCGTGAAACTCGACCGGGCGCACATGCTGCCGCCCGCCGCAGCGGCCGCCGCGCGACGAGTCGGCTGACGCTGACCGAGGGCTGGCATCGATGGCACTTCCGGGACACGCCAACGTCGTCATCGTCGGCGGCGGCATCGCCGGGTGTTCGATCGCCTATCACCTGACGCGAATCGGAATCGCCGACGTCGTCCTGCTCGAACGCAAGCAACTCACGTGCGGCACCACCTGGCACGCGGCCGGGCTGGTGGGTCAATTGCGCGCGACGCGCAACCTCACCGAGCTGGCTAAGTACACGGCCGATCTCTACCACTCGCTCGAAGCCGAGACCGGCCAGGCCACCGGGTTCAAGCAGAACGGCTCGATCAGTGTGGCCAGGACGGCCGCTCGGCTCGAGGAACTGAAGCGCGGCGCCTCGATGGGCAAGACGTTCGGCCTGCGCATCGACGAGCTCACCCCGGGCGAGATCAAGGAACGCTGGCCGCTGCTCGAAGTCGGCGACGTGGTCGGCGGTATCTTCCTGCCGAAAGACGGCCAGACCAATCCGATCGACACGACGCAGGCACTGGCCAAGGGCGCCAGGCAGCGCGGCGCGAAGATCTTCGAGAACACTAAGGTCGAACGCATCCGCGTCGAGCAAGGGCGCGCCGTCGGGGTCGAGACCGAAGCCGGCTATATCGCGGCGGATACCGTGGTGCTCTGCGCCGGCATGTGGTCGCACCAGCTGGCGTCCGACATCAAGGTCGCGGTGCCACTGCATGCTGCCGAGCATTTCTACATCGTCACGGAACCGATCGACGGCCTGCCCGGCAACCTGCCGGTCCTGCGCGTGCAGGACGAATGCGCGTACTACAAGGAAGACGCGGGCAAGCTGCTGATGGGATGCTTCGAGCCCGTGGCCAAGCCCTGGGGCATGCGCGGCATCCCCGAGGACTTCTGCTTCGACTCGCTGCCCGAAGACTACGACCACTTCGAGCCGATCCTCGAAGCGGCGGTGCGCCGCGTGCCGGCACTGGGTGCCGCGGGCATTGCGTTGTTCTTCAATGGTCCCGAGAGTTTCACGCCGGACGACCGCTACTACATCGGCGAGACGCCGGAAGTGCGTGATCTGTTCGTCGCCACGGGCTTCAATTCCGTCGGCATCGCAGCGAGCGGCGGCGCCGGCAAGGTCGTCGCCGACTGGATTCGCGACCGGCGCCCCCCCATGGACCTCGCGGACGTCGATATCCGACGAGTAATGCCGTTCCAGGCCAACAAGCGCTATCTGCATGACCGCACGACCGAAACCCTCGGCCTGCTCTACGCCATGCATTGGCCGTACTACCAGTACGCGACCGCGCGTGGCGTGCGCCGAACGCCGTTGCACGATCGATTGGTCGCAGCGGGCGCCTGCATGGGTGAGACCGCCGGCTGGGAGCGACCCAACTGGTACTCGGCACCAGGCTCGAGTCCGCGCTACGAATACTCCTACGGGCGCCAGAACTGGTTCGAGGCCTGCCACCGGGAATGCGCGGCGGTCCGCGATGGCGTCGCGCTCTTCGACCAGACCTGCTTCGCCAAATTCCTGGTGCAGGGACGCGACGCGTGCGCGGTGCTGAACCGGCTGTCGACCGCCAACGTCGACGTACCGCCGGGGCGCATCGTCTACACGCAGTGGCTCAACGACCGGGCCGGCATCGAAGCCGACCTGACGATCACGCGCCTGTCAGAGCGTGAGTACATGGTCGTCACCTCGGCGATCTGCCAGACGCGCGACCTGGCGTGGCTGCGGCGGGCGATCGAGACGCAGCCGGACGCACACTGCACGGTGACCGACGTGACGTCGGGAATCGCCATGCTGGGTGTCATGGGCCCGCGCAGCCGCGAACTGCTGGAGACGGTGTCCGGTGCCAATCTGTCGAATGACGTTCACCCTTTCGGTCACTCGCGCGAAGTCGAGATCGGTTATGCACGCGTGCGCGCCAGCCGCATTACCTACGTCGGTGAACTCGGCTGGGAGCTGTACCTGCCGGCTGAACACTGCCTCGACGTGTACGAGCGGTTGCTGGCAGCCGGCGCGCCGCTCGGGCTGACGCACGCCGGTTACCACGCGATGGGCGCCTGTCGGGTCGAGAAGGGCTACAAGCACTGGAGCCACGACATCGGCGATGAGGACACGCCACTCGAGGCCGGGCTCGGCTTTACGGTGGCCTGGGACAAGCCGGGAGGCTTCGTGGGTCGTGACGCGCTGCTGGCGCAGAAAGCCGCCGGCCCGCTCAAGCGCCGCCTCGTACAGGTGATGCTGGACGACTCATCAGACACGGCCCCCCTGCTCTACCACGAAGAGCCGATCGTTCGTGACGACGCAATCGTGGGCTCGATCCGTTCGGGTGCGTGGGGCCATCGGCTCGGTCGCTCCATCGGCATGGGTTACGTGAGCTGCAACGACGGCGTCACGGCGGACTGGCTGGCGTCCGCCCGCTGGGAAGTGGAGGTCGCTTGCCGCCGGCACTCGTGCCGGGTGCAGCTGCAACCGTGGTATGACCCGCGCAACGAGCGCATCAGGAGTTGATGGCCGCATGAAGACGCATGCCCGGGTGATCGTGATCGGCGGCGGTGCCGTCGGTTGCAGTGCCCTCTATCACCTGACACAGCTCGGGCTCACGGACGTCGTGCTGCTCGAGCGCGATGAACTCACGGCCGGTTCCACCTGGCACGCGGCGGGCAATTGCCCGAACTTCTCGACCTCGTGGAACGTGATCAAGCTGCAGCGTCACAGCACCCGGCTGTACGCGACGCTGGCCAAGAAGGTCGGCTATGACATCAACTACCACGTGACCGGCAGCGTGCGACTGGCGCACACGCGTGATCGCGTGGACGAGTTCAGGCACGTCGTCTCGCAGGCGCGCGCGCAGGGCATCGAGTTCGAGATGCTGAGCCCGGCCGAGATCATCGAGCGCCACCCGTTCGTCGACACCAACGGCATCCTGGCGGGACTCTACGACCCGCACGACGGCGACATCGATCCGGCGCAGCTCACGCAGGCCCTGGCCAAGGGAGCGCGCGACGCAGGTGCGACGATCTACCGTGGCGCCAGGGTCACTTCAATCGAACGCCTGCCTTCGGGCGAGTGGCGCGTGCACACGAACAAGGGCGCGATCCAGGCCGAGTCGGTGATCAACGCGGCGGGGTACCGCGGCGGAGAAGTTGCGGCGATGGTCGGCGAGTACCTGCCGATCGTCACGCTGTCGCACCAGTACCTGATCACCGAGGACATTCCTGCCCTGCTCGACCGTGGCTCGGCCCGCCTGCCGTTGCTGCGCGATCCGGACGTCAGCTATTACCTGCGCCAGGAGCGCCAGGGCTTGATCCTCGGCCCCTACGAGTGGCAAGCCACGGCGCACTGGCTGGATAAGATCCCGGACGAGTTCGCGAACCAGCTGTTCGACGACGACCTCGGCCGGCTCGAGAAGTACATCGAAGCCGCCTGCGAACGCGTGCCGATCCTGGGTACCGCCGGTGTCAAGAAGGTCATCAACGGCCCGATCCCGTATGCGCCCGATGGCAACCCGCTGATCGGGCCCGCGCCCGGGTTGCCTGGCTTCTATCACTGCTGCGCGTTCACGTTTGGCATTGCGCAGGCCGGCGGTGCCGGCAAGATAATTGCTGAGTGGGTGGCGCACGGCCAGCCCGAGTGGGATGTGTGGCCGCTCGATGCGCGGCGGTATCTCGACTACGCCAACGACAAGTTCGTGCTGGCCAAGGCGATCGAGACCTACCAGCATGAATACGGCATCGGCTACCCCGCCGAGGAACGAGCCGCCGGCCGCCCGGCCAAGACTTCGCCGGCCTACCTGCGACTCGCCGCAAAAGGCGCGAAGTTCGGCGCCCGTGGCGGCTGGGAACGCGCCGTCTACTTCCCGCAGCCGGACGATCCGACCGAGCCGGAAGTTTCTTTCCGTCGTCCCGCTTGGCACAAGGCAATCGAGCGTGAGTGCCAGGCAGCCGAGAAATGCGTGGCCGTGCTAGACCTGCCGGGTTTCACCAAGTTCGAGGTGACCGGCGCGGGTGCCCCCGCCTGGCTCGACCACATGGTCGCGGGCGTGGTGCCCAAGCCCGGTCGCACGGCGCTCAATTATTTCCTGAACGACAAGGGTGGCATCGTCACCGAGATGACGCTGACCAACCTCGGCACGGGCCGCTTCTGGCTGATCAGTGCCGCCGCGGGCGAGAAGCACGACGAGCACTGGCTGCGCGAGCATCTGCCGACGGACGGCTCGGTGCATATCGACAATGTCTCGGCGCGTTACGGCTCGCTGATCGTGGTCGGCCCGAAGTCGCGCGAGTTGCTTGCGCAGTTGACGCGATTCGACCTCTCGAACGAGGCGTTCCCGTGGCTGTCGGTGCGCACGATCGACGTCGGTTACACCAAGGCCATCGCCTTGCGCGTGAACTACGTCGGCGAACTCGGCTGGGAACTGCACGTGCCGGTCGAACACGTGCTCGCGCTGTACGACCTGATCTGGGCCGCGGGCGAGCCGCTCGGCATCGCCGACTACGGCCTGTACGCGATGGACAGCCTGCGCCTCGAGAAGTGCTACCGCGCCTGGAAAGGCGACCTCACCACCGAATACACGCCGTCCATGGCGTCGCTCGACCGATTTGTAAAGCTCGACAAGCCGGGCGGCTTCATCGGTCAGGACGCAGTGCGCCGCGAGGCGACGGCGGGACCCGTCGAGCGCTTCGTGCCGCTGCTGGTCGATGCAGGCGATGCAGATGCAGCTGCGGTGTCGATCGTCTACGACGGCGACAAGATGGTGGGTCTGGTGACCTCTGGCGGCTACGGTTACCGAATGCGCCAGAGCATTGCGCTTGCCTACGTCCGCACGGACCTGGCGGTGCCTGGTACGGTGCTCGAAGTGGAGATCCTCGGCGAGCGCCGGCGCGCCGTGGTGGGCAAGGAGCCGCTCTACGACCCCGACAACGCCCGCCTGCGCGCCTGATCAGAGCTCGCGGGCCACCTCATGCAGCAACTGCACGACGTACAGGCTGAATGAACGCCAGACCTCGAGCCGGAACGCCTGTTCGCCAGTGCGCCAGAGCACGATCTCGGCCTTGGCAAAGACCGTGCGTGTGCACATGCCCACCGGAAAATCGCGCAGGTTGAGCGGCAGTGGGCACTGGGATTCGAGCAGCCACTCGGCGTGCGGGCCGTGGATGTTGAAACCCACCTGCCGGTGACTCACGTCGACCAGTGAATACGCTTGCCCCTGCAGGGCTCGCGCCAGTGTCGATTCGATCAACGCCACCTCGCCGTCGGGAGCGAGCAGCAGGTGCTCGTCCGGCCCGAGCCACAGCGCGGCACGGTTGCCGTTGGTGGCGGCACGACAGGCCGTCTCCGGCAATGGCATACCGAACCCCTCCCCTGCGGCGGTTCGGGCGCTGATCCCGCCACGGAGAATGCAGCGCGATGCTGCAGGCAAGTTCTCGAGCCAGGCGGCTGGCGGCAGCTCAACCATGCGGCGGATCGCGGTGTCAGCCATGCAGGCGCGCTCCTGCGGGGTCGTAGAACACGGTCGAGGTCACCTGCACTGGAATCTCGCCACCCGGCATCGGCACGTAGAGCGTTTCGCCAATCCGGGCACGACCGCCGCGCACGAGCGCGAGTGCGATCGACCGCCCGAGGACGGCGCTGTGGTACGAGGACGTGACGTGGCCGATCATCGTCAGCGGCGTGCGCCGGCCGAGCGTCGCCACGATCTGCGCGCCTTCCTCCAGCACCACTTGTTGATCGCTCGTGAGTAGCCCGACGAGCTGCTTGCGGTCGGCAGCGTGCATCGTCTCGCGCGCGAGGGAACGCTTGCCGACGAAGTCCGGCTTGGACTTCGCGATGGCCCAGCCGAGGCCGGCGTCGTCCGGTGTCACCGTGCCATCGGTCTCCTGCCCGACGATGATGTAGCCCTTTTCCGCGCGCAGCACGTGCATGGTCTCCGTGCCGTACGGCGTGATGCCGTGCGGCTGGCCAGAAGCATGGATCGCTTCCCACACGGCGAGCCCATAGTCGGCTGGCACATTGACCTCGAAGCCGAGTTCACCAGTGAAGCTCACGCGGAAAAGCCGCATGGGCACGCCGCAGATTCGTCCCTGGGTGACGCCGAGGTGCGGCAACGCCGCGGCCCCAAGATCGACGTCATTGACCAGCGGCGCGAGCACGTCACGTGCACGCGGCCCCTGCACGGCGATCACGGCCCACTGTTCGGTGGTCGAGGTCAGCCAGCACTGCAGGTCCGGCCATTCGGTCTGCAGGTAGTCTTCCATCATCCCGAACACGCGCGCGGCGCCGCCGGTCGTGGTGGTGACGTGGAACCGGTCCTCGGCGATTCGTGCGATCACGCCATCGTCGTAGATGAAGCCGTCGTCACGCAGCAGGATGCCGTAGCGCGAGCGGCCTACGGCCAGCGTGGCGAAACCGTTCACGTACAGGCGTGACAGGAACGTTGCCGCATCGGGGCCAATGACCTCGATCTTGCCGAGCGTCGATGCGTCGAACAGGCCGACGCCGGCGCGCACGGCCTGGCATTCACGAGCGACGGCTGCGTGCATGTCCTCGCCGGGCCGCGGAAAAAAGCGGGCGCGCTTCCACTGCCCCACGTCCTCGAACACGGCGCCCTGCTGCACTGCCCACTCGTGCGTCGACGTTGGACGAACTGGATCGAACAGGTCGCCACGGTCATAGCCTGCGAAAATGCCGAACGTGACCGGCGTGTAGGGCATGCGGAACGTCGTGAGACCCACCTGCGGAATCGCGCGGCCAAGTTCACCCGCCACGAAAGCCAACGCGTTCATGTTGGAAGTCTTGCCCTGGTCCGTCGCCATGCCGGTCGTCGTGTAGCGCTTGATGTGCTCGACCGATTCGAACCCTTCGCGCAAGGCCAGCGCGAGGTCCTTGGTGGTGACGTCGTTCTGGAAATCGACGAACGCACGCGACGGCTGCAGGTGGTTGGCCTGCGGCAGCACGCCCGGCAAGCCGTGCATGCTGAACTCGCGCGCCTGCACGTGGTATTCCCTGGCAGCGATGGAATGCCCCATCGCCAGTGCCGACTCCGCGCCCACGCGCGCGCCGTCGTCCAGGACCTGGGCGTACCCATCGACCCCGCGGCACGATCCGGCTGACGTTTCAGGCTCGGCCGAGACGGACGGCAGGAACGCCTGGCGCGCGACGTCGAAAGCAAGCTTGCCGCGCGACTGCGAGAACAGGTGCACGCTGGGCGTGTAGCCCCCCGAAACCAGCACGGCGTCGCACTCGATGCGCCGGGTGTCGTTGACTGCGCCGCTCGACAGCACGCCGATCGTCGCCTCGCGCACGCCGAGCCGGCCCCGCGTGCCGAGCACTGTTGCGCCGGTGACGACGTCGATGCCTGCCTGGCGGGCGATGTCGAGTGGCGGACCGGACGCATCCGGCCGCACGTCGGCAATCAAGGCCACACGCACGCCGGCGACGTGCAGGTCGAGCGCAGCCGCATAGGCCGCATCACTGCCGGTGACCAGCACGACATTCTGTCCCACCGCCACGCCGTGACGGAGCAGGTAGGTGCGTGCCGCCGAAGCCAGCATCACGCCCGGTCGATCGTTGCCCGGAAAGACCAGCGGTCGTTCGATTGAGCCCGTGGCCAGCACCACGCGTGCGGCACGCACCTGCCACAGCCGCTCGCGCGGTGTATCGGGCGAAGGTGCCTGGACGTGCTCCGTGATCCGCTCGTTCAGGCCGATCAGGTTGTGAGGGAAATAGCCGAAGGCCGTGGTCCGGACCATTGCCTTGACGTTGGGTCGTGCTCGCAAGGTCGCGATCGAGTCGCGGATCCAGTCCGCGGACGCCATGCCATTGATTATCGCCGTGGGTTCGTCCAGCAGCGAGCCACCGAACTCCGGCTGCTCGTCGCAGAGCATCACACGAGCTCCGCTGGCCGAAGCGCTCAATGCGGCGGCAATGCCGGCGGGACCCGCACCGACCACCAGCACGTCGCAATGCGCGAAGCGCTGCGAATAGCGGTCCGGGTCCGGCAGCGTAGGCGGCTCGCCGAGACCCGCCGCACGGCGAATGAACGGCTCGTACAGCCTGTGCCAGGCAGTTCGGGGCCACATGAACGTCTTGTAGTAGAACGCCGCCGGCAGCAGTGGTGACAGCAGGTCGTTGACGGCCTGCACATCGAAATCGAGGCTGGGCCAGCGGTTCTGACTGTCGGCGACGAGGCCGTCATACAACTCCACCTGGGTTGCACGCAGATTCGGCGTATAGCGCGCCTGGTCGCGGATCACGGTGACCAGCGCGTTGGGCTCCTCCGATCCCGCGGCTATGACGCCGCGCGGGCGGTGGTACTTGAACGAGCGGCCAAACACCCGCACGCCGTTCGCCAGCAGCGCCGAGGCAAGCGTATCGCCGGTGAAGCCGCTGTAACCCTTGCCGTCGAAGGTGAAGCGGATGGCGCGCGAACGATCGACGCGGCCGCCGTGCTCGATGCGACGGCCGCTCACGGCTTCGGCCTCGCCGGGATCACGGGCATCGGTTGACCGGCGCGATAGGTCGCCACGAACTGATCCGTGGTGGTGTCGCGCAGTGCATTGAAGAAGCGCGCGCAGCCGCGCACGTGGCGCCACCGCTCGGCGTGGATGCCCCGCGTGTTGTTGCGCAGGTACAGGAACTCGGCCCACTGGTCCGGCGAGGTCGTCGACGGATCGGCTGCACGGACAACATGCGCCTGTCCCGCGTACGCAAATTCGAGTTCGGGGCGCAGCCCGCAATACGGGCATTGAATCAGCAGCATAGAGGGCTCAGTGCGCGACGGCCGCGGCGGCCGCCTCGTCGATCAGGTGACCGTCGCGGAAGCGTTCGATCGTAAACGGCGCGTTGATCGGGTGCGGTTCGTCCCTGGCCACCGTCCAGGCCAGCAGGTGACCGGCACCGGGCGTGGCCTTGAAGCCGCCCGTGCCCCAACCGCAGTTGACGAACAAACCGGGAACGGGTGTCCTGGCGATGATCGGCGAGCGGTCTGGCGTCACGTCGACGATGCCGCCCCAGTTGCGCAACATGCGCATGCGGCGGAATGCGGGGAACAGTTCGCAGATCGCCGACAGCGTATGCGAGTTGACGTGCAGCGCGCCACGTTGCGTGTAGCTGGTGTAGGCGTCGGTGCCCGCACCGATCACGAGCTCGCCCTTGTCGGACTGGCTGATGTACGCGTGGATCGAGTTCGACATCACTACGCACGGCACGGCCGGTTTGACTGGCTCGGACACCAGCGCCTGCAGCGGGAAACTCTCCAGTGGCAGGCGCACGCCGGCGAGACCCAACACGACGCTGGTGTTGCCAGCGGCCGAGACGCCCACCCGCCGGCAACGAATCAACCCGCGCGAGGTCTGCACGGCTTCCATGGCACCGGCACTGTCACGGATCAGCCCGGTGACTTCGCAGTTCTCGATGATGTCCACCCCGAGCGCGTCCGCGGCCCGTGCATAGCCCCAGGCCACCGCGTCGTGTCGGGCGGTGCCGCCACGGCGCTGCAAGGCGCCGCCGAGCACCGGATAGCGAATGTTTCGCTCGATGTTGAGCGGCGGGCAATAGGCCTTGGCCTCCTCCGGGGTCAGCCACTCGTTGTCGACACCGTTGCCGCGATTGGCGTGGATGTGTCGCTTCGCCACCTGCACGTCGTGCACCGTGTGCGCCAGCATCAGCACGCCGCGCGGCGAGAACATGACGTTGTAGTTCAGCACCTGCGAGAGGCCTTCCCACAGCTTAAGCGCGTGGTCGTACAGCGCGGCGCTTTCGTCGAACAGGTAATTCGAGCGGATGATGGTCGTGTTGCGACCGGTGTTGCCGCCGCCGATCCAGCCTTTCTCGATGACGGCCGTGCGCGTGATGCCGTGCTCGGCCGCCAGGTAATACGCCGCGGCCAGCCCATGGCCACCGCCGCCAATGATGACGACGTCGTACTCCGGCTGCGGCGCGACACGGCGCCACTGGGGCGTCCAGCCCTGCTGGCCAGCGAATGCTTCCTTGAGCAGTGTCCAGCCGGAAAACTTCGGCATCAGGCCCTCAGGTCGGCGTTCTGCGGGTCGTACGGCGAATCGACCAGCACGGTGGCGCGCTTGCGCTCGCCGAGCACCTCAACGCTGAGCTCGGTGCCGACGGCGGCGAACTCCGGCTTCACGTAACCGATCGCGAGGCTCTTGCGCAGGCAATGCCCGTAATAGCCCGACGTGGCGCGACCGACGAGCTTGCCATCGGGCCCGAAGATCGGTTCGTTGCCGAGCGGATCGGCATCGGTGACGCCGTGCACTTCGAGCGTGATGAAACTGAGCGGCACGCCGTTCTGCTGTTGCAGTTCGAGCGCTTCGCGGCCCGTGAAGGAACCCTTCTCCATGCGCACGAATCGCGCGAGACCGCCCTCGAGCGGCGTGTTGTCACGCGTCAGGTCGCTGCCCCACATGCGGTACGACTTCTCCATCCGCAGCGATTCCATCGCGCGCATGCCCGCCATGCCGATGCCGAATTCCGCCCCCGCGGCAAAGATCGCGTCGAACAGTCCGTGCGCGTACTCGATCGGAAAATGCAGCTCCCAGCCGAGCGCACCGACGAAGTTGACCCGCAAGGCATAGACGTCGGTGGCGAGGCCGGCTTCGATCACCTGCCCCGTCAACCAGGGGAACGACTTGTTGTCGAGCGGTACGTCGGTCAGCTTCGCCATCACGTCGCGGGCACGCGGGCCGGCGAGCACGAACACGCCGCGCGAGCCGGTGATGTTGCGCAGCGTGACCGAGCCGTCGGCCGGCAGGCGCTTCTGCAGGA
This sequence comes from uncultured Gammaproteobacteria bacterium, assembly GCA_963743995.1. GTDB lineage: Bacteria > Pseudomonadota > Gammaproteobacteria > Steroidobacterales > Steroidobacteraceae > RPQJ01. The sequence continues at coordinate 43,497 of CAVUSC010000006.1, read as the reverse complement.
AGTCCGAGTCGTAGCGCTCGGCCGCGCCGGCGCTCACCACGTAGTAGTGATGGTCCGCAAGTCTGGTGATCGTGAACTCGGAACGGATCCCGCCGCGCTTCGTCAGCGCGTGGCACAGCGCAATGCGCCCGACCTTGGTCGGTACCTTGTTGGCGACCAGGTTGTCGAGCCAGGCCTCGGCACCTGCACCCGTTACTTCGAACTTGGTGAACGGCGTCAGGTCGATGACGCCGACCTTCTCGCGCAGCCGTCGGCATTCGTTGCCGACGTGCTCGAAGTAATTGCTGCGGCGGAAGCTCCACTGGTCCTTGGGCTCTACGCCCTCCGGCGCAAACCAGTTGGCGCGCTCCCAGCCGTAGCGCTGGCCGAACACGGCGCCCATCCGCTTGAGCTTGTCGAACACCGGGCTGGTCTTGACGGGACGAGCGTCGTGACGCTCTTCGTCCGGGTAATGGATCGTGAATACGTCGCGGTACGCTTCTTCGTTCTTCGCGACAAGGTATCGCTTGCTCGCGTAACCGCCGAAGCGACGCGGATCAACCGCCAGCATGTCGATGCCGGGCTCGCCTTCGACGATCCATTCGGCCAATTGCCAGCCGGAACCACCCGCGGCCGTGATGCCGAAGCTGTGGCCTTCGTTGATCCAGACGTTCCTGACGCCCCACGCTGGCCCGACCAGCGGGCTGCCATCGGGCGTGTACGCGATTGGACCGTTGACGATGTCCTTGATGCCGCAACGCTCCAACCCCGGCACGCGACGCTGCGCCGCTTCGACGTGGGGCAGCAACCGCTCCAGTTCGCCGGGAAAAAGGTCCTTGCCGAACCAGCTCGGCACGCCGTCGGCGAAGCGCGCCGGCGCGCCGGCTTCGTAGGGACCCAGGATCCAGCCAAGGCGTTCCTCACGGAAGTAATACGATTGATCGGGCTCGCGCAGCACCGCGAGCTCGCGGCCACCCGACTGGCGATATGCCTTCAGCTCGGGCGATTCATCGTAGACGATGTACTGGTGTTCGACCGGAATGGCCGGCACTTTAAGGCCGAACATGCGGCCCGTCTGCCGGGCGTAGTTGCCGGTGCAAAGCACGACATGCTCGGCGGTGATTTCACCGCGGTTCGTCGTGAGCTTCCATTCGCCGCTCGGCATCTGCATCGCGCCGGTGACTTCGGTCTGCTCGTTGATCTCGGCCCCCGCCGGCGCGCGCGGCCTGCGCAGCGCCATCGTCAGATCCGCCGGCGCGATGTGGCCATCGTCCGGGTGATAGAGCGCACCGATGACTGCCGGCGTGTCGGCATCGCCGCCCAGGTTCACCAGCGGCCAAAGCTCCTTGACCTCCGCAGGCGAGATCAGCTGGAACGGCACGCCGATCGTGTTGGCCGTGCCGCAGTACTTCTTGTACTCGTCCATGCGATCGCGACAAGTCGCGAGTCGCAGATTGCCGGTGACGTGGAAGCTGACGTCCTGGCCCGTCTCGGCGGGCAGCCGCTTGTACAGGTCGACCGAGTACTTGTGGAGCTGGCCAACGGTGTAACTCATGTTGAAGAGGGGCAGCAGGCCTGCGGCATGCCAGGTCGAGCCGGCGGTGAGCTCCGTGCGCTCGAGCAGCACGACGTCCGACCAGCCTTTCTTGGTCAGGTGATAGAGCGTGCTGACGCCCACCACGCCGCCACCGATGACCACTACACGCGCATGCGATTTCATCCGCTGGTTCTCCCGACAGTCGGCGCGCGTCCATGCGGGATGGCTTCCCGCGCGGGGGCACGATTCTGCGGTTCAGTTTAACAACGGGGCTGACCGCGAACACTCCGTTTGCGACAGAGGCTTATTTAAATGCGTCAGCCCGCCGTATACTGCCTCATGCCGGCTCATCCGGCCGGGAGACCTTGCCGTGCGACCGACCGCGACCGACGCCAGTCGCCAGTCCGCCGCGACCAGGACACGCTATGCGTTCCTGACGCTGCCGGACTATTCGATGATTGCGCTGACCAACGCCATCGAGCCGCTGCGCATGGCCAATCGCGTCTCGGGCCAGGCGGCGTACGAGTGGGTCGTGGTTTCGCAGGACGGTGAACCTGTCACTGCGAGCAATGGCCTGATGATGATGCCGACGACGCGGCTGGCCGACGCGCTCAATGTCGACCTCGTGTTCGTGTGCGGCGGCATCAACGTGCGCGAGGCCGTCTCCCCTGCCCTGGTCACCATCCTGCGCCGGCTCGCCGCCAAGCGCATGCCCCTGGGCGCGCTTTGCACCGGCGGCTACGCGCTGGCCCAGGCCGGACTGCTCGATGGTTATCACGCAACGATTCACTGGGAGAACCTGTCGGCGCTACGCGAACAGTTCCCGCGCGTACTGCTCTCGGACCATCTCTTCACGGTCGATCGCAACCGTTACACATGCTCGGGCGGCGTGGCCCCGCTCGAACTGATGCTGAAACTGATCGAAGACAAGCTCGGTCCGGGCGTGTCGCAGCGGGTCTCGGAGCAGTTCATCGTCGAGCGCATCCGCGATGCAGACGATCGCCAGTACGTGCCGTTACGCGCGCAGGTTGGCAACGTGCATCGCAGCGTCATCGCCGTGGCGTCGATGATGGAAGCGAACATCGAGAATCCGCTGCCGCTCGAACAGATTGCGCGCCAGTCGGGATTGTCGCGGCGGCAGATCGAGCGCTTGTTCCAGCGGCACGTGAACTGCGTGCCGAAGCGGTATTACCTGGAATTGCGGTTGAAACGGGCGCGTGAACTCCTGCTGCAGACTGCCATGCCCGTCATGGCCATCAGCACCGCCTGCGGGTTCAAGTCGCCGCCGCACTTCTCGAAGTGCTATCGCGGTCACTTCGGGCGGCCGCCGACTGCCGAGCGGCAGCCCAGGCGGTTTGCAACCTCAAGTTGAACCAGGGAACGCTGCGGGCTGGAATCAGAAGAAACTTTCAAAGCTGATTCAATCGGCAGCACGATTGCAATCACCGTCGGCTGGCATGCGTTACCAGCGAAGTCCGAACAGTCCATGTTCGCCAACTGCTTCGAGCTGCGTCGTGCCGGAGGCTACACCCGCTGGGTGCCTTCGAGTTTCGACAGCGACCGATCGAAGGTGCCGAGCGGCAGGTGTCCCGCTTTTCGGGCGATCTCGAGGACGAGGCAATCCGAGAACCCGAGCGCCGGACGCGCACGGAAATGAGCCAGCGCCAGTTCGACCACGTCCGCCTCCTGCATGGACAGCTGCGCGTGGTTGAGCAACATTTCGATCGCGGCGACGAGCTGTGCCGCGGATCGCTCGTGCACTGCATCGAGTACCCAGATCGTCTCTGCGAGGACCAGGTGCGAGATCCAGGCTCCGCCCGCGACGAACGCCTCGGCCGCGTCAACCTGCTTCAGATCGTCCCGAACGATCAACCGCACCAGCAGGTTGGTATCAACCGCGCGCATGCTTCCGTCGGATGTAGGCGCGAACCCCCGCCTTGACATCGGTGGGCTTGTCCTTTGCCCGCCTGGTCGCGCCAAACACCGCGGCGTGAATGTCCGCCGACGTGCATTTCCCGTCGCGCCGCACGATGAACGCGCCATCGCGCCATTCCCAGACCAGTACCGAACCGGGGCCGACACCGAGCTGCCGCCGTACCTCGGCAGGCACCGATATCTGTCCCTGCGTCGTCAACTTCGACTGGATGCTGCCCATCGGAATACAGTACCCCGGTAATGCATTCGGGTCAAGCCTGCATGCCGGGCGTTCGTTCTCAGGCCCGCATACGCAAGCCCTGAGGATCGACGATCGCCCCCGCGCTGCGAACCGCAGCCCGCCGCTCACCCATCAATTCGACGGCAAACCCACTCATCTCGCCGGCAACCGCGTTGTCGACGTAGCCGAGCGCAATCGACTTACCCACCGTGTGGCCAAAGCCACCCGACGTGACCCAGCCCACCACCTTGTCTCCGTGCCAGATCGGCTCGTCGCCAATCGCGTCCGCGTCCTTCGCATCGACCGCCAGCGTGATCAGTTTTCGCACACCTCCGCTCGCCTTCTCGGCTGCCGCGGCGGCCTTGCCGATGAAGTCCGGCTTGTCGAGATGCACGAAACGGCCCAGGCCCGCCTCGTACGGCCCGTAGATGGGTCTGAACTCGCGCGCCCAGTTGCCGAAGCTCTTCTCGAGCCGCAGCGAGTTGAGCGCACGACCGCCAAAGTTGCGCATACCGTGCGCCTTGCCGGCATCGCGCAGCAGATCGTAGAGCGCTCGCAGGTACTCCGACGTCACCCACAACTCGTACCCCATCTCACCGGTAAACGAGACGCGACCGACGAGGGCAGGAACCATGCCCACGTCCATCTGCGCGAACGACATGAACGGGAACGCCAGCGTCGACAGGTCGTGATCGACCAGCTTCTGCAGCAGCGCACGCGACTGGGGACCCGCGACGGAGAGACCCAGGTATTCCATGGCGCATGGACGCACGGTCACGCCGGTCGGCGGCAGGTGCCGCTCGAACCAGCGCATGTAAAAAACCTCGGCCGCATACGTGCCGACCACGAAGAATCGATCGTCTGCAACGCGGCACAGCGTGAAGTCGCCAATCAACCGGCCACGTTCGTTGAGCATGGGTGACAGGGCGATGCGACCCACCGCCGGCACCTTGCACGCCATGATTTTCGACAGCCAATCAGCGGCGCTGGGGCCGGTGATCTCGAACTTGCCGTAGTTGGAGATCTCGATCAGGCCACAGGATTCGCGCACTGCGCAGCATTCCTCCCCCACATGGGCATGGGCATTCGAGCGTCGGAAGGTCGCGTCTTCCTTCGCGGGCGTGCCCTTCGGAGCGAACCACAACGGATGCTCGAGCGTGCAGTAGTCGCCAAACACGGCGTTCTCGGCCTGCAGCTTTTCGTGGATCGGCGTGGTGCGCAGCGGGCGCGCAGCCTCGAGTTCTTCGTTCGGGAAGCGGATCCGGAATCGGCGCGAGTAGTTCTCGCGCACCTTGGCATTCGTGTAGGGGCGGTTGGCCCAGTCGCCGTAGCGCGCGACGTCCATCGCCCAGATGTCGGCGCCCGGGTCGCCCTCGACCATCCAGTTGGCGAGCGACAATCCCACGCCGCCACCCTGGCTGAACCCGGCCATCACGCCGCAGGCCACCCAGTAGTTCTTCAGGCCCTTGATCGGGCCGACCAGCGGGTTGCCGTCCGGCGCGAACGTGAACGGACCGTTGACGACTTTCTTGATGCCCGCTGTCTCGAGGCGTGGGAAATGCTCGAACGCCACCGTCACGCTCGGCGCGATCCGTTCGAGGTCGTTCGGTAGCAGGTCCTGCCCGAAGTCCCACGGCGTCGTCTTCGGCGACCACGGCACGCCCGCACGCTCGTACGTGCCGAGCAGCATGCCCTGCCGCTCCTGCCGCATGTAGATCTCGGCCTCGAAGTCGATGACGTGCAGCAGTTCCGGTCTGGCCCTTCAGTTCCGGCAGGTCTTCGGTAATGAAGTACTGGTGCTCCATCGCAAGGATCGGCAGTTCCAGGCCGACGAAGCGACCGACTTCGCGCGCCCACAGGCCACCCGCATTGACGACATGCTCGGCGTGAACCGTCCCCTTCTCGGTGATCACGTCCCAGGTGCCGTCAGCACGCTGCCGGGTGTCGATGACGCGGTTCTGGCGCACGATCTCGGCGCCTGCGAGCTGCGCGGACTTGGCGTACGCGTGCGTCACGCCGTACGGATCGACGTGGCCTTCGATCGGATCGTAGATCGCGCCGAGAAAGTGCTTCTCGTCGAGCAGCGGATACAACTTCTTCGCTTCCGCCGGCGATATCAGCTGCAGGTCCATGCCGAGATAGCGGCCGCGCGCCACGGCCATGCGCAGCCAGTCGACCCGCTCGGGCGTGCCGGCCAGCATCAGGCCGCCGGTGATGTGCACGCCGCACGAAACGCCGGAAATCGCTTCGATCTCCTTGTACAGCTCGATCGTGTACTGCTGCAGCTTGGCGACGTTCGGATCGCCGTTGACGGTGTGCATGCCGCCCGCCGCGTGCCAGGTCGAACCGGACGTGAGTTCCGCGCGCTCGAGCAGCAGCACGTCCTTCCAGCCCGCTTTCGTGAGGTGATACAGCACGCTCGCGCCCACGACGCCGCCACCGATCACCGCCACCTGCACATGAGTCCGCATGCCAAACCCCGTTGAATTTTCTGTCCCGGTCTTCGAATTCAAATCGTCGCGACAACCCGCGCCGCGTCAGGTGACCGGTGGCGCGCCGCCAGCCGCCGTGCGTCGTTCGACGAACGCATTCATCTCCTCGACGACACCAGGATCACGCTCGGGCGCAACGTAGCGAGCCAGCGTCTCCTGGTACACGGCATTGGCACGCTCAGTCGCCGTCTTCGCCCCGTCGTTCGCCCAGGTGCCGTAATTTCGCCAGTCGGAAATCAGCGGCGTATAGAACGCCGTGCGATAGCGTTCCATCGTGTGTGCGCAAGCAAAGAAGTGGCCGCCATACCCCACTTCCGCGATCGCATCGAGCGCCATGTCCGACGCCTCGGCGCCCACCGGCTGGAACAGCTCGGCGAACATCTGCAGCATCTCGATGTCGATGATGAACTTCTCGTACGACGTCGAGAGGCCGCCTTCGACCCAGCCGGCGGCGTGCAGCATGAAGTTGGCGCCACCCATCAGCGCACCCCACAGGCTCATCTGCGCTTCGTAGGCCGCCTGCGCGTCCGGCGTGTTCGACGCCGTCGCGCTCGACGAGCGCCAAGGCACCTTGATGTACCGCGCGAGCTGGCCCGCACCGAACGCGGCCTTCGCGTACTCGGGCGTGCCGAAGGCCGGCGAACCGGACTTCATGTCGACGTTCGACGTGAAGCTGCCATACAGGATCGGAGTTCCAGGTCGCACGCTTTGCGCGAGCGTGATGCCGGCGAGCGCTTCGGCGTGCGCCAGTGTCAGCGCGCCCGTGATCGTCACCGGCGCCATCGCACCGGCCAGCGTGAACGGCGTGATGATCAGCACCTGCCCCGCTGCCGCAAAGTCGATGATGCCTTCCGCCATCGGGACGTCGAGCTGCAGTGGCGAGTTGGTGTTGATGACCGTCCACACGTAGGGCTTCTGCTTGAACTCTTCCGTGCTGATTCGGTGCCCTATCCGGATCAACTCGAAGCAATCCGCGATCTGCTGCGAGCCGCGCGCGAAGATGAACGGTGTCTTGTCCGAGAGCAGCAGCATCGACCTTGTGGTCTCGAAGTGGCGCACGTGAACCGGGATGTCCTGCGGCTCGACCGCGCCGCCCAGCGTGTGAATCACCTCGAAGGTCTGGCTCAACTTCATCAGGTTGCAGAAATCCACGAACGTGCCCGACCGTCGTCCGCCGTGGATGTCCATGATGTTCGGCGGACCGGACGTCGGCGCGAGGCAGACGTGCTTGCCACCCACCTTGACGTTGAACTCCGGGTCGAGCGCCTGGAATGTGAAGTCGCTCGGCGTCGTTGCAAGAGCCTTGGCGACGAGACCGCGGTCGATGCGCACGACCTGCGTGGCGTCGTCCACGGTCGCTCCCGCCTGCTTGTACCGCTGGCGCGCGATCGGCGACAGCACCTTCATGCCCTGGTTCTCGAGCAGCGTGAGCGCGGCGACGTGAATCGCCGCGACCTGGTCATCGGAGTAGATGCGTGGGTTATCGAAGGGATTGATGAGCTTGCGGTAGGCGCGTGATCGCTCGGGCGCGGGTGGCGCTGCATTGGCAGGCGCGGGCCGGCGGCGACCCGTGCCACGGCGCGGGCTGCTCGATTCGATTTCGCTCATGCTCGATGGACTCCGGCAAGCGTCGCGGCCGCATGTCCGGCTGTAACCACCGGAGGCTTGGACTCCGGGCCGAACTGCTCGATGAGCCACGCGCGGAAGAGCGCGGTGGCGGTGTCGCTCAACGCTTCCGGATCCGTCACGAGGTAATAGCCGAAGCCATCGTTCAGCGTCGTGTCGTAAGGCTGGACGAGCCGACCGGCGGCGAGGTGATCGCGGAACAGGTCGAGATCGATCAGCGCAATGCCCGACCCGCTCAGGACGTACTGCACCGTGAGAATCTCGGTGTCGAACACGAGTCCGCGCTCGACGTCGAGCCCGGTGAGGCCGGCCTGTCGCACGAACTGCGACCAGAAATGCCGGCGCGGCAGTCCCTCCACGCGCATGTGCACGAGCTCGTTGTCACGCACGAACGCTTCGAGGTCCTTGCCGGCGTGCCGCGCTTCCACGTCCGGATGACAGGCGACGCCGAGACGCACGGGCCACAGCAAGTCGCTCACACGCTCCGTGACCGTCGGTCGCGTGTACAGCACCGCGATATCGACGTCGGCGGCGGGCGGCCCGATGCCGTAGGGGCTGACGAGATCGATTTCGACTTCCGGGTGATCGGATCGGAAATCCTGCAGCAGCGGCACCATCATGTGCGCGGCGAAGCTCGGCGGCATCTGCACTCGCAGGGTGCGCAGCCGTGGCGTGCAGGTGTCGCGGATTTCGTCGATCGCATGTTCGAGCCGATCGAACGACCGTGACACCACGGGCAGCAGGTGTTCGCCGGCGGCAGTCAGCACCAGCGAGTGCGGCCGGCGTTCGAACAGCTTTACGCCGATCAGGTTCTCGAGGGAGATGACATGCCGGGACAGCGCACTCTGCGCGATGCTCAGCGCGCTGGCCGCGCCAGTGAAGCTGCCGTAGCGTGCGACACCTTCGAACGCGCGCAATGCGTTGAGAGGCAGCCAGCGGCGGTCGATGCGGACTTTGTCGATCATGTTGCCCCCGAGGAACGGTCTCGACGCGCCCGGATCCGGGCTGGGCGGCAGCCTGCAGGTGCGAAGCTGGCCGGCGGACAAGCGTGGCGCATTCGCCACACGGCCGGCAATGCTTTTTTTGTCGTCCGGTTAATGCCTTTTTCAGATGATCATTTTGTGGACGCAGGCGCATTTCTCTTGATATGGTCGGGCGCACCTCGCGTATTCCCATACGGGGTTACGTGGGATTCGAAAAGGGCAACGAACCCCTCCAGCGGGGCCCGTTGCGTAGACAACACGCAGCCTTGGGGGTTCGAAATCGCATGAATTACAGACTCGCATCCGCGGTAGCCGCCGTCCTGGCCGCCAGCTCGACTCAAGTTGTCTGGGCACAGACCGCCCCTGGTGGTGGACTCGAGGAAGTGGTGGTCACTGCGCAGCGCCGCTCCGAGAATCTGCAGGACGTTCCGCTTTCGATCCAGGCCCTGACCGGAGAGACCCTCTCGCAGATGAATGTTGCTACGGTCCAGGAGTTCGTCAAGTTCCTGCCCAGTGTCACGACGGCCACCATCGGACCAGGCCAGAGCAACATCTACATGCGCGGCCTCAGCGTCGGCTCGCTCGGCACCCAGGGATCGGGCACCAACGGCCCCTGGCCGAACGTCGCTGTTTACCTCGACGAGCAGTCGACACAGGTTCCGGGTCGCAACCTCGATGTCTATGCAGCTGACTTCGAGCGCATCGAGGTGCTGACGGGTCCGCAGGGCACCCTGTTCGGCGCTGGCGCCCAGGCGGGCGTGCTGCGTTACATCACCAATAAGCCGAGGCTGAACGAGCTCTCGGCCAACGTCAAGGCGGGCTACGCCAACACCGCGCACGGCGACGACAGCTACAACGTCGAAGGCGTCGTCAATATTCCGCTCATCGACGACACGCTGGCAATGCGCCTCGTGGCCTACCAGGACCATCGCGGCGGTTACATCGACAACGTCTACAGCACGTTCACCCGGCGTGGAACGGACCAGGGGCTCGCCGTGGTCACCGGTGGACGTCGTGCCGGTCGATTCGGTGGTGATCAACAATGCCGACATCGCCGGCAAGGACATCAACGAGGCTGAGTACAAAGGCATACGCGGCAGCATGAAATGGCAGGTCGCCGATGACTGGGACGCCATCCTGGCCGTGGCCTACCAGAAGATCGACGGCGAAGGCGTGTTCTACCAGTTGCCAACGGGCTCCGAAGGCCAGAACCTCAAGCCGCTCGAGGTGACCATCTTCAATAAGGGCTACACCGAGGATGAGTTCGTGAACACGGCGCTGACGGTCACGGGCAAGGTTGGCACCCTCGACCTGGTCTATGCCGGCGCCTACCTGTCGCGCGACGCGGAAACAGTTTCGGATTACACGAACTACGCGCGTGGCCGATACGGCGTGTATTACCAGTGCACCGGCTACTCGGGCGCCTCGGTCGACAAGTGCTACTCGCCGTCGAGCGTGTGGAACGACAAGTCCGAAAGCACCAACCAGAGTCACGAAATCCGGCTGAGCAGCCCGACAGACTGGCGCATGCGCTTCGTTGGAGGCTTGTTCTACGAAGAGCGCGAACTGAACGCTAACACCGACTGGTTGTACAAGACAGTTCCCGAGTGCCCGGACAGCGGCTTGTCGGTGGGCAGTTGCTTCCGGTACCTCGATCCGCGCAGTCAGCCGAAGTTCGAATCGGCAACCTTGAACAACCCCAACCGCCGCTCCCCGACGACGGGCTTCTTCAACGATTTCACGCGTGATTACACGCAGTCGGCGGCGTTCGCCTCCGTCGACTTCGACATCCTCGAGAACCTGACCCTGACGCTCGGCACGCGCTATTACGACATCGAAAACTCGTTCCGCGGCGCGAACATGGGCAGCTTTGGCTGCAAGGTGTACGGCACTGGATTGTCGGGGCCCTGCCCCCGGTCCAACGGCACCAACGTCGACGAACAGCCGGACAACACCAACACGACCGACGGCTTCCGCAGTCGCGCCAACCTCACGTGGCGGATCACCGGCGACGCACTGGTCTATGCAACCTGGTCCGAAGGTTATCGCCCTGGCGGCTTTAACCGTGGCTCGGCCTGCGGCGTGAAGGACCCGCAGACCGGTATCAATCAGTGGTGCTTTCCAACCTCGTACGAGTCGGACGACCTGACCAACATCGAGGCCGGCTGGAAGACGACCTTCTGGGGCGGACGGGCGCAATTCAATGGCGCGATCTACCAGGAGAAGTGGGAGAACGTCCAGACAGGCCTGTTCGCGCCGCAACTCGGCTTCCCGAACTTGCAGTCTTTCCTGAACGGCCCTGAATACGAGGTCAATGGCATCGAGTTCAATTTCGTCGTCGCGCCGATGGATGGACTGACGGTCACGGCGGCCGGCTCGTACAACAAGGGCGAACTGAAGAACTCGCCGCAGGTGATCAGCAACAGTCCGACCAGCCCGACCCTCGGCCAGCCGGTGACGGAGTCCTGCCTCAGGTTCGTCGCCGGCAGCTGCGTCTTCGTGGATGGCAGTTCTGCCGTGGTGAGTGTCGAGAACTTATTCGGCACGCCCGGAACGGAGATGGCCAACTCGCCCGAGTTGCAGTTCAATATCCGGGCGCGGTACGAGTGGGCTTTCGGCGAGTACAACCCGTACGTCGGTGCCGCAGTGATTTACCAGGACGAATCCTACTCATCGGCCACCGAGGTCAATCGGTACCTGATGCCCTCCTGGACCACGATGGACGCGTCGGTCGGCGTCAGCAAGGATGACTGGAGCGCGGAGTTCTACGTCATCAACCTGACGGACGAGGATTCGAGCGTGTACACGACGGCCTCGCAGTTCATCGTCGCCGAGGTCCCGATCCGTCCGCGGACCATGGGCCTGCGGTTCGGCTACAGCTTCGGCGGCAACTGATCGGCGCTTGCCTCGATGCGGGCCGGTGGGGCAACCCACCGGCCCATTTTAATTGGGCACGGCGATCAGTCATCATTCCGCCATGCAACCCGCCAACACGCCCGACAGTTCACCACCTGCACGAGATCTGGACGCTGAGCTGCGCGAGCTTCAGCAACTGATCGAGCAGCGTCGCTTCGGCGATGCTCTCGTCGCCTGCGATCACCTTCTCGAACACCAAACGGGACACCGCGACCTGCTCTACATGCGCGCGGTGGCACTGCGACACCTGCAGCGCGTCCCAGAGGCGCTCGCGACGCTGGAAAGCCTCGAAGACATGCATCCGACCTTCCCGCGGCTGTTCCAGGAGCGTGGGCATTGCCACGTTTTCTTGCGACAGGCGCCGCAGGCCATCGAGGCGTTTTCGCAGGCTGTCGAGTTGAATCCCGCCTTGCCGGCAAGCTGGCGAATGCTCGCGACGCTTTACGCAATGACTGACCGCCAGCCGGAGGCCAGAAATGCGGCGCAACACGTCGCCAAGCTCTCCACGCTTGCTGTCGAGGTCGTCACAGCCCGCAGCATGCTGGCGGACGGCAACTTGGCGGAGGCGGAGGCCCTGATCCGCCCCTACGTGCAGCGTGCGCCGGACGATATCGAGGGCCTGCGCGTGCTCGCGCTGGTCGCACATCGCAACGATTTCTCGAAGGACGCGGCGATCATCCTCGACGAGGTCATGGCGAAGGACCCTGACTACCACGCGGCGCGTCAGGACCTGGTGATCGCTTTGCTGGCGACCCACCAGCACGCCAGGGCGCGGGAACAGCTCGAGATACTGATGCGGGCCCAGCCGGACCATTTCACGCATCGTCGCACGCTGGCGGGCATCCTGGTCAGCCAGGGCTCCACCGCCGAGGCCATCACGCTCTACCGCGAATTGGTGCGCGAGCATCCGGACGACGCCGAATTGCACATGTATTTCGGGCATGCGCTGAAGACTCAGGGCATTCGCGCGGAGGCCGAGCAGGAGTACAAGGAGGCTGCGCGACGTCGCCCCAGCCTGGGCGACGCCTACTGGAGTCTCGCGAATCTCAAGACCTATCGGTTTACGGAGTCGGAAATTGCCACCATGCGTGAGCAGGTCGATGCCCCGCGCATTCCCCTGCCCGACAGATATCACCTGTGTTTCGCGCTGGGAAAGGCCTACGAAGACTCGGCGCGCTATGAAGATTCCTTCCGCTACTACGCGCGCGGCAATGAGTTCAAGAAGGCGGAGACCAGTTTCCGCCCCGAGGCGCTCGAGCGAACGGTACACCGGCAGATCGAGCTCTGCACCCGCGCGTTCTTCGAGCAGCGGCAGGGCTTCGGCTGCGACGATCCTGCCCCGATCTTCATCGTGGGATTGCCGAGGGCGGGATCGACGCTGCTGGAGCAGATTCTCGCGTCACACTCGCGGGTCGAAGGCACGATGGAACTGGCCGACATACCGCGGCTGGTCAGCTCGCTGGACCTGCATCAGAGCGGCACACGTTATCCGGGAGTGCTCGCCCTGCTGTCGGCGGACGAATGTCGCAACCTGGGCGAGACGTACATCCGCGACACCAGGCATTACCGAGTGGCCAACAAGCCGTTCTTCATCGACAAGCTGCCAAACAATTTCCGCCACCTGGGCCTGATCCAGCTGATCCTGCCGCGGGCGAAGATCATCGACGCGCGTCGCGACCCGATGGGCTGCTGTTTCAGCAACTTCAAGCAGCTGTATGCATCGGGCCAGCAGTTCACCTACAGCCTGGAAGACATTGGTCGCTACTACTCGCTGTATATCCGGTTGATGGAGCACTGGGACGCGGCCCTGCCGGGTCGCGTCTTGCGCGTGCAGCACGAAGACGTGATCGACGACCTCGAAGGCAACGTACGGCGGATGCTCGAGTTCTGCGGCCTGGAATTCGAGCCGGCCTGTGTCGAATTTCACAAGACCGAGCGACGGGTGCACACGGCCAGTTCCGAACAGGTGCGCCGCCCGATCAATCGCGAGGGCGTCGACCAATGGAAGAACTTCGAACCCTGGCTGGGACCGCTGCGTAAGGCGCTCGGGAAATAGGGGACGCTCACCTATTTCCGGGGAATAAATGGGAATTAGGTGCACGTCCCCTATTTCCCTGCAACGCGCTACGCTGGCCGGATGCCCGTCGCGTGTTCCTCGTCCTGGACGATGCGCCGCGCGGAGCGGAAATAGTGCCACGTCGCCCATGCGCCTGCGGGCACCAGGCACAGCATGGCCAGCCGCAACGATTGGCCGTTCGCCACATTGTCCGGAGCGAAGGCATCGCTCAGGAAGCCCACGAGCTGCGGAGCAATGATCAAGTTGCCGACGTTGGCAACGAACAGCGTGGCGGCGCAGAACTGCGCCCGCATGCGCGGCTCGCAGAGGTTGTTGAGCAGGCCGAAGCACGGCCCGATGTAGAAGTAGATCGCCGGGATGAAGAGCCAGAACAGCCACTTCGCCAGCTCGAGCGAGTGCGTGCTGTAGATGACGCCCGACACGATCGTCGCGAAGCCAACGCCCCAGCCCATCATGCGCACGATCCTGCGCGGATCCTTCATCGCCGGTTGTGCCAGCCACCAGCCCGTGGCGAGCGTCGCGAGACCACCGCCGATCAGGTGAATCGGTCCCAGGATCGAACCCGCTTCGCCCGGAGTCAGCCCGAAATTGCGGATCAGGTAGGTTGGCGTCCACCACATCAGCCCCCAGCCCCATAGTGCGGTGAGCGCACTGGCCGCCATTACATGCACCGCAGACCGCTGGGTCCACAGGAAACGCATGCTTTCGGGGAACGAGGCGCCCTTGTGGTCGCCACCCTTTTTGTCGAGTTGGCCCCTGCGCGGCTCGCGCACGGTCAGGAAAATCACGATCCCCACGATCACGCCCGGGATGCCGAGGACCAGGAACACCGTGCGCCAGTTGTAGTGGTCATTGATCATGCCGGCGATATCCGCACCAATCCACGCGCCGATCGGTGCGCCGAGCGAGAAGATCGTGAGCGCCATCGGGCGCTTCGACGCCGGGAAATAGTCGGAAATGATCGAGTTTGCGCCCGGTGTGCCTCCCGCTTCGCCGATGCCCACGCCGATGCGCGAGAGCAGCAGCTGGATGTAGTTCTTCGACAACCCGCTGAACGCCGTCATGACCGACCACGCGACGAGGCAGACCGCGATGATGTTGCGCCGGTTGCCGCGGTCGATGAGCCACGAGATGGGAAAGCCGAGGACCACGTAGAACAGGGCCAGCGACACGCCGGTCAGGAAGGCGATACCGGAATCCGTCAGTTGCAGCTCGAGGCGGATGGGCTCGAGCACCGTGGAGATGACGTACCGGTCGGCGATGCTGAGCGAGTAAACAAGCACCATCATCAGCAACACGTACCAGCGTGTAGTGGACGAGCCCACCCCGCCATCGGCGGCTTCCGGCCGAACTGCAGTCACCATCTGGACTTCTCCCCCGGGCGTGACGCGGTGACCCACCGGTCTGTGCCGGTTGGCTGGACCCGGAGGGTCCATGCGATGTAACCGTCTTGTACTGAAATTCAGTGACTGTTGCCAGTCACTTCGCAACGCAGTCGACCACCGGTCGCCGCCAAGAATCCTTTCGTGTCCGCTGATTTTTTTTGCTTGTTGGGCGGCAGTCGCTGCCAGTAGCCTCCTCCCCGCGTGAACAAGAACAACCGCATCGGATTCATCGGGCTCGGCAACGTGGGAGCGTCGCTCGCGGGCAACCTGCTGCGCCACGGCGTGGATCTCACGGTTCGCGACGTCAACGAGGCGGCGGTTGCCGAGTTCGTCGCCAACGGCGCGCACAGCGCCTCATCGCCGCGCGCGATGGCAGAAACCTGCGACATCATCATCACTTGCCTGCCCTCGCCTGCGATCTCGGCGCAGGTCGTGGAGGGGCCGGACGGCATGCTCGAGGGTTTGAGCGCCGGCAAGCTCTGGCTCGAGATGAGCACGACCGATTCGGCAGAGATTCGACGCCTCGCGCCGAAGGTCGCAGCGAAGGGCGCAACCGCCATGGACTGCCCAGTGTCTGGCGGGTGCCACCGGGCCGCCACCGGCAACATCTCGATTTTCGCTGGCGGCTCACGTGACGCGTTTGAACGGGCCCTGCCCGTGCTGTCGATCCTGGGTCACCAGATCCTGCACACGGGTGAACTCGGCTCGGCTTCGATGCTCAAGGTGATGACGAATTTCCTCTGCACCGTGCACCTGGTGGCGCTCGCCGAGGCACTCACCACCTGCAAGGCCCTGGGGCTCGACATGAACACCACCTACGAGGCCATCCGCATTTCTTCAGGCAACTCGTTCGTGCACGAAACCGAGTCGCAGGTGATCCTGAACGGTAGCCGCGACATCGGCTTCACGATGGACCTCGTCATCAAGGACGTGAGCCTGTTCGACCAGCTTGCGACCGACCACCACGTTCCGCTGGAGTTGTCGCCACTGATCGTGAAGATCTTCAAGGATGCAGCCCTAAAGTACGGTCCCCGCGAGAATTCGCCGAACATCATCCGGCGCTACGAAGAGTCCTGCGGTTTAAAGGTGCTGGGATCGGGTTTCCCGGCGACGATGGTCGACGGCCTGCCGAAGGTTCCAGGTTTCGAGGTCATCCCCAGGGGCTGACCCTACCGGAAGATCACCGTCCGGTTGCCATTCAGGAACACACGGTGTTCGGTCGCAAGCCGGACCGCGCGCGACAACGCACGCCGTTCGGAGTCGCGCCCCGCCGCCACCAGCATGTCGGGCGTGAAAGCATGGTCCACGTGTTCGACGATCTGCTCGATGATCGGGCCTTCGTCGAGGTCCGCCGTGACGAAATGCGCCGTCGCGCCAATCACTTTGACGCCCCGGTCGTACGCCTGGTGATAGGGCTTGGCGCCCTTGAATCCCGGCAGGAACGAGTGGTGGATGTTGATGGCGCGGCCGCGCAACTGGCCGCAGAGGTCATCCGAAAGGATCTGCATGTAGCGCGCCAGCACCACGAGATCCGTCTTCGTCGATTCGATCAGTTCGAGCAGCCTGCGTTCCTGCTCGGGCTTCGTCTGCGTGGTCACCGGCAGGTGGAAGAACGGTATGCGGTTTTGCGCAGCCGCAGGCTGCAGCGTAACGTGGTTGGACACGATCGCCGTGATGTCCATCGCCAGTTCGCCGATGCGGTGGCGATACAGCAGGTCCTCGAGGCAGTGGTCGTAGTTCGACACCATGACCAGGACGCGCGCGCGGTCGCGCGAATCGTGGATGCGCCATTCCATCTGCTCGATGTCGGCAACCTCCTGGAACTGCTGGCGCAAGCCGGCGAGGTCCACTTTCTCGCCGCGCACGGAGCAGAACGTGACGCGCACGAAAAACCGCTGCGAGATCGTGTCGTCGAACTGCTGCATTTCGACGATGTAGAAACGCCGCGAAGCAAGGAACGTGGTCACCCGCGCCGTCGTACCCATGCGGCTCGCACAGGTGGCAGTCAGCACGTAGGGGTGCTCGGTGTCGAAACTCATGCAGCTCTCCGCGACCTGGCCGGGTTCGGTGTGTGCCCGGGGGGCGGAGATTGTCAGAATGCGACGATGCCGCGCAAGCGCCATCCGCGGCCCGGACACAGTCTTCGCGAGCAGCCGCTCGGTCGGTGGTAGAAGGCATGGACCTAGCGAAAAAATAGATTCAACCGAGTGCAGCCGTGCACCCGTCCAACGCGCGTATCCGCGGCCTTTACACTGCGTCGCAAATGTCGCATCGTGACAAGTCTATGTCGCCGCAGCGTCACCGGGAATGGCCCGGGATGCATAGAATCGGCGCAGTACCGGGGAGACGCCGATGTCCGATGACCAGGCCGACGCATTCGACCTCAACAGCCTGAACGACGCGGAGCTCGTCGAGCAGGTTCACGACGACCTGTACAACGGTCTCAGGGACGAGGTCATCGAGGCGACCAACCTCTTCCTCAGCCGCGGCTGGGGTGCCGACAAGGTATTGAACGACGCGCTCGTCGAGGGCATGCGCATCGTCGGCATCGACTTCCGCGATGGCATCCTGTTCGTGCCCGAAGTGCTGCTCGCCGCCAATGCCATGAAGGCTGGCATGGAGATCCTGCGGCCGTTGCTGGCGGAGACCGGAGCCGAGCCCATCGGCAAGGTCGTGATCGGTACCGTCAAGGGCGACATTCACGACATCGGCAAGAACCTGGTGTCGATGATGCTCGAGGGCGCCGGTTTCGAGGTGATCAACATCGGCATCAACAATCCGGTCGAGAAATACCTGGCGGCGCTCGAAGAGCACCAGCCGGACATCCTCGGCATGTCGGCCCTGTTGACGACGACGATGCCCTACATGAAGGTCGTCATCGACACGCTGAAACAGAAGGGCTTGCGCGACAAGTACATCGTGCTGGTCGGTGGCGCGCCGCTCAACGAAGAGTTTGCGAAAGCGGTGGGCGCCGACGCCTATTGCCGCGACGCAGCCGTAGCCGTCGAAACCGCCAAGGCATTGATCGCTGCGCGCCGCTCGGCCATCGCTGCCGCGGCGCACTGACCGTGCGATGGACGGCGAAGCTCCCGTCCTGGTCATCGCGTGCGGCGCCCTCGCCCGCGAAATTGTTGCGCTCAAGAACCTGAATGGCTGGTCGGCACTGGACATCCAGTGCCTGCCGCCCGAACTCCACAACCGGCCCGAGCGCATTCCCGCGGCTGTTCGCGAAGCCATCGCGGCCGGCCGCGCGAACTACGAACGGATCTTCGTGGCCTATGCCGATTGCGGCACCGGCGGCTTGCTCGACGAAGTGCTGCAGGCTGAGCGCGTAGAGCGCCTGCCGGGCGCTCACTGCTACGAGTTCTTTGCGACTGCCGCGACGTTCGCGGCGCTGGGCGAGGCGGAGGTCGGCACGTTTTACCTGACGGATTTTCTGGTGCGGCATTTCGACAGGCTAGTCATCACCGGGCTCGGCATCGATCGGCACCCGGAACTGGCGGTGGAGTATTTCCGCAACTACCGCAGGCTCGTCTACCTGGTGCAGGCGGCAGATCCTGAATTGTCGATCGCGGCTCGTGCGGCCGCGCAACGCCTCGGCCTCGAGTACGAAGAACGACTCACGGGGTATGGCGACCTTGCCACCCGCCTGTCAGCCGTGGCGTCGCGCCACGAACAACCGGTGACTTGGGAGAAGACCGCATGGCGTCGCTGATCGTGATTTCGTGGCGTGACGTGCCGGCCCAGGTCGTGGTGAAGCGCGGCCGTGAGACGGCCAAGGTCCAGTTGTCGCAACGCTTCCAGGAAGCCGTCGATCGCGCCGCCATGCGAGCGGGCCGCGGCAGCTCCGACGCTTACCTCGAAGACTGGCGACGCGCTCCGCCGCAGCCCTGCGGTGATGAACTGCACGCAGAGGCGCAGTCCGCCGCAGCCGCCATCGAAGCCCGCTACACCGACGAGGACCTTGAACGCCTGATCCGGGCCAAGGGCATCGACGTCAACCTGCCCGACCCATTCAGGCCAGCGGTTGACGCTGGCAAGCCCTGATGTACGCGGTCCGTCTCTGGTCCGTGCGCCACGCCCGCGGCCTCGCCCGTTTCTACAAGGGGTTCGAAGGAGCGCTCGACCGGCTGCACCCGCTCTTCCAGCGCATCGGCTATCGGCGGCTGGAGCGTCCCGTCGCCTTGGTCGAACGGCAGGTGAAGGGCCTGCTGTTCGACTGCAGGATGTGCGGTCGCTGCGTCCTGAGTTCGACCGGAATGTCGTGTCCGATGAATTGCCCGAAGCAGTTGCGCAACGGTCCCTGCGGCGGCGTTCGCGCAAATGGCAACTGCGAGGTCAAACCCGAGATGCGCTGCGTCTGGGTCGAGGCCTGGGGCGGCGCCGAGCGCATTCCCGGCGGTCTCGATGCCATCCGGCAATTGCAGCCACCCGTCGACCGTCGCCTCGAAGGCACGTCGGCGTGGCTGCGTGTCGTGCGTGAAAAGCACGGAGCCTCGGCATGAGGTTCGAGGACGAGCCGGTGCCTGGCTATCCGCTGCCGATCCTGCCGGGTCACACCTCGCCCGGCCGCTTCGAGCGAGTGCTGCGCGCGGGTGCCTTTGCCATCACCGCCGAACTCGCCCCTCCCGACTCCGCGGATCCCGACGAAGTCTACAAGCGTGCCCGCGTGTTCGACGGCTACGTCGACGCGATCAACGCGACCGATGGCAGCGGCGCCAACTGCCACATGTCGAGCCTGGCCGTGTGCGCGCTGCTGACGCGTGTCGGTTACGCACCGGTGATGCAGATCTCCTGTCGGGACAAG
Source organism: uncultured Gammaproteobacteria bacterium (assembly GCA_963743995.1). Classification (GTDB taxonomy): domain Bacteria; phylum Pseudomonadota; class Gammaproteobacteria; order Steroidobacterales; family Steroidobacteraceae; genus RPQJ01. The sequence continues at coordinate 23,540 of CAVUSC010000006.1, read as the reverse complement.
AACCGCATCGCGATCCAGGGCGACATCCTCGGCGGCGCGGCCATGGGCGTCTGCAACGTGCTGTGCCTGACCGGCGACGGAGTGCAGGCCGGTGACCACCCGCAGGCCAAGCCCGTGTTCGACCTCGACTCCACCTCACTGCTGGGAATCGCGCGGGGCCTGCGCGAGGACCACCACTTCGAGAGCGGGCGCAAGATCACTTTTGCACCGCGCGTGTTGCTTGGCGCTGCCGAGAACCCGAACGTCTCCCCGGTCGAGCACCGCGCCGTCCGTCTCGCGAAGAAGATCGCCGCCGGCGCGCAATTCGTGCAGACGCAGTACTGCTACGACCTCCCCCTGCTCCGCCGCTTCATGACCGCCGTCGAAGATGCGGGCCTGCTCGAGCAGGTTTTCATCCTGATCGGCGTCGGGCCGCTGCGCACCGCCAAGGCCGGCGAATGGATGCGCACCCACGTTCCCGGCATCCACATCCCGGACAGCGTCATTGCACGCATCAAGGGCGCCCAGGACCAGACCCGCGAAGGACTCAACCTCTGCGTCGATCTCATCCAGGAGATTCGCGCGATCAAGGGCGTGAGCGGGGTCCACGTGATGGCCTATCGCCAGGAGGAATCGGTGGCCGAAGTCATCGACCGCTCTGGCATCCTCGCCGGACGCACCCCCTGGTACCCGGGCCGCGACACGCAGATCAACGAAGACAGGAAAATTTCATGACCGACACCGTCATCAGCTCGGCGAAGCGCGAAATCGTCATCGGCTTCGACCGCCCCTTCGTCATCATCGGCGAACGCATCAACCCGACCGGGCGCAAGCTGCTCGCCGCCGAAATGGCCGCGGGTGACTTCAGCCGGGTCGAAGCGGACGCACTGGCGCAGGTCGCTGCCGGCGCGCACATGCTCGACGTGAATGCGGGCATCCCGCTCGCGGACGAGCCGGCCATCCTGGCGCGGGCGATCCAGCTGGTGCAGTCGATCACCGACGTGCCGCTCTCGATCGATTCGTCGATCGTCGCCGCGCTCGCCGCGGGTCTCGAGGTCTACCAGGGCAAGGCGCTCGTCAACTCGGTCACGGGCGAAGAAGACCGGCTCGAGACCGTGTTGCCACTGGTGAAGAAGTACGGTGCTGCCGTGGTTGCGATCTCGAACGACGAGACCGGCATCTCCGAAGACCCGGACGTGCGGTTCGAAGTGGCGAAGAAGATCGTGCACCGCGCGATGGATCACGGCATCCCCGCCTCCGACGTCGTCGTCGATCCGCTCGTGATGCCGATCGGCGCGATCAATCATGCCGGCGTGCAGGTCATGCGGCTGGTCAAGCGCCTGCGTGAGGAACTCAAGGTCAATACGACCTGCGGCGCCTCGAACATCAGCTTCGGCCTGCCGGCCCGCGACGGCATCAACAGCGGCTTCCTGACCATGGCAATCGCCTCCGGCATGACGTCGGCGATCACGAATCCGTTGCATGGCGACATCGTGAGAGCCTGCATGGCCGCCGACGTGATGATGGGGCACGACCCGGACTGTGCCCGCTGGATTCGCCGTTTTCGCGAAGTGCCCCCGCCAGGCACGGGGGCTCCGGGTGAGCAACGTGGCCGTCGTGAAGGCGGGGCACGGCGTCGCGTCGCCGGCGCCACGGGTGCGGCCTGAGGCCGTGACGACGTGACCCGGACCGACCCCCTCGTCGTCTTCACGCCCTCGGGCAAGCGTGGCCGCTTTGCGATCGGCACGCCGCTGCTGACCGCGGCGCGCCAGCTCGGCGTCGACATCGATTCCGTGTGCGGCGGCCGTGCGATCTGCGGACGCTGCCAGGTCCTCGTGGCCGAAGGCGAGTTTGCCAAGCATGGCGTGCGCTCGAGCGCGGCATCGCTGTCCCCGGTCTCGGAGACCGAACTGCGTTACGGCGAGCGCAAGGTGCTTGCCGAGGGCCGCCGGCTCTCGTGCCAGGCCAGGGTCGAGGCTGACGTCGTCGTCGACGTGCCGTCGAACAGCCAGGTGCACCGCCAGGTCGTCCGTAAGGACGCCGAGGCGCGTGACATCGAGCTGTACCCACTCGTGAAATTGCACTACGTCGAGGTCGCCGAGCCCGACATGCACGACCCTTCAGGGGACCTGCAGCGGCTGGAGCTGGCGCTCGCACGCGAGTGGCAGCTCAAGGACCTCGAATGCGACCTGTCCGTGCTGCAGCACCTGCAGCCGGCCTTGCGCGCCGGCCAGTGGCAGGTCACGGTCGCGGTGCACGACACGTCGCGAATCATCGCGGTTTGGCCAGGATTCCAGGAGCAGGCGTTCGGTCTCGCCGTCGACGTGGGATCGACGACCATCGCGGCGCACCTTTGCGATCTCGTCAGTGGTGAGGTCGTGGCCTCGGCGGGACGCATGAACCCACAGATCCGTTTCGGCGAAGACCTGATGAGCCGCGTGTCGTACTCGATGATGAATCCCGGCGGGGCCGCGCAGATGACGGCTGCGGTGCGCGAAGCGCTGAGCGAGCTTGCCGCCGAAGTCGCGGACTCGGTGGGCATCGCGAAAGAAACGATCCTGGAGGTGACGCTGGTCGGAAATCCAATCATGCACCACCTGGTGCTGGGCATCGACCCGGTGGAACTAGGCGGCGCGCCCTTCGCGCTCGCGATCGACCGCGCCGTAACCGTGACCGCCGCGGAACTCGGCATCGCCCTGCACCCCAATGCCCGCGTCTATGCCCTGCCCTGCATTGCTGGCCACGTGGGCGCGGACACCGCCGGCGTCATCCTGGCCGAACGGCCGGACCTGACCGAAGAGATGACGCTGCTGGTGGACGTCGGCACCAATGCCGAGATCGTGCTCGGCAACAGCAAGCGACTCGTCGCGTGCTCGAGCCCCACCGGCCCGGCGTTCGAAGGCGCGCAGATCAGCTGTGGCCAACGCGCCGCGCCTGGCGCAATCGAGCGCGTGCGCATCGACCGCGAGACGCTCGAGCCGCGCTTCAAGATCATTGGCTCCGATCTCTGGTCCGACGATCCAGGTTTTGCAGGGGCCGTGCGGAGCACTGGCGTCACCGGTGTCTGCGGTTCGGGGATCATCGAAGTGATTGCCGAGATGTACCTGGCGGGCATCATCACGCAGGACGGCGTCATCGACGGCGCCCTGGCAGCCCGGTCACCGCGCGTCGTGGCGAGTGGGCGCACGTACTCGTACGTGCTGCATGAAGGTGCCCAGACGCTCTGCATCGCACAGAACGACGTGCGTGCGATCCAGCTTGCCAAGGCCGCCCTGATGGCCGGGATCCGCCTGCTGATGGAACGACTCGGTGTCGACAAGCTCGACCGCATCCGGCTGGCCGGTGCGTTCGGTGCGCACATCGACGTCATGTACGCGACCGTGCTCGGCATGATTCCGGACTGCGACCTGGCCAAGGTGACGTCCGCTGGCAACGCTGCCGGCACGGGCGCCCGTATCGCCCTGCTCGATTCGCGCTCGCGGCAGACGATCGAAACGCTGGTGGGCCGCGTCGAGAAGATCGAGACGGCGATCGAGCCGCGCTTCCAGGAGCATTTCGTCGAGGCGATGGCGATTCCGCACAAGACGGCCGACTACCCAAACCTGCGCAAGGTCGTGGAGCTACCGCCGCTCAAGACTGCGGCGCAGCCTGCAGGTGAGTCGCGTGGCAGCAGGAGTCGACGACCCGTGAGGCCCGCGTAGACTTGCACCGCAAGCCGGGCAAGTCGGACGGCGCTTGCCCGCCGAACGGGTTCCCGTTTTCCTCGGCGCTCCGGGGTCTCACGCGCATCGCAATGAAATAGGGGACGTGCACCTATTTCCCGATGACTCTCCCGGGAAATAGGTGCACGTCCCCTATTTCTGAAGGATTGGCCGGACCGTTGCAGCCGGTTAGGTCGGGCAGTTGCGCAGGTGAGGTTGCGAACCAACGGGCCCACAACCTGCCCTCACCCGGCCGGCGGGCCGATCGCTCCCACTACCGCGGGAGAGGTAACGCACTCAGATGTTGGAGTCCGGCGTCGCCGCCTTCTGCCGGCCGATGTAGTCGAGCAGCGCCTCGTCCACCGCGGGATCGAGCGGCGGCGGCACGTATTCATTCAGCTGACGCTTCCAGAGCGCGTTGGCGCGCTGCGCCATGTCGAGCGACCCTTCGGCCTGCCACTGCTCGAAGCTGTTGTTGTCGGCCAGCGGCGAACGGTAGAACGCACTCTCGAAATTGGCCTGCGTGTGCGCACACCCCAGGAAATGGTTGCCGGGCCCGACTTCCTTGATGGCGTCCATCGCCTGGCCGTTCGGCGTGAGGTCCACGCCCGCGAGCAGCGTGTGCATCATTCCGGCCTGGTCCACGTCCATCATGAACTTCTCGTATCCCATCGCGAGGCCGCCTTCGAGCCAGCCCGCCGTGTGCAGCACGAAGTTCACGCCGGCCAGGCACGTCGGCAGCAGCGTCTGCGCCGACTCGAACGCGGCCTGCGCGTCGGGCACCTTCGCAGCACACAGACTCCCGCCCGAGCGGAACGGCACGCCAAGTCGCCGTGCGAGCGCCGCCATCGTGTAGAGCACCAGTGCCGGTTCCGGCGTGCCGAACGTGGGCGCACCCGACTGCATCGAGATAGACGAGGCGAAGCTGCCGAGCACCACCGGCGCGCCCGGATTGACGAGCTGGGCGAAGGCCATGCCGGCGAGCGCCTCGGCGAGTGTCTGAGCCGCAGTGCCCGCCACCGTCACGGGCGACATCGCGCCCGACAGGATGAACGGCGTGATGATCGTCGCCTGGTTCGCGCGGGCATACACCTTGAGCGCGCCGAGCATGGTCGCGTCGTACACCATCGGCGAGTTCACGTTGATCAGGCTGATCAGCATCGTGCGCGGCTTGCCGGTCGCGGGATCGACCGCGTCGTCGCCGAAAGCGAGCTTCGCGAGTTCGACACTGTCGTGCGCGCGCTCGGGCGCGGTGACCGAACCCATGAACGCCTTGTCGCTGTACTTGAGGTGGCTGTACACCATGTCGAGGTGGCGCTTGTTCACCGGCAGGTCCACCGGTTCGCAGATCGTGCCGCCCGAGTGGTGCAGCGAGTTCGCCATGTAGGCAAGCTTGACGAAATTACGGAAATCGTCGATGCGGGCGTAACGACGACCCTCGTCCGCGTTCAGGATGAACGGCGAACCATAGGCCGGGGCAAACACGGTCGAGTTGCCGCCGATGCGGACGTTGCGCGCGGGGTTTCGCGCGTACTGCACGAACTCGCGCGGCGCAGTCTTCTGCACCAGTTCGCGGCACATGCCACGAGGGAACTTCACCAGCGATCCCTGGACGTCCGCACCCGCTGCCCGCCAGAGGGCCAGCGCTTCGGCGTCCTCGCGGAACTCGATGCCGTACTCGGCGAGGATCGTTTCGGCATTGCGCTCGATGATCGACAGGCCCTCTTCGGTCAGGACCTCGAAATACGGGATCGAGCGCGTGATGTAGGGAATCGAGGCGCCGGCGCGGGCTGCTCGCGCAGCACGTTTTGCGTCACGACCGCTGGTGCGAAGGGGGCGCCTTTCGGCGGCGGGCTGCTGTTCTTCCATGCTGGACATGGTGGATCCGTCCCCGGCTGCGAGGAGGCCAGTATGGTCGCCCCGCCGTCGGCCGACTGATCAATTTGCGACAACGACTTGCCCCCCCGCGCCACCGACGGCGACACGCGGGAGCGCCAGTTCGCGGCTTCAGAGGGACCCGAACCGATAGGTGGCACTCAGGCCATACCAGCGCGGCCTGGCATAGACGCCGGCGACCACACCCGCGAACAACGAGCTGTCGAAGGCATACACGCGGTACTCCTCTTCGAACACGTTGTCGACGAAGGCCGCTACGCCCCAGCGGCCGCTGCCGCTCTCATAGCTCAAGCGCACGTTGGCCACGGTGTACGCGTCTTCCTGCTCGACCGGCGCGCACAGCACCGTGAAGCAGAATTCGCTCGAGTACTGCACGTCACCCTGGATGCCGACGGTGCCGCCAATGAGGCCGAACTCATACCGCGCGAGCGCGTTGAGCGAGACGTCTGGCGCCTGCGGCAGGTCGTGATCTTCGATCGTGACGCCGTCCGGCAACGGCACGTCCTTGACCTTGGTGTCGAGGAAGGACGCACCCAGTTGCAGCGTCAGCCCCTCGATGGGTCGCGACGTGAGTTCGGCTTCGAGACCCGTCGTCTCGGCATCGAGGTTGATGACGGTTTGCACCGGACCAAACTGCGCAAACGCCTGGTAATCCGAGTAGTCGTAATAGAACGCGGCAACGTTGAGCGTCGTCGTATCCCAGAGCGTGGACTTGGCCCCGAGCTCGTAAGCGTCGAGCGTCTCCTCGTCGAATGGCATGCCTTCGAGGAAGGTGCGCGGAATCGTCTGGCTGCCGTCGGGATCGTATGGCGTGCCCGTCGAGAACGTGTAGCCGCCGCTCTTGCTGCCGCGGTTGAAACTGCCATAGAGCAGCAAGGTATCCGTCGGCTTCCAGTCGAGCTGGACGCGTGCGGTCACGCCGTCGAAGCTGTTCTTGGCATCGTCCGGCCCGATGCTGCTGCCGCCCGGGAACACCTCGTTCTGGTTGAAGATGATCGTGACCGGCGCCGAAAGTCCCGGCACTTCGGGCGCGGTGCCGAAGTACGTGCCCTCGCGCTCGTCGTTCCAGTAGCGCGCGCCGACGATGAGCTTCCAGGCATCGGCGAACTGCCATTCGTCCTGTGCGAAGACGGCGTACGACGTCGTCTCCTGCGACATCGTGATGGTCGGGTCGTAACCGTAGAACGGGGTGGCAAACTTGCCGGTGTAATCACCGTCCACCTGCATGCCGTACACGCCGGCCACCCACGTGTGGCTGCCAGCCTGGCCCGACAAGCGGAATTCCTGTGAATACTGCTCCAGGTCGCTGCCCTGGTAGAACAGCACCCCGTCGACGGGCGACGCGTCGCCGCCTTCGAGGTAGAACTTGGTGGCGTCCTGGTAGTCGGTGATCGAGACGAGGTGCAGGTCGCCGATGTCCCAGTCGAAGTGCAACGTGGCGCCCGTGATCTCACGATCGACGTAGGAGCGCTGCGTTTCCGCGGTCTTCCACGGATCGCCACCGCGACTCGGGGTGATGGCATCGTTGCGGTATCCCGTGCCGCCCTCGCCCGGCCCCGTGCCCCAGAAGCCGCACGCCTGATCGGGCCGAGTGAACTCACCCTGGAACTGGTCGTTCGGGCAGGCCGGCTCCTGCGAATAGATGCCGGCCTGGGTCTCCTTGTCCGCCTTCATGTAGCGGACGATCAGGTTGAGGTCCGTCGTCTCGGAAGGTTGCCAGGCGAGTTGCCCGCGCAACGCGTAGTGGTCGTTGCCGCCGCGATCCGGCACTCCGGGCACGATGGACTCCATGTATCCGTCGTCGGTGTTGCTGACCGCGGCGATGCGCGCCTGGAAGTTGTCCGTGAGCGGACCGGACAGCGCACCCTCGACGATGAACTGGCCGTAACTGCCCACCGTGGCCGTGCCGTAGCCCTCGAAGTCCTTGGTCGGCTTGCGGGACACGAACTGGATGGCGCCACCCGTCGCATTGCGACCGAAAAGGGTGCCCTGCGGACCGCGCAGCACTTCGACACGGGCCAGGTCGAAGATGGGGAAGCTCGCGACGTTGATCGAGCTCGCGTAGCTGTCGTCCTGGTACACGGCGACCGGAGGCTCCTGCTGGTCGCCGTAGTCGTTCTGCGACACGCCACGGATGTTGAACACCACCTGCGACGACGAATACGCATTCATCTTCAGGCTGGGTACGGCACGCGTGATGTCCGTCGCCATGTTGATGTTCAGGTTGGTGAGGAGTTCACTGCCGAGTGCCGTCACGGCGATGCCGACATCCTGCAGGTTCTCTTCGCGGCGTTGCGCCGTGACGACGATCTCCTCGATGCCGGAGCTGGCACCGGCCTGCTGCGCGGTTGCAGGCGGCGCGCCGAGCGCGAGTGCCGCGGTCACCGCGCCGGCAACCGATCCAGCAGCACGAGCGGCACGGGTCAGCGGGTGGCGGTTTCGCATGAAGATCTCCGAAGAAGTGAAGTCGATCAGGTAACGGCGCGAGCGCGGGCATCGCTGGTGGCGAGCGCGCGGATGACGTCGGTGGGCCCGCAAACACCCCGCACGACGCCGCCTTCGGCGAGCAGCACGGGATGTCCGGAGCGGCACCACTGGATGAGCTGTCGCAGCGGCGTGTCCACGTCGGCAACGATGAGTCCTTCGCCAACAGACGGCGAGCTGCGGATGCCGAGCGGCTGCCCTTCGAACGCCGCGGCAACCGGACGGCCCTGGTCGTCCAGGACCGCGCTGAACTGCCGGCCCGGGTCGAGCCAGCGTTGCGGGCCGTCCGCAGAGAGTTCGGCCCAGGGGCGCATGACCATGCGGCCGTTCAATACCGACAGCGGATTCATGTGCTGCACGAACTCGCCGACATAGGCATTCGCGGGGCGCAGCACGATGTCCTCGGGTGTGCCCGTCTGCACGATCCGCCCGCCCTCCAGGACCGTGGTCTGGTTGCCGAGCTTGAGGGCCTCGTCGAGGTCGTGCGTGACGAACAGGATCGTCTTGCGCACGCGCGCCTGCAATGCGAGCAGCTCGTCCTGGAGCTTGTTGCGGATCAACGGATCGAGCGCCGAGAACGGCTCGTCCATCAGCAGGATCGGTGCGTCGGTCGCGAACGCGCGTGCGAGGCCCACCCGCTGCTGCATGCCGCCGGAGAGCTCGTGCCCATAGCGGTCGGCCCAGCGTTCGAGACCGACCAGCTGCAGCTTTTCGTCGACGATGCGACGCCGTTCGGTGGCGGACTCGCCACGCAGCTCCAGGCCGAGTCCGACGTTCTCGCGCACGGTGCGCCACGGCAGCAGGCCGAACTGCTGGAAGACCATCGCGATACCGGTTCGCCGCAACCGGCGCAGCGTCGAGGCATCGCAGTCCTTGCCGAGATCGACTTGGGCGTCGCCGTCCTGGACCAGGACGCGACCGCGCGTGACGAGGTTGAGGCCGTTGGCGGCGCGCAGCAGTGTCGACTTGCCGGATCCCGACAGGCCCATCAGCACGGAGATCTGTCCGTGCTGCACGACCAGGCTTGCCTGGCTCACGCCGACGACGACGCCCGTCGCGGTCTCGATCTCGTTGCGATCACGGCCTTCGTCCAGGCGCTGCAACGCGGACTTGATCGCGGCTTCGCGCTTGCGTCCCGACTCGGCCGAAAACAGGATGTCGACCCGGTCGAACTCGAGCGCTGCGCTGCTCATTCCTGCCCCTTCTTCTCGGCCGGCCGGCTGATGCGATCGAGCATGATGGCCAGTAGCACGATGGCCATGCCAGCCTCGAAGCCCATGCCGACCTGCACGGTGTTGAGTGCGCGCACGACCGGGACGCCGAGCCCGCCCGCTCCCACCAATGCCGCGATCACGACCATCGACAGGCTGAGCATGATGCACTGGGTGATGCCGGCCATGATCATCGGCGCGGCGCTCGGCAACTCGACTTTGAACAGCAGCTGCAGCGGCGTCGCACCAAACGCCTGCCCTGCTTCGCGCAGCGTCTTCGGCACCGACGAGATGCCGAGTTGCGTCAGGCGGATCGGCGCCGGCAACGCGAAGATGATCGTCGAGATCAGGCCGGGCACAATGCCGAGCCCGAACAGCACCAGGGTCGGCGTGAGGTAGACAAATGTCGGCAGCGTCTGCATCAGGTCGAGCACCGGCCGCATCCCCGCGTAGACCCGCGGCCGCTTGGCACCCCAGATCCCCATGGGGACCCCGATGACAGTGGCGACCATCGCGGCAACCAGCACCAATGTGAGTGTCTCGAGGGTCGCGTCCCAGTAGCCCTGGTTCATGATGAAGAGCAACGAGAGCACGACGAACACGACGAGCCCGGGCGAACGCCGCAGCACCCACGACAGGGCCGCAATCAGCACGATGAGTACCGGGGCCGGAACGCTGTTCAGGATTCTCGCAACGACGTTGGTTGAACCGGTCAACACGGCCGCGATGCCGTCGAACAGCCCACGGGCGTGCTTCTTGGTGTACTCGACGAACGTCGTCGCGGCGTCGCCGACCGGAATCTTGTTGGTCGTGATCCAGTCTTCAAACGCGCTGAGGTGGCTGACCCGCGAGGGCTCATCGACTGCCTGCTGCGCGGGCCGACCATCGAAGCCGGTGACGCCATCGAGCCAGGCCGCTACGACGGGCGGACGCTTGGCGAGCCATTCGACCGCGAGATCCGCGGTTCGCACCTTGTCGCTCAGGATGCGGTCCATCCATTCGTTCTCGAGCTCGACCGAGAACTCGAGGTTCTGCAACAACCGCGCGACGTTGGGGCAGTCCTGCTGGAAACCCTTGCGAACCAGCGTGCGGACGGTGGCGGCACCATAGTTCGGGCCGAAGGTCGCGTCGCCGCCGGTAAGGTAGCGCACGTTGAAGTGCGTGTTCATCGGATGGGGCGCCCACGCCAGGAACACAACCGGCTGCCTGGTCCGGTAGGCGCGTTCGACCTGCGCCAGCATGCCCTGCTCGCTCGATTCCACGAGCTTGAAGCCACCGAGGCCGAACTCGTTCTTCCTGATCAGTTCGAGGATGAGGTGGTTGCCGTCATTGCCGGGTTCGATGCCGTAAATCGATGCCCCCAGCTCTTTTCTGAATCGATTGATGTCCGCGAAATCCTTGAGCCCCGCCTCGTGCAGATAGTCGGGCACGCCGAGCGTGTACTTCGCACCGACGAGGTTGTCGCGGACGACTTCGATGGAGCCTGCGTCGGTGAACGGCTTCAGCATCGACTCCTGTGCCGGGATCCAGTTGCCAAGGAACACGTCGATGTCGCCGTTCTTCATCGATTCGAACGTGACCGGCACGGAAAGCACGGTAATCACAGGCTCGTAACCGAGGTTCGCGAGCATCTGGCCCAGCACCGCCGTGGTTGCGGTCTCTGCCGTCCAGCCGACGTCCGCGAGCCGCACCACGCGGCAACTGGCTGGGTCTGCGGTCGGGGCCGCAGCGTGACCGAGATCGGGTGCAAGCCCGAGCAGCGTGAGGGTCGCGACAGCCAGCGACCGCAGTCCACGGAGCCGAGGACCCACCCCCGGACACCAGCTCGAACGCATTGCCTTCCCCTGCGTAAAAATCTTCTGACGCATTGGTAACAGGGAGCGGCAGCCCCCGTCAAACACCGCTGCAGAACGCGGCCATCGGCTGCTTCCCGGCACAATCTCGCAGGCTATACTTCGGCGCGCGCTCCGGCGGCGAGCGCCATCATCACAGACGAGCCCCGCCGTGAGAACGCGGTGACGAGGCCGACGGAGCCACCCCGATGGAGATCAGCGAATTCTCGATGGACTTCTTCTCGCTCGCGGGCAAGAAGGCCATCGTCACCGGTGGCAACACGGGTCTCGGCCAGGCTTTTGCGCTTGCGCTCGCCAAGGCTGGCGCGGACGTCTTCGTGCCGAGCGTCATGGACGACGACGGCAAGACGGGTCCCCTGATCGCGGCGACCGGCCGTCGCTACGAATACCTCAAGATCGACATTACTGCGCCGGGGGCGGCAGCGAAAGTCATCGATACGTGCGTGGAGCGTTTCGGGGCGGTCGACATCCTGGTCAACAGCGCGGGCATCTGCCCGATGGCCGAGGTGCTCGATTTCGGTCGTCCGCAGTGGGACGCCACCGTCGCCGTGAACCTGACGGCCGCGTTCGAGCTCAGCTACGAAGCAGCGCAGAAGATGATTCCCCAGCGAAGCGGCAAGATCATCAACATCTGCTCGCTGTTCTCGTTCCTGGGCGGTCGCTGGTCGTCGGCGTACGCGGCGACCAAGCATGGCCTCGCCGGGTTCACCAAGGCGTACTGCGACGAACTCGCAATGCACAACATCCAGGTGAACGGCATTGCGCCCGGGTACTACGCCACGGAGATCACACGCCAGACGCGCAGCAATCCAGAAACCAACCGGCGCGTCCTCGACCACATTCCAGCAGAACGCTGGGGGGAGCCGGTTGACCTGATGGGAGCACTGGTCTACCTGGCGAGCCGCGCCTCCAACTACGTCAACGGTCACCTGCTCGTCGTCGACGGCGGCTACCTGGTGCGCTGACGCGAGATGGCGATCCGGGGGCGTTACATCGTCGGCGTCGACAACGGCTCGCAGAGCACGAAAGTCGTGATCTACGATCTCGAGGGCACCGCCGTCGCGGAAGGCCGGCAGTTGCTGCGCGCGGCCGATCGCCCGCGTCCCGGCGTCGTCGAACACCCCGATGACGACCTGTGGGACTCGATCGTCGGCGCGAGCCGGCAGGCGCTCGCGCAGTTCAGGGGCGATCCACGCGAGATCATCGGCGTCGGTCTGTGCACCATCCGTTGCTGCAAGGCGTTTCTGCGGGCCGATGGCTCGCTCGCACAGCCAGTCATGAGCTGGATGGACACCCGGGCCTACCAGCCCTGGTTGCCGGAGGATCCGACGGTGGCGTTTGCAACCACCTCCTCGGGCTACCTCACGCATCGATTCACGGGCCAGTTCAGGGACACCGCGGCGAACAGCATCGCGTTGCAGTGGCCGATCGACACGGACACGTGGCAATGGAGCACCGATGCCGCGGTGCTGCAGCAATTCAACGTTCGTCGCGAGCAGTTGTTCGAATTGCTGGTGCCTGGCGCGGTCGCCGGCAAGGTGACCGCCGCCGCTGCTGCGGCCACCGGCCTGCCAGCCGGGCTGCCCGTGGTCGTGACGGCGAACGACAAGGCCGTCGAGGCACTGGGCTCCGGCTCGCTCGACGACCGCACTGCGCTCATTTCGCTTGGCACGTACATCGCGTCGATGGTGCACGGTGAGCGCAACCGCCAGGACGCCCAGCACTTCTGGACCAATTTCGGCTGCGTCCCGCACCGCTACCTTTACGAAAGCCACGGCATCCGACGCGGCATGTGGACGCTCACCTGGTTCATGGACCTGCTCGGGCCGGAGTTTGCTGCAGCAGCGTCGACGCGCGGCGTCACGCGCGAACATGTGCTGGAACAGGAAGCGCTGCACGTGCCGGCCGGCAGTGACGGCTTGATGACCGTGCTCGACTGGCTCGCCCCCACCGACCGGCCTTTCCGCAAGGGCATCATGCTCGGCTTCGACGCGCGCCACACGCGTGCGCACGGCTATCGTTCAATTCTCGAGGCCATCGCGCTCACGATGAAGGACAAGGTCGACGCGATGACGCGGGAACTCGGCACGCCCCTGCGCGAAGTCGTGATTTCCGGCGGCGGCGCGTCGAGCCCGCTTTTCATGCAGATCTTCGCCGACGTCTTCGGGATTCCTGCGTCGCGAGCAAGCGGCCCGAGCGGTGCCAGCCTCGGTGCGGCGATCTGCGTGGCCGTGGCCACCGGCGCGTATCCGGACTTCGCCACTGCCGTGGCACGCATGGAACGGCCGCGCGAATCATTCGCACCGGACACGGGCCGCACCGACGTGTACCGCCGCATGAACGCTGAAGTCTATCGCGACATCCGCACTTCGACCGACCAGGTCCTCGAATCGTCCTGGCCTCTCTTTCACTGACGCCGGCACGCGCCGGAACGACCGAAAAGGACCGCATCATGGCCTTGAGCAAGACCGCCATCGTCCAGGGACTCCAGGTGATCGTTGGCGGCCCCAACGTCATCACCGACGAGAAGGAACTGAAGCAGAGCAGCATCGATCGCCTGCGCCTGTACGAGGACGTGCATGGCGTCTTCACGCGACCGATTCCGGCCGCGGTAGTCATGGCACGGAGCACGCAGCACGTGGCAGAGGTGCTCCAGTACGCGAACAAGAGCCGGATCAACGTGGTGGCTCGCACGGGACGCACCGCTACGGAAGGCGGCCTGGAGACGGCAGTCGCCAATTCCATCGTGCTCGACGGCTCCGGCATGAATCGCATCCTGAAGATCGACGCCTACAACATGCAGGCGACGGTGCAGTGCGGCGTGTGCCTGCAGACGCTCGAGGACGAGGTCCGCAAGCAAGGGCTCACCACAGGACACTCGCCGCAATCGAAGCCCATCGCACAGATGGGTGGTCTCGTCGCCACCCGCAGCATCGGCCAGTTCTCGACGCTGTACGGCGGCATCGAGGACATGGTCGTCGGCCTCGAGGCCGTGTTTGCCGACGGCACGATCACCCGCATCAAGAACGTGCCGCGCCGCGCCGTGGGCCCTGACATCCGCCACGTCGTGATCGGCAATGAAGGGGCGCTCTGCTACATCACCGAAGTCACGGTGAAGCTGTTCCCGTACCTGCCGCAGAACAACACGTTCGTGGGCTACACCCTGAAGAACATGCGCACGGGCTTCGAGGCGTTGCGCAAGGTCATGGTCGAGGGCTATCGACCCTCCGTCGCCCGCCTCTACGATCCGCCGGATGGCGGGTTCCATTTCTCGAAGTTCGCCGCTAAAGACGACTGCGTCCTGCTGTTCATGGCGGAAGGCCCGGCCGGCATCGTCAAGGCGACGATCGAAGGCATCGAGCACATCGTCAAGGCATTTCCCGAATGCCAGCCGGTGGACGCGCACCACCTCGAGCAATGGTTCGCCGACCTCAACTGGGGCCCGGACAAGATCGCCAACGAGCGCAAGGAGATCGTCGCCACCAAGACCATGGGCCGCACCACCGAGGTGTCGGCCGACTGGAGCACGATCTGCGACATCTACGAGAACGCGCTGCAGCGCCTCAAGGTCGAGGTGCCGGACATCACCGTGGCCGGCGGGCACAGCTCGCACAGCTACATCAACGGCACCAACATGTATTTCATCTACTACTACAACGTAAACTGCCCGCCCGAGCAGGAAGTGGACAAGTACCGCACCGAGATCAACCGCGTGATCTGCGAGGAGACGCTGAAGCTTGGCGGTTCGGTCGTGCATCACCACGGCATGGGCAAGGCACGCACGCCCTGGATCCGTGAGGAGTACGACTCGTCGTACTACATCCTCGAGCGGCTGAAGCGCGCGTTCGATCCGAATGACATCATGAACAAGGGCTGCATCATCCCGGACTGACACCGTGGCCAACCGATACTCGATTTTCAGCCTGTTCAAGGAATCGTTCCGCGGCCACCGTGGCTGGGCACCGGTCTGGCGCGATCCGGAGCCCAGGCCTGCCTACGACTTCATCATCATCGGTGGCGGTGGGCATGGACTGGCAACGGCCTATTACCTGGCAAGGAACCACGGCGCCCGTAACGTCGCGGTGCTGGAAAAGGGCTACATCGGCAGCGGCAACGTAGGACGCAACACGACCATCGTCCGGTCGAACTACCTGATGCCAGGCAACATCCCCTTTTACGAGCACTCGCTCAAGCTGTGGGAAGGCCTCGAGCAGGACCTCAACTACAACGCGATGATCAGCCAGCGCGGCGTGCTGAACCTGTTCCACAACGACTCGCAGCGCGATGCCTGCGTCCGCCGCGGCAATGCCATGCACCTTCATGGCGTAGATGGCGAATTGCTGAACCGCGAACAGGTGCGGCAGCTCCTGCCGACGGCCGACTTTGACAACGCGCGCTTCCCGATCCTGGGCGGCCTGCTGCAGCGACGCGGCGGCACGGTGCGCC
Organism: uncultured Gammaproteobacteria bacterium; assembly: GCA_963743995.1. GTDB lineage: Bacteria > Pseudomonadota > Gammaproteobacteria > Steroidobacterales > Steroidobacteraceae > RPQJ01. The sequence continues at coordinate 7,970 of CAVUSC010000006.1, read as the reverse complement.
ACGATGCCGTCGCGTGGGGCTTCGCACGCGCCGCTGACAGCCTTGGCGTCGACATCCTCCAGAATTGTGAGGTGACGGGCATCCGCCAGGACGACAACGGTGTCTCGGGCGTCGAAACCACGCGCGGCTTCATTGCCAGTCGTCGCATCGGCATGGCTTGCGCCGGCAATTCGAGCCGGGTCGCCGCGCTGGCCGGCCTGCGCCTGCCGATCGAAAGTCACCTGCTGCAGGCATTCGTCTCGGAAGGCCTCAAGCCGATCGTGCCGTGCGTGATCACGTTCGGTGCGGGTCACTTCTACATCAGCCAGTCCGACAAGGGTGGCCTGGTGTTTGGCGGCAGCATCGACATGTACAACTCGTACGCGCAGCGCGGCAACCTGCCGATCGTGGAAGAAGTCTGCGAAGAAGGCGTGGCGTTGTTCCCGTGGCTGAGCCGGGTGCGGCTGCTGCGCTCATGGGGCGGCATCATGGACATGTCGATGGACGGTTCGCCGATCATCGACCGCACTGCCGTCGACGGGCTCTATCTCAACGCCGGCTGGTGCTATGGCGGCTTCAAGGCCACGCCGGCATCCGGGTGGTGTTTCGCCCACCTGCTCGCCACGGACCAGCCACACGAGGTCGCCAGGGCCTATCGACTCGACCGGTTCGCCAGTGGCCGGCTGATCGACGAGAACGGCTCCGGCGCGCACCCCAACCGGCACTGAACCCATGCGTATTCCTTGCCCCCATTGCGGTCCCCGCCCGCACGACGAGTTCGCGTACTACGGCGACGCGACCTTGCGTCGCCCTGCAGCGACAAGTCCCGCTGCCGAGTCCGCGTTCTATGACTACGTCTATGTGCGTGCCAATCCGTTCGGCCCGCACCGTGAACTCTGGTTCCACCAGGGTGGCTGCCACGAATGGCTGGTCGTCGAGCGCGACACGCGCAACCACGACATCAAGGGCGCTGTGCCAGCTCGGGATGTCTTTGCCGGCGGAGAGTCGAAGTGAATTCCCGCCTTTCGAAGGGCGGAGCGATCGATCGCCAGCAGTCGTTTCGCTTCAGTTTCGACGGCAGGAGCTACGCCGGCTGTGCCGGCGACTCGCTGGCGTCCGCCCTGCTCGCCAACGACGTGCGCCTGGTCGGGCGTTCATTCAAGTACCACCGGCCGCGCGGCCTGCTGAGCGCCGGGCCCGAAGAGCCCAACGCACTGGTCGAACTGCGCAGCGGCGCCCGCCGTGAGCCCAATACGCGCGCCACAGTGATCGAACTCTATGACGGCCTCGAAGCCACCAGCCAGAACCGCTGGCCGTCGCTGCAGTTCGACGTAAACGCGATCAACGGGTGGTTCTCGCCGCTGTTCGTGGCCGGGTTCTACTACAAGACGTTCATGTGGCCAGCCTCGTTCTGGGAAAAGGTCTACGAACCACTGATCCGCCGGTCTGCCGGTCTCGGTCGCGCTGCGCTGGAAGCCGATCCGGACCACTACGAGAAGAGCTGGACGCATTGCGACGTCCTCGTGATTGGCGCCGGACCTGCGGGCCTGGCGGCCGCATTGAGCGCTGCGCGCACCGGCGCACGCGTCATCGTTGCCGATGAGGATTTCCTGCTCGGGGGACGCTGTCTCGCCGAACGGCGGACGATCGACGGCAGGCCCGTTGCCGATTGGGCTGCGCAGACGCTCGCGGAGTTGCGCTCGATGCCTGAAGTGCGGTTGCTGCCGCGCACCACGGTCTTTGGCCTGTACGACGACGGCGTCTATGGCGCGGTCGAACGTGTCAACGATCACCTGCCAGTGCCGCCGCCGTTCGAACCTCGCCAGCGCGTCTGGCGCATCGTCGCGAAGCAGTCGGTGCTGGCTGCCGGCTCGATCGAGCGCCCGCTCGTGTTTGGCAACAACGACCTGCCGGGCGTGATGCTCGCGGGTGCGGTGCGCGCCTACGTCAATCGCTACGCCGTGCTGCCAGGCAAGCGTGCGGTGGTGTTCACGGACAACGACGATGGCTGGACCACCGCTGCGGACCTGCTGGCCGCGGGTGCGCAGGTCGCCGCCGTGGTCGACTCGCGCGAACCGATCGTGGTCGCCGAACTCGCTCGCCGTTACCCGAACGTCGAGGCTGTCGCCGGCGAGGTCAATGGTGCCCGCGGTGGCCGGCACGTGGAATCAGTGGAGATCACCAGCCACACGGGCTCCTCACGACGGATCGATTGCGACCTGGTCGCGATGTCGGGTGGCTGGTCCCCGACACTGCACCTGACGTCGCACAAGGGTCACCGACCGCGCTGGGACGACGACCGTTCGATTTTCGTGCCCGACAAGTTGCCCGCAGGCATGCGGGTGGCCGGCGCCGCGAATGGCAACCTGACGCTTGGCGAAGCCCTGCTTGGGGGCTATCGCGAAGGTTTCGCAGCTGCGACCGCCTGCGGCCACGCCGGTTCAATGCCGACGCTGCCGCGCATTCCGGAGGAGTCCACACGGCGCGTGCCGTTGTGGCGTGTCAAGCGAGCGCAGGGAAAGTGCTTCGTCGACTTCCAGAATGACGTCACGGCTGACGACATCGAACTCGCCGAACGTGAGGGCTTCCGCTCCGTCGAGCATGCCAAGCGCTACACGACGCTAGGCATGGCAACGGACCAGGGCAAGACCTCGAACGTGACAGGCATCGCGTTGTTGGCCCAGCACCGTGCGCGATCGATCGCCGACACCGGCACGACCACGTTCCGCCCGCCCTACACGCCGATTGCCATGGGCGCGATGGCCGGACACCATCGCGGCACGGACTTCCGCCCCACCCGCTATGCCCCATCGCACCGGTGGGCCAGTGAACTTGGTGCGTCATTCACCGAGAGCGGACCGTGGCTGCGCGTGGAATGGTTCCCCCGACCCGGCGAAACCGACTGGTTCGAGCCTACCTGCCGCGAAGTGCATGCCGTGCGCACGGCCGTCGGCCTGTGCGACGTATCCACGCTCGGCAAGATCGACGTGCAGGGTCCGGACGCCCTCAAGTTCATCGAAGGCCTGTACGCCAACAACTTCGCGACGCTTGCCGTAGGCCGCACCCGTTACGGCATCATGCTGCGCGAAGACGGCTTCATGTTCGACGACGGCACGGTGGCACGCCTGGCCCCGAATCGCTACCTGATCACGACCACGACGTCGCACGCGGTGCAGGTGTACCAGCACATGCACCTGTGCCACCAGGCGCTGTGGCCCGAACTCGACGTGCAATTCGTGTCGGTGACCGACCAGTGGGCGCAGTTCGCCGTGGCGGGTCCACGCTCGCGCGAACTGCTGCAGCGCGTGCTCGACCCCCGGTGCGACCTGTCGAACGCCGCATTTCCGTTCATGGCGGCCGGTGACGTCACGCTGCGCACGGGCGAACCCGCGCGACTCTTCCGCATCTCGTTCTCCGGCGAACTGGCCTACGAGATCGCAGTGCCGGGTCATCGTGGCGATGCACTCATCCGCACGCTGCATGACGCGGGCCCGGACCTCGGCGTCACCCCATACGGTCTCGAGGCGCTCAACGTGCTGCGTGTCGAGAAGGGTCACGTCGTCGGCAGCGAACTGAATGGCCAGACGACCGCACACGACCTCGGCTTCGGCCGCATGCTCTCGACGCAGAAGGACTTCATCGGTGCGGTGCTCGGCTCGCCGGGCGAACCTCGCTCGATCCTGCACGCCCACGACTCGTGGGCATCAAGACCGTGGATCGGAACGCGAAGTTGGCTGGTGGCATGCACTTCATTCCGCAGCATGCCCGGCGCAGCATCGAGCACGATCAGGGGTACGTCACGTCCGTGTGCTATTCGCCTGACCTGGGACAGTGGATCGGCCTGGGACTGCTGACCAACGGTCCGGAGCGTCACGGCGAGAAGGTCATGGTCGTCGATCCGTTGCGCGGGGCCGAGACTCTCGTCGAAGTCTGCTCACCCGTGTTCATCGATGCCGAAGGAGCGCGCCTCCGTGGCTGACGCACTGCACCTCGACTATGGCCCGGGTCGCTTCGGTCGCGATGACGGCCCGCCAGGCCTCGTGCTGCAGGAGTACACGCAGTTTTCCCTGGTAAGCCTCGTTGCCCGCCGCAATCAAGCCGAGCGTGCTGCAGCGACCGCTCTGCAGGCCTGTGGCACGGCGCCGCCGACCATCCCGGCGATCACGACCAAGGGTGACCTCGCCTTCCTCTGGTCGGGGCCGGGCCATTGGCTTGCCTTGGAACCGCAGGGGACCGAACCCGTCGAGGCGCGCTTTGGCGCGGTGTTCGGATCGCAGGTCTCGGTCTTTGATCAGAGTGGCAGTCGCGTCCTGCTCGAATTGCGCGGTCCCCGCGTGCGCGAGGTTCTCGCCAAAGGCGTGTCGATCGACCTGCACCCGCGCTCCTTCAAGGCTGGCGACCTCGCGGTCACCACGGCTTCGCATCTCGCCGTTCACCTCTGGCAAGTCACCGACGAACCGATCTATCGTCTGCTGGTCGTGCGCACGTACTTCGACAGCCTCTGGCGCTGGCTCGCCGTTTCCGCGGCCGCAGGCGGCTGTGAGGTCCTCCCGCCGTTGCCGTACGCATCGCGCTCGAACTGATCGCCGCACCGGAGCCGCAACGTGTCACCTACAGGCTCGAAGCCGCCGTTGTCAGGCCAACCCGAAGCCAGCCGGGTGGCGATACAGCGCTTCGAGTCGGGGCGGCCGACGACGGAGACTGACGACGCCGTCGCCGTTGAGGAGCCATTGGAAATCCGCCTCGGCCGGATGGAGGACGGCAAGGTCCGTCATCAGCCAGTTTCGATCACGATGCGCACTCCGGGCGACGATTTCGAACTCGCTACCGGCTTCCTGTTCACGGAAGGCATCCTGCAGTCGAACGCCCAGGTGCGCGAAATCCATCACTGCGGGCAGGGCAAAGGCGCCACCAACACCTTGCGCGTCGATCTCGTCGCGGACGTCGATGTCGACATGAAGCGACTGGAACGCAACTTCTACACGACGTCGAGTTGCGGCGTGTGTGGCAAGACCTCGATCGAAGCGCTGGCGACCGGAGCCCGGCCGGTCGCGCCACCGGCGGGCTTCACCGTGGCCGCGCAACTGATCGATGAGCTGCCCGAGCGCCTGCAGGCGCAGCAACACGTGTTCCGCTCGACCGGTGGCCTGCACGCCTCCGCCCTGTTCTCCCGCACCGGCGAGCTTGCTCGGACTGCGCGAGGACGTCGGTCGTCACAACGCGCTCGACAAACTGATCGGCGCGCGCTTCCTCGCCGGCACGTTGCCAGCCGATGACACGATCCTGTTCCTGAGCGGCCGCGCCAGCTTCGAGCTGCTGCAGAAAGCCGTCATGGCCGGTATCCCGGTCGTCTGTGCGGTGGGTGCGCCTTCCAGTCTCGCCGTCGATGCAGCGCGCGAGTTCGGCGTCACGCTGCTCGGCTTCGTTCGCGGCCGACGCTTCAACGTCTACGCGGGCGGCGAGCGACTGGTCCACGACTGAATGGGCACCACCTTGCGCATGGAAGTACGCGACGGATTTTCCGCCACCATCGGCAACACGCCGCTGATCCGCCTGCGCCGCGCCAGCGAGGCCACGGGCTGCGAGATCCTCGGCAAGGCCGAGTTCCTGAACCCGGGCGGCTCCGTCAAGGACCGAGCAGCCCGCGGCATTCTCGACGACGCTGAACGCCGCGGCTTGATCGTGCGCGGCGGCACGTTCGTCGAAGGCACGGCCGGGAATACCGGCATCGGCTTCGCCCACCTCTGCAACGCGCGCGGCTACAAGTGCGTGATCGTGATGCCGGACAACCAGTCACCGGAAAAGGCGGCGCTGCTGCGCACGCTGGGCGCCGAAGTGCGCGTCGTAAAGACCGTGCCCTACTCCGACCCCAATCACTACCAGAAGCTGGCGCCGAAGGTGGCCGAGGAACTCGGCGCGGCCATTGGCAACCAGTTCGACAACACGGCGAATCGCGACGCGCACTACGCGACGACGGGACCCGAGATCTGGCGCGACACGCAGGGACGCATCGACGCCTTCACCTGCGCTACTGGAACCGGCGGCACGCTCGGTGGCGTGTCCCGTTACCTGAAGGAACAGAAGCCGGCCGTGCGCATCGTGCTGGCCGACCCGATGGGGAGCGCGCTGCACCACTGGGTCAAGCATGGCGAACTGAAGTCGTCTGGTTCGAGCGCTGTGACCGAAGGCATCGGCATCGGCCGCGTCACGGCCAACCTCGCGGACTCGCCGATCGACGACGCGGTGCAGGTCGAAGATCCGGAGATCGTCCGCACCACCTATGCAACTGCTGCGCGAGGAAGGCCTGTTCCTGGGCAGCACCAGCGGCACGAACGTTGCGGCAGCCGTTCCGCGTCGCGCGTGACCTCGGTCCCGGCCACACCATCGTCACCGTTCTCTGCGATGGCGGGCACAAGTACCTGTCACGGTTCTACAACCGCGAGTGGCTCGAATCCAAGGGTCTGCTGCAGCACGCTGGATGAGTTCCGCGGTCTCCGTCTGGCGCGCTATAGTCGGCTGACTATCCAGCACCATTGTCCCGGGGGCCTGCCAGACATGCTTCATCCCTCTCCCGCACAACGTCGCGCAAGCGGTCGCTGGTGGCTCGCCATGCTGGCCTCACTGCTGGCGGCCAGTGCGCCTGCCGCAGACCGCTTTTGGCCGCCAATCGTCGACCCGCCCAGCGGGCAGCACGTCCCGGGCCGATTCGTCTGGGGCGACCTGGTCACGTCGGACGTCGCGGCGGCGGCCGAGTTTTATGGCAAGGTCTTTGGCTGGACGTTCGAGACGTACGGCGGTGACGACGATCGCGACACCTACACGCTCGCCCTCGCCGACGGACTGCCCATCGGCGGCATGGTGTTCGACCAGCGTGCCATGAAGGGCAAGACCCCTTCGGCCCGTTGGGTCGGACTGATCTCGGTTGCCGACGTCAAAGCGGCGACGGGGGCGGTGACTGCGAGTGGCGGCACGGTTGTCTACGCACCGGTCATGCTCGGCGAGCGCGGCGAGACAGCCGTGTTCAAGGACCCGGAAGGTGTCCTCTTCGGCGTCGTCAAATCGAAAAATGGCGACCCCCTCGATTTCGCGGGCGACGTCAATGAATGGTACTGGGTCGATCTCTGGACGGCCGACGTCGAGAAAGCCGCGGCCTTCTATCGCGCGGTCGTAGGCTTCGAGACGGTACCAATTGCCGACGACGGTCCGCGCACGGGCTTGCACCTGATGTCGGGCGGCTTCGCGCGCGCCGGCATCATGCAGAAGCGGGACAAGAAGACGACGCCAACCTGGCTGCCGTACATACGCGTTGCCGACGCCGCGGCGTCGGCCGTGGCGACCAGGGCTGCCGGTGGCAAGGTGTTGCTGGAGCCGCTCGACATGGGCCGAGCAAAGGTCGCGATCATTGCCGACCCGACGGGAGCCCCCGTCGGCATTGTGCAGGTGCCGGCCCTGGAGGCGCGGCCATGAGCAAACGCAATGACAGGTTCCTGGCTCGACTGACGATTCTAACGGCTGTCGCAACAGCCGCGATGACACTCGGCGGGTGCGCAAGCGACGGTGGTGGCGACTCCAGCTACAGTGGGGTCTCCACCAGCGTGAGCGTTGGCTATGGCTACGGTGGCTATTACGGCGGTGGCTACTACCCCGGGTACTACCCTGGCGGGTATCCGCCGGTGGTCGTCGTGCCGCCTGATCGACCTGGCAACGGCGGCGGTGCGGGTAACTACCCGGACCGGCCGACGACACTTCCTGCCGATGTGAATCGGCCGTCTACGAAACCTGCGCCGATGCCATCGACGCGGCCCTCGAATGTCAGCCGGCCGACCAGCCGCCCGTCACCGCGGCCCGCGCCTCGGCCGATGCCGCGTCGACGCTGAACAGCCGCGACATCAGGCGGGTGTGAGCGCACGAAACAGTGCTTCACACCCGCCCTTCCGTCACCTGGTAAAAAATCAATTCCCAGCTGACAGTTGAGTCTGGATCCGACTCAA
>CAVUSC010000005.1:0-315190 GCA_963743995.1 uncultured Gammaproteobacteria bacterium | reverse complement strand
ACGACGGGTGCGAAGGGGCAGTAGGGACAGGGATCAAAGTGCCTACGTATTTTCCGAAGCGACATGTCCGCATTGCGGGCTGCGTACCGTCGTCGCACAGTGAACACGCGGCAACGCGCGTGCCATCAGGAGGCACATCATGCAGCGCCTCGACCGGATCCTGGCCGTAATCGATCCCACGGTGGATGTGCAGGTCGGTGCTGCGAAGGCAGCACGCCTGGCCCGGCTGAGCGGCGCCGCGCTCGAACTCTTCGCCTGCGACTTCGATCCCGCGCTGACGGGACAGCCTTTCTTCGACACCGACGCATTGCGCCGGTTGCGCGAGGATTTCATTGCCGAGCGGGCAGCGCACCTGGAGGACCTGGCCGACGAACTGCGCGCCAGCGGGCTCGAGGTCACGACCCACGTGCACTGGGACAATCCGCTGTACGAAGGCATCCTGCGGCGAGTCGTAGAGTTCGAGCCCGACCTGCTGGTGAAGGACACCCACTACCATTCCATGCTGCGGCGGGCGCTCTTCACCAACACGGACTGGAACCTGATCCGGCGCTGCCCGGTCCCGCTGCTGCTGAGCCGGACGACGGACTGGCCCGCGCAACCGCGCATCCTCGCTGCGCTCGATCCCGGTCACCACGGCGACAAGCCAGCCGCACTCGATCACGACATCCTCGATGCCGCGCAGTTCCTGGCCCGGCAACTCGACGGCACCGTCGAAGCCGTGCACGCGTTCTTTCCTGCCGGACTGCTGGCAGCGACCAGCGGCTTCGCCGGCGCTCCGCTCGTACCGGATTCAGGCGTCACGGACCTGCTCGAGACCGAGCGGACACGCGTTTGCGCGGCCGCGATGGAACTCGCGCGTGCCCATGGAATCGCCGGTGAGTCGGTGCGGGTACGGCAGGGATCGGCGGTCGAGGTGTTGCCCCGCGTCGCGACCGAGGACCACGTCGATCTCATCGTGATGGGGGCCGTTTCGCGCAGCCGCCTGCGGGAGGTTTTCATCGGCAGCACGGCCGAGCGCGTGCTCGACCGGCTGCCTTGCGATGTGCTGGTGATCCGGTCTGCGGACTTCCGCCAGAAGCTGCCGTTCTAAGCGCCGGTTCGCAGTTCACCTCGCAGGCTGCCGTCGCAACGTGGCTGGACTTCACAGTTCTGGCCTGCACCCGCGCCGTATACTCGGCCCCTGATGTCGAATGCCACTGTCCTGCTCATCAGCGCCGAGTCTGCCGACAAGGCGCACCTCGCCGACGCACTGGCCGCGATCCGTGGCCAGCCGTATCGGCTCGAGGTGGTATCGACCCTCGCTGAAGCGCTCAACCGCATCAAGCACGGCCGCATCGAGGCGATCCTGCTCGAACTGACGCTGCCTGACAGCAGTGGACTCACGACTTTCCTGCGCATCCAGCCGAAAGCGCCGCACGTGCCGATCGTCGTTCTCATCGGCGACGGCGAGGAAGAGATCGGTGGTGAAGCCGTGGCGCGCGGTGCGCTCGACTTCCTGCAGCGCGACCACCTGAGCGCCACGCTGGTCGAGCGGGTGCTGCGCTATGCGACGGAGCGCACGCATACGCTGCTGGCCTTGAAGGCGTCCGAGCAGCGCTATCGCGAACTGTTCCAGAACGTGACGGCGGGAGTGTTCCAGACGACGGACGACGGCAAGTTCATGGCGGCGAATCCGGCGCTCGTGCGCATGCTCGGCTACGACTCGGAGGACGAGCTGCTCGAGCTCGACGTCGCGCGCGACATCTACATGGACCCGGGCCATCGCGACAACTGGACCCGGGCGATGCAGGACGGCGGCGAGGTCCGCAACGCCGAACTCGTGTTGAAGCGCAAGGACGGCTCGAAGATCGTCGTCCTCGAGAATTCCCGGGCCGTGCGCGATGCGGACGGCCGCACGCTGTTCTACGAGGGCACGCTGACCGACATCACGGCGGCCCACGAGCTCTCGCAGCAGCTGTCGTACGAAGCGAGCCACGACGCGCTGACGGGCCTGTCGAACCGCCGCGAATTCGAGCTGCGGCTGCAACGCGCGCTCGAAATGTCGCTGGCGACCGGGGTCGAGCACGCGATGCTCTACCTCGATCTCGACCGCTTCAAGACGGTGAACGACACCTGCGGCCATGTCGCGGGTGACGAGCTGCTGCGCCAGCTTGGCGAGGTGCTGCAGCAGCGGGTTCGCGCCAATGACATCGTCGCGCGTCTCGGCGGCGACGAGTTCGCCGTGCTGCTGCACAACTGCCGGCCCGAAGACGCCCAGCAAGTGGCGGGCAACCTGCTGAAGACCGTCGACGAATTCGAGTTCATCTGGGGTACGAACCGCTTCACGCTCGGCGTGAGCATCGGCCTGGTTTCGATCAATGCGCACTTCAAGCGTCTCACGCAGGTGATGAACGCCGCCGACTCTGCCTGCTACGCGGCCAAAGACGCCGGACGTCACCGGGTGGCCGTGTACCAGGAAGACGCGCTGCTGCTCGAGCGGCGCCATGGTGAAATGGAATGGGTGGCGCGCGCGAAACGCGCGCTCGTCGAGAATCGCCTGTTCCTGGAGGCGCAGGAGATCCGCCCGCTGAGCCAGCCGGCCGGGATGCCGCCGCGCCTGCCGCATTACGAATTGCTGCTGCGCATGCGCGACGAGTCCGGGCGCATCGTGCCGCCGGGGGCGTTCCTGCCCGCCGTGGAGCGCTACAACCTGTCGATCCGCTACGACCGCTGGGTGCTCGCGTCTGCGATCGAATGGGTGCGCACTCACGCAGAGGTCTTCAAGCGCATTTCCCGCATCTTCATCAACCTGTCGCGCGACAGCGTCGCCGATCCCGCAACGGCCGAGTTCGTCCGCCAGAGCCTTGCCGCCAGCGGCGTGGACCCACGGCATCTCGGCTTCGAATGCGCCGAGAGCATCGCCGTGAGCAACCTCGGCAAGGCCAACGCGCTGATCATGGCGCTGCGACGCATGGGGTGTTCGTTTGCGCTCGACGATTTCGGCAGCGGCGTGTCGTCGTTCGCCTACCTGAAGGCGCTCGGCGTCGATTACCTCAAGATTGACGGCATGTTCGTCGGCAACCTGGCGCAGGACCGCGTCGACTACGCGATGGTCCGCTCGATCAAGGAAATCGGGCACGTGATGGGCAAGGTCGTCGTGGCGGAGTCGGTCGAAAGCGAGTCGGCGCTGGAGAACCTGCGGGAAATCGGGGTGGACTATGCGCAAGGGTTTGCGGTGGGTGCGCCGAGGGGCCTGCAGGAGATCGGGGCGGTGAGCGTGGCCGACTTGCTCGCTTAGGGAAGGACAGGAAGGCCGGGAAGGGGTAAGAGGCCGCGGTGCGGCCATATTTTTGAGACTTGTATTAATCAATTGATTGATTAATATTGTCGACATGACCGTACGCGAACTCAAGCAGGCCAAGGTGTCGTCGCGCCGCCCCGGCAGACCCACGGGCGGGGATGCAGCCGTCCGCGAGACCTTGCTCCAGCACAGCCGCGAGCTGTTCCTGCAGCTCGGCTTCGGCAATGTCAGCACACGCAAGATCGCGGCGGCGGCAGGCACGACACCCGCGATGATTCACTACTATTTCGGGGACAAGCTCGGCTTGTACCGGGCCATGATCGAGCACGCCGTGCAGCCGCTGATCGACAGCGTCCAACAACTGGGGGCAGCCGCGGACGACGAGGCACCGGGTCTCGAGGCCGTCATGGCCGCCTACATGCGCATGGTCGCGGCCAATCCGTGGTTCCCGGCGCTGATCATCCAGGAGGTGCTGGCACAGAACGGGCGGATGCGGGGTGAGTTCATCGAGCGCTTCGCCGGAAGAACGGCCCCCGCGCTCGTTGCGGTGCTGCGGCGCGAGCGCGAACAGGGGAAACTGCGCGTCGACCTCGATCCACGATTTGCCGCGGTCTCGCTGCTGAGCCTGTGCGTGTTCCCGTTCGTTTCGCTGCCGATCACGGGTCCGGTCCTTGGATTCCGGCCCGAAGGTGCCGAGCTCGACCGGTTCATCAGCCACACGGCGCAGTTGTTCCGCGACGGTGTCGCGGCGCGCACGGAGACGGGACATGACTAGATTCGCTGCGCTCGCCCTGTCCACGCTGCTGCTGGCTGCCGGCTGCGCCAGGGACCGGCCGGTCGAGGTGCATGGCACGGTCGAGCGTGACCGGCTGGAACTCATCGCCGAATCGAACGAACGCATCGTCGAAATTGCCGTGCACGAAGGCGACCGCGTGCAGGCCGGCGCCGTGCTGGTGCGCCAGGAAGCCGGCACCGCGCAAACGCGCATCGATCAGTCGCGAGCCTCATTGCTCGAGGCACAACGGCGTCTCGCGGACCTGGAACAAGGTCCCCGTCAACGCGAGATCGACGAAGCCCGCGCAACGCTCGGCGGCGCCGACAGCGAATTGCAGGCGGCGCAGAACGAGTTCGCGCGGGTGCAGGCCCTGGTGCAGCGCAAGCTGCTGAGCGAGTCGAACCTGGACCAGGCCCGCGCCACGCGGGACTCGGCACGCGCAACACGGGACGCGGCCCGCGCCCGGTACGAACTGCTGCGTCAAGGGACTCGCACCGAACAGGTGGCCGAGGCCCGTGCCGCCGTCCAGCGTGCCACTGCGGCCCTGGCGGAAATCGAAACGGTCGCCTCGCGCTACACGGTGACCGCCCCGCGCGACGGCATCGTCGAGGCGCTGCCCTACAAGCTCGGCGAGCGCCCCGCTGCCGGTCGACCCGTCACGATCCTGCTCGCCGATGGCATGCCCTACGCTCGCGTCTACGTGCCCGAACCGTTGCGCACGAAGTTCACGGCAGGCACGCGCGTCGAAGCGACTGTCGATGGCCACGCGGGGGTGCTCAAGGGCACAGTGCGCTATGTCTCGGCCGACGCGGCATTCACGCCGTATTACGCCCTTACACAGAAGGACCGTTCGCGGCTTGCCTACCTCGCCGAGATCGCGCTCGACGATCCCGCCGCACAGGCACTGCCCGCGGGCCTGCCCATCCAGGTGCTCGTGCCGACCACGCAACCATGAGCGCCGTTCCTGCGCAGATCGACCCGCCAGGCGCGATCGAATACGCCATCCGGGCCCGCGGATTGACTCGGCGCTTCGGCGCCGTCACTGCCGTGGATGGCATCGACCTCGATATTCCGCGTGCCCGCATCTACGGCTTCCTCGGCCCCAACGGCTCGGGCAAGTCGACCACGATCCGCATGTTGTGCGGCTTGTTGCGGCCAAGCGCCGGCACGGTCGACGTGCTCGGCCACGAGATGCCCCGCGACGCCGAGCAGTTGCGAACGCGACTCGGCTACATGACGCAGAAGTTCTCGCTGTGGGACGACCTCACGGTGAGCGAGAACCTTGAATTCATGGGGCAGGTCTTCGGCCTGGCGGCCGCGCGCCGTCGCGTGCGGGTTGCCGCCGTCGCCAAGGAATTCAACCTGGCATCGTTGTTCAAGCAGCGCGCCGGCACGCTGAGCGGCGGCCAGCGCCAGCGCCTCGCGCTCGCGGCAGCGACGCTGCACGAACCCGAACTGTTGCTGCTCGACGAACCCACCAGCGCGGTCGATCCACAGAGTCGCCGTGACTTCTGGGAAAGCCTGTTCGAACTGGTCGCACGGGGCGTCACCATCCTGGTGTCGACGCATTACATGGACGAAGCCGAGCGCTGCCACGAGCTCGCGATCCTCGCGAGCGGCCGCATCGTCGCGCAGGGCGCGCCGCAGCAATTGATGTCCGACATCCCGGCGGCCGTGGTGGAGGTCGAGGCGGCGGATACTGTCGCCGCGCGGAAGGCGCTGCTCGCGGATTCGAGCGTGCTCAGCGTTGCCCAGCTCGGCACGCGACTGCACGTGCTGATCGATCCGGCCACGCCGGCTCCGGCGGAGCGCGTGCTGCAGCGCTTGCGCGACGCAGTGGTCACCGCGAACGCCGAGCTCGTCCGCGCCAGTCTCGAAGACGTCTTCGTCGCGGCTACCGGTTTCGGCCGCGAGGCCGGCGACAAGCAGGGCCGCTGAGTTACGCCATGCTGCTGCGGCTCATTGCGATCACGACCAAGGAAGTCCGGCAGCTGGCCCGCGACCGGCTCACGTTCGGCATGATCATCGGCATTCCGCTGATGCAGATCCTGCTGTTCGGCTATGCGATCAATTTCGACGTTCGCGACTTGAATGCGGCCGTCGTCGACGAAGCGAAGACGAGCCACTCGCGTGCGCTTGCCGCCGACCTGCAGGCGACAGGCGTGATCGTCCTGCGTCCGCCCAGTCCGAGCCTGCCGGATCTGCGGCGGCGCATGGAGAGCGGCGAGATCAGCGTCGGCGTCGTGATTCCGCACGACTTCGAACGACGCGCGCTGGGCGGCGACCGCGCCGTGGCACAGGTCCTGGTCGACGGGTCTGAACCAATGGTCGATGCGGTCGCGCGCGGACTGTCGTCGGTGCCGTTGCCCCTGCGGGCGGGTGACTACAAGTCACGTGCACCGGCCTTCGAGGTGCGCACGGAATACAACCCCGAGCGCCGTACCGCCGTGCAGGTCGTGCCGGCACTGATCGGCGTGATCCTGAACATGACGATGGTGATCTTCACGGCCGCGGCGATCGTGCGCGAACGCGAGCGCGGCAACCTCGAGCTGCTGATCGCAACGCCGATCCGTTCCTGGGAACTGATGGCCGGTAAGCTCATTCCCTACGTGCTGATCGGACTGATCCAGACGACGTTGATCCTCACCGTAGGCGCCCGCATCTTCGACGTGCCGATCAATGGCAGCCTGCTCGACGTCTACCTTGCGGCAGCACTGTTCATTGCGGCCACGCTGACGCTCGGCCTGGTGATCTCCACTTTCGCGCGCACGCAGTTCCAGGCGTTCCAGATGTCGTTCCTGACGCTGCTGCCGTCGATCCTGCTGTCCGGCTTCGTGTTTCCGTTCGACGGCATGCCGCCGCTGGCGCAGATGATCGCGCAGGTGCTGCCGCTCACGCATTTCGTGGAGATGATCCGCGGTATCCTGCTGCGTGGCGCGCCACTCTCTGCCATGCAGGTGCCGGCCCTGAAGCTGGGGGTCTTCCTGGTCTTGGCCCTTGCGATCGCGACGCTCAGGTTCCACAAGCGGCTCGACTGATTCCCGCCGGCACTCCGGGCTGCGGAATGATCAGCAGCGGCCAGCGAGCCGACGGGGCCGACGTCGCTACGGGCGCTTGGCCTACGGCGGCGTACTGCAGATGCGCTAAGGTCGACACATGAACACCCGCTACGAATTGCCCCTGGCGCCGGCCGCCGCGCCGGGCCTGGGTCGCGCAGAACAGGCCGGTCGGTTGGCCACGGTCCTCGTGTTGCTCGTGCTCAGTGGCTGCGGTGGCGGCAACGGTGACGGCTCGCCAGCAGTCGACACCACGGCCCCCAGCGTGCCGCAGTCCGTCACGGCTGTCGTGGAATCTGCCACGCAGGTCAGGATCACCTGGAACGCCTCGACGGACTCTGGCAGTGGCGTCGCCGGCTACCGCGTCTACCGCGACGGCGCTGCGACGCCGATCGCGACGGTAACCAACGGCAACACCCATACCGACACGGGGTTGCTGGCGTCGACGCGGTACAGCTACAGCGTAACGGCATTCGACCGGTCAATACCGGCGAACGAGTCGGCGTCGTCGACCGTCGTCGCGGTGACGACGCTGGTCGCTGCGCAACAACCCAGGCTGACGACGGAGCGTGTGTTCGCGAACTTGCCGGCGTTCCAGTCACCCGTACTGGCATTGCAGGCACCTGGCGATGGCTCGACCTGGTACGTGGTCGAGCAGCCAGGCCGGGTCCTGGCCTTCGAGAACACTGCCGCGGTTGGTACGACCCGGCTGTTCGCCGACCTGACCGCACGCGTGCAGTCGAGTGGCGAGACGGGACTTCTCGGCATGGCGTTCCATCCGTCCTATCCCACTGACCCGCGCGTCTACTTCTCGTACACAGCGCAGGTCAGTGGCGCACTCGTTTCCCGCATCTCCGCGTTCGAAGCCCGCAACGGCGGGGCCTCGCTCGATCCGGCCAGCGAAGCGATCCTGCTGACGGTCGTGCAGCCGGCGACCAATCACAACGGTGGCAATCTCGTGTTCGGCCCACACGACGGGCTGCTTTATGCCGGCTTCGGCGACGGCGGCGGTTCGGGTGATCCCTGGGGAGCGTTCGGCAACGGACAGAACCTCAATACCGTTCTCGGCAAGCTGCTGCGCATCGACGTTGGCGGCGCCACCTCGCCGTCCGTGCCGTACCGCATCCCTCCGGGGAATCCGCATGCCGGCAACGTACCGTGCAATATCGGCACCGGCTCGCAACCCTGCCCCGAGATCTTCGCGTTCGGGTTCCGCAATCCCTGGCGTTGGAGTTTCGACCGGGCCGCTTTCGACCTGTGGGTCGGCGACGTGGGCCAGGGCGCGCGCGAAGAAGTGGATCGCGTCAGCGCGGGCGGCAACTATGGCTGGCGCTGCCTGGAAGGCACGCGGACCAACAATTCAGATTGTGGCCCCAACGCCGGCACGAGCCTGGCGCCTGTTGCCGAATACGATCGCGCGGCCGGCCAGTCGATTACCGGTGGTTACGTCTATCGCGGCGCGGCCATCGCGGGCCTGCAGGGACGCTATGTGTTCGGCGACTTCATATCGGGTCGGCTATGGCACATTCCCGGCGACCAGGGGCCCACCCGGGCGGTGACGTCCGCCGATGGCATCGCGACGGGCCTCGCCATCGCGTCTTTCGCCGAGGACACAGCGGGCGAGCTGTACATCGTCGACTATGGTGGCGCGCTGCATCGCCTTCGGGCAGTGAATTGACGGCCAGGCGGACTCGCGTGGCCGCAGCGAACAGGCATTCGTGCCAGCAACCGAACCTCAACGAGCCAGCACGTACTCGCCCGGCGCGTCGCCCACCGGCTTGTACCCGGCCGCGCCCATCTTCGGCGGCGCCACCTTCGTCTTCGTCGAGTGCTCGGCCAGCCACGCAGCGAACGTCGGCCACCACGACCCCTGCACAGGCTCGACCTTCTTCAGGTACTGCTCGGGTGCAGGCAATCGCGCGCCGGCCTTCATCGTCAGCACGCGGTGGCGGCGCTTGGGATGCTGCGGGCCACTGATGATGCCCGCGTTGTGGCCGCCGCTCGTCAGGCAGAACGTGTAGTCCTTCGAGCGCACGAGCTTGCCGACCTTGTAGACCGACTTCCACGGCGCGACGTGGTCCGTTTCAGTGCCGACGACGAACATCGGTTGCTCGACCGCGGCGAGATCGAGCGTCTTCGCCGAGCGCGACGTAGCGGCCCGCGGCGAGGTCGTTGTTGAGATAAAGCTGGTGCAGGTAGTCGGTGTGCATGCGGTAGGCCATGCGCGTGCCGTCCGCATTCCACGACATCAGGTCGTTGACGCCAGTGCGCTCGCCCTTCACGTACGTCTGCAGCGAAGGGCTCCACAGCAGGTCGTAGGTGCGCAGCATCTGGAACGCGCCTCCCATCTGCTTGCTCTCGAGCACCCCCTTTTTCCACATCATCGCCTCCAGCATCGCGAGCTGCGCGGGGCTGATGAACACCGACAATTCGCCCGGTTCGCTGAAGTCGGTCTGCGCCGCGAACATCGTCACAGTGGCCAGGCGGTCGTCTTCTTTCTGCGCCATCGTCGCCGCAGCGATCGAGAGCAGCGTGCCGCCGATGCAGTAGCCGACGCCGTGCACCCTGCGCTTCGGCACCACCTTGTTGATCGCGTCGAGCGCCGCGAGCACGCCAAGCGACAGGTAGTCGTCCATCGTGACGTCGCGATCGTCCGCCGTCGGGTTTTTCCACGAAATCATGAAGACCGTATGACCCATGTCCGTCAGGTACTTCACCAGCGAGTTCTTCGGCGACAGGTCGAGGATGTAGTACTTCATGATCCACGCCGGCACGACCAGGATCGGCTCGGCGTAGACCTTCGGCGTCGTCGGCGAGTACTGGATCAGTTCCATCAGCGAGTTGCGCAGGATGACCTTGCCCTTGCTCGCCGCGATCTGCTCGCCGACCTGGTAGTTCTCGACGCCGATCGGACCGAGGCCCTTCAGCATCCGTTGCACGTCCTCGGCCAGGAACTTGATCCCGCGCACGAGGTTCTTGCCGCCTTCCGCGCGCGTCAGCTCAAGCAGCTGAGGATTGGTGGGGAGGTAGTTGTCGGGCGCGAGCAGCTCGAGGCCTTCACGCAATGTGAAACCGACGACATTCTCGGCGGTGGCATCGGTGCCGGGCACTCCACTCACCGCTTCACGAGCCAACTCGGAGGCAGTGATGAACGACTGTGCCAGCACGTTGAACGGAAACTTCGCCCACGCCGGATCGGCGAAGCGGTTTGCGTATGGTGTGCCTGCAGCCTGCGGGTCCGACGGGCTCGCCCTGCGGCTTCAATGCGCCGCCCGTGAACTGGGCGAGCGCGATCGCCTTCTGGATCGCCGTCTGCGCGAGCTGCGCCTGGCGTCCGGGGGCCAGCGCCAGTCGCGACATCACGTTCCACCAGGCGCCGCCGAGCGCTTGCGGTGACATCCCACCGGTGACACGCGCGATTGCGGCGAGCAGTTCACGCGACGTATCGTCCGACATCAGCGATTTTCCCGACCCTGCCTTGTCCGCGCCCATGGCTGCTTCCTCGCCCGTTGCTACAGTGACTTGAGATCGACGGACAGGTCGGCAAGGCGCGCGGGATCCGGGTGCTTGTGCTCCGCAATCCACTTCTTGCCCTGCATGAAGTCCTTCGGGCTGTTGATCGCATCGACGGCGAGCAGTTCGCCCTGGGCGAAGTAATACAACGCGAAACGCCCGGAATCCGGATCGCCGCGCAGTACCGTCTGGTCGTAGCCCTGCGACAGGCCGGCGATCTGCAGCTTCAGGTCGTACTGGTCCGACCAGAACCACGGCACGTGTTCGTGCCGGGTCGACTTGCCACAGATGTTCGAGGCCGCGGTCTTGGCCTGCTCGACGGCGTTGTCCACCGACTCGAGCCGCATCCGGCGACCGTAGCGCAAGCTCGGGTGGAACGTGCAGTCGCCCGCAGCGTAGATGTTCGGGTCCGAGGTCTGGCACTGTTCGTCGACCCAGATGCCGTTCTCACACCGCAGGCCGGCGGCAGCGGCAAGCGTCGTCTCCGGCAGGATGCCGACGCCGACGATGACGAAGTCTGTCTCGAATTCGCGCTCGCCGCAGGCGACCGCGGTCACGTGGCCGGCGTCGTCGCCCTTGAACGACGACACGGACATGCCGCAGAGCACGCGCACGCCTTCTCGTTCGTGCCGGTGCATGTAGAAGGTCGACATCTCGGGCGCCGTGACCCGGTTGAGCGGGCGGTCCGCCATCTCGAGGACCGTGACCTCGAGCCCGAGGTGACGCGCGGATGCCGCGGCTTCAAGGCCGATGTAACCCGCACCCACGATGACGACTTTCTTCGACGTGGCGAGGTCGACACGGATGCCGTCGACGTCGGTCATCGTGCGCAGGTAATGGATCCGCTTCAGGTCGTATCCCGGCACTTCCAGCAGCCGGTTGCGGCTGCCAAGGCACAGGATCAGCTTCGCGTAATGCAGCTCCGCGCCGTCGCTCAGACGCAGGCGCTGGTCCGTGCGGTCGATCGCCGTGACCCGCAGACCCAGTTTCACGTCGACCTGGTGCTGCTCGTAGAACTGGGCGCTGCGCAGCAGCAGCCGTTCGCGCTCCATTTCGCCGCTCAGGTACTTCTTGGACAGCGGCGGCCGGTTGTAAGGCAAGTACGGTTCGTCGCCGACCAGGACGATGCGTCCGGTGTGGCCCTCGCGGCGCAGGGTATCGACTGCCTGCACCGCCGCGTGGCTTGCGCCGACAATGACCACCGTCTGCTCCGTCATGCCAACCTCTGCAAGCCTTGCCGATGACCTATGATGCCGCAAAGCAACATGGCTCGGGGGCGCTGCGATGGCTATCCTTGCGCACCAGCCCCGAGCAATTGTGGGTACCGGCGCTCCAAGGTGGTGCGCTGAACCCACGGGATTATTGAGAATTCGGCCAGTCCACAGGTCGGCATGGATTCTGCATAAGCAGTCCGAGGTCCCCCCGAGGGGAGGCGGCGCGGTGAGGGTCGTTTCGGTTTCCACGGGCGTGGAACGTCGACCGGCCGCCTGACAATGAACACGAGAACCGAGGAGCCCGAGCCCATGAAGCTGATCAGCGCAATCATCAAGCCCTTCAAGCTGGACGACGTCCGCGCCGCCCTGTCCGAACTCGGCGTATCCGGCATGACGGTCACTGAAGTGAAAGGCTTCGGGCGTCAACGCGGCCACACCGAGTTGTACCGTGGCGCCGAATACGTCGTCGACTTCGTGCCGAAGACGCGCATCGAAGTGGCGGTCAAGGAATCGCTCGTCGACCAGGTGGTGGAAGCAATAGTTGCGGCCGCGCGCACGGGCAAGGTCGGCGACGGCAAGATTTTCATCTCCGACCTCGAGCGCGCGATCCGCATTCGCACCGGCGAGGCCGACGACCAGGCGCTTTAACGCCACGTCGGGCTTCGCGCTAGCATCGGTTCCGGATCACCGGAACCGAGGCTGCAATGACCGATCTTTCGCCCGCCGAGGCGCTCGAGCACGCCGTCGCCAAGCTGCATCTCGGGCAGCAGCAGCGTCACATCTTCCTGTGCGTGGCAGGGGAAAAATGCGCGCCCGTCGCTCGCTCCGAGGAGAGCTGGGATTACCTCAAGCGTCGTTTCCGGGAACTCGGCCTGGTCGACGTCGACGGCGGCGTGCTGCGGACCAAGGCTCACTGCCTGCGGGTCTGCGTTGGCGGCCCGATCGCGGTCGTCTACCCGGAAGGCACCTGGTATCGCAAATGCACGCCGGAGAACCTCGAACGGATTCTCCAGCAGCACCTGATAGGCGGCCAGCCGGTGGCCGACCTCGTCATTGCCGAGGGGCCACTCACGGCGGCCACCTGAGGCGGCTACCAGGGCGGCATTCAGCTGGAGTGCCGTCCAGACGACGTAGGTCGCGATTGATTTGATGGGCCGGCGACGTCCCACAGTGGTGGAACGTCACGCATTCCGGCAGGTCCCTATCGGAATGCCACGCCGGTCGTCATCATCGGCGCCTGTCCTGCATCCCCGGTGTGCCCATGCCTCACGCGATCCGAATTCATGCCCACGGCGGGCCCGAAGTGATGTGCTGGGAAGAAGTCGCGTCCGTCGCCCCGGGGCGCGGCGAGGCACTGGTGCGACAGACGGCGGTCGGGCTCAATTTCATCGATATCTATGAGCGCACCGGGCTGTACGGCGGCTCGCTGCCCACCGGGCTCGGCCGCGAAGCCGCGGGTGTGGTCGAAGGCATCGGTCCCGGTGTACGCGACGTCAAGGTCGGGGATCGAGTCGCGTACGCATCACCTTCTCCCGGTGCGTACACCGACGAACGCGTGCTGCCGGTCGCGCACCTGGTGCCGGTGCCGGACGGAGTCAGCGATCGGCTCGCTGCCGCGGCGTTGCTCAAGGGCATGACGGCCCAGGTGCTGCTGCGCCGAACCTGCAAGGTGCGCAAGGGGATGGTCGTCGTCGTGCATGCCGCGGCCGGTGGCGTCGGCAGCATCCTCGTGCAGTGGGCATTGCACCTCGGGGCGCACGTGATCGCCGTCGTCGGCAGTGACGCCAAGGCCGCGATGGTGCGTGCGATGGGTTGCAAGGACGTACTGCTCCAGGGGCGTGACGATCTCGCTGCCCGCGTCAAGGAACTGTCGGGCGGGCAGGGCGCGCACGTTGTCTACGACTCCGTCGGCAAGGACACGTTCTTCGCGTCGCTCGACGCGCTGCGCCCGCTCGGGCTGATGGTCACCTACGGCAACGCGTCGGGTCCCGTGCCCCCGATTGCGCCGCTCGAACTGGCGAAGCGCGGGTCGCTGTTCCTCACGCGTCCGACTCTCTTCTCCTACACTGCGAAGCGCACCGACCTGCTCAAGTCTGCAGCCGAACTCTTCGACGTGATCGGGCGCGGGATCGTGCGTATCGAGATCGGCCAGACCTACCCGATGCGCGACGTGCAGCAGGCGCACCGCGACCTGAACGAACGGCGCACGGTCGGCTCGACGGTGTTGCTCCCCTGATCGGCCACGTCCTCCACCGTCCAGCACTTGCGTGCCTGCTGCTGGCTGTCCTCACGGTCCCGCCAGCGCACGCCGCCAAGGAAATCATGCACGACTGGCCGGCCGGCATTCCTTCCGGCCCGGAACTCGAAGCCGCTGGCGCCGTGATCGGGGAGATCCGCGTCAACATCGGCGACATCTTCGACCCGTCGATCCCGTCGGAAGACAAGTGGCTGTATCGCACGGCGAACAAGTTGCACATCAACACCCGGCAACCGATCGTCCGCAACCAGTTGCTGTTCAAGACGGGAGAGCCGTACGTGCAGCGGGTGGTCGATGAGACTGAACGCATCCTGCGCGCCAACGACTACATGTACGACGCGTGGATCCGGCCGGTGGCCTACGACGGCACGACGGTCGATCTCGAAGTCCGCACGCGCGACACCTGGACGCTGAACCCAGGTATCAACTTCAGCCGCCAGGGCGGCGCGAACTCGTCGTCGATCAATCTCGAGGAAAAGAACCTGCTCGGCAACGGGCAGAAACTCGCCTTCGGCTGGTCCAATGACGTCGACCGCGAGGCCTACAATTTCGAGTTCTTCGATCCCCACTTCCACTCGACGTGGACCCGTCTCGGTGTCGCCTACAGCGATGCCGACGACGGCAGCACCAAGGCATTGCGTGTCGATCGCCCCTTCTATTCTTTAGATACGCGCCATGCGGGCGGCGGCTACTTGTTCGACTCGATCCGTGAGGATCCTCGCTACGCTTACGGCGATGAAGTCGGCAAGTTCCAGAACGACGAACAGTTTGCCGAACTCTATTACGGGTGGTCGGACGGCTGGCAGGAAGGCTGGGTGCGTCGCTGGACGGCAGGCGTGACCTACCATCGGCAGCGCTTTGCCGAGGTCGTCGGCGAGGACCTCGGGGGTCCACTGCCGGGCGACATCGAGCTGGCCTACCCATGGATGGGCTTCGACCTGGTCGAGGACACCTACCAGGAGCGCACGAACCAGGACCAGATCGAGCGCACGGAGGACGTGCTGCTGGGCCTGCGTGCCGGCGGGCGTATCGGCTATTCATCCGAGGCTTACGGGTCGGACCGCGAGGCGCTGATGCTCAGCGCGTATGCGCAGAACGGCTGGGACCTGGGCAAGGAGCGGTCGTTGTTCGTGACCAGCACCGCGTCGGGACGCGTCGAAGACGACGGCTTACGCAATGCCGTGTTGTCCGCGGAGGCGCGGTATTATCAGCGGACCTCCGCCAAGACCAAGTTCTTCGCGACCATCAACGGCACCGTGAGCGAAGCGCTCGACGAAGACCAGCAGATCCTGCTCGGTGGTGAGGAGGGACTGCGCGGGTACCCATTGCGTTACCAGGCCGGCACGTCGCGGGCGCTGCTCACGATCGAAGAGCGCTACTACACCGGGTGGTATCCGTTCCGGCTGTTCCACGTGGCCGGCGCCGCTTTCTTCGACATGGGCCGTACCTGGGGCACCGACGTGACCGGCGCCACCAGTGATGGCCTGCTCAAGGATGTTGGCGTTGGCCTGCGGCTGGGATCGAGCCGCTCGGCGTTCGGCAACGTCATCCACATCGACCTGGCGTTTCCGCTCGATGGCGGTGACGACATCGACAGCGTGCAGTTCGTGGTGGAGACCAAGGTCCGCTTCTAGGGCGTCGCGTCGATCCATTCCAGCAGCAGTTCGAACGGGCCCGCCTGCCTGTCGCTGACCATGAACCCGACACAACGCACCATGGCGGGATCGAGGGGATCGGCCCCCGCGACCGGGCGACCGCGAAAACTGGCCACGAAGCTCGTGATCGGCAACTCGACCTCGGCCCATGCGCCCCGTGGCGGCTGGAACCGCGACTGGTACTGCACGCCATCGAGCCCATCGTCCGTGCGCACGGTGAACTTGTAGCGGCGGCCATCGCCCCGGCAGCGCACGACGAAAGCCTGCGCACCCGCTGTGTTCCACTTGCGCGGTTCAGTGCGCACCGAGGCGAAACCACCCCCGTGCTCGAGTGACACGACGCCGCCAAAGCAGGCGATGCCGCGCGAATACGGCTGCAGTGCGCTCTGCGAAACGCCGCCCATGACCACGTCGTCGATCGGGTGCCAGTCCATCGTCGCGTCGCTGTAGGCGAAGTCGACCAGCCGTTCAGCCAATTTCGATCACCTGCCGGATGGACGCGCCGGCGGCGAGCCGGTCGAACGCACCATTGATGTCGTCGAGCCGGATGCGCTCGCTCAGCAGCTTGTCGACGGGCAGACGACCGGCGCGATACCACTCGATGTATTGCGGGATGTCGCGTTCGGGCACGCAGCTGCCGAGGTAGCTGCCTTTCAGCGTGCGTTCCTCCGCCACCAGGCTGACGTGCGAGAACGAGACCTGCTGCTGCGGATGCGGCAGTCCGGCCGACACCGTCGTGCCGCCGCGGCGTGTAACGCGGTAGGCGAGTTCCAGCGCCCGGGCCGATCCCGCCATTTCGAATGCGTAGGCAACACCGCCCCCCGTCGCTTCGCGCACGCGGTCGACGCAGTCCGGTTCGGCTGCGTTCACGGTCAGCGTGGCGCCGAGTTCGCGCGCCTTGGCCAGTTTCGATTCATTGAGGTCGATCGCGACAAGTGACGTGGCTTCGAGCATGCGACCGGCGAGCAGCGCCGCCAGGCCGACGCCACCCAGTCCGATCACGGCCAGCGATGAATGCCTGGGCATGGCGGCGGTATTCACCACGGCGCCCACGCCCGTGATGACGGCGCACCCGAAGAGCGCGGCTTCCGCGAAGGGCAGCGTCGGATCGACCCGCACCAGCGAGCGACGGGATACCGTCGTCCATTCCGCAAAGCCCGAGACCCCGAGGTGATGATTGACGGGCGTGCCGTGCTGGCAGAGCCGGCGCTCGCCGGACAGCAGCGTGCCCGCGGTGTTCGACGCGAGACCGGGCTCGCACAACGCTGGGCGGCCGGCAACGCAGGGGCCGCACACGCCGCAACTCGGCACGAACGAGGCGACGACGTGGTCGCCGCGCTGCAGGTCCGTCACGCCGTGACCGATGTCCTCGACCACGCCCGCCATCTCGTGGCCGAGCACCATCGGCAGCGGTCGCGGCCGGTTGCCGTCGATCACCGAGAGGTCGGAGTGGCACAGGCCGGCGGCGCGCACGCGGACCAGCACTTCGCCCGGTCCAGGCGGCGCGAGATCGAATTCTTCGATCACCAGCGGCTTCGATTGGGCGTACGGGCCGGGGCGACCCAGCTCGCGCAACACGGCGGCCTTGGTTTTGAGCATGGGTCGAGCGTAGCCCAAGCGCGCTACCCGCCTCCACTGCAATAATGCGCAGGCCGGCAGACTAGCGCGACGATGGAGCAGGACAGCATGACCAAAGACCCAGCAGGCGCGCCGCCGCCCCCCACGCGCCGCGACGAGTTTCCCGTGCTGCGCGCGATCACCACGCGCTGGATGGACAACGACCAGTACGGCCACGTCAACAACGTCGTGTACTACTCGTACTTCGACACCGCGGTGAACGGGTTCCTGATCGAGGCGAGCGGTTGCGACGTGCGGGAGCTGCCGGCCATCGGGATCGTCGCGGAGACGAGCTGCAAGTTCATGAGCGAGTTGAGCTTTCCGGACACGGTTTACGCTGGGCTCGCGCTCGAGCGGCTCGGCAACTCGAGCGTCGTCTATCGCATCGGCCTTTTTCGCCACCAGTCGCAGGAACCCGCCGCTATCGGGCGGTTCGTGCACGTGTACGTCGACAGCGAGTCGCGACGGCCCGTGCCGATTCCGCCGCAGGTGCGCGCGGCGCTGCAGACGCTTGCCGACGGTTACGTGGGGTTTGCGGCGCTGCCCTGAACTTCAACGCTCCCGTCACGGTGGTGACGGAACACGCGCAGCGCATCTCTGTGATGCCTCCCTGGGTCGGGGGTCTCCCGCGCATCGCAGAGAAATAGGGGACACGCACCTATTTCCCCGCGACTCTCCCGGGAAAAGGTGCGTGTCCCCTATTTCTCTGCGGCGAGCCTTGCTCGAACGGCGGCGTCCGACACGGAGCGCGGAGGAAGACGGAGACCCCCGACCCAGCGCGGAGTCACAGCGCTATGCTGCGCGTTCCCTTACAACGTGACGGAGCGCCGAAGACGCTCAGCTTTCCAGTGTCTGCCGACCCTTCTGGATCGCGAGCGCGCCGCTGCGCACCACTTCGAGCACTTCGCCGAAGTTGGCGACTTCCGCCATGAAGCGGTTGATGTCGGCCTCGCTGCTGGTGAGTTCGATCGTGAAGCTGTCGGCCGCGTCCCAGAGCACGCGGCCGCCGGCCCGCTGGCTGGCTGACCACAACGAGCCCACCTGGGTCGCCTTGGCCTTGACCTTGATCAGCAGCAGCTCGCGTTCGAAGTGTTCCTCGCGCGTGACGTCCTCGACGTCGACCACGTCCACGAGCTTCAGCGATTGCTGCGTGATCTGGTGGATCACGGCGTCGTTGCCGGTCGTCACCAGCGTCAAGCGCGAGACCGTGGGATCGTCCGTCGCCGCAACGTTCAGTGACTCGATGTTGTAGCCGCGGGTCGAGAACAGGCCTGCCACCCGGCTCAAGGCGCCGGATTCGTTCTGCAGGGTGATGGCGATGATGTGGCGCTGGCTAGGCACGGCAGGCTCCAGGAATCGATATCTATATGAATACATTGTGGAATCTGGCAGCGAAGCGGCCGGTCTCCAGACCCCAGAATAGGGGATCGGATGGGAGCCGCCTAGATGGACGCATGGCCGCGACGGCTGTTAGTCTCGTTTGCATCGCAACATAACCTTTTCACACCCGTTGCAACGAGCGCGCCCGTGAACAGCATCGCCGCCAGCCCCCTGCCGACCACTGCATCCGCGCACCCGCGGACCGGACTGTCCATGAGCGGTGCGGAGATCATCGTGCAGGTGCTGGCCGACGAAGGCGTCGACACCATCTTCGGGTACAGCGGCGGCGCGATCCTGCCGACCTACGACGCGATCTTCCGGCACAACGACCAGCATTCGAAGCTCGCCGCAGGCGCGCAGCCGATGCCACTGATCGTGCCGGCGAACGAGCAGGGCGCGGGCTTCATGGCGGCCGGCTACGCGCGGGCCAGTGGCAGGGTCGGAGTCTGTGTCGTGACCTCCGGACCCGGCGCCACCAACACGGTCACGCCGGTGCGTGACTGCGCCGCAGATTCGATCCCGATCGTCGTCATCTGTGGCCAGGTCGGCACGTCCGCCATCGGCAGCGACGCGTTCCAGGAAGCGCCAGTCTCGAACATCATGGGCGCAGTCGCGAAGCACTGTTTCCTCGTCACCGATCCCACCAAGCTGGAAGCGACGGTTCGCACGGCGTTCGAGATCGCGCGTTCGGGCCGGCCGGGTCCGGTCGTGATCGACATCCCCAAGGACGTGCAGAACTGGCAAGGCACGTACCAGGGCAGCGGCATGCTGCCTGTGCGTGGCTACCACGCACGCATGCAGGCACTGCGGTCGCGGGTGCTCGACGACAATCACGCCGCGAAATTTTTCCAGATGCTCGGCGAGTCCGAACGGCCGTTGATCTACGCCGGCGGTGGCGTCATCCACAGCGAAGCGGCCGCCGAGCTGCGCGCCTTCGCGCACGAGTTTGGCATTCCCGTCGTCACCACGCTGATGGGAATCGGTGTGTACGACACCACCGAGCCGCTTGCGCTGCACATGCTCGGCATGCACGGCACGGCGTTCGCCAACTACGCCGTCGACGACTGCGATTTCCTGCTTTGCCTCGGTGCCCGCTTCGACGACCGGGTCGCGGCAGTGCCGGCCAAGTTCGCCCGCAACGCGAAGCGCATCGCGCACATGGACGTCGACGCGTCGGAGATCAACAAGGTCAAGCGAGTGCAATGGAGTTACGTCGGCCTGTTGCGGCCAGCACTGGCGGAGCTGCGGGCGCAAGGCACGGCCGCGGGCTTCAGCCGCGACTGGTCGCCGTGGCACGCCGAGGTCGCCGAGCTGAAGCGCCGTCACGCGATGAACTACGATCGCGAAAGCGAGCTGATCCAGCCGTACTACGTGATCGAGGAGATCAACCGGCTGACGCGCGGCGAAGCCGTCATCTCGACCGGCGTCGGCCAGCACCAGATGTGGGCCGCTCAGTATTTCGATTTTCGCGAGCCGCGGCTCTGGCTCACGTCGGGCAGCATGGGCACGATGGGGTTCGGCCTGCCCGCCGCGATCGGCGCGCAGTTCGCCCGTCGCGACCGGCTCGTGATCGACATCGACGGCGATGCCAGCATTCGCATGAACCTGGGCGAACTCGAGACCGTCACCACCTACGACCTGCCGATCAAGGTCGTCGTGCTGAACAACTTCGGCGACGGCATGGTCAAGCAGTGGCAGAAGCTTTTCTTCAAGGGTCGCCTGTCGGCCAGCGACAAGTCGCTGCACAAGAAGGACTTCGTCAA
This sequence comes from uncultured Gammaproteobacteria bacterium, assembly GCA_963743995.1. Lineage (GTDB taxonomy): Bacteria > Pseudomonadota > Gammaproteobacteria > Steroidobacterales > Steroidobacteraceae > RPQJ01. The sequence continues at coordinate 294,680 of CAVUSC010000005.1, read as the reverse complement.
GGCGGCGCAGGCCGACGGCTACCAGTTCGCCGTGCGGCTCGACCGCAAGGCCGACGTGCCGCGCGTGGTGAAGGAATTCATCGAGTTCGAGGGCCCGGCGTTTCTCGAAGTGATCATCGACACCGAGGCTGGCGTGTACCCGATGGTCGGTCCGGGCCAGGCCTATGACGAAATGATCACCGGCGATTTCATCGAATCGCGTGCCGCCAACAGGACAACGACAGAGCCCGGCGCGTCCGAGATGTTCTGACGCCGCCGTCGCAAAAAATTGGGGGAAAATTGGGGACGCTCACCTATTTCTGAAATAGGTGAGCGAAATATGGAAATAGGTGAGCGTCCCCAATTTTTCCCCAATTTTCCGTTGCCGTGATACTTGCGCCCATGGCGTCCCCGCCCGTCTGCCCGCCACCGCCATTCGCCGAGGCTGCCCGCTTCTGGGCGAAGCTCGGCTTCGTCTCGTTCGGCGGTCCCGCCGGCCAGATCGCCATCCTGCACCGTGAGATCGTCGAACGTCGCCGCTGGCTCGACGACCGCGAGTTCACGCGCGCGCTGAACTTCTGCATGCTGCTGCCCGGCCCGGAAGCCCTGCAGCTGGCGATCTTCCTCGGCTGGAAGATGCACGGCATTCGTGGCGGCCTCGTGGCCGGGCTCGGCTTCATCCTCCCGGCCGTGCTGCTGCTGTTTGCGCTCTCGTATATCTACGTGGCGCACGGGTCGCTGCCCTGGATCTCGGCCCTGCTGTACGGACTGAAAGCTGCGGTCGTCGCACTGGTGCTGCAGGCGATGTCTCGCATCGCGCGTCGTGCGTTGCAGTCCTCGCTGCATGTGGTGCTCGCGCTCGCGTCGTTCGTGGCGCTCGAGTTTGCACGGGTGCCGTTTCCGTTCGTACTGCTGGTCGCGGCAGCGGCCGGGGCATACCTGGCGCGTCATGCAACGTCGACGGCGGGAGCCGTTGCCAACGCGACACCTGCGCGAGGGGCCCAGACCGCCAGGGTGGCCGCTGTCGGTCTCGCGCTCTGGCTGATTCCTCTGCTCGTCGTGATCGCTGCGTTCGGTGGCGGCTCGCTGTGGCCGGCGATCTACCTGTTCTTTACCAAGGCCGCGCTGGTCACCTTCGGTGGTGCCTACGCCGTGCTCGGTTACGTGACTAACCAACTGGTCGATCAGCTGGCGTGGGTAACGGCCGACCAGTCGGTTGCGGGTCTCGCGCTGGCAGAGACCACGCCGGGCCCGTTGATCATCGTGCTGCAGTTCATGGGGTTCATGGCCGGTTGGAACCAGCCCGGGCCCTTGTCCCCGCTCGGCTCCGCACTGCTGGCGGGTGCGCTCGCGTCGTGGGCGACCTTCCTGCCGTCGTTCCTGTTCATCCTGCTCGGGGCTCCTTACGTAGAGCGACTCACTCGCAACGCGCGCATCGAAGGCGCGCTCGGCGCGATCACCGCGGCAGTCGTAGGGGTGATCGCAACGCTGGTGCTGTTGCTCTCGCAGGTCGTGCTGTTTCCAGGCGGGTGGCGTGCCGCGCCGGACTGGTACGCGGTGCTGATCGCGCTTGCGGCGTGGTTCCTGCTGGAGCGTGCGCGCTGGCCGCTGGGGCCCGTCTTGCTCACGGCCGCAGCGAGCGGGCTGTACCTGCGCCTGCTGCAATGAGTCGAGATGCTGCGCGGCGGTGACGCCCGCGGTAACATCGGCGCATGAAGTACCTGCACACGATGGTCCGCGTCACCGACATCGATGCCTCGCTGAGGTTCTACTGCGACGCGCTCGGACTGCGCGAACTGCGCCGCACCGAGTACCCCAAGGGGCGCTTCACGCTCGTGTTCCTGGCCGCGCCCGGCGACGACGATGCGCAGGTCGAACTCACCTATAACTGGGACCGCGAGGAGTACGGCACCGGCCGCGCCTTCGGTCACCTCGCGTACGAGGTCGACGACGTGTACGAGTCGTGCCGTCGTCTCATGGAGCACGGCGTCACGATCAACCGTCCGCCGCGCGACGGCCGCATGGCGTTCGTGCGCTCACCGGACAACATTTCGATCGAGTTGCTGCAGAAAGGCATGGCGCAGCCGCCGGCCGAGCCCTGGTTGAGCATGCCGAACACCGGTGCCTGGTAACGGCGTCACTGTCGCTGGTGAATGCTTCCTGCGCGTCGCGCTCGCGCTATGGATGAAAGGTCGCACCGACGATGCGCGGCTCGGGCTCCAGCGCCACGCCGAATTTCTCCTGCACCGAAGCCGCGACGCGACGTGCGAGCGCCAGCAATTGTGGCCCGGTCGCGCGGCCCAGGTTGACCAGCACCAGGGCATGCTGCGCAGAAACAGCGGCATCGCCGTTGCTGTAACCGCGCCACCCCGCCTGCTCGATCAGCCAGGCCGCCGAGAGCTTGCGTTCGGCATCGGTCGCGGCCGGAAACACCGGCATGCCCGCGAATCGCGACTGCAGTTCGAGCGCGATTTGACGTTCGACGACAGGATTCTTGAAGAAGCTCCCGGCGTTGCCGATGACGGCAGGATCCGGCAGCTTGCGTCTGCGAATGCGCCGGACCGCCGCAGCGACGTTACCTGGCGTCGATTCCAGGCCGCCCATCGCGGCAAGCTCCTCGGCCAGCCCGGCGTATGAGAGGTTCGTCGCACCCGTCCTTGGCAGGCGCAATTCGATCGCCGTCACGAGGCGCCGGTCGGGCTCGCGCTTGAATACGCTGTCGCGATAGCCGAAGCCGCACTGATCGGCGGGCAGCCGGTCGAACCGGCCCGTCTGGCGGTCGTAGACCTGCACGGTGGCGATGTAGGTGGCGACTTCGACGCCGTAAGCGCCGATGTTCTGGATCGGTGCTGCGCCTGCCTGTCCCGGAATCAAGGCCAGGTTCTCGAGACCCTGCAGGCCGTGATCGAGCGTCCAGTCGACGAGCGCGTCCCATTCGAACCCGGCGTCGACGCGCACGATGGTGCAATCGCCGTCGCTGCCGACGATCCGGGCCTGCTGGCACTGCAGGTGAACCAGGCAGCCACCGAACCGCTCGCTGGCGAAAAGCACGTTGCTCCCTGCGCCGAGTACCATCAAAGGCAGGCCCTGCAACGCGGGCTCCGCCAGCAGTGCAGGCAGCACGGCCGCGTCATGCACCGTGGCAAGACAGTGGGCACGCGCATCGAGATGGAACGTGTTCCAGTCGTGCAGCGGCACGTCCCACGCGATCGAATACGCGGTGGCCATCGCTGGTTCAGCCGTCCAGTGTCATGCGCCCTCCCGGGCGTGCAGCAGAGGGCGGTGAGCTTGCCACTCCGCGAGTGCATCCGTCACTATGCACGCGTGGCCGCGGCAGAAGGGCCCACTCCAGCATGCACGCAAAGAACACATCGCCACGCGGCCTCGGCACGGCTGCGGAAGCCCAGGCGTTTCTCGACGCGAACCCCGACATCGAGGCTGTGCAGCTCGTCATTACCGACGCGTGCGGCGTCGGTCGCGGCAAGAACCTGGCACGCGAGGAACTCGCGGCGTTGTATGGCAGCGGCCGCAACGTCGCCGGCTCCATCCTCGGCCTCGACATCACTGGCGAGGACGTCGACGGCACCGGGCTGGTCTGGGACGTCGGTGACGCCGACCAGTGCTGTCGACCCGTCGCCGGATCGCTCGCGCGCGCGCCTTGGCTCAAGCGGCCGTCGGCGCAGGTTCTCGGCACGATGTACGATCTCGACGGCTTGCCGTCGAAAGCCGATCCACGCCACGTGCTTGCCAACATCGTTGTGCGTTGCGAAGCCGCCGGACTGGCGCCGGTCGTCGCCGTCGAACTCGAGTTCTACCTGCTGGAGCGCGACGCGGGCAACAAGCTGGTGCCGTCGGCAGGCATGCTGAGCGGCGAGCGCCGCGGCCGCATCGACGCGTATGGCCTCGGCCGCCTCGACGACATGGCGCCGCTGTTCGACGACCTGTATGGGGCGGCGAAGGCACTGGGCCTGCCCGTGCGAACGCTGATGTCCGAGTACGCCCCGGGACAGTTCGAGATCACGCTCGAGCACCGCGCCGATGCCATGCGAGCGGTCGACGAGGCCATCCTGTTCAAGCGCGCCGTCCGCGGCATCGCCGCGCGTCACGGACGCGTGGCGTGCTTCATGGCCAAGCCGTTTGCGGAACGCGCCGGCTCGGGAATGCACCTGCACGCCAGTCTCGCCGACCGCGAGGGCGCCAACGCCTGCGCCGCCGCCGATCCCGGCGGCAGCCCTGTGCTGCGTCACGCAATTGGCGGCTTGCGGGCGACGCTGGCGGAGGGCATGGCGATCTATGCGCCCAATGCCAATTCATATCGCCGGTTCCGGTCGCTGAGCTATGCGCCGGTCGCCGTCACCTGGGGGATCAACAACCGCTCTGTCAGCCTGCGTGTGCCGGCCGGACCCCCTGCCAGTCGCCATGTCGAGCACCGCGTCGCTGGAGCCGATGCAAACCCGTACCTCGTCGCCGCCCTTGTCCTCGGGGGCATGCTGCACGGCATCGAGCGCCAGCTCGACCCGGGCCCGCCGGTGGAGGGCAATGGCTACTTGCAGGCGCAGCACGGCACGCTGCCCACCCAATGGCACGCTGCGCTTGACGCGGCAGCGGCGTCGGCCTTCGTGCGCGACACGCTCGGCGCGGAATTCCTCGAGGCTTTCCTCGCGATCAAACGCCAGGAAGCGGAAAAATTCGGTGCGCTCGTCAGCGATCGCGACTACGAGTGGTACCTCGACACTGCGTGAGCGCAACGCGACATAATTTCGGCGCCGTTCGGGTGGACTCCCGCGTCGCGCCGGGTGCAGCATTAAGTCATGCCGATCGCGGTCGGAGTGAGAGCTGAATCAACGTGACGTCGGATGTGCGCGCGGACAATGCGACGCACGAACGCCGATTGCCCACCGAGGATCAGACAGTGACCCGCATCTCCGACCGCACGCTCGCCCGCAGCGCCGCACTTTCGAGCAGGAGTTCCCCGACCGTGACCATTCACCTGCGCAAGATGTACGTCGACTGCCGCTTCGGTCAGTTGCACTTGCACACGTCGTTTCCCTCGAGTGGCGGCTTCGATGAACTGACGCCGCTGCTGTGCGTTGCGCCGCCGACAGTGACGGGCCGCGCGTTCCGCCCAGTGTTGCGTGACCTCGGTCGTGACCGTAGCGTCTATGCCCCGGACCTGCCGGGTGCGGGTGAATCGGATGCGCCGGAGCACGCACCGGTCGTGGCTGATCATGTGGCCGCTTTCGCCGACCTGATCGACTCGCTGCGCCTGAGGCAGGTGGACGTGATCGGCTACCAGGCGGGCTCGCTGGCGGCCATCGAACTCGCGTTGGCCAAGCCAGAACAGGTGCGCCGGCTGCTGTTGATCGGCGTACCTTCGTCGGACGGCAGCTACCAGGTGGGCGAGCGCCTGCCATTGCTCAAGCTGCCCGTGACGATCCTGCGCGCGCGTGACGAGTTCTGGGAATCGACGGGGCGCACGGAAATGCTGTTGCGCGACGCGCGCCGCGCCGAACTCTCTCACCCCACGGGGAACGTGCTCGACGCGAATGCGGATGAAGTCGTGCGGCTGACGCGGGACTTCCTCGACCGCTAGCTGGCGTCCTGGCGTCCCTGGGTCTGCGCGTGAACGGTCCCGGTCGCGCGCCTGGCGCGCTGCCGGCAGGACGCAGGCGCGTTCATTCGTGCCGCAACGCGTCGATCGGGTTGAGTTGCGCGGCCTGGCGCGCCGGGAAGTAGCCGAAGATCACGCCGATCAGCGCCGAGAAGCCGAAGGCCACGGCATTGATCCGGACATCGAAAATGAAGGGCACTTGCAGCAGCGGGGCAAGCGCCCAGCTCGCCAACAAGGCCAGCAGCAGGCCGATGATGCCGCCGAGGCAGGCCAGCACGATGGCTTCCACCAGGAATTGCAGCAGCACCTCGCGGCCGACGGCGCCGATGGCGAGCCGGATGCCGATCTCGCGTGTCCGCTCGGTCACGGACACCAGCATGATGTTCATGATGCCGATGCCGCCGACGAGCAGGCTCACCGCGGCCACGGCACCGAGCAGCGACGTGAGGATGCGCGTGGTGCCCTGCAGGGTCTGCGAGATCTGCGCCGTGTCGAAGATATTGAAATCGTCCTGCTTCGTGCCGCTGATGTTGCGGCGTTCACGCAACAGCGACTGGATGGACGCTGTCACGCCAGCCGTGTCGTAGGCCGAATCCACTTTCACCATCATCAGCCGGACGTTGCGATTGCCGGTCATGCGTCGCTGAACGGTCCGGATCGGCATCAGCACGACGTCGTCCTGGTCGTTGCCGAAGCCGCCCTGGCCGCGGGTCACCAGCGTGCCGATGACCTCGCATGACAGGTCGCGGAGCCGGAAGCGCTGGCCCAGCGGATCTTCCGAGCGGAACAGGTTGCGCTGCACGGTCGAGCCGATCACGCAGACGGCCTTGCCAGACTGCTCCTCGGCGGCCGAGAACGTGCGGCCCGACGCCGTGGCCCACTGCTGGGCCGTGAAGTAGTCGGAGGTCGTGCCGTTGACGGTCGTCGACCAGTTGGCGGCATTGCGCACCGCCGTGCCTGACGATTGCGACAGCGGAGCGACCACGACGACGCCGGCAACCTGGTCGCGGATGGCTGCGACGTCGTCCATGTCGAAATCTGCCGGTGCCGGACCGCCGCCGCCGCGTCCGAAGCCCTGCCCCGGGCGGATCTGCAGGATGTTCACACCCAGCCCTGAGATCTGTTCGCGCACGGCCGCAGTCGCGCCATTGCCAAGCGTCACCATCGTGACGACGGCCGCGACACCGATCACGATGCCCAGCACGGTCAGGATCGAGCGCAGCACGTGCCGCCGGATTTCCCGCAAGGCGAGCACGAGTGTCGGACCGAGCATGCTCATCGCGCACGCACCTCGACCTGGTCCACGAGCCCGTCGCGCACGTGCGCCACCGTGTGCGCGTAGGCGGCCATTTCGGCTTCGTGAGTTACCATGAGAATGGTGATCCCGGTCCGGTTGAAGCGGGTCAGCAGTTCCATGATCTCGAGCGAGCGCGCCGTGTCGAGGTTGCCGGTCGGCTCGTCGGCGAGCAGCACCTGCGGCGCGGTGACGATCGCGCGAGCGATGGCCACGCGCTGCTGCTGTCCGCCCGAAAGTTCGGCGGGCGTGTGGTCCCACCAGTCGGCGAGCCCCACCTGTTCGAGCGCGTGCATCGCCGCCGCGCGTCGCGCGCGCGGCTTCTCGCCACGGTAGAGCAGCGGCAGCTCCACATTCTCCAGCGCACTGGTGCGGGCGAGCAGGTTGAAACCCTGGAACACGAAGCCCAGGTAGCGCCGACGCAGCAGCGCGCGTTCGTCGCGCGTGAGCTGCTCGACGTGAAAGCCATGGAACAGGAACTCGCCCGCCGTCGGCACGTCGAGGCAGCCGAGGATGTTCATCATCGTCGACTTGCCGGACCCGGACGGCCCCATGACCGCGACGAAATCTCCGGCTGCGACCTCGAAATCGACGCCTCGCAGCGCCTGGAAACTGGCCTCGCCCGAGCCAAAGGTCTTGGTCACTCCGCGCAGCTCGATGACCGGAGCGCCGCGGCTGACAGACAGGGCCGACGGGTCATCGACCACCGTTGCCCTCCGCGGCGAGCTGGCCGGTGATCACCAGTGCCCCTTCGCGCAACGAATCGCCCGTAACTTCGGTCAACGTGCCATTGGTATCGCCGGTCGTGACTGCCACTGGCTCTGGCGCACCGTTGGCGCCGAGCACGTACACCTTCTGCGCGCTGCCGCGCCCGATCTTGACCTCGCGTGCCTTGTTGCCCGCGGTGCCGCGAGGTGGTCCCGGCATCAATACTTTCGTGACGCCGGTGCGCTCGGCGCTGGCCGCGCTGGCGTCAGGTGAAAAGCGCAGTGCCGCGTTGGGCACCAGCAGGACGTCACGCTTCTCGCTGGTGACGATCTCCGCCGTCGCCGTCATGCCGGGGCGCAGGGTTGCGTCCTTGTTGTCGACCGCCAGCACGGCCGTGTACGAAACCACCGTGTTAGACGAACCGCTCGCCGTCGTCGAACCGGTGCCGGCATTGGCGCCGACGTCCACCCGTTCGACCCGCGCCGGGAACGTGCGACCCGGGAAGGCATCGACCTGGAAAGTCGCCGACTGCCCGGCGGCGACCTGACCCACGTCGGCCTCGTCCACCTTGACCTCGAGCCGCATTGCGCTCAGGTCCTCGGCGATCAGGAACAGCACGGGCGCATTGAAGGAAGCCGCCACCGTCTGGCCGGGATCGATCTGGCGCGACAGCACGACGCCGGTGACCGGTGAGAGGATCAGGGCCTTGGAGAACTGTGTCTGGTCCGACGACAACTGTGCCCGCGCCTGCGCCACGCCGGCCTCGGCGGTGCGCACACCGGCGACGGCGCGCGCGTACTCTGCCTTGGCCGTGTCGAATTCCGCGGCCGAGGGCACCTTCCCTCCGGAGAGCGCGCGCACTTCTTCAAAGCGGGCGAGCGCTGCCTTCGTCTGCTGCGCCGTGGCTTCGGCCTGCGCCACGTTGGCGATCGCGGACTGCAGCGACGCGCGGCTCTGCGCAATCGAGTCCTGCAGCCGTGCGGTGTCGATACGCGCGAGCACCTGGCCGCGTTGCACCCTGTCGTTGTTGTCGACGTTGACTTCGGTCACGAGGCCGGACAGCTCGGAACCCACCTCGACTTCGTTCGTCGGTTGCAGGTTGCCGGTGGCCGACACGGAGACGCGCAGGTCGCCGCGCTGCACGGTCGTCGTCGCGAAGTTCGGCTGGTCGCTCTTGCGTGCCATGAAATAGAGGACGGCGAGACCGGCCAGCAGCAGCACGCCAACGACCGGTGCCGCCTTGCGCAACAGGCGCATGCGTGCCGAGGCTGGCTGGCGGCCTAGAAGTTCGTCGAGCCGCGAGCGCTCCGGGCTGGTGCTTGCCTTCGTATCCATTGGACCCTTCAGGGAAAAGAGGACGTCAGCGAACGCGGGTCGGGAGCGTTTTCCCAGCCGCCGCCGAGCGCTTTGTAGAGTTGCACTGTCGCCGCCGCACGATCAGCGAGCGCGGCCGCGCGGCTGGTCTCCGTCGTCAGCAGGCTGCGCTCGGCATCGAGCAGGTTGGAGAAGTCGATGATGCCGGCCTGGTACTGGCTGCGTGCCAGCGAGGTGGCGTTGCGCGCGGCATCTTCGGCGATGACGAGTTCGCGCTCGCGCCTTTCGGTGACGGCGATCGCCACCAGCGCATTCTCGGATTCCTCGAGTGCCACCAGCACGGTGTCCCGGTAGATGGCGAGGGACTGGATGGCAGCGGCTCGCTGTTGTTCGACTGCCGCGCGCAAGCGTCCACCCTCGAAGATCGGCGCGGTCAGGCCTGCCGCGAGGCTGCCGAATGCTGCATCCGTGAGGTCTCCCCAGTTCGACGAGTTGCCGCTGAGCGAGCCCGAAAGCCCCAGTGAGGGATACAGGTCGGCTTCGCGCACGCCGATGCGGGCAGTCTCGGCGACCAGCGAACGTTCCGCGGCGGTCACGTCCGGGCGCCGCCGCAGCATTGCCGCGGGAACCGCCACGTCCGCTGCGATGGCCAGCGGAATCGGCGTCGCGGGTTCGAACAGCGCGTCGACGGTGCCTGGCGCAGAACCCGTCAGCACCGAAAGCCGGTTCAACGCCGATGACAATGCCTGCTCGCGCAATGGGACCGTCGCGGCGGTCTGCGCGCGCAACTGGCGCGACTGCTCGAAGTCGAGTGCGCCGACGAGCCCTGCCTGCACCCGCCACTGCACGATCTGCAGCGTTTCGTCTTGTGCCGCCAGGTTGGCCCGGGCAATTTCGAGCTGGCGTTGCGCGAGCCGCGCGTCGATGTAGTTCAGTGCGACCTCGGCGGCGACCGTGAGCTGCGTCGAATGCAGGTTGGCCTGGACTGCAGCGAGGTCGGCCGTGGATGCCTGCACCGCCCGGCGTTGTCCGCCGAACAAGTCCAGTTCGTAGCGGGCGTCGAAGCCGGCGTCATACGTCGTGCGATCAGGGATCTGCGCGTCCGAGCCCACGCCCGTGAGTTGCGACGCCGACGCACCGAAATCGAGCGTAGGCCACGAGCCTGCACGGGTGCTCTTGAGCGCGGCCCGGGCTTGCCGGACCCGCGCTCCCGCCGCGTCGATGTTCGTGTTGGCGACGAGCGCCTGTTCGACCAGGCGCGACAGCACCGGATCGTCGAAGGTTTCCCACCAGTCTGCGACCACAGCCGTGGTAGAGACCTCCGGCTGCAGGGAATGCTGGAAGTGTGCAGGCACCCCGAGCGATTCGGGCGTGGGAACACGCGGCTCGGGGCCTACCGTGCATCCCATAGCGACCAGGAGTGGGAACAGCAGAGGCAGGCGCGCGTTCAAGTTCCAGTCCACGGGGAGCATCTTCGGCCGGGTGCAGGTGCGATGACTACAGTACAGGTTGCACTGGTCGAAAGCCGCGCGACGGCCCGCAGCCGAACGACGGGGTCACCCCACAGTGACCCTCCGCTGCCCGCTTAGTTCCCCCGCGCTGTCGAGTGCAGCGATCAGAAGCTGATCGCGCCTTGCGGCAGGCTGTGGAACCAGGCTTTCTTGTCCTTGCGCTTGCGCGTCGCCAGCCAATGCGCGTTCGCCGAGCTGACGCCTGCATCCGCCATCGCGGGTACCTTCGGCGGCACCGCCAGCGGTGGCTGCCCGACCGCCTGCAGCGCCTGGTTGACGCCCGGCAGGTCCGTCGCCATCAGGCCCTCGAACTGCTGCTCGATGTCGGCGAGTTCGGCTTCGAGCACGCCGATGCGTTCCATCTGGTAAGTGCCCGGCGCACCTTCATAGCCGATGAGTGCTCCGTAGAGTAGGTCGGTGTGCTCGCGCAATCGCTCCTCGCCGGTGATCGCACCGCCTTCCTTGGTGGCGACGATGCGCTTGCGCACGTCATCGGCCTTCGCGTCCAACGCCGCGAGCTTCGCCTTGGTGGCTGCATCCACCGCGGCATTGTCGCTGGCGGCGGCGACGCTCGTGCGCAACGCCTGGATGCGCTCGAGCACGGCCGTTTCCTCACCGAAGAGCTTGCGGACGCGCATTGCAGCCTCGTACTGCTGCTTGCGATCCTCCAGGGTGAAGGTCGCGCGCCGGTCGAGACCGACGTCGAACTTGTGCTCGTACACCTCGCCGCCCTTGGTCATGCGCGCCGTGTAGGTGCCGGGCAGCACGCGCGGACCCTGCGTGCCGGCAAATGCCAGTTGCACCGCAGGCGGGACGCGCGGCGGCTTCTCACGCATCGACCATTCGACGCGGTTGAGGCCGCGACGCTTGCTGGCCGGCAGCTCGTCGATGACGCGTCCGCTCGAATCGAGGATCTCGAGCTTGAGGCTGCCGAACAGGTGACGCGTGCGCTGGTAGTACGTGATGACGGCCCCGCCCGGCGGGTTCTCGCCGACGAAAACCGCCGCGCCATTGGCCCAGCCGCCCGGTCCGGAGATGCGCTGTTGCACCGGCCGTGCCGCAACGAACGCCGCTTCCTTCGCCATCAGCTCCGTGCTCAGCGCGCGCAGCGGCGTGATGTCGTCGATGATCCAGATGCCGCGGCCGTGGGTGGCGATGACGAGGTCGTTGTCGCGCGGCTGCACGACGAGGTCGCGCACCGCGACCGCCGGGAACTTGTCACCCTTGAAGCCGGCCCACGACTGGCCGCCGTCGATCGAGATATACAGGCCGAGTTCCGTGCCCAGGAACAGCAGGTTCGGCTGCTGCGCGTCCTCCTTGATGACGTGCGCGTACCCGCGAATGCCGCGGGCGGCCTTCGGCGTGACGAGCGGCTGCCAGCTCTTGCCGTAGTCACGCGTGACGTACACCCACGGCTCGTGATCGCCAAAGGTGTGTCGGTCGAACGTCGCATAAGCCGTGGCGGCGTCGTGCCGGCTCGCCTCGACCCAGCTCACCCACGAAGCCTGCGGCAAGCCCCTGAGGTTGCCGGTCACGTTGGTCCAGTCCTTGCCGCCGTTGCGCGTGAGCTGCACGTTGCCGTCGTCGGTCCCGATCCAGATCGTACCCGCCGACTTTGGCGATTCACTGATCGAGTAGATCGTCGTGTGCATTTCGGCCGCGGAGTTGTCCACCGTGACGCCTCCGGTTTCCTCCTGGCGTTGCTTCTGCGGATCGTTGGTCGTGAGGTCCGGCGAGATGCGGTCCCACGTCTGGCCCTGGTCGCGCGTGCGGAACAGGAACTGCGAGCCCATGTAAAGCGTGCCCTTCTCGTTGGGCGACAGGTGCAGCGGGGTGTTCCAGTTGAAGCGCAACTTCTCCCCGGCGCGCGCCTTTGGCTGGATGTCGCGCGCCTCGTGCGTGTGCTTGTTCACGCGCGCGATCGCGCCGCCCTGGTATTCCGTGTAGAGGTAATTGCCGTCCGCCGGATCGGAGAACATCCAGAAGCCGTCGCCGCCGTACATGTTTTCCCAGCGGCTGTTGGTGATGCCGCCTGGGTAGGCCGAATCGCCGATCCAGCTGCTGTTGTCCTGCAGGCCGCCGTAGACGTGGTACGGATCCTCGTCGTCGACGCTCACGTGGTAGAACTGCGAGATCGGCAGGTTCTCGCCCTTCCACCACTTGCTGCCGCCGTCGTGGCTCTGCCACAGGCCGCCGTCATCGCCGGACACCACGTGCTTCGAGTTCTTCGGGTTGACCCACACGTCGTGGATGTCGCCATGCATGCCTTCGAAGCCGCCCACCACGCTGAAGCTGCGGCCCGCGTCTTCCGAGAGGACCAGGTTGCCGTTGTCCTTGAACACGCGGTCGGCATTGTTCGGGTCGACCGTCATGCGCGCGAAATAGAAGGGGCGCCATACCATCCACTGGCTGCGGTCGCGCGCCTCCCAGGTGGCGCCGCCGTCATCGCTGACGTACAGCGCGCTCTGCGGCGACTCGACGAATGCGTAAACTCGTTTCGAATCGCTGGGGGCGACGTTGACCGCGATGCGGCCGTAGGGCTTCTGCGCGAAGCCCTTGTTCTTGTCGGGCGTGACTTCGGTCCAGGTCTGGCCGCCGTCGCGCGTCACCAGCAGGGCGCTCGCCGACGTTGCCGACGGCGATTCGCCGCCAGAGCGGAACGTCCAGCCCTTGCGGCGGAAATCCCACAGTGCCGCGTACAGCACGTCGGGATTCTTCTCGTCCATGCTCAGGTTGGCGCAGCCGGTCGAGGCGTTCGGTGCCTTCAGCACCTGTAGCCAGGTCTTGCCGCCATCGCGCGTGCGGTACACGCCGCGCTCGAGGGAATCGCTCCAGAGTCGCCCGGTGACGCAGGCGTACACGGTATCGCTGGCGCGCGGATCGATGCGAATGTCGCTGATGCGCTCAGAGCCGTCGAGCCCCAGGTGCTGCCAGGTGTCGCCGCCGTCGGTCGTCTTGTAGATGCCATTACCGATCGAGACGCTGTTGCGCGTCCAGGCTTCACCGGTGCCGACCCACACCGTTTCGGTGTTCCGCTGGTCGATCGCGACCGCGCCGATCGATTGCACGGGCTGGTCGTCGAACACGGGCGTGAACGTGGTGCCGCCATCAAGCGACTTCCAGACGCCGCCGCTGGCGGCGCCTACCCACACCATGAGTTTGCCGTCCGGCATCGTCACGGCGTCGAGCGACGAGATGCGGCCGCTCATTGCCGCGGACCCGATGTTGCGCGCACCGAGACCGGAGATGATCGAGGAGTCGAAGGCGGGGGCGGCGGGCTTCGCCGGTGGTGCGGCAAAGAGTGCCGAGGGCGCCAGTGCCACGGCGAGCATCGAAACGTGCAGGAGGTTCATGGTCGGTGCTCCCTTACTTCTGCACGGTCGCGGGGAATGAGAAATAGTCGGGAGCGATTTCCGGGTTCACGACCGCCGACCGGTACTCGAACTTGGCCGGGTCGCTGTCGCCCTTGCTGCCGGACTCGATCGACAGCGGCCAGAACACGCCGCCGACCTTTTCGTAGTTGCCATAGTCCGAGACCGTCGTCCGCTTCACGCCGCGCACGACGCGCTGGCTTTCGACGCGGATCTCCAGGAAATAATCCGGATCGAGGTAGACATACTGCAGGCTGCCGTCCTTGCGCACGACCTTGAGCTTGTGCGCCAGCGTGCCGTCGATGTCCTCGGTGCCGAGGTAATCGATGCTGCTGCCGGCGGCCGCGGCATCGGCCAGCACGCCGTCGATGGTGGCGTCCTCCGCGTATTCCTTGACGTCATCGGCAGGCATGCGCTCCGGATCCTTGCGACCGCCGAACGGGTCGATGCGCCAGCCTTCCTTGCCGTCGTAGGCCTGGACCTGCGACAGGCCCTGCATGCTGATCTCGGTGCGGATCGACTCCGGCCGCTGCCTGGTCTCGCGCAGTTCGAGCACGAACTGGCCGCCGTTGACGACGAGCCGGCCTTCGCGCCGCACCGATTTCACGGCCTGCAGCGCCGCCGCGCCGCCCTTGGCCTCGATGTTCTTCGCGACGAGTTCGGTGGCCGTCAGTGCGTGCGCCGCGGTAACGGCGAACAACAGGGCGAGAACGAGCGCTGCCCGGTGGAGCGTCTGCATGCGAATTCCCCCAACGATGGGTCTACCAGAAGTGTGCTGGATTCTACGCCGCGCGGTGCCAGGCGAAAGCGCAAAGAAGGCCGACGCTGCTGGCCGCGACGAGCGACTCGACGGCCATCACGACCCCGGCTGCCCGCAACGTCGGCACTCGCAGCGAGAGCAGCAGCAAGGCCGGCAGTGCCGAGGCGAACCAGAGCAACAGGCCGTAGCAGGCGCCGACCACGAACCAGGGAACAGTGGTGAATGCGACCAGGCCCCAGCCCAGCCAGAACAGGAGTCCCGCGGCGGCGCCGCACAGGCCGTAAAGGGCGGCGGTGTGCAGTACGCGCCAAGCCGTGTCGGGACGCCACCCGGCGGCACGCAGTTCGGGTCGCTGTGCCAGCAGCGCCGGCGAGACGATGCCGGCCCAGAGCGTGCCGGTCAGTCCGCCGGCGAATCCGGCGAGCACTGTCATGGTCAGTTCGATGCGCAAGACGGGTATGCCGTTGGTGCCCGGTACGGGTTCCGGAAGCGAAGGATGTTAACGTACGAGGCGATCCCGCGAGTCATGGCCATGCAAGAAAGTTACATCGAACGCATCCTGAAGGCGCGCGTCTATGACGTCGCGATCGAATCCCCGCTCGAGCCGGCGCGCCGGCTCAGCCGGCGCCTCGGCAACGACGTGCTGTTCAAGCGCGAAGACCTGCAGCCGGTCTTTTCGTTCAAGCTCCGCGGCGCCTACAACAAGATCTCCACGCTCGACGAGGTAACCGCGGCGCGCGGAGTGATCTGCGCATCGGCCGGCAATCATGCGCAGGGCGTGGCGCTTGCGGCACGACGACGCGGCATCGCGGCCGTGATCGTCATGCCGCGGACCACGCCGCACATCAAGGTGCAGGCAGTGCTCGACCTCGGCGGTGAGGTGGTGCTCGAGGGCGACGACTTCGATCATGCGTTCGAGCATGCGATGGGGGTAGCGCGCCTGCGTGGGCTCACTTTCATCCATCCGTTCGACGACCCGGACGTCATTGCCGGGCAGGGCACGATCGGCATGGAAATCCTGCGGCAGTCCTCGTCGCCGCCCCACGCGATCTTCGTGCCGATCGGCGGCGGCGGCCTGATCGCGGGCATCGCGACGTACGTGAAATCCCTCTACCCCGAAGTCCGTATCGTCGGGGTCGAACCCGAGGACGCGGCGAGCATGCACGACTCGTTACGCGCCGGCGAGCGCGTCACGCTCGACCGCGTCGGCATCTTCGCCGATGGCGTCGCCGTGCGTCGCGTCGGCGAGGAGACGTTCCGGCTCGCGCGCAAGTACGTCGACGAAGTACTGCTGGTGACCACCGACGAGATCTGCGCGGCGATCCAGGACATCTTCGAGGACAACCGCACGATCGCGGAGCCCGCGGGCGCGCTGGCGGTCGCCGGCATCAAGCGATATGTCGCGCGCGAACAATGCACGGGTCAGACCCTCGTCGCGCTCAACTGCGGCGCCAACGTCAACTTCGACCGCTTGCGGCACATTGCCGAACGCGCCGACATCGGCGCGCAGCGCGAAGCGCTGCTGGCCGTCGAGATCCCCGAGGAACCCGGCAGCTTCCTGCGCTTTTGCCGCCTGCTCGGCCGCCGCAGCGTCACCGAGTTCAATTACCGCTACGACGACTCCCGGTCGGCCCGCATCTTCGCGGGCATTTCACTCGCCGAAGGCAAGCGCGAAAAGGAAGCGCTGCTGGCGCTCGTCGCCGATGCCGGTTTTCGCGCGCTCGACATGAGCGACGACGAAATGGCGAAGTTGCACGTGCGGTACATGGTCGGTGGCCACGCGCACGGGCTGAGGCACGAACGCCTGTTCCGTTTCGAGTTTCCGGAACGGCCGGGCGCGTTGCTGCGATTCCTGGAGGCCGTGGGAGCGCACTGGAACATCAGCCTGTTCCATTACCGCAACCACGGCTCCGATTACGGGCGCGTGCTCGCGGGCGTGCAGGTGGCGCCGGCCGACGCCGGGCGATTCGCCGAACACCTCGGCGAACTCGGGTATGTCTACACCGAAGAGACCGACAACCCCGCGTACCGCATGTTTCTCGGCGACTGACGCTCGAAGATCGGTTCGACGGCGTAGCAGGCGTCCGTCGTTCCGGGCACCTGCAACGGCGGCCGGGTCCGCACCTCAACGCGACGGCAGCAGCGCGTAGCGGCGGGGCGAGAACAGCTGGATGAATTCCCCGAACACCCGCTCGCTGAGCGACTGGGCCACCGGCAGATGCTGGTGCGTCGCCGCCTGGATCCGCGCGATGCGCGCCGGACTCCAGTGCTGCTCGATCTCGTTGCGTCCGCTCGGCAGGTGCAACCAGCGGTTGATCAGGGCGGCGTCCGCTTCCAGGTGGAACTGCAGTCCCCAGGCGTGATCGCCGAGCCGGTAGGCTTGCTGCCGGCAGCTGCGGGTCCACGCCAGTGGCACGGCCTCCGGCGGCGGCTCAAAGGTGTAGGCGTGCCACTGAAAGACGTAGCGCGGCGTGCGCTCGAAGTGGCGGAACAGCTTGTCAGTGTGGGCCTGCGGGCGCGTGTGCAGGCGATACCAGCCAATCTCGGGGACGGCATTCGGCTGCACCCGTCCCCCCATGGCCGCTGCGAGCAACTGGCCACCGAGGCAGATGCCCAGCACGGGCTTCTGCGCCTGCACGGCCTCGCGGATGACTTCGATCTCGGTCTGCAGATGCGGAAACAGGTCCACCTGATCGACGTTCATGGGGCCGCCGAGCACGACCAGGCCGTCATACCGGCGAATGTCGGGCTGGGCTTGCGCTTCGCGGCCGAAATTCACGTACCGGATGCGAAAGCCGGACTCACGCAGCAACGGGTCGAGGTGACCCAGCGGTTCCGAGGCAACGTGCTGGAAGACGAGCAGCTTGGGCATGGTCCGGGTGACTGCGGATGCCCGACGAACCGGGCCGAAGCGACCATTCTGGCCGCAAGCCGGGCCCCGCCTCAATGCCGGCTGCTGCATCCGTCGTTGGAACTGCAAAGGTCGGACCGCTGTCATGAGGTTGATGCAGTATGAGCACCCATGAGCGTTCACTACCTGCCTCGCCGCGTCCCCGAATCTCTGCACCATGCCATCCGAGGCCTGCCGCATCACTTCACGCGCTGGGCGGGAACCCTGGTCGATGTGGCACCGATCGTGCTGTTGCACGGGTTCATGGATTGCGGCGCGACGTTCCAGTTCGTCGCTGACGAAATTGACCCGGCACGAAGCCTGATCGCTCCGGACTGGCGTGGCTTCGGCCGTTCGGGCTGGAATTCCCAGGGCTACTGGTTTCCCGAGTACTTCGCCGATCTCGACGCGATGCTCGACTGGCTCGCACCCGGCACGCCGGTCGATCTCGTCGGCCACAGCATGGGCGGCAATGTCGCGATGATCTACGCCGGTCTCCGTCCCGAGCGTGTGCGCCGCCTGGTGACGCTCGAAGGCTTTGGCCTGCCCGGTGCACCGCCGGAGCTCGCGCCCGGTCGCTACCGCGACTGGCTGGACCAGTGGCGCGATCCGGAGCCGGCCTCGGTGTTTCCCAGCATCGACGTGTTTGCCGGCGTGCTGCGCAAACGCAATCCGCGACTGACTCCCGAACGTGCCGATTTCGTCGCACGGGCGTGGAGCGAAATCCTGCCGGACGGGCGCGCTCGTCTTTGCTTCGATCCGGCGCACAAGCGCGTCAACCCGATCCTGTACCGGCGCGCGGAGGTCGAAGCCTGCTGGGCTGAAATGCGGGCGCCGCTGCTGTACGTCGCGGGCGAGGAGTCGGATTTCCTCGAACGACTGCGTGGTGCCGGTGCGCCGGAGCAAGTGCGTCGCCTGGTCCCGCAGCTGGAACCGCGCATCGTCGCTGCCGCGGGTCACATGGTGCATCACGACCAGCCGGCCGCGGTCGCACGCTTGCTCGAGGAGTTCCTGTAGGCCCCGAGCCTGCAATCCGGCGACACCGGCCGTGACCTCGAGCCAGAAATCATCGTGGAGTCCAGTGCAATGACCGCAACCCGTGACCACCTGCGCCTGCCGCTCTTGCTGCTGTTTGTCGTGGTGCTCGGACTCGTGTGGTCCGGTATCGACCCCCACGATCGCCTGACGTGGGTGCTGGAAGTGCTGCCGGTGCTGATCGCCATCCCGTTGCTGGCCTGGACGGCGCGCAGCTTTCCACTGACGCCGCTGGTCTACGTGCTGATCGCCGTGCATTCGCTGATCCTGATGTACGGTGGGCACTACACGTACGCGCTCACGCCGCTCGGCGACTGGATGCGCGAAGTCTTCGGCTTCAGCCGCAACCACTACGACCGCATCGGCCACCTGATGCAGGGCTTCGGGCCGGCCATCATCGCGCGCGAGTTGTTGCTGCGGACCTCGCCGCTGCGTCCCGGCAAGTGGTTGTTCGCGTTGATCACGCTCAGCATCCTCGGCGTCAGTGCCTTCTACGAATTCACGGAGTGGTGGGCCGCGCTCGCCGGCGGAGACGCGGCCGGCGCGTTCCTTGGCACGCAGGGCGACGTGTGGGACACGCAGTGGGACATGTTCCTGGCGGGCTGCGGTGCCATCGCCGCGCAGGTCCTGCTGCGCAGGGTTCACGATCGCCAGTTGCTGCGGCTGCAGCCTGCCCTTCGGTACAAATGGGAGGTCGCCACGGAACGGTAGGGCGCGGCCGAAAAGGCGCGCGGCTGTGCATTCGCCGCACCGGTGTGACGCTTCTCGCGATGCGACTGCCGTGGACGACGCGGATACTGGGCGCGTCGAAAAAGGAACCTCACCATGCGCTGCTGGACGCGACGCAGTGTCATCGCGGCCGGTCTCAGCCTCGCTGGTTGCGCAGCGTTCGACCGCTCGCAGCAGGCGGTCACGTACGCGAGCGTCTCGCGTCCAGACGACCAGCCGCCACTGATCCTGGTTCCGGGTGCTTTCGGGTCGAGCCTGCGCGAGTGCAGTTCGGGACGCGAGATCTGGCCCGTTTCGGACTCCCGGCTTTTGTTCAGCGACTACCGCGAGCTGGCGCTGCCGATCGACGCCGCCACGCTCGAGCCCGATGCGAACGATGCCGAGGCCTATGCCGTCTTTCGCGAGGGGTTGGGCCGTGACTTCTACGGCGGCGTGATCGACATGCTGCGGCGCGTGGGCGGGTACGAGCGCTGCGTGCCCGGGACTCCACCGCGCATTGCCGGCGGCTGTGGCCTGTACCTCTACCTGTACGACTTCCGGCTCGACAACGTGCGCGCCGCCCGCGGACTCGCTGAACTGATCGCCCGCATCCGGGACGACCATGGTGACCCGCGGCTCAGGGTGGACGTCGTCGCACACTCGAATGGCGGCATGGTCGCTCGCTATTTCGTGCGCCATGGCACGCAGGAACTGCCCGCGACCGGCGTGCTGGAACCGACGTACGCGGGTGCCGCCGCGATCCGCCGGTTGCTGCTCGTCGGCACGCCGAGCCTGGGCACGCTGCAGCCCGTGCTGTCCCTGCTGCGTGGTGAGGAAATCGGCCTGCGCCGGATTCCGCCCGAGGTCGTCGCGACCTGTACCGGTATCACGGAAATGATGCCGCACCCCGCCGTGCCCTGGCTCATCGACCCGCTGGGCAACCGGATCGACGCCGACCTTTACGACATAGCGACCTGGCGCGACTTCCGTTGGTCGCTGTTCGATCCGAACATTGCCGAGCGCACCATCGCCAATCATGGCGGTGGTGCCGAGGGCCGGCGTTACCTCGACATGCTTCGCGAGTACCTCGCCCGCAACCTGGGCCGCGGGCAGGCATTCGCCGCATCGTTTGCAACGCATCCGGACCCGCGTGACGTGCCGACGTGGGTGTTCGGTGGCGACTGCAAGCCGACACTGGCGCGCCTGGTCGTCGAGGACATCGGTAACCGCTTCCGCGCACGGGAGCGAGTCGTCGACATTGCCGGCCTGGCTGCCCGTGATCTCGAGCAACTGATGCACGAGCCCGGCGATTCAGTCGTCACGCGGTCGTCCTTGCTGGGTCGACGCGCGCCAGAAGTCGCCGCGCCTCACGGAGTGGAGGAGTCGCTGCAGATTGCGCGCACGCTGTTCATCTGTGAGCAGCACCAGCAGCTCACCGGCAACGCCGGCTTCCAGGCCAGCCTGCTGGATGCGTTGTTCAGCGTCGACGCCGCCGCGACCTGACCGGCGTCGCGCGGCCCGACGTGCCGGCTTGGCTGCCGACGCTCAGTGAATCGGTTCGTCGAACAGCAGGGCCCGCACCAGCCGCACCGGAGGGGAGCCGAACGACAGCACCTGGTCGTGGTACGTCTTGAGGTCGAACTTCGCGCCCGCGCGCCGCTCGGCCTCGGCGCGCATGTCGGAGTGCTCCTGGTAGCCGACGAAATACGTCGACAGCTGCGCGGCCGTGAGTTGCGCGCGCACCCATTTGCCGGCGGCCTCGCGCTCCTCCTGGAAGCCGGTCTCGACCATCAGCTTCATCGCCTCTTCGCGTGTCATGCCGTCGACGTGGATTGCCGAGTCCATGATTGCGTTCGTGATCGAGCGCAAGTACCACTTCAGCTGCACCAGCTGCATCAGCGGGTCGCCGCCACGGAAACCCTGCTCCTGCATCACGCGCTCGGTGTAGACCGCCCAGCCCTCGACGAACGGCCCGGAACCCAGCATCGCGCGCAGCACCGAAGGATAGCGGTTCGAGTGCGCGATCTGCAGGTAATGTCCCGGCATCGCTTCGTGGATAGTCAGGTTGGCAATCGATCGCGTGTTGTACTCGCGCAGGAACGATTCGACCTGCGCGTCGGTCCAGTCGCCCGGAATCGGTGATACGGCGTAGAACGTGCGCTGGCCCTTGTCGAGCGGTCCCGGCGAGTCGCAATACGCGACCGCGACGCCGCGCTGGAACTCGGGCATCAGGATGATCTCGAGCGGTTCCCCGGGCACCGTCACGAAATTCTTCGCGCGTACGAACTCGGTGGTCTCGCGCAGCATCTGCTTCGCGAAATCGACGACGCCGTCGCGTGGCGCACGTTCGGCACCTGCGATGTCAAGGGCTGCCCTGATTGCCGCCTGCTGCTCGGCGGGCGTGGGATCGACGGGAGTCGGCGGCGCGCCGGCGCGGCCGGCAAGCACCTTGCGCGAGACGTCGTACATCCGGGCGCGCGTGGTGATTGCTTCGGCTGCGGCGCGCCGCCGGATCTCGGCACGATCGAGCGGTGACATCAGCGCGAAGCCGAGCTTCTCGTCATACAAATCGCGGCCGATGCGGAAGTCGCCCTTGGCCTGCGGCACGAGGGTCTGCTCGAGCCAGTGCTGGTGCGTCTTTACCGCGGCGCGGGCAGCGGCAATGGCCCGCTCGAGGCGTGCTCGCTCGGGCGCGGGCAGCTGCGCGAGATTCGGCACGACCAGTTCGTCGACCAGGCTCAGCACGCCCGGGTTCTGCTTGACCGCGGTTTCGGCGTGGATCGCCGGGACCCGCGCAGGCACGACGTTGGCGCGCATCTGCTCGAGCAGTCCGGGCAGCTTCTCCAGTCGCGCGGTCACCGAGTTCAAACGCTGCGGCAGCGGCGCGAACTCTCGAGCGAGAAGGCCGTACAGCGCTTGCCCGGCCAGCTGCGTATAGACGAGCGGGTCCCATGACCAGTCGCGGTATTTCTCCTCGGTCCAGACGGCAGCGCGGAGCTGGTTCTCGAGCATCGCGGCGTCGACCTGGTTCGCGCGCGACAGCTGCTCGTGATCGATGCCCTGCAGTTCCCCGAGCGCACCCTTGACCCACACCAGCGTCCGCGCGCGCCCCGCCGCACTCAGGTCGTCCAGGTCACCGTCGAACCGGTGATCGCCAAGCTGGGTCGCCGAGACCGGCGAGTACCGGCCGAACTCGTCGATATACCGCTGGCTGAGGGCATCAAAGCGCTGGTCGGCGTTGGCACCGGCGGCCAGGGCGGCAGGTTGCAGCGCCACGCCCAGCGCGACCAGCAGCACCAGCGATCCGAACCAGGACCGGACCAGGGTGGCAAGTTGGCGCATGGGGGATTACTCCGGAATTGAGCGCGCGTCGCTGACTGCGACACGACGGCATGGAATGGCAGGTGCGCGATTGTCACTTGAAGCCGGGTCCCGATGCTACGGGCGCGCCACGCCGCGAACAGGCATCGGCTATCCTGCCGCACAGCAATGAGCAACCCGATCCCAGGCCGTCGCGGACGCGGCCGCAGATGAAGAGCGAGCACCGGGTACTGCTGCGCAACGCCGATTTCACGCGCTACATTCTTGCGCGCTTCCTGGGTTCGCTTGCGGTGCAGATGCAGACGGTGGCCGTCGGCTGGCAGGTGTACGAAGTCACTCGTCGCCCGCTCGACCTCGGCCTGATCGGGTTGTCGCAGTTCCTGCCGTTCGTGCTGCTGATCCTGCCGGCGGGGCACTTCGCGGACACCCGCGACCGGCGGCGCATCATCACCGGGTGCTACGTCCTGCTGCTGCTCTGCGCGCTGCTGCTGCTCGCATTTTCCTGGCGCGGCCTGCACAGCGCATGGCCGGTGTTCGGCGTCATGACGCTGTTCGGCGTCGCCCGCGCCTTCGCGATGCCCGCGAGCCAGGCCCTGTTGCCGAACCTGGTCGACCGCGAACATTTCGGCACCGCCGTCGCCTTCAATTCCTCGTTGTGGCAGGTGTCCACGATCGTGGGACCTGCGCTTGGTGGACTGCTCTACCTCGCGGGCGCCACCACCGTCTACGCCACCGTGGCGATCCTGCTGGCCGTGTCACTGGTGATGCTTGCCACCTTGCGTCGTGGCGGCGACGCGAGCGCGGCCGCCAGCGCGGCACCGCTCGATCGCAACGCGTTGCTCGAAGGCCTGCGGTTCGTGCGGCGGCGGCGTCCGGTGCTGGGTGCCATATCTCTCGACCTGTTCGCGGTGCTGTTCGGCGGCGCGACGGCGCTGTTGCCGGTGTATGCCGCCGACGTACTTCATGTCGGTCCGAGTGGGCTCGGCTGGTTGCGCGCCGCACCGGGTGTCGGCGCCGCCCTGACCGGCATCGTGCTCGGCGTCCTGCCCGTGACCCGGCGGGTCGGCCAATGGATGTTCGGTGGCGTGATCCTCTTCGGGCTTGCCACGCTCGTGTTCGGCGTCTCGACGAGTTTCTGGATATCCCTGGTGGCGCTCACCGTGCTCGGTGCAGGTGACATGGTGAGCGTCTACATCCGCCACCTGCTGGTCCAGCTGCAGACACCCGACGACATTCGCGGCCGGGTCAGTGCGGTGAATTCGGTCTTCATCGGTGCGTCGAACGAACTCGGTGAGTTCGAGTCCGGCGTCGTGGCCGCGTGGCTTGGGGTCGTGCCGGCAGTGGTCATCGGTGGCGGCGCGACACTGTTCGTTGCGATCGCGTGGACCCGCCTGTTCCCGGAGTTGTGGCGGATGGACCGGTTCCCCGATCGGGCGTGACAACTGTATATATGTACAGTAGTCTCGATGCATGCGGCGGGCAGACCGACAGCAGGTGGAAAAGGGCCGCGGCGCGGTCACGAACCCGGCCGGTCGTTTCGAATCGACCACGCTGACCCCGACAGATGACGGCTGGGGCAGCCTGGACGAATCGCTGCCGAATCCCGCGACGACGCTGATTGCCGAGTTCCCCAGGCAAGCGATCACCAAGAATCGGTCGCCGGACGTCCCATTCGACCAGTCGCTGAACCCGTACCAGGGCTGCGAGCACGGCTGCATCTACTGCTTTGCGCGACCGGCGCATGCGTACCTCAACCTCAGCCCCGGCCTCGACTTCGAGACGCGCATTTTCCACAAGCCCGGCCTGGCGGCATTGCTGCAACAGGAGATTTCGTCACCTCGGTATGTCTGCAAGGTGCTGCACATCGGCGGCAACACCGATCCCTACCAGCCGGCCGAGCGCATGCTGCGCTCGACGCGCGCGGTGCTCGAGTTGCTGCTCGAGCGGCGGCATCCACTGTCGATCATCACCAAAGGTGCGTTGATCCTGCGCGACCTCGACCTGCTGCGAGCGCTGGCGGAACGGCAGCTCGTCTCGGTCTTCATCAGCATCACCAGCCTGGACGAAGCACTGAAGCGGACGCTCGAGCCGCGCGCCGCATCGCCCCAGGCCCGTTTGCGTGTGGTGCGCGAACTGACGTCGGCCGGCGTGCCGGTCGGCGTGATGATGGCACCCGTGATTCCGGCCCTGACGGATCACGAGATCGAGCGTCTGCTCGCGGCCGCTGCTGCTGCCGGGGCGCGCCGCGCGGCGTTCCTGATGCTGCGCTTGCCGTTCGAGGTGGCGTCCCTGTTCGAGCATTGGCTGCGCGAGCATTACCCGGAGCGGGCAGAGCGCGTGCTGAACCACGTCCGTGAGATGCGCGGCGGGCGCCTCAACGATCCCCGGTTCGGTCACCGCATGCGAGGCGAGGGTCCCTATGCGGCAATGGTCGAGGCCCGGTTTGCGAGTGCCTGCCGGCGACTGGGGCTCAACCAGGAAGCCGCGCCGCAGCTCGATACCCAACAGTTCCTGCGCGATCCGGGCGCCCCACGGCAGGCGGGATTGTTCGACATAAGTTGACGGGGCCGCAGCGACTTCGCTGCCGGAATCGTTGACGTATACTCGGACGTCCCCAACTTCGTCGCCGCTGCGCAGGACGCGCAGCCGCAGGAGGACCGCCATGGCTCACGCAAGGTTCGATCGCCGACCGCCGGCGAGCGTTCGCGCGCGACGTCGCGCCGTCGCGGGGATGGCCGTGCTTGGCGCGGCGGTGTCGGGGTGCATGACTTCCAAGGTCGACGAGACACGGCAGATCGCTTCGCCGATCCAGGCCAACGAGTCGATCGTCCTGCTGAAAAAGCCGCAGCTTGAAGGCGTGGGGACCGAGGAAGAATTCCTCGACTGCATCCAGGAACGCCTTGGCGGCGAGCTCGTCCACCCCGAGAAAGGCCAGAGCACGCAAGCACGCAATGCCGCGCGCACGCCGTTCAAGATCTACGGCGAACAGGAATTCACCGATGCGCTGTTTCCGTGGTTCGAGCCGAGCACCGCCCCGGCCAACGCGGATGGCCTGCGCGTGCTGCTGCTGCGACCGGGCGTCACCGAGAGGTTGCAGGAGATCGGAGTGCGCTACGTCGTCTGGGTGGACGGCAACACCCGCAAGACCGACGGTGGTGGCAGCGTCGCATGCGCGATTGGACCGGGTGGGGGCGGCTGTTTCGGAGTCGGCTGGTGGGAGAAGGAGTCGGGTTACGTCGCCTCCGTCTGGGACATGCAGAATGCAAGCGAAGTCGGTTCGGTCAGCACCGACGTCACCGGCACGTCGGTGCTGATCGGCGCCATCGCGCCGATCCCGATCATCACGCCGGTGCGCAAGACCGCCTGCGATCGCCTGAGCGAGCAGCTGCGCGCTTTCCTCGTCGGTGACGACCTGGTGGCGCCGGCCGCGGCGGCGGGCGCCACGGGTTCGCGTTGACGGTTGAACCGCCGGCCTCCGGGCGCATCCAATCACGTAGGACCCGGGCTGCGGGATCGTCCTCGCCGGCCGTCGTCCAGGGGCTCTAGACGCATGCAACGCATTTCAGGACTGGCAGTGGCGGTGTTCGTGGCGGCGGCTTCGCTCGCCACCAGCGGCTGCCTCACGACCAGCTCCAGCTCGATGCCGAGTGGCATGCCGGGTTCCCCCCCCTCGTCACCATCGTCCGGGAGTTCCGGTCAACCGTCGTCGTCGGGTGGCTCCGGGTCATCCGGCGGCGGTTCGTCGTCACCGAGTGGCTCCGAATCCGGCAGTCAATCGGGGGGTGGAGAGATTGGTGGCCAGTCCGGCGGGCAAGCAGGCGGCCAGGTCGGGGGCCAGACGAGTGGGCAGCCGGGCGGGCAAGCAGGCGGCTCGGTGAGCAGCCAACCGGGCGGGTCCCAGTCGGGGGGCTCCCAAGCGGGCGGAACAAGCTCGACCGATGGCTCGAGCCCTGGGAGTGCCGGGTCGCCGTCGCGGCCCCAAGGTTGGGCGACGCCTGTGTCGACCGGCGCTTCGCAAGGCAGCCCGTCCTCATCGACCGCGGGATCGCCAGCGGGTGGTGGCTCTGCGGGCGGCACCCCCGGCACGGCGGGCCCGTCCGGCACGGCAGGTCCGAGCTCAAGTGGTCGTCCGCCAGGTACGGCCAGCCAGGGCGGTCAGAGTTCGACGTCGGGCAACGCGAGTTCGGGTGGCAACGCCGGTGGATCGCAACCGACGGGTGGCGGGGCGAGCGGCGGAGCAAGCGGCGGCGGTCCGATGACCACCGAAGACAAGCGCGCGCAGATCGATCGCCGCTTCGACGAGACCTTCGCCGTGTTTGATGAACGCATGCGCAAGGAACAGGAGACCATCTCGGGGGAGCGCGCCGGCCGTGCGGGTTCGGCGGGCGGCAGCGGAGCCGAGGGTGAAGGTGACGACGCCGCTGGCGGAGCGTCAGGTCAGGAAGGCGCGGAAGGGCAGGCGGGCGCGGAAGGGCAGGCAGGCCCGGAAGAGCAGGAAAGGCAGGAAAGCGCGGGTGATGCCAGTGGCACCGACAACGGCGGTGGCGGCGGTGCGGCAGGTTCGGGCAACCAGGGCGGTGGGGGTGGCGTGGGAGGCGGTGTCAAGGGAGGCTCCGGTCCCCGTGACGTGCCGTCCGACATCCCCGACGGACGTGATGACGATATCGTCGCGCGCCAGCTGCGCGAGGCCGCGATGAAGGAAACGGACCCCGAGCTGCGCGAGCGGCTCTGGGATGAATACCGCAAATACAAGCAGAGCACCCAGTGACGTCTTCGATTTTTCCAGTTGTTGCCTGGCGCACGTGCTGCGTCGTGCTGGCCCTCACGCTCGGAGCCGCCGGCTGCGTAGTGCAGGACCAGCGACCGATGCCACCCGTCGTTGCGCAGAAGGCGACCGCCGAAATTCCACAAGCGGAGCTGCTCGACGTCGGCATCCGCATGTTCGACCCGAACATTCCCGCAGATCCGGCCGAGCAGGAAAAGCGCCGCATCTACCCGGACGTGCGCAAAGCCGAGTCGCGCTACATGCCCGTCCTGTTGCGCGACACGCTCGAAAGCACCGGCCAGTGGGGACAGGTGCGCGTGCTGCCTGCCGATAGCACGGGCAGCGACGTGAATGTCGATGCCAGGATCCTCGAGTCCGACGGCAGCGACCTGAAGCTCGCCGTCACCGTGACGGATGCGACCGGACGCACCTGGCTGCGCAAGGACTACGCAGGCGCAGCCGACACGCGCGCCTACAAGGAGGTGCCGGTCAAGCCGCGCGATCCATTCGACAACGTCTACGCGACGATCGCGAACGACCTCCTCGCCGCGCGCAACTCGCTCACGCGGGAGCAGCGCGTGCAGGTGCACCAGGTGGCCAACCTGCGGTTCGCGTCGGAGCTCGCGCCATACGCCTTCAAGCCATACCTGGCGCACGACCCCAAGCGCGGCACGTATTCGATCGCGCGCCTGCCGGCGGACGGCGATCCCGTGATGCAACGCATGGATCGGGTGCACGAGCGTGATTACGCGCTGATCGACACGCTCAATGAGCACTACACGAACTTCGGCGAGACGATCGACGACGCCTACGTCAACTGGCGCAAGTACTCGCACGACGAGCTCGAGGCCGAGTCCGAGGCAAAGCGCAAGGCAATGGCGCGCGGCTTGCTCGGCGCCGCGGCAATCATCGGCGGCGTCATGGCCGGACAGAACACGAACAGCAGCGCTGGCTCGGCCGCCGCGACGGCGGCCGTCATCGGCGGCATCTACGCCTTCAAGGGCGCGCTCGACATGCGGTCCGAATTAAAGATGCACGGCGAATCGCTGAAACAGCTCGGCAGCTCGTTCCAGAACGAGGTGCAGCCGAGCGTCGTCGACATCGAAGGCCGCACGCTCGAGTTGAAAGGCTCGGCGGAGCAGCAGTACACCGAGTGGCGGCGGCTCTTGCGCGAGTTGTACGAGAACGAGACGGGCCTGCCGGCGACGACGGCGGACACCACCCAGCCGACTGCCGGCAAGCACTGAGTCCAGGCCGATGACGAACATGGCGGCGCTCGCAGGCGGGCAGGTCGTGGCTGCGCGGTACGAACTCGTGCGGCCGCTCGCAGCCGGGCATGGCGGTGCAACGTGGCTCGCGCGAGACACGCATGGCAACAGTGACGTCGTGCTGCGCTTTCGTGCAGCAGGCGAGGTGGCCGGTGGGCGCATCCGCGCCATCGTCGAGCATGCGACGCTGCTGGCGCCGCTCGCTGCGCACGACGAAGGCGATGCAGCCTGCGACGTCTTCGAGTACCTGCCGGGTGGAGACATAGGCCGCCTGCGCGGACGTCCCTGGACCTTGATCGCGCGCCGGTTGCTCCCTGTGATCGACGTGCTGGCGCACCTCCATGCGGCGGGCTGGGTCCATGGCGACGTCAAGTCGACCAACGTGCTGCTGGACGCCGATGGCTTGCCGCGACTCGTCGACCTTGGCAGCGCGCGCGAAATCGGGTCGCGACAGCCCGCCGGTGCGTCGCCGTATTCGACGAGTCCCGAGCGACTATATGGTGCCGCAGCGGCAGCGGCGGACGACATCTATGCGTTCGGCGTGCTGATGTACGAGCTCGTGAGCGGTCACCCGCCGTTCTATCCCGACGTGACGCCGGAGCGAGTGCATGCCGAAGTCCCGCCGCCGGTATCCGGCAAGCCGGAACCGCCCTCGATGCTGCGCGCGCTCATTGCAGGCTGTCTCGAGAAACGACCCGATTCCCGCCCGGTCTCGATGCGTGCGATCCACGATGAGTTGCAAGCGATCCTGCAGACGGCACCGATCGAACCCGCGGCAACTGCGTCGGCGAGCGTTGCGGCCTGGCAGCCGCGTCCACCGCTGGATGCCCTACCCGTGCAGCCGCAATGGCACCGCACCAAGGTCGAACCGCTCTCGGCCAAGTCGTTGCGCAGCGAAGGGTTTCGCCGCGGCCTCCTGGTCGGCGCCATGGCTCTCGCGCTGGCGGCGGCCGCCTTCACGTTCTTTGTCCTGCCGGGCCTCGTCGACTCGAAGACGCCCGCGCCCGCGGCGCCTGCCGCACCCGTGACCGCAGCACCAGCGGCGAAGCCGGTCGAGGACTTTGAGCGACTGGCGGAGCTGAAGCGCCAGGCGGAAGAGCGCCGGGTACCGTTACCTGCGCGCCTGGCTGCACTCGAACAACGTGACGTCGCGACCTGGGGCGGCGCGCCGTACGCACAGGTCCGCAATGACCTTGCGGCAGGCGACGCGGCAATGGCCGCACGCGACTTCGAAACGGCGCTCGCGCGTTTCAATGCAATGGGGCGGGGACTCGATTCGCTCGAGCGGCAGTTGCCCGCAGTGGTGCGTGAACGGCTGACCGCTGCCCAGGCCGCATTCGCTGCCGGTCGCGCCGCCGACGCGCAGGAGAAGTTTGCTGCCGTGCTGAAGGTTGCCCCGGACGCCGCCGTCGCACGCAGCGGACTCGCTCGTGCGCGCGTGCTCGACGACGTACTGCGCGAGACGGCCGCGGGTGCCCGCGCGGAACAGGCGGGCGACGCCAAGACTGCAGTTGCGGCCTATCAGCGCGCGTTGAAGCTCGATCCGGCGACGGCCGAGGCGCGCGAGGGAATTGCGCGACTCGGGGCCCGCGCCGCCAACGACGCCTACGCCACGGCGATGGCGCAGGCCCTGTCCGCGCTGGCCCGCCGCGACTATGGGACGGCCCAGGACTCCTTCGAGCGGGCGGGACGCATCCGGCCGGGGACTCCCGAGGTGGCGGATGGCTTGCGGCAGGTCCGCCGCGTCACCGAAACGAAATCACTGACCGGCATCGTCGAACGCGCTGCCGCGGCCGAGCGTGCGGAGCAGTGGTCACAAGCGCTCGAACTGTACGGCGAGGCGCTCAAGGCGGAACCGGCGCTGCGGCCCGCGCAGGAGGGGGTCGAGCGCGCCGAGCCACGCGCGATGATCGACGCCGAACTGCAGTCGTTCATCGACAAGCCCGATCGGCTGTACAGCCCGGCGGGAAGGGACATTGCGCGCAACGTACTCGAGCGCGCAGCCCGCGTGTCGACGCCGGGCTCGCGCCTGCAGGCACAGCAGGCGCGCTTGACCGAGCAGTTGCGCCAGGCCGAGACGCCGGTCAAGGTCGCTTTGGCATCGGACAACGCAACGGACGTGCAGATTTACCGGATTGGTAAGCTTGGGCTCTTCGAACACCGGGACCTTGAGTTGATGCCGGGCCGTTACACCGTCGTGGGCACGCGCCAGGGATACCGCGACGTGCGCAAGGAACTGAACCTGCTCCCAGGCGCGCAGCCTCCCACGCTCGTCGTCCGTTGCGAGGAGCCCATTTGAATCCCACCGAACTGGTCTTGCGCGATCCCCTCGGTGAGCGCGCACTGTCGGCTGCGGACTTTCCGGTCAGCGTTGGCGGCGCCGGGCACACGATCGTCTTGCCGCGCGCGAACGACGGCACGATCGCCTGGATCGCGCTGCACGACGGCCAGCTGTTCCTGCAACCGGTGGAGGGCCGCGAACCTCCGCTCTGCAATGGCGCGCCCGTGTCGCGCGCGACGTGGCTGCGCGAAGGCGACGTCATCGACGTGGCGGGCGGCCGACTGCGCATCGGCGCGAGCGCAGGCCGGCGCATCCTCGATGTCGAAGATGGCAGCGGCGGCAACCTGACCGTGCCGCCCGAGACGCCGCCGATCGAGGTCGTCAGTGGCGGCGGCGACGATGGCGACGAGCGCATCGACACCGTCGCGTTCCGGCGTCCGGCAACGCAGGCCGTGTCCGACCGGCGGGTCGTGCCGCTCGTGCTGGGCGGGCTGCTGGTTGCCGTGCTCGCCTGGGCGACCTGGTTTTTCGCGACCGGCAACGCGGTGCTGATTGCGGTCGACCCTGCCGACAGTGCGGTCCGCGTACACGGCGGACTGGTATTGCCCGCGGGCGGCAACCATTTCGCGCGTCCCGGCGACTACACCGTCGAGATTCGGCGCCAGGGCTATCAGGCCCTGCGCGCACCGATCAAGGTTACGGACGCGCCGAACCAGTCTTTCCGTTACCGGATGGTGAAACTGCCGGGCATCCTGCAGGTGCAGACGCCTGTTGCCGCTCGAATCCTCGTCGCGGGCAAGGATGCCGGTGCGGCGCCCGGGGAGGTCCGGCTGCCAGCCGGTCGGCACGAGATCGTGGTCTCGGCACCGCGCTACCTGCCCTTCAAGGCCACTGTCGACATCGAGGGAATGGAGCAGCGGCAGTCGCTCGAAGCGAAGCTCGTCGCGGCGTGGGCTCCCGTTACGGTGTTGACTGAACCGACGGGTGCCACCGTGCAGGTGGACGGCGCTGCGCAGGGCACCACGCCGGCGCAGCTCGAACTCGACGCCGGCACGCATCGCATCGAGTTGCGACACCCTGGATTCAAGAACTGGGTGACCGATGTGCAGGTCGTCGCGAACCAGCCGCAGACGCTGGGACCGGTGCGGCTCGGCCTGCCCGACGGCACGCTGGTCGTGCGCACGAATCCAGCGGGGGCCAGTGTCAGCGTCGGTGGCGCATTCCGCGGCCGCACTCCCGTGACGCTCGATGTGCGGCCCGACGTCGCGCTCGCGCTGGTCGCATCACGCGAGGGCTACGAACCCGCAACCACGCAGCTGACCGTGGGTGCGGGCGAGCGACGCGAAGTGCAGTTGTCGCTGACACCGATCCTGGGCGAGGTCACGGTGATGGCGGAGCCGGCTTCCGCCGAGGTGTTCGTCGACGGCCGTCTGGTCGGCAAGTCGGGACAAGCCTTCAAGCTGCCGGCTGCCCGCACCGACATCGAAGTGCGACTCGCGGGATTCCGCAGCTTTCGCACTGCCGTCACCCCACGCCCGGGATTGCCGCAGGTGCTGAACGTGCGGCTCGAAGCAGGTCGAGGCGAGACCGACCAGGCGCCTGCCGCGGTTGCGGCAGCGACGGGCGGCGCGGTTGCAATGAGCGCAACGCCCGCGGGGACGACGAAAGCCGTCACGCCGGTGATCCGCTCGAAGTCCGGCGCGGAGCTGCGACTGCTCGGGCCAGCGAGTTTCACCATGGGCAGCCCGCGGCGCGAGTCCGGTCGCCGGGCCAATGAATCCCAGCGCGCAGTGGAACTGAAGCGCCGCTTCTACCTCGCGACACGCGAGGTCAGCAACGGCGAGTTCAAGCAGTTCCGCTCGCAGCACCGCTCCGGGTTCGTCGGCCAGAACACGCTGGAACTCGAGCGGCAGCCCGTCACCAACGTCACATGGCAGGACGCCGCCGAGTACAGCAATTGGCTGAGCCAGCAGGATGGACTGCCGCCAGCGTATGAGTCGCAGGGCGGCAAGCTGGTGCCGGTGCAGCCGGCGACGACCGGCTATCGGTTGCCCACGGAAGCCGAATGGGAATGGGCAGCACGTGCGAATCTCGATGGTTCGCTGCGGAAATATCCGTGGGGTGACGCGCTGCCGGTGCCTGCTGGCACGGGCAACTACGGCGATCGTCGTGCCCAGCCGCTGCTGCAGACGTTCCTCGACAACCTCGACGATGGCTACGCTGCTACGGCGCCCACCGGTTCGTTCGCCGCGAACCCACTCGGGTTTTTCGACCTCGGCGGCAACGTCGCGGAATGGACGACGGACCTGTACTCGGTGCAACCTGCGAGCAGCGCCGCGGTCGTCGATCCGTTGTCGGCCGCTGCAGGCAACACGCACGTCATCCGCGGCTCGAGCTGGCGGCACGCCACCGTGACGGAATTGCGAGCCGCTTACCGGGACTCAGGCAACGGCCGACGCGACGACGTCGGCTTCAGGATCGCACGCTATGCCGAATAGAAGAGAAAGACGCTCGACCCCCGTGTCGCTGGCACCGCTGATCGGCTTGGCGATCCTGGCGGCAGGCCTGGCCTTTGCGCAGCAAAACGTGCCAGCGCCGGCCCCGGCGGATCCCACGACAGCGGTACCCGCTACGGGTGCCGAGGGGCAGGGTGACGACGGGGCTGCAGCGGAAAAGAAAGCTGAGGCAGCGCCTGCCGCCAAACCCGCTGCAGCGAAAGGTTCGCCGCAGCGTTTCGAACCCACCGAAAAAGTCCGTCCCGACTTCGACGTCGCCTTCCCCGTCGACATCTGAACCGCAGGCCCCAGCGCACCATGAAGAAGTTCAAGACCAGTGAGTTCATGTTCGAGGTCTTTTCGCTGATCGTCATCGTGATCATCGTGCAGGGCTTCTACGCCACCGTCGTCCGACCGCAGGCCGCAGCGGCCGCCGCCGCGGACGTAGCGGCCATGGCGAAAGATCCCAGCTACGCCCCGCCGCGCAACTTCTACGTCATCATCAAGGATTACGAGCAGGAGGTCTGCTTCATGCTCGCGCTCTGGTCCGTCGCGATAATGGGGTACAAGGGCTTCTCGCTGCGGCGCGGCCAGAAGCTGCTGGGCGCGGACCTCCTGCGCCTGCCGGAAGGCATGAAAATCCTGCCCGAAGACTCGCGCGATTACGCCCGCCAGGTCGAAGCGCTGCCCGATGACATGCGCCAGGAGTTGCTGCCCCGGGCGCTGATGAGCGGCCTGCACCGATTCGGCGCCACGCGCAACATCCAGGACGTGTCGTCGGCGATTCACGACACGTGCGAACTCGAGTTCGGCCGGCTCGACGCGGAACTCGCGATGGTGCGCTACGTTGCCTGGGCAATTCCCGCCATCGGCTTCATCGGCACCGTGCGCGGCATCGGTGAGGCATTGCAGCAGGCGCACAAGGCCGTCGAAGGCGACGTTTCCGGCGTCGTGGCGGGCCTCGGCATTGCGTTCAACTCGACCCTGGTCGCACTGGGCCTGAGCATCCTGGTGATGTTCATGCTGCACCAGATCCAGCTGCGCCAGGAGCGGGCGGTGCTCGACACCGAGGCATTCCTCGACGAGAACGTCGTGCGGCAGATGATGGTCCGCTGAACGACGGACGCCAGAAGATGCTCGCCGTCGAGATCAACGACACCGGATTGCTGCTCGCGCAGATGGGCGTGGACGGCGCGCCCGTGGTCGTCGGTGAGGAAAGCCCCGGGTTCGCGGTGCTGCACGAGGGCCGCGTTCACGTCGGCGCCGAAGCTGCGCGACGCCACCGGATCGCCCCGCTGCACGCGCAGAACAGGTTCTGGCAGGCGCTCGGTCTCGACCCGTTGCCCTGGTCAACCCGTGGTATCGCCACGGCGGCGGACCTGGCGCACGCGCACCTGGCATCGGTGCTGGACCCGGAGACGCGCGCAGGCGATCGTGAGCTGCTGCTCGCCGTGCCGTCCGGTTACACGCGCGAGCAGCTAGGCCTGCTGGTTGGCATCGCGAGCGAATGCGGCGTCGTCGTGCGCGGCCTGGTGGATGCCGGGCTCGCCGCGGCGTCGACGGTCGCGCCGGCGCCCTGCATGCTGCATCTCGACCTGCAACTGCACCAGGTGGCCGCCACGTTGCTCGAGACGTCGCGCGCCGACGCGACCCTGCGTCGCACGCGTTATGAACTGTTGCCCGGCGCGGGCCAGCTCGCGTTCCGGCAGGCGCTTGCCGCGACGATTGCAACGACTTTCGTGCGTGAGACTCGCTTCGATCCGATGCACCAGGCGGCGACCGAACAACGCCTGCACGACCTGCTGCCGGCCTGGCTGCACGCGCTTGCCAACGCTGACGAGACGGAAGCCGAGATCGAGTTCGGCGCGACGGCTTACCGCACGCGACTTTCCCGGACGCAGGTCGTCGACGCCGTCGATGCGCTCACGGCCGAAGTCCTCCGACTGGTGCAGTCCGCGCGCCCGCCCGGCGCACTGATGCACCTGTGCTTCTCACCGCGCATCGCCGCCGTTCCCGGCCTCGTGGCACGACTCACGGGCCTGCGTGATTGCGTGATGGTCGAGCTCGCACAGGGCGCCGCCGCCAAGGGTGCGCTGAAGTCCGCGGCAGCGATCGTCCGCCCGGCCGATGCGATTGCGCTCGTGCACCGCCTGCCGCTGGTCGAAGCCGCGGTCGCTGACGAGCAGACCCGGCTGTCAGCGGATGTACCCGCCGAAGCCATCCCGACGCATGTTCTCTTCAACGGCCGCGCCTGGCCGATCTCATCGACCCCGCTGACGCTGGGATGGTCAGTCGGGGCGGGCGTCCGCGCGTTGACTTTGCCGGCGGGGATCGCTGGCGTTTCCCGTTCGCATTGCACCCTGGAACGCCGCGATGGCCAGTCCGTCGTCTCCGATCACAGCACGTACGGCACGTTCGTCAATGACGAGCGCGTCGGCGGTCATGTCGCGCTGAGGGTCGGTGATGTGTTGCGGCTCGGCGCACCGGGCGTCGCGCTCGAACTGATCCGCGTGCTGCAGGACCATGGCGCGTCGTAGAAAAAAGTTCGACATCTTCAGCATGTCCTTCCTGGACACGATCTGCTGCGCGTTCGGCGCGATCGTGCTGCTGTACATGATCCTGAATGCGCAGGGCAACCGGGCCTTCAAGGCCCACGACTCCGAGCTGCGCGCCGAGGTGAGCAAGCTGGAGGAGGAAGTGCTGCAGGGCTTTGCCGACCTCGTCGTGCTCCGCAACAGCATGAAAGTGACGACGACCGAGGCCGAGCGCGCGGAAGGCCTGTCCGACCGGGTGCTGCAGGAGACCGAGAAGACCAGGGAGCAACTTGCCGACGCGGACAAGACGACGGTCTCGCGCCGCGAGGCGATCGAGAAGCTCAAGGCCGACCTGAAGCAGATCGACGAGGAAAAAAAGCGGCTCGTGGCCGGCACCCCGGACCCTGGCAAGCCGGGCAACCGCGTCAAGGGTTTCGTCGGCACCGGCGATCGCCAGTACCTGAGCGGCCTCAAGCTCGGCGGCGAGCGCATCGTCATCCTCGTCGACGTCTCGGCGAGCATGCTGGACGAAACGGTCGTCAACGTGATCCGGCTGCGCAACATGTCGGAGACGCGCCGCCTGATGTCCGAGAAATGGCGTCGCACGGTGGCGACCGTCGACTGGCTGATCACGCAGGTTCCACCGAAGTCGAAGTTCCAGGTGCTCGCGTTCAACGTCAAGGCGTGGCCGGTCGTGCCCAGCAGCACGGGACGCTGGCTCGATGGCAACGATGCACAGGCGCTGACCGACGTCGTCGCGAACCTGCGCCGTACCGTGCCCGCGGATGGCACCAGTCTCGAGAATGCGTTCGCGCTGATGAACTCGCTGAGCCCCGCTCCTGACAACGTCTTCATCATTACCGATGGCTTGCCGACGCAAGGCGCCACGCCCCCGGCGCTCCGCAGGACGATCGATGGCGATGGGCGCCTCAAGCTGTTCGAACGCGCACTGGGCAAGTATCCAAACCGGGTGCCGGCGAACGTGATCCTGATGCCGATGGAAGGTGACCCCGCCGCGCCGGGCGCTTTCTGGGCGCTGGCGCGCCGTACCAACGGCTCGTTCCTGATGCCGGCCAAGGACTGGCCATGAGAAGCAGGCGTTCGCGCGATTTCGAAGTGTTCAGCATGTCCTTCCTGGACACGATCTGCTGCGCCTTCGGCGCCATCATCCTGCTGTTCATGCTGAGCAAGTTCGGCGAGCCCGCGGCGCTGGAAAAGTCGCGGCTCGATCTCGAGGGTCGGTTGCTCAAGCTGCAGGAGGAACGCCACGACATCCGTGGCCAGACCGAGATCCTCAATCGCGACCTCACGGAGCGCGAGCGGCAGCTGTCGGAAGTGAAGCAGAAGCTCGCGCGGCTGCGCGGGGACCTGAGCGACGTCAAGGGCAAGTACAAGGCGAGCGACCAGGACGCCGAGGTGGCGAACAAGCTGGAGGGCCAGCTGGTCTCGGCGCAGCAGCAGCTCACCGAGGAGATGAAGAAGGTGCTCGGCGCCCAGTATCGCCGTGCGCCGAATGACGCCGTCGCCGGCCTGCCGGTCGACAGCGAGTACATCATCTTCATCATCGACACGTCGGGGTCGATGGCCAACTACGCGTGGCCGCTGATGTTGCGCAAGATGCAGGAGGTGCTCGACGCGTACCCGCAGGTCAAGGGCTGGCAGGTAATGAGCGACGAGGGCATCTACATGTACCCTTCGTATCGCGGACGCTGGCTTCCAGACACGCCCGCGCAGCGCAAGCTCGTGCTCGACCGGCTGCGCGACTGGTTCCCGTTCAGCAACTCGAGCCCGGTCGAGGGCATCGTCGAAGCGATCCAGACGTATTACAGCTCAGGCCGGCGCATCAGTTTGTACGTGCTGGGCGATGAATTCACGGGCACCTCGGTCGACTCGGTCGTGCGGACCGTCGATCTCCTCAATCGCGAGGAACGCACCGGGCAGCGACGGGTCCGCATCCATGCGCTGGCGTTCCCGGTGCGTCCGGACGCGCCCCAGTACACCAGCGTGCGTTTCTCGACCCTGATGCGCGTGCTGTGCGCGCGCAACGGCGGCACGTTCGTCGGCCTGAACGAGCCTGCGAGTTACCGGCGGTGAGGTGTATCTTGGTGCGCATGCGTCACCTCTTCACGTTCCGCCGTGGCGGTCGGGCAGCTTCTTCGTGGCACGGCCCGTTCGTCCTCGGTGCGATGGTCCTGCTCGCTGGGTGCGCACCGACGAAGTTCGAAACCCAGTCAGACATACCGCAGCCGCTGATCGAGAGAATTCCGGTCGTGATCGGCGTGCACATGCCGCTCGAGTTCACCAACAAGGTGTACGAGGAGAAGCGCGAGGGTGGTGGCGGCGAGTACAGCATCGGGCTCGGCAAGGCGCAGTCGGCGGGGTTCATGCGAGTGCTGAACGCGATGTTCACCCGCGTGGTGCCCGTCGCTTCACCGCAGGATGCAGCGGCGACGGATCCTGAAATTCGCGGGGTCCTGGAGCCGGTGCTGGAGGATTACGCCTTCGTGACTCCAATGGACTCCGGCACGTCGACGTATGCCGCGAGCCTGCGTTATACGATCCGCTTGTATTCGCCCAAGGGCGAACTCGCCGAGAGCTGGACGTTCACGGGGTATGGCTCCCAACCGTCCAGCCAGTTTCCGGGCAAAGGTGACGAAGCGCTGGCCATGGCGACGCGGCTCGCCATGCGCGATGCAGGTGCAAAGCTGGCGGCCGAATTCCACGAGCAGGCGATCGCACGCGGACTGCTGCCTTCGGCACAACCGGTGGTCCCGCGCGAAGTGGAGCTGCCGCTGCCTCCGCCGCGCAACTGACGGTCAGGACCGCTCGGCCGGCTGCGGCGCCGGATTGGCAGGCTTCCCATCGGGCGCGTCTACGGGTGTGGGCGCAGCTGCCGGGGGCGGCGGCAGCAGCAGGATCCACGGCTGGCTCAGCTGCACGCCAGGGGTTGCCGCTGCTACGCCGTTTTCGAATCGCGGCCGGTACCGCGCCGAACTCTTGATCGCCGCCACGGTCCTGTCGCCGCGCTTCGCGTCCCCGGAGTCGTCGACCAGCTTTACTGCAACCGGCCGCCCCAGCGCATCGACGGTGAACTCGACCAGCACGTTGCGCACTTCCACATCGGTGGGTGGACGCTGCGCGTAGCGGTTCCAGTTCTCGGGCCGGACCAGGTGCAGCAGCACAGGCTTGCCGAAGATCACTTCCGCGTAGCTCTTGCCGTCGAGCTTCTCGGTCAGTTGCGCGGCGGCGCGCCAGGCCACCTGGTAGTGCGGGCCTGCCCGCTCAGGCTGGTTGCGCAACTGATACCAGTCGCCGAGCTGGGTGCGGACCGTGAGGACCTGCGCGGGCGCAGGTTGCGGTGTTCGATCGACGATGTCGGCTGCACGCTGCAATGCGCGCTCGCCTTCGTTCAACATCATGCCGGTCGAGTACCCGGTCGGCATCGCCGGCGCCGAGTTCTGAAACATGCTGGCACGGTCGTCGTCGGGTGTCGCTTGAGGTTGCGCAGACGGATCGAGCAACTGCAGCCGGTTGCAGGTGCCGAGCGCGAGCAGCGGTCCGACCAGCTGCGGTGAATCCGGCCCCTCGGCCGCTTCGACGATCGCGATCGCCTCCTTCAACGTCCGCCGCGACTGGTCGTACGCGCCGATGCTCGCATACCAACGGCCGATGTCTTCCAGCGTCGGCGCGAGCTTCGGGCTGCCCGGCCCGTACTCGCGGGTCGCAATGCGGAGCAGGTACTTCTGCGCCTGCAGTGCATCCTGGTAGCGGCCGAGTTCGGTCAGCGAGTCGATGTACTTTTCGACCAGCGGCACCTGCCGTGCCGTGAGCAGGCCTTCGTGCCTGCGCTTGAGCGCAATCGCCTGGTCGAAGCTCTTGACGGCGAGGTCGTGCCGCTTGGCGTCGTGATAAGCAGAAGCGAGGCCGGCGTAAGCTCGGGCGAGTCGGTCCTGCAGCGGGCGCCCCGAACTCTGGATCAATCCGATCACCCGCAGGTACGTCGCTTCGGCGCCGACGTAATCGTCCGACAGGTTCTGGACCATGCCGAGATTCATCAGCGCGACCTGCACTTCCTCGGTCGACGTCGGCGTGTCCTGTGCCTCCGCGAGTTGCAGGACGCGCTGGGCATGCGGCACGGCCTCGGCGTAGCGGCCGGCGTCGAACTCGGTGCGAAAACTCGTGTACGCGTCGGTCGCGCTCGCTGCCGCGGGGTCGGCCCGGGTGCTGGCAGGTGGCGCTGCAGCCGCAGGCTCCGGCGTCGGGGTGACGTCCTGCGCGATCGAAGTGCCGGCAACGGCCAGCGCGGCCAACAGGAATGCGGCGAACCACAGGCGTCGCGGGCGGGACCTGGACAACACGGATGGCAGATGGGCACTCACGGCGCGAGACTGACACGCGCGCGGCGTGGCTTCAATCGGTCAGCGGCGCTGGAACAGGTAATGCGAGACGAGCCATTCGCTGCCGCCACGGTAGCCCCAAAGCTCGGCGCAGGACATGAAGAAGACGCGCCAGTATACCCACCACTTGCCAGCGTCAGTCTTGCCGTAGGTGGCCTCGAGCAGCGGCATGATCGCAGTCCTGGCCTGGTCCATGTTCGCGAGCCACGCCTCGGCCGTCTTCTGGTAGTGCACGCCGGGTACGTGCCAGTGTTCACGCAGCTGCAGATCGGACTGGAAGTACAGCAGCAGGTCGTCGCTCGGCATGATGCCGCCCGTGAAGAAGTACCTGGACATCCAGTCGCCCGGCCCTTCGCCGGCGCCGGTGACTTCGAACGGGTAGGCGAATTCCTTGTGCGTGAAGATGTGCACGAACAGCGTCGCCTCGGGCCGCATCCACCCGGCGACGCGGCGCAGCAGCACTTCGTAGTTGCGCATGTGCTCGAACATCTCGACCGAGACCACGCGGTCGAAGCGCCGCTCGGCCGGGAAGTCGAGCACATTGACGTCGCAGGTGATCACTTCGACATTGCGCAGTCCGCGCTCCGCGGCACGCGCATCGATGAAGGCCTTTTGCGTGCGCGAATTGGAAACCGCGGTGATGCGTGCGTGGGGAAAGTGTGCCGCCATCCACAGCGTAAGCGAACCCCAGCCGCAACCGAGTTCGAGAATGTCTTCGCCATCACGCAGCCGGGCGCGCTCGCAGGTCAGTCCCAGCATCGCGGCCTCGGCATCGTCGAGGCTGGTGACGCCGGCACGGTAGTAGCACGACGAGTACTTCAGGTGCCGGCCCAGGACCTGCTCGAAGAATGCCGTCGGCACTTCATAGTGCTGTTCGTTGGCTGCGCGTGTCGCGATCGCCACCGGACTTTCGCGCAGCCGTTCGACCAGCCGCATCAGGTTGGCCTGCTGCGTCTCGACATTGCTGCCGCGTTCGTCGCGCAGTCGACCGGCCAGCAGCCGGCGAATGCCGAGGCGGATCACGGCATCGGGCAGCAGGTCTCGCTCGAGCAGGCGCAGCGACAGCGAAGTCATGGGTGGATCTCTAGGCGCCGCGTGAGTGCATTGCGGCCGTTCATGCAGGTCGGTTCGACGCGCAGACCGGCGCGGATTCGAAATCAGTCGTGGTCGAAGAGCGCGAAGCTGCCGTAACCGACGACGCGCTGGTTGTCCCCGGCGGTATCGCCCGACGTACGACGGTCCAGTAGCTGAACCTCGAGGCCGCGACGGCGCGCGACTTCCATCAGCCCGTTGATGCTGTCGGCCCCGCAGGCCTGCGACTCGGACAAGTCGCTGCGGCGGTCGAGGATGCGCAGCGCGGTCTGCTGGTCGAGCGCCTGGGCCTCGACGTGGGTGTGATGATGGCTGAGGTCCGAGCTCACCACGACGAGCGTCTCCGGGCCGCCCCAGACCGCTTCGAGCGCCCGTCCCACCTGCTCGGGAGGGGCAAGTCCCACCGCGACCGGCAGCAGGTCGAAGTCCTTGAGCACCGCCTGCAGGAAGGGCACCTGCACTTCCAGCGCGTGCTCGAGCGCATGCGGCGCATCCGCAATGCCCGCCAGTCCGAGTTCACGCAGGTGACGGCGGCCCGCGTCGTTGATGGGGACCTCGCCGAATGGCGTCGAGAAGTAGGCGCACGAGGGCAACGCCAGGCCATGCATCTTGACGCGGTGGCTGGGGCCAAGCAGGACCACGTGGCGGATCGCAGCTGCCGCCTCTCCCTCCAGCATGCGGAACGCCGCGGCGGCGACTTCGCCCGAATACGCATAGCCCGCATGAGGTACGACGAGCGCCTTCGGCGGGCGATGCGCGGCCTTGCCCCCGCTGCCGAGCAGCGTCTGAATGGCGCAACGGAGCCCGTCAGCGTCCTTGGGGTAATAGAGTCCAGCCGCGGAAG
This sequence comes from uncultured Gammaproteobacteria bacterium, assembly GCA_963743995.1. GTDB lineage: Bacteria > Pseudomonadota > Gammaproteobacteria > Steroidobacterales > Steroidobacteraceae > RPQJ01. Next base: position 252,502 of record CAVUSC010000005.1, on the reverse strand, counting down.
AGGGCCGCACGCCGCCTGATTCTTTGCCCGGAGCAAGCATTCGAGACCCCTGCGCGCGTTGCGCGCCGTGGGTGACTATCTCGCCGCGATCCGCTGCTCACCAATCGTACGAATACCCATTTGCTCCGGGGGCAATTCCTACGGCGCGGCTGTACATGTGCGCCCGTGCGCCGGGTGATGCCTATCGCCGGCGGGATCCGCGCGACTTCGTTCGCAGCGAAGCGGGCACGTTCGCATGCAACTCATCGAGCCACACCGTTGCCGGCGAATCACTCGGCGCGCGCCAGTCGCCGCGCGGCGAGAGCGATCCGCCCGAGCCGACCTTCGGGCCGTTCGGCATGGCGGAGCGCTTGAACTGGCTGTCCTGGAAAAAGCGCTTGAGAAACACTTCGAGCCACTCGGTGATCGTGGCGAGATCGTATTCACGCCGCTCGTCCAGCGGCACCGAATCCGGCCACGCGCCGGTGCCGGCGTCGCCCCAGGCGCAATGCGAGAGGTACGCTACCTTGCTCGGCCGGTAGCCGAAACGGCTGCTGTAATAGAGGTGGAAGTCCTGCAGTTCGTACGGGCCAACGATGGCCTCCGACGATTGCCCGGGCTGGTCGCCGGCGCCCGGCACCAGTTCCGGCGAGATGGGCGTCTCGACGATACGAGTCAGCACGTCGATCGTCGCGGCGTCGAACTGGCGCGCGCCGACCAGCCAGCGGATCAGGTGGCGAATCAGCGTCTTTGGCACCGATGCATTCACGTTGTAGTGCGACATGTGGTCACCCACACCATAGGTCGTGAAGCCGAGCGCCAGTTCCGACAGGTCGCCCGTGCCGAGCACGAGCGCGTTGTGCCTGTTGGCGAGCCGGAACAGGTGCGAGGTACGTTCGCCGGCCTGCACGTTCTCGTACGTGATGTCGTGCAGCGGTTCGCCCTGCGCAGCCGGGTGACCGATGTGCTGCAGCATCAGCTCGGCCGACGGGCGGATGTCGATCTCGCCTGCCGTGATGCCGAGCGCCTGCATCAGCGCATGCGCATTCTCGAACGTCTGGCGGCTGGTGCCGAAACCTGGCAGCGTGTAGCCGAGGACGTTCGTGCGCGGCAGGCCGAGCCGGTCGAATGCGCGCACTGCCACCAGTGCAGCCTGGGTCGAGTCGAGTCCGCCGGATATGCCGATGACGACGCGCTTCAAGCCCGTGGCCGCGAGCCGCTTGCGCAATGCCTCGACCTGGATGTCGTAAACCTCGGCACAGCGCTCATCGCGGCGTGCGGGGTCGGACGGCACGTAGGGAAAACGCTCGAGACGGCGATCGAGCCGCACGTGGTCGGCCGGTACGTCGAGCTCGATTTCGATGCGCTGGTACCCTTCGAGCTGCGCGCGGTGCACCTGCACGCAGTCGCCAAAGGTGGTCCACCGCATGCGCTCCTGGCGCAGGTGATCGAGGTCGAGGTCCGCGGTGATGAAGCCTCCCTGCAGCGGAAAGCGCACCGATTCGGCCAGCCGCGTGCCGTTCTCGTAGATCAGCGCGTGGCCGTCCCAGGCCAGGTCCGTCGTCGATTCACCCGGGCCGGCGGCCGAGTAGAGATACCCCGCCACGCACTTCGCCGATTGCGACGCGCAGAGCAGGCGGCGGTAGTCCGCTTTGCCCACGGTGACGTCGCTCGCCGACAGGTTGGCGATGACAGTGGCCCCTGCCAGCGCCGCGTAGGTGCTCGGTGGCAGCGGGGCCCAGACGTCCTCGCAGATCTCGAGGCCCAGGACGAACCCGGGCACGTTCTTCGCCTCGAACAGGAGCCGCGTGCCGAAGGGCACGGTCTGCCCGAGCAGCCGGACCGAGGCGGACAGCGCCTGGGCCGCTGGGGCGAACTGCCGCTTCTCGTAGAACTCGCGGTAGTTCGGCACGTAGCTCTTGGGCACGGCTCCCAGCAACTGCCCGCGGCGCAGGACCACGGCGCAGTTGAACAGCCGGTCGTCCACCCGTAGCGGGATTCCCACGACCAGGGTGATCGCGATGTCCTTGCTGGCTTCGACCAACGTCGCGAGCGCGTGGACTGATCCGTCGAGCAGGGCGTCCTGCTGGAACAGGTCTTCATTTGAATAGGCGGAAATCCCCAACTCGGGAAATACCAGCAGGATCGCCTGACTTGAGGCTGCTTCGCGTGCAATTCGCACCATTTCGACGACGTTCGCGGTCGGAGAGGCTACCTCGACGCCGGGCGTGGCCACCGCGACCCGGACGAAGCCGTGGCGGTAAATCGAATGGAATGGCAGGTCCGTAAGCTGCGGTATTCGGGTGCGACGGGTTTCCAGGGTCGGTGGCATGCAGGGGTCTCGTCGGGCCAGGCCGAAAGTGTCGGCTTCCCTTTCTGGGTGGGCAAGTGCGATTCTGTGATGCCGCTCACGACAGGGCCGTGGTCATCGTGGCTAGTGTTCCTTCCACTCTGCAAGGAACCGTCGTGGCCATTTCTTTTTTCGACCGTGCGCGGGGCATGTTTGTGCGCGACGAGCCTGTCACCGCCGACAAGTCGGCCAGGCCCGTGGCGAAGAAGATAACGCAGGCGTTTCATGCCGTGAGCATCCAGCCTGGCCGTCTTTGCTGCCACGAAGCCCGGGCGCTGCAGGGCCAGCGCTTTCTTTCGCGTGAAGCGCCGGCCTTGCCGCTCAAGAACTGCTCGTGCGCAAACTGCACGTGCCTCTACCAGCACCACGATGACCGCCGGGCCGGACTCCGACGAGCGCGCGACATCGGTGTAACGATCGACGGTTGGGTCGAGGTCGAACAGCGTGCCGAGACGGGCCGCGGACGCCGCAAGACCGACAGGTCCAGCTGACTCGGGCAGGCCGCGGCTCAGGCGCGCCCGGACGCCACGGCTGCATCGCTCACGAATGGATTCGTCCGCCGTTCGTCCCCGAACGTCGACATCGGCCCGTGGCCGGGAACGAAGCGCACGTCGTCGCCGAGCGTAAACAGCCGTTCACGAATCGAGCGGATCAGGGTGTGGTAGTCGCCGCCGGGAAAATCGGTGCGCCCGATCGACCCGGCAAACAGCACGTCGCCCACGAATGCAATCTTGTCCGCGACACAATGGAACGTGACGTGCCCTGGCGTGTGCCCCGGGCAATGCTGCACGTCAAACTCGACGTCACCGACCCGAACCTTGTCACCGTGGGCCAGCCACTGGTCCGGAACGAAGCTTTCACATTTGCCGAAACCGAACATGCGGCCCTGTTCCGCGATGCCATCGATCCAGAACTGGTCGCCCGGATGCGGGCCGATGATCGGCAGGTCCAGGTCGCGCGCGAGCTGCGCCGTGCCGCCCGCATGATCGATGTGGGCGTGGGTGAGCAGGATCTTCGTCAGTTTCACGCCGTGCCTGTTGGCCGCGGCGAGCACCTTCTCGAGATCACCACCCGGGTCGATCACCGCGCCTTCCAGCGTGCGCGGACACCAGACCAGCGAACAGTTCTGCGCGAACGGCGTCACGGGAATGACCACGGCCTGCACGTCAGTCGCTCCTCGGGGGCGCATCCGGCGTGACGGTCGTTGCGCTGCTGCGCACTCCTCCCATCAGCGCGATGCGCATCCCTTCCTCGACCGACAGCGACGTCGTTTCGACCAGTTCCCGTGGCAGGAAAATCGTGTAGCCGCCGACCATGTAACTCATGGGCAGGTAGACGGCGATCATGTCGTTTCCTGCCGGGGTCGAGCGATGCAGCATCGCGTCCGATTCGGCGGTGACGAAGCCGATGACCTTGCCCGGCCCGAACTGCACCAGCACCACGCGGTGCAACTCGCTGCTTTTTCCGGATGACGGGAAGAACCGCATGAAATCGCGGATCGCCAGGTAAATCGTCTTGACGACCGGGATGCGCGCCAGCAACTCATCCGACATCCGCAGCGCGCGGCCGACGAAATAAGCGTTGACAGCCAGACCGACGAAGTACAGCACCACCAGTCCGATGAGCAGTCCGAGACCCGGCCAGTAGTAAGGCTCCGGGACGAGCAGCTTGATGACCCTGGAGAACAAGCGCTCGGCGGTGACCGCGAGCCAGTAGACGACGTAGACGGTGAGGCCGAGCGGCAGGATTGCCACGAGCCCCTTCAACACCGTATTCCAGATCTTGCGCATGCTGTTCCTGCTGCCGACGGACAAGGAGTATGCAGAGCGCCGCCGCGCGCCGCCACCGCATCGCTTATGATTCACGGGCCCACGATGATCGAGTTCGATGCGCTCCATCCTGCCCCGCCTGCTGTTCGCCTGCCTTTTCACCGCCGCGCTGCTCGATGCGTCAGGCGTCGCGGTTGCACGCGACCGCGACTACCTGCCGCCCGAAGTGGAGCAGGCCATGAAGCGGCAGAAGGTGCCGGGCACCAGCCTCAGCGTGTTCGTGCGCGAGGTCGGCCGCGACGAGCCCCTGGTCAGCTTCAACTCAACCGTGCCGCGCAATCCGGCGTCGACGATGAAAGTCGTCACGACTTTCTCCGCGCTCGAATCCCTCGGGCCGGCCTACACCTGGCGGACCCGCGCGTACGCCACAGGCCCGATCCGGGACCAGGTGCTCGAAGGCAACCTCGTGCTGGTGGGCGGCGGCGATCCGTTCATGGTGCAGGAACGCTGGTGGGCCTTCGTCAGCGGCCTGCGCCAGGCCGGTGTCGCCCGCATCGCGGGCGACGTCGTCATCGACAACAGCTACTTCGCGTCCATGGGCGACGATCGTGGCGCTTTCGACAACCTCCCGTACCGCACGTACAACGTGCTGCCCGATGCATTGCTGGTGAATTTCCAGACCGTCACCATCAACGCGGTACCGGATGCGGCCACTGGTTCCGTGCGGGTCAGTGCAAACCCCTGGCCCGCGAACCTCGCGCTCGACAACAACGTCCGCCTCAATCCGGGCGCGTGCAAGCGGGGCGCCGGCGGCATCGTGGTCGCGATGCCCGAAGGCCCGACCGGCAACCGCATCGAACTCGGGGGCCGCTACGCAGCGGGGTGCGGGCAGTTCTCGGTGCCGCGTGCCGTCATGAAGGCGCCCGATTTTGCGTACGGCCTGTTCCGCGCGTTCTGGCAGCAGGCGGGAGGTACGATCGGCGGCGGCATGCGCCTCGGCGCGCTGCCGGCGGACGCGAAACTGCTGTACACGCACGAATCGCTGACGCTGGCCGAGGTGATCCGGCTCGTCAACAAGTACTCGAGCAACTCGATGGCGCGCGCGCTGTTCCTGACGATGGGCGCCGAACGCTACCCCGGCCGCCCGGCGACGACTGCTGCTGGTCGCGACGCGGTCATGGCGTTCCTCGCCCAGCGTGGCATCGCAGCGCCGGACCTCGTGCTCGAGAACGGCTCGGGGCTCTCCCGCAACGAACGCATCAGTGCCGCGACGATGGCCGAGGTGCTGCTGGCCGCCCATCGCAGCCAGTACATGCCCGAGTTTGCCGCGTCGCTGCCGCTGTCCGCGACCGACGGCACCCTCAAGCGTCGATTCAAGGCGCCCGAAATGCAGGGCCGGTTGCGCATGAAGACCGGGTCGCTCGACGAAGTCTCGGCACTCGCCGGCTTCGTCAATGCCGCGAGCGGGCGGACCTTCGTGACCGTCGTCATCCTCAATCACCCCACCGCTGCGCAAGGTCCGGGCGAAGCGATCCAGGCGGCCCTCGTGCAGTGGGTTTTCGGGCAGTAATCGACCAGTCTCATCCTTTGGTCGAATGCCGGCCGGGGCGTCGCCGGACCGCCGCTATACTCGGCCAAGGCAGACCGGGGAGCGGGGATCCACAGACCATGGCTTACGACAGCAACAACATTTTCGCGCGCATCCTGCGGGGCGAGGTCCCGTCGCACAAAGTCTTCGAGGACGCGCACACGCTTGCGTTCATGGACGTGATGCCGCAGGCAGACGGCCACACGCTGATAATCCCGAAGGCGCCGGCGGAGAACATCCTCGATCTGCCACCGGACGCGCTTGCGGCGACGATCCTGACCACCCAGCGGGTGGCGAAAGCCGTCAAGCAGGCGTTCGACGCGCCGGGCCTGCTGGTCGCGCAGCTGAACGGACGTGCCGCGGGCCAGTCCGTTTTTCACATTCATTTCCACGTCGTGCCGCGCCACGAGGGTCTCGACCTTCGTTTCCACGCGCGCGACATGGCAGATAACGCCGTGCTTGCAGGGCACGCCGCACGCGTGCGAGCAGCGCTCGATTGACAGTGACGCGACCCGGCAACCGCCCGGGCACAGGGGGAGTCTGACGATGCACAAGCAGTTGTACGAAGTGCCGGCGAGCTTCGCGGCGGGCGCCCGTTACCGCAAGGACGATTACGCGAAGGCCTATGCCGAATCGATTGCCGAGCCGGACGCCTTCTGGGGCCGCATGGGTCAGCGCATCGACTGGGTGCAGCCGTACACGAAAGTGAAGGACGTCAGCTTCGACGCCAGGGACTTCCGCATCCGCTGGTATTACGACGGCAAGCTCAACGTCTCGTACAACTGCCTCGACCGCCATCTCGCGACGCGCGGCGACAAGACGGCGTTCATCTACGAAGGCGACGACCCCGAGGTCTCGCAGCACGTCACTTATCGCGAGCTCTATCACCGCGTCTGCAAGCTCGCGAACGCGCTGAAGAGCCTCGGCGTGCAGAAGGGTGACCGTGTCACGATCTACCTGCCGATGATTCCCGAAGCGGCCGTCGCAATGCTCGCGTGCGCCCGCATCGGTGCGATCCACTCCGTGGTTTTCGGCGGCTTCTCGCCCGATTCACTGGCCGGGCGCATTGCGGACTGCGCTTCGACCGTCGTGATCACGGCAGACGAGGGCGTGCGCGGCGGCAAGAAGGTGCCGCTGAAGGCGAACGTGGACCAGGCGCTGTCGGCGCCGGGCACCGAAACGGTCCAGCACGTGCTGGTCGTCAAGCGCACGGGCTCGACGGTCGCGATGTATCACCGCGACCGGTGGTACGACCAGCTGGTCGATGCGCAGGCCGATGAGTGCGAGCCGGTCGCGGTCGACGCCGAAGACCCGCTGTTCATCCTGTATACGTCAGGCTCCACCGGCAAGCCAAAGGGCGTGCTGCACACGAGCGGCGGTTACCTCGTCTACGCCGCGCTCACCCACGAGGCGGTATTCGACCTGCGCGAGGACGACGTGTACTGGTGCACGGCCGACGTCGGCTGGGTCACGGGTCACAGCTATGTCGTGTACGGGCCGCTAGCCAACGGTGCGACGTCACTGATTTTCGAGGGCGTGCCGAGCTACCCGGGTCCGGACCGCTTCTGGCAGGTCTGCGACAAGCACAAGGTCACGATCTTCTACACCGCACCCACGGCGCTGCGCGCGTTGATGCGCGAAGGCGATGCGCCGGTGAAGAAGCATGCGCGCTCCACGCTGCGCCTGCTCGGGACTGTCGGCGAGCCGATCAATCCCGAGGCGTGGGAGTGGTATCACCGGGTCGTCGGGGATGGGCGCTGCCCGATCGTCGACACGTGGTGGCAGACGGAAACCGGCGGCATCCTGATCAGCCCGCTGCCGGGCGCAATCGACCAGAAGCCGGGCTCCGCGACGAAGCCGTTCTTCGGCGTGCAACCGGGCCTCGTCGACAACGATGGCGCACCGCTCGACGGCGCGAACGAAGGCAACCTCGTGCTCAACGACAGCTGGCCGGGCCAGATGCGCACGGTGTTCGGCGATCACCAGCGCTTCATCGACACGTACTTCCGTACGTTTCCGGGTCGTTACTTCACCGGTGACGGTGCCAAGCGCGATGCCGACGGTTACTACTGGATCACGGGTCGCGTCGACGACGTGCTGAACGTCGCGGGTCATCGCCTGGGCACGGCCGAGATCGAGAGTGCGCTGGTGGCCCACTCCAAGGTGGCCGAAGCGGCTGTCGTCGGTTGTCCGCACGACATCAAGGGGCAAGGCATTTACGCCTACGTCACGCTCGTGCACGACGCCGAACCGACGGAGGAGCTGCGCAAGGAACTGCGGGAGTGGGTGCGGCGCGAGATTGGCCCGATCGCGACGCCCGATTACATCCAGTGGGCGCCGGGGCTGCCGAAGACGCGTTCGGGCAAGATCATGCGGCGCATCCTGCGCAAGATCGCGGCGAACGAGCACGAGGCGCTCGGCGATATCTCGACGCTGGCGGATCCGGGCGTAGTCGCGCAGCTCGTCGACAACCGGATGGTGCGCGGGTAGCGCGCATATCTGTCGCGGCGTGAGCGGTCCCGTGGCCGTTTCAAGGGGACACGCGGTAAATACGTCGTTGTAGGTGGACTGTACCCCGTCATCTGGACACCGAGGCGGTCGGTTAGGACGCTTTCTGGGCTAAGTGGGCCTCGAACTCGTTGGGTGGGCGATAGCCGAGCGCCGAGTGCAGGCGTCGGGCGTTGTAGACCTCATCGATGAAGTGCGGCAGCCGCCGCACAACGTCCTCGAACCGGGCGTAGTCGGCCCGGTAGACCTCCTCGCTTTTCAGCGTCTTCATGAAGCTCTCGATCTGGGCGTTGTCGTAGGGGTAGCCCTTCGCGCTCATCGAGCCACGCAGGCCGTGCGCCTGTAAGGCATTGCGGTACTCGGCGCACGCGTACTGCACGCCCTGGTCGCTGTGGTGGATACACCCCGGCGGCGGCCGTCGCCGCTCGATCGCCGCCCGCAGCGCAGCCAGCGTGAGTTGCGCATCCACGCTGCGCGAGAGGGCGTAGCCGATCGCCTTGCGACTGCAGGCGTCGAGGATCGCCGCCAGATAGCAAAACCCGTAGTGCAGCCGGATGTAGGTGAGGTCAGCCACCCATACCTGGTCGAGTGCCTGCGGGATGCGGTTACGGTAGAGGTTGGGATAGACGATCGTGGCGGTGGGCGGACGGCGCAGGAACCTTCGTGAGCGTGCCGCCATGCGGCCAAACTCGTGCATGACGCGCCACACACGCTTGTGGTTCACCGTCACGCCCCGGCGACGCAGCTCCGCATGCACCCGTCGCACCCCATAGCTGGGGGACTCGCGTTGGATCGCATCAATCAGCTCGAGCAGTTGGGCATCTGAAGCCTCTCGATCGCCCCCGCGCGAGCGGTAATAGAAGGTGCTTCGCGCCAACCCGATCATGGCGCATCCCCGTCGGATCGAGCCGCCGGCGGCCCGGTGATGATCAACGAGGGATCGTTGCTGCGCACGAGTCCGCAGCGTGGTGTTTTTTTAAGCAGGTCAATCTGCATGGTGAGCTCGCCCACCTTGCGCTGAAGGGCAGCGATCGTGAGCTCACGCTCGTCCTCCAAGGTGGGTTCAGCCACCTCTTGGGACAGCTCGCCACGGTCAAACTGACCGAGCCAGAGCGTCATCAGTTGACCGGACAACCGGTGCTTGCGCTGGGCCGCCGAGCGAGTGACCACGCCGCTGCGGATATCGCTGCAAAGCTGGACTCGAAACTGCCAGGAAAATCGGCGGTTAGACATGAACCTTCTCCTTGGGAAGGCCCAGTCAGCGTATCAACTTCCGCTCAAAAATGGTCCAGTCCGAGGGGTACGGTCCACCTACAGGGACGTATTTACGGCGTGTCCGCCCCAGGGCAACGGAACCGGTCACGCTGTCGCGACGACGTGCGTGCCACGAGTTCTGCGCGAAGCGAGCTATCGGCACAGGTCGGGCAAAGGTCAGCCGACCAGGTACGCGAAGAGAAAGATCCCGAGCATGGTGAACACGAGCGCGAGCTTCGCCAGCGTGCCGAACAGCAGGCCCATCCAAGTCGCGAGTCCCGCCTGCGTGGCCTTGCGCCACTCGCCGTGCGACAGCATTTCACCAGCGACCGCACCGACGAACGGCCCCAGGATCAGCCCTGGAATGCCGAGGAAAATGCCGCCGAGCGCGCCCAATGCGGCACCGACGATCGCAAGCCTGGAGGCACCGACCCGTTTCGCACCCATCGCCGTGGCAGCGAAATCGATCGCGAACGAGGCGACCGTCAGCACGCCAAGCAACGTCAGCGTGATCCAGCCGACGCGCTGAAAGTCGTCGGCCCACGCCGCCACCACCAGCCCGCCGAACACGAGCGGCACACCCGGCAACGCCGGTAGCACGGCACCCGCCAGTCCGCCGAGCACCATGAGCACGGCGAGGCCCCACATCCACACGCTGTTCCCTTCCATGGGTCAATCATGCACATTGCCGGCGCGTTAGTCACAGGGACGCCCGTCGTTTGAGCTTTGCACTGCCCGCCACCCCGATCCTCGACGTGCTGCCGGCCCTCCGGTCGGCCTTGCGTGCGCATCGCAATGCGGTGCTCGTGGCGCCGCCAGGCGCGGGCAAGAGCACGGTCGTCCCGCTCGCTTTGCTGGACGAGCCCTGGCTGGGCGCCGGCAAGCGCATCGTCATGCTGCAGCCGCGCCGGATCGCAGCGCGCGCAGTCGCAAGGCGATTGGCCCAGATTGCGGGCTCCGAGCCGGGCCAGCTCATCGGTTACCGCACGCGGCTCGAAACGCGCGTCAGTGCCGCGACCCGCATTGAGGTGGTCACGGAGGGCATCCTCGCGCGCCGCCTGCAGGACGATCCCGCGCTCGAGGACGTCGGCTGCGTGATTTTTGACGAGTTCCACGAACGCAATCTGCAGTCGGACCTCGGCCTCGCGCTGGCACTCGATGCACAGCGCCACCTGCGCGATGAACTGCGACTGCTCGTCATGTCGGCCACGCTGGATGGCGCAGCGGTGGCAACGGTGCTCGGAGGCGCGGGCTCAGTGCGTTCGGAAGGCCGCATATTCGACGTCACGACGCAATACTCGGCGCCCGCGCCCGTCGGTGTGAACCGCTGGCCCGAACCCATCGAGCAACGGGCCGCTCGCGTCGTCCTGCGGGCGCTGGAGTCCGACCCGGGCGACGTGCTGGTCTTCCTGCCAGGGGCCGCGGAGATCCGGCGTTGTTGCGACGCCGTTGCCGCTGGCGCCGGCGATCCGTCGCTGCAGGTGCTGCCGCTGTATGGTGATCTGGACGCCGCGGCACAGGACGCGGCGTTGCGTCCCGCGCCTGCGGGGCGCCGGAAAGTCATCATCGCGACGAATCTTGCCGAGACGAGCCTCACCATCGAAGGCGTGCGCATCGTCGTCGATGCTGGCCTGGAGCGCCGGCAACGCTTCGACCCCAACAGCGGCATGAGTCGCCTCGAAACCGTTGCGATTTCCCGCGCATCAGCCGACCAGCGTCGCGGCCGGGCGGGACGCACGGCTCCCGGCGTGTGCTATCGGCTGTGGTCCGAGTCGGCGCATGCCGCGCTGTCGGCGCAAGCCGTGCCGGAAATTCTCGAGGCCGACCTCGCGCCGCTCGCACTGGAACTCGCGTGCTGGGGTGCGAGTGATCCGCACTCGCTGGCCTGGCTCGATCCGCCGCCGCTCGCGACGATGGCGCAGGCTGGGGAACTGTTGCGGCGGCTCGAAGCGATCGACGAGCGCGGACAGGCAACCCCGATCGGGCGCCGCATGGCAGGACTTGGGACACACCCGCGCCTCGCCCACATGATCGAACGCGGTGCGGCGCTGGGCCTCGCCGAACTGGCCTGCGACATCGCGGGTCTCGTCAGTGAGCGCGATCCGCTGCGTGCACAGGGCATGTCGCGTGACCCCGACCTGCGGCATCGCGTCGATGTCCTGCGCGGCGCTCCGGCGCCCGCGGGTTGCGCGGTCGATGGCAGGGCACTGCAGCAAGTGCGACGCTCCAGTGAACTGCTTGCACGGCGCGTCAGCCGCGACAGTGCGGCGCGCAAGCCGCGTCACCCGCAGCTCGCGCGCGACCAGGCTGTCGGAGTTTTGCTGGCGTTTGCCTACCCCGATCGCATCGGCATGGCACGCGGTGGCGAGTCTGGCCGCTACCTGCTGAGCCAGGGTCGCGGTGCGGTCCTGCCGGGCCCGTCGGCGCTTGCCCGCAGTGAAATCATCGTCGCCGCCGAGATCGATGCGGGTGAACGCGAAGCGAAGCTGTACCTTGCGGCACCGCTCGACCGCACGCTGCTGGAGAGGCACTTCGGCTCGCTCATCAAGGAGCAGGACGAAGTGGCCTGGGACTCCCGGACGGGAGCCGTGATTTCGCGCCGGGTAAAGCGCCTCGGTGCGCTGGTGCTCGAGGAGCGTCCGTTGCGCGGTGGAGTCGAAGCGGATACGCGTGCAGCGATGCTCGCCGGCATTCGCGAACTTGGGCTCGGCTGCCTGCCGTGGACCCGGGACCTGCAACAATGGCGGGCACGGATCACTCTGATCCGCAACAGCGCGACGACGCCGGAACAGGCTGCCGAATGGCCCGATGTGTCCGACGCTGCATTGCTCGCATCGCTCGATCACTGGCTGGCGCCGTGGCTCGACGGCGTGACTCGCCGCGATCACCTGGCGCGCGTCGATCTGCGCGGTGCACTGCATGGCCTGCTCGACTGGAACGCGCAGCGTCGCCTCGACGAATGGGCCCCGACGCACCTGACGGTGCCGAGCGGTTCGCGGATTGCCGTGGACTATTCCGGTGCGGCGCCCGCACTGGCGGTCAGGTTGCAGGAAGTGTTCGGCTGGATGGAGTCGCCGCGTCTCGCCGACGGCCGTGTGCCGGTGACGCTCGAATTGCTCTCGCCGGCGCGACGCCCCGTGCAGGTGACGCGCGACCTGGCGAGTTTCTGGGCCCGCGGCTACGTCGAAGTGAGGAAGGAGCTGAAGGGCCGCTACCCGAAACACTACTGGCCGGACGATCCCTATGCCGCGACGCCGACACGCAAGGTGCGGCCTCCCGGTGAGTGAGTTCGGGCGATGAGGCACGTTCGCGGATGCGGTCGCACGCTGGTGCATGGCATGGTTCTGCTGGCGCTGGCGCTGCTGGTCACGGGGTGTGCGCCATTTCGGCCCGGCATGCCTGCCGAACCTGCGGCAGGCGCACCGTCATCGACGGCTCAACAGGGCATGGGGGCTGTGATTGCACGACAGGCGCTGGCGCAAGTGGGCGCTGCGTATCGCTACGGCGGTGCGGATCCCGCCCGCGGCTTCGACTGCAGTGGCCTCGTCACGTATGCACATGCACGCGCAGGCATCGGCGTGCCGCGAACAGCGGCGGCGCAATTCGCCGCCGCACGCAAGATCGATCCGGATTTGCTGCGTGCGGGTGACCTCGTGTTCTTCCGCCTCGTCCCGGGCAGCCGTGAAGTCACGCACGTCGGTATCTACACGGGGCAACGCCGCTTCGTGCACGCACCGCAGTCGGGCAGGAACGTGGGTGAGGCGAGCCTGGACGAGTCGTACTATCGCGAGCGCTTCGCCGGAGCGGGACGGCTGTACCCGGACGGACCAGGAGACGGGCCGCGCCTCGAATCGCCGCCGCGTTGAGATCGTCGCACCTCAGGCGTAGTACGCGCGGCACTCGGCCTCGCGTCCACGCACGACACGCTTGCCCGCAAGGGCTCCGTGGGTCTCGGTGACCACGGTGTGCTGGCCTTCGGAGTTCTCCGAGTCGTAGTGGAAGATTCGCACCCAGTCCCGGGTGCGCTTCAGCTGGTGCGCCTGGGCCGTATTCGAGAACAGCGCGGTGAACTGCCAGCCATCGCGTTCCGCGTGCAGCACCGGCAGCCACGCTTCCTGCGAAGGGTTGAATCGAATCGGCGCGATGGTCGGCAGCGTGTCGGCGGCTGCCTGCTCGCGGTACTGGCGATCGATCGCCAGCAGTGCTCCGACGGCAGGCACGGGACCGAGGGCGGCGGGCGGCGGGGTGCCGATGTCACGACCACGAACGAGCATCGCGTGCAGGTTGGCACGGATCGCTGCGGCGCGACGCGGCCCGACACCCGGCACGTTCTCCAGCCGGCCGTCATGCGCGGCGAGTTCGAGCCCTTCCAGCGTGTCGAGGTGCAGTTCTTCGTGGATACGCTCGGCCAGGCGGTGTCCAAGTCCAGGCACCACGGTGAACAGGGCGACGGGATCGCAAGTGCCGCGCAACCGTTCGAGCTGCGACCAGTGACCGGTTCGTACCATTTCGACGATCGCGGTGGCAATCCCTCGCCCGACGTGCGGCAGGCGATCGAGGCCTTCGACGCCTTCGTGATCGACGAGCGCCACGATCTCTGCGGCGGGTAAGCGCCCGATCGAGTCGGCTGCCTTGCGATATGCCGCCACCCGATAGGGATTGGCCCCCTGCGCGTGCAACAGGTCCGCGGCTTCCCGCAGGCGGTCGGAAAACTCGAACGCGCGTGAACCGGATACTGGCGAAACAGCGGTCGCTACCGTGGCTTCAGCCTCTGCTGCCGTGATTCGTTCCATCTCCCGATCGTCGCGCCCACGGGGGCAACCCTGGATAACGACCTGAATGCTCGCGCCTTACGCCACTCCCGACCATTCGGGTTTTACGAGACACAAGGCAAACCGACTATGATTCACTGGACCGATTCCGGGAACGCAGGGGACAGATTCATGCGCGCAGTACTGCGCTGGCTGGGCCGCACGGCGGGCTCGACGCTGACGGCGTTACTGCTCGTCGGGGTCGGGTTTTACCTGCATTTCCTGTGGGCCGGGCCCGAGCTTATGCCCTGGCACCGCGTGCGCCTCACCTCCGAATTCACCGCCTCCGACTACACGGCAGGGCGTGTCACTACGCTCGCGCAATACCGCGCGCGCGAGCGACTGCTTCTGGACCAAGTCCGGACTGAGATTTCCGGGGACCTCGAAGCAGCCCACCGGTCGCCATACAACCGGTTCAATCCCGGCAGTCTCAGCGATCCGAACGTGTGGTCGTTCAACTGGAACCGCACGTTCATCCTGCAACCCGCGGGCGATCCCGTCGGCGGAGTGCTGTTGCTGCATGGCCTGACGGACTCACCTTACAGCCTGCGCAGTTTCGGCCGCGCGCTGGTGAAGCGCGGGTATCGGGTCGTTGGCCTGCGCCTGCCGGGGCACGGTACGGCGCCAGCGGGCCTGGTGACGTTCGAAGCGGCAGACCTCGAGGCGGCGACGCAGCTCGCGATGCGGGACCTGCGCGCTTCCCTGGGCACAGCAAAGCCGATACACATGATCGGGTATTCCAACGGCGCCGCGCTGGCCGTCAGCTACGCGCTCGACGCGAGGACGGACCTCACCTTGCCGCGACCCGCGGGGCTGGTGTTGATCTCGCCCGCCATCGGCATCACCCGGCTCGCCGCCATCGGCCGCATTCGCACGGGACTGTCCGACCTGCAGGGCTTCGGCCGCGCCGCGTGGCAACAGATCGAACTGGAAGTCGACCCGTACAAGTACCAGTCGTTCAGCTTCAACGCGGCTGGAGTGACACAGCGATTCACCAGTCGCCTCACCCGGCGACTGGCCGCGAGTGCAAGCAAGGGTCCGCTGCGCGACATGCCACCGATTCTCGCGTTCGTCTCCACTGTTGACTCTACCGTGCAGGCGTCTGCCGTCACTGATTCGCTGCTCAGCCGGCTTGCACCCGACGGTCACGAACTCGTGCTGTTTGACGTGAATCGCCTGTCGATCGTGCAACCTATGCTGATTGCCGATCCCGCGCCACTCACGCGGCGGTTGCTGGCACAGGCACAGCGCCCGTTCGCACTGACCCTGGTCTCCAACGCGACGTCCGACACGCTGCAGGTGCTGGAGCGACGGTCACCCGCACTCGGAGGCCCGACGACGGAGCGACCGCTCGAACTGGCCTGGCCCCGCAACGTCTTTTCGTTGTCGCACGTCGCGTTGCCGTTTCCGCCCGACGATCCGCTCTATGGCTATGCTGCACCGGCGTCGGACCGTCACATCCAACTGGGCAGGCTCGAGATCCGCGGCGAGAACGGCGTGCTGAACGTGCCGAACTGGATGCTGACCCGGCAGCGCAGCAACCCGTTTCATTCCTACGTCGTCGAGCGCATCAATTCCTTCATGGCAGGCACGCCCTAGAAGGGGGGCGGTCGTCTGGTAGGATTCGCGCTGCCGCGCAACGTGGGGCGCGCGGGCCAGAACGAATAAACACGGGAAACCAACCATGGCCGAGATGCCCGCCGCTGCCAGTTCATCGACGCAGGCCCCTGCTGTGACGCCGTCCTCGCCACCACTCAAGCCGCCGCGCCGCAGCTTCAAGTCGTTCTTCTGGGGCAGCCTGATTGGCGCGCTGATCCTGATCGGCCTCTACACGCTGTTCATGCTGTGGTGGAGCTACTCCGAAGGCGAGCGTGCCGGAGTGCTGCAGAAGTTCTCGAAACGCGGCTGGATCTGCAAGACGTACGAGGGCGAACTCGCGCAATACGTCGTGGGCGGCGTCGCGCCACAGATCTGGTATTTCAGCGTGCGTGATCCGGCCGTCGCCGAGCAATTGCACAAGGCTGTCGGGCAGCAGCTGCGGATTCACTACAAAGAGCACCGCGGCCTGCCGACCACGTGCTTCGGCGAAACGGGCTATTTCGCGGACCGATTCGAGGTCATCAACTCGCCGCCGCCGGTTTCGCCGTCGTCGGGACTCAGTGTCCAGCCGGCGGCTGCGCCGGCACAGCCTGCAGCATCAACGCCTGCCCGACCCTGACCAGGTGGGGTGACGGTGGGCTGCGGCTCGCGCCATGGCGGGCGCCGCGTCTTGCTCGCAATCCTCGAAGTCGAGGCAGACAGTCCGGCCACCGAACCCTGTCAGCGCGAACTTGGCCGGGACCGGGCCCCCGTGAAAGCGCGCCGCCAGTCCGCGCACGCAGCACGATTCCACCGACAGGCCCTCGATGTCGTCGCTGAGTTGCAGCGGCTGGTTGAGCATTTCCGGGCACAATTCCGCGACCACCGCCGAAACGTCCCAGCGATTGCGCGTCTGCACGATCGACACCGGTCGCTGCAGCGAGCCACAACGCTGGCAGTGCGGGTCGCGCCGGATCTCGAACGACGAGCCCTGGCCGAGCGTGGCGTCGAGCGTGGCACGTCGCGCCACTGCGCCGTGTGAACCAGCGGCGATGCGCGCGATCAACGCAGCGGCCAGCGCTCCGGCGACACTGGCCGTTGCAATCCGGGTGGCCGGTGTTGCAGGCGCCGCCTCCACCGACAGCTTGAGCGTGGCGATGGGCAGCGGCGCGGACGTGCGCGATGCTTCGCATTCGAAACAGGCGGACTCAACCAGTGCGCCGAAGGGGTAGGCGCCGACGATCGCGAGCGAGCCTTCCGTCCAGGCCTGGACCAGGTTCACGTTGGCGACCAGGCACTTGCGATTCATGCGCAGTCGCGCCGTGTGATCGTCGATGGTGCAGACGGCGAAGTCATACGCCTGCAGGCGGGCGAGCGTGAGCGTGTCCCAGAAGTCGCCGTCGTGCACGGAGTAGCGGTTGCGCAAGGGATCGGCGACGCGACAATCGCGTTCGAACACGTCGATGCGCCCGATGCCCATCAGCCCGAGGTTACGGGTGAGTTCCGAGCCGATCCGGCCCGCACCCACGACCGCGATGGACAGGCCGTCCAGGGGTAACTTGCGTTGTGATTCGATCGCCATTGCTGGCTTGGGTCCGGGCGAGCGACTGGGCGCAGTCAGCGCAATTCGTCCACCTTGACCCATACCGAGTATTGCGTCAAATCGGAACGCCTGTCCCGCGTGGCCAGGCCACCGCTGGACGCGCTGGCCTCATCGACGGAGCCTCCAATCGGCAGCCATTCGCCGAGTCGTCCGCTCACCGTCGTAGTGACGCTGGCGGTTGCCACGGGCGCATTGCGCGCTTCGCTCGTCAATCGCTGCTGACGTGGTGAAATCTGCAGCGTCACGCGGTCGCCGCTGAGGCGCGGCGTAGCGTAGAACCCCGTCTGCACGTCGTGGAACTCGGTCGACTGCGAGACGACGGGCGGGAAGTGCCCGCCCCCGGTGACGGTCGTGGACGTGAACGGACGGGACTGGCCTATCGCGACGTACGTCTCGTAGCCCTCGAGTGCGCGCACGCTCGAGACATTGCTCAGTCCAGCACTTGCCGTGCCACTGCGAACGGTGACTTGTCCGCCAGCGCTGGGTGCAGGCGGCCGGTTGACACCGACCTGCACGTCGCCCGAGCCGATCGTGCCGGAGCCGCGCACGGACGTGCCGTTGCCCTGCACATTCGTGCCCTGGCCGACCGTGATCAGCAATTGCCGTGGCGCACGGTCCAGGTTCGCGACGACCTCGCGCAGTTGCTGCAGTGTCGCCTCATCCGTGCGCACGAACAGAACGGCGCCGGTGCCGGTGATGACCGAGCCCGGCGGCACCAGCGGTAGCAGGATCGGCAGCAGGTCTTCTGCCATGCGGTTGTGCAAAGGGATCGTTTCGAGCGACTGCGCACGCGCGACCGGTGTCACCAACTGCATCCCACCGATGAGTCCGGCACACAGCGCCAGGGACACGACAGCAGGCCGCGTGGCGCGTCTCATGCGAGCGCCCGTTCGATGGTCGTGACCAGCAGGTCCATGCCTGCGGATTCCTGGTCGTGCCGGCAGACGAACCGTTGCTCGCGTCCGAGCTTGTAATAACGAAACGGCCCGTGATCCAGTGCGTCGACCGCTGGCGGCGGCAGCCGGACGAACAACATGTTGATCTCGACCTGGCCGATCAGTTCGACGCTGCGAATCGCGTTCAGTCGCTGCGCGAGGCGGGCGGCGTTCGAATTGGCCTGCCGCGCACGCTCGAGCCAGCGATCATCGGCGAGGTAGCGATCGAGCTGCGCCGACAGGAAGCGCGCCTTCGACACGACCTGGCCACCGCGCTTCATCAGGTACGGCACCCGTGCGGCAACTGCAGGATCAAACACGAGCACGGCCTCGGCATTCATCGCGCCATTCTTGGTGGCGCCGAACGAGACGATGTCGACCCCGGCGCGCCATGTCATGGCGGCCGGAGTGCACCCGAGTGCGGCGATGGCATTGGCGAAGCGCGCGCCATCGAGGTGGACGAGCAACCCGTGCCGGTGGGCGACAGCACACAGCGCGGTGATTTCCTCGACGGTATAGAGCGTGCCGAAATCGGTCGGCTGCGTGATGTTGAGGGCGAACGGTTGCACGCGCGTCGGGTTGCCGAGCCCGGCCAGCGCCAGTTCCGCATCGAGCTGCGCTGCATCCAGCTTGTAATCGGCACCGCGCAGGCCGACCAGTTTCGCGCCCGTGAAGAGCTCGGGTGCGCCGCATTCGTAGACGTTGATGTGCGCCGTCTCGTGGCAGTAGATCGCGCCGTACGGATTGGCAATGCCGGCGAGCGCGACGCAGTTTGCGCCCGTACCGGTCGCCAGCGGAAACGCCACCAGTCCCTGGTGTTCGAACGCGTCGCGAAACCGCGTCGTCATGGCCCGCGTGAAATCGTCATCGCCGTAGGGTGCGGCCGCGCCATGGTTCGCGGCCACCAGGGCCGCGAGCAGTTCGGGGGCGACGCCACCGACGTTGTCGCTGCGGAAATCGTAGACTTCGACGCTCATGAGGGCGCGTGGGTGGAGTTGTGACCGTGCACATCGTACTTGAGACGGACCGGCTGCGGCTGCGCCGATTCGTTGCGGCGGACGCGGACCTGCTGGCGGCGCTCGATGCGGACCCGGAGGTGATGCGCTACATCACTTATGGCAAGCCCACGCCTCGATCGGCCTACGTCGAGACCTACCTGCCGCGCTGGTTTGCCATCTACGAAGCGCAGCCTGGACTCGGGTATTTCGCGGCCGAGAGTCGGGCCACCGGCGAGTTCCTGGGCTGGTTCCACCTCCGCGACGACCGCATCGAGCCGCAGTACGTGGAACTCGGGTACCGCTTCAGGCGTTCGACCTGGGGCCAGGGGTATGCGACCGAAGGCACCCGTGCACTGCTCGAGCACGGATTCGATGGACTGGGCATCGAGCGCATTTCGGCCCGCACCCTGCTTGGCAACACGGCCTCGCAGCATGTCATGGCAAAGTGCGGCCTGCGGCGCGTTGCCGAATTCGTCTACCAGGACGACGTCATCGCCGGCCGCAGCGAGCAGGAGCGTGCGGCCGTGATGTATGCAATCACGCGGCCTGAGTGGGACGCGCTTTCGCCGTGAGGAATTTCTCGCAGTTCGCGCGACCCGCGTCATTCTCGGGCAGCTTGCGACAGATTTCGCTGGTGCGCGCGCGCAGGGCGTCGATCACCTTCTCCGCCGCGCCGGTCCGGCCCCATTCCAGCAGCTTCGTGTCGAGCTGTTCGAGCCGCATGCGCGTGCGCTGGTAGAACGCGTCGGGTGAGCCGTCAAGCTCGTCGAGCACGGAGAGACCGGCGCGCTCGATACCCTGCACGTCCTCGGGAGTCATCTCGAGCAGGCCCACCAGGTAGTTGTAGCCCCACTGGAAGCGAGTGGCCGGTCCCTTTGCACCGGCATACGCGCGCGCCAGCCAGTCCACGGCTTCCTGCTTGCGGCCCGCCTTCGCGGCGAGCTCGGCGAGGTCGAGCATGAAGTAGTAAGGCGAGCTGGATTTTTCGAGTTCGGCGGTGAGCAGCGTGCGGGCCTCGGCTTCGAGGCCGGCTTCCCAGTAGAGGTTTGCTGCCGCATTGATGGCCGCCTGGCGCGGATACCCCGTCGGTGTGACGGCATCGACGTGCGCGACTGCCTGCCGTGCCTCGTCGAGCAGTGCCGTCGTCAGCGCTGTGTCCGGCGCGTCGAGCTTGGCGAGCATCACGCGCGCGCGAACGCGCAGCAGCTCCTCGGACGCCGACAGCGTCTGGGAGGCGCTGCCGAGCTGGCCGAGCGCATCTCGCCAGGCTTGCGTGAGTTGCGTGCGCTCCGGAGTGCCGTCGCTCGACAGGACGCCGATCGCGTCCTTCGGACCGTACAGCAGGTTGTCGACGTTCGCCGCCTGGACCGCAGGCGACGGCAGCAGCGCCAGCAGCTTGCCGCGCGCATCGGCGCGCTCGAGGCCATCGAGCGCTGGTTTCCCGGGTTCCGCTGCAGCGGCAGCGGCGCCGAGGTAGCCAAAGAAGAACCGCGCGCATTCGGCCGGCAGCTCGGCTGGGCAGCGACGCGCCAGCGCGCGGAACGTCGCCAGTGCCTGGTCGGCAGGCAGCACGTGGCCGTTGTCGGTGCCCCACGAGTAGAAGGCCAGCAGCTTCCAGTCGTTCGACGTGACGGGGCCGCCACTGCGCGCGGCCGCCAGGATGGCGCTGACGGGACGCGCATCGGCGAGCGCGACATCGAGGATCCTGGCGTAGCGCGCGACATCGACGCCGCCCGGCAGCCGCGTGATCTCCGTCCCGTCCGGCTTGAACAGGATCATCGTCGGGTAACCGACCACGCCGAAGCGCTCGCCGTGCTTCTGCGCACTGGCCGTGTCGCCGTCGAGGTAGACGGGCACGAACAGGCGTGAGCGCTCCTGGAAATCGCGCTTGCTGAAGATCGTCGTCTTGATCTGCGCGCAGGGAGGGCACCATTCGGCGCCCCAGTACAGGAACACCGGCTTGTCAGCCGCCTTGGCAGCGGCGAACGCCGCATCGACGTCACCGCCAAACCATTCGATCCCGGGCGGCAGGTGACTCGGACCCGCGGCCGTGTGGGCGGCGTCTGCTGCCTGCGGAGCCGACTGCGGCTCCGGCGGGGCGGGGGTTCGTCCTTGCGGCGGTCGCAGCCGGCCAGCAGGAGTGCCGCGACGGCGGTGACACAGGCGACGGATTGCAGCTTCATTGCAGGGATTTCGCACATGCGGCCAAGATCGGGACGGGCAGGATACGCCGTGGCCCCGCGACGCGGCAAAAGCCCCATTCCCTACCGACTGATCGCAGCCAGCTCGTAGACGAGCCGGGCAGCCGTTCGTGCGGTGCGCGAGTCGCGGGTGTCGTGGCAGGGGCTGTATTCCGCGATGTCCGCCAGCAGCAACTTGTCGCCATCCCGTGCGCTGCCGCATTCCCGGCGCAACATGCGCACCAGTGCCATCGCCCGATGCAGCGGCACTCCGAGACCTGCTGGCGCGCTCACGCCCGGCGCCACCGCCGGGGGCAGCACGTCGAGGCAGAACGTCAGGTAAATGCCGTCGCAGCCTGCGACGAAATCACGCAGCTGCGATTCCACGGCCGCATCACCCATCTCCACGTCAGCCACGTGCTCGACGCCGAGGCGCGCGGCCTGCGCAAACAGCGCCGGGGTGTTGGCCGTCTCGCTGATGCCGAGGCACAGGTAGCGAAACCCGAGTCCTGCCGCCGCGCGTGCCGCAGCGATCTGCAGGAACGGCGTGCCTGAACTGCCACGGCCGGGTTGCTCGGGCTCGCGCAGGTCGAAATGCGCGTCGAAATTGACGATGCCGAGGCGCTCGAGCTGCGGGTCACCGGCGAAGGCGGTGGCAATGCCCAGGTACGAGGCCCATGCAATTTCGTGACCGCCACCGAGACCGATGACGCGGTGACCCGCTCGCAACAGGTGCGCGGCGTGCCGGGCGTAGTCGGCCTGCGCGGCTTCGAGTCCATCGTCCTTGCAGACGACATCACCGGCATCGTAGAGCGAGGTTGACGTATCGCCGTGCCAGGCCAGGTTCGCAAGATACTTGCGCAGCGCGCGTGGGCCCGCAGCGGCACCCACCCGGCCATGGTTCCTGCGGACCCCGGCGTCGCTTGCCAGGCCGAGCAGGGCGATGCCCGGACCTCCGGCAGCACTCGCAGGCCGCACGACCTGGTGCCACCGTCGACCGGCATCGCCGTCGATCGAATCCACGCGGCCACGCCAGTCGCTCATGTCGTTGTGTGTTTCGTTCATGCGTCCCGCTCCAGCACGATCTCACCGCCGCGCACGACCATGCTGCACGGATTGAAGCCGATCCAGTAGCCGAGTTCGTCCGGCGTTTCGATCGACCACGCCGCGAGGTCTGCGCGGAAGCCCGGGGCGACCTGGCCATGGCGATCGCCCAGGCCCAGCGCGCGGGCCGCATTGCGGGTGACGCCATCGAGCACTTCATTGCTCGTCATGCCGAACAACCGACGCGCCATGTTCATGGCAGTCAGCAGCGACGCGCCCGGCGCCGAACCCGGGTTTGCATCGCTCGCGACAGCCATCGGCACACCGTGCTTGCGGAAAAGTTCGACCGGTGGCAGGCGCGGATCGGCGAGCACGTAATACGCAACGGGCAACAGCACGGCGACGGTGCCGGCCCGCGCCAGTTCGATCGCGTCGTCCTCGACTGCGTACTCGAGGTGATCGCAGGCGAGCGCGCCGTGTCGGGCGGCCATGCGGCTGCCGCCGATGTTGCTGATCTGCTCGGCATGCAGCCGCACCGGCCAGCCGTGCACTTTCGCTGCCGTGAAGAGCCGGTCGCACTGCTGCGCGCTGAACGCGATGCTTTCGCAGTATGCATCGACCATGTCGACCAGGCCTTGGTCGCGCGCGAAGCGCGGCAGCCAGTCCCGGCAGACCAGTTCGATGTAGTCGTCCTCGCGACCCTTGAACTCGGGCGGTGTCGCATGGACCGCCAGCAACGAAGTCACGACTGTCACCGGCAGACGCTGTTCCAGCAGGCGAGCTGCGAGCAGCATCCGACGCTCCGCTGCGAAATCGAGCCCGTATCCTGACTTGATCTCGACCGTCGTCACGCCTTCCTGCAATAGTGCACGCAACCGCGGCTCACTGCGTCGTGCGAGCTCGTCGACTGCCGCGTCGCGCGTCGCGCGTACGGTGTTCAGGATGCCACCCCCTTCACGCGCGATATCCGCGTAACTCGTACCCGCGGTGCGGCGCGCAAATTCCGCGGCACGCTGGCCGCCGAACACGATGTGCGTGTGGCAGTCGATCAGGCCCGGCGTCACCCAGCGGCCGGCCAGCTCGATCGTCCGATCGGGTGCAAGGCCGTCGGGCAAGTCACGCGCGGCGCCGACCCACGTGATCGTGTCACCTTCCGTGACGATCGCGCCGTCCGCGAACGTGCGGCGTTCATCGTCGCAGGTGAGGAGGGAGAGGTGGTGCCAGAGGCTTCGCAAGGCCTCAATCCAGGAACGGGAGGTTCAGGTCGTTCTCGCGCGCGCACTCGATCGCGATCCCGTAACCCGCATCCGCATGACGCATCACGCCAGTCGCCGGGTCATTCCAGAGCACCCGTTCGATGCGCCGGGCCGCGGCATCGGTGCCATCGCAGCAGATCACGACCCCGGAATGCTGCGAGTAGCCGATGCCCACGCCACCGCCGTGGTGAATCGACACCCACGTCGCGCCGCTCGCCGTATTCAGAAGTGCATTGAGCAGCGGCCAGTCCGCGACGGCATCGGAGCCATCCTTCATCGCTTCGGTCTCGCGATTGGGGCTGGCGACGGAACCGGAGTCCAGGTGATCGCGCCCGATGACGACCGGTGCCTTGAGCTCGCCGCGCTTCACCATCTCGTTGAAGGCGAGGCCGAGCCGATGCCGCTGGCCGAGCCCCACCCAGCAGATGCGCGCGGGCAGGCCCTGGAACTGGATGCGTTCGCGTGCCATGTCCAGCCAGCGATGCAGGTGCGCATCGTCGGGGATCATCTCCTTCACCTTCGCGTCGGTGCGGTGAATGTCCTCGGGATCGCCGGACAGCGCCGCCCAGCGGAACGGGCCGATGCCGCGGCAGAACAGCGGCCGCACGTACGCGGGCACGAAGCCGGGAAAGTCGAATGCGTTGCTTACACCCTCGTCGAACGCGACCTGCCGGATATTGTTGCCGTAATCGAATGTCGGGATGCCGAGCTGATGGAAGGCCAGCATTGCTCGCACGTGCTTTGCCATCGACTTGCGCGACGCGCTTGCGACGGCCGCCGGATCACTGGCTCGCGTCCGGTCCCACTGCTCGACCGTCCAGCCCTCGGGCAGGTAGCCGTTGACCGGGTCGTGCGCGGACGTCTGGTCGGTGACGGCGTCCGGGCGCACCCCGCGCCGTAACATTTCGGGCAGCACTTCCGCGGCGTTGCCGAGCAGGCCGACCGAGATCGTTTCGCGCTCGCGAGCCGCACGTGCGATCAGTTCGAGCGCTTCGTCTAGCGATTCGACGCCGACGTCGAGATAACGCGTCTCGAGGCGCTTCCTGATGCGATCCCGGCGGCACTCGATCGCGAGCATCGAGGCGCCTGCCATCGTGGCCGCGAGCGGCTGCGCGCCGCCCATGCCGCCGAGTCCCGCGGTGAGGATCCACTTGCCCGCGAGATTGCCGCCGTAATGCTGGCGTCCCATCTCGACGAACGTCTCGTAGGTTCCCTGCACGATGCCCTGGCTGCCGATGTAGATCCACGAGCCGGCCGTCATCTGCCCGTACATCATGAGGCCCTTGCGGTCGAGCTCGTGGAAGTGCTCCCACGTGGCCCAGCGGCCGACGAGGTTCGAGTTCGCGATCAGTACGCGCGGGGCGTCGGCGTGCGTGCGGAACACGCCGACCGGCTTGCCCGACTGCACCAGCAGCGTCTCGTCGTCGCCGAGCTCGCGCAGGCAGCGCACGATGCGGTCGTAGCTTTCCCAGTCGCGCGCGGCCCGGCCGATGCCGCCGTAGACGACCAGTTCGTCCGGGCGTTCGGCGACGTCCGGGTCGAGGTTGTTCATCAGCATGCGCAACGGTGCTTCGGTGAGCCAGCTGCGGGCGGTGAGTTGCGTGCCGTGCGGTGCGCGGATGGGACCCCGTTGGGTCCGGTATCGGTTCAGGTCGTTCATGGGCGACTTATAACATTCCGGCCGCGCGGGGATTCGGGCACGGCGGTGACTGGCAGTGCCTGGCCGGTCACGCGCCGATTCGTTCGATCTCAGCGCAGCAATCCTTCCGCCTGATCAATCGAAGACCACTGGCCGGGCTGTGCGCCAGCGCAGACAGTCCTGCGGATGAAGCCGTGACTCGGCGTCAGGCCGAGTTCGCAGCTGCGCACGCACAGCGCACCAAACGCTGCGTAGTCCAGGCCGGTCGATTCATGATACAGGCGCACGAGTTGCGTCCGCTGGGATGGCGTGATTCGCTGAGCGCTGTTCGCAAACGAGCTGCAGTCGCGGCTGGTTGCGCAGGACTCGGCCGACTGGATCACCGTCGTGCAATCCGCGCGACTCAGCGCTCGGGGTGGCTCCGGTGTCCGCGTAATCACGATGTTGCCGGCGACGGTGAAGACGGCGGTTCGACGCTCGCCGTTCCAAACTCCAAGATTGACTTGCACGCCAACCTCCGTCGCGGCCACCGACCCGGCGCCGGTGCTGGCCCACATGCCCGGCATCCGCCGCAGGTTTGGTGGTGCGCCGTCTCGCAGCTCCAGCCAGAACGGTTGCCGATGAGCGCAGGGAGCGGCCGTGTCACTGCATTGCGTGAAGCCAACGATGACGTCACGGTCCGAGTACACAGTGCGATGAACCAGCGACACCGTGCCGTCGCGGAGACCTGCTATTGCCGCGTCATTCAGCAAAACGATGCTCGCCCGGTCATCGTCCGTGGCCTTTGCGATCGCCAGTGTGCCGGCCGCCGTCGTCAGCGGCAGTGACGACAGCTGCAGGTTCTGCTGCGATTCGAGCCTGCCGACCACCCTCTCCGGCTCGGGACGCACGCTGTGCGTCGGTGGCGGGCCCGGCGCATCGGTCTCGCCAGCGTCGGCCGGGCCCGACTCCGGGACGATCGTGCGAGCGGTCCACAGCGCAAGACCGGCATGCACGAGCACCGACGCCACCATGACCGCACAGACCCACCACCACCCGCGCGACACGCCCTTCGACGCATCACGCCAGCGGCTGCGTGCCGGTATGCCGCCGGGTGCTGCGATGGATGAAGGCGGCGTCACGGCGTCGGTGACGACCCGGTCCGTGATCACGTTCGCCATGCTGTCCGACGTGACATCCGCCGGTTGGCGGCACCCGCGCAAGCGATGCCTTGCCTCGACTTCGGCGAGCCGCTGCAACTGCGACTGAGCGGTGATCGAAATGGAGACGTCCTTGCGGCGCCGTACTCCACTGCCCTCACTGTGCACGGGCTCGACGAGGCCGACTGCGCTCAGCCAGCGCCCGACCCACGTCGGGTCAGGGATCTCCTTGAGCCCGCCCAGCGCTTCGGGCCAGATCTTCAGGCACACCAGGTCCTGGGTATCTGCCCCGAATTCAACGCGCAGGCAGTCCGTATCGAGGGGCGACTCGGGTCCCATGACCACCCGGACGATCCGGCCGATCAGTTCGACCTGGTCTCCCACGCGGGTGCAGCAGCGCGCGAAGTTCGACGCGTCGACCACTTCGTGGATCGAAATGTACCTGTCTCGCAAGGACTGGGAGGCATCGCCCGAGAACTCGATCGGCACGACCGGGATCTTGCGAGCCGCCAGGAAATCCTCCAGGTCAGGAACCTGCTCGTACGGCGACCGGCAACAGGCAGCGAAGTGCGTCACGCGTGGCTCGAGCCCGGGCACCGAGGCCAGCAAGCGGAACGCAGGCGAAGTGGCCGGGTCCGCAAAGTCCACTGCCCGGAGGATGAACGCGTCAGCGCCGCTGTCGGTCTGGTCCCAGAGGTCGGGATGCCTGCAGATCGCATCGAGCGCCAGATCGATCAACATGAACGAAAACCGGTCGAGGCTCGCGTCGAAGTGGCCAGCCCGCCGCTCGGGATGCTGGAAATTGCGCTGGCCGAGTTCGGCGCTGGAACGCCCCGCGAGTTGCGGCACATACATGCCGTCGTAATCGATCAGCCTGAGATCGGTGGGGCCCTGCACGATGAGGTTGGTGGGCTGGATGTCGCCGTGCGCAATGCCATGCTCCTGCAGGTGCGCGGCGAGCGCGCGCAGCGACGCCCGAAGTGCCTGCAGCGCGCTGACATCGCGGCGGCGATCCGACACGTACGCTGCCAGCGTCGGGCCTTCCACCCATTTCATCCGGACGATCGGGTAAGTGCCGCTTTCGGTCGTGATTCCAGACGGCTGGAACTCGAAATCGACGAAATACGCACTCCGGATCGATCGCAGGCAGGCAGCGATCGCATCGTATCGCTCGTGCAGCGAATCGGATGGCTTGTGGAAACAGCGAACGGCGTGCCTCGTGCCGTCAACGACGACCTCGAAGGTCAGCGCGAAATTGCCGCTGTGCGCGACCGGATGGCCTGGACCGCGCATGCGGAGCGTGCCCCGCCGGAGCGACTCGTCCGACAGTGCCAGGCCCAGGTCGAGCTGAAGCGCGTCGCTGTACTCCGCGAATGAGGGGTAGTGCATGATTCCTGGCCGCTGGCGCGACTTGCCGAGCCGCTGTCGAAGCTGGCCTGAACGGTGCCAGGGCACCTCATTCTATGTCCGATGGAGCTGTTGTACCGATCTGCAAATCGCAAAGGAAGAGGTTGGGGCAAGGCCGCTGGCGTGACGTCAGTCCCGGTCGGACGGGGCCCCATTGCGGGATATCATTCCCGCCGACCCTGACACTGTCCCGTTCCGGAGAGCCGCATGATCCGCGCCTTTCTCATCCTCTCGCTGCTGCAAATCGTCGCTTTCTGGAAGATCCTGCCGCGCATGGGGTTCCCGCCTTGGCTCGCGATCATGGCGTCGATCCCGCTCGTGAACCTGATCCTGTTTTATTACCTGGCGCTGTCGCCGTGGCCTCGTGAGGGCCGGTGGATCGGCCCAGGGGGTGGACCGGGAGACGGTCAAGGCGGCGTGAAATTCTGATACCGTTGCCCGATATTCGCCGCGCGTTGCCCGGCACGAACACACCTCGAGGACGCAGACATGGCTGGCCCGAATGCACCCGATCCCCGCATGGACGTCAACGACCTCTATCGCGAAGACACCTACTCCGATCGCAAGGTTGGGACGATCCGGGTGATGACGCCGGTGAAGTCCGACGGCTCGACCGATCCTGCGCGAGTGTCCGTCTATGTCGGCCAGGCGCAGATCATGACGCCGGCCGGCGTGCTGCCGTTGTCGTTTGAAATTCCAGCCGCCAACCTCGCTGAGGCCTGCGCAGGCTTCGCCGAGGGCGCCAAGGTCGCTTTCGACGAAACAATGCAGGAGCTGCAGGAGATGCGCCGGCAGCAGGCGTCGTCAATCGTGATTCCGGACGCCGGCGCCGCCGCCGCCCTCGGCCAGGGCGCACCGCCTCGTGGAAAGATCCAGTTCCCCTGAGGGGAAGTGGCTAGGGGTTGGGGGTTAGGGGTTAGTCAGGGGGCCGGCCATGCCGGCCTTCTTGCTTGCAACTTGCGTGCGGCGGCCAATCCGTAGGGCCTTTTCCCTATCGATTAATCACTAATCGATTGCACAGATTACTTAGCCAGATCAGATGGTTGCGTCAAAAGTGAGAGGCAGTTCTGCTGCATAGCAGCAATTCAGGATTAGGATCGGCTCAAGTCGATGTTCCGGCGCGCCGTTGCAGGGGATCGAACCCGCGAACTGCACGGCCCGATGACCGCCAGGCGGCACGCCAGGCACCGACGGAGGAGACGATCGTGGAAATGACCTGGATGGAAACGTTCCAACTGCTTGGCCTCGACCTGGTGGCCCTGATGCTGATGGCGTTGGTGGTGCTCGACATCGTCGAACGCTCGATGCATTCGGCCTGGGTGACGGTGCGAAGCCCAAGGCTTGAGGCCGCGTCGGCTCAGTGGCCGAGCGCCGCGACACACGCGGCGACGGTTTCCCGTGAATAGTCGGTGAAGTTGCCCGCGCGCGATTTCCGCTGCCGCCATTCCCACGGCGCGACACGATCCGCGGGAGGCAGGCGCCACAGTCCGTGGCCCAAGTCCCGCGCAGCTTGCTCGTACCCGCAGTATGCGGGATCGTCGGCATAGCGGCGGTACGTCCAGGCATTGCCGGACTTGATCATCGCCGCGTTGACGTCCAGCCCATCGAGCCAGACGCGCGCGACCAGCCGGTCGTAGCGGTCCTGCTCGAACGGTTCCACCTCGACCGCCTTGCCAAAGATGAGCTGCGACAGCGCGGCCTTGGCGGCCTTGCCGTTGGGTTGCCCCGATTCCGGCGCATCGATCGCGTGCAAGCGGATGCGGATCATCCCGGACTCGAGGCGGATGTCGGCGGTGTCGCCGTCGATCACGCCGACGACAGTTCCCTGCAGGACAGGGCGGTCGGACGCGACGACCGCCACTCCCGACGCCAGCAGCATGATCCAGGTGAGGGCTTGCAGTGCCTGCATCGCCGCATTGTGCCTGCGGGTCGCGCGAATCTGCCGGTACTGCAGCCAAAATCAGGACGGCAGCGTGACCGGCAGTCGTTAGCGTGGGGACGTCGGCCCAATTCGACCCCAGCCGAACCATGAGGAGGCACGCATGGAGGGTTCGCCCATCTCAATCCCGACCCCGATGCACGGATCGCGGCCGTTGCGGCGCGCCGGCGTCATCCTGCTGTGCCTGGGGCTGGCAGCCACTCCGGGCGGCGCGTCCGCGCGCACCATCGTCGTCCAGACCTGCAGCCACACCTCGCCACGCCAGGTCTATGCTCCGCGTGGATTCGGTGGCTATGCCTGCCGCGACTATCGCTGCTCGTCGCACAAGGCCGGCTTCGACTGGGCCGAACGCAATGGGATTGCCGATGCTCGTGCCTGCGCGTCTCCGCACGACCCGGCCTTCGTGGAAGGCTGCCGTGCGTTCGCGGAAGAGGCAGTCACTGCCGAACAGGCCGGTTTCGAGTGGGCGCGCGAAAACGAGATCGAGGACACCTGCGACTGCGTCGGCGCCGGACCGGGCTTCGACGCGGGGTGCGCGGCCTATATCAACGGGTTTTCGCAGTGAACGTGGGACGAGCAGTGCCTGGGGTGCGACGAAGCGTTACCGGGGCAGGGTCCGTCCCGCTAAGCTCCCGCGGTGACTCTCGACGACCTCCGCCGCAACCGCAACCTGCTCTTCTGGGCCCTGCACACGCTCGGCTGGAGCGCGTACCTCATTACCCAGTACCTGGGTGCGCTGCTGTATGAAAAGCCGACGTCCTACATCAAGGTCGTGCTCGCGGCGGCTGCCGGCGGCTTCCTGCTCTCGGCGCCACTGCGCTACCTCTATCGCCGGCTCTGGGGACAGCGATTCGCCGTGGTCGCCCCGGCCGTGCTGTTCTCGGCCTGGGGCGTCGCGCTCTGCTGGCGCGTCATCATCAACTCGTCGTACGTGCACTGGGTCGATACCGAATCGATGGCGGGCGAGCCGTGGTACGGCATCTTCGCCGGCACCCTCAGTTCGACCTACCTGCTGCTGTGCTGGTCGGGCCTGTACTTCGGCATCAAGTACTACGAGGCATTGCAGGAGCAGCGCGAATCGATGCTGCGTGCCGCGGCGCTGGCCCAGGAAGCCCAGGTGAAGATGCTGCGTTACCAGCTGAACCCGCACTTCCTGTTCAACACGCTGAATGCCATTTCGACGCTGATCCTCGACAACCAGGGCAAGATCGCCAACCAGGCAGTCGGGCGCCTGTCGGACTTCCTGCGCTACACGCTCGACCAGGATCCGATGAAGAAGGTCACGCTGCGGCAGGAACTCGACGCCCTCAACCTGTACCTCGGCATCGAGCAGCTGCGGTTCGGCGACCGTCTCCGGCTCGACTTCGACATCGACGAAAGCGTGACGCAGGCGCTCGTGCCGTCGCTCGTGCTGCAGCCACTGGTCGAGAATTCCCTGAAGTACGCCGTCGCCCCCCGCGAAGAGGGCGGCCGGCTCCGCATCGAGGCGCGCGAGGAACAGGGCCGATTGCGCCTCGTCGTGCAGGATGATGGCCCTGGCTTGCCGGTGGGCGTTGAACTCGGGGCCGGTCGTGGCGTAGGTTTCCGCAATACGCGCGAGCGGCTCGCCGTCCTGTACGGGGACCAGCAGAAGCTCGCCGTGCGTTTTTCCAGGCCGGGACTCCGGCTCGAGATCACGATGCCATTTGAACGGGCCACGCAACCGACATGACCATCCGCACCCTGATCGTCGACGACGAACCGCTCGCGCGGCGCGGCCTCGAGCTGCGTCTCAAGGACGCGGCCGACATTGCCATCGTGCGGCAGTGCGCCAACGGCCGCGAGGCCATCGCCGCCATCGCCGAGGAAGCGCCGGACCTCATGTTCCTCGACATCCAGATGCCGGGATTGTCGGGGCTGGAGGTGGTCGCGCAGGTGCCGCAGGAGAGCATGCCGATGGTCGTGTTCGTGACGGCGTTCGACCGCTATGCGATCAATGCGTTTGAAGCGCACGCGCTCGACTACCTGCTGAAGCCGGTCGACGATACACGACTGGCCGCCGCCCTCGATCGGGTTCGCGCCCAATGGCAGCAGAAGCAGGCGATCGCCCAGCGCGAACAGTTGATGGCGCTGCTGGCGGACGTCAAGGGCAACGGCGAGATCGCGCCGGAAGGTGCAGTCGCAACAGGCGCTGCAGGTGCGGCGGATGCGCGCCGCTACGCGCGGATGCTGCCGATCCGGTCGGGTCGCGAGACGATCCGCCTCGACGTGACGACGATCGACTGGATCGATGCCGCCGGTGACTACATGTGCCTGCACGCGGACGGTCAGACGCACGTGCTGCGCGCCACGATGAAAGAGCTCGAGGACATGCTCGATCCGCTGGTGTTCCAGCGCGTGCACCGCTCCACGATCGTCAACCTGGCTCGCGTGCGCTCGCTGCGTCCGCACCTGAACGGCGAGTGCTTCCTCAAGCTGCAGTCGGGCCAGGAAGTCAAGTTGAGCCGCAGTTTCCGCGACAAGGTGGAACTGCTGCTCGACCGGTCCGGTGTCGCGCCGCACGCGCACCGCGCCTGAGGAAAATAGGGGACGCTCACCTATTTCCCCTATTTCCGGGAAATAGGTGAGCGTCCCCTAATTTCTGACCGCGGTCTCGCAGCGCCGCGCTAGGCGGAAATACCCAGCCCGCTAAGTGACGTTGGCAGCGTCGGCCTCCCGACATTTCGATGCGCACGTCGCAAAGTCGAAGAAACGTTCCGCGCTATCCTTGCGGCAGAGGCACGCGGACGATGAGACCCGAAGAACCCGTAGCGCGGATCATGACCGAGACGGTGGTCGTGATCGAAGTCGACCGTCCGGTCAGCGAAGCGCTCGACTGTTTCCTGCAGTACCCGATCCACCACCTGCCCGTGGTCCGCGACAACCGCCTGGTGGGCATGCTGAGCTCCGCCGATCTCATCAAGCTGGAATTCTTTGCGCCCCGCGGGACGGGCGACCGCGCGTCGTTCCTCGATGCACGATTCCGCATCGAGCAGATCATGCGGACGCCGGTCACGAGCCGCCCGGCTTCCACCAGCGTCGACGAAGTGGCGAACCTGATCATCGAGTCCGGCGTGCACGCGATGCCCGTGGTCGACGACCACGACCTGGTCATCGGCATAGTGACGACGACTGACATCATCCGCTCCCTGTTGCACGGCCCCCCGCGTCGCGGCGCCGTCGATGCAGAACGCGCTCCCGCAACGCAGCCGCAGGAAGATTCGACGGCGGACCGTGTCTTCCGTCGCAAGCCGACGGACCAGGAATATGACGTCGCACTGCGCACGGCTGAACTGCTGCATGTCGAAGCACGCGATCCAAAGTTCCTGGGCAAGACGCTGCTCTACCTCGACCAGCGCCGCGCTTACCTGGAACAGGTGCTGACCCGCGCCGATCGGTACCTGGTGGCCGGGCAGGACGAACACAACCATGCCCAGTTGCTGAAATCGATCCTTGCGGCCAAGCGTGTGGATGAGCACGCGGCCGGAACGGAGCGCGTGCCGTTCCCGCTCGAGTGAGCGGCTGACTGCCTATAGCTGCGCTGCCAGCCGCGATCCCTGGTCGATCGCACGCTTGGCGTCGAGTTCGGCGGCCACGTCCGCGCCGCCAATCTTGTGCACGGTCACACCCGCGTTCTGCAGCGGTTCGTACAACTCGCACAGCGACTCCTGCCCCGCGCAAAGCACCACGTTGTCGACCGCGAGCAGCGTGGGGCAGGTGCGTGCCTCGCCGAAGCTCACGTGCAAGCCGCGCTCGTCGATGCGTTCGTAGTTCACGCCGCCGATCATCTCGACGCGCTTCATGCGCAGCGCCGCGCGATGGATCCAGCCAGTGGTCTTGCCCAGCCCCTTGCCGAGCGGGGTCGACTTGCGTTGCAGCAGGTAGACCTGGCGGTCGGGTGGTGCAGCGGCGGGCAGGGCCAGTCCGCTGCGCGCCATGGATGGATCGGTCACGCCCCATTCGCGCTGCCACGCGGCGAGGTCGAGCGTGCTCGAGTGACTTTGCGAGACCAGGAACTCCGCGACGTCGAAGCCGATGCCGCCCGCCCCGATGACGGCAACGCGCGGCCCGCAGTAGTGACGGCCCAGCAACACGTCGGCATACCCGAGCACCCGCCCGGAGCTGCGGTGCTCTTCGGCGCCGGGAATGGCGGTATCGCGTGGCGTCACGCCGGTCGCAAGGACGACGGCGTCATAACCATCATCGCGCAGCAGCGGGACGTCGGCACGCACGCCGAGCCGGAGGTTGACTCCCGTGACCTGCAGCCGTCGCCGGTAGTAGCGCAGCGTCTCGTTGAACTCTTCCTTGCCCGGCACGCGCCGGGCGAGATTGAACTGGCCGCCGATCTCCGTGGCGGAGTCGAGCAGGTCGACCTGGTGGCCGCGTTCAGCGAGCACCGTGGCGCACGCGAGGCCGGCCGGCCCGGCACCGACGACCGCGAACCGCCGCGGCTTCTGCGTCGGCTCGTAACGCAGTTCAGTTTCATGCCCTGCCCGCGGGTTGACCAGGCACGAAGCAATCTTGCGCTGGAAGACGTGGTCGAGGCAGGCCTGGTTGCAGGCGATGCACGTGTTGATCTCGTCCGCGCGTCCAGCGGCCGCCTTGTTGACGAATTCCGCGTCTGCCAGCAGCGGGCGCGCCATCGACACCATGTCGGCATCGCCGTCCGCGAGAATTCGTTCGGCGACCTCGGGCGCGTTGATGCGATTGGTTGCGCACAACGGGATGCCGACCCGGCCTTTCAGCTTGCGCGTCACCCAGGCGAACGCCGCCCGCGGCACCGACGTCGCGATCGTCGGCACGCGGGCTTCGTGCCAGCCGATGCCGGTGTTGATGATCGTGGCGCCGGCGCGCTCGACTGCCTGCGCCAACTGCACGACCTCGTTCCAGTCGCTGCCCTCGGGCACGAGGTCAAGCATCGAGAGCCGGTAGACCAGGATGAAGTCCTTGCCCACGGCCTCGCGTGTGCGCGCGACGATCTCGATCGGCAACCGGATCCGGTTCTCGAAGCTGCCGCCCCAGCCGTCGCTGCGCCGGTTGGTGTGCGCGGCAATGAACTGGTTGATGAAATAGCCCTCGGATCCCATGATCTCGACGCCGTCGTAGCCGGCCTCGCGCGCGAGGGAGGCGCAACGCACGAATGCGCGGACCTGTCGTTCGATTCCGCGCTCGCTCAAGGCCCGCGGAGTGAACGGCGAGATCGGGGACTTCAACCGCGAAGGTGCGACGGCCAGCGGGTGATAGCCGTACCGGCCGGTGTGCAGGATCTGCAGCGCGATGTGCCCGCCCTCGGCATGCACGGCAGCCGTGATCGGACGGTGGCGCGTGGCGGCGGCACGCGTCGTCAGGCGACCGGAGAAGGGGGCGGCCCAGCCCTCGATGTTCGGTGCAAAGCCGCCGGTCACGATCAGTCCGACACCACCGCGCGCGCGTTCGGCAAAATATGCCTCGAGGCGCGTGAATTTCCTGGGGTCGTCCTCGAGTCCCGTGTGCATCGAGCCCATCAGGACGCGATTGCGCAATTTTACGTAACCGAGGTCGAGGGGCGCGAGCAGGTGCGGGTAGGGCGGGTTCATGAGCTGCAGCTTAAGTTGCCGCGCTCCTCCGTGGTACTGTCCCGGCACCGTCCCGGGAGGTCCCTTGATGCAATGTCCGAAGTGCGGGTCAGCGCTGAACCCGTTTGCAGCGGGATTTTCGGCCACGATCCACCGCTGCGAGAACTGTCACGGCATCGCGTGCAACGACGACGCCCTCTCGGACCTGCAGCGGCAGTGGTTCCTGTGGCCGAAGCACGATCCGCGCGAGATCGATCCCGGGGCGGCACGCGACGGCCGACGCTGGAACGAGAAGTCGGACGTGCCGTGCCCGGGTTGTGGTGCACAGATGCATACGATCCAGGCGCCGGGACAGTTGCACATCCGCCTCGACCGCTGCGCGCCCTGTCGCATGACGTTCTTCGATGCGGGCGAAATGACCGACCTGCGCTTCGACACGCTCGCCGATTCGCTGCGCGGATTGGTGACCAGGCTGCGAGGCGGCTGAACCCCCGCCGGCCGAGGTCAGAGGATGAGCCGGCCCAGGTAGTAGGCCAGCGCGGCCATGATCGCGGCCGCCGGCATCGTGACGATCCAGGCGATTACGATGTTGCCTGCCAGGCCCCAGCGCACGGCCCGCACGCGCTGCGCCGAGCCCACGCCGACGATGGCGCCCGTGATCGTGTGCGTCGTCGACACCGGGATTCCCAGGCTCGACGCCATGAACAGCGTGATGGCGCCGCCGGTTTCGGCTGCAAAGCCGCCCACCGGACGCAGCTTCGTGATCTTCTGGCCCATCGTCTTCACGATGCGCCAGCCGCCGAACATCGTGCCGAGCGCGATTGCCACGTAGCAACTGACGATCACCCAACTGGGTGGCATCGGTGCATCGGTCGAGGTGACGCCGGCCGAGATCAGCAGCAGCCAGATGATGCCCATGGTCTTCTGCGCATCGTTGCTGCCGTGGCCGATGCTGTAGGCCGCCGAGGAGACGAGCTGCAGGCGCCTGAACCACCGGTCGACCTTGCGTGGCGCGGAGCGCAGGCAGACCCACGAAACCGCCACCATGATCAACCCGCCGAGCAGCATGCCGAGCACGGGCGAGATGAAAATGAAGGAGACCGTGCGCACGATGCCCTTCATCACCAGCGGATCGACGCCTGCCTTGGCTATCGTTGCGCCGATCATGCCGCCGATCAGCGCGTGCGACGAGCTGGACGGGATGCCGTAATACCAGGTGATCAGGTTCCAGATGATCGCGCCGATCAGCGCACCAAAGATCACGTAGTGGTCGATGGCGAGGGGATCGACGATGCCCTTGCCGACGGTGGCCGCGACCTTGAGGTGGAAGATGAAGATCGCCACGAAGTTGAAGAACGCGGCCCAGGCCACCGCGTAATGCGGGCGCAGGACGCCGGTGGAGACGACGGTAGCGATCGAGTTCGCCGCGTCGTGGAAGCCGTTCATGAAGTCGAACGCGAGCGCCAGGGCGACGAGCAGCACCAGCGTCGCCAGCGGGATCGTGAGATCGGCCCCCATCAGACGTTTTCCACGATCACCGATTCGATGATGTTGGCCACGTCCTGGCACTTGTCGATGGCTTCCTCGAGGTACTCGTAGACGTTCTTGTGCTTGATCAGCTGCCGGACGTCCATCTCCTCGCGGAAGAGACGCGAGATCCCGTCCCGGGACACCTTGTCCGCGTCGCTTTCGAGCTGGTCGATTTCCTCGGTCAGCGCGAGCGCCGCTTCGGCGTTGTCCATCGATTGCAGCATGGCGACACCGGCCTGGACCCTGACCGAGCACTGCTGCAGCAACCCGGCCAGTTCCAGCGAGGCGGGCGGCAGGCTCTGGATGTCGAACAGGTGCATCGACTCGGCCGCGTCCTGCATCAGGTCGAGGATGTCGTCCATGCCCGAAATGAGCCGGTGGATGTCGTTGCGGTCGAACGGGGTGATGAACGTCGAATGCAGGACCGAGACGGTCTCATGCGTGATCTTGTCCGCGCTGCGTTCGATGTCGCCAATGCGCTGGATCAGCTCGGCGCGGCGGACCGTGTCGCCGTAATGCTGAACCAGGTCGACAACTGCGTTGGCACCCTCGACGATCAATGCGCCATGGCGGTCAAAAAGCGCGAAAAACCGCGTTTCGCGCGGCATCAGGGCGGATAACCAGCGCATTTCGGACCCCCAGATCTCTGTGTCGTTCTGCGCGAAGTATCTGCGATCCGGACGGATCGTGGTAGCGTAACGAGGCCCGTAATTTCCCCGGGCCCCCCTCGGTTCCCATGTCAAAGTCGCCACACGACAGCATCCGCATTCGCGGGGCCCGGCAGAACAACCTGCGGGGCCTGGACCTGGACATCCCGCTGCGCCAGCTCGTCGTCGTGACGGGTGTGTCCGGCTCGGGCAAGTCCTCGCTCGTCTTCGACACGGTCTATGCCGAAGGCCAGCGCCGCTACGTCGAAACGTTCTCGCCGTATGCGCGGCAGTTCCTCGACCGCATGGACAAGCCCCAGGTCGAGCGGATCGAGGGCATTCCGCCCGCGATCGCGATTGACCAGACCAATCCCGTGCGGACCTCGCGCTCGACCGTGGGCACGATGACCGAGCTGAACGATCACCTGAAGCTGTTGTATGCGCGCGCTGCGCAGTTGCATTGTCGCGGCTGCGCCGGTCCGGTGCGCCGCGACACGCCGGATTCGATCTACGGCACGCTGGTGCAGCGTGCGAAGGGCGCGGGAGACCCGCGACTGCTGGTGACTTTCCCGGTGTCGGTGCCGGCGAATTTCACCGCACCGGAAGTGCTCAAGCTGCTCGAGCAACAGGGCTACACCCGCGTTCACAAGAGCACAGCGGAGAAGCTCGAGATCGTCCAGGACCGGTTCCGGCTCGGCAACGTCGATCGCGGCCGGGTCATCGATGCATTGGAGGCCGCACTGCGGGTCGGCCGCGGTCGCGTGAATGTGCGAGTGCCTGCACCCCAACCCGCTCCCGCAGCAGCGGGAGAGGGAGCCGGAGGCGGGGCAGGTGACGGCACTGAAACAGTCCGGCGCTTCTCGACCGACCTGCATTGCGCTGACTGCGACATCCACTACCGCGACCCGACGCCGAGCCTGTTCTCGTTCAACTCCCCGCTGGGCGCCTGCGAGACGTGCCGTGGCTTCGGCCGTGTGATCGGCATCGACTTCGGGCTCGTGACCCCGGACACGAGCAAGTCGCTGCGCGGCGGCGTGATCAAGCCGTGGCAGACCGAGTCGAACCGCGAATGCCAGGACGACCTGCTGCGCTTCGCGAAGAGGCGGGGCATTCCCGTCGATACGCCGTGGCGGGAACTCACCGCCACGCAGCAGCAGTGGGTGCTCGAAGGCGAAGGACCCTGGGAAAAGAAAGTCTGGTACGGCGTGCGGCGGTTCTTCCAGTGGCTCGAAACCAAGAGCTACAAGATGCACGTGCGCGTGCTGCTCGCGAAGTACCGCAGCTATACGCCATGCCACGCCTGCAATGGCGCGCGGCTCAAGGAAGAGGCGCTGCTGTGGCGACTCGCGGATCGCGACCGGCCCGGATACGGCCTGAACATCCACGAATTGATGCTGTTGCCGCTCGACGCATGCCTGTCGTTTTTCGAGGGCATCGCGCTGCCCGCGCCGCTCGATGAAGCCGCCGACCAGCTGCTCGGCGAGGTTCGTGCGCGGCTCGGCTTCCTGGTCCGCGTGGGCCTCGGGTACCTGACGCTCGACCGTCAGTCGCGCACGCTCTCGGGTGGCGAAGTCCAGCGCATCAGCCTGACCACGGCGCTCGGCACGTCGCTGGTCAACACGCTGTTCGTGCTCGATGAGCCCTCGAT
This sequence comes from uncultured Gammaproteobacteria bacterium, assembly GCA_963743995.1. Classification (GTDB taxonomy): domain Bacteria; phylum Pseudomonadota; class Gammaproteobacteria; order Steroidobacterales; family Steroidobacteraceae; genus RPQJ01. Next base: position 213,127 of record CAVUSC010000005.1, on the reverse strand, counting down.
CGGACTGCATCCCCGCGACATGCGCCGCGTGATCGAGGTCATGCACCGCCTGCGCGACAACGGCAACTCACTGCTGGTCGTCGAGCACGACCCGCAGATCATGCTGACGGCCGACCGCGTCATCGACATGGGGCCCGGCCCGGGCGAGCACGGCGGACAGATCGTTTTCGAAGGCACGCCTGCCGAACTCGCGGCGCGCTCCGACACGCTCACGGCAAAGTACCTGTCGGGCCGCCTCGACGCAGTCACGGCAGCCGGCAAGCGAGGCGCGCCTGAGCCAGGTGCGCCTGCGATCAAGGTCCGCGGCGCGACGGAGCACAACCTCAAGAACCTCGACGTCGAGGTTCCACTGCGACGACTGGTCTGCGTAACGGGGGTGTCTGGTTCCGGCAAGTCCACGCTGGTGCAGGACGTGCTCTACGCGGGCCTGCGCCGCGCGCACGGCAAGCCGACCGAGACGCCGGGCGCGCACCAGGCGCTCGAAGGCGCGGACCTCGTCGGCGAAGTCGTGATGGTCGACCAGACGCAGATCGGTCGCACGACCCGCTCGAACCCAGCGAGTTACGTCGGGGCTTTCGACGCCATCCGCAAGCGCTTTGCCCGCGATCCAGTCGCGGTGCAGCGTGGCTACACGGTTGGCACCTTCAGCTTCAATTCCGGCAACGGGCGCTGCCCCACCTGCGGCGGCAACGGCTTCGAACACGTCGAGATGCAGTTCCTCTCCGACGTGTACCTGCGCTGCCCCGATTGCGACGGCAAGCGTTTCCGCCCGGAAATCCTCGAAGTGCGGATCCGTCGCCACGAGGGCAAGGCGCTCAGCATTGCGGACGTGCTGGAGCTGACGGTTTCCGAAGCCGTGGTCTTCTTCGCCGATGACCGGGAAGTGCTCGACCGGCTCGAGCCGCTCGCCGCGGTCGGCCTCGACTACCTGCGGCTCGGCCAGCCCGTGCCGACGCTGTCCGGCGGCGAAGCCCAGCGACTGAAGCTCGCGGGCCACCTGGCCGATGTGAAGCCGGCCAAGGGGAAATCGGTGACGCTCCCGGGAAATCGGTGAGTGTCCCCAATTTCCCCGGTTTCCGGGGCACATTGTTCCTGTTCGACGAGCCAACCACGGGCCTGCACTTCGATGACGTCGCGAAGCTGCTCGGCGCGTTCAAGCGCCTGCTCGATGCGGGGCATTCGCTGCTCGTCATCGAGCACAACCTCGACGTGATCCGCGCGTCGGACTGGATCCTCGACCTGGGCCCTGAGGGTGGCGACGGCGGCGGACGATTGCTGGTTGCGGGCACGCCCAAACAGGTCATGGCCGAGCCCGCATCGCACACGGGTCGTGCGCTGCTCGACTTCGACGTGGAGCGTGCGGCGGTCCTCAAGGCCGGCCGTGCATTGATCCCGGCGATGGCATTGCCCGCGGTGGTGCGTGACGCGGTCGCCGATCGCGCCCGCGATTCCATCGTCGTGTACCGTGCGCGCGAACACAACCTGCGCGACATCGAGGTCACCATTCCACGCGATGGCATGACCGTGCTGACGGGCGTGTCCGGTTCCGGCAAGTCCACGCTCGCCTTCGACATCATTTTTGCCGAAGGCCAGCGACGCTATCTCGAGTCGCTCAACGCGTATGCGCGGCAGTTCGTGCAGCCGGCATCGCGTCCCGACGTCGATGCCATCTTCGGCATTCCGCCGACGGTTGCGATCGAGCAGCGCACCAGCCGTGGCGGTCGCAAGAGCACGGTCGGCACGCTGACCGAAGTGCACCATTTCCTGCGTCTGCTGTACGTGAAGCTCGGCGTGCAGCACTGCCCCGACTGCCACGTGCCGATCGAGCCGCAGAACGTCGATTCGATCGCCGCACTGCTGCTGCGCGAGGCGAAGGGCCGCAGGATCGAGTTGTTGGCACCACTGGTGATGTCGCGCAAGGGCTACTACACGGACCTCGCGAAGTGGGCGCTCGCCAAGGGGTACGCGGAGTTGCGCGTCGACGGCGAGATGCGACCGACATCCCAGTGGCCCCGGCTCGATCGTTTTCGCGAGCACACCATCGAATTGCCGGTCGGCACGGTGAAGGTCGGTGTTGCGACGGAAGTGCCGCTGCGTGCCGCGCTCGACCGAGCGCTCGAGTTCGGCAAAGGTGTGGCACACATCGTCGACAAGGGCCGTACGCGAGTGTTCTCGACGCGGCGGGCTTGTCCTGCATGCGCCCGCAGCTTCGCTGAGCCCGATCCGCGCATGTTCTCCTACAACTCCAAGCACGGCTGGTGCGAGGACTGCTTTGGCACCGGCCTTCGCATCAGCGGTTTCGACGAAGAACAGTCCGGCGAAGAAGTTTGGTGGAACGACTGGTTTGAAGGCGAGGCGACACCGTGCGCGGCCTGCGCGGGTCAGCGGCTGAATCCCGTCGCCCTCAACGTCACGTTCAAGGGCCAGTCGATCGCCGAGCTGTCGGCGTTGCCGGTCGAACAGGCGTTGTCGTTCTTCGACACGCTGCGGTTGCAGGGACGTGAAGCCGAGATCGCGCGTGACCTGCAGGCCGAGGCGAGATCACGGCTGGCTTTCCTCAGCGACGTCGGCCTGGGCTACCTCTCGCTCGACCGGTCCGCGCCGACGCTGTCGGGCGGCGAGGCGCAGCGCATACGGCTGGCCGCGCAGCTGGGATCGAACCTGCAGGGCGTGTGTTACGTGCTCGATGAACCGACGATCGGCCTGCATCCACGCGACAATCGCATCCTGCTCGACTCGTTGCAGAAGCTCGCCGGCAAGGGCAACACGCTGCTGGTCGTCGAACACGACGAGGAGACGATCCGTCGCGCCGATCACCTGCTCGACCTCGGCCCGGGTGCAGGCACACGTGGCGGCCACGTTGTCGGCGAGGGCACGGTCGACGACCTGATCCGCTCGCCGCGGTCGCTGACCGGGCGGTTCCTGGCGCAACCGCTGCGCCACCCGCTCGTGCCGCGCCGCCCGGTCACGCGCACGACACCGAGCCTGGTCGTTCGCGGCGCGCAATTGCACAACCTGCGCAAGACAAGAGGGCGGTTTCCCCTCGGCCGGCTCTCGGTCGTCACCGGAGTGTCGGGCTCGGGCAAGTCGACACTGGCCCGCGACGTGCTGCACGCAAACATGAGCGTACGCACGGCGAAGCAGGGCCGGCGCAAGGCGCCACAATGGGTCGGCTGCGACCGCATCGACGGCAGCGAGGCCATCGCGCGCGTGCTCGAGGTGGACCAGACGCCGATTGGCAAGACACCGCGCTCTTGCCCCGCCACGTACGTCGGATTCTGGGATGACGTGCGCAAATTGTTCGCTGGCACGACCGACGCGAAAGTTCGCGGTTACGGCCCGGGACGGTTCTCGTTCAATACGGCCGGCGGTCGCTGCGAGGCCTGCGAAGGCCAGGGCGTGCAGACGATCGAGATGAGCTTCCTGCCGGACGTGAAGGTGCTCTGCGACGTCTGCGGCGGCCGACGCTTCAATGCCGAGACGCTCGCCGTGACGTGGCGCGAGCGCAGCGTCGGCGACGTGCTCGCCATGAGCGTGGACGACGCGGTCGGTTTCTTCGAGGCCCATCCGAAAGTGCATCACGCGCTCACGCTGCTGCAGGACGTCGGTCTCGGCTACCTGACGCTCGGCCAGCCCAGTCCAACGCTTTCGGGTGGCGAGGCGCAGCGGATCAAGCTCGTCACGGAACTGGCGCGGCTGCGGCCCGGCCGTGAGGGCGCGGCGCAGACGCTGTACGTACTCGACGAGCCGACCGTGGGGCTGCACATGGCGGACGTCGAGAAGCTGATCCGCGTGCTGCATCGACTGGTGGACGCGGGGAACACCGTCGTGGTCATCGAGCACAACCTCGACGTGATCGCCGAAGCTGACTGGATCGTCGACCTCGGTCCCGAGGGTGGGGCTGGCGGTGGGCGCGTCGTGGCCGAGGGCCCGCCCGAGCAGCTCGCGGCTGCGCCGCGCGCGTCGCATACGTCGGCGGTGCTGTCGGAGTTCCTGGCCGAGCGCGGGCCGCGCTGACGGCGGGTGGTGGATCGCTGCACGTCCGTCCTCCGCATCTCAGGGCTCAACCGTCACGTACAAGGCCGTCGCGTGTCCGTCCACTGGATTTCAAGGCCGGGCCGTGCGCGGCATGGACGCCGCGCCCGGAGCCCCCAGGGATGGGTTTACGGCGTTCCGGCCTGAAATCCAGTGGACGGACACGCGACGGCCTGACGACACGGCCTCGAAACCCGGTGCAGGCACACCAGGACCAGTGCCGCGCTAGCCGCGCTCGTACGCGCGCCGCACTTCCTCGGCGAGGATTGCGATGCCCGCTCGCACGCTCTCAGGCGGCTGCGCGTAGCTCAGGCGCAGGCACTCGTGTCGATGTGCGGTGTCGTGTTCGACGCCTGGGAAGAAATGATGCCCCGACAACACCAGCACGTCGCGCTGTTTCAGGCGCCGATACAACTCCTCGCTCGAGATCGGCAGGCCCGGAAACCACAGCCAGAGGAAGAACGCGCCTTCGGGCCGGTGAATTCGCAGTGGCAGGCCGGCACAGGCTTCGCGCAACGCGAGCACGGCCGCGGCACTGTGCGCCGCGTAGTGCGGGCGCAGGTGCTCACGGCAGAGACGAGCGAGTTCGCCGCTGCGCAACAGTGGCTCGACGATGACCGGTCCGGTTGACGGTGGCGCGAGCGCGGCCGTCGCATTGAATGCGGTCAGGGCCTCGATGATGGATTCGTCCGCGACGATGATGCCCGTGCGTGCCGCCGGCAATCCCAGCTTGGAAAGACTGAGGCACAGCACGACGTTGGTGTTCCACAGCGAATCGAGGTGCTGGTGCTGGATGCCGGGGAAGGGCAGGCCGTAGGCCGCGTCGATGATGAAAGGCACCTCGTGCGCGCGTGCCAGTGCATCGAGGCGTTGCAACTCGTCCAGCGTGAGTACGTTGCCCGACGGATTGGTCGGGCGCGACACGCACAGCGCACCGATGTCGGCGGGCACGTCGAGCCGGTCGAAGTCCACGAAGTACTTGAAATAGCCGTCTTCGAGTTCATGGATGCCGGCGGGCTGCGCGAACAGCATTCCCGGCGTCAGTCCGACATCGGCGTAGCCGATGTACTCCGGGGCGAGCGGCAGAAGGATGCGCGAACGCCCGCCGTCGGTGCGTTCGCCGGCGAACAGGTTGAACAGGAAGAAGAACGCCGACTGGCTGCCGCTCGTCAGCCCGACGTTGCCCGCCGTGACCGGCCAGCCGAATTCGTGGTGCAGCGACAGCGCCACGGCCTCGCGAAAGCCGAGGTCACCTTCAGGCGCCGAATACCCTGCGATGAAGCGGCCAAACTGCGCCGGGTCCGCGGCGATTTCCTGCAGCCGCCGCCGATATACGGCCTCGACGGCCGCGATGCGCGCCGGGTTGCCGCCTCCGAGCATGCGAATGCCGGCCTCGCCGCCGCGCGCCAGGGCCGAACCGAGGTCCGCCATCAGTTCGAGCGCGCCCGTGGGCCGCGCCATGCGTTCGCCAAATCGCGTCCCGAACGTCCTCATGTAGACTCGTCGCCTGCTTGAATTCGCGGCGCATCATACGACAGTCCCCGTGGGCGGCATCCAGGCGATCATCTTCGATCTCGACAACACGCTATGGGACGTGTGGCCTGTCATCGTGCGCGCGGAACACGCGATGCACGACTTCCTGGCGCGGCACTATCCGAGGGTGACCGAGCGACACGACCTGCGTTCGATGCGTGACGTGCGCGCCCGCATGGCGCTCGAGCACCCGGCGATGCGGCACGACTTCACGTGGCTGCGACTCGAAGCCCTGCGCCACCACGCGCGCGAAGCTGCGTATCACGAATCGATGGCCGACCAGGCCTTTGAGGCGTTCTACCGCGCACGCAACGAAGTGACGCTGTACGACGACGTGCGTCCTGCGCTCGCGGGGCTGGCGCGCGACTATCGCCTGTTCGCGCTCAGCAACGGCAACGCCGACCTCGAACTGTGCGGCATCGGCCAGTACTTCGAGACGGGCCTGGCAGCGCGCGAGGCCGGCATGCTCAAGCCCGATCCCAGGATCTTCGAGATCCTGCTCGAGCGCGTTGGACTCGTAGCCCACGAGGTCGTGCACGTGGGAGACGACGCGGAAGCCGACGTCGAAGGCGCGCGCGCCGCCGGCGTGCTGCCGATCTGGCTGAACCGCGCAGCGACGGCGTGGCCACGGGATTCGCAACCCCCGGAGCTCACGATTCGCGGTCTTGATGAACTGGCCACCGCCCTTGCACGCGCAGCTCAGGTTCGAGCGAGCACATAGTCCAGGACCGCTGCCTCGTCGTCGAGCGGCAGGCACGGCAGGTCGGAGCGCGTAGCAAACGTCGCTGCATCGTCGGTTGCCACGGCCAGGATGCCTGTGTCCTCGAATGCCAGCGGGGCCTGTCCGCAGCTCGCGCGGTACACCTCGAGCCGCAGGTTCACTTCGCGCTTGAAGCCCTCGACCAGCACCAGGTCGCACGGCGTGAGCTTCGGCAGCAGCAGCTGCAGCGACGGCTCCGGTGCGCCCCGATGCTCGTGCAGCAGGGCCCAGCGCTCGACGGAGGCGACCAGCACTTCGTGCGCCCCGGCTTCGCGGTGCAGTTGACTGTCCTTGCCGGGACGATCGACATCGAAAGAATGATGCGCGTGCTTGATCGTCGACACGCGCAGGCCGCGCTGCGACGCCAGGCGCACCAGCCGCGTGACCAGGTGCGTCTTGCCGGAATTCTTGCGACCCACGATGCCGAAGACTTTCATGCTGCGTCGCCGTTGGAGCAATCGCGCATGGTACCGATCCGTGCGCTGTCTCGCAGAACAGCCACTGTGCCCCTTGAAAGTGCTGCAGCACTGCCGGTAGTTTCGGCGGTGTCGACAACCACTCGCGGCGACGCGATCTGTTAGCAGGCGCGATCGCTGGCTGCCAAGGGCAACGCAGAGGAACGCAGCATGGCGGACGATCCGACGATCGACGTGCGCAACTTGCGGGAATTCTTCCGCGATTCGGTCCATGCCGCGCTCGAGCGGCAACGCGTCGAGGTGGAAGATCACACCGAGCATTACGTCGTCAACCTGCTGACGATGTTTGCGCGTTCGGAGGCCCTGTTCGACGGGGCGACCGGCCGGCCGCAACTGAAACCGCTGGCACTGATGCTCGCCGAGGCGAGCGAAGCTCCCACGCGCGAGGACCGTCTGCGCACACTGCAACGCCTCGGCGACGTCTCGCTGTTCATGGCCGGCTTCTTCGCGCAGAGCTTCGCGCGGCGGCTGGTCGACATCGACTACCACATCGCGATGGGCGGCCGTGCCTATGGCACGCTCGCCGATTCGTGCCGCTCTGGTGCCCGTGGGCGTACCTTGGGGGTTGTCTTCACCGAGCTCGCGCAGAAATTCCAGCGGCTCGTCGATGCGCTCAACGACGTGAGCGAGATGTCACATCGCCACGACCACCGTGACGTGCTGCGCCAGTACGAGATCTGGCTCAAGACCGGCAGCCCGCGCGCGCACGGCTCCCTGCGCAGCCTCGGGGTCGAGCCGGCCGTCGTGCCGACCGGGCGCAATCCGAACTGAAGCATGGCCAAGCCGCTGCTGGGGCAGATGCAGTCGCTGCTGGCGGCGCTTTACGACGCGCCAATCGAGCATGACGTGCACGATTACCTGATCACAGATGCGGGCCAGGCTGCAGCATTGCAGGAGTCAGCCACCCCACCCGGGACCGACGAGCAGCTGCTGATCGCTGAAACGGACGACGGCATGGAGCTGGGCCTGTACCTCGATTCGGCAGTCCTGGAGCGCCTCGACCGGCGCTGCCCCCTCAGCGCGCTCGATGAAACGAACCTTGGCGACTACTGCACTGCACTGGAAGGCGTGAGCCACTTCCACTATGTGACGTGGAGCGCCTGCTGCGACCGCCGTGTGTCGTTGCTCGAGCTCGAGTTGCAGGCCGAGGTGGACAAGTACGCAAGCGCGCTCAGCCTGTTGCTGGCCCAGCGTGAGGGGCGTTTTCCCGGCGAGTTGTTCCAGCGGTTGTTCGAGGGCTGCCGGCTGTTGCCGCACTTGACGGTCGCCGAGCGACAGCGTTACACGGAAGCTCATCGCTGTGCCGCGCGTTTCTGCGAGCGGCTGGAAACCAGGTTCCTGCGTCGGCGACAGGCTCGCCCGGCGGCGCTGCTCGCGGAGTTACGTTCGTTCTATCGACTGGGGAGTCACGCCAAGCTGCGGCATGCACTGCAGTTCGCGTGAGCCGCGCAGGACGGGCTACTCGTCGGAATTGCCTGAGTCATCGACCTTGCGTTTGGCCTCGATCCAGGTCGAGAGCTCGTGCAGGTTCTTCTTCCTCTTGCGTTCGGTCTTGCCGAGCGCCCCGCTGTCGTAGGGGTTGTAGCCTTGCTTGAGGCCTTTTGCGTTGTGCTTCGGCGTGTTCAGCGGCTCGTCCTCGAGGACGTCCAAGTTGGGATCGACCAGCACCCGCAGGCGCTCGATGGTGCCGGCGTCGTCGTCCGCCTGCAGCGCGTCGTCCTGCGCCCATTCCCAGGTCATGTTGCCGCGGTCGTCCACTGCGACACGACCGGGCGCGCTCGGCTCGGCGTTGGGTGGTTTTCGCGCCGGTCCGACCGGCGGCTTGGGCGTGGTTTCGTCAGCCATCGGTTGCGGTTCCGCATGACGGAAAATGATCGTTGCCGATGTTACAAAGCCTGCACTGCCTAAAATGAGAGTTTGCTCACGCTTTCTCGCATTGCGTCGCCAGTACGGCCTGCATTTCGGCCTGCAGCCGGGTTTTCGCCCAGACCAGGCCAATGATGGTCTTCGCGTCCTGCAGCCGGCCGTCCGAGGCCAGGGACACGGCCTCGACCAGGGGAACCCAGCGCGTCTCGAAAACTTCATGCTGCTCGGGGGTTGAATCGCACGGTGCCAGGCCGCGGGCCAGGAACACGTGAATCACTTCCGTAAACACGCCGGGTGAGCTGAAGAACCGGCCGAGGGAGTCCCACAGCCGGGCCTTGACACCCGCTTCCTCGGCCAGCTCGCGCATGGCGCACTCCAGCGGCGGCTCCTGGTTGTCGATCTTGCCGGCTGGCAATTCAGTGATCCAGCCGCCGGCGGCATGCCGGAACTGGCGCAGCAGGCAGACGCGGTCGCCGTCGTCCACGGCGACCACGACGGCGCCCCCGGGATGGTGGGCAATCTCGAGTTCCGCGACCGTGCCGTTCGGCAACTCGACGCGCTCGATGTTGAGCTTGAGGACTTTGCCCCGGTAAACGGTGCGAACACTGCCGGTCATGCGCATCCCCAGGCGGAAGATCCGGCATTCTGCATTTGGTGCGGTGCACCATGCTACTCCGCCGTATGGTAGCGTTGCGGGTCAGCGGCAGCGAATGCCTGTCGCGGGGAGCTGGGGCAGATGAACACGACGACGATCCCTGACGCACTGCGACGCCTGCGCACGACGTTCGCGACTGGCAAGACCCGTCCGCTCGAATGGCGACTCAAGCAGCTCAGTGAGCTCGAGCGGATGGTGCGTGAGCACGAAGCCGACTTTGCCGCGGCGCTGCAAGCGGACTTGCACAAATGCGCGTTCGAGACGGCGCTCAGCGAGCTCGGTTTCGTCGAGAGCGAGGCGAAATACGCGCGCAAACACCTGCGCCGCTGGGCCAGGGCGAAGCGCGTGTCGACACCACTGATGGCGCAGCCGGGCAGCAGCTACATCCAGCCGGAGCCGAAGGGAGTCGTACTGATCATCGCGCCGTGGAATTACCCGTTGTCCATGGTCTGCGCGCCGCTCGTGGGCGCCATCGCCGGCGGCAACTGCGCGGTACTGAAGCCCTCGGAAATCACGAGCAACACGTCGGCGGCGCTCGCCCGGTTGATTCCCCGTTACCTCGACAACGATGCGTTCGCAGTGATCGAAGGCGGCGTGGACGAGACCACCGAGCTGCTCGAAAATCACTATGACCACATCCTTTACACGGGCAACGAGCGCGTGGCGCGCATCGTGATGACGGCGGCGGCGAAGCACCTCACGCCCGTCACGCTCGAGCTCGGCGGCAAGAGCCCGTGCCTGATCGACAAGAGCGCGGACCTCGACGTGGCCGCGTCGCGCATCGCATGGGGCAAGTTCATCAACGCCGGGCAGACCTGCGTCGCACCTGACCACGTGCTGGTGCACAAGGCCGTGGCCACCCAGTTCACCGACATCCTGGCGACCAAGATCAGGGAGTTCTACGGTGAGGATCCGAGCCAGAGCCCGGACTACTGCCGCATCGCGAGCGAGCGTCACACTGCGCGATTCGCCAAGCTGCTCGAAGGCCAGACGATCCACACGGGCGGGCAGGTGGACGTGGCGCAGCGTTACGTCGCGCCGACGATCGTGCTCGATCCGGATCCCGCGTCCGAGCTGATGCAGGAGGAAATCTTCGGTCCGGTGCTGCCGATCATCACCGTCGACGAGATGCACCATGCCATCAAGTTCGTCGCCGACCGGCCGAAGCCGCTGGCGCTTTACCTGTTCACCAGGAGCAAGGCACTCGAGGACGCGGTGCTCGACAAGCTCAGTGCCGGCAGCGTCTGCATCAACGACGCGGTGATCTTCATGGTGTCGCCCGAGCTGCCGTTCGGCGGCATCGGCAACAGCGGCATGGGCCGCTATACCGGCTGGTACGGCTTCGAGACGTTCAGTCACATGAAGCCGGTGATGAAACGCAGTTTCCGTTTCGATGCGCCGCTGCGCTATCCGCCGTACAACGACTTCAAGCGGAAGATCATGCAGCTGGTTCGCTGACATGAACCGGCGATGAAACTGCTGTCACGGCTTTTCCGCAAATCACCCCCACCGCAACCGGTGCGGGCGCCGACACAATCGGAGCGCCTCGCCTCGCTGCGGGCCGCGCCGGTCGAGGTCGTCGCGAGCACGGCACTGAGTGACGACGACGTGACTTTGCGGGTCGCTGCTGTTGGCGTGCTTGCGGACGGCGCCACCCTGCGGGGACTGGCCGGCGTCGACGATGCGCGGCAAGGTGCGAATACGCGCACACCACCCGCGGTCCGGCAAGCGGCGCAGCAGCGGTTGGCACAGCTCATCGATGCAGGCGAGGTCGACTTTGCCGCCTTTTGCAGCGGACCTGGCGGACCGTCGCAGGCGCTCGCCGTGGCTGCGCTGTGTTCGGATGCAACGCGCCTGGGCGAGGTGCTGGCACGCATCGTTGACCCGATCGAGCTCGCGCGACTGGTCGTGGAAAGCCCGTCGAGCCGGGTACGTCAGGCCGCCGCCGCGGCCATCGATGATCCAGCGCGGTTGCACGACCTCCTGCCGCGGGTTCGGGGCAGGGACAAGACGGTCTACAAGCTCATCAGGCAGAAATGCGATGCGCTCGTCGCCGCCCAGCGCAAAGCAGACGATGTTGCCCGCGAGACTGCAGCGGTCTGCGCATCGCTCGAGCGGCACGGCGCCCGGACTCACGATCCCCTCTATGCCGCCACGCTCGAGGCACTGACGACGCGTTGGCGTGAGCTGCCCGCCGGCACGGACCCGCTGTTGCAGGAGCGTAGCCAGCAGGCCTTGCAGCGCTGTCTCGAAGTGGTTGCGGCGCATGAGCGCGAGATGGCGCGACAAGCGGCCGGGCAGGCAGCGGCGCGCGACGCCGCGAGAGCTGCCCACGAGGCACGCGAACGAGCGCGCGAGGACCAGCTACAGGCCGCCGCTGCACGGGCGGAAGCGGATGCACAGGCATTGGCCGCAACGATTGCAGCGCGCGCAGAGGATGAACGTGTCCGGGCAGAACAACGAGCCACGGCAGGGCAAGCGCTCAGCCAGGTCGGTGGACTGATCCGGCTCTGCAGCAGCGCGCTGCACGCGGGCAACACGCGCAAGGCGGCGCGGTTTCGCCAGGGCATCGAGGAGGCCATGCAAGCCACCCCCGCGCTGCCTGACTATCTGGCACGGAGCCTGCAGCAACTCGACGAGCGGCTGAACGAGCTGCGTCAGTGGAAGGACTACGTCGTCGCGCCGAAACGCATCGAGCTGATCGAGGAAATGGAAGCGCTGGTGGGTTCGCAGGAAGCGCCGGAAGCACTGGCGGAGCACATCCGCGCCCTGCAACAGGAATGGCGCACGATCAACAAGGGCATCGCGAGTGATGCGTCGGCGGAGGCTGAACGGTTCCAGCACGCGTATCGAGCGGCATTCAAGCCGTGCGAGGCGTACTTTGCCGCACAAGCCGCGGTCCGGCGCGGGAACCTGGAGGCGCGCAAGCAGGTGCTCGAACGGCTGCAGGCCTTCGTCGCCAGCCAGGACTCCATGCACGCCGACCATCACCTGGTGCTGCAAGTGCTGCGAGAGGCTCCGCGGGAGTGGCACAGTCATTCACCGGTGGACCGGGAAGCCAGTCGCAACGCCGAGAATGAATTCCGGCAGTCCATGGATCAACTGCGCCAGGTCCTGAATTCCTGGTATGAGCGCAACGCCGCGGAAAAATCGGCCCTGATTGCGCAGGTCCGGCACGTGTCGAGCATCGAGGACACGACCCAGGCCATCGATGGCGTGGTGCGGCTGCAGGCACTCTGGAAGGAAAGCGGCCCCGTGCAGCGCGACCAGGCCCAGGCCCTGTGGGACGAGTTTCGCACGCTGTGCGATGCGGTATACCAGCGACGTGAACAGGCTTACGCGCAGTACGCCGCCGGCCTCGACGCAGCGCAGGCAAGCGCCGTGGCCCTGTGCGAACAGGTCGAGCAGGCGGGCATCCCCGCCGCGGCCGAGCGGCTGTCGGCGCATGCCAGGGTCCGGGAGTGGCACGACGGGTTCGAGGCGCTCGGCGAGTTGCCGCGCACCGAAGCACGAGGGCTGCGCGACCGTTTCGATCGCGCGGTCTCGCGCTTCGAGGCGGGGCTGGCCCAACTTGACCTGCGGAGTGCTGCTGCCGCCGAGTCGAACCTGTTTGAAGCCGCGCGACACATCCGCGCCTACGAACGTGCCCTGATGCAGGACACGGCGATCGCCGAACGCGAGACTCTGCGCGCTGCAGCTGAGACCTTCATGGCCGGCGTGCAGGGTTGGCCCAAGGGCGGCCTGCAGGTGTTGAAGCAGTCCCTGGCGCGAGCAGGCTCAGTCACCGCTGCCGATGTTGGAACGCGCGAGCGAGCGCTGCGGGCGATCTGCATTCGGGGCGAAATCCTCAGTTCAACGCCAACTCCCCCCGAGGACGACGCGCTGCGCCGCGACTATCAGCTGCGCCTGCTGCTGGAAGGCCTGGGGCAGGTGGTCCGTACCGATGATCGCGACTGGGACGCCATGGTGCTGGAATGGATCGTCATCGGTGCCGTGGCGCCGGACGTGCACGAGTCGCTCGAACTCCGGTTCAGGCACGCCCTGGCTAACCGACCGGCCAACGATGCGGCGAAGAATTCATTCCAGAGGCACGACGGTCGCGATAAGCGTGCCCGGGGTGTCACCGGCGAACGCACGGCGCGCCGTGATGGAAGCGGACGGCAGCAGCGCTAGCTGCACCTACTTCGGCTGCAGCGGGAAACGGCTGAAAATATCCACGACCGCTGCATCGAGCACGGGCCCGAGGTTGTCTGTCGTCCGCTGCGTGACCCGGCCCAGGGCAAAGCCTTCCCACACCAGTTGTCGCCGGGCGGCGTCGACGACGTCGATCCCGAGCGTACCTTTCGTGTACTGGCGGACTTCGGTCTGCTGGTACATCGGCCAGGTGCTGTAAAAGCCTCGCCGGTGACTATGGAAGTTGCGCGAGTGGACCGCCGGCGTTTGCGTGACGCGTAGACGCTGATCGAGATTCGCGCTGAAGTTCACCAGCAGGTCAGGACTGGCGTCCGTGCGCTGCAGTCCCCGGGCCACCAGCTCCCGTTCAGCCGAGGCCACCAGCTGTTGTGAAATCAGCGATTGATAGCCCTCGCGATCGGTGGCGAGCGGCTCAATGAAGCTGAACGTGCGGAAGCCCTTGAAATCGACACTCTGATCGACGTTGCTGCGAATCGTCGGACCCGAGGCACAGCCAGCGACCACGAGCAGGCTGACCAGCGAGCAGGCAAGCAGCAGGCGGGAATGGAAAGGTCGCTGGTTCATGATGAGTCTCTCGGGTCGGCGATAACAGGGCATGCTAGACCTGCAGCGTGCTCGCTTACAAGCTGGACCGAGTTGCCAGACGCTCGTACTGCCTCGGATACAGCGCCAGCCTGGGGCCCATATCGCGTTTCACTGCACGGCCGCCGGTCAGTCAGCGGTTTTTCGCGTGATACTCAGGGTTCGGATTCATGTCGACGGCAGTCGCCATCCGATTCGACAAGTTGAAGAACGCGGCCACGGCGGCGATGTCCCAGATCGAGCGATCGTCGAAGCCTGCCTGTCGCAGGGCGTCCCTGTCCTCTGCGACGATCGCGTCGGGTGCTACCGTCATCTTGTGCGCGAAATCGAGCATCGCGCGCCGCCGCGGCGAAAGCACCGCCGCTCGGTAGTTCATGATCAACAGCTCGCCAAGCGCTGGATCGCCGGACAACTCCCGCACGGCCTGTCCGTGTGCCACCTGGCAGTAGTAGCAGCGGTTCGCCGACGAGACGACCACGGCGATCATCTCGCGCTCGAGCTTGCTGAGCGGCGAGTCCTCCAGCATCAGTTCGTTGTAGAAGCCGATGAACGCGCGCAGCTTTTTTTCGTCGAAGGCGTACGCGGCGAGCACGTTCGGCAGGAACCCGATCTTCTCTTCGCAGATGCGGAAGTATTTCTGCAAATCGGGCGGCAATGACTCGCGCGGCGGAATCGGCAGGTCGAGAGCCGTCACGTGCGAGGACTGCGACGGGTAGCGGTCCGCCGGCGGTGCCTTGCTGCTCATCTGGATTCTCGATTCCCTGCAGTTGCGCGCTGGGGAACTACTGGTCGACGCGGTCGACCGAGGCCTGGCCCGAAATACGCGCGCGGATGTGAGCCCACGACATGCCGATACCGAGCAACAGGCCGAGGCAGGTCAGCACCACCCAGGCCATCGACGATTTGTCCGCCGTGGAGAGCCAGCCCTGCCGGACCATCCACCAGACGATAGCGGCGAACAACGCCAGCAGCAGCACGACACCCACCGTGCCCATCGACGAGAACGTCGAGCGGATGAAGAACAGCCACGCGCCGAGCAGCAGGATGCCGGCGATCACGACCACCGGTTGGATCGGCGTCAGGTTCTGCTGCAGCCAGTGGTAGTACGAATGCCCGGTCGGGTTGAACGTCAGGAAGACGATCACCAGCGAAAACACCACGCGCATGAGCACGCTGCCGATGTCGAATTCGTCGTTGTTCCCTTTCGCCATTGCTTGTCGAAGCCTCTGTGATCGAAACGACACCCCGTGGGGCCGGCATCTTACTAACCCCTATCCCCTAACCCCTAACCCATTTCCCGAACCCCTTCCCGCGCCCCTGCTACTGGATATCCATACAGCTGCTGCCTATAGTGATTGCCTGCCATGTCCCTCTCGAGCACTGCCTTCGCCAAGCTGAATTCCGCGCAACGCGACGCCGTCGCGCACGGTGAACCGCGCGCCGGTGGCGGCCTGTTGGCAGCACCGTTGCTGGTCATCGCTGGCGCCGGTACGGGCAAGACCAGCACGCTGGCGCACCGCGTCGCAAGGCTGCTGCTCGCCGGTGTTCCGCCCGAGCGGATGCTGCTGCTCACGTTTACGCGGCGTGCAGCGCTCGAGATGACGCGCCGTGCACAGAACGTCATGGCCGAGGCGCTCGCGGCCCAGGCGGGTGCGACGACGCACGTGCCCGCCAACCTGCGCCTGCCGTGGTCCGGCACGTTCCACGCGATCGGCAACCGCCTCATTCGCGAATACGCGCCGCGGCTCGGCCTCGATCCGGCGTTCAGCGTGCTCGACCGTAGCGATGCCGCCGACCTCATGGACGTCGTGCGTCACCGGCTCGGCTTTTCGAAGACCGTGAAGCGTTTCCCGCGCAAGGACACCTGCCTCGGCATCTACTCGCATCGAGTGAACACGCAGCGCCCGCTGCGGCACACGCTCGAGACGGCGTACCCGTGGTGCCTCGATTGGGAGGAGCAACTGACCGCGCTGTGCCGCGCCTACGTCGAGGCCAAGCTCGACCAGCAGGTGCTCGATTACGACGACCTGCTGCTCTACTGGCACGTCATGACGGCCGATCCGGTACTGGCCGCGGAACTCGG
Source organism: uncultured Gammaproteobacteria bacterium (assembly GCA_963743995.1). Taxonomy (GTDB): domain Bacteria; phylum Pseudomonadota; class Gammaproteobacteria; order Steroidobacterales; family Steroidobacteraceae; genus RPQJ01. The sequence continues at coordinate 196,943 of CAVUSC010000005.1, read as the reverse complement.
CTCGCGCTTCGATCACGTGCTGGTCGACGAATACCAGGACACCAACGTCGTGCAGGCCGAGATCCTGCTGCGGATGAAGCCCGGTGGCGACGGCCTCACCGTGGTGGGCGACGACGCGCAGTCCATCTACTCGTTCCGGGCTGCCTCTATCGAGAACATTCTGCAGTTCCCTGAGCAATTCACGCCGCCCGCGCGGGTCGTCACGCTCGAGGAAAACTACCGCTCGACGCAACCGGTGCTCGACGTCGCCAATGCGCTGATGGCCGCAGGCGGCCGGCAGTACCGCAAGCACCTGCACAGCGTGCGCGGCCCGGGGGCGTTGCCGCAGTACGTGAACGTGCTCGACGAACAGGCGCAGGCCACCTTCGTCGCCGATTGCGTGCTCGAAGCCCGCGAACGTGGGGTCGACCTGCGGCGGCAGGCCGTGCTGTTCCGCAACGCCGACCACAGCGACGTGCTCGAACTCGAGCTCATGCGCCGAAATATTCCTTACGTGAAATACGGCGGCCTCAAGTTTCTCGAAGCCTCACACGTAAAGGACCTGCTCGCAGTGCTGCGCTGGGCCGACAATCCACGCAACCGCATTGCGGCGTTCCGCGTGCTGCAGTTGCTGCCCGGCATGGGTCCGGCCAATGCGCAGCGCGCGTGCGATGCGTTCGCAGCGTCCGGGTTCTCGTGGCAAGCGTTGACCGCGCATCCGGTGCCGCTGGCGACTCGTGCTACATGGGGTCCGCTGACGCAGCTGCTCGCCAGCATCGGCGCCGAGAACGCACCGTGGGAAGGGCAGGTCACGCGGGTGCGCCAGTGGTACGAACCGCAGCTCGAACGCCTGTACGAGGCAGCCCACGCAAGGCGCGGCGATCTCGACCAGCTCGAGCGGCTGAGCCAGCAGCACGTCACGCGTGAATCGTTCGTCACCGAACTGACGCTCGATCCGCCGCAAGCCACGGGGGACCTCGCGGGTGATCCGCTGCTCGACGAGGACTACCTGGTGCTGTCGACGGTGCATTCCGCGAAGGGGCAGGAGTGGGAGTCGGTGCACGTGCTGAACGTCACCGACGGCACGTTCCCTTCGGAGTTTTCCGCCGGCCGGGCCGAACTGTTGGAGGAGGAGCGGCGTCTGCTCTACGTCGCCATGACGCGAGCCCGCACCGAGCTGCGATTGATCGCCCCCGTGCGTTTCTACGTCACGCAGCAACAAGGCATGGGTGATCGCTACGTGCACGGAGCGCGCAGTCGATTCCTGACCGAGTCGGTCATGCAGGGATTCCAGCGGGTGACCGCCGGTGAAACAAGGAATGGATTCGGCGCGCACAAGGCAGCCGAAGGCCCGCGAATAGATGTCGCGAACCGGTTGCGGGACATGTGGTGAGCAGGCGAATCGAGGACTCGCCGCCGGCGCGCGATCCCGCCGCACCCGACCGGGTGCTTCGAGCGCCGGGAAGAGAAGGCCGCAACCCGTAGGCTGCGGCCTTCAGCAGGCTTGCTGGTTCGGCCGGGACCGGGCGTCAGGCCTCAGTCCCGAACGGGGTTACCAGCGGCGCTGACCGCCGCCGCCACCGCCGCCGCCGCCGTAGCCGCCGCCACCGCCGCCACCACCGCCGTAGCCGCCGCCACCGCCGCCCGGACGGCCACCACCGCCACCCGGACGACCGCCGCCACCACCACCGCCGCCGGTGCGGGGACGATCCTGCGCTTCATTGACGCGCAGGGGACGGCCGCCCATGTTGAAGCCGTTGAGCGCCTGCATGGCGCGCTGGGCATCAGCCTGCGGCATTTCGACGAAGCCGAAGCCGCGCGGCCGGCCGGTCTCGCGGTCAGTCGGGAGGGCAACGGATTCGACGGTGCCGTGCTGAGCGAAGAGCTCGCGCACGTCAGGTTCCGTCGCTGTGAAAGGCAGGTTGCCCACGTAAATCTTGGTCATTCGAACATCCTCAGAAGTAACACATCAAACCGGAACACAGGCGTCATTGCCTGAGCCGGCACTACTCAACACTCATTCGCACAGGGGCTCGCAGCCGTGAGTCTTTCGTGTCGCCAGGCTGATCCAGCCGGCGCTCCAGCGACGTTTCCTGTCACCTGATCGAAGACGCTTCGGCTCGAAACTAGAGGCGCCGACAGGCGCTCTGCAAGACACGGACGGGCAACGATCGCGGCGCATGCTAGCACACACCCCCCAAAATCAAGGCCATGCGCCCCGCGAGCACGCGCAGACCCAGTCCAACGGCGGCAGGCTGGAGCGGGTTGGCGGGGGGCGATGAGCCCATGGGCAGGGTCGTCATGAAATGGTCGGCACCAGGCGAAGCGAAGGATTGAATCCTGAAAACTCGGCTCGTTTTTTAGAGTGCGTCTCGGTGCCGTTTTCGCGCTGGGCGCTCGTTGGTCAATAACTGACCAAGACCGAATGTACTTGCAGTTTTCGGAGGCTGCAACCTAAATCGTTGATGCAGCGCAAGAAAAGCGCCGCGAATAACCTGGCGACAGTGTCCTGGAGCGTCAGCCGCGAGCGCGGTCGATCCAGTATTCCAGGGTGCGCAGGTTGCTCCAGAACGACGCGTCGTCGTTCCAGGCCTGGGCAAGCGCCTCTGGCGAGACGGCGAAGGCCGTCGCCGATCCCGCCAACAGACGGGCGAAATCGAGCGGCACGGCAGGCCTTGGATCGAGGGCTTCTTCGAGCATGGGGGTGGCTTCGGCTTCCTGGGACATGGCGATATTGCCGCACCGGCCCATGAACCCGCCATGAACGCCCCGTGAACATTCAATGACTTGCGACGTGAGTCACGCGATCGCCCACGCGCGTGCCGGAGGTGGATCCGCATGGCGACGCACGACGGCGCAGTGCTAAGGTTCCCGGCTGCCAACGCCAGAGCCCGGGCCCGATGGAAGCATTTCTCGTCTCGACCGGTGTCGTCGCCCTCGCGGAGATCGGTGACAAGACGCAGCTGCTCGCACTGGTGCTCGCGGCGAAGTTCCGCAAGCCGGTACCCATCATCCTGGGCATCCTGGTCGCGACGCTGGTCAACCATGCCGCGGCCGGTGCGGCCGGGGCCTGGATCTCGGCGCTGGTCGGACCCACGGCGATGCGGTGGATCCTGGGCCTGTCGTTCATCGCGATGGCGGCCTGGACGCTGGTGCCGGACAAGTTCGACGACGATGAGAATAAAGACGCCGCTCCGCGCTTCGGGGTGTTCGGCACCACGTTGATCGCGTTCTTCCTGCTCGAGATGGGCGACAAGACGCAGATCGCGACCGTCGCGCTGGCCGCGAAGTACAGCTCGCTCGTCGCCGTGGTCGCGGGCACGACGCTCGGAATGATGCTGGCGAACGTGCCGGCCGTACTGCTGGGCGAAGTGGCCGCGAAGAAGCTGCCGATGCACGTCGTACACCGGATCGCCGCCGCGATTTTCCTCGCACTCGGCGTGTCCGTCCTGCTCGGCTTCGGCTCGCTCGGCTAGGCCTCGAGGTAGGTGTAGCCGACCAGCTCGGCTTCGTAGAACCGCCGCATCGCCTGGCTCTCGGGCAGCGTGATGCGGCCTTCGCGCACGGCGCGCTCGCAGTCGCGCGCGAACTGCGGCACGAGCCGTTCGACGTCGTACTGCATGTAGCGCAGCACCTCGGCCGCCGAATCGCCCTTTACCGTTTCCTCGATCCACCAGCCGCCCTCGTCGTGCAGCTTGATGTGCACGACGTGCGTGTCGCCGAACAGGTTGTGCAGGTCGCCCAGGGTTTCCTGGTACGCGCCCACGAGGAAGAACGCGATGTAGTACGGCTCGTCAGGCTTCAGGTCGTGCAGTTCGAGCGAACGCTTCGTCTCGCGCAGGCTGACGAAGTGATCGATCTTGCCGTCGGAGTCGCAGGTGATGTCGGCAAGCACGCCGGTGCGCGCCGGCCGCTCGTCGAGGCGGTGCACGGGCATGATCGGGAACAACTGGTCGATGGCCCAGCTGTCGGGCAGTGACTGGAAGATCGAAAGGTTGCAGAAGTAGATGTCGCTCAGGATCGTCTCGAGGCCTTCGAGTTCCTCGGGCACCGAGTCGAGCTTGCGGCATAGGTCGCGGATTTTTGCGCAGGTCGCCCAGTACAGGCGCTCGACCAGGCCGCGGGCCTCGAGACCGAGGTAGCCGACGCTGAACATCTGCAGTGCCTGCTCACGTGCCTGCAGCGCGTCGTGATAGCACTCGACCAGCCGGCGCTCGGAGACTGAGCGGTAGGCGTCGAGCAGGTCCTTCACTGGCTGCGGAATCTCCTTGCCACGGACCAGCTGCTCGTCGGCCTCGGTCACGCGGAAGCGGTCGAGCTGCGAGCTGCCGAGCACGTCGCAGATCAGCAGGCTGTGGTGCGCGGCAATTGCGCGGCCCGATTCGCTGACGATGACCGGATGCTCGATGCCGCGGGCGTTGCACACGTTCGCGATGCGATAGACGACGTCACTCGCGTATTCGGCGAGCGTGTAGTTCATCGACGATTCATAGTTGGTGCGGCTGCCGTCGTAGTCGACGCCGAGGCCGCCGCCGATGTCGATGTACTGCAGGCCGGCGCCCATCTGCTTGAGCTCGGCGTACACGTGCGCGAGTTCCGTCACGGCGTCTTTCACGCGGCGGATGTCCTGCAGCTGGCTGCCTGGATGGCAGTGGACGAGCTGCAAGCAGTCCTCCATCCCCTGTTCCTTGAGCACGCCGACGAGGTCGAGGATCTCGGTGACGAACAGGCCGAACTTGCTCTTTTCACCGGACGATTCGCGCCAGCGGCCGGCGCCTTCACTGGCCAGCTTCACGCGCACCCCAAGGCGTGGCCGCACGTCGTACTTCTTCGCGTGCTTCAGGATCAGGGCCAGCTCGCTGAAGTTCTCGACGACCGGGATGATCGTGCGGCCGAGCTTCGCGGCCAGGATCACGGCCTCGATGTAGCTGTCGTCCTTGAAGCCGTTGCAGATGATCAGCCGCTCGGACTCACCTTCAGTCAGCGCCATCACGGCCAGCAGTTCGGGCTTCGAGCCCACCTCGAGGCCGAAGCCGAACTCGCGGCCGTAACCGTAGATTTCCTCGACCACCAGCCGCTGCTGGTTGACCTTGATCGGGAACACGGCGCAATAGCGGCTCTTGTATTCGTTCTCGGCGATCGCGGCGGCGAACGCGTCGCGCAGCCGCGTCAGGCGGTGCCGCAGGATGTCCGAGAAGCGGACGACCACGGGCGTGGACAGGTCGCGCGCGGCCAGGCCGGTGACCACCTCGTGCAGGTCGATCTCCCGGCCCTCGGTCCAGTCGGGGCGCACGATGGCGTGGCCCGCGGCATTGATGCCGAAGTAGCCGTTGCCCCAGGCGTTGACGCCGTAGAGTTCGAGCGAGTCCTCGACGTACCAGGGGCCGGTGTAGCCAGTCTTGCGTTCGGGGTTTTCCACTGTCTTGGTCGTTCCACCTGTGTCCGGTGTTCAGGCCGGAAAAAAGAGGCGCGCACGATAGTCACTGTGGGGGCTGACGTAAACAGAAATCTAGGGAGGAAGGCCCGGAAGGCCCGGAAAGGCCAGGAAGGCGAGAGCGGGAAGTGCGGAGATCCTGAACGCCGCGGACACCGCTCTGTTTCCTAATCCTTCTTATCCTTCTCTTGCCTTCCGGGCCTTCCGGGCCTTCCGGGCCTTTCTGCCCTTCCTCACCTTCCGCGCGCCACCGGGCGCGAGGAATCCCTCGACCACTCGCTCCAGCTGCCGGGATAGAGGCGCGCGCCGGGTAACCCGGCAAGCTCCATCGCGAGCAGCAGGTGGCAGGCCGTTACGCCAGAACCGCACATCGTGATCGTGTCCGCCGGAGCGACGGGGCCGAGGGTTCGAGTGAATGCGTCCGCCAGCGCGGCGGGCGGCAGGAACCGGCCGTCCGCGTCGACGACACCTGAGGAGGGATGGTTGCGCGCGCCCGGAACGTGGCCAGCCACCGGGTCGATCGGCTCGACCTCACCGCGAAAGCGTTCGGCGGCGCGGGCATCGAGCACCCGGCGCTGCGAGTCGAGCGCAGCCGCCTGCGTCGTGTCCGCGTCGACGTGGGCTCCGGCATCGGGACGCGCGGTGAAATCGCCCGCAGGGCGCGTCGGGGCGGGATCCGTCGTCGTCGGCAGGCCGAGCTGCAACCAACGCCGCAGGCCACCGTCCATGACCGCGACATTGCGGTGGCCGAGCCATTTCGCCGTCATCCACCAGAAACGCGATGCCCACATCCCGGTAGCGTCGTCATAAGCGAGCAGCAGCGAGTCGTCATCGACGCCCCAGCGCCGTAACCTCGCGGCGAAGTCCTGGGCATTGGGCAGGGGGTGCCGGCCGCTGATCGGTGTCGTCGGTCCCGCCAGGTGGTGATGCAGGTCGGCGTGGACGGCGCCCGGCAGATGTCCGCGCAAGTAAGCCTCACTGCCGGCTTGCGGACGCGCGAGGTCGTAACGGCAATCGAAGACCAACAATCGCGCGTCACCGAGCAGCTCGGCCACCTGCTCCGCGGTCACCACTGTTCGCCATGCCATCGTCGCTTCCTCCGTGGCTGCCAGTACAATCCGGATGCACCTGCGCCGCAAGAGGCGCGGCGGAGGAAGCATGGCAATCGAAATCCATTGGGGCAGCGGCAGCCCTTATTCCTGGCGCGTGCTGCTCGCGCTCGAGTACAAGCGCCTCGCCTACGATTCGCGCCTGCTGCAGTTCTCGAAGCAGGAACACAAGTCGCCGCAGCTGTTGCGCATGAATCCGCGTGGCCGGGTTCCCGTGCTGAAGGACGGCGACTACGTCGTGTTCGAGTCGCTGGCCTGCCTGCTGTACCTCGATCGCAAGTATCCCGAGCACCCGCTGTTCGGCACCTCTGCCGAGGAGGCCGGGACGATCATGCGCGTCGTTTGCGAGTACCAGGCTTACGCCGAGCAGTACGTCACGCAGATCGTGTCGGCCGTGTTCCTCGATCAGCTCGACCAACAGGCCGAGGAAGTCACCAAGGCGATGCACATCGTCGGCGGCGAGGCGCGCACCATCGAGGGCCGGCTCAGCAAGTCTGACTGGCTGGTCGGCGAACAGCCGTCGGCTGCAGACCTGACTGTATTTCCCGGCATCATGCTGTTGCGGCGTGCCATGGACAAGCGCGAGGCTGGCGACCTTCGCTCGCGCTTCCTGCCGATGGAGTCGACCTATCCGGCGATCGCCCGCTGGATCGAGCGCATGGAACGGATGCCCGGGTACGAACGGACCTATCCGCCACACTGGCGCGACCTGGCCAACCGCAGCTGAAGCCCGCAGCCGTGGGTCATCCGGCCGCACGAGGTTTCAAGCTAAACTAGGCAGCCAGCCGCCCGCATGGGATCGGTCAAACAGGATTCCCGATAGCAAAATCATGACCAGCTACCCCGTTCACGTCGTCTTCCCCGGCCGCCTGATCTTCGTGGGCTTCGGCAGCATCGGCCAGGGCATCCTGCCGCTGATCCTGCGCCACGTCGGCATCCAGCCCGAACAGATCACGATCGTCACTGCCGACGAGGCCGGTGAGAGAATCGCGCAGGAGTACGGCGTGCGCTTCGTGAAGCACGCGCTGACGCGCCAGAACTTCAAGAGCGTGCTCGACCCGATCGTTGGCCGTGGCGACTTCCTGCTGAACCTGTCAGTCGACGTCTCGTCGATCGCGCTGATCAAGCTGTGCTGGGAAAAAGGGTCGCTCTACCTCGACACGTGCATCGAGCCGTGGCCCGGCGGTTACACCGATCCGACGATTTCGCCGGCACGCCGCACCAATTACGCCTTGCGCGAGGAAGCGCTTGCGCTCAAGGATTCGAAGCAGCGTGCGCCGACCGCAGTGATTACGCACGGTGCCAATCCGGGCCTGGTTTCGCACCTGGTGAAACAGGCGCTGCTCAACATTGCTGCGGACACGGGCGTCGAGACGGCTGAACCGTCGACGCGTGCCGACTGGGCCGCGCTCGCGCACAAGCTGGGCGTGAAGGTCATCCACGTCGCCGAGCGCGACTCCCAGGTGGGAAGCGAGCCGAAGCTGCCCAACGAGTTCGTGAACACGTGGTCCGTGGACGGCTTCGTCGGCGAAGGCTGCCAGCCCGCCGAGCTGGGCTGGGGCTCGCACGAGAAGAATTTTCCGCGCGACGCCAAGCGTCACGTGACAGTTCCGCCCGGCACGGCTCCTGCGATCTACCTGATGCAGCCCGGCGCGGCGACGCGCGTGCGCACCTGGACGCCGCTGGCCGGCCCGTTCCACGGCTTCCTGATCACGCACGGCGAGGCCATCTCGATCGCCGACTACCTCACCGTGAAGAAAGGCGAGCAGGTCCAGTATCGCCCGACGGTGCATTACGCCTATCACCCGAGCGATGCCGCCGTGCTGTCCGTGCACGAACTCGCCGGCCGCAACTGGCGCATGCAGGACAGCAAGCGGATCATGATGGACGACATCGTGCGGGGCGTGGACGAACTCGGCGTGCTGCTCGCAGGGCACAAGAAGAATGCCTACTGGTACGGCTCGCAGCTATCCGTGCAGGAGGCCCGCCAGCTCGCGCCGCACAACAGCGCGACGTCCCTGCAGGTCACGATCTCCGCGCTGGCGGGGTTGGTCTGGGCGATCGAGAACCCGAACAGCGGCATCGTCGAGCCTGACGACATCGACTACCAGCGCATCCTCGAGATCTGCCGGCCCTACCTCGGCCTGGTCGTGGGCGAGTACTCCGAATGGCACCCGCTAGTCGATCGCGGCCGGATGTTCCCGGAGGACCTCGACGAAACGGATCCCTGGCAGTTCAAGAACGTCCGCGTGGTGTGAGTACGCCGAATCCGGGAGAAGGTTGGGGTGAGGGTGGCTGCCTGTGCGGCGCGATCCGTTATCGCTTTGCGCTGCCACCGCTCTGGGTGGCGCATTGCCACTGCACGATGTGTCGCCGCGCCCAAGGCGCCGGCTTCGTGACGTGGGTTGGTACCAAGGGCGAACATTTCGAGCTCATGGGTGATGCGGGGCGTCTGCGCACCTACCGTTCATCGCCGGAGGCAACGCGCAGTTTCTGCGGTCGCTGTGGCACGCCCCTCTTCTTCGAGTCGACGCGCTGGCCGGGCGAGCTGCACATCACCCTGGGCAGCCTCGATCCCGAACTGGCTGCGCGACTGCGGCCGCAGGCGCACGTGCACTGGGCGACTAGCGTTCCGTGGATCGGCGAGCTTCACGACGGCTTACCCCGTCACGAGGCAACCGGTTCCTCGTAGCGGAGGCCGATGACGACGTAAGCGCGCCGTCCACCGGGAATCTCGATCGTGACCTCGTCGTCGACGCGCTTGCCCAGCAATGCGCGCGCCAGTGGTGAATCCATGCTGACGTAGCGTCGCGCCGGGTCGAGCTCGTCGGGCCCGACGATGCGGAATTCGGTGGCGTCGCCGCTGTCGTCCTCGACCTGTACCCACGCGCCGAAGAAGATCCGGTCGCGATCGTCCGGCGGCCGTGACACCACGACCATGCCCTCGAGCCGTTGACGCAGGAAGCGCACCCGCCGGTCGATTTCGCGCAATTGCCGCTTGCCATAGATGTATTCCGCATTTTCCGAGCGGTCGCCCTGCGCCGCCGCCTCCTGCACGGCCCGGGTCACTTGCGGACGCAGGACCCGCCACAATTCATCGAGTTCCGCGCGCAGCCGGCGTTCCCCCTCGGGGGTCGAGTACTGGGAGCCGGGAGCGGTGGGTTTTCGGTAGCGGGTCATGTTTTCAGCAGGCGGGTGCCGGGGGCCGGAATTGTGTGCGTACGGTCACGGAAATGCGCGTGACCGGTCAGTAGCTTGCTGGCCATGGCCATCAAGTTCTATGCGCATTTCCTGGTCGAACAGCCGCAGCCGCGGGGGCTCGAGGAATTCCGCGGTGTCGTCGAACTCGACGGCCAGCCGCGCCCCAACAAGGGCGTGCACGAAGCGACCAGGATCATTGCGCGCAACTTCGGCCGCTCGCAGCAGGACGTCAAGGTGCTGCAGTGGGCGAGGTTGCACTGAACCCAGCGCGACATCGGTTCCCCTGGCGGACTTTTCCCTTCCCTTCGACCAAGTCCGCCGACTCCAGCCCCGGGCCCAAAGCCCGGGGCTTTTTTTTCTGCTGCGGGCAGGGTGAGGTCGAGGCGTAAGGCATTCCCTTTTTGCAGGCGACCTCGCCAGCCCGCCTCGCCTGGGTGATTTCTCCCCATCAGCCCATTGGCACGTCAACCGCTCGCCGCGTGACACGTTACCTGTTCCATGGGCAAAGACCGTGCGCTTGGGTCGAGGCCGGCATCGCCGCAGCGTCGACTGTTGCAGGCGGAGCCCGGAGTCCAGCCAAATGGAGGATCATCCACGTGAAGAATCGATTGTCATTGCCGGCTGCCATTCTGTGCTGCGCCTCGATCGTGCCCATGGTGGCCGGTGCGGACCCCTGGAAGGTGCGGAGCGAAATGCGTGAAGGCGCTCGCAGCATCGACATCGAGAGGCGCGAGGCTGCCCGCGAGATATGGCGCTGCGGGACCCGCGAGTGCGTATTGCGTGAGGTTCGCGAAGGCCAGCATGAGGTCAATCGTGAACGTCATGAAGCGCGCACCGAAATTCGCCGGGAGCGGGCCGAAAATTACTATCAACCGGCACGGTACGGCCGCAACGCGCCCTACTACGGCGACGGTCGGTACTACGCCTCAAGCGACCGCGATGCGCACTACCATCCGAACGGCCAATACTGTCGCGACAGCCGCCACATCGTGCATCTGCGCGATGGCTATTACCGAGCCGACCGACGCTGGTACCGGGACGGGAAGTACTGGAATGAGTACGACTACGTGAGTCGATACTACGGTGGCCAGAACCGTCACCGTGACGACGATGACAATGATGATCTCGTGCGAGGTATCGTCATCGGGGCCGCGGCAGTCGGCGTGATCGCTGCGATCCACGAGGCGAATGACGACGACTGAGCCGGTCGTCGATTGACCGCCAAGTGCTCTAGTGGTCTAGTGGCCAGCATGGCCACTCACCCATGCCGATGGATCACGACGGTCGCGTTCGCCACGTTGCTTGCGGGTTGCGACGGAGTTTTCACGGTCGACCTCGGAACCGACCCTCCGGCCGACCCGGCGATTGCAGACGTGCAGGCCAACCTGCTCGGCGTCGAGTTGCGCAAGGCCGACAGCGCGGTCACGACGCTGGAGTTTCGTGACAGCGAACCCGTCGACCTGCGCGACCTCGCCACTGCGAGCACACCGTTGCGGCTCTTCACGAGCGAGACACTGCCGACCGGTGTCTACACCGGGATCCGGCTGCTGTTCGACGCCGGCGTCGACGCCAAGGTCGTCGATGCCGCCGGAGCCACGTTTCCGATGCGGCTTGTGGAAGGCAACTTCGTTGCAATGGACTTCTCGGTCGAGGATGACAAGCGCAGCACCGAGACGCTGAGCCTTGCGCTCGACCTGCGTCAGTCGCTCGCCTTCGACGAGGCCACCGACGAGTACACGTTCACCCCGGTATTGCGCAGCGTTCGGACCGCCGATGCCGCGCAGGTTACCGGCACGGCCAGCGTCGCCTGCCCCACGGGCAGCACCTTGCTGGAGGACGGGGCGGTCTACCTGTACCGAGGCACGGACGTCGACCCCGACGACCTCGACGGAACCGGCGCCGAGCCGTTTGCAACGACGCGTATCGTCCGGGACCTGCCGTCGGCAGGTGCGCTGACCTACGCGCTGCGATACCTGCCCGCCGCAGACTACACGCTGGCACTGACGTGCCAGGGCGATGCCGACACACTCGGCGAGAGTAACGACCTCGTGTTCAGCAACGCGCAGAACATCAGCCTCGATGACGGCGAGGCGTTGCGGCTCGATCTCGACTGAAGTCGCGCGGCCCGGACCTGCGGCACAAGGAACACCTGCCTATGACGCCCAAGAATACGATCTGCCTCTGGTTCGACAAGGACGCACATGACGCGGCACGCTTCTACGCCGCCACGTTTCCCGACAGCAAGGTGACCGCCGTTCACCTGGCGCCCAGCGATTACCCGAGCGGCAAGGCGGGCGACGTCCTGACGGTGGAGTTCACCGTACTGGGCATTCCCTGTCTCGGCCTCAATGGCGGGCCGGCGTTCAGCCACGACGAGGCCTTTTCCTTCCAGGTTGCCACGGACGACCAGGAAGAGACCGATCGCTACTGGAATGCGATCGTCGGCAATGGCGGCAAGGAAAGTGCTTGCGGTTGGTGCAAGGACCGGTGGGGGATCTCCTGGCAGATCACCCCACGCACGCTGATGGAGGCGCTGGCGGCTGGCGGTGGTGAGGCAAAGCGTGCCTTCGACGCGATGATGCCGATGACGAAGATCGACATCGCCACCATCGAGGCAGCGCGCCGAGGCTGAGGCAGGCGCGAGTGACTGCGTGCATGCAGAACGAGATCGAAACAGAACGCCTGGTCCTGCGCTGGTTTCGCGAGGATGACGTGCAGGCGCTTTACCTGCTCGGTTCGATGCCCGAGATCATTCGCTATGCGCAGAGCAAGCCACTGGCCTCGCTCGAGGAGGCGCGCGCGTTGCTGCATGCCGCGCCGTTTCACGACTACGCCATCCATGGCTACGGCCGGTTCGCGTGCGTGTGGAAGGCAACGGGTGCAGTGATCGGCTTCAGCGGCGTGAAGTTCGTCCCCGAGTTTGCCGAGACCGAGCTCGGCTACCGGTTCCTGCCTGAATACTGGGGCCGGGGACTCGCCACGGAGGCTGGGCGGGCTTCGATCGACTTCGCGCGTTCGAGTGTCGGCCTGTCGCGACTGATCGCGCTGGTGCACCCGGACAACACGGCCTCGGCTCGAGTCGTCACCAAGCTCGGCTTCTCGATCGAGAAGCAGGTCCCCTATTCAGGCCTGAAGGATGTCGACGTAAACCTGTTTGCGCGGTCGCTCTGACGCGGCCTGGCAACGGCTGCACGGCGTCCCGCTTCGAAGTCGGACGCGACTAGGCGTCGCCGATCCGCAGCACCGCGATCGCGAGCCGCACTTCGATCAGGAAACTCACGAACGCTGCGACCAGTGCAGCCATCGCGAGCACGAACAGGAACGCCAGCGGCGGCGCCAGGTTCAACGGAATGAACGTGCTCGAGAACAGCAGTGCGATGACGAGCGCCACCAGCAAGGCCGCGACGGTACCGAGCGTCACCGCCAGGTTGATGTAGCGGGCGCGCTGTGACAGCGCATGCAGCTGATCGCGGATGCGCTCGACATCGCGCGCGTCGGGCAGCCGCAGTTCCTTTTCCATGTTGCGGGCGCGATCGACGATGCGTGCCAGGCGGCTGATCAGCACGCCGAGGAACACCCAGATGCCGGACAGCAGGAACACCGGCGCGAGCGCCAGCTGGATCGCGTGGGCAATGTCGACGACTTCGATTCCATCCACGATCAGTGTCTCGTTGGGTGAGGTGCGAATTGTAGGCGCCCCCGCATTGCAGCGTGCAGTGGCCTCCCGCACCATCGGGTCATGGAGGCCCTCACCTTCAAGGACCACTTTTCGCGCCAGTCGGCGGATTACAGCCGCTACCGGCCGGGCTATCCGCCCGAGTTGATCGAGTGGGTGGCCGCGCAGGCGCCGGACCGCGAGCTCGCAGTCGACTGCGCGACGGGCAACGGCCAGGCGGCCATCGCGTTGGCGGACCACTTCGAGGCCGTGCTGGCAGTCGACGGCAGCCTCGCGCAGCTCGAACACGCACAATCTCACCCACGCGTCCGGTATCAGCAGGCCATGGCCGAGGATTTGCCCGTGCCGGACGCGTCGGTCTCGCTCGTGGCCGCGGCGCAGGCCGTGCACTGGTTCGACTTTCATCGCTTCCACGCAGAATGCCGCCGCGTCCTGAAGCCGGGCGGCATCGTCGCCGTCTGGACGTACGAGAAGTTTCGCGCCCACCGGGCCGTGGACACCGTGCTGGACCGGTTCTATGTGGACGTGATCGGGCCATACTGGCCGCCCGAGCGGCGTTACGTCGACGAGGCGTACGCAACGCTACCGTTTCCCTGGCCCGACGAAGCGGTGCCGCGCTTCGAACTGCAGACCGACTGGACCCTGGAGCAGGCGCTTGGCTACCTTGCGTCCTGGTCTTCCGTGCAGCGCTTCAAGGACGCTCACCCCGGCCTGGACCCGCTAACCGCCATTGCCGCCGAACTGGCAACGCTTTGGCCTGCGGGTGCCACGCTTCGTCTCATCTGGCCCATCCACCTGCGGCTGGGTCGAAACTGATTCCTCTATACTTGCCGGCCTCGTGGTCACTGCGGCCGACGCGCCCAGTCGTCCGCCCAGAAACCAGTTAATGGATTCAATCACTTACCCGGCAATCCGCCCCGCACTCACGGAGTCCTGACGATGCAATTTCGTTGGTCCCTGCCTGTCGCCCTGACCCTGACGGCCCTCGCCGCCCATGCCGCACCCAAGGCGCCCGAGCCACTGGCCGCGTCGGTAGCACCCGCAGCCGCTGCCCAGGTTGCTCCGGCATTGACGTCCGGCCTGTTCCTGCAGAATTTCGACCCCACCGTGCGGCCGCAGGACGACCTGTACCGCTTCGTCAACGGGACGTGGCTGAAGACCACCGAGATTCCGGCCGACAAGTCGAACTACGGCTCCTTCACGCTGCTGGCCGATGAAGCCGAAAGGAACCTGCGCGTGATCGTCGAGGAAGCCGCTGCGGCCAGGGCGGCACCTGGCTCGGCGCAGCAACTGATCGGCGACTTCTACTCGAGCTACATGGACGAAGCGAAGGCGGAGCAGCTTGGCCTCGCACCGCTGCAGCCCGAACTCGACCGCATCGCGGCCATCAACGACCGCAAGCAACTGCTGGCCTACCTGTCGCGCGCGCAGCTGCTGATGATCGACAACCCGATCGGTGCCCAGATCTTCGCCGACGCGAAGAACCCCGACCTGAACACGCTGTGGGTCACGCAGTCGGGCTTCGGCCTGCCTGAGCGGGACTACTACTTCTCGACGGACCAGCGCTTCACGGAGATCCGCGGCGCCTACGAGAAGCACATCGACAATGTGTTCAAGCTCGCCGGCCGCAAGGATTCCGCTGCGGTCGCGAAGGACCTGATGGCATTCGAGACTCGCCTCGCCAAGGCCTCGTGGCCCGCTGTGAAGCTGCGCGACATCGAGGCGCTCTACAACCCGATGACGGTCGAAGGCGCAGAGCAGGCTACGCCGGGCATCGACTGGTCGACGTGGCTAACGGACATGACGCTGCCGGGCACGGGCCAGCTGGTGCTGACGCAGAAGGACTATTTCCAGGAAGTGGGCAAGGCCATCGACGACGTGCCGCTCGCCACGTGGAAGGACTACCTCACGCTGCGTACGATCGACGCGTATTCCCCGTACCTGAGCAAGGCGTTCGTGGACGAGACCTTTGACTTCTACCAGCGCACGCTCTCCGGCACGCCGCAGATCAAGCCGCGCTGGAAGCGGGCTCTCGGCGAGCTCGAAGGCTCGACCGGCGACTTGCTCGGCCAGGAATACGTCAAGCGTCACTTCCCGCCGGAAGCGAAGCAGCGCATGGACGTGCTGGTCGGCAACCTGCTCAAGGCGTTCGACGTGTCGATCGACGAACTGGCCTGGATGGGGCCGGAAACGAAGAAAGCAGCGCACGACAAGGTCCGCAACTTTACGGTGAAGATCGGGTACCCGACCAAGTGGAAGGACTACACCGGCCTGGTCGTTCGCAACGACGACCTGCTGGGCAACGTGCTGCGCGCGCGTGCCGTCAACGTGCAGCGCGAGTTGAATAAGGTCGGCCAGCCGGTCGACAAGACCGAGTGGGGCATGACGCCGCAGACCGTCAACGCGTACTACAACCCGCTTGCCAACGAGATCGTGTTCCCGGCGGCCATCCTGCAGCCGCCGTTCTTCGACATGAAGGCGGACGACGCGGTGAACTATGGCGGCATCGGCGCGGTGATCGGTCACGAAATCAGCCATGGCTTCGATGACCAGGGCCGCAAGTTCGACGGCAAGGGCGTCCTGCGCGACTGGTGGACCGACAAGGACAACGAACTGTTCATGGCGCGCGCGAACGCGCTCGTGCAGCAATACAATGCATTCAGCCCAGTCACCGGAATGAACGTCAACGGCGAGCTGACGCTCGGCGAGAACATCGGCGACCTGTCGGGCCTGGCCGTGGCTCACAAGGCCTACAAGATCGCATTGGACGGGAAGCCGGCACCGGTGCTCGACGGCTACACCGGCGAGCAGCGCTTCTTCCTCGGCTGGGGCCAGATCTGGGCCCGGAACTACCGCGAGGACGAGCTGCGCAAGCGCCTGAAGACCGACCCGCACAGTCCGAGCGAGTACCGTGCCAATGGCATCCTGCGCAACATGCCCGCGTTCGCCGAGGCGTTCGACGTGAAGGCCGGCGACAAGTTGTACCTCGCGCCCGACCAGGCAGTCCGTATCTGGTGACCGGATTCTGTTAAATTCGCAGTCGTCCGGGGTGGGTAGATCGGCAATCAAGGAGAACGTTCCGATGCGAGCCTTGCATGCGCTCTTGCTGGTGGTGGCGGCCACGCTGCTGTCCGGTTGCGGTTACAACACGATCCAGGTGCAGGACGAAGCGACGAAGTCGGCGTGGTCCGAAGTCGTCAACCAGTACCAGCGCCGCGCCGACCTGATCCCGAACCTGGTCGCGACGGTGAAGGGTTTCGCCGCGCAGGAGCAGGCCGTGCTGATCGGCGTCACCGAGGCACGCGCCCGGGCGACGCAGGTGCAGGTGAACGCCGACGACCCGGCGTCGTTGCAGCAGTTCCAGGCGGCGCAGGGCGAACTGTCGAGCGCGCTCTCGCGCCTGATGGTCGTGGTGGAGAGGTATCCCGAGCTCAAGTCGGACCAGAACTTCCGCGACCTGCAGGCGCAGCTCGAAGGCACCGAGAACCGGATCACGGTGGCGAGAAATCGCTACATCCAGGCCGTGCAGGATTACAACGTCACGATCCGCAGGTTCCCGTCCAACCTCACGGCCATGCTGTTCGGCTACAAGGTCAAGCCGAACTTCACGGTCGAGAACGAGGCTGCGATCGCGAAGCCGCCTACCGTGGACTTCAGCGCACCGCCGGCCACGCCGGCTCCGGCGCCCACGCCCGCCCCTGCGACCAACTGAGACACTCCTCGCGTCGCGTCCCCCACGGGGCGCGACGCGGGGTGATTCCATGGTCGCCGCGTCGTTCCCGCTCGTGTCCCGGTTGCCGTGGCGAGGCTGGTATCTCGCCGTAGTGCTGTGCCTGATGGCTGCGGTCGTTGCGCCGGCATTCGCGCAGCAGGATTACGTCGCCGTTCCGCAACTCGCCGCGCGTGTTACGGACCTCACCGGCACGTTGACCGCGGACCAGTCGTCAGCCCTGGAAGCCAAGCTCGCGGCGTTCGAGCAGTCGAAGGGCAGCCAGGTCGTGGTCCTGGTCGTGCCGACGACGCAGCCCGAGGTCATCGAGCAATACTCGATCCGTGTCGTCGAGCAGTGGAAGCTTGGCCGTGGCAAGGTCGATGACGGCGTACTGCTGCTGATCGCACTGAACGACCGCAAGGTGCGCATCGAGGTCGGCTACGGCCTTGAAGGGGCGTTGCCCGATGCGACGGCTAATCGCATCATTCAGCAGGACATTACGCCCGCGTTCAAGCGCGGCGATTACTACAACGGCATCAGCACTGGTGTCGATCGCATCATGCGTGTGATCGAGGGTGAGCCCTTGCCGGAGCCCGAGTTCAGTCCGCCTGCGGCGGATATCCCGGGCCTCGTGCACCTGTTGCCGTTCCTGTTCATCTTTGCGCTGGTCGGCGGCTCGATCTTCCGGCGGCTATTCGGGCGGGTGGGAGGCGCGCTTGCCACCGGTGGCCTGATCGGGTTTCTGACGTGGTTGCTGATCAGCATCCTCGGCATCTCACTGTTCGCGGGCATCGTCGCCTTCATCTTTGCACTGCTGGCTGGCACGGGCGGTGGCGGGACCGGCGCCGGCGGCAACGGGTGGTACAGTCGGCGTCACGGCAGCGGCTGGGGCTACGGCGGTGGCTTCGGCGGCGGGCTGGGAGGAGGCGGGGGCTTTGGCGGGGGTGGATTCGGCGGCGGGGGCGGCGGCTTCGGTGGCGGCGGCGCCTCGGGCGGCTGGTGATGGCATGAATTGGACACGACTTTTCCGCCACCTGTTTTCGACACGACGCAAACTTGCGCACGCTTTTCCTGTCGAAGCGCTAGAGGCCATCGAGCGTGCGGTCACCGAATCCGAACTCGCGCACAGTGGCGAGATCCGCTTCGCGATCGAGGCTGCGCTCGAGCCGCACGAAATCTGGGCCGGCAAGACGCCACGAGACCGCGCGTTGCAGGTCTTCGCGGCGCTGGGGGTCTGGGACACCGAAGCGAACAACGGCATCCTGATCTACGTGCAGTTGGCGGACCGCGACGTGGAAATTGTCGCCGACCGCGGTTTCAACGGACGCGTCAGCGCCGCGGAGTGGACCGCGGTCTGCCACACGATGGAAGAGAAGTTCCGGGCCGGGCAATATGCGCGTGGTGCGGTCGAGGGCGTGCACGAGGCTGGCCTGCTGCTGGCCCGGCACTACCCGCCGTTGCCCGGTGGACGTGACGAAGACGAACTGCCAAACCGACCCGCAGTGCTCTGACGGCCGCGGGCCGTTCGACGCTGACGAGGATGGAACTTGAACCTATTTCGAAGTCTTGCCGGCCCGCCTGACGCAGGGCGCACCGCGCTCGTCGCCACTTTGATGACGCTCGCCGGTTGCAGCGTCTTCGCGCCGCAGCAGGAACCGCCGCCGGCTGCCCCCGAGCCGCCCAAGCCGCAGTATGCAGCACCGCTCGCGACGCACACGTTTCCGTACGATCCGAAGACCACTGTGGTGGTCGGCACGCTGCAGGCGACGATCGCGACCGAGGAAGACACGCTTTCCGACATTGCTCGTCGCTTCAACCTCGGTTATGACGAGGTCGTGAACGCGAACCCGGGCGTCGACCCCTGGCTGCCCAAGGAAGGAACGCGGATCGTGCTGCCGACGCAGTTCGTGTTGCCGGACGCGCCCCACGACGGCGTGGTCGTCAACCTCGCGGCGCTGCGGCTCTATTACTTCCCGAAACCCGCGAAGGGCGAGCAGCGCGTCGTTGTCACGGTGCCGATCGGCATCGGCATGGTGGGCTGGGCGACGCCCGAGGGCACGACCAAGATCGTGTCGAAGCGCAAGGACCCGACCTGGACGCCACCCGAGTCCGTGCGCAAGGAACACGCGGCGGAAGGCGACATCCTGCCCGCGCGAGTGCCGGCCGGTCCCGACAATCCGCTCGGCGCGTTCGCGATGAATCTCGGCTGGCCGAGTTACCTGATGCACGGCACCAACAAGCCTGCGGGCGTCGGCATGCGCGCAAGCCACGGTTGCATCCGGCTCTATCCAGAGGACATCGCGACGTTGTTCCCGCAGTTGCCGATTGGCACCAAGGTGACGGTCGTCAACCAGCCGCTGCTCTACAAGGTGCAGGACGGACAGCTCTTCGTGCAGTCGTTCCCGCCGCACGAGGAACACCCGGAAGCGAAAGCGGCTGCCAAGGGCCAGCGCTTCAACAAGAAGGTGCAGGATAAGATGGAGCAGCGTGCGAAGCCTGCTGCCGTCATGGTCGACTGGGTGCTGGCGGAACAGGTCGTGAACGCGTCGAAGGGCGTGGCCGTGCCGGTGTCGCAGCCTGCCGTGGCACTCGAGCAGTTCCTGGCGTCCGCGCGGCTCGTCGAGAATCGCATTCCGTCCGGCGCGACGTGGGACGGCAGCGACCGGCCCGTGCCGATTCGCGAGGCGGTAGCGCCTGCTGCGCCCGTCGTCGCGAGTGGCGGACGCTAGGCGGCCGTGCGCGGACTTCCCGCCAGCGACTACCTCGACGCCGCCCGCGCACCGCTCGACTATTCCTTGATCTTTGCGCCGAGCTGGCAGTTCGTCTGCCACGCCGCGGACTTGCCCGCACCGGGCACCGCCATACGCTTCGATTGCGGTGGCCGCTCGGCGGTGGTGCTGCGGACGAAAGCAGGCGGCCTGCACGGCTTTCGTAACGTCTGCCGGCATCGCGGCGCTCGTCTCGTCGAAGGCGATGCCCACACCGGCCTGGCCTTCTGCATCGATGGCCATTTCCGTTGCCCGTATCACGGCTGGTCGTACGATGAAGCAGGCGCACTGGCCGTCATTCCCGAGGGCCAGCACTTCGACGCGTTCAACGCCGCGGCTCACGCACTGCATCCAATCCACGTCGCCCAGTGGCGCGGCCTCGTCTTCGTGGCCTTCGAGCGGCCGCGACTGGCGATCGAGCAGGTGCTCGACGCACTGGCTGCCTCATGGCCCGACCTGACGCCGATGCGGCGCGTGATCGAGCCGCGCACCACGCCTTGCGGCGCCGATTGGAAGCTGGCCTGCGAGCATATGCTCGACACGGCGCACTTCGACATCCCCAGGCCCGCACTGAAACCGCGACTGTTCGGACCGGTCGTGTTCGAGCGGGGCGAGGGTGATGGCGACGCACTGTGGGTGACTGCGGAGATAGCTTCCGGTGCAGTCGGCGACACGTGGTCGTCGCGCATGTACCGTCGGCTGTTGCTCGACATGCAATCGGCTGCAGCGCGCGCCGAGTACGTCTACCTCTGGCCGAACCTGCTGCTGCAACTCGCGCCGGACGGCTTGTCCATCCAGCAGGTCCTGCCCGGCGCGACCGGCCAGTGCACGTTCCGTGAGCTGCGCTATGCAGCTCCCGATGCTCGCCGGGAGATGCGCCTGCTGCGTTACACACATCAACGTGTGCGGCGCCAGGCACTTGCCGTGGACGTGCGGCTGCTCGCGCGCGTGCAGCAGGGCCTGATGGGAGTGGACGCCGATGAAGCGGGCCCGATTGCGCACGGCGAAGTCGGCTTGCGCTGGTTCGCCGACCGCTGCAGGGCCCACGTATCGCCGCCGGCACTGAAAACGCCATCGGCTCGCGGTCGCCGCAGGTCGAACCCGCCGGTGCAGGCCTGACATCCGCCACAGCACCACCAGTCGCGGTTGGGACTGCTTCGAAGCCCAATAAGTTGTGGTACTTTAAGGAAATTTTTCGAGGCGGGGCGCGGCTTTGCGCGACATGGCCCAGGGCATTACGGTGACGGAGGCGGTTGGCGCAGATCAGCCGATCGTGCGCCTGCCGACGGCGACGACGGGCTTCGTCGGCCGGACGTTGCGTGGACCGGTCAACCGGCCAGTGCGCGTGCGCAATTTCGCCGAGTACCAGCAGGTGTTCGGCGGCCTGTGGCAGCCGAGCATGCTGTCCTACGCTGTCGAGCAGTACTTCGACAACGGCGGCCGCGAGGCGGTCGTCGTGCGGGTCGTGAATGGCGGCGCGCCGGCCACCATCAGCTTGCCGTGCGGCGACTCGAACCTGGTGCTCGAAGCGCTGAGTCCTGGCTCGCGCGAGGTGCTGCGCGCCTCCGTCGATTACGACAACATCGCGCCCAACGAGGAAGATCGCTTCAACCTCGTCGTGCAGCGCGTGCGCTCGCTCGGGTCCGAGCACATCGAAGACCAGGAAATATTTCGCCGGCTGTCGATCGAACCGGGCACGACCCGATTCATCACCGCAGCACTGCAGGAGTCCCTGCTGGTGCGTGTGCGTGGCTCGGTGCCGACGGCGCGTCCCGAGCGCACGTTCCGCCCCGGCGCGCGTCACCCGATTGGTTACGTCGATTCGAATCCCGACGGTGACGATGGTTCGCCGCTCACCGATTACGACCTGATCGGCTCGGCCGAGCGCGGCACGGGCCTGTTCGCGTTGCGCGGCATCGAAGACCTGCATTTTCTCTGCGTGCCGCCGCCGGCGCGTGATCGCGACATCGGACCCAGCGTCCTGCTGGTTGCGGCCCAATTCTGCCGCGACCACCGCGCGCTGCTCGTCGTCGATCCGCCCGCCGCGTGGCAGACGAGCGAGGACGCGTTGCACGGCTTGCGCGAACTCTCGTTCCAGAGTGATTCCGCGTTCCTCTGTTTCCCACGCGTGCAGGCCTTCGACCGGCTGCGGGGCCGCTTCGAGCCGTTCGCCAACAGCGGGTCGGTCGCGGGCGCGCTGGCGCGGATGGATGCGCACCGCTCACCGTGGGATGGGCTGCCCGACGAGCAGATCCTGCTGCGTCCGGGCACGCGGCCACTGCATCTGCTGACGGATGCCGACTGCCAGAGGCTGACGGCGCAGGGTATCAATCCCTTGCATTCCGTCCGCGCGAGCGTTGCCAGCACTGCGCCGCTCAAGACGCTCGCGCGCGGCACGGGGTGCGGGACCGAGAGCTCGCTGCTGACGTTCCGCCGACGGCAGTTGCTGACGATCAACAGCATCGAGAGCGGCACGCGCTGGGCGCGCTTCGAAGGTCGCGATCGCAACACCTGGCCGCGCCTCGCGCGACAGGTGCACACCTTCCTGCTCGGGCTCGCGGCCAGCGGCGCTTTCGGCAAGGGCGCAGACATGCAGCACTGCGAAGTCGTCTGCGACGAGCGCGTCAACACGGCCGACGACGTCAGGAACGGTGTTGTGTATTGCCTGGTCTCGCTGCCCGCCCTGCGCAGCGGCGAGTTCCGCTCGTTCATGTTTACCCATCGGCTCGAGGGCAGCACAGTGCGGGCCGTGAAGCCACAGCAGTTGCCACCGGGCACGCGCTTCACGATCCGCGAGCGGCCCTTGCGCGCGAGCGATGCGATGCTCGACGACACTGCGCCGCGTCGCACGCTGGCACAGGAGTTGTTCGCGCCGACGCCCGATCAGCGACCGGCCGCGTCGTCAGACGTCCTGCGCCCCGAAGCCGCCGCCGCCCGGCGTCTCGATCTGAATCTGATCGCCCGGCTCCACGGCGAGTCCGAACGTCGCGGCGACCGTTTCTGAGTCGACGCTGCCGCGCCGCCTGACGGTATTGCGTCCCGTCGCGCCGGGCGCTCCCCCCTCGAGACCGAACGGCGCGATGCGCCGGTGATTGGCGAGCACGTTGGCCGTCATCGCCTCGCGGAATTCCACGCGCCGCACCAGTCCGTCGCCACCGCGGTGCCGGCCCGCGCCGCCGGAGCCGTGGCGGATCGAGAAATCCCGCAACAGCACCGGGAACCGCGTCTCGAGCACCTCGGGATCGGTCAGTCGCGAATTGGTCATGTGTGTCTGCACACCGCTCGCGCCGTCGAAATCGGGCCCGGCGCCCGCGCCGCCCGCAATCGTTTCGTAGTACTGGTAGCGCTCGTTGCCGAACGTGAGATTGTTCATCGTGCCTTGCGCGGCGGCCTGCAGTCCCAGTGCCCCGTACAGGGCATCGACGATGCACTGCGACGTCTCGACGTTGCCCGCGACCACGGCGGCTGGTGCGACCGGGTCGAGCATCGACCCTGGCGGCACGACGATGGTCAATGGCCGCAGGCAGCCGGCATTGAGCGGAATCGGGTCGTCGATCAGCGTGCGAAAAACGTACAGCACCGCGGCCGTCGTGACGGCCCGGGGTGCGTTGAAATTGTTGGCCTGCTGCGACGACGTGCCCGAGAAATCGACGCAGGCCGTGCCAGCCTCGGCATCGACGGTGACCTGCACCGAGATCGCCTGGCCATTGTCCAGCTCGTAGCGGAAGCTGCCGTCGCGGAGCCGGCGGATCGCGCGGCGCACGCAGCGTTCGGCGTTGTCCTGCACGTGTCCCATGTACGCGAGCACCGTGGCGCGTCCATGGTCCGACGCGGCGCGCCGCAGTTCCCGGGCGCCACGGGCATTGGCCGCCAGTTGTGCCCGCAGGTCGGCAAGGTTCTGCGCGAAATTCCGTGCGGGCCAGGGGTTGTCGCAGAACAGCTGCCGCAGCCGTGCAACATCGAGCACGCCATCGCGCATGATCCGGGTCGGCGCCACCAGCGCGCCTTCGTCGTCGATAGTGCGGCTGCCCGGCGGCATCGACCCCGGCGAGATTCCGCCCACGTCGGCATGGTGCGCGCGCGATGCCGTGAAGAGCTCCAGCCGCGCGCCGTTGTCGTCGAAGACCGGTGAGACGACCGTCATGTCCGGCAGGTGGGTACCGCCTGCGTACGGAGAATTCACCAGGTACGCATCACCGGGACGCAGGTCGGTGCGGAACGTTTCCAGCACGGCACACACACTCGCGCCCATCGATCCGAGGTGCACCGGCATGTGCGGGGCGTTCGCGACCAGGTTGCCGTCCGCAGCGAAGATCGCGCATGAGAAATCGAGCCGCTCCTTGATGTTGACCGAGCTCGCGGTCTGACGCAGCACCGCTCCCATCTGCTCGGCGACGTGCATGAACAGCGCGTTGAACACCTCGAGTCGCATCGGGTCGGGTGGGGTCGCGACATCGGTCGCATGGTTGCTGACCGGCGCGTCGGCTTGGTTCAATTTCCGCGTGGCATCCCGCCGGTTCAGGATCAGCAAGCCACCGTCTGCGACAGCGCCCTTCCAGCCGGGCGCGATCCAGTTCGTGGCGCCCTCCTCGCACAGCAGCAGGGGACCGCTCAGTACGGCACCAGGCACAAGATCACCGCGCGCGACGACGGGCACCGTGCGCCAGCCATCGTCGATCCAGGCCGTGGCGCTGGAGGTGGGCGGGAGCCAGGAGGCCGTAACTGCAACGGGTTTGCGGAAGGCGCCCGACGGGGTCGGCGCCGCCACGCGTTCGATGGCTTCGGCCATGACCGACCCGATGACGAGCGCGGCGGCTTCATCGGCAAAGCCGTAGAGCTGGACGTGCGCCTCGAGGAATGCCACGCGCAGCGCAGCGCCGGACTGCCATGGCAACTCGATCGTCGTGTCCGAGCCCGCGAGCCGCACGTGCGCGGTGGATCGGATGTCGATGCCGGACGCTTCGATGCCCTGTCGCAGCAGGTCTGCACGCGCATCGGTGACGAGAGTGTCCAGCGCCCGCAGGCCGGCCTGGTGTCCCGCTGAGTCGAGCACGGCTTCGACCGTGCGTCGACGAATGGCGCGACGACTGGTCAGCCCGATGCCATGGGCGGACAACACGCCTGCCAGCGGATGCAGCAGCACTTCGTTGACGCCGAGCAGCTCCGCCACCGCGCACGCATGCTGCCCCGCAGCGCCGCCGAATGCGAGCAGGCTGAAGCGTGCAGGGTCCTCGCCGTGCTGCAAGGCGAGTTCCCGGATCGCGTTGGCCATGCGCGCGCACGCAACCTGCAGGAACGCTTCGGCCAGCGCCTCGACGCTGTACTCGAGACCGGTCTCGGTGTGCGCCGAGGCCGCGAGTTCACCGAGCCGGGTACGCGAGACCGTCGCATCGATCGGCTGATCGCCCGTGGGTCCGAAGACCGGTGGAAAGCGATCGGGTGGAATCCGCCCGAGGACCACGTTGCAGTCGGTGATCGTCGCCGGCCCGCCGCGGCGATAGCACGCTGGCCCGGGATCGGCCCCCGCCGAGGCGGGGCCCACCTGCAGCCGGCCATCGGCAAATCGCAGCACCGAGCCGCCGCCCGCAGCGATCGTGGTGATGTCGACCAGCGGCGTCTGCAGTCGCACACCGTCGATCTCGGCAGCGAAACGCCTTGGAATCTCGCCGCTGGACAGGCTGACGTCCGTCGACGTGCCGCCCATGTCGAAGCCGATCAATCGGCGGGGACCGGCCGCGGAGCCAGCGGCAATCATGCCGACGACACCTCCCGCCGGCCCCGACAGGACACCGTTCACGCCACGGAATCCTTCCGCGTCGACGAGGCCCCCGTTGCTCTGCATGAACGCAATGGTCGCAGTGCCGTGGGCGGCGCGCAGGCTCGCGCGGAAGGCCTGCGTGTAGCGCAGCAGGATCGGTGAGAGATAGGCGTCGGCCACGGTCGTGTCGCCGCGAGCAACGTAGCCAAGGAGCGGCGCGGCTGCGTGCGATGCGATGACTTCCTCGAAACCCGCCGCGCGCGCAATTGCTGCGGCGCGAAGCTCATGGGCCGGATGGCGAAATCCATGCAGGAACGCAATGGCGACGGCTTCGATGCCTGCGGTGCGCGCGCTCGCGAGTGCGCGGCGCAGTGCGTCCTCGTCCAAGGGCGTCAGCACGTGACCTTGGGCGTCCACGCGCTCACCAATCTCGACGACCTCCCGATACAGCGGCGCCGGACGACGGATGGCGCGAGCAAAGATGTCGGGCCGTTCCTGGTAGCCGATCAGCAGCGCGTCGCGCATTCCCAGTGACGTGATCAGCAGTGTCGCCGCGCCCGCGCGTTCAAGCAATGCGTTGGTGGCGACGGTCGTGCCGAGACGCACCGACGCGACGTGTCGACCGCAGGCATCGCCATACTTGCCGAGTACCAGGTCGATCCCGCGCAGGGCGGGGTCGCCCGGCCGGTGCGGATCCCGCGACAGGACCTTGCAGGTGTGCAATGAACCATCGGGCGCGATGCCGACCACGTCGGTGAACGTGCCGCCCCGATCCACGGCGAACGCCCAGCCAGCCGCCTCGTGTTGAGCAGTGTTCGGCAACCGCACTCGATCCCCTTGCAGGCCATGCTCATTCTGGCAGACCCGACGCATGGCATGATGTGAACCGTCATGCCGAAGCCCGCACGACCTGCCCGGTCCGCACGACCCGCGCGCGTCCCCGCCGACGTCGCTGAACGCGACCGGCGGATCGCGGCGATCGTCGCCGTCGTGCGCCAGGTTCCCCGGGGACGTGTGACGACGTACGGATCGGTCGCGGCACGCGCCGGGCTCGCACGACAGGCACGGCTCGTGGGCAAGGTACTCGCAGGGCTGCCGCAGAACAGCGGGGTGCCGTGGCAACGCGTCGTGGCGGCAGGCGGCCGGATTGCCTTCCCGGCGGGCTCGACCGCGCGGGAGCGACAGATTTCGAGGTTGCGCGTCGAAGGCATCGATGCCGCGCGTGGCCGCGTCGATCTCGCCCGGCACGGCTGGGGTGCAACGGTGGGCGACCTGGACCAACTCCTGTGGTCGGGCGAATGAGACCCACGCCGCGTTACGCGGTGCGCGAAAGCCTTATCATGCGCGTCATGCGGACTGGAGCATCTCCCGGATGACCGAGCGGTACGTCGTATTTTCCCATGGCAAGGACAGCGAGCCGTGGGGCAACAAGATCGCAGCGATGGCCGAGATCGCGCGCGAGGAGGGATTCCACGTCGAATCCGTCGATTATCGCGGCATCGACGATCCGCAGGCGCGGGTGACGCGACTGCTGGCGTTCTGCAAGGACCTGCGTGGATCGCTGGTGTTGGTTGGCTCGAGCATGGGCGGGTACGTGTCGGTGGCGGGCTCCTCGCTGCTGCAGGCGCGCGGCATGTTCCTGCTCGCGCCGGCGCTCTACATGCCCGGCTACGACAAGTTCAGCCCGCGGCCCGCGCACTGCCCGACGACCATCGTCCACGGCTGGCGCGACGAGGTGATCCCGGTCGACAACAGCATCCGTTTCGCGAAGGAACAGAAGGCGACGCTGCACGTCGTCGATTCGGACCATCGGCTGCTCGACCAGATCCGCGCGATCAACCATTTCTTCGCGTACTTCCTCTTTCAGATTGACGAGTTTCTCTGAGGGAAGGGGTTACGGAATAGGGGTTAGGGGTTAGTCGGAGGTGCCATTGCAGCATCCGGTTCAGCCACGCCTCCGACTAACCCCTAACCCCTATTCCCTAACCCCTTCCTATAGAATTCCGCCCGGGCTCCTGCCCCGGGGAAACACCATGTCCGTCGCCGCCAGCAAGTCTGTCACCGCCCTCGCCCTGGCGACCCTCGTCGCGTGCGGGTCGCCCGCGCCGGAACCGAAGGACGCTGCGGGTGACGAGGCGGAAGCGCGTGAACTCGGCCGGGATACCGACAAGACGGTGCTGGACGACATGATCCAGACCCAGGACCGGGCGCGTGCCGTTGAGGACGTGACCATGGATGCGAAGCGCAACCTCGACGACGCGATCGACGCGCAGACGGGCGCAGCAAGCGACGAGACGGTCGACCAGTAGCGTCGCGCCGTGACCGCGGCGGAGCCAGCACATGCAGCGCATTCCCGAACCCGAACTCATGGACGAGGCAGAGCAGGCGCGCGCCTACGCGATGGCCGACTTCGTCGAGCCCAACCAGCGCTTCGTGGGGTACTTCGAAACGGAATTTCCGGACCTGCGTGCTGGCGCGGTGCTCGACCTCGGCTGCGGCCCGGGCGACATCGTGATGCGACTCGCCACGCGGCGCGCCGGCCTCACCGTGCATGGCATCGATGGGTCGGCAGCGATGCTGCGGTTCGCCAGCGAAAGCCTGCACGAGTCGCCGGAACTGGGCGGGCGCGTGCAGTTCATCGAAGGGCGTTTGCCGGGTGCCACGCTGCCCTTGCCGGGATACGACGCGGTCGTCAGCAATAGCCTGTTGCATCATCTGCACGATCCGGGCGTGTTCTGGCGGGCAGTGCGGGAGGCGGGCGTCCCGGGCGCCGCCGTGCTGGTGATGGACCTGTTCCGGCCTGAATCACAGGCGGCGGCCCAGGCGATCGTCGACCAGTACGCAGCGGACGAGCCCGACGTGCTGCGCCAGGACTTCTTCGCCTCGCTCTGTGCCGCCTTCGAGCCGGACGAGATCCGCGCGCAAGTGCGGGCGCACGGCCTCGATGATCTCAGCGTGCGGACCGTTTCCGACCGGCACCTGCTGATCACGGGTCACCTGCCGCGACGATGAGCGAATTCTCCGCCTTCGAGCGGCTCGCCCTGCCATTCGTCCGCGCGCTGGTCGCCCTGTGGGTGCGGCCGTCGGTGCTGCCGGACGACGCGAAGGCACGGCTCGGAGCCGGCCGCATTCCCGTGTACGCGCTCGAAAAGCGCAGCGTCATCGACCTGGCGGTGTTGGAATACGTGTGCCGCGAGCGCGGCTTGCCGGACCCGTACCGGCCCGTTGGCGCCAAGCCTGTGCTGCGGGATTCGTTGATCTTCCTCGAGCGGCGCACCGGGTTTTTCGGGCAGCGCATCGATCGCCGCATGCCCGAAGCCTTGCGGGCCCTCACCGCGGCGGTGGGTGAGGACATCACATTCGATCCCGAGCTGGTTCCAGTCAGCCTGTTCTGGGGCCGTGCTCCCGACCGCGAGCGCACGTGGTTCCGGCTGCTGATTGCCGAAGACTGGGACATCGGCGGGCGCTTCCGCAAGTTCCTCTCGCTACTCATCAACGGCCGCAACCTGCTCGTGTTGTTCGGCGAAACCATGGCGGTGCAGTCCGCGATGTCGGAGACGCGGGGCATGCCGCGCGGCCCGCGACGAATGTGGCGCCAGCTGCGCGTCCAGTTTCGCCACCAGCGTGCGGCGACGATCGGCCCGGATCTTTCGCACCGTCGCACGATCGTGACCGAGGTGCTGCGCACGCAGGCCGTGCGCGACGCCGTGCGCCAGGACGCCCGTGACAAGAAGCTGTCGCGGCGCGATGCACTGAAGACGGCACGCGGCTATGCCTACGAAGTGGCGGCCAACTATTCCCACGCGTTCGTCGTGTTTGCGTCCGGGCTGTTGGGCCGCCTGTGGAACCGGCTGTACGACGGCGTCGAACTCGCCAATTTTTCGAGCCTGCAGTCGGTCGACGAAGGCAGCGAGATCGTCTACGTGCCCTGCCACCGCAGCCACATGGACTACCTGCTGCTGTCGTACGTCGTGTACCACAAGGGTTACGCGGTGCCGCACATCGCGGCCGGCATCAACCTCAACATGCCGGTGATCGGCTCGCTGCTGCGCCGTGGCGGCGCGTTCTTCCTCCGTCGCAGCTTCGGCGGCAACGCGACCTACTCAGCCGTGTTCTCCCGCTACCTCGGCACGATGATGGCGCGCGGTCACTCGATCGAATACTTCATCGAAGGCGGCCGCAGTCGCACCGGCCGCCTGATGCAGCCAAAGACGGGCATGCTGGCGATGACCGTGCGCGCCTACATCCGCAACCCGGTGCGTCCGGTCGTGTTCGTGCCGATCTACTTCGGTTACGAGCGCCTCGTCGAAGGCCGCACCTACATCGGCGAACTGTCCGGACGCCCGAAGGAAAAGGAATCCATCCTCGGCATGCTGCGCACGCTACCGGAGCTCCGCAGCCGTTTCGGCAAGGTCTACGTGAGTTTTGGCGAACCGCTGCCGCTCGACAGCCTGCTCGAGCGATACGTGCCCGGTTGGGACCGGCAGCAACGCGTCACCGAGGAAAAGCCGGCATGGCTTTCACCACTCTGCGTCGACCTGGCGCACCAGGTGATGACGCGCATCAATGCCGCCGCCTGCGTGACCCCGGTCAACCTGATGGGCACGGTGTTGCTGGCGACGCCACGCCAGCGCATGGGCGAGTCCGACCTGGCGCGCCAGCTCGAGCTGTATGCGTCGCTTCTGCGGCAGGCGCCGTATTCGCCGCGAGTCTGGGTCACGCCGCTGGATGGCCAGTCGATGATCCGGCACTGCGACTCGCTGCGCATGCTGTACCGGCAACCGCATCCGCTCGGCGACATCGTCGGCATGACCGAATCGAAGGCCGTGCTGTCGAGCTACTACCGCAACAACGTGCTGCACCTGCTGCTGATGCCGTCGTTGCTGGCAAGCGCGTTCCTCAACAATGCCTCGGTGCGGCGGGTCGACCTGCTACGGCTCGCGGGGCGCGTCTATCCGTACGTTGCGGACGAGTACTTCCTGCACTGGGGCGAGAACGACCTGCCCGCGGTGGTCGATGAGTTGCTCGAGGACCTGCTGAACCACGGCCTCCTCACTGCCTCGGACGACCGCACCGAGTATCGCCGGCCTGCCGCCGAGTCCAGTGAGGCCGTGCAGCTGTCGGTGCTGGCGCGGATCAGCGTGCCGATCCTCGAGCGCTACTACCTTGCCATTTCACTCCTGTTGCGCGCGGGCAGCGGCCGCCTGACCCAGGAGGCGCTGGAGCGGCAGTGCCAGCTCACCGCGCAACGCATGGCCATGTTGTACGAACTCAATTCGCCGGAATTCTTCGATCGCGCGCTGTTCGGCAATTTCGTCGAGCGGCTGCGTGCGCGCAACGTCGTCAGCGAGGCCGCGGAGAACAGGCTGGTGTTCGACGCCGTGGTGCTGGAGGCCGTCGCGTCCGACGCGCAGTTCGTGCTGCACGAGCAGATCCGCAATTCGATCCTGCAGGTCGTGCATCGCTGAGCAAAAAAACAGGCGCAAGTCCGTGAGGGTGCGCCTGAATCGGGGAGCGACTAGGGATTGGATCATACGCGTCCGGGCCCGGCTTGCTGCGGGACGGAAACTGCGTGCCTCGTAGGCATCGGACTACGAAAACAATCGTGTGCACTCGAGCCGAGCGAGCCGGATACTGGCCCGATGACGCTCTCCGATGCACCACTGTCACAGGAACCGTTGCCGCTGGACCCGCGGCGACGGATCCGGTTGCGCGTGGCGTGGACGCGTTACTCGGTGTGGCTCCTTGCCGGTGTTGCCCTCATCGGCGCACTCAGGTTTGCGCAGCAAGCCGTGGTGCCGGTGTTGTTCGCGGTTTTCATCACGCTGTTGCTGTCGCCGGCGGTCGAGATGCTGGCACGCCGGCGCGTGCCGCGCGTGTTCGCAGCAACGCTGGTCGTCATGATGCTGATAGCCGTGGTCGCGGCGTGCCTCAGCACCACTTGGCGGCCGGCGCGGGACTGGCTCGAAGCGGCTCCGGCCACGATGCGCAAGCTCGAGACCAAGATCCGGCCGATGACCCGCTTCATCGCCAAGATCGAATCGGTCTCCAGCCAGGCCGAACGCATGGCGGAGCCGACGTCGAAGGCAAATTCCATTCCGACGCCGGTGGCGCTCGAAGCGAAGGGATTCGTCGAGAGCACGCAGGAATGGATCATCATGCTCGTGAGCATGCTGTTTCTCACGTTGTTCCTGCTGGCGACAGACCTGGCGAACGTCGGGCGCAACGGCAGTCGGGACGTACCCTGGGGAAGGTTCGGGCAGGTCTTCGAGCGCGTGCGCGGCGAACTCGGCCGCTATTTCGCCGCGGTGACTGTCAGTAATCTGATTCTGGGTCTGGGCACGGCGCTCGCGATGGCCTGGCTGGACATGCCGAACGCACTGCTGTGGGGGCTGATCGCATTCCTTTTCAATTTCGTTCCGTACGCCGGCTCGGCGACGACGCTGGCATTGCTGACAATCGTCGCCCTGGTGTCGTTCGACGGCGTCGGCAAGGCGGCGAGCGTGGCAGGAACTTACCTGGTGCTGTCGACACTCGAGGGACAGGTGCTGCAACCGGTGCTGGTGGGCAAACGCGTGGATGTCAGCCCGCCCGTCGTCCTGCTCGGTCTCTGGTTCGGCGGTTGGCTCTGGGGTGTGGCCGGTGTGGCGCTGGCAACGCCGATCCTGGTGTCGGTGAAGGTGGCTGCAGAGCAGTTCCTGCGCGTCGAGCGCGACGCAGATGCAGCCGATGCCGACGTGCGCGTGGAGACTGTGCGCACTCGGGCAACGGAATGGCTGGAACGGAATGCCCGC
This sequence comes from uncultured Gammaproteobacteria bacterium, assembly GCA_963743995.1. Lineage (GTDB taxonomy): Bacteria > Pseudomonadota > Gammaproteobacteria > Steroidobacterales > Steroidobacteraceae > RPQJ01. The sequence continues at coordinate 164,512 of CAVUSC010000005.1, read as the reverse complement.
CGGTACCGGCGCGGCCGGCCAATGGCTTCCTGACGCGCAGGTCGTTGCAGACCCCTTCACGCCGGTCACGCCTCGAGTGATCACTGCACGCTGCGCCGCCGCTTCCTGCTGCTGTGTAAGACGGTGCCGACATGGCCCGGGCGCGTCAACCCACGGCAGGCCGGACCGCGGACCGCTCGCGCCGGAACGTTACTCACGTTGAGATACGAAACGTCGGGACGCACTGCGTCCAGCGAACCTGGATGAAATGCATGCGACAACACTGGCACCGGTCTGATCGATTTCCCCGCCGCATCGCTTCCAGGCAATCGTCGCAGCCAACATCGGAACATCGCACCGTGCCATCCCCACCTGCACGCCAACCCGGTTCCAGCAGCGAACATCCGTTGCGAGTGCTGCTGGTGGAGGACTCCGCGCTGCTGGTGCAACGCATTTCCGAACTGGTCGGGGATCTGCCCGACGTGCAGATTGCCGGGACGGCCGCCACCGAATCCGCAGCGCTGGCCCTGATCGAGGGCGGCGAGTTCGATGCCGTGATCCTCGATCTGCAACTGCACGTGGGGAGCGGCTTCGGCATCCTTCGCGCGCTGCACCGGCGCGACCCGCGTCCACGGGTGGTCGTATTCACCAACTTCGCGATCGCCGCCTACCGCGACACCGCGCTTGCCCTCGGCGCCAGTTGTTTTCTCGACAAGGCCCGGGACTACGACCGTCTCCCCGGTGTCCTGCAGGAGATGTCGGAAACCCGGCACTGAGAGCCCTGCCCACGGTGGCAATGCGATGCTTCACGCCCGCCAGCCCGTTCGACTGCGGCTTGCCGATGGCGGCAGCAGCGATCGCGGTCCGCGTGTCGATCGCAGGTTCCTTGGCCGGGAAATGACCAGAGCATTTCAGTCCGGCGCCACCGCTCCATGCGACGTTCCCTCCAAGGTGGAAGGTGTGGTCACTCGGCGAGGCCCTTTCCATAGGACAGGGCCTCGTCAGGATCGCACGGTGCGATTCGAACTAGCGGATCAGGTCGTTGCGGATCGCATAGCTCGTGATTTCGGCGTTGCTCTTCATCGACATCTTGTCGAGGATGCGTCGCCGGTACGTGCTGACGGTCTTGACGCTCAGGTAGAGGCGCGCCGCAATCTGCGAGACGGACTCGCCCTGCGCGAGCTTGCAGAAGATCTGGAACTCGCGCTCGGAGAGCTTGCCGTGCAGCGGCGCGTTCGAGTCGCCACAGACGCCCGCGACGAGCTGTTCTGCGAGTTCCGGACCGACGTAGCGACCGCCTCGTGCGACGGTACGCAATGCTCGCATGAGTTCCGGCGCCTCCGTGCCCTTGCCGATGAAGCCGCTTGCGCCACCGCGCAGCACGTTCAGGCCAAACTGGGCCTCGGGGTAGCTGCTGAGCACCAGGATCTTGGTGTTCGGGTAATGCGAGCGAGCGTAACGCAGGACGTCAAGTCCCGACATGTCAGGCAAATACAGGTCCAACAACATCACGTCCGCTGACGTCTCTTTGAGCTTCTCGAGCGCTTCCTTGCCGGTGGTCGCCTCGGCCACGACCCCGAGGTCCGGCTGGGCATTGATCATCGACCTCAAGCCGGCACAGACGACCTGGTGATCGTCAACCACTACCACGGAAGTTTTCCTCATGACTGTGTGCTTCCTGCGCCGCGCCTTGCGGTGTTCCGGGCCAGTGTACCCTCGCGTCGCGCTCGCTCGGTGGCACTGTCGGAGCAATCCTACACCCGCCAAACCAAGGCACCCGTGACAGGCATACTTGAGTCGCACCGATAATGGACTCCTGGGAGTTCAGCATCTTGACCCACGTCAGAAGAAGCAAGAAGTCATCGACACTGGAGCCTGCAGCGACGCTGGTGGCCCATCTGCAGCGCAAGCTCGAGGCCGAACGGTCGCGCGTCGCCCGCCGACTGCATGGCGACGTTGCCGGAATGCTTGCCGCCGCGCGAATGGACCTCTCGCGCCTCGCCAGCCGCATGGCGGACGACCGGGACCTCCGGGAGCAAGTGGCCCGGGTCGACCAGATCCTCGAGCAGGTGATCCAGAATGCGCGTTCTGAGATGCAACGCCTGCATCCAGCCCTGCTTGACCACTTCGGCCTGGCGGCGGCCTTGCGACACACGATCGAAGAACGGTGCCGGGCGCTCGGTGCGGAATACACGCTCGACGTGCCGGAATTTGCCGATGGTGTCTCTGCGCCGGCGTCATTGGCGACGTATCGCGTTATCGAAGCGATGCTCGAGGCCAAGTCACTGCGCCGGGTCGGCCTGCGCTTGCGCGAGGGCCCGGCGGACTACCAGTTGCTGGCTGAAGTGGAGGTCAGCGACGGCCTGGACGATGCAGTGCGGGAAGACCTCCAGGCGTTGCGGGCGTGGCTCGAGAGCATGGGCGCGACCTGGAGCGAAGCACGTCGCGGTGAAGTCGAATCCGTCGAACTGACGGTGCCGCGCGCGCGCCAGGCAGCGGACGCCGCGCCGGACAGCTGAACTGCACCGTCGTCCTGCTGGTGATCGTCAACCTGTTGCAACGCGGAACGGTCCGCGGTTAGACGTTCGGCGCGGTGCCTGGCAACACTGCGAGTGTGACGGTGCGCGGGCGCCGGGGTCAGTCTCCGGCACCCGCCGCTTTTTTCGCGGCGCGTCGAATGGCTTCAATCAGTTCGTCGGGGTTGCCGCTCTTCATCACATACTCGCATCGATCGATCCCTGCCAGTACGGGTCCGAGATCACCTCGATCGTGTCCGCTGTGAACGATGACGGCAAGGCGCGGCAGGGATCGCTGCAAGTGCACCAGCGCCGGCACGCTGGACTCGCCGCGGAGATCCAGGTCGAGCACGAGCACGTGCGCGTCGCCCGGCGCGGTTTCGAGCAACTGGCAAACACGATCCACGGTGCGGTCCACCTGCATGTCGGGTTCGGCAGAGACCACGGCGGAGATGGCCGCAGCCAGGTCGTGGTTATCTTCGGCCACGAGCACGCGAATGCGATTGACGCCGGTGTCCATGCGTCATTCTAGCGCCGCGAAACGAAGTCGGCAGGGTCCCACACCGTGCTGGGACTCCGCCGAACGACGCTCCCGCCAGGCAAGGCCATCCTCACCCATCCCGGAGCGCCTGCCTGGCGATCTTCCCGAGCCGGAACGCTCGCCGCTCAGGCTGCGCGCGCAGCTCGTGGTATTGCAACGACCCTGGCGTAGCGAAGGACAGTGTCGACGGCAACTTCCTGCAATCTTCGCTCAGTCCTTCGAACACCAGCGCGATCAGCGGCGGGCGGCGAAAAGCAGCTCCCTGGGCGCGGAGGCAACTGGCACGCGACACGGGCCTGATCGCTGACTTCACCGCTGGACTGCGCCTGCTCAATCTCGAAATGGAACTGCAGCGTGCCTGGCTTGCGACTTACCTCGACCAAGGCGAGGCGAGGGCGGCCCGTCTGCGTCGCAATGTCACCTGGCGGCTGCTCGTGTCGATCGTGAGCGCTCGCTCGCTGTGGATCGCCGCGTTCGGGGCCGCCGCCGAGTGGTGGCGCCAGCGCAAAACTCGCTCCGCCTGAAGCCATGTCCACCCGAACAGGAGAACACGCCATGGCCCCCGGTGGCCTGGGTGTGGGGCGCATCCTACGATTGCATTGTCGTTGCGCCGAACTCGTGCTCGCGTCGCGGGGCCTACAGTGTTCGCAAGGATGAGTTCAGGGACGAAACGTCGGGTCAAGGACGACCCGTCACCGCTGCCGGTCGCTGCCAAGGACGTCGGCGACCGGTGCGGCGACACCGGCAGTCGCCACGAATCAGTCCTCGAATTTTCTCTGGCGCAGCACCTTGACCTTGCCGCGCTGTGTCTTGCCCTCGAGCCGTTTGACCTTGGATGCGCGCGTCGGCTTGGTCTTGCGACGGGGCTTGGGCTCGACCAGCGCTGCCACGATCATCGTTCGCAGCCGCTCGAAAGCGTCGGCACGGTTCTGTTCCTGCGACCGCAGTCGCTGCGCATCGATCACGATCATGCCCGCGTCGGTCATGCGGCGTCCCGCGAGACGCTGCAGGCGTGCCCGCGCGTTCGGCCAGAGGGCGTCCCAGGCGGCTGAGTCGAAGCGCAGTTCGACGGCGTTGGAGACCTTGTTGACGTTCTGGCCGCCTGGCCCCGATGCCCGTACCGCACGGAACTCGATCAGGTGGTCCGGAATCGAGAGCGATTCACTGATTTCGAAGGGCACGGCCGGGGCTCAGTCGCGGGTGGCGACAGGCGAGGAGGGCGCCATCTCGACGCGAATCTCGCGCTGTGTCACCGGGATCGTCACGCCGTTGTCCTTGAATAGTTTCCAGATCCGCCGGTTCACGTCGGAGCGCACGTTGTTCACTCCTTCCTGCGGGTCGGGAATCCAGAAACGCAGTTCCAGTTCGATGCCGCTTTCGCCGAACCCCATGAGGCGCGCGACGGGAGTGGGCTCGTGCAGGATGCGCGGATGCCCATCGGTGGCCTGCAACAGCAGCTTCATCGCCACCTCGGGATCGTCGCGGTAACTCACGCGGACCGGCAGCTTCAGGCGCACGCGCGGATCCGTGTAACTCCAGTTGATCACCGGGTTCGTGATCAGGTGCTGGTTCGGCACCAGCGTCTCGACGCCGTCGCGGTCGCGCACGACGACATAACGGCCGCGCAGTTCCTCGACCCAGCCGAAACCTTCGGTCGTCGTGCCCGTCGTGCCCGTGAAGCTGATGACGTCGCCCGGCTTGATCGAGCGGTCCATCAGCAGCACGAAGCCACTGACGAAATTCGCCGCGATGCTCTGCAGGCCAAAGCCGAGCCCGATGCCGATCGCTCCGGTAAGCACGTTGAGCGTCGTCAGGTCGAGGCCCGCTGCATTCAGTCCGACCAGCACCGAGATGCCGACCAGGAACGCCTGCAGGAACTTCGCGATGCCGATGCGCATCGTCGGGGCCAGCGCGTCCAGCTTCAGCACGCGCTGCTCGAGCCAGCGCGAGACCCACAGCGCGAGCAGCACGAAGACGCTGACGGTGACCAGCAGTTTCATCACCGACCAGACGGAGATGCGCGTCTTGCCCGCCTGCATGCCCATGTCGTCGAGGACGCGGATGACCTCGTCGCCCCAGCCCAGCAGGTGCAGCGAGAGAAAGACCCAGATCACGCCGGTGATCGCAGCGCCCCAGCCCTTGAGCCGGGCGCGGGTGCCGAGCGACACGCGCAGCACGTAGATGGCGACCCGGATCAGCAGCAGCAGTCCGATCAACTGCACCGCGACGTCGACCATGCTGGCCTGCAGTCCGGTGGCGTGCAGCAAGCCGTCGGCGGCGGCGAGGATGACCAGCGTCAACGCGGGCGGCGCGCCGATGAAGAGCAGTTCGCGCACGCGGTCGGGCAGGTTCTCGGGATCGGGCGAGACGGTGATGCGCGAGCGGGCATGGATCGCAGCCCACCACCCGAGCAACAGCGCGCCGGCGATGACGACCAGCTGCAGGAAGGTGTCGGGCTGTTGCAGGGTCGCCAGGGCGTCGCCGATGACCTGCAGCTGGGTTCTCATCCCGTCACGCGTTGAGGTCCGGGATCAACTGGCTCTCGAGGCGAGCAATCTGGTCCTTCAGCAGGAGCTTGCGTTTTTTCAGCCGGCGCAGCTGGACCTGGTCCACGTAGAGGTCGAGTTGCAGGCGATGGATCACGTCGTCGAGGTCGCGGTGCTCGATGCGCAGGCCCCGCAACCGGTGCAGGTTCTGGAACGTCTCGGTGTCGACGTTGTCCGTCGGTTCAGACATCGCGGGCGCTGTTCGTGGTCGGGTACGGGGCGGATACTTTAGCCCCCGGCCGTGCAAAAAGGGAGCTAGTCCAGCCCGATGGTATCGACGCGCTGCCCGAACATCACGACGAAGCCCTGGCGCCGGGTATTGCCGTCCAGCGTGTAATCGAAGAGGTAGGTGCGCTCGAAAGCCAGACGCCCGCCGGCACCCCGCACCAGCTTCAGCGACCGGAACGCGACTGTGCCGTCGAGCAGGGCGCCGCCCGTCGCAACGCACGTTTCGCGCGCCGCCTCGTTGGCCCGATCTCGCGCCCCCAACGCGTCGTGCCAGAACAGCACGAAGCCGGTGAAAGTGATGCACAGGAGCAGCAGGCTCCATGAGAGTTGCACGGCGCGCGGGGCTCAGAACAGCGAGTGCCAGTGGCGGGAGGCGTCGCCGAACGCGAGAAAGTGCGGGTTCAGCAAGGTGTCGCGCTCGTTGTACCGCAAGGGCAGGCCGTCGAGCGTCGTCACCGAGCCGCCGGCCGCCTCGACCACGGCCTGCGCGGCCGCGGTGTCCCATTCGCAGGTCGGGCCCAGGCGCGGGTAGAAGTCGGCGGTGCCTTCGGCGACCAGGCAGAACTTGAGCGAGCTGCCCATTGGTCGCATCTCGTGCGGCCCGATGCGATCGAGCACGCCGTCGAGCGACTCGCCGCGGTGCGAGCGGCTGCCGACGATCACGAGCGGTTCGACCGCGGGTTGCCGCGCGTGGATGGGTTGTGCCGCGCCACCCTCGTGCACGACGGCCGCACCGACGCCCGCCACGCCGTAATACACGAGGTTGAGCACCGGTGCCGCGACGACGCCCAGCACCGGCTTGTGGTCGCGGATCAGTGCGACATTGACCGTGAATTCGCCGTTGCGGTTGATGAATTCCTTGGTGCCGTCCAGCGGGTCGATCAGCCAGAAATCGTTCCAGCCGTGCCGAATGGCCGGCGCGTGCTCGTCCGCCGACTCTTCCGACAGGACCGGGATTTCCGGGGTGAGCCTGAGCAGGCCTGCGCAGAGGATGTCGTGCGCCGCGCGGTCTGCGCGCGTGATCGGCGAATCGTCGGCTTTGTACTCGACGTCGTGGCCCGACGCATACACTTCGAGGATCGCGGTACCGGCAGCTTCCACGAGCCGCAGGACATCGGGCAGCAGCGACGCAGGGTCGCGGGTCACGGCAGTGTTCAAGCTCATCTCCCGGGGAAGGACCGCCGTATCATACCGGCCCCGTCCACCCTGCTGCGTCACCCGCACGCCTGGCACCGATGCCTGACTTTCCTGTTCCCGACTGGTCCCGCATCGACGTCGTGTGCCTCGACATGGACGGCACCGTGCTCGACCTGCATTTCGACAACCTGTTCTGGCTCGAAGTCCTGCCCCGGCGCTGGGGGGAGCCTCGCGGGCTCGACTACGACACGGCCATGGCGCTGCTCAGGCCGCGGTTCGAGGCCAAGCGCGGCACGCTCGAGTGGTACTGCGTGGATCACTGGAGCGACGAACTCGGACTGGACATCCCGGCGCTCAAGCACGAATTGCGCGACGAGATCCGCTACCTCGACGGCGCTGCGGACTTCCTCGACCTGCTGCGGGGCCTCGGCAAGCGGGTGCTGCTCACGACCAACGCCCATCCGCTCAGCCTGCAGGTGAAGGACGCGCAGACCCAGTTGTCGCGGCACTTCGACGAACTCGTGTCGTCGCACGAGTTCGGCGTGCCGAAGGAACGCCCGGAGTTCTGGGAGGAACTCGCGGGCAGGCACGAGGTGCCGCTCACGCGCACGTTGTTCGTGGACGACAGCGTCGCCGTGCTGCATGCCGCACGACGGGCGCAGGTTGGCTGGATCTACCAGGTATTGCAGCCGGACTCGACACAGCCGCCGCATCCCCCGATCGATGGCATTGCCGGGGTGCGCCGGCTGGCAGACCTGCGCGATTCGGTCGTGGCTCAGCTTGCGGCAGGTGCCGGGCCGGATTCACCCCCGCCTTGAGGCGCACCCGAGCCATCACCCTGCGGAGCGCCGGACCGGCCTCGCCCGCCGCGACGGCGACGCTTGCGCGGGGCACCGTCTGCTCCCTCTGCCGCGTTCGCGTGTGAGTTCTGGGGTGAGGGTTCGGTCCTGGCTCCGTCTCCCGCCGTTGCGGGGGGAGAGTGCTGGGGTGAGGGTCTTTGCTGCGCGGGCCGCGACTGCGACGGCCCTTCGCGCCGCGGACCGCCACTGCTGCTGCCGCTTCGACTGCGGCTGCCGCCGCCTCCACCGCTGCGCGTTGGGCCACTGCGTCCGCCGCGCCCACCACTACTACTGCCCCCGCGCGAACCGCCGCCCGGACTGCTGAAGCGACGGCGCTCGTAGCGTGGCACGGTGATCTCGGCGAGGAGTTCCTGCGCCACCGGGGCGACGGCTATCTTGCGGCCGATGTAGTCCTCGATGTCCGGGAGGGACTGCACGTAGTCCTCGCAGCCAAGGCTGATCGCATCGCCTTCGGCGCCGGCGCGGGCAGTCCGGCCGATGCGGTGCACGTAGTCTTCCGGGTCCTGCGGCAGGTCGTAGTTGAAGACGTGGCTGACATCCGGGATGTGAAGACCGCGCGAGGCCACGTCCGTGCCGATCAGGATCGCGAGTTCGCCGCTATGGAAGTCGCGGATCATGCGCAGCCGCTTGTTCTGCGGCACGTCGCCGGAGATTGCTTCGGCATTGAAGCCGTTGGCCTTGAGCATCGACTCGAGTTCTTCGGCGCCGCGGCGCGTGTTGACGAAGATCATCGTGCGGTGCGGGTCCATCTGCTTCAGCAGGCCGACCAGCAGGCGCGGCTTCTCGTCCATCGACGGGTAGTAGACGACCTGGCGCACGCGATCGACGGTCATCTTGTCGGGCTCGATGCGCACCAGCTCCGGATCGTTCATGTGCTCGAATGCGAGCTCGAGCACGCGCTGTGCGAGCGTCGCGGAAAACAGCAGGTTCAGCCGCTGGTCGGGCGCCGGCAGGCGCCGCATGATGTAGCGGATGTCGGTGATGAAGCCGAGGTCGAACATGCGGTCGGCTTCGTCGAGGATCAGGACCTGCACGGCGCGCAGGTCGAAAACGCGCTGTTTGTAGAAGTCGATCAGGCGACCGGGCGTGCCGATCAGCACGTCGACGCCTTCTTCGAGGATGCGGCGCTGCTTCTCGTAGTCGACGCCGCCGAAGGCCAGGCCGAGCGTGAGGCCCGTGTACTGACCGAGGATCTCGGCGTCGTGATGGATCTGCACGGCCAGCTCGCGAGTCGGCGCGATGATCAGCGCGCGCGGCGCGTTGACCGGCCGGTCGGCCGGAGCCTCTTTCCGCAGCAGGTTCGAATACATCGCCACCAGGAACGCGGCGGTCTTGCCGGTGCCAGTCTGGGCCTGTCCTGCGATGTCGAAGCCAGCGAGCGCTCGTGGCAGCGTCTGGGCCTGGATCGGGGTGCAACGCTCGAAGCCGGCGTCGGCAATGCCGCGGGCGAGCGACTCAGGCAGGTGGAGGTGCGAAAATGAAATATCGCTGAGGTGAGTGTCTGACATCGGTCCCGGATCGGCGCACGTGGCCTTGCAAATTACGGAAAAGCGGGTTCAAATAACCAGAGCGCGGATTCATCCGCTCCCGCCTGAGCATGTCGCCGGCCGATCGGGCCTGAGTTCCGGTCCCACCTTAGCGGTGAACCCGACCGGCGGACCCGGCGCAGCGGAAACCCCCCAACGGAATTCAATTAGAACTCCAGTCAACGGCCAGCAATCTCGATAGTTTGCCCTACGCGGACCCCTGCCGTCACCCGATTCCGGGGACGCACATAAACCTCTCAAGAAAGTACCAAGTGCCCAAATACCCTTTTCAGCCAGCGGAGGTAATCTCTGGTGAGCCAGCAGATCGTTCACGTCTCGGACTCGAGCTTCGAGCAGGACGTGTTGAAGTCGAATGTTCCCGTCCTTCTGGACTTCTGGGCTGAGTGGTGCGGACCATGCAAGATGATCGCACCGATGCTGGATCAGATAGCGGCGGAGTACGCGGGGAAGGTCCTCGTCGCGAAGATGAACGTGGACGAGAACCCCAAAACCCCAATGAAGTTCAGCGTCAGAGGCATCCCAACTCTGATCCTGTTCAAGAACGGTCAGCTGCAAGGCCAGAAGATCGGCGCGGTCCGCAAGGGCGACGTCGTGGCTTTTCTGGACAGCAACCTGTGAGAGGTTACCTGGGCAACCAGAACCGCAACCGGCAGCAAGGCAATAAGCGCGGTCGTGGTGGTGGCCCAGACGGTAATCGTGGCCCGCGGCAGGACGAACTGCCGCCGGACGATTACATGATGGAAGGCGACGATCTCGACATCATCAGCCCGGCCGAGCTCGAGGCCAGCCGCAAGTCGATGAACCTGAGCGCGCTGAAGCACAAGCCGATTCCGCAGTTGCTCGAGCTCGCCCAGACGATGGGCCTCGAGAACCTGGCCCGCTCGCGCAAACAGGACATCATCTTCTCGATCCTGAAGGCGCATTCGCGCAACGGCGAAAGCATCTACGGCGATGGCGTGCTCGAGATCCTGCAGGACGGCTTCGGCTTCCTGCGCTCGCCCGAACAGTCGTACCTGGCGGGCCCCGACGACATCTACATCAGCCCGTCGCAGATCCGCCGCTTCAACCTGCGCACCGGCGACACGCTTTCCGGCCTGATCCGCCCGCCGAAAGACGGCGAGCGTTACTTCGCGCTGCTGAAAGTCGGTGAGATCAACTTCGATTCGCCGGACAACGCCCGCAGCAAGGTCCTGTTCGAGAACCTCACGCCGCTGCACCCGACGCGGCGCTTCAAGCTGGAGCGCGGCACGGGCAGCACCGAAGACCTCACCGCGCGCATGATCGACCTGATCGCGCCGCTCGGTAAGGGACAGCGCGGCCTGATCGTCTCGCCGCCGAAGGCCGGCAAGACGATGCTGCTGCAGAACATCGCCAATTCGATCACCGGCAACCACCCCGAGGTGTACCTGATCGTGCTGCTCATCGACGAGCGGCCCGAGGAAGTCACCGAGATGACGCGCACCGTGCGCGGCGAAGTCGTGTCGTCGACGTTCGACGAGCCGGCCAGCCGTCACGTGCAGGTCGCCGAGATGGTGATCGAGAAGGCCAAGCGCCTGGTCGAGCACAAGAAAGACGTGGTCATCCTGCTCGACTCGATCACGCGCCTCGCGCGTGCCTACAACACCGTCGTGCCGAGCTCCGGCAAGGTGCTGACGGGCGGCGTGGATGCCAACGCACTGCAGCGGCCGAAGCGCTTCTTCGGCGCCGCGCGCAACATCGAGGAAGGTGGCAGCCTGACGATCCTGGCCACGGCACTGATCGATACCGGTTCGCGCATGGACGACGTGATCTACGAAGAGTTCAAGGGCACGGGCAACAGTGAAATCCACCTCGATCGCCGCATTGCCGAGAAACGTGTCTACCCGGCGTTCAACATCAACCGCTCCGGCACGCGCCGCGAAGAGTTGATCACGTCGTCGGAAGAGCTGCAGAAGATCTGGATCCTGCGCAAGCTCCTGCACCCGATGGACGAGCTGGCGGCCGCGGAATTCCTCATCGACAAGATGAAGGACACCAAGACCAACGGTGAGTTCTTCGAGGCGATGAAGCGCTGACCGCGCAGTCGGAACGCGTCCGGGGCATCGTCGCGATGCTCGTGTCCGTGGCCTGTTTCTCGGTCATGGACTCGATGCTCAAGCTCCTGTCGGAGCACTACCCCTCGCTGCAGGTGGCATACCTCCGCGCGGCGTCGTCGCTGCCATTCGTCCTTGCCGTCATCGCCATCCGCGGGCGGCTCGGGCGGATCCGTCCAGTCAACGTCCGGCTGCACCTGTTGCGCGGTGCGCTCTCGGTGCTGATGCTTTACAGCTTCATCACCGCGGTGCGCGAGTCCTCGCTCGCCACCACCTATTCCATTTTCATGTGTGCGCCGCTGCTGGTTGCAGCGCTGTCCGTGCCGCTGCTGAAGGAAAAGGTCGTCAGCGGGCAGTGGTTCGCCATCACGGTCGGCCTGTCGGGCGTGCTGCTGATGCTGGGGCCCGTGAATGGCCGGTGGCTGTCGACGGGCTCGCTGTGGGCCATCGTCGCGCTGTGGACGTACGCCTTCGCAGTGGTTTCGCTGCGCCTGCTCGCACGGACCGATTCCACCGAGAGCATGGTGCTGGGGTTCACGCTGCTGCTGCTGATCGGTGCGGGCCTGCTGGCGATTCCGGGCTGGCAGCCGATCCACTGGGGCCGGGACCTCTTGCTGATCCTCGGTGTCGGCATCACGGGATCCATCGGCCAGAACCTGATCACGGTGGCATTCCGCAGCGCGCCGGCAGCTGTCGTTGCGCCGTTCGAGTACACGGCGATGTTGTGGGGCGTGCTGCTCGATATCGCAATCTGGAGCGTCTTCCCGAGTGCGTTGACGCTGGTCGGGGCCTCCATCGTGATCGGCGCGGGGCTGTACCTGATCCAGCGCGAGCGGCGGCAGGCAGCGGTTGCGGCGGAAGCCTCCGCACAGCATTAGTTTGTTGTGCGCCGTGACGTTGATGAGGACGCCGGGGTGATAGGGCGGTCGATCCGGGGCCTTTCCCAGGGCTTGGAAAGGCAGACACGCGCCCTGGGAAAGGCCCCGGATCGACCGCCTGCGTTACGGCGCCTGAGCAATGTTTTCGGGCGGGCCCGAAAACATTGCACGGCGCAGCAGCGTCACCGTACGCAGGCCGTCACAGTCGTCGCAGCAGTCGCATCGTGGATCAGGCGTGGCCGGGCCGCGGTATTCCCTGCGACGACGTCCTGAGTCATCATCGCCGAACGGGACGCACCTCAGTCCAACTCGGCCCGTTCGGCAGGCGCTGGGGACCTGAGCCGAATTCACCTCGGGGGAACACGCGAAATGAAAACAACGATCCGCGCGATCACCGTCCTTGCTGGTTGTGCTGTGACGGTCGGTGCAGGCGCAGCCGAACCCGGCAACCATGAAGCCGCGACGAAGAGCGACGTCGCGAGGGCGACCGTGCCGCAGTTCTCGCCCTACGCTGGCCGCACTTACCCGACGCGTGTCTTCTGGGGCGACACGCACCTGCACACGTCGATATCGGTGGACGCTGGCACGATGAACCGCGTGGGACAGGAAGATGCGTTCCGGTTCGCGCGCGGAGAGGAAGTCACGAGCACCGGCGGCCTGCGCGCCAAGCTCTCGCGACCGCTCGACTTCCTCGTGATCGCGGACCACGCGGAAATGTACGGGCTCATGCCGCAGTTGCTCAGCGGCGACCCCGAGATTCTCGCCACCGACACGGGCAGGAAATGGCATGCGGCACTGACTTCCGGCAACACCGACACGATCTTTGCCACGGCGATGGAGATTGTCGTTTCGTTGTCGGGCGACGTAGCGCCGATCAAGAACGACAAAGCGGTGCGCAACGCCTGGCAGGCCTACACCGCGCTGGCGGACAAGTACAACGAGCCCGGCCGTTTCACGGCGCTGATCGGCTTCGAATGGACCGCGATCGGCGGCGACAATCTGCATCGCAACGTGGTGTTCCGCGGTAATTCCAGCGTAGCGAACCGCACCCTGCCGTACTCGCAGTTCGACAGCAAGAACCCCGAGGACCTGTGGCGCTTCCTGGCCGACTTTGAGCAACGCAACGACGCGGACGTGCTGGCGATCCCGCACAACGGCAACCTCAGCAACGGCCGCATGTTCACGGTCGAGACGTTCGACGGCAAGCCGCTGACGAAAGAGCTGGCGACGCTGCGCGCGCGGTTCGAGCCGGTCATCGAAGCGACGCAGATCAAGGGCGACAGCGAATCGCACCCGTACCTCTCGCCAAGCGACGAGTTCGCGGACTACGAGAAGTGGGACCGATCGAACCTGAACGGCACCGAGGCCAAGAAGCCGGAGATGCTGAAGTACGAGTACGCGCGCGAGGCGCTGAAGACGGGCCTGGCGCTGGAACACTCGCTCGGCATGAACCCGTACAAGTTCGGCATGCTCGGCAGCACCGACGCGCACACGTCGCTCGCTGCGGTCGAAGAAGACAACTTCTTCGGCAAGCATTCCGGCGTCGAGCCGGGGCCGCATCGCTGGGAGCACGTCGTGATCGAGGCGCCGGATCCTAAGTTCACGATTCACGGTTGGCAGCAAGCTGCCGGCGGGTACGCAGGTGTGTGGGCGACCGAGAACACGCGCGAGGCGATCTTCGACGCGCTGAAGCGCAAGGAGACCTACGCAACCACCGGCCCGCGCATGGTGGTGCGCTTTTTCGGCGGCTGGGAATTCACGGCCGATGACGCACGCTCGCGGTTACCGGCTGGTGTGGGCTACGCCAAGGGCGTGCCGATGGGTGGCGACCTGACCAGGGCGCCGGCTGGCAAGTCACCGACGTTCCTGGTGGCCGCGCTCAAGGATTCGTACAGCGGCAACCTCGACCGCATCCAGATCATCAAGGGCTGGCTGGACAAGGACGGCAAGACTCACGAGAAGGTTTACGACGTCGCATGGAGCGGCGGCCGCAAGGTCGGCGCGAACGGCAAGGTGCCGTCGGTCGGCAACACCGTCGATGTCGCCAAGGCTACGTGGACGAACACCATCGGCGCCCCGGAACTCAGCACGACCTGGACCGATCCCGATTTCGACGCGAATCAACCCGCTTTCTACTACGCGCGCGTCATCGAGATTCCGACGCCGCGCTGGACCGCCTATGAGGCCTTGCGTTACGCCGTGAAAATGACGCCGGACGTGCCAATGACGACGCAGGAGCGCGCGTACACATCGCCGATCTGGTACACGCCGTAGAAGGGCAGGAAGGACAGGAAGGACCCGGAAGGCCCGGAAGGCCAGGAAGTAGATTTCGGCGTCGCAGAGTGAAGCCCCAGCGACGGTTAACGCACCGACAGCCATTGGGATTCCGCGCGCTTCGGCGAGAACATGATGCGCCGTGCGATGTCCTCGGGCTCGCCCGACAACCAGCCCGGGCTGTACCGCAAGCGGATGATCCGGGACCGTTCCCCGAGTGCGTGCCTGCCTTTCCAAGCTCGGGGAACGGTCCCGGATCATCCGCCTGCCACGACACCCGAGCCCGTGCGGGGCGAACCCCGCTCAACTCGTCGCGGCGCTACGACTCCCGCGCGATCGCGCGATAACCGATGTCCTTGCGGTACTGCAGCCCTTCCCAGCAGAGAGTGCCTGCCAGTTCATAGGCCTGCTTCTGCGCGGCGCGCACGGTGTCGCCGAGACCAACAGCGCAGAGCACGCGACCGCCGTTCGTCACCACCTTGCCTGCGGCATTCAGTGTCGTGCCGGCGTGGAAGACCTTGCCCGGCATCTTTGCGGCTGCGTCCAGCCCGCGAATTTCGTCGCCCTTGCGCACGTCGTCCGGATAGCCGCCGGCCGCCATGACGACACCGACGGCGGCCCGCGGGTCCCAGTCGACTTCGACGCCGGCGAGCTTGCCGTCGAGCGCGACCTCGCATAGCGAGACGAGGTCCGAACGCATGCGGGCCAATATCGGTTGCGTCTCGGGGTCGCCGAAACGGCAGTTGAACTCGAGCACGTTCGGCGTGCCATCGGGATGGATCATGATGCCCGCGTAGAGGAAGCCCAGGTACGGCGTGCCTTCACGGGCAAGTGCAGCCACGGTGGGCAGCATCACTTCACGCATGATGCGTTCGTGCATCTCGGGCGTGACGACCGGCGCGGGCGAATACGCGCCCATGCCGCCGGTATTCGGACCTTCGTCGGCGTCGTGCAGGCGCTTGTGGTCCTGCGACGTGGCGAGAGGCAGCACGGTCTTACCGTCGACCATTGCGATGAAGCTGGCTTCCTCACCTTCGAGGAATTCCTCGACGACTACGAGATCGCCGGCCTTGCCGAAGCGGCCTGCGAACATGTCCTCGGCGGTCTGCACCGCTTCGTCGGACGTCGCGCAGACCACGACACCCTTGCCGGCTGCGAGCCCGTCCGCCTTCACGACCAGCGGCGCCTTCTGCGCGCGAATCCAGGCCGCATCGAACGTGTCGCGCGTGAACTTGGCGTACGCCGCGGTGGGAATCGCGTGGCGCTTGAGGAAATCCTTGGTGAAGGCTTTGGAACCCTCGAGCCGGGCGGCGAGCCTGCTTGGGCCGAAGCAACGCAGGCCGGCAGTCGCGAACGTGTCGCAGAGGCCGATGACGAGAGGTGCTTCGGGGCCGACGATCGTGAGATCGACCATTTCCTGCTGCGCGAACGCGAGCAGGGCCGGGACGTCGTCCGCAGCGATGTCGACGTTGGTCGTGTTGGGCTCGAGTCGCGTGCCCGCATTGCCGGGCGCGACGAATACCTGCGCCACACGCGGTGACTGCGCCACCTTCCAGGCCAGCGCGTGTTCGCGGCCGCCCCCGCCGATGATCAGGACTTTCATTCGCTTACCCCGTCGCGCAGGCCAGGGACACCCTGACCCCTTCCTCAATGACGGAAGTGCCGCATCCCCGTGAACACCATGGCGATGCCATGCTGGTCCGCGGCCGCAACGACTTCCGCATCCCGCATCGACCCGCCCGGTTGGATCACCGCCTTGATGCCGTGTTCGGCCGCCGCATCGAGCCCGTCGCGGAACGGGAAGAACGCGTCTGACGCCATGGCCGAGCCCGCCGGCTCCAGGCCACCATCACCAGCCTTCATCGCTGCGATGCGGGTGCTGTAGACGCGGCTCATCTGGCCGGCGCCGATGCCGATGGTCATGCCGTCGCGCGCGAAAATGATCGCGTTCGACTTCACGTACTTGCAGACCTGCCACGCAAACGTGAGGTCGAGCAATTCCTGCGGCGTGGGTGCCCGCTTGGTGACGACCTTGAAATCTGCCGGTGCGACCATGCCGAGATCGCGCGTCTGCAACAGCAGGCCACCGTTGACGCTGCGCAACTCGACGCGACTGTTGCTCGGTGTGAACGGCCCCGTAACGAGCAGGCGCACGTTCTGCTTCATGGCGCAGATTTCACGCGCCTCGCGCTCGACCGAAGGCGCAATGATCACCTCGACGAACTGGCGCTCGACGATCGCGGAGGCCGTTTCCGCGTCAAGCGGCCGGTTGAACGCGATGATGCCACCGAACGCCGAGGTGGGATCGGTGCGGTACGCGTTGTCGTACGCCGCGCGGATCGTGTCGGCGACGGACACACCGCAGGGATTCGCGTGCTTGACGATCACGCAGGCCGGCGCGTCGAACTGCCGCACGCATTCGAGCGCGGTATCGGCGTCCGCCAGGTTGTTGAACGAGAGCTCCTTGCCCTGCAGCTGCGAGGCCGAACCGATGCTCGCACCCTGCGCGTCGTTCGCGACGTAGAACGCCGCCTGCTGGTGCGGGTTCTCCCCGTAGCGCAGGTCGAGCCGCTTGCGGAACTGCAACGGCAGCAGGTCAGGGAAGTCGGCCGAGGCCGTGCCGCCGCTACCGCTTGCACGCACGACCTGTGACAGGTACGACGCGACCATCGCGTCGTACTGGGCCGTGTGCGCATACGCCTTCGCCGCGAGGCGCAGACGGGTGGCATCGCTCACGCCGCCGCCTTCGCGCTCCATCTCGGCGAGCACCGAGCCGTAGTCGAGCGGATCGACCACGATGGCGACCCGGTCATGGTTCTTCGCCGAGGCGCGGACCATCGCAGGGCCGCCGATGTCGATGTTTTCGACGGCGTCCTCGAAGGTGCAGCCTGGCTTGGCGATGGTCGCGGCGAACGGATAGAGGTTGACCACGACGAGGTCGATCGCCTCGATGCCGTGCTCACGCATCACGGCGTCGTCGGTGCCGCGCCGGCCGAGCATGCCGCCGTGGATCTTCGGGTGCAGGGTCTTGACCCGCCCGTCCATGATCTCCGGGAAACCCGTGATCGCCGACACGTCGACCGCGTCGATGCCTTCGCCACGAAGCAGTTTCGCCGTACCGCCGGTCGAGATGATCTGCACGCCGCGTCGAGCCAGTTCGTGGGCGAATTCGAGCAGGCCTTCCTTGCTCGAGACGCTGATGAGCGCGCGCTGGATCGGAGGGTTCACTGGGGATTCAGCCTGCGATGCCGTAGACGCGGAGCTTCTTGCGCAGCGTGCCGCGATTGATGCCGAGGATGTCGGCGGCGCGGCTCTGGTTTCCGGCGGAATAATCGAGCACGGCACGGAACAGCGGTTCTTCGACTTCGCGCAGCACCAGGTCGTATAAATGACCGGGGGCATGGCCATTGAGACTGGCGAAGTAGCTGTCGAGCGCCTGCTCCGTGAGCGAGCGAAGCGGCACGTTGTGGCCGTTGGTTGCGTGGGCGGCCGGTGCCGGCTCGCGTCGGGTGTTGACTTGCTTGCTGCGCGCCGCCATGGCGGGGGCCTTCCTCTCGTTCAGTTCGTCAGGCCGCCGCGGCGGCCGCAGAGTCTTCCAGCGCGTCGAAGTAATCTCGCACCTGCGCGAGCTGTGTCTCGGTCGACACCGCCTGCATGACGGACTGACGAAACGCCTGCGCCTGCGGGCGTCCTGTGCAATACCATCCGATGTGCTTGCGCGCGATCCTGACGCCGGGCTCGGGGCCATAAAATTCGTACAAATCGCGCAGGTGCGTGAGCATGATATCACGCACATCCGGAAGGTCGGGGGGCGGCAACACGCGTCCTTCGAGCAAAGCGTCGATCTCGCCGAAAATCCACGGCCGACCTTGCGCTGCGCGCCCGATCATGATTGCGTCGGCGCCGGTGGCCCGCAGCACCGCGACGGCCTTGGCAGGTGAGTCGATGTCGCCGTTGGCAAACACCGGGATGCCGACGGATTGTTTCACCGCAGCAATTGTCGCGTACTCGGCGTCGCCATTGAATCGGCAAGCACGCGTGCGGCCGTGCACGGCGAGTGCCTGGATCCCCGCCTGTTCGGCGATGCGTGCGATGTTCACCGCATTGCGTTGATCAGGCGCCCAACCGGTGCGGATCTTCAGCGTCACCGGCACGTCCACTGCCGCAACTGTCGCGGCCAGGATCGCTGCCACGTGGCTTTCATCGCGCAGCAACGCCGAGCCGGCATCCTTGTTGCATACCTTTTTTGCCGGGCATCCCATGTTGATGTCGATGACCTGCGCGCCGGCGTCGACATTGCGGCGGGCAGCCTCCGCCATGGAGTTCGGGTCGCCGCCCGCGATCTGCACCACGCGAGGTTCGGGTTCGTCGGTGTGGTCTCGACGTCGTCGCGACAGTTCGGTGTCCCAGAGTCGAGGGTCGGCGGCAATCATCTCGCCGGCGGCGAGTGCTGCTCCCAGACGGCGACAGAGGCGGCGGAAGGGCAGATCCGTGACGCCTGCCATTGGCGCCAGCAGCGCGCGGCCCTCGAGCCGATAAGGTCCGATGACGATGGGGAGCGGCGCGAGCCACGGCCCGCACCCCGCAGCAGTCGGCGCGCTCATTGCGGGGCCTGGCTCGAAGGCGGCGAATTTCCCTCGGCCTCAGCGCATCGGACCACGCCGTTGTCGTCGCGGAGGCAGACGTCGAGCCGGTAGCCGACGGCCTCGGTCGAGGCGCCGACGATTGCAAGTTCTGCTTCGGTCGATGAGCCTGCGTGCAGCTGCCGCGTGGCCTGGGCGGGATCTTTCAGGTATTCGGTCGGCTGGAAATCGCGTCGCGCGACGGTGCCACCGAAGCGGTCCTCGAGTTCCAGTCGCAGCAGCGGCATCGGCTGCGCGAAGGAGGCGCCATTCTTCAGGCTGGCGCGCACGGTCAGCGTGCCGGCGGCGGAGGGCGCAGATTCGCTGGCGCCCCACTGTCGCAGTTCGAATGCCGCGAGGTTCCAGTTGGGCGGCAGCGGCATGCCGAGACGCGAATAGACTTCGTGCAGCGCGGGGCCGACGACTGCATCCCGAGCAAGCTGCAGGCGGAAGTGATGCGCGAACTGCGCGGTGAACAGGAGTGCCAGCAACAGCGCGCCGATGCCCCAGGCCCAGGCGGACCGGCGAGCGTTGGCGGCGGCGGCGAGATCCTCGGCCAGGAGGTGGTCGTCATCGCCGATCCTGAACGATTCGTCCGGCTCCGCCGGTCGACGCCAACGTGCCGACATCGGGCTCACGGCGGGCTTTTCTTCCGCAGTCCGAGTCACTGCCGTGGATTTGCCAGCGATTCCGGCGGCGGTTGCTGCCACCGCAGCGGGCATCGTCCCGGGCTGCGCGATTGATTCCGCGGTTGCCCCGGAGTCCGGCTCGAGCGTGGCGATCGCCTCCTCGACCGAAGGCTCGGAATCTGGACCGTCGCGCAGGACTTCGAATTGGTCGGTCGAATCGAGATCGTGGAACGACTCGAGCGCGTCGACACCCTCGTCCTCGGTCTCGCCCAGGTCAACATCGAAACCCCTAAGCGAGCCCGTGATCTCCGCTCGGTGCTGCTCGTCGATTTCCTTCGCGATTTCACGCTCGAGGAAATCCTCCTCCAGCTCGTCGACGCCAACGGCTCGCTCGATCTGGATGCGTTCGCCCTCGAGCGTGATGTCCTCAACCGACTCGGGTTCGTGAACCCAGACCGGCGGATCGTTCACGTCGCTCTCGGATTCGTCTTCCTCGCCCGTCTCGCCTTCCTTCAGGAAGCCCACGAGTTCGGCCGAACTGGTATCCCCGAGACGTCCGGCGCGATCACCCGGTGTCGACGACGCACCGAACCGGCTTTGCCAGTCACGCGCGTCGATGAAGACCTGTTCGATGTCATCGGCGGAAAAATGAAACTCCGGGACGCTGCCGCCCGCGCCGGTGGCCAGCAAACCGACGGCGGTCGCGCCCGTCATGCCACCGGCGCCGGTCGCGCCTGGTGGCACCGGCTCGCCGGAATCCGAGCCCGGTCCGTCGACCTGCAGGGTGTCGCTCAGGTGGGGCAGGGCATCGAACGCACTGCCGCACCGGCCGCAGCGCACGGTGCCGTGGGCGGCCCGCAGTGCGGCCGCAGACACGCGAAAGCGCGTAAGGCATTCAGGACACTGGGAATACATCGGTCGTTATTCTATTTCTTCCGGGCGTCGTTCGCGCCGGTAGCCTGTCAGCAACCCCCACCCATCGCGTACACCAGTCAGGCCGATATCAAACCATGGCTGGTAAGCGGCTGTCACGGCATCCGCCTGCTCGACGAGCAGGCCGCACAGGGCGATCCGGCCGCCGCTGCGGGTCCGCTCGGCCAGCAAGGGTGCCAACTCCACCAGTGGCCCGGCCAGGATGTTGGCGACCAGCACGTTGGCCTGGGTCATCTCTACCCGCCGGTCGGAAGTCACGTGCAATTGTCCCTGCACCGCGTTGCGTTCGGCGTTCTCGCGGGTGGCTAGCAGTGCTTGCGGGTCGATATCCATCGCCACGGCGTGTCGCGCGCCCAGCCGCAGCGCAGCAATGGCGAGGATTCCCGAGCCACAGCCGTAGTCGACGACGTCGGCACCTGTCAGCCACGGCTTGGCGTCGCCCTTGCCGGGGATCGCGCCCGAATCGAGCCATTCCAGACAGAGGGCGGTCGTCGCGTGCGTACCGGTGCCAAAGGCGAGCCCCGGATCGAGTTCCAGCAAGACCGTGTCCATGTCCGCTCCGATGCTCCCGGGATCCGGCCGTTGTCCGCCCGGACATACCCAGAGCCGCCGTCCGAATCGCATCGGCTTGAAGTCCCTGAGCCACTCGCGCTCCCAGGCGCGGTCTGCGACAGGTTCAAACTGCACTCGCTCGGCAACGAGCAGCGGATCGATTCCGGGCGCGGAGCCGAGCGCGGTGCGGATCGAGCTGATGTCGATGTCCGCCGCAAAGACCGCACGCACGATGATGGTCGGCCAGAGTGGCATCGCGCCCGGGGCCGGCTCGAGGACAGGGTCGTCGGCCGCGTCGAGCAGCGTGACGGACAGCGCGCCGAGGTTGAACAGGGTCTCCTCGTAGGGCTCGGGGTTGCGCGCGCCGATGTCGAGACTGAGCTGCAGGAACGGCATCCGGTGAGTCTAGTGCGTTTCGTTGGGTGCAGGCAGTGGCGAGCGACCGGCTCACAATTGACGACTTGATGGATCGGTGATCTAGTCGAATCAGTGTCGATGCACAAGTGCGGTTGTAAGCCGGGAATTGTTGCCGCGGAGTCGTACGCCGTCCATCTCTCTGGTTCGAGGTTCCTTCGCCGGAGGCGAACGCGCGGTGCGAGTCGAGGGGAGAATTGCTCGTGAAACCTGTCCAGGGCGCAGCCTTCGAAAGCGAGATCTCTTGCGCGAAGCAATTCATCGCGGGAGGCGAACTTGAGCAAGGCTTTGCCCACCTGGAGCGCGCTCACGTCATCGGCCAGGCCTTTGTCGTGCCTCATGCCAGATCGCACTGGTTGATGCTGCACGTGGAGCTGCGGCGAAAGCGGCCCGTGGCGGCCTTCGGCCAGATCGTGCGCATCGTTCTGGGCATGCTTGGTTCTGCCGTCGGGGTTGTCCCGGTCGGGAACACCGGCGGCAGTGACGTCAGTATGTTCAAGCGCATGCCCATCGCGCCCGAGTTGCAAGTCATCATTGAGGGTGGCGTGCCACCCGACGCTAGGGGATAGCAATGTCCGGCGATGCAGGCGCGGAGCCTTGATTGGAACGGTGCTGGCACTCGGTCCACGCGTCCGCTGACGCTATCATCCTCCATGCCGATCATCCGGCCTTGTGCAGTCCCGCAGAACTCCCTGCTCAGTCGCTACCAGACGGACCTGGGTTTCGCCGATTGCTACGTGACTGAAGTGCCGGGGGCGATCTCACAGGCAGCGTTCATCGAGGCGTTCTACACCTCGCCGCTCTTCAAGGTTGAACGAACGATCCTCACGTACTTTGTCGCAAAGCCCGCAACCGATGCCGACGCGAGGCAACTTGCGGAAGGCGTGGCCACGAGATTTTCCGCCTGGAACGTCGAGGGTCAATCGAGGTCGGAGCTGCTCCTGGCAGACTTCAGCGGTCGCACGAGGTCCTGGCTCATGGCTTCGCAGATGGGTGGGCCGGGTCGCTCGTCCAGCACGCAGCTCTACTTCGGTTCTGCCGTCGTGCCGCGCCATCGCACCGGAACGGGCCAGCCGGCCATGGGCTGGCCCTTCCATGCCTTGCTTCGGTTCCATCGCCTGTATTCGCGCTTGTTGCTGCGTGCGGCAAGCAAGCGAGTGCAGCCAGCGTAAAGAAGCGTCGAACTATGCGCACGGCAGCCATACAGAGCCGCTAGCTGGGTATCCGGACTTACGCGGGCAGCGTGAGAACCGGCGCGAACCCGCCGCCCGCCGTACGGAAATTGGTCGTCTGTCCCCGGTACAGCCTGGCTGAGCGCAGCCATGTGTCGCCGTGCATCGCGAAATTCCGGACGTCGACGCGGAGGTCGGATTCCTCGCCATCGACCGAGCAGGTGCGGCGATACGACGTCGGCACGATCGCCTGCGCGACATAGCGATGGGCGACGATGTGCCCGAACGCCGCTCGCGTGAGCTTGTCGCCGCGGTAGGCGGCCTTGCCGGCGAAGCCATCGACCGGTTTGAAGAACAGGGTCTTGCGGCGCGCCCATAGCTCGGCCGCAGCCTCCGGATCGACGACCTCGGTGGGCGGGATCGCCTCGATGACGGCCTGCCGCTCCGCGGGATCGAGGCCTGCGTCGGCGAGCAGACGCTCGTCGCGCAGCCACGCGAGGAGCCGCTTGTCCGCCCAATGGGCATGTGCGGCCGGGTGCGGCGCAATGACCGCGAGGTCTCGTTCGTATGCTTGCCGCAGCGCTGCGTGCCGTTCCTCGGTGAAGTAGAAGTCGGTCAACCGGTTGTAGACGAGGTCGATCCGCTCGCCCTGCAGCAGCAACGCCTCGGCGGTCGTCGTAAGCTCGGTGGGGTCGGCGATCAGCACTCTCCATCCGGCGCGCTCGAAGAGCCTTCGGTACAGAAGGAACTCCGGATAAAGGTACTGTCCCTGCGGGT
The DNA here is from genome assembly GCA_963743995.1 of uncultured Gammaproteobacteria bacterium. GTDB lineage: Bacteria > Pseudomonadota > Gammaproteobacteria > Steroidobacterales > Steroidobacteraceae > RPQJ01. Next base: position 140,835 of record CAVUSC010000005.1, on the reverse strand, counting down.
CGTCGTCGACGATCGCGATGGTTCGAAGCGGTGCCTCGCCCCGCGACCGCGCCCACTCGTCACGGAAGCTCTCGACGATGCGCGTGCCGAGTTGGCCGAGTTCGACGCTTGCCGAGGCGAGCTTCTGCAATGGCGCGGCAAGACAGTCGCAGCTCGCGGTCGCAGCCAGGGCGAGTTCGAAGCTCACCAGCAGTCCACCGGGGTTGGTGTTGATCTCGATGAGCTGTGGAGTCGATCCGCCGAGGTGGAAATCGAACCCGAGTACGCCGCCCGACGTGGGCTGATGCAAATGCGCGATCTGGGGTGCCGCCATGGCCACCCTGGCCCGATATGCGTCGCTTTCGAGCGCGCGGGTGATCAAGCGGATCGTGCGATCCATCGCCGCGGCTTCCCGCTGACCGATAAACACTACGTTGCCCGAGACGAGACCTTCGCGAGTCTCGAGCACGCTGGCTTCCTCGCCCAGGTCAGCGCGCAGCCGGCTCCGCAGCTTCTCCCGGTCGACCCAGATGCACTGGCAGGCCTCGTTCAGCTGCGAGGCCAGTGCCACGGGTTGTTCAGAGCACCTCGCTCATCACGCGACCTGGCGTTCGTACCAGCCCTTGGTACGGTTGACGACGCGGACCACCAGCAGCATCACGGGCACCTCGATCAGGACGCCGACGACGGTAGCGAGTGCAGCGCCGGACTCGAACCCGAACAGGCTGATGGCGGCCGCAACGGCGAGTTCGAAGAAGTTCGAGGCACCAATCAGTGCCGAGGGACACGCGATGTTGTGCTTCTCCCCCACGGCCCGGTTGAGCCAGTAAGCGAGCGACGAGTTGAAGAACACCTGGATCAGGATCGGCACCGCGAGCAGCGCAATCACGAGCGGCTGGTCGATGATGGCCTTGCCCTGGAAAGCGAACAGCAGCACGAGCGTCAGCAGCAGGGCGGAGATCGACCACGGCCCGATCCTGGCCATCGTCGCGTCGAACGAAGCCTGCCCTTTGGCGAGGAGCGAACGGCGCCAGAGCTGGGCGATGATGACGGGGATGACGATGTAGAGCACGACCGACGTGATGAGCGTGTCCCACGGCACCGTGATGGCGGCGATGCCGAGCAGCAGCCCCACGAGCGGCGCGAATGCGACAACCATGATCGAGTCGTTGAGCGCGACCTGGGTCAGCGTGAACATCGGGTCGCCGTTGGTCAGCCGGCTCCACACGAAGACCATGGCCGTGCAGGGTGCGGCGGCGAGCAGGATCAGCCCGGCAATGTAGCTGTCGATCTGGTCGGCCGGCAGCCACGGTGCGAACAGGTGCCGGATGAAGATCCACGCCAGCAGCGCCATCGAGAACGGCTTCACCAGCCAGTTCACGAACAACGTGACGCCGATGCCGCGAACGTGTTGTCGAACCTCGTGCAGGGCGGAGAAATCCACCTTCATCAGCATCGGGATGATCATCACCCAGATGAGCAGCCCGACCGGGAGGTTGACCTTGGCCACCTCCCACCGCCCGATCGCCTGGAACACCTCGGGGAACACCTGGCCGACGAGGACGCCGACGATGATGCAGGCGAACACCCAGACCGTCAGGTAACGCTCGAAGACGCTCATTGGCGCGGCAGCGGCCTTCTTGGCCGTGATTTCACATTGGACCGCCATAGTCGCCTCTCACGCCACGGTCGCGCCGATTCGGTCCAGCTCTGACTTGAGCTTCGCGCGATCGCTCTTCAGTTCATCCAGCGGAAGCGCAAGGAACGCCTCGATGCGGTTGCGCAGCGTGCGGTAGGCCTGCATGAACTCCGCTGTCGATTTCGACATCCGTGCCGGTCGCGTGCGCCGGGTCATCGACGCCCCAGTGGGTGCGGAGCACCGGCCCCAGGTATGCCGGGCAAGTCTCGCCAGCGGCGCTCGAGCACACCGTGATTACGATGTCCGGCGTCTGGGGCAGGTTGTCCCACGACTTGCTGTAGTAGCCGTCGGTCGAAATTCCTTCGTGCTGCAGGAGAGCAAGGGAACGCGGATGGATCTTGCCGGTGGGCTTGCTGCCTGCGCTCATGGCATGCCACCCGGCCGGGGCAAGGTGGTTGAAGGTCGCCTCGCCCAGGATCGAGCGGCACGAGTTGCCAGTGCAGAGGAAGAGGACGTTCATCGTGGTCCCTGACGGCGACGCGGCGCATGGAAGCGCTTGTTCATGCGGATCTCTTCTTGCGCTCGATCGTGTTGTTCGGTGCGCAGACCGGAGCGCACGCGGCACCCACGCCACAGCAGTTCTCGGTGAGATAGGCGAGCAGCGCGTTCATGCGGTCGAAATTTGCAGCGTAGTAGACGAAGCGACTCTGCTTGCGAGCCGTCACGAGACCCGCCTGCGCGAGTTCCTTCAGGTGGAACGAAAGCGTGGGCCCTGGAATCTCGAGTCTTTCGCTGATCTCGCCGACGGCCAGGCCCTCGGGACCGCGCTTCACCAGGAGCCGGTATACGGCGAGGCGGGAATCCTGGGCCAGGGCGGCGAGCGCGCCGACGATATCTTGCTTTTCCATTATTTCAAATATATAGAAATAACAATGGATGTCAATACCAGCGTCACCTATATCAGAGCAGCCCCAGCGAACCCGACAACGTGAGGTAGACCCCGATGCCGGCGATCAGCCACGCGTTCACGGTCTGCAGCGGACCCTGCCAGCGCTGCACTCCGCCGAGCACTTTCGCACCGGCCCGCGCACCGAACAGCACCGCCAACGCGACCATGGCGACCGGTACCGCGGTAGCGAGACCATAGATCACGAATAGCGGGAGTTGGGTCGGCGCGCTCATCGTCAGCGGCAGGAGGCTGCCAAAGAACAGCGCGGCCGAGGTCGGGCAGAAGGTCAGCGCAAACAGGATGCCCAGCAGGAATGCGCCGGGTATTCCGCGATTGGCCAGGCCTTCCGTGGCGCCTGGCTTTGCCGGCCCGAAATTCAGGCGCAGCGGAATCCAGCCGAGCAGAACGAGTCCGACGACGATCAGCAGCGGGCCGATGAACGGCTCGAGGACCGTCTGCAGGAAACGCGAGGTCTGCGGAGCCGCCGCAATGCCCCATGCGACGAGAATCCCCACGGCCACGTAAGCGACGGCACGCCCGGTGGCGTAGGCCAGTACCCCTGCAATGGCGCGTTGCTTCGTGTCGAGGCGACGCGCGAGAAATGACACTGCCGCGATGTTCGTCGCGAGCGGGCACGGGCTGACGGAAGTCATCAACCCGAGCCAAGCGGCCGCGAGCACCGCAGCGAGAAGACTCACGAAACGCTGCCGAGGTGACGACGAACGGCGTCGACCACATACGCCTCGAACGCCTGCGCATCCTTCTGCTTGGACCAGACATCCTGCAGGTTCTCCCACTTCACTTCCTGGCCCTGCGCGCGGTCCGAAACGATGACCGTCTTGCTGATGAGCTGGTAGTCCTGCACGAAATGCCCGTTGCCGGGGCCGTCGAGGTTGATCGTCTGCAGCACGACGCGTCCGCTTGCGATCTCCGGCGCGAAATTCTTCTCGACGGTCTCGCGCGTGAGACGCTCGATGCGTACGCAAGTCACGCAGCGGACGTCGCTGCTGAAGTACGTCACCTGGATCACGTCAGGCGCCACACCCGGCTGGGTCGTGACGATCGCATGCCGAACCGCGGGCAGATCGGCTGCCTGTCGTGCCTGTTGAATCGCAGCCAGGCAACCGACGCCGGCAAGAGCGATCAGCGCGAGCTTGAGGATGCGCTTTTTCATGCTCAGCTCAGCAGCTTCTTTGTCTCATCGAGCGACGGCACCTTGCCGCTGGCTTTCACCACGCCGTCCACCACGAGTGCGGGCGTGAACATCACGCCGAAATCCGCGTAACGGGACACGTCGGTCACCTTCTCGACCTCGTACTTCAGCTCCAAATCAGTGGCCGCCTGCTCGGCGACTGCCGTCAGCGCGCGGCACTTGGCACAGCCTGAACCTAGAATCTGGATCTTCATGCGTCATCTCCCGCGCGGTGGCCCCGCGTCAGTTGAACAGAAGGCCGTAACACCAGCCCGTGATGGTCGCCATGACGACGACCAACAAGATGTAAGTGCCGGTCTGCTTCAGGCCGAGAATCGAGTTGAGCACCAGCATGGCGGGCAGGCTCAAGGCGGGACCCGCGAGCAGCAGCGCCAAGGCAGGACCTGCACCCATGCCGCTGCCGACGAGACCTTGCACGATCGGGACCTCGGTCAGCGTGGCGAAGTACATGAACGCGCCGGAGACCGCGGCGAACAGGTTGGACGAGATCGAGTTGCCGCCGACGAGGCTGCTTATCCACTCGGAGGGAATCATGCCCTCGTGACCGGGTCGTCCGAGCAGGAAGCCAGCGATCAACACGCCACCCAGCAGCAGCGGCACGATCTGCTTGGTGTAATCCCACGCCTGATTGAACCACTCGCCGGCCTCGCCCTCGCGACCCGCCGTGAGCCACGCGAGACCGAGCACCGAGACGAGGAACGGCCAGGTCGGGTGCCCGGGCAGCGCGATAGCAGTGAAGGCAGTCGCCACAGCGACAGCCGCAATGCGCATCGGCTCCAGCTTGAACCAGCGCCACAGCATGACCGCCAGGATGACGCCGAGCGCGGACGTCACGAACCATTTGAGCGAGTACACCGCGGCGAAGAAGCCCGTGGTCTGCGACGCAGCGCCCCAGTTCGCAAAAACCAGGATGCCGACCAGCACAGCGAAGAATGCGGCCGTCTGCGCAAGGGGACGTCCGCCCTCAGGCTCAGGCAACGCAACTGCGGCGGCGGCCTTCTGCTGTTCCTGGTGGCGGAAGATCATCGCCATCAGTAAGCCAATGACTATGCTGAACACCACGGCACCCGCCGCTCGCGCAAGGCCGAGTTGGACGCCAAGGACCTTGGCGGTCATCACGATCGCAAGCACGTTGATGGCCGGACCGGAGTAGAGGAATGCGGTCGCCGGACCCAGGCCAGCTCCCATCCGGTAGATGCCGGAGAACAGCGGCAGCACCGTGCACGAACACACGGCGAGTATGGTTCCGGACACGGACCCGACACCGTAGGCGAGCGGTTTCGGAGCGCTCGGCCCCAGGAAGCGCATGACCGACGCCTGCGAGACAAAGGCGGCAATGGCGCCGGCGATCCAGAACGCGGGCAGCAGGCAGAGCACGACGTGCTCGCGCGCGTACCACTTGGTGAGCTCGAGTGCCTCGGTCACGGCGCCGTCGAAGCGTGGAGTGCCGACCGGGAGGAAGTACACCGCGCCGAAGACGGCCGCGAGCACGGCGAAAATCTTGAACTCGTGGCGGGTCTCGGAATTCACGGTAAGGGTGGTCATCGCGGTCACTTGTCGCAGCAGGAACCCGCGGGCGCGCACACACCATCGAGGCAGGAGATGAAGTCGGCCACGCACGCGAGTTCGATGCGGCAGAAGATCTTCTGCGCGCGCTTCTCGCTCGAGACGACACCGGCCTCGCGCAGCACGTCGAGGTGTTTCGAAGTCGTGGACCAGCCGAGGCCACAGGCTTCCACGAGATCACAGACGCAGCGCTCCCCACCGATCAGCGTGCGGACGATGGCAAGGCGTGCGGGACTGCCGAGCGCCTTGAAGACCGCGTCGGCTGTCGAGCGTGTTTTCTTCTTGATGGGCATGGTGGACATTGTATTTCGCTGTATGGCGAAATACGTCCGCACTTTCCGAGTGCGGCTCGCCGGCGGGCGTGCACTCCACGCCGTCCATCCGAACGACTCAAGTCCTCAGCCCTGGGTGACGTTGAGTTACTGAACGCTACGTGCGCGATGTCGCAAGCGGTCGATCCGGCACCTGTCCCCGAGCGCGTTTCTGCCTTTCCAGGCTCGGGGAAAGATAGTGGATCGGACGCCTGTGCTGCTCCGCCCGCGACTACTTTAGGCCGAGCCGACGCTCGAGGTAATGGATGTCGGTGCCTCCAGCCCGGAACGCCGCGTGCTGGAAGATCTCCTGGTGCAGCGCCGTGTTGGTCTTGATGCCTTCCACGACGATCTCGTTCAGCGCATTGCGCATGCGCGCAATGGCGGTGTCGCGATCCTCGCCGTGGGCAATGACCTTGGCGACCAGCGAGTCGTAGTACGGCGGCACGACGTAGCCCGTGTAGAGGTGGCTGTCGACCCGAATCCCCGGGCCGCCCGGCGCGTGCCAGAGCCGCACCGGGCCCGGTGACGGCGTGAACGTCTTCGGGTCTTCCGCATTGATGCGGCACTCGATCGCATGGCCGCGGATCTGCACGTCATCCTGGGTCCAGGGCAGGCGCTCGCCGGCCGCAAGCCGCAGCTGGGCCTTGACCAGGTCGATGCCCGTGATCAGCTCGGTCACCGGGTGCTCGACCTGGATACGCGTGTTCATCTCGATGAAGTAGAACTCGTCGTCCTGGTACAGGAACTCGAGCGTGCCCGCGCTGCGGTAACCGATCTCGGCGCACGCGGACGCGCAACGCTCGCTCATCGCGCGCCGCTGCTTGGCCGACAGCCCAGGGGCAGGCGCTTCCTCGATGATCTTCTGGTGGCGCCGCTGCATCGAGCAGTCGCGCTCGCCCAGGCAGATCACGTTGCCGTAATGGTCGGCCAGCACCTGGAACTCGATGTGGCGCGGCTTCTCCAGGAATTTTTCCATGTAGACCTGGTCGTTGCCGAACGCGGCCAGCGCCTCGGCCTTGGTCACGCCCACGGAATGGATCAGCGTCGCGTCGCTGTGCACGACGCGCATGCCACGACCGCCACCGCCGCCCGAGGCCTTGATGATGACCGGGTAGCCGATGTCGTGCGCGATGCGGAAGAGTTCGTCGGGATCCAGGCTGAGCGGGCCGTCCGACCCCGGCACGCAGGGCACGCCCGCGGCCTTCATCGTCTTGATCGCCGAGACCTTGTCGCCCATCAGGCGGATGGTCTCCGGACGCGGGCCGATGAACTTGAAGCCGCTCTTCTCCACACGTTCGGCGAAGTCCGCGTTCTCGGACAGGAAGCCGTAACCCGGGTGGACCGCGACCGAATCGGTCACCTCGGCCGCACTGATGATCGCGGGCATGCTTAGGTAGCTGTCGCGCGAATTCGGCGGACCGATGCAGACGGTCTCGTCCGCGAGCAGCACGTGCTTGAGGTTGCGGTCGGCCGTGGAGTGCACCGCCACCGTCTTGATGCCGAGTTCACGGCAGGCGCGGAGGATTCGAAGTGCGATCTCGCCGCGGTTGGCGATGACGACTTTCTCGAGCATCGGGGCGGTGCTCGGTTATTCGATGACGAAGAGCGGCTGGCCGAACTCGACCGGATCGCCGTTCTTCGCCAGCACCGAGACGACGCGCCCGGCCTTGTCCGACTCGATCTGGTTCATCATCTTCATCGCCTCGATGATGCAAAGAACGTCGCCTGGCTTCACTTCGGAGCCGATGTCGACGAAAGCCTTGGCGCCGGGTGCCGGTGCCGAATAGAACGTGCCGACCATCGGCGCCGTGACGGCCTGGTCCGGAGTGATGGCCGGGGCTGCCGGCGCGACGGCGGCCGCAGCTGCGACGGGCGCAGCGGCTGGTGCGGGCGGCGGGCCGTACATCATGTGCTGCGGCATCATCGCGAAGGAGCCGCCGGTCGGGTGTCGGCTGATACGAACCGACTCTTCGCCTTCCTTGATCTCGATCTCGGCGACGCCCGTTTCATCGAGCAGCTCGATCAGCTTCTTGACCTTGCGGATATCCATCTTGGTTTGATCCCCCGGATCTCGATCAGTTGGGCAGTGGCGCGTGGCCGGACTTCCCAGCAGCAAGCTGCTGGCTGGCGGCGCGCAGGGCCAATTCGTAGCCGACGGCGCCGAGACCACTGATGGTCCCCACGGCGATGTCGGAGAAATAGGAGTGGTGCCTGAACGTTTCCCGTGCGTGCACGTTGCTCAGGTGAACCTCGATGAACGGAATCTTGACCGCGAGCAGGGCGTCACGGAGCGCGACGCTCGTGTGCGTGAAGCCGGCCGGGTTGAAGACGATGTAGCCGACATGGCTGTCCGGCGCCTGGTGGATGCATTCGATCAGTTCGGCTTCCGAGTTGCTCTGCAGCGCGGTCAGCTTGTGGCCGAACTCGGCGGCGAGCTTCGCCGCGCGTTCGTGAACCTGCTCGAGCGTGACCTGGCCGTAGACGCCGGGCTCGCGACTGCCGAGCAGGTTCAGGTTGGGTCCGTTCAGAAGCAGGATGTGCGCCATGGCCTTGGGGCTGGAGGAAGGCGTGTTCGGGCGCGCAGTCTACCCCCATCTGTCGCCAAAGGGCGACAGGTTTGTCGGCCGGATCGACGGAGATGGCGTCGTATCTATGCCTATCCGCCGCTTTTCTGCTCTGCTTCGGGCGGCAAGGCGGCCAGCGCGGAGGTGATGACCTGGCGGGCCTGGGCCGGATCCGAGCGGCCGGCGTTCACCTCGCGAACGGCGCCTAGAATGATGGCCGCCTCGTCCGCGGTCAACTCACCCATGTGCAGGGCGATGACCCGGCCGCCGGTGTCGGTGAAGATCGTGAATGGCAGGCCGATGGCGTCCACGCCAAACGCAGCGGCGGCGTCCAGCGCGTCCTGTTCCCCGATCAGCATCGGGTAGTCGATCGCCATTTCCCTGGCGTACTCGAGCACCTTGTCGCGGAAATCGATCGCGATGCCGATGACCTGGAAATTCTCCCCGGCATGATCCGCGGCCAGCTGGTTCAGCAGCGGGATCTCGCGTCGGCAGGGCGCGCACCAGGTCGCCCAGAAATTGACGATCAGCGCTTTACCTTTCCAGTCGTCCCGCAGTGAGCGCTGGATACCCTCGCGATCGGCCAGCTTGAACTCCGGGATGACGGTGGCGAGTTGCGCCCTCGGTGCCGCTGCAGGTTCGGTGGTTGTTGCAGTCGGCGATTGTGCTTCGACCGCGGCCGGCGTGCTCGCAAGCGGCTGCAGCACGAAGTAATAGCCGGCCGCGCCCGCCAATCCGGCCAATGCCGCGATCACGACCAGTGTGCGACCGTTCATCGCAGCTGGCCTCCGAACGCCTGCTGGATGTGTGGCGCAAATTCAGTCGCCGGCTTGAAGCCGACGACGCGGTAGTCCTGCTTTTCGACGCCGTCCGCTCCGAAGAACAGGATCGACGGTGGGCCGAGAATGCCGAAGCGCTCGCATTAGCGCCTGGTCGGTGTCGTCATTGGACGTCACGTCCGCCTGTAACAGCACGGAGTTCGCGAGTGCGGCCTGCACGGCAGGCTCGGGGAACGTGTACTTCTCCATCTCCTTGCAGGACACGCACCAGTCCGCATAGAAATCGAGCATAACGGTCTTGCCCGCTGCATTTGCGGCGGCGATTTCGGCGTCGAGATCGGCGACGTTCTTGATGCGCTTGAAGTGCGCTGCGGGATTCGCCGCGCCCACGGCCGCTTCACCGGCAGAACCCGGGGATGTTGAACCCACCACGCCGGCCAGCGGCTGCAGCGGGTCGCTGCGTCCCGACAAGGGCGCCGACGAGCATCAGCACGCCGTAGATCGCGGCCAGCGCGCCAACGCCACGGCGGACAACGGTCGCGCCGCGATTCATATCGCGGCCACCCATCATCAGCAGCCAATATCCCGAGACGAAGGCGAGTGCAGCCCAGAGTCCGAGCGTGACCGGCCCCGGCAGGATGCGACCCAGCATCCAGATTGCCACGCCCAGCATCATGATGCCGAACACCTGCTTGACGGTGTCCATCCAGGCGCCCGCACGCGGCAGCAGCTCGCCGGCCGAGGCGCCGACGAGCAGTAACGGGGCACCCATGCCGAGGCTCATTGCGAACAGCGCTGCCCCGCCGCGAAACACGTCACCGCTCTGGCCGATCACCGCGAGCGAGGCCACGAGGGGCGGCGCGACGCAGGCCGTCACGATCAGCGAGGACAGCGCACCCATGATCGCCGTGCCGATCAAGGTGCCCTGCTGCTGCTTGTCGCTGAGGCGCGAGACGCGTTCCTGCAGCCAGCCGGGCACCTGCAGGTTGAACAGCCCGAACATGCCGAGCGCGAGCCACACGAACAGCGCGGCAAAGAGCAGCGATCATCCACGGCTTCTGGAAGAACGCCTGCGCCTGCTGGCCAGCGGCCGCGAACGCGGCGCCCGCGATCGTGTACGTGAGCGCCATGCCAAGCACGTAGGCGACCGACAGTGCGAAGGCGCGGCTGCGCGGCACCGGTTTGCCGTTGCCTGCGCCCACGATGATGCCGGAGAGGATCGGCACCATCGGCAGCACGCAGGGCGTGAACGCGAGCAGCAGGCCGAAGCCGAAGAAGGTCGCCAGCACGGCCAGCAGGTTACCGTCGCGGATCTTGTCCGCGAGCAGGTCCTGCTCCGAGCGCATGGGCTGGGCCCGCCGACCGGACCCGCGACGGGCAGGCTCGCCGGGGTCGTCGTCGCTGCCAGCTTGACGACCACGGTCTTCTTGATGGGCGGGTAGCAGAGCCCTGCATCGGCGCACCCCTGGTACGTGACCTCGAGCGGCACCTCGGTGACGCCGTCCGCTGCGACGACCGGCACGTCGGCGAGCATCTGGTCGTGGAAGACGACCTGTTCGCCGAAGTACTCGTCGTGCTTCTTCTCGCCACCGGGGATCGACACGCTGCCGAGCTGCACGTTGGTCGCAGTCGTCTTGACCGTGACCTTGTCGCGGTAGAGGTAATAGTCGTCGGCGATGTCCCAGCGCAGTCGCACGCGGTCACGGGAACTGCTTTCCGTGGAGAAGACGAACGCCTGGTCGGCCAACAGGAAATCCGCATCGGATTTCGCACCGCTGCCGAGCAGTGAGCGCAGGCTGAAGCCGCCGCTCTTCGCGGCGCTGCCGGTGCCGCGAGTGCTTCCGGCGATGCCCTGTGGCCACGTCACGGGCAATGTCCAGGTCTGCGGCGGGTAACAGAGTCCCGCGTCCGCACAGCCCTGCAGCTTCACCTTGACCTCGAAATCCCGCGGCGTGCCGCTGAAGGTAATCGGCACGCCGACGTTGGCTGTGTTGCGGTAGATGACCTGCCTGCCGAAGAATTCGTCTTCGTGGTCGAGCCCCACGGGCAGGCTCGCCTTGCCGAGCGTAACGCCCGGCGTCGCAGACTCGAAACCGAGTCGGTCGCGATACAGGTAATAGCCATCAGCGATGTCGAAGCGAACGACCAGTTCGTCCGGCGCGGCCGACAACGCGACCTTGTACGCCGAGCGCACGGGCAGGAAATCCTCGTCGGCAGTCAGCGCGGGAGAGGTAGCTGCCAGTAGCGGCAGCAGCAGCGCAAACAGGCGCAGACACCGTCGGAGCGGCAGGGCGGCAATCAATGACATGCAGTTGTGGGTCCGTCGGGTGGCGCCGAAGCAAGCGCGAACGATACATGGACCGGCTCGCCCGGACGATGTTCAGCGCCAGTGCGTGAATCCGCTCAAGAATCAATCGCAATTGCTCGAAAAATCGGCAAGCCGCTCACCCTGCACCGAAATCAAGCAGTTTTACTATTGGAAACAGTTAGTTAAGTGCAATGCGGTGGGTTGCCGAGCAGGCCCAACCTGATCCGAACCGTTGCGCTGGCCCCACGTTCCCCTTGAAAAGTGGCTCGGCCCGCCTATCATTAGCAGCCGTATCGGGAGAGTGCTAACAATTGCACGATCCCGACTTCCCCCTAAACGGCTGAACAAAGCAGCACGGAGTTTGCAGCAATGGCAGACAAGTTAAAGATTCGCCCGCTCCACGATCGCGTGATCATCCAGCGGCTCGACGCCGAGACCCGCTCGCCGGGCGGCATCGTCATTCCCGACAGCGCCGCCGAGAAGCCGATCCGCGGCAAGGTCGTCGCCGTCGGCAAGGGCAAGATCCTCGAGAACGGCAACGTCCGCGCGCTCGACATCAAGGTCGGCGACCACATCCTCTTCGGCAAGTACAGCGGTACCGAGGTGAAGGTCGATGGCGAGGAATACCTCGTCATGCGTGAAGAAGACGTGATGGCAGTCATCGAGAAGTAATCGGAGAACACAGACATGGCAGCAAAAGAAGTACGTTTCAGCGATGACGCCCGCACCCGCATGCTCCGCGGCGTCAACATCCTGGCCAATGCGGTCAAGGTGACGCTCGGCCCCAAGGGCCGCAATGCAGTGCTCGAGAAGAGCTTCGGCGCCCCCACCGTCACCAAGGACGGCGTGTCGGTCGCGAAGGAAATCGAGCTCAAGGACAAGTTCGAGAACATGGGCGCACAGATGGTGAAGGAAGTCGCTTCCAACACCTCCGACGAAGCCGGTGACGGCACGACGACCGCCACGGTGCTCGCCCAGGCAATCGTGCGCGAAGGCCTCAAGGCCGTCGCTGCCGGCGCCAACCCGATGGACGTCAAGCGCGGCATCGACAAGGCCGTGATCACGGCCACCGAAGAGCTGAAGAAGCTCTCGAAGCCGTGCAAGGACCAGAAGGCGATCGCCCAGGTCGGCACGATCTCGGCCAACAGCGACGAGTCGATCGGCAAGACGATCGCCGACGCGATGGAGAAGGTCGGCAAGGAAGGCGTGATCACCGTCGAAGAGGGCTCGGGCCTGCAGAACGAACTCGACGTCGTCGAGGGCATGCAGTTCGACCGCGGCTACCTTTCGCCGTACTTCATCAACAACCAGGCCAGCCAGTCGGCTGAACTCGAGAACCCGTACATCCTTCTCTATGACAAGAAGGTGTCGAACGTTCGCGAGATGCTGCCGCTGCTCGAAGGCATCGCGAAGTCCGGCCGTCCGCTGCTCGTCGTCGCCGAAGACGTCGAAGGCGAAGCGCTGGCGACGCTGGTCGTCAACACGATCCGCGGCATCGTCAAGGTCGCGGCCGTCAAGGCCCCGGGCTTCGGTGACCGTCGCAAGGCCATGCTGCAGGACATCGCTGTCCTGACCGGCGGCGAAGTGATCGCCGAGGAAGTCGGCCTGACGCTCGAGAAGGCCACGCTGGCCAACCTGGGCCAGGCCAAGAAGATCGTCGTGGAGAAGGAAAACACCACGATCATCGACGGCCACGGCAAGGCGGGCGACATCAAGGGCCGCATCGCCCAGATCAAGCAGCAGATCGAGGAAGCGACGTCTGACTACGACAAGGAAAAGCTGCAGGAGCGCATGGCGAAGCTCTCCGGCGGTGTTGCCGTGATCAAGGTCGGCGCTGCGACAGAGATCGAGATGAAGGAAAAGAAGGCCCGCGTCGAAGACGCGCTGCACGCCACGCGTGCGGCCGTCGAAGAAGGCGTGGTTCCGGGCGGTGGCGTTGCGCTGATCCGTGCGCAGAAGGCGCTCGCCAACCTGCAGGGCTCGAACGAGGACCAGGCGATCGGCATCAAGATCCTCTCGCGCTCGATCGAAGAGCCGCTGCGCCAGATCGTGGCCAACGCCGGTGAAGACGCTGCCGTCGTCCTGGCCAAGGTCAAGGAAGGCAAGGGCACGTACGGCTACAACGCCGCGACAGGCGCCTACGGCGACATGCTCGACATGGGCATCCTGGACCCGACGAAGGTCACCCGTCTCGCGCTGCAGAACGCCGCCTCGGTGGCGGGCCTGCTGCTGACGACGGAAGTGATGGTCGCCGAGGCACCGAAGGATGACGACCACAAGCATGGCGGCATGCCGGACATGAGCGGCATGGGCGACATGGGCATGTAATTGCCTCGCAACCTTCGGGTGGCGAACGAGAAGGCCCCGCATTGCGGGGCCTTCTTTTTTGGGCATTGTCGCGGCGCAGCGGTCGTTCAGTCGAGCAGGTGCTCGCTGAAACTGCCGCGCATGCAGTGATTGGACGCGGCGGCCGAGCCGTAACCGCCCGCATTGAGCAGCGCTACGAAGTCGCCTTCCTGCAACCTCGGCAACACGACGTCCTCGGCCAGCACGTCGATGGCCTCGTTGATGTTGCCGGTGACCGTGTAGGTTTCGCATGCCGGTTCCGTAGCGCGCCAGCCCAGCGGCGCGACGACGAACGGTGTCTGGTAGTACGCCCAGAGGTTCTGCAGGTTGAGGCCGGCATCGACGCCGGCGAAATTTACGCCGCCCTTGTTCTCGACCGTGTTGACCTCGCACAGCAGTGCGCCAGCATCCTTCACCAGGTAATCCCCGGGTTCGAGGTGGACCTTGAGGTTGCGGCTGCAGGTAACCTGCGCGATCAGTGCGGCCCACCTGCCCAGGTCGAGCGGCGGATGAGCCGGGGTGATCGGGGCGCCCATGCCGCCGCCAATGTCGAGCGTATCGACGTCCGGACAGCGATCGATGAACCAGGCGGCATTGGCCAGCGCCTCCTCGAACTGCGGCAGGTCGCGCGTGAGGTAACCGTAGCCAAAGTGAAAATGCACCTGCGTAACCTTCATCGCGTAACGCGAAGCCATTTCGACCGCCTCGTCGAAGCGGTCGCGATAGATGCCGAACTTGCTCGGGCGCGGGCCCGCGTAGTGCAGCCGGTCGTTGTAGCCGGCCCCGACGCGCGGGTTGACGCGGATGCCGATGGCACGTCCGGGGCAACGCTCGCCCAGCCGGCGGATCGTCGACAGTGCATCGCAATTGACGTGGACGCCGGGATGCAGCGCCAGCGTATCGAGGTCGGCATTGGCAACGGCATGCCCGGTGTACGAAATGTCCTCCGCGTCGAATCCGAGTTCCAGCGCGTACAGTGTCTCGGCCGGTGAACAGGCGTCGATGCCGCACAGCCCCCAGGCCTGCATGGCCTGCAACAGCGGGCGGAACCGGTTCGCCTTGATCGCATAGAAGACGCGGTGTGACACGCCCTCTGCGGCGAGCGCGGCCTGCAGCCTCTCGAGATTCGCGCGCACACGCGTGGCGCTATAGACAAAGACCGGCGTGCCTGTCTGCGCGACCAGCGCCTGCAGGTCGCGGCCGGCGAAATTCAGTCGCCCCGCGCGGTAGCCCAGGTCGGCGCGCTGCCACCATGCGGGATCGAATGTCCGCGGGGCCCGGTGGTCGCTCATCGCAGCTACTGCTGCATCTCGGTTTCGACAAGAATGCCTGCCCGTTCGAGCAACTCCAGGTCGTGCTGCAGCTCCGACCGGTGGATGCTCGGCTGCCGCGCGGCGGCGTCGTCCAACGAGAACATCCGCTGCCGCAGGATCCATTCGACGGTCGGATGGGTGGCTCCCAGCGGGATCTCGCCACCGTCGAAGACGACGGCGAAGCCGTGATCGCGGCGTGCGACGCGGGCCCGGCGAGCGACGGAATACCAGAGCGGTCGCGTCTGAGCCGGCAACTCGTAATTGGCCGGCGCGCGGGCCAGGTCGCGTTGATGGTTCAGCACATCGATGGCGAAGGCGGGCGACGTCAGCACGGTCCGGACCCGGTCTGCAAGTTTGCCCAGTCGATCACGCAGCTCCACTTCCCTGCGCGCATCCGGCAGGTACGCGCGGAACTCCGGCTCTTGCGTCACTGCTGCCTCGAGCAGCTTGAACAGAGCGAGACCGGTCGCCGGCGAGACGCCGAACGTCACGTGCAGTGATGCCTGCGAGCCAGTCAGCGCATCGTGGTACTGGCCGCGCGGCAGGTACAGGATGTCGCCGGGCTTCATGTGCACTTCGAACAGCAGGCGCCCGCGGGAGTCGGTCAGCCATTTCTCGATTTCATCGCCCGGCGGCAGCGGCAGTACAGGCGCATCGGCGCGCGACTCGTACACGCGCCACAGCTTCTCGCCTTCCGTCTGCACGGCGAAGACGTCGTGCAGGTCGAAGTGGGTCTGGAAGGCTTGCACGCCCTTGAACGAACAGTAGACGTTCGCAGCCACGCGAGCAGCGAACTCCCGCTCGAGCAGGTGCGCGATCGCACCCACTTCCGGGCAGACACGGTGCACGTGATTGGCGACGAGACTGGCGCCCAACCCCATCAGCGCCTTGACCTTGGCCGGGTTGACGGGGGCGCTGGTGCCCGCACGCAGGTCGGTCGTGTCGCAATAGTTTTCCCGCAGCGCCGCGCGGCTCTTGAAGAACACCTTGAGCGTGTCTTCGTTCCAGTACGGCGTGATCGCGAGTACCTGATTGAAGCGCGTCCAGTTCAGCAGGCTCGGGCGGCTGTTGCCATTGCTTGGAATGTGCAGCGGCAACTTGCCGAAATGCTCGGTGCGGAAGCGTGCCGCGTCGAAGGGCGCGATGAAATCTGAAAATTGCATGGCGAATAGACGTTAGCATTGGCAGTCCGTCGCTGTCCACGAAGCGCAGGTGGCGCCAGATGCTTGAAATTCAGGGAAATCGGCTGCCAGCGCGCGCGGTCCTGCATGGCGACGGCCTGTACCTTGCGCTGCGCGAGATCGGCCCCGGCCAACTCCAAGACGCGTTCATGCAGGAAACCATTGCGCGGATTCCGGCCGCGGAGTCGTTCGTCCACATTGCCCGGGAAGATCTCGGCAAGGCGTCTCCTGGAACCGCGCCGGCCGGCCTCATTTTTCACGTGGCGCGTTGTGGCTCGACGTTGATCTCGCAGATGCTCAAGACGCTCGACAACCTCGTCGTGTATGCGGAGCCCCTGCCGTTCAACGAGCTCCTGCTGCCGCCGCATAAAGTGCCGCGTCACGAGCTGGTTGCTGCCCTGCGGTCGCTCGGCGACGCCTTTGCCCGTCATGCAGGCAGGCCCTATGTCCTGAAATTCAGCAGCTGGAACACGCTGTTCTGTGACCTGTTGACAGAGGCGTTTCCGGGCTCGCCGTGGATCCTCAGCCTGCGCGATCCCGTCGAAGTCGGCGTGTCGCTGCTGCAGCAGCCCGCCGGCTGGATGCGAGCCGATGACGACGCGTCGCGGCAACTCGTCCGGCACGTCGATCGGGACGCCTCCGCGCGGTCACCGGAAGAGTTTGTCGCCCGGCTCTACGGTGCATTCTGCGCAGCCGCGTGCCGTCTCGACGCCGGGCGGGGCCGGCTGGTGCGCCACGAGGCGCTGCCCGCGGCTGCCTGGGAGATCGTGGCGCCGCATTTTTCGCAATCGGTGGATGACATGCAGCGGGAACGCATGGCGCAAGCCGCGCGCATCAACGCCAAGGCACCGGTCGGCAAGAATACGGTCTACGCGAGCGATGTCGCAAAGAAGCAGGCGGCCGCATCCGCAGCACTTCGAGATGCGATCGCAACGTTCGCCCGCCCGTCACTGGAACGTCTGCAAAGTCTGCACGCACCACGAGGTTGATTCCTCCATGCAACTCCTATGGCTTTCGCTCGCGATCGTCTCGACGGTCGCTTACCACGTCGTCATGAAGCTGACACCGGCCGGCGTGAATCCACTGCTCTCGCTGATGGTCACTTACGGTGCCGTCGCAATGTTGTTGGGCGGTGCGCTGGTGCTCGCGCCCGGGGACTTCGCCTGGCGGGAGGGCGTCCGGCACCTGAACTGGACCGCGATCGCGCTGGCGCTGGCGATCATCGGGCTCGACCTGGGCTTCATCCTGCTCTATCGCAGCGGGTTCGAGGTGAGCCTGGGTGCGCTCGTGACGCAAACCGCGGCTGCGATGCTGCTGGTCGGCATCGGTGTGCTCGTGTTCCGCGAAAAGTTGAGCCTCGAGCACGGGCTCGGCATCGCGCTCTGCCTCGTCGGGCTCTGGCTGGTCAATCGCCGCTAGGCCGGTGCAGTTCGCTCGCGGCGAGTTCGGCCGCGTTCTCTGCGCGGATGCGACGCACGGTCCACCAGACCAGTGCGCCGACGACGGTCAGCATCACGGCCATGAGCACGGCCATCTTCGGGCCCGCGAGACGCCAGGCCTCGCGCAGGCCGAAGATCACGCCGACCGGCGTCATGACGAGCAGCATGGGACGGGCAATGCGCACGCTGGCTGCTTAACGCCTGTTGGCGTCGTATTCTTCCCAGGCCGACGACGGCATCGCATCGAAGAACATCTGCACCCGGTGCAGCAGCTGGTTACGGTCTGCCCACACCACCTGCTGGTCGAGCCGCTCCATCCGGTCTGCTTCATTCGGCTCGGCCTCCAGACCGCCGTAGAGCAGGGGAGCCGGCGGCGGGGTCTTGCCCCGCCTCTCCGCTTCCTCGACCAGCATCTGGTGCAGTCGCTCCCAGTAGCGCGGCGTTGGGTAGGCGCGGCCGCGCAGCCGGTGGTGGTCCAGCAGACGCAGTGCGCGGCTCGAAGGTTTGCGGAGGGTGGCCATGGGTCGACTCCTTGCAGGCTAGCCTAGCGAATCTGGCGCCGCCTTCAATCGGTATCCGTTGCGATCGGTACGATCCGGTATGCTCGCCCCGAACTTCCAGTGAGGGGAGGCCAGCATGACAGTAGCTTTCTGGTGCGTGCTCGTGGCGGGCTTCTTGCCGTATGCCGCGACGCTGACGGCAAAAATCGGCGCGGGAGGCTTCGACAACCGCAATCCGCGTGACTGGCTGAGCCAGCAGGACGGCTTCCGTCGCCGTGCCAATGCCGCGCAACACAACTCGTTCGAGGCGTTTCCCCTGTTTGCGGCTGCCGTCGTAATTGCGCACCTTGCCGGCGCGCCGCAGCCGCGGGTCGACCTGTTCGCCGGCATCTTCGTCCTGGCGCGAATTTTCTACACGGCGTTCTACGTCGCCGACTTCGCGACGCTGCGTTCGCTCGCCTGGTTCGTCGGCATCGGCAGCGTGGTCGCGATCTTCCTGTCCGCGGCGTAGGGGATCAACGCCCCCAATACGGCATCTGCCTCCGGCTGCGCCACAGGCCATCGGCCGCATAGACGGCGAGTGCCGTCCAGATGAAGACGAAGCCCACGCCGCGCTCGACACTGAACGCTTCCTCGAAGACCAGCACGCCCAACAGGAACTGCAGCGTCGGGCCGATGTACTGCACAAGCCCGACGGTCGACAGCGGGATGCGGCGCGCACCATACGCGAACAGCGCGAGCGGCAGCGCCGTGACCAGGCCACTGCCGAGCAGCAGCGCATTGACGTGCGGAGCGGCATGGCCGAAAGCTGCCGTGCCCTGCAGTTCGATCCAGACCAGGAAACCGACGGCGAACGGCGCGAGCAGCAGCGTCTCGGTCGCCAGTCCAGGCACGGCTTCGACGTTGACCACCTTGCGGATCAACCCGTAGCCGCCGAAGCTCGCGGCCAGCGCCAGGGCGATCCAGGGCGGACGGCCCGCGACGACGGCGAGGTACAGGACGCCGATGGCTGCCATGCCGACGGCCGTTTTCTGGGCCACGTTGAGCCGTTCACCCAGCAGCAGGACGCCGAGCACCACGTTCAGCAACGGGTTGATGAAGTAGCCAAGGCTCGCGTCGATCACGTGGCCATTGGCGATCGACCAGACGTAGATCAGCCAGTTGATGCTGATCAGCACGGCCGTGGCCATCAGGCGATAGCGCGTGCCGGGATTGGCAAGCGCGACGCGCACCGCTCCCACTTCACGCCGCCAGGCCAGCCAGGCGAACACCAGCAGGCAGCTCCAGACGATCCGGTGCGCCATGATCTCGAGCGCCGACAGCTCGTGCAGCGGCTTCATGTACAGGGGCAGGACGCCCCAGATCGTGAAAGCGCCGATGGCAGCCGCCAACCCACCCCGTTCGCGCGGTGTCGCCGGGACTGCGGGCGCTGGGTTCGGGCTGGTCATGGGGCGCGCATTGTTGCACGCTGACTGGCGCTGGACACGAGGTTCACCGCACGTGCGACCGCCGCGATCCAAGGATCCGGCTCGTGGAAAGTCCGGAGCGCGGGGCGAGGGCGCTCAGGTCAAGCTCGCGCCATGGACACCCACCTCGAAACCGGCCGCCTGCGGCGCGAATGGCGCACCATGCAGGTCATGGTCGGCATCTATTGCAGCGGCCATGCGCATCAGGGATTGCCCGGCGAGGCGCTGTGCGCCGAGTGCGCCGGGTTTCTCGGCTATGCGGAGCGGCGGCTGGAAAGATGCCCGTACGGGCCGGACAAGCCCACTTGCGCCAAGTGTCCGATCCATTGCTACAAGCCAATGCCGAGGGAATTTGCGCGCGTGGTCATGCGCTATGCGGGGCCTCGCATGCTGCTGCGCCATCCGTGGCTCAGCCTGACTCACTTCGTCGACAAGGCTCGCCGGGTCGAACACCCGATGGCGATGCGTCGCAGTCGGCGTGATGAGGGTAAGTCGTCGCGTTAGGCCGCGCGGTCGGCCCGTTCGTCGAGCAGCAGCCGTTCGTCCTGCTCGTCCTTCAGGAAACCGTTCTGCGGACGCCACGCGAGCGCCTCGCGCTTGCGCTCGAGCACCTTCGCGTCGATGTCGTCGACGAGGCGTGCGCGCGGCGAGAGTTCGAGACTGCGGTTACCGTTGATCCAGCTCAAGTTCATTACGTTGCTCTCCAGGGCGCGTGCCAATTGACCTGCCTGGATATGTGCACGGCCCGTGCCAAGTGCGGTGGCACGCGGTTTCGCGAGGCGCGGCGCGGATTGCGACATAACGGGAGCGGACCGCTCGCTCGAGGTGTCAGGTTCCCCGACAGCGGCGGACGCCTACACGGCGTCGAACCCCTTCATTCTGACAAATTCATCGATCGCTGCCCGTTCGGTGCGCAGCGTGTTGATGGCGTGCGACGGGTTCGCGTAGCCGAGCGCCATGCCGGAAAACAGCATCAGGTTCGCAGGGACGTCGAGCTGCCTCTGTACGGTAACCGGCACAAGCGACCAGATTTCCTGCGCGCACGTGTGCAGCCCGTGCTCGCGTGCCAGCAGCATCACCGTCTGCATGTACATGCCGACGTCCGACCACTGCGGCGGTCCGAGACTGCGATCGATGTAAAAGAACAGGCCGACCGGCGCACCAAAGAAATCGTAATTGCGCGCGAGCTGCAGCAGTCGCGCGAGTTTGTCTTCGCGCGGTATGCCGAGAGTCGCGTACAGGTCCTCGCCGGCTTTGAACCGACGCGTGCGGTAGGGTTCGCCGAGGCCGGCTGGGTAGATGTCGTACTCGTGCGAGCCGTCACCGCGCGGGTTCGCCATGACCTGAGCGCGCACGGCCGACTTCACTTCCGCCAGCGGCTCACCCGTGAGCGCGTAGACCCACCACGGCTGCAGGTTGCCGCCGGAAGGCGTGCGCCGGGCGGCGTCCAGGATCGCACGCACCGTGTCGCCGGGGACCGGCGTGTCAAGGAACGCGCGGCAACTCATGCGGCTCGCAACTGCTTCGCTCACGTTCACGGGTGCACCTCCTGGCGGCGGGCGATTCTGCCAGAAGCCGGTTGCCGTGGTTTGACCGTGTCGCGGCGGCGGCGGTTTTTCGTTACGCTGCCCGCGCGTTGATCGAGGTTCGCATGCAGGATCTGAAGCAGTTCGTCGTCGACATTCCCGACTTCCCGCAGCCGGGCATCCTGTTCCGTGACATCAGCCCGCTGTTGCGCCGGCACTTCGGGGCCACGATCGAATCGGTCGCGGGTCTCTTCACGGAGCAGGAATGGGACACCGTCGACGCCGTCGCGGGCATCGAGTCGCGGGGCTTTATCCTGGCATCGGCCCTGGCCCAACGTCGCGGCAAGGGATTCGTCCCCATCCGCAAGAAAGGCAAACTGCCGCCTCCAGTCGTCGACATCGCGTACGAACTCGAATACGGCACGGGCGTGCTCGAGATGCAGGCGGGGCAGGGACGGTTGCTGCTCGTGGACGACGTGCTCGCGACGGGAGGTACGCTCGCCGCTTCGGCAACATTGAGTCGCCAGGCGGGATATATCGTGCAGGGCGTCGGTGTGCTGATCGACATCGGCATTGCGCCCGGCTTCCGGTGCGGGGACCACGTGCCCCGCATCGTCCTGCAGTACGGCTGAATCCTGGGCATGAGCGAGCCGGGCACGCTGCAGGCACCCCGCCGCGCGGCGCTCACCTTCATCTTCGTCACCGTCGTGCTCGACATGCTCGCGCTCGGCATGGTCGTGCCGGTGCTGCCGCACCTGATCGAGGACTTCCTCGACGGTGACACTTCACGCGCCGCCCTGATGGTCGGGTACTTCGGCACGGTGTGGGCGGTGATGCAGTTCTTCGCGATGCCGGTGATGGGCGCGCTGTCGGACCGGTTCGGACGCCGGCCAGTGATCCTGCTGTCGAACTTCGGGCTGGGGCTCGATTACCTGCTGATGGCGCTGGCACCAACGCTGTCGTGGCTGTTCGTGGGGCGCATGATTTCCGGCGTCACTGCGGCCAGCATCAGCACGTCGATGGCCTACGTGGCCGACGTTACACCGCCCGAGCGCCGGGCACAGAGTTTCGGCTTCGTGGGCGTCGCCTTCGGCCTCGGATTCGTCCTCGGTCCAGCGATCGGCGGCATGCTCGGATCGGTCGACCCGCGCCTGCCGTTCTGGGCCGCCGCCGGCGCGAGCCTGCTCAACGCGGCATATGGGTTCTTCATCCTGCCGGAATCGCTCGCCCTGGAGAAACGCCGTGCGTTCGACTGGCGCCGCGCCAACCCGCTTGGGCTCGCTGCGCTTCCTTCGTGCGCACCGCGAAGTGTTTGCGCTCGCCGGCGCAGCGTTCCTCAGCAACCTGACGCATGCCGTGCTGCCGGCCGTCTTCGTGCTGTATTCCGCGTACCGCTACGGCTGGGACGAGAAAGTCGTCGGACTGGCGCTGGCCGCCGTCGGAATATCCTCGGCATTGGTGCAAGGTGTGCTCGTGGGTCCGCTGGTGCGCCGTTTCGGCGAGCGCCAGGTGATGATCGGCGGCCTGCTCACCGGCACGGTCGGGTTCATGCTGTACGCCTTCGCCCCGACCGGCCCTTGGTTCGTCGCGGCCATTCCGGTGGTGGCGCTGTGGGGCCTCGTGGGTCCGGCGTCGCAGGGCATCATGACGCGTGCAGTGGGCGCCTCGGCCCAAGGCGAGTTGCAGGGAGCCATGGGAAGCCTGGCGGGCATTGCGACGGTGATCGGCCCGACACTCTTCGCCACCGTCTTCGCCTGGTCGATCCGCCACAACGCATCATGGCAGTTCCCGGGCTCGGCGTATGCGCTCGCAGGCCTGCTGCTGGCCGTCGCCGCCATCATTGCCGAGCGTGCCACGCGTCCGGGTATGCCAGCATGATGCAGGTACTCGCCGTGCCAGACGCGATCCGTGCCCGGATCGTCGACAAGCTCGAACTGCTCGCTGGCCGGCCCGCGCTGACAGACACGCCGGCCGCCGCCTCGATTGCAGCGAGCCTCGATTACGTCTGGGCCTGCAGCGCTTTCGCTGCAGATGCCTGCCTGCGCGACCAAGGGTTGCTCCCATGGCTCGCGAGCGAAGGCCGCCTGCTCCAGCATGCCGATGCCGCGTGGTACATGCAGGTGGCGGACGCCGCCTCGCTGCCGGGTGGGAACGACGATGCGACATTCATGTCAGCGCTGCGCATCTTCCGCCGACGGCAGCTCGTGCGCATTGCCTGGCGGGATCTCGCGGGTTACGCGTCGATCGAGCAGGTCCTGGCCGAACTCTCGTGGCTTGCCGATGCCTGCATCAACGTGGCGTGCCGACAGTCAGCGGCGTTGCTCGGTGCGCGTCACGGCGTGCCGAAGGACACGCACGGCGTCGAGCTGCCTTTGCTCGTGCTCGGCATGGGCAAGCTTGGGGGTGGCGAGCTGAACTTCTCGTCCGACATTGATCTCGTGTTTCTCTTCGCCGAGCACGGCGAGACCACGGGTCCGCGCCCACTCGAACACGAGGAGTTTTTCATACGCGCGGGCAAGCGCGTGGCGCAGCTGCTCGGCACGCCGACGGACGACGGCTTCGTCTACCGCGTCGACCTGCGGCTGCGCCCGTTCGGCGATTCCGGGCCCGTGGCCGTGAGTTTCGACGCGATGGAGGAGTACCTGCAGCAGCACGGTCGCGACTGGGAGCGTTACGCGTATGTAAAGGCGCGTCCCGTTCATGGGGCGGAGCCCGGGTTCGGCGACCTCTACCGCGACGCGCTGCGTCCTTTCGTTTATCGCCGTTACCTCGATTTCGGCGTGTTCGAATCGCTGCGGGCGATGAAGGAACTGATTGCGCGCGAGGTCGAACGCCGCGAGCTGCAGCAGAACGTGAAGCTTGGTCCCGGCGGCATCCGCGAGATCGAGTTCATCGTCCAGGCGTTCCAGCTGCTGCGCGGCGGCAGCACGCAGCGGCTGCAGACACGCAGCCTGCTCGAAGCGTTGCCGCAACTGGCCGGGCAGAAGCTGTTGCCGGCCGAGACCGTCACGGAACTGCTTGCGGCCTATCGCTTCCTGCGGCGTGTCGAAAATCGGCTACAGGAATGGAACGACGAGCAGACCCACGAACTGCCCGGTGACGAGCATGCCCGCGCGCGACTTGCCCTCGCCATGGGGCTGCCCGGCTGGCCTGAACTCGAGCGCGAGCTCGCGCACCACCGGGGTCGCGTCAGCGCACACTTCCAGCGCGCGGTGTTCGCGCCCGGTGCAGCAACCACGGACGACGAGGCCGGCGCCGGCCTCGAGCGCGTCCTCGATCCCGAGCTCGACGACGCGCGCAGGCGTGAGCGGCTCACGACGCTGAACGCGCCGAACCTGGTCGAGCCGTTCCTGCGCCAGCTCGACTCGTTGCGCGAAGGTGCCTATTACCGCCGGCTCGACGAAACCGGTCGCCGCCGACTGCAGGTTCTGCTTCCTCGCCTCCTGCGGGCCGTAGCCCGCGCCCCGAATGCCGAGGCTGCGCTGGCTCGCGTGCTGAACGTGATCGAACGCATCGGCGGCCGCACCGTTTACCTCGCGTTGCTCAACGAGAACGCGGTGGCCCGCGAACGGTTGTTCGAGCTCTGCGCGCACTCGCAGTTCCTGTCGGACCAGATCGCGGCGTTTCCGCTGTTGCTCGACGAACTGCTCGACGAGCGGTTGTTCGACGCAACGCCGACGCGTGCCGAACTGGCCGTCGAGCTGCGCAATCGCATGGCGAACTGCGCCGCCGAAGACACCGAGGAACAGGTCGAGGCCCTGCGGCAGTTCCAGCGCACCGCGATGTTCCGCATTGCGGTCCCGGACCTCACTGGCCGCCTGCCATTGATGAAGGTCAGCGACCGCCTGACGGACCTAGCGGAACTGCTGGCGCAGGAGACGCTCGATCTCGCCTGGCAGCAGATCGCCGCGCGGCACGGCGTGCCGATGTGCGGTCCGAGTGAAACTGCGTTGCGGCAGGCGGATGTGATCGTCGTCGCGTATGGCAAGTTCGGCGGCATCGAACTTGGGTATGGCTCCGATCTCGACCTGGTGTTCCTGCACGATTCCAGTGGCGAAGTGCAGCGCACGGCCGGCCCGCACACCGTCGACAACGGCGTGTTTTTCCTGCGGCTGGTGCAACGGCTTGTGCACCTGCTCACCGTGCATTCGGCCGCCGGCCGCCTATACGAGGTCGACACCCGGTTGCGCCCGAGCGGCAAGGGCGGGTTGCTGGTGCAGAGCATCGAAGGCTTCGCCGATTACCAGCGTACGGACGCATGGACCTGGGAGCACCAGGCGTTATTGCGGTCCCGCGCGGTCGCTGGCGGTGCGGACCTGCGCCACCGTTACGAGAATCTGCGAGTCGAGTTGCTGCGCACGGCGGTGCGCCGTCCGACGTTGCGCGACGACGTGCGCTCGATGCGCGAGCGCATGCGGGCCGAGCTGTCGAAATCGAAGGCCGGCGAGTTCGATCTCAAGCAGGACGAGGGCGGCATCACCGATGTCGAGTTCCTGGCCCAGTACTGGGCGTTGTTGTGGTCGGCCCGCTACGCCGAACTGGTGACCTTCTCCGACAACATCCGCCAGCTCGAAAGCCTGGCCTCGATCTGCCTCGTGTCGCAGGAGACGGTCGACGTGCTGACGGCCGCCTACCGCGCCTACCGGCAGCGGATGCACCACCTGTCGCTGGAAGGCGGTGATAGCGTCGCGCCCGCGACCGAGTTCGAGACGACTCGTGCCGAGGTCACCGCGATCTGGCGGGAAACCATGGGGCCGGGCCTATAATCCAGTCCCTCACTCCAGGGCATTCCTCACATGGCCGAACTCCTCGTCCCGATCTCGCCCGGCGAGCTCATCGACAAGATCACGATCCTCGAGATCAAGTCGGTGCGCATGACGGACGCAGCGAAGCTGCACAACGTGCGCACGGAACTGACCGCACTCAATGAGACATGGCGCGCTTCGGCCTATTCGGCAGTGGACATCAGCGCCGAGTGGACCGGCCTGCGCGAGGTGAACGGCCAGTTGTGGGACATCGAAGACCAGATTCGCGACAAGGAACGGGAGAGTGTGTTCGACGCCGAGTTCATCGAACTCGCGCGCGCGGTGTAC
The DNA here is from genome assembly GCA_963743995.1 of uncultured Gammaproteobacteria bacterium. Classification (GTDB taxonomy): domain Bacteria; phylum Pseudomonadota; class Gammaproteobacteria; order Steroidobacterales; family Steroidobacteraceae; genus RPQJ01. The sequence goes on along the minus strand of CAVUSC010000005.1, from coordinate 114,660 downwards.
GTCACGAACGACGAGCGGGCGGCGATCAAGCGCCGCATCAACACCAGGCTGGGGTCGAGCCTGGTGGAAGAGAAGAGTTACAAGGAATACAGGAAGTAGAGGACGGGCAGGAAGTGGAGGAGCGGAGTCTCTCACCCCATGGAACACCGCATCTACCTGTTGGTCTTGCTGGTCGCGTCATCGGCGTGTTCCTCGGTCCTGGCCCAGGAACGCACCTGCGAGTCCGATGAGGCGGTCGTCGTCCGGGGTGCAAAGGCGCTCGGCGAAGCCACGAAGAATGTTGACGTCGAGACACTCGTAAACATGACGTATCCGCCTCTGGTCGAGATGGCTGGTGGACGGAAGAAGCTGGTGTCCCAGACGACCGCATCGATGGCGCAAATGAACGCGGGGGACATGACGATAGAGAAGATCGAGTTTTCTTCACCCACGCCAACCTACCTCGATGGCGGGAAGTCGATCTGCTTCTTGCCGCGCGACATGCAGGTCACTATCAAGGACATACGGGTGCACGCAGTAGGGTACCTGATGGCCATTTGGGACCCGAGCGGCCCGCGCAAGTGGACGTACCTCGATTCCGACGGCTTTCAGCGCAACCCGACGCTGATGCGTCAGTTGTTTCCAGGACTGCCGGAGGGCGTCAAGCCGCCGCCCGTCTACAACGAGCGACTGAAATGATGCCAGGCGCGGCGGGGGCATCTTTCCCGGACAGCTCCGCGTCGTCACTCGATCGGATTGCGCCAGGAAGTACTTGGGCAGCGAAATCGTCACTTATGTCGCACGTTGCCGCGTAACGACGCGACCCAACTATTGTCAGACCTGCTTTGGGTCGTTCACTCGCCGTCTACTTCCGCTATCTGTGCCGACTCGCGGTCGTGCCGCGGCATCACCTGTTCAGCCACCTATGCTGGCGCTCATGCTGTTTATCGGGTCATCATCCGGAAAAAGCAGAGCTGTTCGGATCTTGAGGAAACGCACCCATGAGCAACCAATCCTCACGCGCCCACGAATTCCGTCGGCTGCATGTTCCCGGCGATCCACTGGTCATTTTCAATGCCTGGGATGCCGGCAGTGCGCTTGCTGTCGCCGCGGCGGGTGCGCGCGCCATCGGCACGGGAAGCTGGTCGGTCGCAGCAGCACACGGGTTCCCGGACGGGGAGAAGCTGCCGCTCGAACTAGCGATCGCCAATCTGGAACGGATTGTCCGTGCCGTCGACCTGCCAGTGTCGATCGACCTCGAAGCGGGCTACGGCGCGCGACCCGAGGATGTCGACCGCAGCGTGACCAGCGCTGTCCGGGCCGGTGCAGTCGGCATCAACCTGGAAGACGGGGTCACGGACGAGACAGGTATCTACGGGATCGACGACCAGGTTGCCCGCATTCGCGCCGCGCGTGCGGCGGCTGACCGCCTGTCAGTGCCGCTTTTCATCAACGCACGCACTGACTTCTTCCTGCAAGCCAAACCCGAGGCGCACGACGCGGAGCTGGTGGCTGCTGCGAAACTACGTGCTGCAGCCTATGCGCAGGCGGGTGCGAGTGGCATTTTCGTGCCGGGCATCTTCAAGCCGGAACACATTCGTAACGTGTGCGCCGCTTCGACTTTGCCGGTCAACGTCATGATGATGGCGTCACTGCCGCCACATGCCGAACTTGCGCAACTCGGCGTCGCCCGGATCAGCTATGGCCCAGGCCCTTACCGGGATGCGATGAAGTTCATCGAGCAGGCCGCGCGCAAGGCAATCCAAGGCACGTGAACAACATCTAGCGCGGGAGCAGGGTCGGCAGCTATCCAGCACGGAAGGCGAAAGCGCCAACCCTTGAGTCCTTCCTGTCCTTCCTGTGCTTTCCCTACTTCTTCAGCGTGTACTCCGCGCTGCAATACGGGCACTTCGCTGCGCCCGTCTTCTCGATGGGCAGGAACACGCGGGGATGCGAGTTCCACAAGTGCATGCCAGGCATCGGACAGGCGAGCGGCACGTCCGCCGCCGTCACCTCGTACTGGTGCTGGGCGTTCGGCTGGATGAGCTTGTCGCTGCGTTCGGCCGTCACGGTGTTGCTGCCTCTGCGTCGAAGTAAGAGCGGGTCGGCCCGGTTCGGGCAGGCATTATCGCGCAGCTGGAGTCGCTCGCGCTACGCAGTGGGGGTGCGGGGCGCGCCCGCCAGCATCAGCTCGTCCAGTTTCTCGATTGCGTCGTCAACCTCGATCAGGTCCATCACGCCCGGCATCTCGATCTTCTCGGTCCACGGCAGGTTCTTGGCTGACCGGTTGAGAAAGCGAGTCGCCGCGCGGTCGTAGCGATCCACGCTCCAGCGGCGGCTGAAATACGGGCCGGTGCGTTCAGGATTGGTCGCGGCATAGAGCCCGATCACTGGCGTGCCCACCGTCGTGGCCATGTGCGCCGGTCCCGAGTCCGGTGATACCAGGACGGTTGCCCGCTGCAGCGTCGCCAGGAACTCGAGCAGCGTATCGCGCCCGATCAAGTTGCGGCACGGTTGCCGCATTTCCTGCTCGATCCGCGCGCCATACTCGAGCTCCAGTGTGCTGCGTCCACCGCACAACAGTATCTCCATCCCGTGACGCTGCACTGCGTGATCGGCAAGCGCGGCATAGCGAGCGACGCTCCAGTTGCGCAGTGCATGGCTCGAGCAGGGACTGAGCACGAGCGTGGGCCTGGCCGGATCGGGGATCGCCCCGGTCGCGTAGGCCAACGCAGACTCCGGCAGCGGGATGTCCCAGCGCATCGAGCGCGTGGTGACGCCCAGACGCTCGGCGAATCCGAACAGGCTGTCGAGCACGTGCTCGCGTGACCGCGCCTCGATCTTGGCATTGGTAAAGAGCCACTGGCCTTCGCGCGCCCGGGCGCGGTCGAATCCCAGCCGGTAACGTGCCGGCACCATCATCGATGCGATGCTTGCGCGCAGGGCCAGTTGCATATGCAGCAGTGCGTCAAATCGCCGGCCACGCAGCTGCGCGCGCAGGTCGCGATAGCCCTGGACGCCGGCTTTCTTGTCGAACACGATGAATTCCATGCCCGGAATGTGGCCGAGCAACTTATGCTCGAGCTTGCCGAGGATCCACGTGACCTGCGTCGATGGCCACGTGTCCTGCAGCGTACGGACGACCGGCAGCACGTGACACACGTCCCCCAGCGCCGACAGGCGCAGGATGCAGATCGACGATGGTGGCGCGGTGAACAGGGGCTGCTTCATCTGCGGTTCGAAACGGTAGGCAGCGGCGTCGGGATCGTGAACAATCCGCACCGATGAACGAAGCAGCCGCCGCCGGGGAGGAGGCGCTCGCGCGAGGGGCGGGCGGCGCGATGCTATACGATGCCTCCTGTCTCCACCATCCACACAACTCCGTGTTCGATCCGTCGTACTGGCAGGAGCAGGGCGCGCTCGAGACGGCGCGCGGCGGGCGCGGCACGGTGGCTTTCGTGAGCGCGGGCCCGGACCAGAGGTGGGTGCTGCGCCACTATCGCCGCGGCGGGCTCATGGCCCATCTCGCGGACGACCTTTACCTTTGGACCGGTGCCGACCGCACACGCGCGTTCAAGGAATGGCGCTTGTTGCGCCAGCTTCGCGCCTGGAGACTGCCCGTGCCCATGCCCGTGGCGGCAAGGTACCAGCGTGCAGCATTCTTCTACCGCGCCGACCTGATCACGGTCGAGCTGCCGGTGCGCCGCACTTTGACCCAGGCGTTGCAGCAGGCGCCGTTGCCGGCCGAGGCATGGCGCGAGATCGGCCGGTGTGTCGGCTCGCTCCACGCGCGTGGCGTGCAGCACGCCGATTTGAACGCGCACAACCTGCTCGTCGGCACGTCACACGACATCTACGTGCTCGACTTCGATCGTGGTCGCATTCGCGCGCGTGGAGCGTGGGAGCGGGCGGTGCTCGCACGCCTGCAGCGTTCGTTGCTGAAAGTGACCATCGACTTGCCGGGCGATCGCTTCACCGATGCGAACTGGCGCGCGCTGCTGGCTGGCGCCGGCTCCGGCTGATCACCTGCCATGCGACTGCTCTACGTCCTGCTGATCTATCTCGTCGCGCCCCTCGTGATTGCGCACGAAGCGTGGAAGGCACTGTTCAACCCGGAGTATCGCGGTCGACTCAAGCAACGACTGGGATATCGTGCAGCGGGCCGCGCGATCCGGGTCCGTCTGGATTCATGCCGTGTCGGTGGGCGAGGTGCAGGCGGCGGCAGGACTCGTCAGCGAACTGCAGCGCCGCTATCCGGCGTTGCCGATCGTGCTCACCACGGTCACGCCGACCGGCGCGCAGCGGGCGAAATCGCTGTTCAAGGAGGGCGTGCAGATCTGCTATCTGCCGTACGACCTGCCTGGCTCCGTCGGCCGCTTCCTGGACCGGATTTCGCCGCAGGCCGTGGTCATCCTCGAGACCGAGATCTGGCCCACCCTGTACCACCAGCTCGGACAGCGGCGGATTCCGCTGTTGCTCGGCAGCGCGCGCGTTTCGACGCGGTCCGTCGATCGCTACCGGCGGATGGCTACCCTGTTCCGCGACACCTTGTCGCACGGCATCCTGATCGGTGCGCAGACGCCGGCCGATGCGGAGCGATTTCGCGCGATTGGCGCCGCACCGGGCCGCGTGCAGGTGACCGGCAACATCAAGTACGACCTGGAGATCCCCGAGGCGACCGTCAATGCCGGTCGTGCCCTGCGCCAGCAATGGGGAGCGGGGCGGCCCGTCTGGATTGCTGGCAGCACGCACGAGGGTGAGGAGGAAGCGGCGTTGGCGGCGCACGCTGCCGTGCGTGCCCGCCATCCCGATGCGCTGCTGCTGCTGGTGCCGCGTCACCCGCAGCGTTTCGATGCGGTGCGTGCGCTGCTGCGCAAGCGGTGCGTGCCGCATGCGCAGCGCAGTTCGGGCACGTTGCCGGCGCCGGGTGACGCAGTGTTCCTGGTCGACACACTCGGTGAGCTGCAGATGTTCTACGCGGCCGCGGACATCGCATTCGTCGCGGGCAGCCTGGTGCCAATCGGCGGGCACAGCCTGCTCGAGCCCGCCGTGCTCGGATTGCCGATGCTCTCGGGTCCGCACACGCACAATTCGCAGGACATCGCCGACCTGTTCGAGCAGGTCGGCGCAATGCGCATCGTGCGCAGCCAGGAAGACCTGGGCTATCGCCTGATCGAGTGGATCGGCGATCCGGAGCGGGCGCGAGCGACGGGGCGCCTCGGTCGCGAAACGGTGGCGGCCAACCGTGGAGCGGTCGACCGCCTGGTCGCCATGATCGAGCCGCTGCTCAGGACTTCGGCCTGACGACCGGCAGCGTCGTCGGCTGCGTCAGGAAGCCGTTGATCGCGTCGAGGTCGTCCTGCTGCAGGCCGCCGCTGGCCGATTCGAGGCGCACGATGTTGATCAGGTAGTCATAGCGGCTGCGAGCGTAGTCGCGCTGGGCTTCGAACAATCGGCGACGCGCGTCGAGCACGTCGACCGTCGTGCGCGTGCCGACTTCGAAGCCGGCCTCCGTTGCCTCCAGCGCGGTCTGGCTCGACTTCACGGCCTGGTTCAGCGCCTGCACGCGCGCCTTCTCGGCGAGCACGCCGAGGTACGCATCGCGCGTCTCGCGTTCGGCCGCTCGCATGGTGCCTTCAAGCTTCTCGCGTGCCGCGCGGTGCAGGTGCACTTGTTCGCGCACCCGCGATTGCGTCCCGCCGCCACTGAAGATCGGGATGTTCACGCGCAGGCCGATCACGTCGCTGGTGGTGTTCGAGTCGGCTGAGCCACCCACACGGTCGCCCGAGTTGAGCGGATCCGACGGATCGAACGACTGGTTCGTCTGGGTCGCGTCGCGATTGCTCTCATTGTACTGGGCGAACAGGTCGATCGTCGGCATGTGGCCGCTCTGCGCGACCTTGACGTTGGCGCTCGCCACTTCCGAGTCCAGGCGCGCGGCGACCACGTCGAGGTTGTTGGCGAGCGCGAGGTCGACCCACGCCTGCTCGTCCTCCGGGTCCGGCTTGGTGAGCGGCATCTGTTCTGCTGGCTTCACCAGCGCGTGATAGTCCTTGTCCGTGAGTTCGCGCAGCGCCTCCTGGGCGCTCGCGAGCGTGCGCTTCGCGGCAATGACGCCCGCCGTCGCACTGTCGTGTGCGGCGCGCGATTCCTGCACGTCCGTGACAGCGATCAGGCCGACTTCAAATCGTTTCTCGGCTTGCTCGAGCTGCCGGCTGAATGCTTCGAGTGTCGCCTGCGCCGCGCCGAGCGTGTCCTCTGCAGCCAGGACGTCGAAATACGCTCTCGAAACACGCACGAGCAGGTTTTGCTGCGCAGCGCGATACGTCGCCTCGGCCACCGCCACCTGCGAACCGGCGCGCTTCAGTTCCTGCCACTGGTCCCACCGGAACACGGTCTGCGTCAGTTCGGCCGTGTAGTCCCAATACTGGCTGACGTCGGTCGAGCTCTTGTTGCCGACCGTGACGATGTTGCCCGTGGCCTGGTTGACCTGCGGAAAAGTCGACTCGCCATCGGAATTGGCCGTGTAGACCTGGCCGCCCACGTTGATCTGCGGCAGCAACAGGGCGCGCGCCTGAGGCTTGGTTTCGAGCGCGGCTGAACGCCGGGCCTCGGCCTCGCGCACCAACGGGTCACTGCGCACGGCATCCTGGTACACCTGGATCAGGTTCTCGGCGCGGACCGGGGCGGCGCCCAACAGGACAGCAGCGACACTGCAGGCGAGAAAGAAGGATTTGGTCGTCATGTGTGCACCGTGGCGGCCAGAACCGCGAAATTGGTCAACTAGTGTTGTACTAGACTATATCACCGGCGGCCCGATTGACTAGCCCCCAAGGCCAGCCGGCTCAAAAGACGAACTTGGACGGCTCCGGTGCATGCAGCAGGGCGAGCATTCCCGTCTCGAACAGGCTTTCCCGCGACCAGTCGGAGACCCCCGTGCGCGTCACCCGGACAGCTTCGAGCATCGGGCCCGAGCCGACACACACGAACAAGCGGCCGCCGATCTTGAGCGCTCGCTCGAAGCGGGCATCGTAGACCGGCAGAGAGCCTGTCAGGGCGATGACGTCGTAGGCGTCGCGTTCGGCGAGCTGCATCGCGTCGGACGTCTCGGCGACGACGTTGTGCGTGCCGGTGCGCGCAAACGACGCCGTGGCGCCGGCGACGAAGTCCGGGAACAGATCGATGGTGCGCACGCTGCGGGCGAGTTGCCCGATGCACGCCGCAAAGAAGCCCGTGCCGGTGCCGATTTCGAGCGCATGCTCGTGCGGCTGGATTTCGAGCGACTGCAGGATCCGGCCTTCCACCTTCGGCGGCAGCATGCATTGGCCGTGCGCCAGTGGCACGCTGGCGTCGGCAAACGCGAGCTCGCGATAGGCGGCCGGAACGTACTCCTCGCGCGGTACCCGCTGCAGGGCTTCGAGCACCTTGAGGTCGAGGACCTCCCAGGCACGCACCTGCTGTTCGATCATCTGGCGGCGGGCGAATTGGACGTCGAACATACGGAAAATTCCAGGGCGGGAAAAATGGGGATCCGGTGACACGGCCGGCGCGAAGGTTAAAGTCTGGACACTGGCGCGACAAGCCAAACTGCGAGTGGATTATGGTGAATCCGGAGGGTGCGCGCGATACGTTCCTATATGCTGCTGTCGCAAGCCTGGGGCATGAACGAAAACAACTACAAAACCTCGCAGGAACGCGGTAGGCCGCAGCCTGTCGGGTCATGGCCAGTCCGGAGAACGACACCGTGATGTTCGCGCTGATCCTGCTGGGTGCCGTAGCGGCCGGGTTGGCCGTGGCGCTGCTGCAGCGTGCGCGCGAAATCCAGCGCCTGCGCGAACTTGGCGAGCGCGTGCAGGCCGTGGCGGACAGCGGCGACCTGGCCGAGCGCCTCACGCCGCATGCGGGCGAGGGCAGCGCGGGCGAGATCGCGGGCGGCGTCGACCGCCTGATCGAGCGCCTGCAGGTCGAGAGCTCGGCACGCGAGGAACGCGAAAGCATTTACCGGCGGCTGCTCGAAACCATGAGCGAAGCGATGCTGGTCGAGCGTGACGGCATCCAGCTCGCGAACGCGCGTTTCGCGGAACTCGCGGGCGTCACGAACCCCGGCAAACTGTTCGGCCGCCGGCTGGCCGAGATCGTCCACGCCGACTATGCCGAACTCGTCACTGAATACCTGCGTCGCCACGCGGCGGGCCAGGCCGCGCCTGCGCGGCTCGAAGTGGAACTGCAGCCGGATGCGGCGGGCAGGACGCACCGGCTGGAACTCAGTTTCGCGCGCACGATGCTGGACGGGAAGGCCGCGGTCATGGTCACCGGCGTCGAGATGAGGCCGCAGCCGCCCGCCGAAACCAGCATCGCGCGCAGTCACGGCAGCGCGTGGGAGGCGCTCGACTCGCTCGCCGAGAGCGTGCTGACGACCGATGTCGAAGGCCGCATCGTCTACATCAATTCGTCCGGCGAGCAGCTCATCGGCAAACCTGCCAGCGAGATCCTCGGTCGCACGCTCGGCGACGTCATCGAACTGGTGGACGAGGGCGACCGCAAGGCCGCGAGCGATCCCGTGCGCCAGAGCCTGACGACCGGTGCGCGGATCAGCCTCGGCCGCCGCGGCATGCTCGTCTCGGCCGAAAGCGACGGCGAACGCTCGATCGAGCTGACGGTGTCGCCCATGCGCGACGCCAGCGGCCGTGTCGACGGCGCGGTCATTGCGCTGCGCGACGTGAGCGACCTGCGCGGACTCACGCGCACCATGACCTACCAGGCGAGCCACGACGCCCTCACGGGCCTGGTGAACCGCCGCGAATTCGAGCGCCGGCTCGAGGAAGCACTGGAGGCGACGCCGGGTGGCGCGCGCCACGTGCTGTGCTACCTCGACCTCGACCGCTTCAAGGCCGTCAACGACGAATGCGGGCACGGTGCCGGCGACGGCATGCTGCGAGAGGTCGCGGCGCTGATCAAGGACGCGGTCCGTGATTCGGATACCGTCGGCCGCCTCGGTGGCGACGAGTTCGGCATCCTGCTCGCGGGCTGTCCGCTCGAGAAGGCCCGGCAGATTGCCGACGACGTGGTGCGCGCGGTCAACGACCACCGCTTCGTCTGGAAGGCCAAGATCTTCAGCATCGGCGTCAGCGTGGGCCTGGTCGAGGTGACGGCCGAGAGCACGTCCATCGAAGACCTGCTGCACGCCGCGGACTCAGCCTGCTACGTGGCCAAGAACCAGGGCGGCCACGTGCACGTCTATTCCGCGCGCGACGAGGCCGATGCCCGGCACCGCGGCGAGATCCTGTGGCTGCAGCTGCTGCAGTCGGCACTCAAGGACGACCGCTTCGAGCTGCATGCGCAGCCGATCGTGCATGCTTCGCCGGACGTGCAGTCAAGGCGGTCCCGGCCTCGAGATCCTGTTGCGACTCAAGGACGACAAGGGCATGCCGATTGCCCCGTCCGACTTCATGCGCGCGGCCGAGCGCTACCGCCTGATGCCGCACGTCGACCGCTGGGTCGTGCAGACGTCCCTCACGTTGCTGGCGCGCGGCGCCATCCGCCTGGCACCCGATCGCAGTCTCTGCATCAATCTTTCCGGCCAGACGCTCGGTGACGGCGCGTTCCTCGAGTTCGTGGTCGATTGCCTCGATCGCACCGGCATCGCGCCGAGCCGCATCTGCTTCGAGGTCACCGAGAACGCGGTGATCACCAACATCGAGCATGCGCGCCGCTTCATCGGGGTGCTGCATGGCATGGGGTGCCAGTTTGCGCTCGACGATTTCGGCCGCGGGATCAGCTCGTTTGCCAACCTGAAGAACCTGTCGCTCGATTACCTGAAGATCGACGGCTCGTTCATCCGCAACCTGGCCTCCGACAACGTCAACCAGGCGATGGTGACGGCGATGATCAAGCTCGCGCGGTCGCTCAATTTCCAGGTCATCGCCGAGCAGGTCGAGGACCTGAGCGCGCTCGATTCGGCGCGCCGCATGGGCGTCGATTTCGTCCAGGGCTACCAGGTGGGTCGTCCGGCGCCGTTGCCGCTCGCCAGCTGACGCCAGGGAACGCCGCGGCTCGATCCGCGCCCGGTCGTGGCGATCCACGACAGGAACACGTTCCCGGTTCCGGTATCCTGCGGCGCGTGATCACGATCGCCTCGCTCTACGTCTACCCCGTCAAATCGTGCCGCGGCATTGCCGTCCAGCAGGCGCGGCTGACGCCGCGCGGGCTGCAGTACGACCGCGAATGGATGGTGGTTTCGCCCAACGGCCGCTTCCTGACACAGCGAGAAGAGCCACGCCTGGCCCTGGTCGGCACGGCGCTGGTGGAGAACCACCTCGAACTCACCGCGCCCGGCCTGCCGAAACTGGCCGTGCCGCTGCAGCGATCGGTCCATGGCGCATCCGCCGAAGTCACCGTCTGGCGTGATCGCGTGCTGGCCAGCGACGAGGGTCATGCCGCCGCGAGCTGGTTTGGCGAGCACCTGCGACGCGACGTGCGACTCGTGCGTTTCGACGATTCCCGTGCGCGACCCACGGACCCCGCGTGGTCGCAGGGACTCGCGGGCACCAGTGCATTTTCCGACGGGTATCCGGTCCTGGTGCTGTCGCGCGCGTCGCTCGACGACCTGAATTCGCGCCTGCCGTCGCCGTTGCCGGTCGATCGCTTCCGGCCGAACGTGCTGCTGGACGGCTGCGCGCCCTACGCCGAGGACGCGTTCAGCGCGCTCGAGAGCGAGCAGGTGCGGCTGCGAATCGTGAAACCCTGCACACGCTGCATCATCACGACGACGGACCAGGCCACCGGCGTGACACAGGGCGAAGAACCGCTGCGGACATTGAAGACGTATCGCTGGGACGACAACCTGCGCGGCGTGACGTTCGGCCAGAATGCGATCGTCGAGCGGCCGGGGTTGCTCACGGTGGGCGCGCTGCTGGCGAGCGAATAGGCGACCGACCTCACAGCCGCCGGTTCAGTCGCTGGCTTGCTCGAGATCGGCAATGAACCGGTTGGCTTCCGCGATGGCCTTGTTGATCTCGGTGACCAGCTGATTGACCTGCGTGTCGACCTGGGTCACCTCGCCCTTGTGCCCACCGATGGCCCGCGCGTTCAGGTTGTGTTTCAGGAACAGCACCTGGTCGCGCAATTGAGTCTCGAGGTCGCCACCCTGATAGTTGACGACCTTGCCAAACGCGGTCAGGGCATCCGTGATTTCCTGCTTGGCGTCTTCCTGCGAATCACGCGCCGACTTGACGCGACTGGCAAGGATGTCGCGTTTCGCGTAACCGACCTGTTCGGCGGCGGCGTAATACGCGGACTGGCAGCCGGCCAGCAGTGGCAGGACGATGGCAAGCAATACTGCCGCACGTCTCATCGATTGCGCTCTCAGGAAGTGCCGAAACCAGACTGTCGGTGGCTGCCCGGCGCGGGTCGGTCGACCGAGGCCCCGTGAACCACGCCCCGCGCCGCTTGGCTTCTGCAGCCGTTCGCCTACCGTTCGCAGCGCGGCCGGAAACCTCCGACCGCAAGTTCATCTACTCACGAGGTTGAACGACCCCGATGGCAAAAGCGAAGAAGTCCGTGAAGAAGTCCGTGCGAAGCGAAGACGTCCGCCCGCAAGGCAGCCCCGAAGGCCCCACCGTCGATCAAGAGCGTGCTGACCAAGTCCGCGCTGGTCGCTCACCTGGCCGAGGCCGCGCAGGTCGCCGCCAAGGACGTGCGCGCATTGCTCGCCGCGCTCGAGAACGCGATCCACGCCTCGATCAGCAAGAAGGGCGCCCGCGTGTTCGTGCTGCCGGGACTGCTGAAGATCACCGTCACCAACGTTGCGGCAAAGCCGGCGCGCAAGGGCATCAACCCGTTCACGGGTGAAGCCACGACGTTCAAGGCCAAGCCCGCGACCGTGAAGGTCAAGGTGCGGCCGATGAAGAAGCTGAAGGACGCCGCGACCGCCTGAAGTCGCGTCTTCGTCGTTTCTCCGGGCCAGGACGACCGCGTCGGTCGTCCTGGTCCGCGCACCGTTCGCCTGCTGCGGTGCGTCTTGAATCCAACCGCGATCGGCGTAGCTTCACGACTCAGAACAACCGGCAGGGACGTCAGGGAGATCGTCGGGCATGCGTGCCGCGATCGATGTCATGGATCCAGACACGCAACTCCTGCCCGTCGGCTCCAGCCTGGACGCCTGTTCACTGGCAGTGTGTGCGGTCAACCAAGGGAGGTAGCGACCATGCCCGTCAAAATGACGATTGGAATTGTCGGCAACAGCGCAATCGAGATCACGGAGAGCAACAATAAGAAAGGCGGCAATGTCCGCACGCGAGGGGGTCAGCGCCTCGTCTGGGAGAACGACGACATACCGTCCAGAAGTTCGACCTCGAAGTTCAAGCGCATCGATGACGGTGATGGTGCCGTGGACACGCGCCACGACTGGCCCTTCTTTGGCCGAGGCTGCAAAACCCGCCAGTCGCCACGTTCGACGAGTTCGCCGGCACGGTCACCGGCGCCACCCAGTTCGTCGGCTCGTCTCGCCGACGACGACGGGATCTTCAAGTACAGCGTCAAGGTGACGCCCGCGGCGGCCGTCACAGCTCCCCACTCGATCCCGTCATCATCGTCGGCCGCTAGCGAGACGCGCAGGCGTCGGCACCGGACCCGTGCGCGATCGGTGCCACGCGTCCGCGTCCAGCGACGACGCGGTCAGCCAATCGGCCGGTCAGCCGGTCGCGAGGTGGAATTTCGTGCGCAGGAATTCCATGAACGCGCGGCTCTTTGCCGGCAACCAGCGGAGCGGCGGGTGGCCGGACGGCAACGGGGCGTACGGCATCAGCAGCATCAGCGCCAGGTACACGAGCAGCACGCCGCCGCCGCTCAGGAACAGCAGCAGCACGGCGAAGACCCGCAGCGCCGTCACGTTGAATCCGAAATAGCGACCGAGGCCGGAGCACACGCCGCTCACGACGGCGGTTTCGCTCACCTGCTCCAATGTTCGCGCCTGGCTGCGCGTCGTCGACTCCGCGGCAACCGACGGCCCCGGCGCCTGCACCGACCCGATCTCCTCGAGCGCGGGCTCGAGTTCCGCCAGCGTCACGACCGTCTGGCCCGCACGCAGGCGACGCGTGCACTGATCGGCCACGGCCTGCTCGAGGTCACTGAGGATTTCCTGCGGATCGGGATCGCCTTCCAGCAGGCCCGCCGATTCGGCGAGGTACCGTTCGAGACGTACCTGCGCCGCGTCGTCGAACTGCAGCACGCTGCGATTGAGACGGACGGTGGTGGCTAGACGTTGCATGGCTCAGTGTCCGATGTCGGCGATCGTACGGTTGATCAGGTTCCAATACTCATCCAATGCGGTGAGTTGTGCGCGGCCCGAGTCGGTCAGCCGGTAGTACTTGCGTGGTGGCCCGGCGTCCGACTCCTTCCACTCGTACTGCACCAGGTCTTCCCGGCGCAGCTTGCTGAGCAGGGGATAAAGCGTGCCTTCCTGCGTGGTGAATTCGGTGCCGGCGAGCCGGCGCAGGATATCCGGCACGTACACGCTCTTGGCACCCACGATCTTCAGCACCAGGAACTCCAGGAGTCCCTTGCGGATCGGTGCAAGCTTGGTTTCGGCGGCCATAATTTATGAATACAGTACCTTTGTATAAAACAGTACCTGTCTTAATCCTGCCCGTCAACGACCCGCACCTCGTCCAGAGGTCGGGGCTGCGATACGCGTAGCGGTAGGCGGCCAGGTACGCGGGCACGATCAACAGCGTCAGCGCGGCGGTAAACATTGCAACCGCGCCACCGCCCAGCAACACCGGCACCAGCATGACGGCGTTGGCGAACAGGACCAGCCAGAAGACGGCGCGCCAGTAGCGCTTCGCTGCCGATGCGACGCTGCAGTGCGTAACCCCAGAGCGCCGTGAGGAGCGCCGCGCTCAACGTCCAGTTGCCGAGCGTCAGCGCCGTGATCTCGCCACTTCGGGAGACGTTGGCGGCCTCGCCCGCGAGCACGCCGAACGTCAGCATCGCGGCGTAGGCCACCCAGCCAGCCTTGGCTCCGGACAGGGGATGCGTCGGCACGTCAGTAGTGCGGAGGAACTTCGACCCCGCCTGGGTCGCCGCCGCGGTCCTCGAGTTGCTGCACCTGTTCGACCAGTTGCTGGTTGCGGTCGCGCAGCGCGTCGAGCTCGCGCTGCTGCCGGTACAGGACATCGCTCAATTCCTGCAACGCGCGCTCCAGGTGCGCGACCTTGAACTCGAGCGCATCGACACGCTCGCTCATTGCGGCGCCGCCGGCGCGCGGTAGTCGGCCGTGACGACGCCGACCTGCAACGCTTCGGCCTCGTGGTCGATCTCGCGCCAGGTTTCGGCGAGCGCGGCCTCTTCCCATGCACGCATCGCGGGCAGTTCGAGCAGGCGCTGCGCGTACTGCGCGGCGTTGCCGGTCAACTCGAGGCCATAGGTGCGCACGCGGTAGGCGACCGGGCAATAGAACGCGTCGACCACGGTGAACTCGCGGCCGGCGAGAAACGGTCCGCCGAAGCGCGTCAAGCCTTCGTTCCACAATTCGTCGATGCGGCGGATGTCCGCGACGAGCGCCGGAGGCTGTGTGTGCAGCTGCACGCGCAGGCCGACGTTCATCGTGCAGATGGTGCGCAGCGTGGCGAAGCCCGAGTGCATTTCCGCAGCGGTGCAGCGCGCCCAGGTGCGTGCCGCGCGCATCGGCCGGCCAGAGCCCCGGGTGGCGTTCGGCCAGGTACTCGCTGATGCCGAGCGAGTCCCACACCACCGTCGCGCCATCGCGCAGGCAGGGCACCTTGCCCGAGGGCGAGAAGGCGCGGAACGCATCGAAGTTCGAGCCGCGAGCAAACGGCTTGATGTGTTCGACGAAGGGGATGCCGCGCGCGCGCAGCAGGACCCAGGGTCGCAGCGACCACGACGAATAGTTCTTGTTGCCGATGTAGAGCTCGTACATGGGTCCTCCTGGTTCGTCCGCGTGATCGTCGCGGGGCCGCATGATACCGCCGCGCGCGGTCAGTACTTGTGCGTCGAGAGCAGCAGGTTGGTCTCGGAGTTGGCCACGCCTTCGATGCGACGGATGCGGCTCAGCACGCGGTCGAACTCCGCCAGCGTGTCGGCGCGCAGCTCGGCGATGACGTCCCAGCGGCCGTTCGTCGTGTGCAGCGTGGACACCGACGCATCCCCGCGCAGCGAGCGCAGAACCTTCTCGACGTTGTTGCCCTCGACCGCAATCAGCATCAGCGCGGTGATGCGACGATCTGCGTCTGGAGCCGCCAGGCGGACGGTGTAACCCGCAATCACGCCCTCCTGCTCGAGCCGGGCGATGCGGTTCTGCACCGTGCCACGGGCCACGCGCAGCGTGCGCGCGATGGTGGCC
Source organism: uncultured Gammaproteobacteria bacterium (assembly GCA_963743995.1). GTDB lineage: Bacteria > Pseudomonadota > Gammaproteobacteria > Steroidobacterales > Steroidobacteraceae > RPQJ01. The sequence continues at coordinate 99,320 of CAVUSC010000005.1, read as the reverse complement.
GCGGGCAGGCGGGCGTTGTCACGCAGGAGTCCGACGAGCTGGCGATCGAGGTCGTCCATGGCGCACCCATTTTCTGGCGAATTGCAGTAATCGCCTGGCGATTCGATCTAATTATAGACCAGATTGACTAGTTTGCTGGCTTCCTGTTGGCTCGCACGAAACCGATCATGCTCTGCCGGGCCATTGCTTCGTCATTGCTTGTCGGCCCGGGCAGGGGGCAGCGATGGTCGACTATATCGGCGTCAGTGATATCCAGCGCATCGTGAATGCGCTCGGGCCGGCGGAGTTCATTGCCCGCCTGGCGGGCGAAATCGAGGCGGATTACCGGCGCTGGCCGGAGTTCGAAAAGTCGCCGCGCCTGGCGAACCATTCACCCGTCGGCGTGATCGAGTTGATGCCGGCGACCGACGGCACGCTGTACAGCTTCAAGTACGTCAACGGTCACCCCAAGAACACGGCCGAAGGCCTGCTGACGGTGACGGCATTCGGCGTGCTGGCAGACGTCGACACGGGCTATCCGCTGCTGTTGTCCGAACTCACCGTGACGACGGCGCTGCGAACGGCCGCGACGTCGGCCCTGGCCGCGCAGAAGCTCGCGCGTCCCGACAGCCGCGTGATGGCGCTGATCGGCAACGGCGCCCAGGGCGAGTTCCAGGCCATCGCGTTCCACCGCCTGTGCGGCATCCGCGAACTGCGGGTCTACGACGTCGACCGCCAGGCCACGGCCAAGCTCGAGCGCAACCTCGCCGCCATGCCCGAGCTGGCGGACCTGCGCGTCGTGCGCACGCATTCCGCCGCTGAGGCGTGCAAGGGCGCAGACATCGTCACGACGGTCACGGCGGACAAGCGCAACGCCGTCATCCTGACGCCGCCGATGATCACGCCCGGCATGCACATCAACGGCGTGGGCGGCGATTGCCCGGGCAAGACGGAACTGCACGCGGACATCCTGCGGCTGCCGGACATGCGCGTCGTGGTCGAGTTCGAACCGCAATCGCGGATCGAAGGCGAGATCCAGCAGATGCCGGCCGACTATCCGGTGACTCGAGCTCGCCCAGGTGCTGCGCGGCGAAGCGGTGGCGCGGCGCTCGGAGCGGGACGTCACGCTGTTCGATTCCGTCGGCTTCGCGCTGGAGGACTTCTCGGCGCTGCGGTTCCTGTACGCGCTGATCTCGCAGCAGCGCCTCGGTCGCCGCGATCTCGACCTCGTGCCAGTGCTCGACGACCCGAAGGACCTGTTCGGCGGCACGCTGGCCGGCCAGCGCGGCATCGCGCGCCCCCGCAAGCGCAGGACGGCCTGAGGTGCGGCCTTGACCGGAACCATCGCGCTGATCGGCGCGCCCACCGACGTCGGCGCGGGCGCGCGTGGCGCCTCGATGGGCCCGGAAGCACTGCGTGTTGCCCAGTTGCAGGCCGTGCTCGAAGCGCAAGGTCTCGAGGTCGTCGATCGCGGCAACCTGAATGGACCGCCCAATCCCTGGCAGCCGCCCGTGGACGGTTACCGTCATCTGCCTGAAGTGACCGCATGGAACCAGCTCGTGCACAGCGCCGTGCTCGACGAACTTGCTGCCTCGCGACTGCCGATGCTGCTCGGCGGCGATCACAGTCTCGCGATCGGCTCGATCAGTGCCGCCGCCAGGCACTGCCGCGACACGGGTCGCAAGCTGCGCGTGCTCTGGTTCGATGCACATGCCGACTTCAATACCCACCTCCTGACACCGAGCGGCAACGTGCACGGGATGCCGGTAGCGTGCCTGTGCGGACACGGCCCATTGGAACTCGTGTCGATCGGCGGCCACGCGCCGGCCATCGATCCTGCGCAGCTGCGGCAGATCGGCATCCGCAGCGTCGACGCGGGCGAGAAGCGCTTCGTGCGCGAGGCGGGCATCGAAGTCTTCGACATGCGTTACATCGACGAGATGGGCATGCGGTACACGCTGCAGCAGGCCCTGCTAGGCGTCGACGACGACACCCACATCCACGTCAGTCTCGATGTCGACTTTCTCGATCCCGACATCGCACCAGGCGTGGGCACGACAGTCGCCGGTGGACCGACCTACCGCGAGGCTCAGCTCTGCATGGAAATGGTGGCCGACACCGGTCGCCTCGCTTCGCTCGACATCGTCGAGCTCAATCCGGCGTTCGACATTCGCAATCGGACGGCTGAAGTTGCCGTGGACCTGATCGGCTCCCTGTTCGGCAAGAGCACCCTGATGCGGCAATGATGTCGGCAGCCATGGCTTTCGAGGCGGCTTGCGGCGCGGTACTCTGCGCGCTACAAACGCAGCGAGCGGCAACGGGTTTTCATGCGCTGGATTCGAATCGCATTGTTGGCAGGCCTGGTCGTCGCGGTGGCCAGCGGCTGGTTGTCACGCGAAGCACCGCGTGGGGTGAGCGCGGGAGCGGACGTGGCGTCCGAGTCCGAGTGGGGCACCGCGGCATCTGAGCCCGCTACGACCGGCCTGCCGGTCGAGGCGCGGCAGACACTGCGACTCATCGCAGCCGGCGGCCCTTTTCCGTACGACCGTGACGGCATGACCTTCCAGAACCGCGAGCGACGTTTGCCGGCACAACCACCAGGCTACTATCGTGAGTACACGGTGTTGACGCCAGGCTCGGCCGACCGCGGCGCACGTCGCATCGTGAGCGGTGGCAATCCGCCCGTCGAGTACTACTACACGGACGATCACTACCGCAGCTTTCGCCAGGTCGAGGTGCCACGCCCATGACCGAGCTCGTGCGAGACATCGAACTGACCGGCGACACCCTGCGAGGCATCGAGCTGCTGGCGTCCTCACTCGACTGGCCCTGCTACGTCATCGAGCTCAAGGGGTGCGTGGAGAAGTCGCAACTGCTCGAGCGATTCGCCGAGGTCCTGCGGTTTCCAAGCTGGTTCGGGCACAACTGGGACGCGTTCTTCGATTGCCTCGTCGACCTGCCTGGTGCGCGCCGCGCGCGCGGCTGCGTCATCCTGCTGCGCCACGCCGGCGAACTGCGAGCGAACGCGCCAGAGGCCTTTGATACCGCTCGCTCAATCCTCGGCGACGCGGCGAAGGTCTGGAGCGACCGCGGCGTTGCAGTGCGCGTGTTCGTTGAGACCGCCTGAAGCAGCTGAATGGAGGTGCGGTCGCCCGACTGGCGCCATCAGGATCGGTGCTGCGAACCCACGCGCCAGGTTGGGATCAAGTCGACGACGACCGAACCACTGGCGCGCCAACTTCGTTCAAGTCAGCGCGCGGCACGGGTCCAGAAATACGATTGCGTAGCTTGGGGCGACTGTCTGGCGGGTGGACTGGACGGCTCCTGCTTTTCGTCGCGCGGCTGTTTGACCCGCGTCAGCCAGACCTGGTGCGGGTCCCACGACCCGGACTCGACATTGCGCTGGGCGCTGTCATCGCCGGACACTTCATTGTTCGCTGCGTCGTCCGCATTGCCTGCCATCGTGTTCGTCCAGTTCATGTATTGCGCCCTCCTTGCTTGCGGTCACCCAGTCGATTGGCCAACTGACGCAGGTAAGGTCAGGGAGCCTAGCGGGTTACGCCCTCTGTCTCTGTGCGGTGTCAGACAGTCGACTGTGCTGCACCCTGCACCGCTTTCGAACTCGCTCGGCCAACTCGCGCGCTTACCATGCTGTGTTGCGCGTCGTCCGGCCATAGGTCTGGAACGCATCCGAAACCATGCAAAAGGTAATACCTCATGACTCGAATCCTCGGCATCTCCGGCAGCCTGCGCGCCGGTTCGTTCAACACAGCGCTGCTGCACGCGACACAGGCGCGGTTGCCACGCTCCGTCGCACTGGACATCGCCACGTTGCACGGTATCCCGCTCTACGACGGCGACGCCGAGGCGCGGGATGGCCTGCCGGCCGCGGTCACCATCTTGAAGGAGCGCATCGTCGCGAGCGACGGCGTGCTGCTGGCCACCCCGGAGTACAACAACGGCATTCCGGGCGTGTTCAAGAACGCGATCGACTGGTTGTCGCGGCCGCCGTCCGATGCGCCGCGGGTGTTCTCAGGGCGGCCGTTTGCCGTCATCGGCGCATCGCCCGGCGGGTTTGGAACGATTCTTGCGCAGAACGGCTGGCTGCCAGTCCTGCGTACGCTTGGGGCGCATCACTGGGCAGGGGGGCGACTACTGGTGTCACGGGCTGCAAAAGTCTTCAGCGAGGACGGCAAGCTGGTCGACGATTCAATGGGCCAGCAACTGGCCACGTTCATCGCTGGCTTCGCGGCCTTCGCTGCCGAGCGCCGATCCCCATGATAAGGCGCACGCGCCCGCGCTACTGACTACAGGCCGGTGTCAGTCGCCGCCGTTCCTCGCTCGCTGTTTTCCGGGCGCTCGCGTCGCTCTTTATCTTCCAGTCGGCGTTGTCGCTCGTCCCGGTGGACGGCAACTCGTTCAATTTCTCAATGCGGGGTATGAACATTCTACGCAGGCAGTGTCCATGGCCGCGCGCGGCAAGTCTGTACGGCACCGAACAAAGTTCGTGTGGGGGTTGGACTGCAGTTGGCGCAGGCGCCGAGAGGGAACTGTGCGATCAGGCGCCGGGTGGCGCGGCCAGTCCTTCGATGCGGTCCGTCTCGCGCTTGACGACGGAATAACACTCGCAGCACAACTGCTCGAGTTGCGGCCGATCGAGTACGGTGATCTGGCCGCGGCTGTAGCGGATGACGCCGAGCTTCTGCAGTTTGCCCGCCGCGTCCGTGACGCCTTCGCGGCGGACACCGAGCATGTTCGCGATCAGTTCCTGCGTCATGACCAGCTTGCTGGACTTCAGTCGGTCGAGCGACAACAGCAACCACCGGCACAACTGCTGGTCGACGGAGTGGTGGCGATTGCACACCGCGGTCTGCGCCATCTGTGTAATCAGCGCCTGTGTGTAGCGCAGCAGCAATAATTGCAGCCCGCCGTTGCGGTGAAATTCGTCCTTCAGTTTCTGCCCGGCCATACGGTAGGCGTGGCCGGCGCTCTGCACGATGGCGCGACTCGGCGTAGTGCCGCCGCCCATGAACAGCGCGATGCCGATGAGGCCTTCGTTGCCGACCACCGAAATTTCTGCCGAGGCGCCGCTTTCAAGCACGTACAGCAGTGACACGATCGAGTCGGTCGGGAAGTAGACGTAGTCGAGCATGTCGCCGGACTCGTACAGCACCTTGCCGAGCGGCATCGCAACGAGACGCAAGTGCGGGAACACGCGGTCGCGCTCGTCGGGCGAGAGCGCAGCCAACAGGTAATTCAGCTCGGGAATGTGTTGTTCAGGCGAGGCGGTGGCGTCCGTCATGTCGGCTATCCACGGCTTGGCGGTGTCGCCAGAATACATCGCCGCGTGCGCGTCCGTACGGCGTGGTACGGACCCGGGGTGGAAACGTGACTTGTCCGACGCTACTGGTGCGCCATTCAGTTCATGACCCGAGCGTAGGTCTCCTGGTTCGCGACGTAACACGAACAGGCCGACTTCTCGAGGCCGCGGCGGTCGAGCACCGTGATGTCGCCCCGGCTGTAGCGGATCAGGTGCTGCTGCTGCAATGAGCCCGCGGCATGCGTCACTCCAGCGCGACGCACGCCGAGGATGGCGGCCAATGCCTCGTGCGTCGAATGGAAGTGGTCCGAGTGCGCGCGGTCGCGGGTCATGAGCAGCCAGCGGGCCAGCCGGGCCTCGACGACGTGAAATCGTGTGCACACGACCGTTTGCGCCGACTGGCACATGACGACGTGGACGTACCGCTGCAGGCGGCCGCGCAGTGCGGCGCTGTGTTCGAGTTCCTCGCGAAAGGAAGCGCCGTCGATCTGCCAGGCCGTGCCGGAGTCCTGCACGAGCGCGAGTGCGGGTGCGATGGCGACGCCGAGCACCAGTGAGGTGCCCAGCATCCCCTCGTCGCCGACCAGACCCACCTGCAACTGGTCGTGTCCGTGCAACGTCGTGATCAGCGAAACTGAGCCGCTGATGGGGAAATAGGCGTCCGCAACGTGCTTGCCGGGTTCATGCAGCGCATCGCCGGTGAATAGCTCGATGGCCCTGGACTTGCCCAGCAATCGGCGTCGATCAAGCTCGGGCAGGCCTGCGAGCAACCGGTTGGTCCCCACGGCCCGTCTGTCGGTCTGCATCGGAGAGTGCTTCATCGCGTCTGTATTCTGCTGGAACGGTGAGCCTGAGCGGCGTCCCCTCATTGGTCTGTTCGGTGCCCCACCAAAACCCGCGCAGAGTTGCGAACCCCATCGACTTGGCACTGCACGCCGCCGCAGCAGAAGCAAGACAGCCCGGGATCGTTGCCGACACCGGGCCGCGCCGCGTGAGAAGGCAAGTCCGTGCGGCTAAAGACGACGGCCCTGGATCACGTTGATCAGGACGACGATGATGGCAAGCACCAGCAGGATGTGGATGAATCCGCCCAGGGTGTAGGAGCTGACCAGCCCCAACAGCCACAGCACGGCCAATATGACAGCGATGGTCCATAGCATTTTATGTTTCCTCGTGAGGGTCAGGTTGTAGACAGGCGCTTCAGCGCTGGTCGGCGCGGTCGTTCAAGACCAGCTCGCCGTTCTGGACCGGGATGCTGCTGCCCGGGTCATGGTCCATGCGGACGGTGCCTTCGTGATCGCCAAGGCGGTAACGCACCCGGTAGCCATCAGGCTTTTGCACCGAGTCGTAGACGGTGCGGCAACGCTGTTCGACCGACTGGCTCGTATTGCCTTCCTGCATGTGCTTCTGGACCTTGCTGCCGGCGTAGCCGCCGGCCGCGGCACCGGCCACGGTCGCCACCGTCTGGCCATCGCCGTGACCAATCTGGTTGCCGAGCACGCCGCCCGCGACCGCGCCAATCAGGGCTCCGGTCACGCGCTTAGGATCCTTCACTGCCGCCTGGTGAGTGACGACTTCGCTGTTGCAAACCTGTCGCGGCGACTGCACGGTGCGGGACATCGACTCGACGTTGAGCACCTTGGCCGACCGTCCCTGGTCGATATTCTGGTAGCCCGCGTAGGCGCCGGCCGCCGTGACCGCAATGCCGCCTACGACCAGGCCGGTCAATAGTGATTTGTTCATCTGGGTACTCCATTCGACGGCAACCGTCGCACGGAAAATTCCCGAAACGGCATCGTGTGGTCGATGTCCTGCAGGTTACTCCGACCGGCGCAGTGGTCTGTTCGGTACCGCACTGATGCAATGCGGCGCCCGTCGCGGGTTTCTGTTCGGCATGTGCGACGGCATACCCAACCGTGGGAAACTGCTGCAGATGATCAAATTCATGCGTCGCGTGTCTTACGCCGTGGTGTTGTTGTTCCACTTGCGGCGTGCAGTACCTTGCCTCGCGTCGCGCCGGAAGACATGCCTGCAGCCGCACCGGCACAGGTCGAGGGTGCGCGTGGACCGTTGCCCCCGGCCCGCAGCCGCGAGATCCTCGCCCGACTGGAGCGCGGCGCCGACGACACGGGCATCTTTGACCGACACCTCGCGCTCGAGCAAGCCGTGACGGGATCACCCCTCGTCAGTGGCAACCGCGTGCGCTTGCTCGAGGACGGTCCGGTTACGTACCGCGCCATGCTCGAGGCCATCGCGTCCGCCACCGACCACATCAATATGGAGACGTACATCCTGGAGGACGATGAAGTCGGCCGGCGCTTCGCCGATGCATTGATTGCCAGGCAGCAGCAGGGCGTGCAGGTGAACCTGATCCACGACAGTGTCGGCACGCTCGGTACGCCGGGGGAATTTTTCCAGCGCCTGCGCGACAACGGCATCCGCACGCTGGAGTTCAATCCGGTCAATCCGGCGACGGCGAAAGCCGGCTGGGAGGTGAACCAGCGTGATCACCGCAAGCTGCTGATCGTCGATGGTCGCACCGTCATCCTCGGTGGCATCAACATCAGCAGCGTGTATTCGGGGGGCTCGTCCCACCGGCCGGCGAAACCGCGCCCTGAAGGGCAACTGCCGTGGCGGGACACGGACCTGCAGATCGACGGACCCGTGGTCGCGGAATTCCAGAAGCTCTTCCTTGCGAACTGGGAAGCGCAAAAAGGTGAGCCGCTGGAACCGCGGAATTTTTACCCGGCACTGCAGGCGCAGGGCAAGGAGGTCGTGCGCGCGATCGGCAGTTCACCGGACGATGAATTCAGCCTGATTTACGTGACCTTGCTGTCTGCCCTCGCCAGCGCCGAAACCGAGATCTGGCTGACCAATGCCTACTTCGTCCCGGACCCGCAGTTGCTGGCTGCACTGAAGGCCGCTGCTGCGCGCGGCGTCGACGTGCGAGTGCTGCTCCCCGGCCGCACCGACTCGGCGCTGGTGTTCAACGCCAGCCGCTCGTATTACGACCAGTTGCTGCAAGACGACGTCATCATCTACGAGCGCCGCGAAGCGCTCCTGCATGCAAAGACCGCCGTGATCGACGGCGTCTGGTCCACGGTCGGCTCGACCAACCTCGATTGGCGCAGCTTCCTGCATAACCATGAAGTGAACGCGGTGGTGCTGGGCACGGAGTTCGGTGACCGCATGCGCAAGTCATTTGCCGCAGACGTTGCGCTGTCGGACGAGATTACGCTCGAACAATGGCGCAAGCGCTCCCTCGCCAAGCGCGTCAAGGAGCAGTTCTCGCGGTTGTGGCAGTACTGGCTTTAGTCGCGGGACAGCCGCCGCCTCAACTGCCCGGCACGCTGGATACCACTCGCCACACGGTGTTGCCGACGTCGTCCGCGACCAGCAACGCGCCCCGGGTATCGATGACGACGCCCGCCGGTCTGCCGAGGGCCTTGCCGTCGTCATCGACGAACCCGGCCAGTACGTCGAGCGGCAGGCCGCTCGGTCGTCCGTCGACGAACGGCACGAAAATCACCTTGTAACCACTGCGCGGCCGGCGGTTCCACGAGCCGTGCTGGCCGATGAACATGCCCTGCTGATACCGGGCGGGCAGGGCATTGTGCGAGGAGTGGGCCAGGCCGAGCGAGGCCGTGTGCGCGCCCAGGGCATAATCGGGCGCGACGGCAATGGCCACGAGGTCTGGACGCTGCGGCGAGACGCGCGTGTCCACGTGCTGCCCGTAGTAACTGTAGGGCCAACCGTAGAACGCGCCGTCGCGCACGGCGGTCATGTAGTCCGGGACGAGGTCGTCGCCGAGTTCATCGCGCTCGTTGACCGTGGCCCAGAGCGTGCCCTTCACGGGTTCCCACGCGAGGCCATTGGCGTTGCGCAGTCCAGTCGCGAAGACGCGGTGGTCGCCGCTGCGTGGGTCGATTTCCCAGATCGCGGCGCGGCCGGCCTCCTCAGCCATGCCATGCTCGGCAACGTTGCTGTTGGAACCCACCGTCGCGTACAGCTTGCTGCCGTCCACGCTCGCGATCAGGCCCTTCGTCCAGTGATGATTGCGCGGCCCGGCCGGAAGGTCGGTGACTTTCACGCCGGCGGTGTCGATGTGCTGCTGTCCCGGCCGATAGGGAAACCGCAGGATGGCATCCGTGTCGGCCACGAAAAAATCGCTTCCCACCAGCGTCATGCCGAACGGCGAATTGAGTCCCTCGAGAAAGGCGCTGCGAACGTCAGCCACGCCGTCGCCATCGGTGTCCCGCAGCAGCGTGATCCGGTTAGCGCTCGGCGTTCCTGCGCCGGCCTTCTTCATGAAGTAGCCCATCACTCGATTCCTGATCCCCGTCGAATCGGCGGGTCGCGGAGGCGCATTGGTTTCCGCTACGAGCACGTCGCCGTTGGGCAGGACGTACAACCAGCGCGGGTGATCGAGCCCGCTCGCGAACGCGCTGACGGTCATGCCGGAGGCGGCCCGTGGTTGCCCACCCTGCGGCCACCCCACGGCGGGAGCCACGTTCACCGTCGGTAGTAGCGTCGCTGCTGGAGCGGGCAGCACGGGATGGGGTCCGAACCCTTCGCCGCTGGAACGGGGCTGGGTGCCGCAGGCCGTCGTGCTGGCAGCCAGCACCAAAGCGATGCGCAGGACTGGTCTGCGGGGAGAGTTCGACTTCATATCTGCTCGGAGTGTGTGCATTTGCAGCGTGGGGCGTCTGTCAGGTAACGCTGGCAGTCAACGCTGGCGTCTGCGCTGACACGTGTCGGTACGCTGTCGCACAGACTGCACGCCCCTGGACCCTTACTGTCTCCCGTCAGGTCGGATCAAGAAGATCGGCCCCTGGCTGGCTGCACCGAGGAAGGGCATGGCACTGTTGTCGACCGAGCACGGCAGGATGGGCTATCTCGCCGATTTCGCCCTTTATGCCATCGCTTCCACGACGTTGGCTGTGCTGCTGGCCGTCGCCGCCCCGCACGAACGACGGGTCGAAATCCTGGTCTTCGCATTCGCGGGTCTCGCGACGTGGACGCTCGTCGAGTACCTGCTCCATCGGTTCGTGCTGCATGGACTGCAGCCGTTCCGGGAGTGGCATGCCGAGCACCATCGGCGCCCACGGGCGCTGATCGGCACTCCGACCATCCTCAGTGCCCTGCTGATTACCGCGCTGGTTTTCATTCCCGCGTTGGCGCTGAGCGACGTCTGGCGCGCCTGCGCACTCACGTTCGGCCTGCTGACCGGGTACCTCGTGTATGCGATCGTGCACCATGCAACACACCACTGGCGTAGCGACCTGGCCTGGTTGCGGCACGTCAAGCGGCATCATGCCTTGCACCACAGTCCGGTCGCAGCTCCCGCTCGCTATGGTGTGACCAGTTCATTCTGGGACGTCGTGTTCCGCACGAACGGCCCGCCTGTCGCGCCCCGCACTGCGCCCATTCCGCGCGCGACGACTTGATGCGGTCCGTCCTCAGCCACGTCCCGGGTGCCCACGGTGAATCCGCATTCGAATTCGCCGAAGTCATCCGGGCAGAGATCTTCAGCGCTGAGCGACTGGAGCAGCACGCCGCCAGTCTCGCTGCCGCCCAGAGCGTTACGACGCGTCCTGTCGGAGTCCGGCCGCTGAGCGCGCGGCTGCGAGACAACCACAGGGCACTGCTCCACGCGCACCGCACCATCGCCAAATCCATCGCTGCGGGCGGGGCCATCACGCCGGCCGCGGAGTGGCTCGTCGACAACTACCACGTCGTCGAGGCGCAGATCCGCCAGGCCCGTGACGACATGCCACCCGGCTACTACCGGCAACTGCCGAAGCTGGCCGATGGTCCACTGGCGGGTTATCCGCGCGTATTCGGACTGGCATGGGCCTTCGTCGCGCACACCGACAGCCGCTTCGACGCCAGCCTGTTGCGCCAGTTCGTGGCGGCTTACCAGCGCGTGCAGCCGCTGACGATCGGTGAACTGTGGGCGATCGCCATCACGTTGCGGGTCGTGCTGATCGAGAACCTGCGCCGCGCCGCCGAACTGATTGCGAGCCGTCGTGCCGTTCGGCAGCAGGCCGATCACGTAGCGGACCGGCTGCTCGGGGCCGGTGGACGCGAGCCGCAAACGCTGGCGTCGGTGCTGCCCGAGCTCGAGAGCGTCCAGTTGTCGACGACCTTTGCCGTGCAGTTGCTGCAGCGGCTGCGCGACCAGGATCCGGAGGCGACGACGGCGCTGACGTGGCTCGAAGGGCGTCTCGCGGCGTCCGGCACCACGGCCGACGAAGTCGTCCGTGACGAGCACCAGCGCCAGGGCGCGTCGAGCGTGACTGTCCGCAACGTGATCATGAGCATGCGCTCGATCTCGGCGGTGGACTGGGCGGACCTGTTCGAATCGATGAGTCTCGTCGACTCCACGTTGCGTGCCGACGCGGACTACGCGCAGTCGAATTTTTCGACGCGCAACCGCTGTCGCGACGCGATCGAGGAGCTGGCGCGAGGGTCGTCTCATTCCGAGCTGGACCTCGCCGAGCTCGCCATGCATATCGCCGCCGCGGGCGGCAGCCGGCGTGAACGCAATCCCGGCTACCACCTCATCGCCCGGGGTCGTCGCGCGTTCGAGGCTCGGTTCGACTATCGGCCGTCGGTGCGGGCGAGGCTCACCCGGCTCATCGCCCGCATGGGAATCCGCGGCTACATTGCCGGCGTCGCACTGCTCGCGGTGGTGACGTTGGCGTGGCCATTGTCGGTGCTGCTGGATGGGGGCATCAGCGGACCGATGCTTGCCGTGCTCGGCATGCTTGGTCTCGTGCTCACGGTGGATGCGGCAATGGCTGTTGCGAACAACAGCATCACGAGCCGCTTCAGCGCACGCCCGCTAGCCGAAATGGAGCTCGCGGGCGGCATCCCCGCCGAACACCGGACACTCGTGGTGGTACCGATACTTCTCACGTCACGCGAGGCGCTCGCGGGCCACGTCGAACACCTGGAGATTCATCACCTCGCGAGCCTGGACGGTGACGTCAGCTTCGCCTTGCTTTCGGATTGGGCCGACGCGGCGAGCGAACAGGTCGACGGTGACGAGGTCTTGCTGGAGACGGCCGTCGATGAAATCCGTCGCTTGAACCTCAAGTACGGACCCGGACCGGCGGGTGATCGGTTTCTGCTGCTGCATCGCCGCCGCCTGTGGAACGCAGCGCAGGGAGCCTGGATGGGGTGGGAGCGCAAGCGCGGCAAACTGCACGAGCTGAATCGCCTGCTGCGTGGCGCGCTCGACACGAGTTTCGTTCCGCTCGATGGCAAGTTGCCGGCCGTCCCCCCGGCCGTCCGCTATGTCGTCACGCTCGATGCCGATACCAGGTTGCCGCGCGACACCGTGCGCCGGCTGGTCGGCAAGATGGTGCATCCCCTGAATTCGCCGCACCTCGATCCGCAAAGCGGACGCGTCACCGACGGCTACGCGATCCTGCAGCCACGAATCGCTTCATCGTTGCCGCTCGGCTACGAAGGCTCGCGCTATCAGCGCCTCGTCTCGGGCGCCGGCGGCATCGATCCATACGCATCGGCCGTGTCCGACGTGTACCAGGACCTTTGCGGCGAAGGCTCGTACGTCGGCAAGGGCATCTACGACGTCGACGCGTTCGAGTCGGCGCTGGCGGGCCGTGTTCCCGAGAACACGCTGCTCAGCCACGACTTGCTGGAGGGCATCTTCGCGCGGGCCGGGCTCGCTTCGGACATCGAGCTCATCGACGAGTATCCCTCACGGTATGCCGCCGCAACGGCACGCTCGCATCGGTGGGTGCGTGGTGACTGGCAGTTGCTGCCATGGATTTTCGGGTGCGGCCCCGCCGATGCCGAGCGCCGCCGCCGCTGCATCCCGTTGCTCGGCCGATGGAAGATGTTCGACAACCTGCGCCGGTCGCTCATGGCGCCGGCCAGCGTGCTCAGTCTCGTGATCGCGTGGACCCTGCCGTCACCGTACGCGGGGCTGTGGACCGCCTTCGTCGTCGCGATGCTTGCGATTCCAAACCTGCCATCGGTGCTGGTCGGCCTCGTGCCGCGCCACAAGTGCTTCGTGTGGCGTAGCCATGTCCGCGCGGTGGCAGCCGACGCGCAGCTGGCTGCGACCCGGACGGCGTTGACACTGGCGCTGCTGGCACACCAGTCATGGTTGATGTGCGATGCCATCGCGCGGACGCTGTACCGGCTGTTCGTCAGTCGGCGCAACCTGCTCGAGTGGGTCACGTCGCAGGAGCAGAACAGCAAGCGCCTCGACATGGCTGGCCACTACCGCCTGATGGCGGGCGCGGTGATCACCAGCCTGGTCGTCCTCGTGCTCGTTGCAGTGGGTCACGCGAGCGCACTGCTCGCCGTGCCGTTCATCCTGTCATGGCAGTTGTCGCCGCTCCTCGCGAGCTGGGTGAGCCAGCCGTCTCGGGTCGCCGAATCCAAACCCGTCTCCGACGTCGATGCCCAGGCGCTGCGCCTGGTGGCCCGCCGTGCCTGGCACTACTTCGACACGTTCGTCACGGCGGCGGACAACATGCTGCCGCCCGACAATTTCCAGGAGGAGCCCTGGCCGGTGCTGGCCCACCGCACGTCACCCACCAACCTCGGCTTGTACCTGTTGTCGATCGTCACGGCGCGCGACCTGGGCTGGGTCGGCAGGGTGGACACCGTGGAGCGGCTCGAGGCGACGCTCGCGACCATGAGCCGGCTCGAGCAATGCCACGGGCATTTCTACAACTGGTACGACACGCAGGACCTGCGGCCACTCGAGCCCCGTTACGTCTCCTCCGTGGACAGCGGCAACCTGGCCGCGCACCTGCTCACGCTGGCCAACGCATGCGATGAAATGAGTGCGAGTGACACCGACGACGCGCGGCTGCTCGCCGGGATCGCGGACAGCCTGGCGCTGGCCCAGGCATCGCTCGGCAGAACCGTGGATGCCCGGCTCGGCGCCGCGATCACGGCGTTCGGTGCCGAGTTATCGGATCGGGCGCCGACGCCCGCGGCAAACCTGGAGGCACTGGCGGCGCGGGCCGCTGCGATCATCGCATTGATTGCGCAACTGGCCAGCGAGGGTGGCGACGAGGGCAGCGCGGAAACCGCGGTGTGGGCGGAAGCCACGCTGCACACGGTCCAGAGCCACCTCCGCGACCAGGCACCACTGGCCGCCGCGGATTCCGCTGCGCTTTCGCAGCGGCTGGCGACGCTGGCCGCCACTTCACGACGCATGGCGGCGGCGATGCGCTTCGATTTTCTCTTCGACCAGGAACGCAAGCTGCTCTCGATCGGCTATCGCGTCCTCGATGGCAGCCTCGATCCCAACTGTTACGACCTGCTCGCGTCCGAGGCGCGCCTGGCGAGCTTCGTGGCGATCGCGAACGGTGACGTCCCGGCCCGGCACTGGTTCCGGCTTGGACGCGCCGTGGTCCGCGTGCGTCATGGCGCGGCGCTCGTCTCGTGGTCCGGCTCGATGTTCGAGTACTTGATGCCGTCGCTCGTCATGCGTGCGCCTGCCGGCAGCCTGCTCGAACAGACCAGTCACCTCGTGGTCGCCCGACAGCAGGCCTATGGCAGGAAGCTCGGCGTGCCGTGGGGGATCTCCGAGTCGGCCTACAACGCCCGTGACCTCGAGCGCACCTACCAGTACTCGAGTTTCGGCGTGCCGGGACTGGGCCTGAAACGGGGTTTGGGCGACAACACCGTCGTCGCGCCGTACGCGACTGCGCTGGCAGCGATGGTCAAGCCGCACGCGGCCGTCGTGAACTTCGCCCGGCTCGAGAAGATCGATGCTCAGGGTCGCTACGGCTTCTACGAAGCGCTGGACTACACCGCAAGACGCCTGCAGGACGGCGAGCCGTTCGCAATCGTGCGTGCCTACATGGCGCACCACCAGGGCATGACGTTGGTCGCGCTCGCGAACACGTTGCTGGACGGGCTGATGCGCAAGCGGTTCCATGCGGAGCCGCGTATCAAGGCGACGGAACTGCTGTTGCAGGAGCGGACGCCGCGCGACGTCTCGGCCCCGGTCGTGGACCTGGCGGCCAGCGGCCTCTCGGAGTGGGTCGACGACGTCATGCCGGTGTTGCCGCGCACGATCGTTACCCCGCACGACGCGACGCCACGCACCCGAGTGCTGTCCAACGGGCACTACGCCGTGATGTTGACGGCTGCGGGTTCGGGGTACAGCCAGTGGCACGACCTGGCGGTCACGCGCTGGGCAGCCGATGTCACCTGCGATGCGTCAGGGTCGTACCTGTTCCTGCGCGACGTGGATACCGGCAAGGCCTGGTCCGCCGGGTATCAGCCGACGGGAGTCGAACCCGACGCCTACGAAGTGACGTTCAGCGAGCATCGGGCCGAATTCGTCCGCCGCGACGGCGACATGACGACGACCCTCGACGTGGTCGTGTCAGCCGAGTGCGATGCCGAGGTCCGCCGCGTAACCCTTTCGAACATGGGCGATCGCGTCCGCACGATCGAGATCACGTCGTACGCGGAACTGGTCCTGACGCCGCGCGCCGCCGACGAGGCGCACCCGGCCTTCTCCAAGCTGTTCGTGCAGACCGAATACCTGCCTGCGATCGGCGCACTCCTGGCGACACGTCGACGACGGTCACCGCACGAAGCCAGTGCGTGGGCCGCGCATCTCGCCGTCATCGAGGGCGACGCTATCGGGCCCGGCCGCTTCGAGACGGATCGCGCCACCTTCATTGGTCGCGGTCGGCAAGTGCGCGCGCCCGCGGCACTGACAGGCGATCCCCTCGCGGCCGGCAAGGTCGGAGCGGTGCTCGACCCGATCTTCAGCCTGACTCGATGCGTGCAACTCGCGCCGGGGACCACGGCCCGGATTGCGTTCTGGACGCTGGTCGCTCCGTCGCGCGAGGAGGTGCTGGACCTGGTGGACCAGCACCGCGACGTGCCCGCGTTCGACCGCGCTGCAACGCTCGCCTGGACACAGGGCCAGGTGGAATTGCATCACCTGGGCATCGCTCCGGACGAAGCAGGTCTCTTCCAGCGATTGGCTGGTCACCTGCTTTACAACGATCCCGCGCTGCGGCCATCGTCGGACGTACTGCGCCGTCGCAACGGCGGGCTGCCGTCGCTCTGGGCCCATGGCGTCTCGGGCGACCTGCCGATCGTGCTGGTTCGCATCGACGACACGGACGACCTGGGGATCGTGCGGCAGGTGCTGCGGGCGTTCGAGTACTGGCGCCTGAAGCAATTGAACGTCGACGTCGTGATCCTGAACGAGCGCTCGTCATCCTATGTGCAGGACCTGCAGACCGCGCTGGAAACGTTGACGCGTACAGGCCTGTCAAGGGTGAAGATCCACGGCGAGTCGGTGCGCGGCGGCGTGTTCGTCCTGCGCTCCGACATCATTCCGAGCGAAGCGCGCCTGGCCCTCCTGGCGGCGGCGGGTGCCGTGCTGCTCAGTCGCCACGGCAGCATCGCGGAGCAGCTCGATCGGTTGGAGCAGGATCCGCCGGCGGTGCCGCCGCCGGTGTCCGTCCCGCGGACGCGGCGGGATACGACGGATTCGTCGCTCGACGTGCCCACGCTCGAGTTCTTCAATGGTCTCGGGGGTTTCACTGCCGACGGCGAGGAGTACGTGACGGTGCTGCGCGAGGGCCAGCGTACACCCGCGCCGTGGATCAACGTGATTGCGAACGCCGGGTTCGGCTTCCAGGTATCGGCGGACGGCAGCGGCTGCACCTGGGCTGGCAACAGCCGTGAGAATCGGCTCACCCCCTGGTCGAACGATCCGGTCGGAGACCGCACGGGTGAAGCCTTCTACGTGCGTGACGACGATACCGGACAGTTGTTCGGGCCGACCGCCCTGCCTGTTCGCAGCGCGACGGGCGAATACATCGCTCGGCACGGACGGGGTTACAGCCGGTTCGAACATGCACGTGCGGGTATCGCACTCGACCTGCTGCAGTTCGTTCCGGGTGACGAATCGATCAAGGTCTCTCGCCTGCGCATTCGCAACCTGTCCGGTCGCACACGGCACCTGACCCTGACGACGTACGTGGAGTGGGTGCTCGGCACCTCGCGCAGCGCCGCCTCGCCCTTCGTCGCGACGGAGATCGATCCGGTCACCGGCGGCATGCTGGCACGCAACCTCTGGGGCGGCATCGATGGTCGTGTCGCGTTCGCGGACCTGGGTGGCCTGCAGACGGCGTGGACCGGCAACCGGACGGAGTTCATCGGCCGCAACGGCACGCTCGAGCGGCCAGCGGCGCTTGCGACAGGAGCGACGCTCTCGGGACGAACCGGGGCTGGCCTCGACCCGTGCGGCGCACTGCAGGCCACCGTCGTGCTGGCTGCGAATGCATCGATCGATCTCGTCTGGCTGCTGGGCGCGGCACCTAGCGTGCAAGCGGCCCAGGTCTCGATCGCGCGCTGGCGCACTGCGGACGTGGATGCCGCGCTGCAATCCGTGCGTGCCCACTGGAGTTCCGTGCTCGACACCGTCACGGTACGCACGCCAGGACCGCGCCTTCGACCTGATGCTGAATGGCTGGCTGCTGTACCAGACGCTCGCGTGCCGGCTCTGGGCTCGCAGCGCGTTCTACCAGGCTAGCGGCGCCTACGGCTTTCGCGACCAGCTGCAGGACACGATGGCGCTGTTGCTGGCGAAGCCAGGTCTCGCGCGCGAGCACCTGCTGCGCGCCGCCGGGCGGCAATTCCCCGAAGGCGACGTGCAGCACTGGTGGTTACCGCAAACCGGGCGCGGAGTGCGCACGCGCGTTTCCGACGATCGGGTCTGGCTTGGCTATTGCGTGGCGCACTACGTTGCGACGACGGCGGACAAGGGCGTACTCGAAGAGAGCGTCCCGTTCCTGCACGGGCCGGCCCTGCAGCCGGGCCAGGACGACAATTTCTTCCTGCCAACGGCTGCCGACGAGTCGGCCACGCTTTACGAGCACTGCGCCCGCGGACTCGACGGCAGCCTGCTGGTCGGCACGCACGGGTTGCCGCTGATCGGGACTGGCGACTGGAATGACGGCATGAACGACGTCGGTGCCGCGGGCCGAGGCGAAAGCGTCTGGCTCGGATGGTTCCTGCATTTCGTGTTGTCCGCCTTCGTACCCCTGGCGGAGGCGCGCGGTGAGCATGAGCGAGCGTCGGCCTGGCGCGCGCACGCAGCCGCATTGCGGGCCTCGCTGGAGCAGCACGGTTGGGACGGTGATTGGTACCGGCGCGCGTACTTCGACGACGGCTCGCCGATGGGATCCGCCGCGAATGCAGAGTGTCGCATCGACTCGATCGCACAGTCGTGGGGCGTGCTGTCAGGGGCCGCTGATCCGTCCCGGTCACAGCGAGCGATGGCTTCCCTGGACCAGCACCTGATCCGCCGTAACGACGGTCTGGCCTTGCTGCTGACTCCGCCGTTCGACCGCTCGGTGCCGGATCCCGGCTATATCCAGGCTTACCCGCCGGGTATCCGCGAAAACGGCGGCCAGTACACCCATGCCGCGGCGTGGGCGGTGATCGCATTCGCGCAGCTCGGCGACGGCGACAAGGCGGGGGAACTGTTCTCGCTGCTGAACCCGATCAATCACGCGCTGACACATGACGCCGCGATGCGATACAGGGTCGAGCCATACGTCGTGGCAGCAGACGTCTACTCGGAGACGCCGCACGTCGGGCGCGGCGGCTGGACGTGGTACACGGGCTCGGCGTCCTGGATGTATCGCGCCGGTCTCGAATGGATTCTCGGTTGTCGCGTGGCGGGCGCAACACTGTTGCTCGATCCCTGCGTGCCACGTGCATGGACGGAGTTCCAGGTCAGCCTGCGCTACGGCGCATCCCGCTATGAAATTGCTTTCGAAAATCCAGTCGGCGTCCAGAGCGGACTCGTCACGCTGCAGCTCGACGGCGCCGAACTGTCGCCACGTCCCGCAGTGGTGCCACTGGTGGATGACGGCGCGACACATCACGTCCGCGCCGTCCTTGGATGAAAATCGCCAATTGTTGCGCCACTGCGGTCGCCGCCACCCACAGGAGAACCTCCGCATGACAACTCAGACCTATCCTTTCTCGCTGCCGCCGTTGCCCTACGCGCCGGAAGCGCTCGAGCCGCATTTCGATGCGCGAACCATGAGCATTCACCACGGCGAGCATCATCGCGTGTATGTCGAGCGGCTTAACGCCGCGCTCGAGGGCCATCCCGGACTTCACGGCAGGACCATCGAGAACCTGCTGCGCAACCTGAACCGCATCCCGCAGGACATCCGGCCCGCTGTGCGCAACAACGGCGGCGGGCACCTCAATCACTCGTTGTTCTGGAGCCTCATCGGCCCGCCCGGACAGCAAACGCCCTCGGGCCCGCTGCTGGACGCATTGCTGGACAGCTTCGGTTCGCTCGAAGCCTTCCGGTCGAAATTCCGTGAAGTCGCGACCGGACACTTCGCTTCCGGCTGGGTGTTCCTGGTGGCCGATGCCAGGAAGAACGCGCTCGAGGTGCTGTCGTTGCCCGATCACCACTGCGTGCTGGGCACACACCAGACGGTGCTGCTCGTCTGCGACGTCTGGGAGCATGCGTATTACCTGAAGCACCAGCAGAAACGCGCGGACTACGTGGATTGCTGGTGGCAGGTCGCCAACTGGCAGGAGGCTGCCCGCCGGTTCGGCCGCACGGCCGAGGCGGCTGCATGACCTCGGATCCTCCCGCGGCGTTGCAGCAGGCGCTGGAGCAGAGCCATGACGTAAAGGCCAAGGTGGAGGCGTGCGCGGAAGACCTGGCCTTGAAAAACGAGGCGGTACAGCAGGAGATCGCCGACGGTGCGACGACACTGTCCGCGGAAGAGGCGCTGCAGGACAGCCTCGTCGTCGAAGCGACGGTGCAGGAGTGCGCCGATGACCTGGACCAGGTCACGACGACCCTGGCCCAGGGCATCGCGGACATCAAGCAGGTTGAGGTCGCGTTGACCCGGTCGCGGGCGGCCCTGGCAGAAGCTGAAACAGCGTTGCTGTCGGCACAGGAAGATGAACGGCGCGCCGCGCTGCGGGCGTTGCATGACCCGGCAACTGGACTGCCCAACCGTGTCCTGTTCGAGGATCGCCTGGCGCAGGCTATCTCGCTCGCCGAGCGACAGGGTTGGATCCTGGCGGTGATGTTCCTCGATCTCGATGGTTTCAAGAGCGTCAATGACGATCACGGTCACGCCGCGGGAGACCTCGTCCTCCGGCAGATCGCAGGCCGTCTGGCGCAGCATGCGCGGGACGAAGACACGGTCTGCCGCGCTGGCGGTGACGAGTTCCTGTACCTGCTGGTCAATCCGAGGAACACGACTGACGTCGAGCGCAAGGCCGTCGCCGTGCTGGGCGACATTGCCCAGTCCATCGAGGTGGAAGGGCGTGGCCTCGTCATTCGTGGAAGCATCGGCATTGCGCTGTATCCCGGCGACGGCATGACGCCTGACCAGCTCGTCAGGAACGCCGACACGGCGATGTACCGCGCCAAGACCGGGGCCCGTGGCTACGCCCTGTTCGGCTCGACCGGGGGCAGTGCAGTCGCATGACAGCCGAGGCCGGTCGCATCCATCTCTACGATCTGTATGCCAACGTACAGACCAGCGGGTCGGCCGTTCCGTACGGTGTGGGCAGTGTCGCCAAACCCGGGTAGCCCAGCGTCTGCCCTGTGACCTGGCGTGCACACAAGGAGACTGCGACTGCCATGAAGATTACCAATGCATCACTGACGCGCCTCGCGCCCTTGTTCCTCGTCGTTGTTGGCGCCGTGGTGTCGCAGCCCGTGGCGGCCGAGAGTGCTGCGATGCCGGGCGGGCAGTGGCGCCAGACCTGCGAGGACGCATCCATTCGCGGCAACATGCTGTATGCGCGCTGCCGGCAGGATAACGGTCAGTACCGATCCACGTCGGCGTTGCTCCTTGGCACCTGCCAGTCCTACAGCAATCGCGACGGGCAGCTCTATTGCGATAAGAACGGCAATGCCGGTGCCAACTCACGCTGGCAGGGCTCGTATGCCGAATCCTGTCGCAACATCAACGTGGACAAGCATGGCCGGTTGAGCGCCGACTGCCGCAAGCCAAACGGCAAGTCGAATCGCAGCAATATCACTCCCCAGCAGTGCCCGAGCTACCGGGCGGGCAACCGCGACGGCAAGCTCGTCTGCGAACCGCAGGTCACCCACAGCAACCGTTGGGATGGATCGTTCCAGCAATCCTGCCGGGACATTTCCACGAACTCGTCGGGCACCTTGACGGCCACGTGCAAGACCATGAACGGCAACTGGCAGCGAACCAGTCTCGCACCCGGCAATTGCAGCGGCTATCGGGCCGGCAACAACGACGGGCAGCTGGTCTGCGAGGGGCAGGGCAGCGTCGGCCATCGCTGGGATGGATCCTTCAAGAATTCCTGTCGCGATGTCGCCATTAACTCGTCCGGGACGCTGACCGCCACGTGCCAGACCTCAAGCGGCAACTGGCAGCGCTCCAGTCTCGCGCCGGGTAACTGCGACGGCTATCGGGCCGGCAACAACAACGGGCAGCTGGTTTGTGAGTCCGGGGACCAGCGTCAGCAACCGCTGGCAGGGTTCGTTCAGGAATTCATGCCGCGACAGTGCCATGGATGCGTCCGGTTCCCTTTCGGCAACCTGCCAGTCCTCGAACGGCACGT
The DNA here is from genome assembly GCA_963743995.1 of uncultured Gammaproteobacteria bacterium. GTDB lineage: Bacteria > Pseudomonadota > Gammaproteobacteria > Steroidobacterales > Steroidobacteraceae > RPQJ01. The sequence continues at coordinate 77,398 of CAVUSC010000005.1, read as the reverse complement.
GGCGTCGGTCCAGTCTCGCCGCGCGAGAGTGCAACAGCTACAGGGCCGGGAACAACAATGGCCAGCTGGTCTGCGAGTCGCAGGTCGACACGGTCAGCCAGTGGCAGGGCTCGTTCAAGAATTCATGCCGTGACATAGGCACCGATTCGTCGGGTTCGCTCACGGCGACGTGCCAGACCATGAACGGAAACTGGCAACGCACCAGCCTGGGGAGGCGCCAATGCGGCAGCCTGCGCGCCGGCAACAACAACGGCCAGTTGGTCTGCGAGAACTAGGAATTGCTGCACTGATCGCCGCCACCCGAGTTGGCGGCGAACGCAGCGACTGGCGACGCGCGGGAACTGAGGCGCGCCACGTTGCGGTGTTTACGCATGGTTCCAGGGAGTCGCATGCCCTAGAAATCGGACACCATGCGAGCCGAAACCGAACACAGCCTGTACGACGGGATGAAGCACGAGCAGAGCCGTGAAGCTCCGCCTCCCGGCTTCCCCGAACTGCCACTGATCCCCGGTGGCCGTTACACCGACCCCGCGTTTCTCGAACTCGAACAGCGCTACCTCTGGAAGCGCTCGTGGTTGTATGCGTTGCACGTCGACGAACTGCCGCGTCCCGGCAGTTACCGCCTTTGGCGCAAGACCGGCGCACCGATCATCATCGTGCGCGACAAAGAGAGCCGCATCCGCGCCTACTACAATACCTGCCGGCACCGTGGTGCTCCGCTGGTCGAGAAGGAGCAGGGCGAGACCAAGGGGTTTTTCTGCCGCTACCACGGTTGGACATACGACCTCACCGGCCGGCTCACCGCCGTGCGCGAAAAGCGTGACTTTCCCGGCATGGACACCGCGTGCTTCAGTCTCAACGAAGTGCGCTGCGAGCAGTTCGGCAATTTCGTGTTCATCAATGAGGATCTGCAAGCGCCGCCGCTGCTCGAATCGCTGGGGCCGATCCCGCAGCACCTAGAGAACCTGGGATTCGACGGCATCCGGCACATCGCGAGCTCGAGCTTCGAGATCGCCTGCAACGTCAAGATCCTGCTCGATGCATTCCTCGAGACCTATCACCTGAAGTCGATCCACCCGCAGACCGTGGACCGCTTCCTCGATTCACGCGGCACGCACATCGTGCTCTGGCCGCACGGGCACTCGATGATGTGCACGCCGCACCGCCGTGCGGAGTGGCGCGATCCAGGCGCGGTCGGGATGCCCGAGGTGGCCACGGCCGAGCAGATTTTCCTGAGCCAGAATCCGTCCTACAACTTCTATCCGAACCTGATCACGCCGCCGGCGGCCACCGGAACGCCATTCATCACGTTCTGGCCGAAGACGGCGCGCAGCATGACGGTGGACGTGCACTGGTTCGCGCCCGCAGGCGCCGAAGGCCACGAACTCTGGCCCACGCGCATGTCGAACTTCGAGCGCATCCTCGAGGAAGACACGCAGTTCGCGCCGCGCATCCAGGAGTCCGTCGAGACCGGCGGGTTCCGTGGCATTTACCTCTCGTACCAGGAGCGTCGCATCTACCACTGGCACGAGGAACTGGACCGCCGCATCGGGGCCGACAACGTGCCGCCCGGCTTGCGCGTGCGGCCGATGCTCGATCGCTGGCTCGCCACGGACTGATGGCGGCGCCATCGTGACTGAGCGCGATGCAGGGTGTGCGGGCCCGGCACCCAGTTACCAGGATTACCTGGCGCTCGACAGCCGCGAGGTGCCGCGCTCGCTGCTCGAGCGCTCGTGGCGTGACCTCGGCAACGCGCCGCTCGATACGGCGCGCTACACTTCGCAGGCGTTCTTCGATCTCGAAGCTGAGCGGATGTGGTCACGCGTCTGGCAGATGGCGTGCCGCGAAGAAGAGTTGCCAGCGGCGGGTGATACGATCGTCTACGACGTCGTCGGCCGGTCACTGCTGGTCACGCGCCAGGCTGACGGCTCGATCCGCGCGTTCCATAATTCCTGCACGCATCGCGGTCGCAAGCTGCTGCTCGCGGACGAGCGCGTCGAGCACTTCCGTTGTCCGTTTCATGGCATCAGCTGGCAGCTCGACGGCAGCGTTCGTTCGGTGCCGTGCCGCTGGGACTTCGAGCACGTCAGCGACAGCGACTTCTGCCTGCCCGAAGTGCGAGTCGGCACCTGGGGCGGCTTCGTCTTCGTCAACTTCGATCTGAACGCGATTCCCCTCGAGCAGTATCTCGAAGTCGTGCCGGACCACTTTTCGCGCTGGCGCCTCGAAGACTGCTGGAAGGCGGTGCACGTCGCCAAGGTCATCCGCTGCAACTGGAAAGTGGCGCAGGAAGCCTTCATGGAGTCGTACCACGTCATTGCGACGCATCCGCAGATCCTGGCGATCATTGCGGACGCGAACTCGCAATACGATCTCTACGGCCCGCACGTCAGTCGCAACATCGCAGCGTTCGGCGCGCCGAGCCCGCACCTCGGCAGCGGAAAGGTGGATCCGCAGCAGACGCTGGACGGCATGTTGCAGCTGATGGGCCGCAAGCCGGGAGCGCTGGGCCCGTTGACCGCACAAGTGGCACGCGGGCCGCGCGCACTGCTGGGTGACCTGAACCGTCGAGCGTTCGGTCGGGCCTTCGCAGGCGACTTCAGCAACGTGACCGATGCGGAAACGCTCGACGCCATCGTCTACAACGTGTTTCCGAACTTCTCGCCCTGGGGCGGGTTCGCCCCGAACATCGTCTATCGCTGGCGCCCGCACGGGCGCGACGTCGGGTCGTGCGTCATGGAAGTCATGATCCTGAAGCGGACCGAGCGGGGACAGCAGCGGCCGAAGCCGGTGCCCGTGCACTGGCTGCGCGACGATGAAAGCTGGTCGGAGGCGAAGGAGTTGCCGATCCTCGGTCCGGTCATCGACCAGGACATGGGCAACATGCCCTACGTCGCAGGAAGGCCTGCTGGCGTCCGGCACGGGCCGGGTGCAACTCGGCAGCTACCAGGAAAGCCGGATCCGGCATTTTCACCAGGCGCTCGACATGTACCTGCGACCTTGACGTCCCGCGGCGACCGAATACCGTGTTCCGGTATAAGGTAGGCGCCGGTTTCACGCGGGGAGTCGCAACATGGTCATTGCGGGACGCAGGGTCCTGGTCGCGGCGGTCGTCGCCGGTTGCTTGTGTGCGGGTCTGATTGCAGCTCCGCGACCGGTGTCGGCGCAGGATCTAGACCTGCTGAACGTCACGCTGGTCGATGGCACGGGTGCAGCGCCACGCCAGGGCCTCTCGGTCACTGTGCGCGGCGGCAGGATCGCATCCATCGTCGACCGTGCACCGGCTGCAACGAGTGGCGTGCGACAGGTCGACCTCGGCGGACGTTTCCTGCTGCCCGGCCTGATCGACGCGCATTCCCACATCGAGTCCCCTGCCGCGGCATTGCGGGCGCTGCAATCGGGGGTGACCACCTCGCGCGTGCTGGGCGACACGCAATTGCAGGCGATGGGAACGCGCGACCTCATTCGCGCCGGTTACGTGCCGGGGCCTGAACTTCTCGTCTCACCGGGGCACATCCGGCCAAAGCCCGGCATCGCGTTCTACATGGTCTATCCGCAGTTCGGCGACGCGATCGATGGCGAACTGCGCGGCCCGGATCGCATTGCCGAGGCAACCCGTGCATTGATCACGAAGGGCGCCGACGTGATCAAAGTCGGTGCCAGCGAGCGAGCCGGCCTCGCCAGCACCGACCCGCGCAAGCAGGAACTCACCGAAGACGAGATCCGCGCGGCCGTCACGGAGGCTGCGAAACAGGGCCGGTACGTCGCGGCACACGCACACGCTCGCGCGGGGGCCGCGGCTGCGGTGCGCGCCGGCGTCCGCAGCATCGAGCACGGCACCTGGGTCGACGACGCAACGCTCGACGAGATGAAGCGGCGCGGCACGTATTTCGTACCGACGCTGGCTGTGATGAGTCCGCTCGGCGATCCGCAGGGCAACTCGGCCGAGGACGTGGCGCTGCAGCTGCGCACGCAATCGATGATGGGACCGCTGCGTGCCGCCGTTCGCAAGGCGCACGCGCGGGGGATTGCGATCGCTGCCGCGACCGACGGCAGCTATGCGGACAAGGACGACACCGGTCGCATCCGTGTCGCGCACGAGATTGCGATGCTGCGCGAGCAGGTCGGCATGACTCCGCTGGAGTCGATCACGGCAGCCACGCTCAACGGCGCACGTGTGATCGGCATCGAAGGTCGCACGGGCAGCATCCGCGTGGGTCTCGAAGCCGACCTGGTGGCCTACGACGGCGACCCGCTCGCCGACGGCAAGACGTTCTTCGAGCCGCGGCTCGTCGTCAGCGACGGCGGGATCGCGGTCGAAGGGGCGGCGCTCTAGCGTCGATCGTTGCGCGGCCGGCGCCGCAGGGATCGTGGTCATGTCGAACGAAGTGCGTTACCCGAGCGACGTCGCGTTCACGCCGGCGGTCAAGGCGATCCAGGAGCGCAAGGGTTCGCGCGAGAATTACGCGCGGATGGAGGAGGGCGAGGGCTGGTCGACGACGATCACCCCAGCGCTCGCAGCCTTCATCGCCGAGCAGAACAGCATCTACCTCGGCACGGCCAGCGCCGACCGGCCAGCCGTACATCCAGCACCGTGGCGGCCCGCCGGGCTTCCTTTGCGTGGTCGACGAATCGACGCTCGCCTTCGTCGATTTCAAAGGCAACCGCCAGTACATTTCCCAGGGCAACCTGACCGAGAACCCGCAGGCCTGCATCTTCCTGATGGATTACGCGAGACGGAGGCGCATCAAGTTGTGGGGGACGGCCTGGTTCGTCGAAGGCGATGCCGAGCTGGTGAAGTCCCTGATGCCGCCCGGCTACCGGGCGCAGCCGGAGCAGGTGTTCATGTTCAGCCTGTCGGCATGGGATGCGAATTGCCCGCAGCACATTCCAAAGCGCGTCGACCTCGCGCAGATGGAGGCCGCGATCTCTGCCAAGGACCGGACGATCCTCGAACTCACGGCGCAGGTGGAGCAACTGACGCGTCAGCTGTCGACGGTGTCCGGCAGCAGCGGCGGTAACCAGCCATGAGTGAGATCGTTCCGCAGTTCCGTCGGCGGGGTCACCCGCGCACCCCGCGTTCCACCGGGCCGACGCTGTCGCCGCTGCGTCGCCTCGAAGTGCCCGTGGTCGCCGCTCGAGGTGCTGACGGCCGAGCAGGTGGAGCGCATCCTCGTTGCTGCCTTCCGCGTGCTCGAAGAGGCCGGGCTCGAGATTCGCAGTCCTGCGGCGCGTGACATCTTCCGCCGCGCCGGCGCGATCGTCGATGACGAAACGCAGCTGGTGCGGATCGGCCGCGACCTCGTCGAGGCGCAGCTTGCGCACGCGCCCGAGTCCTTCGTGCTGCATGCGCGCAACCCCGACCGCCACCTGCACGTCGGCGGCCGCGTCGTCAACTTCGGCCCGGTCAACGGCGCGCCCAACGTCAGCGATGCCGAGCGCGGCCGCCGCTTCGGCGACATCGCCGCGTTCCGCGACATCCTCAAGCTGACGCACACGCTCGGCGTGCTGCACTGGCAGGGCGGCATCGTCGTCGAACCGGTCGACGTGCCGGTGCCGGTCCGCCACCTGGCGACGTACCGCGCGCACATCGAATGCGCCGACATCGTCTGGGCCGCGCGCGGCGTCGGCGGCGTCCAGGCCGAGGACGCCATCGCCATGTCGGCGATCGAGCACGGCTGCTCCATCGACGATCTCGCCGCTGCGACCGACGCTGATGACGGTGACCAACGTCAACTCGCCGCGGCGCGTCGACGAAGAGATCCTCGACAACATCATGATCATGGCGCGGCACGGCCAGTGCGTCGTCATCACGCCCTTCACGCTGATGGGCGCGATGGCGCCGATCACGCTCGCCGGTGCGCTGGTGCAGCAGACGGCCGAGGCGCTCGGCATCATCGCGCTGTGCCAGCTCGTGCGGCCGGGCGCGCCGTGCGTCATGGGCGGCTTCACCTCGAACGTCGACATGCGCACCGGTTCGCCCGGCCTTCGGCACGCCGGAGTACGTGCACGCGGCGCTGGCCACGGCGCAGATCGGTCGCCGGCTGCGCATTCCCGTGCGCACCAGCGCCGTCAACGCCTCGCCGGCGGTCGATGCGCAGTCGACCTACGAGACTGCGTTCTCGCTGCAGGCCGCGATCCTGAGCCACAGCCACCTGATCAACCATGCCGCCGGCTGGCTCGAGGGCGGGCTGGTGGCGTCGCTCGAGAAGATCGTGGTCGACGCCGAGATGCTGCGCGGCTGGGCAGAGATCCTGCGGCCGATCTCGTTCGACGACGACGACCTCGCCGTCGACGCGATCAAGGGCGTGGAGCCGGGCGGCCATTTCTTCGGCACGGCGCACACGCTGGCGCGCTACGAGACGGCGTTCTACCGGCCGCTGCTGTCCGACTGGTCGAACTTCGAGAACTGGAGCGACGCCGGCGCCAAGGACGCGACGCGACGCGCCACGGATGTCTGGAAGCGACTGCTGGCCGAGTATGTCGCCGCCGCCGCTCGATCCCGCCGTGCGCGAGGCGATCGACGACTACGTCGCGCAGGCGCGCGGCCGAACTCGGCAGTGACGCGCCGTAGGCCGACGCGCGGCAGGCGATGACACAGCGATCATGAACGCCCGCATGTACGCCGTGACCCCGGCGGTCGAGACGGCGTGGCGTTCACTGCTGGAGCGCATCACGGCCGACGCCGGCGTCGCGCTCGACTACGTGCCTTACCCGGCGCCGCAGCCGCTCGGAGCGCTTGTGGGCGCGGCCCGACCTCGGCTGCGTCTTCATGTGCGGCTATCCGATCGCGCTGCAGCTGGCCGCGGTCGTGCCGCTCGCGGCGCCGATCCCGCGCGCCTCCGTGGGCGGCGGGGCGGCCGGTCTACCGGTCGGACCTCATCGTGCGCGAGGACGCGCCGTTCCGCACGCTCGAGGACACGTTCGGGGGCCGGGCCGGCTGGACGGTCGAGCACTCGCATTCGGGCTTCAATGCGTTCCGCCATCACCTGCTGCAATACCGCACGGCAGCGCGACCGACGCTCTACCGGGAGATGGTGCCCAACCTCGTGACGGCGCGCGCCATCCTCGACGCGGTGCGCGAGGGTCGCATCGACGTCGGCCCGCTCGACGCGTACTGGCACCTGCTGATCGCGCAGCACAACCCGGCGCTGACCGCGGGCGTGCGCGTGCTCGCCGCCACGGACGTCGCGACGCTGCCTGCCTTCGTGACGGCGGCATCGACGCCTGCGCCGACGGTTGATGCGCTGCGCACGCGTTTGCGGACGCCGTCACGGCAGCCGTGGTTCAGCGATTTCGCGGATGCGTTGCTGCTCGACGGTTTCGCGCCGGTCGAGGCAGCGGACTACGCGCGGACCCTCGAGTGGGACCGGGCCGCGAAGGCGGCCGGGTACGCATTTCCGGCCTAGGTTCGCTTGCTCGAAGCGACGGCAACGGGCTCGCCGCCTCTTACCTGGCCACGTGGCCGCGCCGTTTGACTCGTGGTGCCACGCATTCTATAAACGCGGGTATCCGGCCGCAGACTCAGCCCTGGGGGGGCGAATCGGCGATCTCGTGAAAACGGCCGGTGCCAGAACAATAAGCGGGGGAGGCCATGCCATTGAAGGCGGAGTCGACCTGCAGGAAAGGCGTGTCGGGGACATCCGTACCAGCACGCCCTGGCGCAACGGTACCGCGCCTGGCCGGCGCACGAACCGTGCTGCTGGTATCTCTCGCGACCGTCGGCAGTGCCGGGGCGCAGGAGCCCGCGCCGGAACTCGAGCAGATCTTCGTCACGGGTTCACGGATCGCGCGCCCGGACTTCGAGTCCGCCAGTCCCATCGTGAGCATCGACGCGACGCTGTTCGAGCGTGGCAACGCCTTGAGCGTCGAATCCGTTGTCAGCCGATTACCGCAGTTCACGCCCGACGCCACGAGCTCGTCGAACAACCCCGGCAATGGCGGACAAGGCAACGTGCAGTTGCGCGGTCTCGGCGCCACCTCGACGCTGGTGCTTCTCGACGGCCGGCGCCTGGTCCCGGCGAACGGCAACGGGGTTGTCGACGTCAACGTCATCCCCGGCACCCTGGTCGAGAGCGTCGAGATCGTCAGCGGCGGCGCCTCGGCGGTGTATGGGTCCGACGCGATCGCCGGCGTCGTGAACTTCAAGCTCAAGGAAAAGTTCGACGGCGTCCAGCTTGACGGCAGCTGGGACCAGACGGATCGCAGTGACGGCGAGCAGTATTCGATCGGCCTGACGGCCGGACAGAGTTTTGCTGACGGTCGCGGCGAGGTGTACGGCTACGTGGGTTACGCGGATCGCGAGGCCGTGACCCAGGGCGCGCGCAACTTCTCCCAGGTCGCGCTGGGTTACTTCGGACCCGACGCGGGCGGCACGGGCCCCGACGGCGCTTTCCTGCCGAATGGCAGCCCGACCATCGTCGAGGGCCGCAGCCTCCTGCAGGTTCCGGATCAACGCCCGACGCAGGCGGCGGTCGACGCGTTGTTTGCAACCTACGGCTACGCACCCGGCACCGTGCAGCTGCGCGGCAGCACCGGCGCCCGCAATAATTTCAGCTTCAATGCGGACGGCACCGTGTTCGCGACCGGCAACCTGGATCCCGGCAGCGTCGTGAACTTCCGTGGCGAGCAGGACCCGAATCTCGTCAGCGATCGCATGTACACCTACAACTACGCGCCGTGGAACTACCTGCAGCTGCCGCTCGAGCGCGTGTCCGCTTTTGCGCGCGCGTCGTTCGAGATCAACCCGGCCGTCGAGCTGTACGGCCAGGCGCTGTACGCCGACTACTCCGCCGAGCTGGCGCTGGCGCCCACCGTGGCGTTCCCCTTGCTCGTACCCGTGACCAATCCCTACGTCCCCGCCGACTTTCTCAGCCTGCTGAACTCGCGCCAGGACCCGAGCGCCAACATCCGGCTGACCAAGCGCCTGCAGGAGCTCGGTCCCCGCATTTCATCGAACCAGCACGACGCCTACCAGTTGACCGTGGGAGCGCAAGGCCGCGTGTTCGACGACTGGGACTACGATGTCTACGTCCAGACGGCGGCCTACGACTCGACGGATTCGCAGACCGGCAATGCGCTGCGTTCGAAGATCATGGAGCTGACGTTTGCACCCGACGGCGGACTGGCGGCGTGTGGTGGTCTCAACCTGTTTGGGGCGGATTCGATTTCGGCGGAATGTGCCCGCTACATCGCGGCGGGCGGCACCAATCGCGCGGGCTATGACCAGACGATCGCCGAGGCTTCGATCACGGGCAGTCCCCTCGCGCTGCCGGCCGGTGATCTCGGGCTCGCCTTGGGCATCCTCTACAAGCGCGACGAGTATTTCTACGAGGCCGATCCGATCGGTACGGTCTTTCTGGACGACGGGTCCGCAGACATCCAGGGTTTCAATGCGTCCGACGACATCGAAGGCTCCGATCACAATACGGACCTGTACGTCGAAGCGCTCGTCCCCGTCCTGAATGGGGTAACCGCGGCGCAGCGGCTCGACCTAGTCCTCGGGCTGCGGCACTCCGAATACGCGTCGGCGGGCGGCGTCGACTCGTACAAGGCGGAACTGCTGTGGCAACCCGTCACCGTCCTGCGCGTGCGGAGTTCGTTCCAGCACTCGGTGCGTGCGCCCAGCGTCTTTGAGCTGTACCAGCCGCAATTGCCGACCGTCTACGGGGGCACCAGCGATGACTTCGGCGAATTCATCGATCCCTGCGAGGCGCGCAGCAGCCAGCGCGCGGGAGCGAACGCCGCCCAGGTCGAAGCCTTGTGCCTGGCCCAGGGCGTACCCGCGGACCAGCTCGCGGAGTTCGAGGATTCGGACGGTGTTCACTACGGCGTCGACGGTGGCAACCCGGACCTCGGCGCCGAGACGGCCGACACGATGACGGTCGGTTTCGTGCTGCAGTCCTGGTCAGCCAATCCGCACCTGTCCGGCATGCAACTGTCGCTGGACTGGTACCGCATCGAACTGACCGATGCCATCGCGCAGGTCTTTGCCAACAACTACGTGCCGCAATGCTTCGACGCGCGGGTCAACCCGGACTTCGACGCGAACAACGAAGTGTGCCGCTATTTTTCCCGCGATCCGGTCACTCACGACATCGCCGGCCTCGAGGACCTCAACCGCAACATCGTTGGCTACGAGGTCGCGGGCATCGACGCGCAGTTCGACTGGACGTTCGACCTCGGGCCGGGCACAGCCAACCTGAACTGGCTGGTGTCCTGGATGGATCGATTCGAGACGACGGAAGTGCAGGGCTTACCGGTCGTCGATTCAGTCGGCCTGGTCGGCGGCAATTACCTTGGCGGCTCGTTGCCGGAATGGAAGGCGAACCTGAACGTCAGTTACGCCTGGGGTGGGCTGTCACTCACCGGTCAATGGCGTTACATCGACGGCATGCGCGACCGGGACGTGCCGGAGTACGAGGTGCCGAGCTACGACTACATCGACGCGTACGCGAGTTATGAATTCGGCCCTGGCCTGCTCGACGGCCTGACGCTGCGCGCCGCCATCGAGAACCTGACCGATGACGATCCGCCACTGCTGCCGACCCAGGTGCAGGCCAACACCGACCCGTCGCAGTACGACGTGCTCGGTCGCCGCTATTCGCTGGGTTTGAGCTTCCGGTTTTGAGCGTCGATGGCCGCGAACTGGTCCCGAATCGCTGATCGCCGCTGTTCCAGTTCGGCGACCAGTTCGCCGTAACCCGGCGCACCTTCGAGGTCGCGATACCACGGCAGCTGTGGAAACACGCGCGGTGGTACCGGTACCAGCTTCATCGCCGCCTGCAAGTGACGAACAGCCTCCGCTCGCTGCCCGGCGGCCATCGCCACCTCGGCCAGCAGGACCCGCTGCTCGACTGCCGTCCGTCCGGCGTCCTTCTCCTTGCGTAGTTGCTCCTGGAAGTGCGCCACCAGCGCCCTGGCCTCGTCGCCGCGACCCGTCGCCTGGTAGATGCGCACGACCGCGGGCAACGCGCCCTGGTCGAGCGAGGCCCCCATGAATCCACCGCTCTTGCCGAAAAAATCCCCGGCTTTGGCGAGAGCCACGGCCGCGTCGTCGAACCGCGACTGCGCCGCGAGCCAGTATGCATCGACGACATAGCGGAAGAAGGGTCGGACCTGGTCCCGTTCCGGGGCAGCGATTGCCCGATCGAGGCGCTTGAAGTCGCCCGCGAGCCCGCTGGCAATGATCTCCGTCGGCAACACCGACAGGGCGCCGACCGTGTTGAGGGCACGGATCGTATCCATCCGGGACAGGCTTTCAGCGTAGGCGCCGGCCTCGATCAACGGGCCCAGTGACGCGAGCAAGGCGGTCGTCCGGTCTCCGCCAGCGTTTTCGAAGGCGTGGCTCAACTCGTAGGCCTCGCGTGGGTAACCAATGCTGGCACCGGCGGCCAGTCCAAGGGTCTGCAGCCCATCGGCGTCGCCCGCGAAGATCTGCAACGCCTTGTCGAACTCCTTCAGGTAGGCCGCCTGGCCCTGCTTGGCCAGCACCCGCCCCAGGTGGTTGGTCCAGACAATCGCCGAACGTGGATCGAGCTCGAGCGCCCGCTCGCCCAACGCGTCGACGTCGGCCTGGCGACCGGGTTGGCTGCTCAACAGCACGGCGTAGTCATGGGCCACGATGGAGTTGTTCGGATTGAGCTCCAGCGCGCGCTTGTATTCGTCTTCCGCGCCGGGGCGTTCCGTCATCCGCAGCAGGTTGCCGTACGCACCGTGCGCATCCGACAGCTTGGGATCGAGCGCCAGCGCCTTGAACGCGGCCTGCTCCGCGCGCGCCAACTGGCTGCCTTCGTCTCTCGCAGCACTGCCCGAATAGCCCCACACCAGGATCAATGATCGCGCCAGCGCCGCGTGTGCCTGTGCATACGACGGATCCAACGCGACGGCTTGCTCGAGGTGGGTGACCGATTCGGCCAGGCGCGTGTCAGAGCGTGAGCGCTGTGCAGCCAGCCCAAGCAGGTAATGGTCGTGGGCGTTGAGGTCCAGCGTCGGCGGGGGCGCCGCCGTGGCGTCGCCCCGCGCCGCCGGAACGATCGCGTCGATCACCGCTGCCGCCAGTTCGGCCTGCACGGCGAAGACGTCCGTGACGTCGCGGTCGAAACTGCCGGACCACAGCTGGAAGCCAGTCACGCCGTCGATGAGCTTGGCATTGAGCTTGAGCTTGTTGCCCACGCGCCGGACGCTGCCCTCGAGCACGGTAGTCACGCCGAGTTGGCTGGCAATGGTGCGGGCATCGACGTCCTTGCCCTTGAACGTGAATGACGAGGAGCTGGCGATGACGCGCAGGCCAGGCACCCGGCCGAGTCGGTCGAGCACTTCGACCGCCAGGCCATCGGAGAAATATTCCTGGGCGGGATCGCCGCTGAGGTTTTCAAACGCCAGCACGGCGATGGCCGGGCTCGTCGGCGGAGGGGGCTTGCCGATATCGGATTGCCTGACCAGCAGCACGGCGACCGCCACGAGCAGCGCGCCAATGACGACGATGTCGGCGTAACGCCGCTTGCCATGCACGACCGGCCGCAAGGCGCCGTCGTCCGCCGTGTCGCGTTGCACGCCGCTGTCGCCGATTTCGTAGAACCATGCCAGCGCGATGGCGACCGGAAAGCCCAGCGCCGCGGCAACGATCAGCGACGTCATCGCCCATTGCGGGACGCCGAGGGGTTCGAAGGTGACGTCGGCGATCTGCAGCAGCAGCCAGGCGATGACGGCGTAACTGGCCGCGACGCGCAGCACCCCACGTCGCCGGGCGCGGGTCATGAACCCTTCCTGCCGCGGGACGGCTACTGGCTCCATGGGCCCACCGGTCCTTCGGTCATGACGTGGGATCTTAGCCGCGTTCAGTCCGCGAGGCGTGCCGGTGCGCGTCCCAATGGGTGCTGCGGCTGGTCGTGCATGCGCAGCAGGAAGCGCTGCGCGACTTCGAAATACGTCGAATACACCAGGCCACCGTTCTCGGCGATCAGCCGGTCACGCGCCACCCTGTACCGGGCGTTGTAGCGGTACCAGGGCAGCAGCGGCTCGTCGTGATGCAGCGAGTGCAGGTTGTTGAAGAGGAACAGCGGCCCCAGCAACCACGAGTTCTCCACGATCGCCGTCCGTTCGCGAGCGTTTGCCAGCGCCCTGTGCTCGGCAAACGACCTGACCAGCAGGATCGCGTTGCCGGGGATCACCATCGCCAGCAGGTAGATCCACAGCGGGATGCCGCAAGCAACCGCCACCCAGTACACGACGATAGCGCACAAGACCAGGTGCATGAGCCAGGCCGCACGCACGCCGTGCGCGTTGCGGCGAAATGCTTTCGCTTCGCTGGCCAGGAACGCACCCATCCGCCACCACGAACCGATCAGCATGCGGCCGGCGAGGGTCAGCTGGAGCTGGAAAATCCAACGCTCGACCCGTGTGCGGCCTTGCCACTCGTCCGGCGTGACGTAGTTCGTCTCCGGGTCGTCGAGCGGGTCGGTCAGTCGCTCGTTGACGTGGTGGGCCATGTGCAACGCGCGGAAGCGGTCGTACGGCATCCACAGGGACAGCGGCACGATGCCGAGCAGTCGGTTGATGGTTGTCGAGCGCGTCGGGTGGCCGTGCAGAATTTCGTGCTGCAGCGAACTGTGCAGCGTGAGCAGCACGGCCGTGCACGGTGCGACGAGCCAGAGCGGCCATTCACCGTAGGCCTGGGTGAGCACGAGCCAGCCGCCGTAGGCAAAGACGATCAGCACGACCGTCGGCCACTCGATCGCGGGCAAGGCCGCCACGTCATTGCGCGGCCGTTCGATGACAGTCGGAGATGCGCTCATCTGGCCCTGTCGCCCGGGAGGGGCGGTGTCCGGCCCGATCTTAGCAAAGCGGGCCGCCACCGAAAGGGCAGTGCATTCAGTTCCTGTGCAATCGGCACGAACCGCCGTTCCAGCAGCCGCATGCCGTCGTAGAGCAGGATGGCCATGAGCGCCGGTCACGAGGCCGCCCTGCAGGACGAACGCCGTGTTGTTCGACAAGCAGCCCGGCGATGATCACCTCGCCCAGTCCCTGGCCGCCACCGTCGAACCAATGGTCGCCGTGCCGACGTTGATGACCAGCGACAGCCGCACCCCCTCCAGGATCAGGGGCAGGGCGAGCGGCAGTTCGACCTGCCGCAGCCGCTGCCAGCCGCTCATGCCCATGCCGTCCGCTGCTTCCAGTACCGGTTGCGGGCAACTCTCGAGACCCGCCATCGTGTTCTCGAAGATCGGCAGCAGGCCGTACGCGAACAAGCGCGATCAGCGTCGGTGCCTGGCCGAAGCCGACCAGCGGCACGGCCACGGCGAGCACGGCGACCGGGGGAAACGTCTGGCCGATGTTCACCAGCGTGCGCGACAGCGGCAGGAACTGCGGCCCCGGCCGGACGCGTCACGAAAATGCCGAGCGCGACCGCGACCACAGTGCTCGCCGCCGCGGCGAGCAACACAGTCCACAGGTGCGAGAGCGCCAGTTCGAGCACGTTGCCCTGGTCGTAAATGGCAGGTGCGCCGTAGTCGTTCAACGGTGCAAACACCGGCGCGAACGCCTGGGGCGCGACTAGGAACGCGATCAACAGACCGAGGACGGCGAGACGCATGCCCAGCGCCATGCGACTCATGCGGCTTGCCGTCCGCGTTCCAGGATGCTGGCCAGCGTGACGTGACCGACCGGACCGCCGTCGGGCCCGACGATCGTCGCGGCCGCCGCGCCACTCCAGACGAGTTCGGCCAGGACGTCACGGAGCGTCACCGACCACGGCAATGAGGTTCCGTCCACCGTGCCCGGCTGCGCCACTTCGCCCGCCGTCGTCAGCGACAGCAGTTTCAGCGACTTGTCGCCCGACCCGATCAGTTGCGAGACGAAGGGGTCCGCGGGTCGCGTGAGCAGCGTCGCCGGCCGGTCGTGTTGCAGCAGTCGCCCCTGGCTCATCACGGCGACGCGGTCACCGAGCCGGAAAGCCTCGTCGATGTCGTGCGTCACCAGGATGACCGTCGTGCCGAAGCGCCGCTGAATCCCGAGCAGGTCGTCCTGCGCCTTGCTGCGGATGATCGGGTCGAGCGCGCCGAACGGCTCGTCCATCAGCAACACGTTCGGCTTCGCCGCCAGGGCTCGGGCCACCCCAACGCGCTGCTGCTGGCCGCCCGAAAGCTCGTGCGGAAACTTCATCGCGTAGAGGCCCGGGTCTAGCTGGAACAGTTCGAGCAGTTCGGTGATGCGTTCGCCGACCTGCTCCTCGCTCCAGCCGAGTAGCCGCGGCACGGTCGCGATGTTGTCGGCGACCGTGCGATGGGGAAACAGACCAAGGCCCTGGATCGCGTAGCCAATGCGACGGCGCAGCAGGTGCGCGGGTTCGGCGGCCGTGTCGTTGCCGTCGATGAGGACGCGACCGGACGTCGGTTCGACCAGCCGGTTGACCATCCGCAACAGCGTCGACTTGCCCGAACCCGAGGTGCCGACGATCGTCGTCATCGTGCGTGGCTCGATGACCATCGACACGTCGTCCACCACCACGGTCTCGCCGTAACGTTTGCAGAGCTTGTCGAGCTGGATCATCGCGGCACCCGGCGTGTGAGGTCGGTCAGCGCGTCGAGGACGACCGACGCGGAGAAGGCGAGCACGACCGTCGGGATCGCGCCGAGCAGCACCAGGTCGATGGCCGTCTGGCCGATGCCCTGGAAGACGAACGCGCCAAAGCCGCCACCGCCGATCAGCGCGGCGATGGTGACCATGCCGATGTTCTGGACCAGCACGATGCGAATACCCGTCAGGATCGTCGGCAAGGCGAGCGGCAGTTCGACCTGCCGCAGCACTTGCCCGTCGGTGAGACCCATGCCACGCGCTGCGTCGACGGCCGCCGGTGACACTCGCCCGAGACCGACCACCGTGTTGGCGACGATGGGCAGCAGCGAATACAGGAACAGGGCAATGGCGGCCGGTGCGGCGCCGATGCCGCTCACGCCCATGGCCGCCAGCAGCGGAAACGCGACCGCGAGCGCGGCCAGCGGCGCCATCAGGATGCCGAACAGTGCGATCGACGGGATCGTCTGCACGACGTTCAATGCACCGAGCACGGCGCCCGCAGTCCGCGGCTGACGATGACAGAGCACGCCGAGTGGCAGCGCGACGATCACCGCCGCCGCGAGTGAGCCCAGTGCCAGCAACAAGTGCCGTTGCGCCTCGTGTGCAAACCGTGTGGCGTTCACAGCGTATTCGCGCATGATCGAGAGGTGGTCGAAATAGCCGGTGCCCAGTGCAGCGAGCGTTGCCGCGAGGAACCCGCCCAGCGTCGCGACACGCAGCCACGGGCCTGGTCGCATGCGCGTCAAGGCGTCGGTGGCAAGCAGGCCGAGCGCGATCAGCACGATCCAGAATCCGGCTCCGGGTGCGACTCGCACGACTCGATTGCCATCGGGCGTGAGGGCATTCGCCGCCGCGGCGATCGAAACGGCCAGCACTGCCATGCCGATGAGCGCGACCAGCAGGCGAATCCGTGGATTCTGGACGAACACGGCAACCGCTGCCGCGACGGACAAGGTGAAATACAGCGCGAACGCAGCGGCGGGCATCAGGTCGTGCAAAGCTCGCGGCACGCCCGGCACGATGCGGTTTTCCTTGAAGACGATGAGTGGCAACAGGGCGAGGGCGAGCATCGCCACCAGGCCAGCAAGACACCGAGGTGATCGACGCGCTGGATCGCGCCGTGGGTCGCGCTCATGGCTTGCGGGCCGTCGTCGATGAAGCCCTTCGTCGCGCAGGTAATCGACGGCGACGTCTTCGCTCGATTCGCCATCGATCTGCACGCGCGCGTTCAGGGCCTGCAGCGATTCGCGCGTGAAGCTTGCCATCAGTGGCCGCACGATGCCCGCGATCTGCGGGTAAGTCCGTAGCACGGTTTCGCGCACGATCGGCACCGGCGCGTAGATCGGCTGGTCCTTGCCGTCGTCCTCGAGCAGCACGAGGTCGGCCGCGACGATGCCGCCATCCGTGCCGTAAACCATGGCGGTGTTGATGCCATTGGTGCGTGCCGCGGCGGCACCGATGGTCGCGGCGGTTTCGCCGCCTGCAAGCACGATCTTCTGCCGTGGCTCGAGGTGAAACGAGTAGGTGCTCTCCAGCGATCGCAGCGTGCCGCCGTTGGCGAACTCGGCGGAGCACGCAAGTTTCACCGCACCGCCTTCCCGCACCCAGCGCGCGAAGTCGGTCATGGTCACGAGCCGGTGCTTCGTCGCCACGTCACGTCGCACGGCCAGTGCCCAGGCATTGCTGGCTCGGGCCGGCGCCAGCCAGACGATGCGGTTCGCCTCGAGGTCGAGCTTCGAACCCAGTGCGTAGCCCTGCTGCAGGTCCTTCCAGGCGGGGTCGTTCGGCCGGTTGAAAAAGAAGCCGGCATTGCCGGTGTACTCGACGTAGAGGTCGATCTCCCCCTCGAGCAACGCCCGGCGCACCACGGGAGTGGCACCGAGCGTCATGCGGTCGAGCGTGGGAATGCCGCGATCCTCGAGCAGCAGTCGGATCATCTGGCCGAGCATGGCCGACTCGCTCGACAACTTGGACGACACCACCACCGGTCTGCGCAGCCGGGGACGCCACCGAGCCCAGCAGCAACAGCGCCCCGAGAATGATCGCCTGCAGCACCTTCGCCAACAGCAGCCTCCACGCATGGCCGGCGGCCACGGTCGCACCACGGTGTCCGGACTCGCGGAGGTCGTCAAGTGCAGCACGTCCCGCGACAGCGCCCGCGCTTGTCAATCACCGGTCGGCATGGTCACATCGCCCGTCCATCCGGAGAGCGATTGCATGAAGTCTTCTGCCAGGGCCGTGATCGTCGGCGGCGGCGTCGTCGGTGCCAGCACCCTTTATCACCTGGCACGGATCGGCTGGACCGACGTGCTGCTGCTCGAGAAAAGCGAGCTGACGTCCGGGTCCACCTGGCACGCGGCCGGCGGCATGCACACGTTCAACGGTGAAGCGAACATCTCGAAGCTGCAGAAGTACACCATCGACCTCTACCGCGAGATCGAGGAACTGTCCGGCCAGTCGTGCGGCCTGCACCCGAACGGCGGCCTGATGCTCGCCGCGACCCAGGGCGAACTCGACAGCCTCAAGCTCATCTGTTCGCGTGCGCGCTACCTTGGCATGGAAACCGAGATGATCACGCTCGACGAAGCCATCGAACTCAACCCGTTGATCGACAAGCGGCACTTCGTCGGCGCGCTTTGGCGGGCTGACGGTGGACATTGCGATCCGTCGGGTACCACGCATGCGTACGTCAAGGCAGCGCGCAAGCTGGGTGCGTCGGTCGAACGCTTTACGCGCGTGCTCGAACTGAATGCGCGTGCCGACGGCAGCTGGGATGTCGTCACCGACAAGGGTACGGTGCATGCCGAGCACGTGGTCAATTGCGCGGGACTCTGGGCCCGCGAAGTGGGGCAGATGGTCGGCATCGAGCTGCCGGTGCTGGCGATGGAGCACCACTACCTGCTGACCGAGGACATTCCCGAACTCAAGGGCCGCGCGCAGGAGATCGTCAACACGACCGACTATGCCGGCGAGATCTACATGCGCCAGGAACGTGGCGGCGCGCTGATCGGCACCTACGAACCGCATGGCAAGGTCTGGTCGCCGGTGCGGACTCCCGACGACTTCTCGATGCAGTTGCTGCCGGACGAATTCGAACGGCTCGCGCCCTGCTTCGAGGTCGGCTTCGAGCATTTCCCGGCGCTCGGGCGTGCCGGCATCCGCAAGGCGATCAACGGGCCCTTCACCTTTGCCCCCGATGGCAACCCGCTGGTCGGACCGGTGCGCGGACTGCGCAATTACTGGGTGGCCTGCGCCGTGATGGCGGGCTTCAGCCAGGGTGGCGGCATCGGCCTCGTGTTGTCGCGCTGGATGGCGGAGGGCGACCCGGGCCAGGACATCCTCTCGATGGATGTCTCGCGCTACGGGCGCTTCGCGACGCCGAAATACACGTCGATCAAGGTCCCGGAGAACTACAGTCGTCGTTTTCGCCTGGCTTATCCCAACGAGGAATTGCCGTCCGCGAGGCCCGTGCGGCGCTCGCCGATCCACGACCAGTTGCTCGACGCGGGCGCGGTCATGGGCGCCAACTTCGGGCTCGAGCACGCGCTGTGGTTTGCGCCGCCGGGCGTCACGCCGAGTGAAACACCCACGTACCGGCGTTCCGAGGCGTTTCCGATCGTGCGCGACGAATGTCGCGCGGTTCGCCGTACGGCCGGACTTTATGAAACGAGCAACTACGGCAAGTACGAGATTTCGGGTCGCGGTGCCCGTGCCTGGCTCGACAAGGTCTTTGCCTGCCGTATCCCGCAGCCCGGACGCCTCGGTCTCGCGCCGATGCTGAATCCTGCGGGTCGCATCGTCGGCGACCTGTCGATCGCGTGCCTGGCCGAAGACCGCTACTTCATCGTCGGCTCGGGCTTCGCCGAGGAATTCCACCTGCGCTGGTTCTGGACCTGCGAGCCCCCGCCCGACGTGTTCGTGCGCTCGGCGGCTTCGACGCTGTGCGGGTTTTCGCTCGCCGGTCCTAACTCACGCGAGATCCTGCAGCGCCTCGTGCGTAACGACCTCTCAGCCGCCGCCTTCAAGTTCTTCGACGTCACGGAGACTGCGGTCGGTTACGCACCGGCGATCCTGACGCGCGCCGGCTTCACGGGCGAGCTCGGTTACGAGATCTGGACGACACCGGACTATTTCGCGTCGCTCTACGACGACCTGCGCGAGGCAGGGCAATCGTCTGGACTCACGCTGTTCGGGGGCCGCGCGCTGTCGTCGCTGCGTCTCGAGAAGAACTACGGCTCGTTCAACAAGGACTTCCGGCCCGATTACACGCCGGGCGAAACCGGGCTCGATCGCTTCATCGACTTCAAAAAGGCGGATTTCATCGGGCGCGCTGCGGCGCTGGCCGAACGCGACGACGGACCCGAACGCCGCTTCGTCGTCATGGAAGTCGTGGCGCAGGATGCCGACGTGGTCGGTTACGAATCGATCCTGAAAGACGGCAAGGCGGTCGGCTATGTCACGTCGGGCGCGTATGGGCACTGCGTCGAGCGCAGTCTCGCCGCGGGCTACGTGCCGACGGCGCTCGCACGCGACGGCGAGTGTTTCGAGGTCGACATCCTTGGCAACCTGTGCGCGGCAACCGTGCGTTTGCAGCCGCTCTACGATCCGGACGGTCTGCGTCTGCGCGGCTGAACGCGCTTCGGCCAGCGGCCGGGCGAGACCGGTTCAGCCCTTGCGGCCGAACCAGCGGCCGACGCGCACGCAATAGTCTGCGTAAGTTGCGCCGAAGATCGTCGTCAACGCTGCTTCCTCAGGTTCGACCTGCAGTCGCGTTATGACGAACGTGAACAGCGGCAGAGCGGCCCAAGGGCCCAAGCTGCCGAGCACCACCGCCCATCCGCACAAGATGACCGCGAGTCCCAGGTACATTGGGTTGCGGCTGTAGCCGAAGATGCCGGAAATCACCAGCGCGCTCGCCTTCGACGGTGCGAGTGGATTGACCGTCGTGTGCGCGCGCCGGAACTGCAGCATGGCCGTGATGATCGTCGCTGCACCAGCGACAACCAGCAGCCACCCGACGCGATTCACCGGAGGCCGCACCAGCTGCGCGAACGGCATCAGTCGATGCAGCCCCCACATCAGGCTCCCGAACAACAGCAGCCAGATCGGCGGCGGGATGCGCAGGCGCAGGTTCATGGCGCGGCTGCGGCTTCCTGGTGCATCAGGCTGAGCCCGGTGGCGTGCCGACGCTGAAAGCCTTTCCACAACGTCACTTCGCCGCCCGGGCTGCGCGCACTCCACGGGGTACCCTTTGGCGCATCCCACTTGCCGTTGCTCGACTCGACGACGAGTCCATCGAGGTACGCGCTGCGGCCGGTGTCGTCCCTCACGTACCGATCCAGGAACGCCGTGATGAAGTGCAGGCTGATGCTGACCAGGCGGTCCTTGCGCCACACCGGGTCTTCGAACCAGTCCTGGTTCCACAGGTCCGTCCGCATTTCGGGCGGCGCCGGGCCGAGACCGAGCGCGTGCCCGCCGCCCAGGAACGTGAGCAGGTAGCGATTCGAGTGGATGGCCTGGTCGAAGTACGCACGCGCGCCGCTGGTGTAATCGACGGTGAGGTCATGGTCGCCGGCAATCAGCAGCAGCGGCGACTTGATGGCTGCGATGCCTTCCGCGCCGAACGCACCGAACGCGCCACCGGCCGGCGCAAACGCGACGACTGCTTTCACGGCCGGAGCGACGAGTAATGCGCTCTGCGGGCCGCCGCGTGCAAAAGGCTGCAACAGTCCACCGGGAACGCTTGCGACAAGGCCTCCATTGGGATCGAGCGTGGCACCACCCGCTGCCAGTACACCGTAGCCACCCATCGAATAGCCGATCAGCGCGGTGCGTTCCGGATCGACTTCACCGGACTTGCCAAGTGATGCTTGCAGTTCCCGTGCGACGAACGCGATGTCGAGGGGACGGCGCAGTGCCGCCTGCGGAAAGCCGGCAGGGTTCAGGTACATGTCTTCGTGCCGGATCGCTGCGACGACGTAACCCTTGGACGCCAGGTTCTCCGTCAGCCAGCTCATGGCGACCGGGACGTTGCCGTAGCCGTGCGACACGATCACGAGCGGAAAGCGACCGCCATCGGCTTTCGCATCACGCACCGCCAGGCCCTGCAGCTTGAACTTCGCCGGCGGTGCGGGCGGCTCGGAGTCCATGGCGTCTTCGTACGTGACCAGCGTGGCGCCGGCAACGGCCACGGCGGGATACCAGAGTTCGACCTTGAGGCTGCGATCGCGTCGAGCGGGAATGCCCGTCCTGGGGTCGATCGCGCCGAGGTCGAGCTGGTCGCGCTCGACCAGCGTGATCGACCGGACGCCGACAGTGTACTGACCGAGCGCGGCCAGTTCGGGTGCATCGATGCCTGTCCGGCTCGGGGCGTCGGCGGCGAATGCGACTGCCGCAAAACTCAGCGCCAGCAGGCCGCTCGCGAACATACCTTTCGTTGTTCTCATCGGGGATTCTGGCCTCTTGATCGGGAAGCGGGACCAATGATGCGAGAACGGGCCCGATGGACCCGCCGACCGGTACTATAGCCGACGAACGCAGAACACCAAGGCGGCCGCGCAGGCCCCGAACGTTTCGAGTGCAGGGGACCCGCTTGAACGCTCTTCCGATCGACCGGACGGACGCCGACTACAAGCGCCTGCGCAGGCAGGTCTTCGTCGCGATCTTCGTGGGCTACGCCGCGTACTACCTGGTGCGCATGAACCTGTCACTGGCGATCCCCGACATCCTGCGCGAATACCCCGACTACACCAAGGCACAGCTGGGCACCGCGATGACCGCGCTGTCGATTGCGTACGGTGTCTCGAAGTTCCTGATGGGCTCAGTGTCCGATCGCAGCAATCCCCGCTGGTTCATGCCGCTCGGCCTGCTGCTATCGGCCGCCGTGACCGCTTCGTTCGGCCTGTTCAAGGGCATCTACGCCTCGTTGACACTGATCATCCTGCTGCAGGCGCTGAACGGCTGGTTCAACGGCATGGGTTGGCCGCCCAGCGGCAAGACCATGGTGCACTGGTTCAGCGCGAAGGAACGCGGCCGTGTGGTCGCGTTCTGGAACACGGCACACAACATCGGCGGCGGCCTGGTCGCCGCGCTGGCCGTGGTGGGTGTCGGGTTGTTCGGCGACTGGGGCGCCAAGTTCTACTTCAACGCGCTGGTGGCGGCGTCGATCGCCGTGCTGGTGTTCGTGTTGTTGCGCGATTCACCGCAGACCTGCGGCCTGCCGCCGATCGAGGTGTATCGCAACGACATGCCGCCGAACTACTCCGAGCACTCCGAACGCACCCTCGGTTTCCGCGAGATCTTCTTCTCGCATGTGCTCAACAACCGGCTGCTGTGGGCCATCGCTGCAGCGAATGCATTCGTGTACTTCGTGCGCTATGGCGTGCAGAACTGGATCCCGACCTACCTCGAGACCGCGAAAGGCTTTTCATTCCACCAGTCGAGCGCGGCCTGGTTCATGTTCGAGTACGCCGCGATTCCGGGCACGATCCTGTGCGGCTGGGTGTCGGACCGCATCTTCGGCGGGCGCCGCGGCCCGGCAACCATCCTGTTCATGGGACTCACGCTGTTTGGCCTGGTCGTGTATGGACTAAACCGTACCGGCCCGCTGTGGATCGACATGGCGTCGCTGATCGTCATCGGTTTCTTCGTCTACGGCCCGATCATGATGATCGGCCTGCACGCACTTGAACTCGTGCCGAAGAAGGCGGCGGGCACGGCGGCGGGATTCACCGGATTCTTCGGTTATGCGTTCGGCTCGGCCATCGCAGGCACCGGCGTCGGCTGGATCGCCGACCACTGGGGCTGGGGCGGCGTGTTCACGACGATGATTTTCTGCTGCGTGATGGCGATGGGGTTTGTGTCGCTCACGCTGAGGGAGCGAGTGTCGACTGCGAGCTGAGGCCGCGCGACGATGGTCTTGGATCGACCCCTTGCTGCCTTTGGCGTCACTTTCGACTACACGCAAACGCCATCGGAGTGAACTCCTGGGTTTTCGGCCTGTCCGCGAGACGCTGCGGAAGCCCGAAGTCCGCATATGAAATGGAACTCGAGACGACGGTCCCAGGTGCAACTTCGGTTGCACAGCCGAGAGGGCAATATCCGGTATTGAAGTCCACGATTGGGAATCGCTCCTCGCCGATAACAAGCGCCACTATGTCGCTCGCCTGATTGATCTTTCCTGCGTGACTGGGCCAATGCTCCGGGAGCAAGCACATGGCGACATTCGTGCTGTGTCGGTAGTTCACCTCGATCCTGCGCTCTGCTGGAACATCGACGTATCCGAACTCGACGGGAATAAGCGGCGATTGCGTCGCGCACCTGGCGACCAACAGCAGCGCGGCGAATGCAGGAGATCGAACTATCACCGAAACCAAGGGCACCTTAAATATCCGAGAGGCAGGAGACGACCCTAACCGGACCTCGAGGATGCACTGTTCTGCGGAAGCCTCACTTCGCTGTATCGGAATCTCTTGAGGTCCCTAGTCGCCTCAAGTTTGCCCTGCGACACGAGGGAGGCGACGCGCACGATTATGCTTACTGCCGACGCATCCGCCGGCCAGCCCCGGCGACCTGCATGCCGTCGAGGCCGATTCCCGTCCCCGAGGATGGCCGGTACACTCTGCGTCGCGTCGCGAAGGTGCCTGTCTCCACGACAGCGTGGGAGTGGAAACGGCTGCACCCGCGATTCCGCATGAATTCCTTCGACACTCATTGCAATCGTCGAAGTGCAGTCTGCTGTCACACGGAGGATGACACCTTGGGTTCCAAGATCTGTCCCGCCCTGGTCGCCCTGGTGCTGCAGGCGTTCGTCGCCTGTGTGTCCGTCGCGGCGCCGCTGGGAGCTTACGGGCGGCTACCGACGATCGAGATGGTTTCAATCTCACCGGACGGCCAGAAGCTGGCACTGATGATCACGACCGGGGACGAACGTCGGGTCGCCATCCGGGATCTCAAGGCCGGCACGACCAAGGTGTTCGGCGCCGGCAGCACCAAGGTCCGCGACCTGACCTGGGCCGGCCCGGATCACCTGCTGATCATGTCGACGACCACCGCCAACATTCCGTTCGTGCAGGCCGCCCGGGCCGAATGGGCGACGACGGTCGACCTCAATCTGGCGACCGGGAAGGTCACCCCGCTGCTGGAAGGCCAGATCACGCGCTCCGCGGATCACCTGAACGTCAGCTTCGGCTTACCGATGATTCGGACCATCGACGGCAAGCCTGTGGCCTTCTTCGCCGGCATCGAGTTCATCGGCGGCCAAGGCCGGCTGTCACTCTTTCGCGTCGACCTCGAGTCAGGCCGCGAACAACTGGTCGACGCCGGTCATCCGGATACCAGTGACTGGCTGATCGGCGGCGATGGCGAGCCGTTGGCAGAAACTCTCTACGATTCGACGTCGGGACGCTGGAGCCTGAGGATTCACACCGAGTCGGGATGGAAGCAGCTGCCAGCAATCGACGCACCCATTGAACGTCCCTGGCTGGCTGGCATCGGCCGCGATGGAACCTCGATTCTGGTCGTCGAACCTCTGGACGAAACCATGGCCCTGCGGGAGGTCAGCGCCTCGTCGCCGGCCTGGGGAGAGCCTTTCAGCGAGAAATCGTTCGGCTCGACGATCCACGACCCGCTGAACCACCGACTCATCGGTTTCCACACGCTGGTGGGCGACGACGACCGCTACGAGTTCCTCGACGCGGCCGACAGCGCGGCCTGGAACGCGATCATGGCGGCGTACAAAGGCCAGCGCGTAACGCTCGTCGACTGGTCAACGGATCGCAGCCGCGTGGTGGTGAAGATCGACTCGCCGACGGAAGGGGCGTCCTACGCGATGGTCGACCTCAAGAATCGAACGGCCTTCGAAATCGGCTCCGTCTATCAGGCGCTCAAGCCGGCCGACATCGCCGAGGTGCGAACGATCCGCTACAAGGCGAAGGACGGCCTCGAGATCAGCGGCTACCTGACCCTGCCCAAGGGCCGTGCGGCCGAGAAACTGCCGCTCGTGGTGTTGCCGCACGGTGGGCCCGAATCCCGCGACGTGCCCGGCTTCGACTGGTGGTCGCAGGCGCTCGCCTCGCTCGGCTACGCGGTCCTGCAACCGAACTTTCGCGGTTCGTCAGGCTTCGGCGCCGCGTTCACCGAGGCGGGATACGGCGAATGGGGCCGCAAGATGCAGACCGACCTTTCGGACGGCGTGCAGCACCTCGCCGCGCAGGGCATCGTCGATCCGAAGCGTGTCTGCATCGTCGGCGCAAGCTACGGCGGCTATGCCGCGCTGGCCGGGGCAGCGTTCGAATCTGCGACCTACCGCTGTGCGGCCTCGGTCGCCGGACCATCAGACATGCGTCGCATGCTGACATGGAGCAAGCGACGCAATGGTCATGATGCGCTTCGTTACTGGTCGCGGTTCATGGGCGCCGACGATCCGGGCGACCCCGTGCTGACGGAGATCTCGCCAGCGGAACACGCGGACAGGATCAGTGATCCCGGTCCTGCTGATTCACGGCAAGGACGACACGGTCGTGCCGCTGGAGCAGACCCGGTTCATGGAGAAGGCGCTGAAGCAGGCCGGCAAGCCGGCGGAGACGCTGATCATGGACGGCGAGGATCACTGGCTGTCTCGCGGCGAGACTCGGCTGCAGATGCTCGAGCGGATGGCGCCTTCCTGCAGGCACACAACCCGCCGCTCTGATGAACCCGCAAGTCGCCGGCCGGTCCTTCTGCCGAGCGTCGCGCCTTCGTCAGATGAGAAGCGGAAGTGCATGCCGCCGTAGACGCGGACGAGCTTGAGTTCCTTCAGAATCTCGTTGACCGACGCGAACTCGTGGCTGGTGCTTGTCCTAGTGAACTGGACATTCGGAGTCTTGAAATGGGCTTCCGCGGTTATTGCGGACATCATTCCAAGGTCCGTTCCTGGTTGCGGATTCAACCGGTCGACGCAACGCATTGAGCAAAGCGCTCTGCCGGTGTCTCGAAGTTGAGCGTCTGCCGGGGACGTTCGTTCAGCTGACGAGCAACAGAGTTGAGCTTGCTCTGGCTAATATCCGATAGATCCATGCCCTTTGGGAAGTACTGACGCAGCAGTCCATTGGTGTTCTCGTTCGAACCGCGCTGCCACGGCTGCTGCGGATCGCAGAAGTAGACCTTCACGTCCGTCGCCAGCGAGAAGCGCCTGTGCTCGGCCATCTCCGAGCCGCGATCCCAGGTCAGCGACTTGTAGAGTTCGCGAGGCAGCTTGTGCGCCTGCTTGATGAGCGCATTGATGACGGTCTCGCTGTCCTTCCAGGCCACTCGAACGAGCATCACATAGCGTGTCTGGCGTTCAACCAGTGTCGCGATCTGGCTGTTGTTGCTGCCGAAGAGCAGGTCCCCTTCCCAGTGACCCGGCACAGCTCGGTCTTCCGCCTCGGCTGGCCGCTCGCTGATCGACACCGTCTCTGTGATTCGACCGTGGGTGGCGGTCTTCATCGAGTAGTGACGCGAGCGTCGCATGCCCCGCGTCCGTCGCAGGTGCTGCAGAAGCTCCTTCTTCAGGGCCCCGCGAGCCTGGATGAACAGCGTGCGGTAAATCGTCTCGTGGGACACCTGAAGCGTCTCATCCTGCGGGTACGTGCGCTTGAGCCAGCCAGCCACCTGGTACGGCGACCACTGCAGCCGCAGCTTGCCGGCCACCAGGCGGGCCAGTGCGCGATTCTGGGCCAGTTTACAGCGCTTCGGACGCAGTGCCCGATCCCAGGCGCCTTGCTCGGCCGTGCTCGCGCGATAGCTGCAACGACCGCCATTGCGGCGGATCTCCCGGCTCACCGTACTCGGAGCGCGCCCCAGCAAACGGGCAATGGCGCGGACCGACAGGCCGACTTTAGCTCCGCGAGATATCTCTTCGCGCTCCGCCAGCGCCAGAACTTGCGTCGAGCGCGTTCGAGCCGCCGGCCGAATGCCGCCCGATCTCGCCAAAATATGGTGGACCGAAGTATGCCTGCGGTCGAACATGCGCGCGATCGAGTGCAACGTGTCGCCCGCCTGCCAGCGCTCCCACATCAGCGCCTTCTGGGTTGCCGTGTAGAAAGTCCTAGTGCGGTATTTCATTTACAACACCCTCCGCTCTACGATTAGAGTCTAGGTGTTGCATCGACCAGTTGAATCCGCAGCCGAAAGCTGCCTGGCTCCTATATGCCGAAAACCCAGTGGCTCCATTACGCCGAAAGATGACACCTGATCACCGTTCGCTCGGGACTCCGTCCTGGGGCACGCTCGCCGTTGACATAACCCCCATCTATCCGGCCTATTGGTGGTGCTGGCAAAGCACGCGCTGAACCGAGCGGACGACCTGCCGATCCGCGCGCAATGGGCGGTAAAACTCAGGGGGTGTTTAAGGCTCCATATTCTATTCCGGAATAGATGCACAACTACACCAGAATGGACGGGACCATGTGGAGATGAAGATTGCGCAACGCCAACTGAAATTCAGAGATGCCAGGCTGCGCATCGACTTCGACTCCAGGACGCTGTATTCGCTTGGAGAACCAGCAATGCTTGGCGGCCGGGCGTTCGATCTGCTGGAAGCCCTGATTGAGAGGCGTGGCCGCCTTGTGCCCAAACAGGAACTGATGGCGGTCGTCTGGCCAGGGCTCGTGGTGGAGGAAAATAACCTCCAAGTTCACGTGATGACACTGCGCAAGCTGCTGGGAGCCGACGCCATCGTGACGGTGTCGGGGCGGGGATATCGATTTGCTCTCGTGCCAGACGATGAGCGAAGTAAACCTGAAGGGGACGTTGCGCGCGACAGCAACGTTGCGCACCCGTCTTCAGAACCATCGCCACGGCTCTTCGGGCGCGATGAACTGACGACCTCCATATGTGCACTCGTCCGCCGGCGCGATGTACGCCTTGTAACGTTGACGGGTGCTGGTGGAGCAGGGAAGAGCCGCGTCGCCTTGCAAGTGACTGCCGAGCTGACGCACGACTTTGCGGGCGGCAGCTTCATCGTCCTGCTGGCCCCCGTCCGCGATGCGAGCTATGTGGCCTCGGCCATCGCGGCGGTACTCAATGTTCAAGCGACCGGTAGCCGCTCGGTCGAGGAGCTGTTGATTGCGCACCTGAGTGGCCGCGAAGTCTTGCTCACGCTGGACAACTTCGAGCAGGTGGTTGCCGCCGCGCCGATGATTGCCCGGCTGCTTGAGTCGTGCCCCGGCTCAAAGTGCTCGTTACCAGCCGGGCAGTGCTGCATCTGTCCGCGGAAAACGACGTTGTTGTACCGCCGCTCGCAGTTCCCGATCCGCAAGAGCCAGCCAGGATTGCGTTCGATTCGCCATCCGTGCAGTTGTTCGTCGAGCGGGCGAGAGCGGCGGGACGCATCATTGGCCATTCAGACGCGGATGCTGCCGTGGTGCCTCGGATCTGTCGTCGCCTCGATGGCTTGCCTCTGGCCATCGAGCTGGCGGCGGCACGATTGAGGATTCTGTCTGCGCATGCGCTACTGGTGCGGCTGGACCGCCGGATGCTGGTTCTGACCTCCAGGAACAGGGACCTGCCGGAGCGGCAAAGGACCATCCGCAATGCGATCGATTGGAGCTTTGAACTCCTGAACGAAGATGAGCAGCAACTCTTCCAGACGTTGTTCGTCTTTGCAGGCGGCTGGAGCCTGGAAGCGGCCGGCGCGGTCGCTGGGTTCGAGCCTGCGCAGGAGGAAACGGCCAATTGCCTGGAAGCGCTGGTTGATCAGAGCTTGGTGCAGTTAATTGAGGACATCAATGGCGAACCTCGATTCAACATGCTGGATACTGTCCGCGAGTACGCGCTAGATAGGTTTGAAGCAGCACGCGATCCAACGGCAGTCCGCAAGCGACATGCAGAGTACTTCATCGGGCTTGCCGAACGGCTGGAGCCTCTACTGACAAGTCCGTTCAGGAAGACCCCGCTTGCACAATTGGATGCGGAGTTGAACAACTTCCGCGCCGCACTTGAGTTCTGCATTCTGAGGCAGTCGGACACGCTAGCGGGGCTGCGGCTGGCCGGAGCCTTGCCCTGGATGTGGTACTTCTCCGGCCAGTTGCGAGAGGGGCTAAGTTGGTTACATCGCGCCATGGACCTGCCGCA
This sequence comes from uncultured Gammaproteobacteria bacterium, assembly GCA_963743995.1. Taxonomy (GTDB): domain Bacteria; phylum Pseudomonadota; class Gammaproteobacteria; order Steroidobacterales; family Steroidobacteraceae; genus RPQJ01. The sequence goes on along the minus strand of CAVUSC010000005.1, from coordinate 47,728 downwards.
CCAGGACCAGTATCTCGCGTTGCGAGCAAAGGCACTGTCCGGCGCCGCGCGGTTGGCGACGTACTCCGGGGACCTGCGGGCGGGTTTGGAGCTCGCGCAGGAAAGTGTCGAGTTGTGGCGACGCACGGACGATCGCCGAGGGCTGGCGTTCGGACTCTTTCATCTCGGGATACCCGCGGCCACGGTCCATGGCAAGGATCGTGCACGGGCCACCATGGCGGAAGCTCTGGCGTGCTTTCGTGAACTCGGCGATCCGTGGGGAGTTGCACTTGCACAGACTTACCTCGGAGTCGTCTTGGCGTACACCCCCGGAACTGAGGACGAGGCGCGACCGCATTTGCTGGAAGGACGCTCCAGGTTTGCCGCGCTCGAGGATACTTGGGGGTTGACCACCTCTTCGCACTACTTGGGCACAATCGCGCTAAGGCAGGGCGACCATGCCTCTGCACGCGAGTTGACAGTGGAGATGCTGAGGATCTCGCGCGAACATCTGGACAACTACCGCATTGCTCGCAATCTGCATCAGTTAGCGGAAATCGCCTATGCGGAAAAGACATATGCAATGGCCCTCGAATACGTGAAGGAAAGCCTTGCGCTGAATCGTGAACAAGGCCGGGTCGGCGACGCCGGACAACAACTACGCTTCCTTGCGAGGCTCGCGTTGAGCCAGGATAGGCCCGATCGAACAGTCAGGTTGCTGACGGCGGCGGCGGCGCATTTTTCCACTAGGGACTGCACATTGCCCCCGGACGATCCGGCGATGAACGAACGAGCACTCGATGTTGCCCGCAAGGCAATAGGCGAGCATCGCTATGAGCACGAACGGGCAATGGCACTGGCGATGTCGTGGGATCAGGCGGTCTCGTGGGCGCTTGCGACTTGACGCAGCGCTTGTGCGATTGCGACTTGGGTTCGGACGAAGTTCTACCGTGTCGGAAAGACCGGAGAGCCGCGTGATCCGGCTCGATCCTGGGTTAACGGGTCGTATGAGTTGCGCCAGGGCTGCAGCTACGACCGCTGGCACGCGGTCGATCCGAGGGCTGATTCCCGCGGTACGCGTATAGATTGCCGCGACTCTGCGCCGGGCTGCGAGTGGGGATCCGGCAGAACCCCCCCCCGATCAGCTCGCTACCATGACCGGCGCACGATAGATCCATCCTGGCGCCCACCGCGCAGAAGCGAATTCAGAAAGCTTCAGGAAACGACCGTTGCAGGGTCGCCGATGCCGACCTAAGTTCGTACCGACGCTGGTACGAACCGCGCCAGTCGCGATCGGGACGGTTCGGTATTCAGGTTGAGCGCAGCACGTGCCCACCACGGAGAACGCTATGAATTGCGCCCCTACGACAAATCGCAGGCAGCTGCGAGGCGCGCGCCTGCCGCATGGCGTATTGCTCGTCGTCATCGCAACCGGGCCTTGCCTGCAGCACGCGGCTGGCGCCGCCGGTCCGGCTTCACGCAATAGCGTAGCGGCGACGGTATCTGCAGATGGCCTGCGGGCGTTTTCCACGACCTTACCTAGTCCTGCAAAGCCAGTACGGATGACTTGAAAGCCATCCAATGTTGAACAGAGAACGAGGAGTCGGCGAAACACCTCCAACGTCCGTGCGGAGAACTGCCGCCATCTCATGTCACAGCGATCAAGAAACGTCGTCGGGACGAGCGTGGCGCAGAAGTTGCTTGCCCTGCGCCATGCCATCGTCGACCGGAGTTCCAGCATGAATACCCAGCGACACCTTATGTACCGCGGGCTCGTGATGCTCGCCGCATTCTTGAGCATCGGGATCGCGTGGGCGGCGCCGCTTCTGAGCATCGCGCCGCTTGGCTATCGCCTCGTGCAGGTCACGCAGGTGCCGAATGCATCGAAACCCACCATCGAGATCGTCGCACGGGCAGGAGTCCTCAATAGAGGCGATCCGGCGCTCAACGTCTCGGCGACGCTCACCAGCAGTTCCGCAAGCATCACGGTTCTGGACGGGCTGGTCCGTTTCGGAGCCGTTCCCACTAAGCCAAAGTGGCCAGTCATCAGCCAGGACACGTTTTCGATTCGACTCGAACTGCCAACCAGCGTCAACCGCAAGAAGTGGTCGGCGATAGTCGCGTTCGCAGAGTCAACCTGCAGCGCGCTGCGCTGGACAATCAATTGCGACACTTGTGGTGGCATCCTGGCGCCAGTTTCCGATGCTGGCGCGGATCAGACTGTCTACGTCGGCTCACTCGTTACGCTGGACGGCTCCGCCTCAACCGCCGGTGATGGCAATGCGCTGACCTACAAGTGGTCCTTTGTGAGCAGGCCGACGACGAGTACCGCCGCGCTTTCGAGCGGCACCGTTGTGCGGCCGACCTTTGCGATCGACCAGCCTGGGAACTACGTCCTGCAGCTGGTGGTCAATGACGGCAAGCAGGACAGCGCCGCTGACACGGTTACCATCACGACGCAGAACACCGCGCCGGTGGCGAACGCCGGGACCGATCGGACCGTCGACCTCGGCGACCCGGTACAACTGGATGGCACGCAGTCCAGCGACGTCGACGGCAACACGCTGAAGTATGCGTGGAACCTTCTGTCGCAGCCCGACGGTAGTGCCGCCACGCTGACCAATCCGTCGACAGCCACACCCCAGTTCACGTCCAACGTCGCAGGACGGTATGTCGTGGAACTCGTCGTCGACGACGGCACGGTCTCCAGTACCCCCGACACTGTCGTGATCACCACGCGACCGGCCAACACGGCGCCCACTGCCAATGCCGGCGCTGATCAGACCGTGCCGCTCGACAGTACCGCCCAGCTCGACGGCAGCGCATCGTCCGATCCGGATACCGGCGACGTGCTCACGTATGCATGGTCGATGTTGTCGCGCCCGACGGGTAGCGCCGCGACGCTCACAGCGGCGGATTCGTCGCAACCGAGCTTCATGGTCGACAAGTTGGGGGACTACGTCGCCCAGCTCACAGTCAGTGACGGCAAGGCGTCGAGCACCGACACCGTACTCGTGTCGACGCAGAACAGTCCGCCGACCGCGAACGCTGGGACCGACCAAACAATTCAAGCCGGGTCCGTCGTGCAGCTGGACGGCAGCGCATCCTCTGATCCCGACAACGACCCGCTCGGCTTCACCTGGTCGCTGCTGAATCAGCCCACCGGCAGCGTCGCCCAGTTGTCCGATCCGTTCGCAATCAATCCCATTTTCACGGCGGACGTTCCCGGGCTGTACACCTCGCAACTCATCGTCAATGATGGCCGCTCGGACAGCGCGCCGGCCATGGTGAACACGACCGCGACCAATGCGGATCCTATCGCAGCGGATGACATCGCGACCACCCCGCGCGACACGCCGGTCGTCATCGACGCGCTCGCGAACGACACTGACGCCGACAACGACACACTCTCAGTGCAGTCCGTAACGACACCGGCGCACGGCACCTCGGTCATCCTGGGCACGCAGGTCCGCTACACACCAACTGCGGGCTTCACGGGCCAGGACGAATTCAATTACACGATCAGCGACGGCCTGGGCGGAACGGCCACGGCAAGCGTCACGATCACGGTGACCTTCGTGGACGACATCGCTCCAAGCGCGGAGCTCGGCGTGTCCCCGAACCCGATTGACGTGGGCGCGACCGTGACGCTGGACGGCAGTGGCTCCACCGATGTCGCGCCCGGCACAATTGCTCGGCTACACCTTCACGCTGGTCGCGGCGCCGGCTGGCTACGTCACGAGTAGCGGCCTCGCGGTCGGGACGCCGGTCGGCCAGGACTCCGCCGCGCGCAGCTTCGTGCCGAACGTGGCCGGCAGCTACGCACTGCAACTGGTCGTCCGCGACAGCGGGAATAATGACAGCACCCCTGCATTGACCACTCTCACAGTCGTCAGCAGCGATCTGGCCGTCGACAAAGCAGTCGACAACACAACGCCGACCGTCGGCACGAACGTCACATTCACGGTGACGGTGGGCAATATTGGCCCGTCGAACGCAAACGGCGTCAGCGTGATCGACGTGCTGCCGAACGGTTATGCGTTCGTGAGTGCCAACCTGACGCAGGGGAGTTACAGCAACACCACCGGGGCCTGGACGGTGGGCAACGTCAGCAGCGGGACCGATGCAAAGCTGTCGATCACGGCGACCTGGTGCTTGCGAGCGGCGACTACACCAACACCGCGAGCTTGTCGGCTTCGACGCCGATCGACCCGAGTTCAACCAACGACAGCGCCTCCGTGGTCGTGACACCGGTACCCATCGTCAATCCCAATGCCATCGTTCCCGACGTCACCGGTCAGACGCAGGCAGTCGCCACGGCCGCGTTGACAGCGGCAGAGCTGAGCCTCGGGCGCAGTGACCCAGGAAAACAGCGCCACCGTCCCGCCGGGACTGTCATTCGTCAGTCACCAGCCGCCGGAGCATCCGTCGCCCGAGGCTCCGCGGTCGACCTCGTATGTCTCCTCGGGTCCGATGGTGGTTGAATTTGTCCCGGTGCGCGTCGAGATCGACCCGATTGCCGCGCTGCTGCAACCGAATTCGAGTCAAGCGCTCAGTGGTGTGCTGGTTGACGCCGCTGGGAACCGCCGGACGAGTAGCGACCTGACCTGGACGTCTGAATCACCTGGCATCGTCACTGTGACCGCGCAAGGCGTTGTCACCGCAGGTGCGGGATTGGGAATCGGACGCATCCGGGCGCGCTTCGGGGAGCTTGAGTCGAATCCTGCATGGATCACCGTCGCCGTGCCTGCGGCGGACGTGCGGCTCATCGAGGACTCCGATTTCGTTGCCGGTCCAATGGCTGTCGACGCGACGACACGTCCATCGCTCAACAACGCTTACGAAGTCGTCGTGCGTGGCGGGATGGGCTTCGTCGAGGGCGACAAGCTCCTCAACACCGGGATGGTACCGGTCGGCGGGAGAGTAATCGCAGTCAGCGACGAGGGCAGGAACCAGCGACTGCGGCTGCTTCTGGTGCCGCTGCCTGAGTTGCTGCAAAGCTACTCGGTCGACGAGACGTTCGACATTGCTCAGGACGTGGTGGTCCCGGCTGAGGTGCTCGCAGCCTTCGACGTGACGGTGGTCGGCAGCACGTACTCCTTCAGGCCGAAGGCAACGGCTGCTTCGCTTGCGTTGACCAAGGGTTTGCCGCCGGCGGCACGTGCAAACGGCAAGCAGGCCGGAACGAGCGAGTTTGCCGCCGCACCTGAGGCCGTCGGGACCAGTGCCGACGAGCCCGCGTGCAATTTCGAGAATGAGGGGCTGGAGCCCCTGGGTGTGCCGTTTCCGATCGTCGTGTCAGGAGAGCCGACTGTCACCATCACTCTCGTCGGCGAGTTCCAGGTCCAGGCCAACGATACGGAGGGCCTGAAGACATACGCGCTGAGAGCCGAGCCGACGTTCGAGGTCGAAGAAACGATCACAGTCGAGGCTGCGTTCGCCGGCAAGGCCAGCTGCGAATACGTGTGGCTGGAGAAGACGATTCCATTTCCGGGCGTTCTCGGCCTGCTGTTTGGGACGATTCTCGAATTGGCCCTGGCGTCGAACTGGGCGGCAAGATTACAACGGCCAGCATCGAGACAGGCGCCAAGGCATTCGTCGGCGGAGTACTCGGCTGGAACCTCAAGTGCAGCCCCCAGGAGTGCGACCTGGACTTCGAGGGTTCCGCGCCGGCGGACAAGCGCGGCTTCGAGCCCAGATTCGAGGCTGAGCCATTCGAGCCCAAGGTCGAGGCGGGGCTGTCCATGTACGGCTTCGCGAAGGCCAAGATCGGTAGCGCACTGATCCACACGCTGCAGGTCAAAGTGCTTGGGGCAAAGCTGGGCTTCGGGCTTGAAGGTGAGTTTGCCGTGCCCTCGGTGCAGTCGGCCAGCACGGACTTCGCATCCAACTACAAGTTGTCGCTACAGGCGGGCATCGAGCCCGGCGAGGACATCCAGGACCTCGTCGACAAGCTGGGATTCGAGGGGGTCACCGTGCCGTCGCTCGAGTTCGCGACAGCCGAGCCGCTGGCACAGTCGCCACAGGGTACCTTGCGGCTCGACAAGACTACGTACCTCGCCGGCGACGAGGTCAACGTGACCGTGAAGCTCGATGAGAACACGCTTGATTTCCTGCTGGTCGATTACAACGTCGAACGCATCGAGATCAGGCGCCGCACCGGGCCGTTGACGACGGAGCTGCTCGCCACGATCGATCCTGTCGCAGATGAAACCGACTTCTCCACCAGCTTCGTGGTTCCTGGACTTCTGACCGACGACGAGGTCTTCGCGTTCGTGGTCAGCAAGATCCTGCCACTGAGATCCTGGGCCTCGAGGTAACCAAACCGGTCAGTGGCATCAGCGCCTCAGGCGGGGTGTTTCGCAGTGCGCTGCTGAACGAGCCCGGCACTTCGCTGCTAGTTAAGCTGCGCAGCGACGAAGGCGCTCTCGTTCCAGTCAATACACCAGTGACGATCAGCGGGCCGCCGGCCAGCGGCTGGAACAACGGTGTGGACCTGGTTGTCAATTACCCCGCTTCGGCGGTGCGGCAGTTCTACACGTTGAATGCGCCGGTGCGGTCTGGAACCTATACGGTCCGTGCGGCCATCGGCGGTGAGGACGTGCTGGCCTCTTTCGATGTCGACACGACGCAGTCACTGCCTCTGGCGACGAACATCAGCGCCCTGCAGGTGAGCAGCACCAGCATCACCGGTTCATGGGATGCGGTGCCAGACGCCCAGTCCTACCAGGTGCGCGTGTTTGACCGCGGTAACAATGTCTTGCTCGAGCCTCGCCAGTTTGCGTTTGCGCCGCTTGCCACGCTCCGCGGACTCTCGCCGGCACTGGTACGGGGCGGCGACTATGGATTCCAGGTATTCGCATTCAATACAGACCTGACCGTCACCGATCCGGTCATGCCGGATCAATTCAACATCTCGTTCAACCGGTCGGTGCTCGGCGCTCGAGTCGACGTCTTTCCGGCCACCTCCGAGGTCTACGTTGGCGAGGGGCCGATACAGTTTTCAGCCAACGTCGTCGGCCTGGCAGACGCTCGCGTGACCTGGTCCGTAACGGGTGGTCAGATCACCGCAGAGGGGTTGTGGACGACGCCCAAAACACGGCGGGCACCTACAAAGTGACGGCTACCAGCGTCGTGCGTCCGGACCTGAACGGCTCCGGGACAATCACCGTGCGCAGCGCGAGCACGTGCACGCCGCAGAGCGTGCAGGCAGCGCTGGACGGCAGTTATGACGTGATTCCGGGAAGTATGAGTTGCCGACTGCCGAATGGAGAACCGGGTCCATTCGACGAATTCCTCAATGGAGGCGGGTCCTTGAATTTGACAGACGGCGTCATGACCTTCAGCGATGGCATCAAGAGTACGACAGGGCCTGGCAATTACAGTTGCAGTGGGTTCGGGTTCTCCAGTAGCCCGCCAGCTTCCGGTGCAAGCACTGTCTCGGCCATAAACGTCGACTTTTCCGGCCAGCTTCGGGTCAATGCGAATCTGGCGCTGGAATCGAGATGTAGTGTGAGCATTCCGGTTCGAAAGCGCCGCTGATTGTAGTAACAGGCTGATCCGGGCGAGCCATCCCGCCTGGCTGCGCCTGCAACGGCCGTTGAGCCGTCCCGGCCGAAATGAGGCTATGGCATGATCGGAGCGAAGGAGCGAGCTTCCGACATGGCCGACGTCTTCGTTTCCTACAGCAGGGACGACAGCAAGATCGCGCACCAGTTGGCGACGGGACTGGAGCGCGAAGGTTTTGGCGTCTGGTGGGACCAGGCGATTCATGCCGGCGAGGCCTTTGACCGGGCAAGCGAGAGGGCGCTGGTCGAATGCCAGGCCGTCGTGGTGCTCTGGTCGAGGCGTTCGGTGGAATCCGACTGGGTGCGCGCGGAGGCTACGCAGGCGCGGGCAACACGTCGGCTGGTTCCGGTGACGATCGAGCCTTGCAAGAGCGGCACGTCATCTTCGAGCCGGTCCTCACGGCGGATCTGACAGGCTGGAGCGGCGATGTCACCGATCCCCGGTGGCGAACATTCAACGATGACGTGCGGCGCACTACCGGCCAGGCACGAAAGGATCCAGGGCTCGCGCAGCATCGTATCGTTGCGCGGCGCCTGCAAGCAGCAAGGTCGCGCGCCTCAGGGTTGCCCTCGGAATCGGGGCCGCGCTGCTTGCGGCCGCGGGCCTGTAGTGGGCCCAGCTTCCCCGCAGCGGGAACGTCGCGCCCACGGCTGCGACAACCTCCACACCGGCCCGTGCCGTGGCGCAAACCGGCGTGACGCTCGCCGCGTTGCCCTTTGCCAACCTCTCGGCCGACCCGGCGCAGGACTATTTCTCCGACGGACTCACCGAGGAGATCCTCAACCGGCTGGCGCGAATTCCGGCGCTGCGGTTGACCAGACGCACTTCCAGTTTCTGGTTCAAGGACAAGAACGAGGACTTGAGGGAGATCGGCGCAAAGCCTGGCGTTGGGCACCTGCTGGAAGGCAGCGTGCGCAAGGATGGCGACCAGTTGCATGTCACTGCGCAGCTGGTCCGCGCCGAAGATGGCACGCAGCAGTGCGTCGAAGACCTATAACCGTAGCCTGAGCGGCGTGTTCGCGGTGCAGGACGAGATTGCGAAGGACGTCGCGCAGGCGTTGCCGGTGAAGCTGGACATCGGCACGCTGAACCGCGCGCAAGGCGGTCGCGCTGGATCCCGGCTTCGTGCTGGCTTGGGATGCGCTGGCGCAGTCGTTGACAGAACTGGCGGCACGCACGCAGCCCGCCGAGGCAGCCCAGCTGCGGGTGGAGGCGGCAGCGGCACATGAGCGCATAGTGGCACTGGCACCGGACAGCTGGATCGTAAAGCGGGAGCGCGCCTATGCGCTGTTCGCCGAAGGTAAGTGGGTCGAAGCCATCGCCGTCGCCAGGGCAATCATGGAGTCGAGCCCCAGGTCGTGGGAGCACACCTATCCGTACATCAACTTGATCCTCTCGGTGGGCCGGCTCGAGGAAACTGCCAGAATCGTGGGCGAGCTGCAGGCGATCGAGTCGCTGGCGATGTTCGTCTCGCGCGATCAGCAGTGGAACCTCACCGCGCTGCGTCGCTACGACGATGCCGAGGCCGAGTATCAGCGTAGCAAGACACTCGCTGGCAGCTACGCTGAGCCGGAATACAACCGGTTCCTGCGCTTGCTGTCGCGCGAGGACACCGATACGCAGGCGCTGCGTGACCAGTATCGACTGCTGCAAGACAGTGAGAATGGGAGACTTTCTGACTACCTCCGGGAACTGGAGCCCGTACTCGGCGATCGCCCGGGCATGGAGGTGCGGACGAAGGCGGCCCTGAGCGTCGAACAACTCACGGTCGTGGCCGATGGCCGGTATGCCAACGGCGAACACCTGCAGTTGTGTGATGACGCTGGAATCACGGCCACCGTACCGCGCCGGATCATCCCCGGCAGTGCCGCGGGGCTCTATCAGAAGGCGGACTTCAACTACGACGGTGAGCGCGACCTGTACCGCTGCCCGGCGGGGCAGGAACTGCGGCGCTACGCCCAAGACGCGCGCCGCAAGTTGCACCTGTACCGGCGCACCGGTTGCAACCAATGTCCGTTGCAGCCTCAATGCACCCCCTCCAACGCGCGCAGCGTGACGCGCCACTTCTTCGAAGCCGCCTACTCACGCTCGGAGGCGCGCCTGCAGGCCGAGCCGGGGCTCATGCGAAAACGCGCGAGCATCGCAGAGCGTCCGTTCGCGGTGCTGAAGGGCGTTCTGGGCTTCAAACGCTTCAGTTGCCGAGGCCTAAGCGGCGCGAGAGCGGAAATGTCGATCGCGGTACTCGGGTACAACCTGTTGCAGACGATGCAACGCATCGGGGCACCCCGGCTGATGGAGTTGTTCGGGTAAACACCCCATCTCGCTCCGTCAACGCGATGCTCGACTTGCCGTTCTCACACGCCCTCAGCTGAAACGTCAAGCTTAGCTACGCAATCCGAGATTGTGGCGTTCGTATGCCGGGAACGCTAACCACGAAACTGCTCAGTGTGTTGCTTGCCGGCATCGCCAATCTTGTCCCAGCCCGCCTTTGAGCCTACCCAGATGTGGTGGGTTACCTTGAGCGCCTCACCTCCCTGGGTCAGGGAACCTGCGGGCACGAACATTCTGTCTGGGTCGTTCTGACCCGGCACCGGAGAACCGCAGACCCGGCAGAACCAGGTCTGCCAATCGGCATTCGGCTTGCTCCACATCACGATGTGGTCTTCACCCTGGATCCAGCGGAGCTTGTCTTTCGGAAAGACGACCACCGCGATGCCATTGCTTCCCGTGGACCGGCGACAAATCGAGCAATGGCACACGTAGACATCAGAAAGTTCTGCGTCGATCTCGAACTTGACCGCACCGCAATTGCATTCGCCTCTGGCCATGGGATCCTCCGCCTGCATCGCGATTCAGGGCCGCGTCGGAAACTTCGGCAATTCGATCGCGTCGACCCAGATCGGATTCGAGTAGGCCTTCAGGCCGGCGACGTCCTCGACCTCGAGCGAGTACCAGGTGTGTCCCGTCGCCGTCGGCTTGAATCTCGACGCGTGCCTCACGCGGACCATCACTGAAGACCTTCGTGAAAGCGACCTTGCCTGCACCGATCAACTTGACCTGCTTCAGCCCGGTCGCCGATCGCAGCTCGAACGCGAGCGGGAAGGCACGCCCGGCTTCACCTTCAATTCACTGCCGAACATCACCGACGGTTCGATCAACGGTCCGTAGCTGACGTACGCGTGCCCAGCTCTTCACGGCCTGGGCGTAGGAGACTGGCGTCGAGCGGGCCAGCCACGTGAGCGAACGTGCGGATGCGCCCGGATTCGTGGTTCCAGACGTCGTGCACGTCGGTGCCACCCGACAGGTAGTACCGATGCCCTTCGTTCCACAGGCCTGCCAGATCGCGCCCAGCACGGCTGTGGTCGTAGGGCACGTCGGCATTGATCTCCAGCGAGGTCGAACGCGGGATTGAAGCCGCCCGGCACGAGACCGGCGCCGAGACTCGCCAGGTAACCGTAGGGAATGAACGGGTGATTCGACTGCACGACGATCGCGCCCTGTCGGCGCGCTTCACCCAGTACTTCGTCGATGGTCGCGGTCGCCGTGTCGATCTCGAGCTTCTGTCCGGGCCGCAGCGGCCACGCATTGAAGTGTCCCCACGACGGCGACAACTCGAGCGACGGGAATGAACGGCACGCCGCGCGCGTCGGCAATCCTCTGCAGCGGTCGCGTGGTTGGCAGTCGAGTCGTGATCGCTGACGAACAAGCAGGTCGAGTCCGGCGGCGAGTTGCGAGCGCGCCAGGTACTCCGGTGGCGTGACACCCTCGGCCTGGTCGGCGTGATGGTGCAGGTCTGCCGCATACCAGCCGCTCGTCGGTGGGTCGAAGAGCCGTGTCAGCGCCACCCTTGAATCGGCCGTCTGCCCGGGCCGCACATCGAGCGTCACGGCCTGGTTCGGACCGAGAAAGCCGCCACCGGACGACACCGTGAAGCGTGTAACTGCCCGGCGCCACCGACGCCTGCAGGCGACCTTTGCGGTCGAGTTCGGTGAAGAACGTGTTGCGGCCGAGGAACTCGACCAGTTGCCGCTGACCCGCGGTGATGCCGATGCGCGCATCGAGCAGGCTGCGTCGCTGCGCGCATCGACGACGGTGAAGTCGACCCGGCCCGGCGGCTCGACGTCGGTGAAATCGGACGTCACCACGCCGTTCGTGGCGACCGTCACGGGCACCGGCTTTGCTCTGCGAGTACCCTTTGCCCGTCGCGTAGATCTCGTACTCGCCAGCGGGCAAGCGGCATTTCGTAACGGCCGTCGTGACCGAAACTCCAGCGTACGGCGTGCCGTTGCTTCGCGACGACCACGACCGGCTCGTCGACCTGCTTGCCGTCGCCGAGGTCTTGACCGACCCACGCAGCGTGCCGGCCGGCAAGGTGGCCGCGCTCGATCTCAGCCGCGACGACCGGGGCTGAGGTCGCCCCGCGCGCCGACCTGCAGCCACGCATCGAAGCGTGCGTGACTCGCCCGGTTGCAGCGTGTGCTGCAGGAACAGGTCCTTCGAGCGTGAGCCGACGAAGTTCAGGTACGGCGCATGGAGCGTGATGCTCCAGTCTGCGTCGTAAGCGACGGCGCGATCGGCCAGCGCTCCGGTCGACTTGCCTTCCTGCAGGTCGCCGAGACCAGGGATGCCGAAGAAGTACCCGGCACTGGGCCACAACGTCTGGCCCGACAGCAGGTCGGCCAGTGGCACGTCGCCGCCGTTGGTCATGACCGTCTGCAGCTCGATGCGGTCGGCGCTCGACGCGCAGCGTGTAGGTGGTCGCGATCGTGACCTTGCCCCAGTCGCGTGTCGCCTTGACGACGACCTGCTGCGGGCCGCGCTCGACGATGTCCACCTTCTGGTACGTGTTCGGCCACGCCGACCAGTTGTTCGGGATGAAGTCGGCGAAGACGACACGGTCGCGTTGTCGGCTTGCCGCCGACGACCGGTCGCGACGTCGACGATTGCGCCGCGCGGCACGCCGTACGGAACCGGGCTCTCGACGGCGAGCGCGAACGCGAGTTTCTCGTTCATCACCGTGATGTCGCGTGCGGCTGTTGCTTCGCCGTCGGGGATCGGGCGTCGGCCCGACGATCACCTGCACGGCCGCGTGCACGGAGCCCGATAGCATCGCGGCGAAGCAGCGCCGCGCAAAGGAGGGGTCGCAAGCGGCGCATGGACGTCATCTGGCTCGATGCGTATGCATGGCGCGGGGCGACCGCCGGATCAACGCAGCATGGTCGTCGAGCGCTGCGATCAGGCGGTCGACCTCGGCCGGCGACGTGTAGTGCACGAACGAGGTGCGCACGACGCCGTCGGTCGGTGTCGATGCCCAGCGCCTGCAGCAGGCGGTAGGCGTAGAAGTTGCCGACACCGACGCCGATGTTCAGCTCTGCGAGACGGCCGGCGAGCGTCGCCGATGACAGGCCCGTCACCGTGAAGGCCACGGTCGGTGCGCGCGATGTCGCGCGTCGATTGCGCCAATCAGGCGCACCCGGGATGGCCGGCGAGCGAAGTCGAGCAGCGGCTGCAACAGTTCGATTTCGTGGTCGCGGAAGCAGCTGCCGGACCGCCGCCGCCTGCTCGGCACCGGTCGATCCGCGTGGCCGTGCCGGGCCGCGATCGCTTCCAGTAGTCGATCACGCCGTTGACCGCCGCGACCTGCGCATGATCCGGTCCCGCCGGCGTGAAGCGTCCCGCCAGCGCGTCGCCCTTGAAAAAGTGGCTCTGCGACGGCAGTTCCGCGGCGAGCCCGGCCCGCACGTACATCGCGCCGAGGTGCGGACCGTACACCTTGTACAGCGAGAACAGGTAGACGTCGGCGCCGAGCGCCGCGATGTCCGGCAACCCGTGTGGGCAGAACGACACGCCGTCGACGACGGCCTGCGCGCCCGGCGCGATGCACCAGGTCAGTGATCTCGCGCACCGTCGTGCATGCTGCCGACGACGTTCGAGCAATGCGTGAACGCGACCACCCGCGTGCGCGGGCCGAGCAGTGCCTCGAGGTCCGCCAGTCGCAGCTCGCCGGTCGCGTCGACCTGCCACGTGCGCACCACGAAGCCCTCGTCCTGCAGCCGGCACCAGGCGCCGACGTTCGCTTCGTGATCCTGGTTGGTGACGATCACCTCGTCGCCGGGCCGCAGGTGCCGCCGGAACGCCTGCGCCAGCACGTAAGTGTTCTGCGACGTCGACGGGTCCGAGATGCAGTTCGTCCGCGTGCGACGTTGAGCCACGCAGCGAGGCGCTCCTGCGCGCTGTCCATTCGGGCGCCGGCGGTCGCCGACGGCTCGAACCCGTAGTAGGGCTGTACCTTGGTCTGCCGGTAGAAGCTCTCCAGCGCGGCAATCATCTGCCGGCACGCGAACGAACCGCCGGCGTTCTCGAAGTGCGCGAACCCGGCGAGACTGGGCTCGGTGAAGGCGGGAAACTGCGCGCGCACGAAGTCGAGGTCGAGCGATGTCATGACGTAAAGTCTCCGGCTTGTTGCAAGCAGTTTCCGTCACTCAGGAAACCTTCGCCTCGACGACGATATCACGCGACCGCAGGTCCAGTTTTCGGATCATCGGCACCGCCAAGTGGTGGCAGGCTTTCCTGCTACGCGCCCGGTCGTTCGGTGGACTAGAATCATGCGCTCCAACGATCCACCTTCACTGGCGGCAGGAGCAGATGCATGGTGACGGCACTTTGCCCCGAGCAGTTCGCCGCGGATGGCGTCGTCCTGGTGCGCGGCCTCGTCACTGGTCCAGTCCTCGGCCCGATCAACGAGGTGATGCGCGCGCGCGCTGCTCGCGTGATGGAAGCGCTCGGCACCCGGCCGATCGGTATCGGCAGCAGGAACGGTTACCATGAACTGGTCCAGCGCTCACCTGGCAGGTTTGACATTCCGATGCGCGAACAGGACCTGCTTCCGATATGGGGCGCCCAGGGCTCCACTGCGCCAGAGGTACCGTGGCTGCCGTTGGTCCGCTCGGTGCTGGGGCCCGCGGCCAGGCCGTCGTTCTGCGGGGTCGTGTTCTCGCGTCCTGGCTCGCCCGCGCAACACTGGCACATCGACTCCCCCCACGAGGCGGCTGAGTGGCGACCCGCGCATGCCGTGAACGTGCTGCTGGCGCTGGCGGATGTCCCGCTCGCTGCCGGTCCGACCGAAGTGGCGCGCGGCACCCACCGGCTGACGAACCACCTCGAGCGGCCGTGGTTGAACCGCGATCACCTGCTGTATCAGTCGGAGACGGAGATCACGCCGGCGCTGCTGCGGCCGACCGATCCCGTGGCAAACGCCCTGGCAGAACCTGCCGTGCAGGCCATGTCGGCGGGAGACTGCCTGATTTTCGACGACCGGATCCTGCACCGGGGCCTCGCCAACGCCAGTGAGCGCGAGCGCTGGGTGGCGTACTTCAGCTACCTGCGGCCGCGCCCGGGCCTCGACGACATTGCGGACACGCACTTCGAGGCATCGAAATCATTGTTCGATTGACTGTTCGGTCACCCGGAACGGGAGCAAACGATGTCCGTCAACGCAGCGCACTCCGACCGTCAACCCGCGGGCAAGGCGGAACGGCAACTGCGTCTCGACCTGGCCGCCTTTTTTCGCCTCGCAGTGCGGCATGGCTGGCACGAGGGTGTCGCCAACCACATCAGTGCGGCGGTGTCGGACGACGGCCGGCGCTTCCTGATGAACCCGCAGGGCCGGCACTGGTCCCGCATCCGGGCCAGCGACCTGCTGCTGCTCGATGCCGACGGGGCAGACGATGTCGTGGGCCAAGGCGCCGGCAAGGCCGACCCGACCGCCTGGCACATCCACTCGACGATCCATGCGGCACATCCCGGTGCACGCTGTGTGCTGCACACCCACATGCGCCATGCCACGGCGCTGGCCTGCCTCAAGGGCTATCGCCTGCAGATGATCGACCAGAACGCGATGCGCTTCCACGACCGCATTGCTTACGATGACGACTTCCGCGGCATGGCGCTCGACACCGGTGAGGGCCGACGCATCGCTGGCGCAATTGCTGACGGCCGCAGCGTGCTGTTCATGGCCAACCACGGTGTAACGGTGGTGGCGCCCAGTGTGGCCGAGGCGTTCGACGAGACCTATTACCTTGAACGCGCCTGCGAATTGCAGGTGCTGGCGTTGTCGACGGGCCAGCCGCTGCACGTGGTGTCCGACGAGGTCGCCGCGAGGACGGGCCGGCAGTGGCGGGAATACCCGGTCGACAGTTGCCGAGCACACTTCAACGAACTGACGGCGATCCTCGACGAGGACGAGCCGGACTATCGGGACTGATTCGCGCTCCGATCGTGGATGAAGCGCAGGCTCGATTCGCACTGCAGGAGGCTGCGGGCAGCGTAGCGTAGCGCCGCTACCAGGCCCGCTACCGGCGATGGCGCCGCAGCATGCGCACGGAACTCGTGAGATCGTCGTCGACGTCCACCGTTCGTTCTTGTTCTGCCGCCAGCAGCAGCGACTCGAGGTGGCTGCGCGCATTACGGACCAGCTCGATGACGGCTGACTCCTCGGCCGGCCTGGCGAGCAGATAGCCCTGGACCGAGACGTCGCCGCAGTCCGCGAGGAAATCCAGTTGTGCGAGCCGCTCCACGCCCTCGATCGTCACCTGCAGCCCCAGGTTGCGGCAGAGGTGGATCATCGAGTGCACGATCGCTGTCGAACGCGGGTTGTTGTCGATCCCGGCAATCACGCTGCGGTCGAGTTTCACGCGACTGAGCGGCAGTTGCTCGATCGAGGTCAGTGACGAGAAGCCGGTGCCGAAATCGTCGAGCGCGGTGTCGACGTGCAGCAGTCGCAGCTCCTGCAGGGCGTCGACCGTGATGGCGCCGGTCTGCAGCATCGTTTCCGTCAGCTCGAGTTCGATGGCATCGGGTGGCAGGCCGTGGCGGCGGAGCAGCCGCTCGATGTCGAGCGGGAAGTTTCCAGTCATGAACTGCTGTGCGGTCACATTGATCGCCACTCGAGCGTCCGGCCAACCCTCGCGGCGCCAGCGGGCCACCGCTGCCGCGGCGGTCTCGAGGATCCAGTCGTTGAGGTCGAGCATCAGGCCGGACTGCGCGGCGATCTCGATGAAGTCGCCGGCGGCGACGATCTGGTTGTCACTGCGCTTCCAGCGCAGCAGCGCCTCGACGGCCGTGGCGCGCCGTCGCCCCAGGCACACCTGTGGCTGGTAGTGGAGGACCAGTTCGCCACCCTCGATGGCCTTGCGCAACGCCTGTTCCAGGCGAAACCTGTTCGATGCCTCCACCAGCATCGCCGGGTCATGCACGCAAAGGCGATTGCGGCCGAGTTCCTTGGCGCGAAACAGCGCCACGTCGGCGGCACGTAGCAGCGACGTTGCATCGCGACCGTGCTCCGGGAACATCGCAACGCCGCCGCTCACGCCCACGGCGACTTCGTGCCGGTCGATGAGCAGCGGCCGCTGGAAGCCCGCGACCAGGCCTTCGGCGCGTTGCCTTATTTCATCCGAGTCACCGGAGTAGGTGAACAGCAGCGTGAACTCGTCGCCACCCAGCCGTGCGATGAAGCCGGATTCGCCGGCAACCTGCCGCAGGCGCTCACCGATCTCGGTGAGCACATGGTCGCCGAACTCATGCCCCAGCGTGTCGTTGACCGTCTTGAAGTTGTCGACGTCCAGGAACAGCACCGCGACGTGCGGGGCTGCCGTGCCCGGCGTGCGGGTGGCGTCGAGCATCGCGTTCAGGCGCTGGAACAGCTGCCGCCGGTTCGGCAGGTTCGTCAGCGGATCGTGCTCCGCAAGGTGCCTGAGCTGCAGCGTGCGCTCCTCGACGCGGTGTTCCAGGTGTGCCTGGTGCGTCTTGACGGCGCGTTCCGCTTCCGCGAGTTCATTGGCCATGTGGTTGAATGCGTTGGCGAGCTCGTCGAGCTCGCGGGCGCCGCCGCGTGCGACGCGCGTCGCAAGGTCGCCGGAGGCCAGGCGTCGCGTTCCGGCGGTTAGCCGTCGCACGGGCCACGTGATGGCCCAGCCGGTACCGAGCAACGCGAGCAGGGTGAGCGCGATCGCCTTGTACGTCGCGTTCCGAATTGTCTGCTCGGACTGCACGACCGCTTCCTTCGCGTCCGCAGCGGCAACGGTGAATGCGTGCCACGCAGGTGTCTCGACGTCCGCCCGGATCTGCGCGGCCAGCGCGTCGGCAGCAGCCGCGAATGCAGCCTGAGCCGTTTCGATTTCGGCGCCGAGCCGCAGCGTCTGGCGTCGCAGCCGGACGGCCGTGTCCAGGTCCTCGAGCTGCATTTCCAGCCAGTTGCGGCCCGGCGAGGCCGAAAGCTCGACGCTGTGCGTTGCAAACGTCTGGCGCAGTCGAGTCAAACTGCCGTCAGGTCCTGCGGCGAAATCGCTGCCGTGCGTGAGTTCGCTCGCAACGTCGTGCCGCGCAACCTCCAGCGAGCGTGTCAGCTCCGCCAGCGACGGCCGCGCCAGGAGGTTTTCACCCACGACGATGCCACCCCCGCCGGCACTCTTGACTCGGCGATCGAGCGCGGCAAACGCTTGTTCGAGACCAGCGATCGCGCGCCGACGCCGATCCTGCAATTCCAGCAGTTGCAGCCCGTCGACCTGGTGGTCGGCGAGGCGGCGCATCACCGCAGCAACCGGATCGGATACAGCGGCCGCACGCACGTCGAGGGCCAGATTGGCGGAGTGCGACAGGCGTTCCGCCGCGGCGACGGCAGCAGTGCGGTTGTCCCGGGTGTCTGCCCGCAGGTAGGCCAGGATCGTATGGTCAAAGGTGGCGAGGCCGTCGCGGAGGTCGCGCACGCTCCGCGACAGCGGCTCGAACTGGCTCTGTATGTTCGCCAGGTCGACCGTAGCGTTGCGGGTACTGCGTAGCGCCACGACACTCGCAGCCGCAAAGGCACCGATGACGAGCGCAAAGCCCAGCACCAGCCAGATGCCGATGGGCAGGCTCAGTGGATGGGTCGGCGCGACCTTCGGCTTGGTGTGCGGATCAAGGGACAAATTGGTCGCCCGTTCGGTTCCGGCGGTGGGCGGGGGGGGGTAGAAGGATACTGCGGCCGAAGGCTCTTGTATCGTGAGCGGCACGTACCAAGAGTTTGATTCAGTTCACAAGTCGGCCGGATTGCGTGTGTGGCTACCGCACGGCGGCTGTTTTGCGAAATGCGCCCAGGTTACCGGCAGGCCCTGCCTGGGCGCCGTTCTGGTCACGTTCGCCCCGCACGGATCAACCCGAACGCCGCCGGTTCGGCCGCCGCGCCCGCAGCGTCTCGCGCGGACCGCCTTCGGGCGGTGGCGGCAGTTCCGGCAACGGTGCCTCGGCAGTCATGCCGGCCACGATCATGCGGCGCATTTCGGCGTCGGCGGCCGCGTCGGTCTCGATCGGCGTGTACGACTGCAGGCGATTCTCGACCTCGGCGCAGGTGCGCTGGTACAGGTCCCTGGCGCCGGCTTTCTCCCAGGTCTCGCGGTTCTCGCGGTCGATCACCGGATTCGTCAGGTACAGCTCCTGCGGCCAATGACTCAGCGTATGCGGCGACGTGATCAGGTGATCGTTCGCCAGCAGGTCGGCCACCAGCTGCTGTGCCGGCAGGTCTTCGATGATGTTCATGTCGCGCACGAAGTGCAGGCACTGGCCGCACACTTCGTTGTCGAAGACGAGCTTCGGCAGGCTGAAAGTGAGCACGAAATCGAGCATGCCCGGGCCCGAGACCGAATTGACCCCGGCGATCGCCGCGAGCAATGCGCTGCTGAACGTTTCGCCGCCGGCCTGCGCGTCGAGCGACTTGCCGTCGCTGAGCGCCATGTAGGCCTGTGTCGGCAACCCGAGTGACTTGGCCACCGCGACGTACGCCACGTTGAGGTGTTGCGCCTCGATCGCAGCCATCGGTGAACTCGCCGACTTCATGTGGAACGTCGCCGGGGCGCCGCCGAACAGCACCGGCGCGCCGGGGCGGACGATCTGCGCCATCGTGATGCCGGTCAGCACGTCGGCCACGTGGAACACCAGCGCTCCCACCAGCGTGACCGGTGCGATCAACCCCATCAGCGTAACCGGCACGATCTCGACCGGGATGCCGGCCTCGACGCAGTCCAGCATGTTCTGGCACGAGTCTTCGCCGTAGCGGAAGTTGCCCGTCGCGGTGATCGTGAAAATCGACATCGGCTTCGCGATCAGCTCGGCCCGGTCGCGGCGGAACAACTGCAGCATGTCGCGCATGCGCGGCACGCCGTGTTCGGTGAATGCACCGGAGACCATCGGCTTCTTCGACGTCGTGAGCAGCATGTACAGCCGCCACGCATCCGACACCTGCGACTCGATGTCCTTGTTGGTCGAGAACGCGGTGGCGAGATACGCGATGTGCTCGAGGCCATCGCAGAGCCGCGCATATTCGATGAAGTCGGTGGAATTCGACAGGCGCGTCTCGCCCGTGCGGTGATCGAGAATCTTGAGTCCGCTCGAGCCAGGCACGAAGTGAACGTTGTTGCCGCCGAGTTCCGCGTGCGGCAACCCGTCGCGGTTGAAGAGCGTGAACGACTTGGGGGCCGTCGCGATGGCGCGATCGACGACTTCCGGCGGGAACAACACGCGCGCGCCGTCTGGCGTGGTCTTCAGCCCGTGGTCGAGCAGCCGCTGGCGCATGCTTGCGCCGCGGATGTCGATGCCCGTCTCGGCGAGGATGCGCTTGGCCTCCGTGACCACCTTGGCGCACAACTCGGGGCTGATCACGTTCAGCGTCGGTCTCATCCTGCTGCTCCTGCGAGGCTCGTCGCCCGATCTCGCTGCCGGGCGCGATTGGCGTCGGCGTGTCCTGGGGGCGCGAGTTTACAGCGCCGACGACTTCACTGCCTGATGCGACAGCCCCATGCGTGCCAGCAGGGCCCGGAACCGCGGTTCAGCACGGAGGTCGGCCAGCAGCGGCGAATAGCCTGCGACACACACCTCCCGTTGCCGCTCGTCGGCAGCCCGTTCGAGCTGCGTCATGGCGGCATCGGTTTCGCCGAGTCCGGCCAGTACGAAGGCAAGCGAGACCGGCGACACGAGTTCGCGCGGGCGGCGTTCCTGCAGTTCGGCCAGAATCTCGCGGGCGGAATCGGGACGATTGCTGCGCGCATAAGCGAAGCCCAGGCGTCCGAGCACGTCGTGGGCACGGGCCTGGAAGCCTGCGGCCTGTTCGAGCCGGTCGACGGCCGCCCCGTACCGGCCGAGCCCGATCAGGGCGACGCCAGCGAGGTCGTGCAGGGGTCCGGGTTCGCCGCCCAACGACAGCGCCCGGTGTATGCGTGCCAAAGCATCCTGGTAGCGACCCGCGTCCACCAACCGGTACGCCACCTCCGCATGACCTCGCGGATCGTCGGGGTTTGATTCCGCGAACCCCGCGGCGATCTTCAAGGCATCTTCGTGCCGCCCCATGATCGAGAGCACATAGCCGTAGCTCCAGATCGTCCCCGACGTGTCCGGCGACAACGCGACCGCGCGGTCGAGCGCAGCGAGCGCACCGGGCCAGTCCCAGTCATAGACCCCGCGCAGGTAGCCGAGCAGTGCGCGCGATTCCGTCCGCGTCGGGTCGAGTTCGAGTGCCCGCAGTGCCGCTGCCTGTGCCTTCGGGTAGGCGTCCTTGGGCAGCAGCCAGCCATTGCTCGTCCCGGAATGACTGTGCGCGAATGCCAGCCAGTCCCAGGCCTCGGCAAATCTGGGGTCGAGAGCCACCGCGGATTCGAGGTGTTCGACGCTCAGCCGCAGGTCATCGACCCGACTCTTGCGATAGTGATACTTGCCGAGCAGGAAGTGGTCGTAGGCCTCGAGGTCCTGGGTCGGCAGGTGGGCGGATGCGACCCGGCCCACCGTCGAGAGCTTGGTCTCCAGCGCGCCCGCGATCTCGCGCGCGGCCTGCGCCTGGATGTCGAACAGGTTCTGGACCGTCAGTTCTGCGTCGAAACTCCCCGTCCAGAGGTGCTCGTCGGTGCGCGTGTCGATGAGCTGGGCGGTGACGCGCACGCGTTGTCCGGCATGGCGGACACTGCCTTCGACGATCATGTCCGCTGCCAGGGCGTGTGCGATTTCACCAAGCGACTGGGTTCGCCTGCGATACGGCATTACGGACGTCCGCGAGCGCACGGCCAGTGACTGGACCTGCGATAACTGGGCGAGCAACTCTTCGTGCACGCCATCCGTGAAGTATTCCCGTCCTGATTCTGCCCCGAGCGTCTGGAACGGCAGGACGGCGACGGCGACCGACGCCTGCGAATCCCGTGCCGGCTCCTGCGGCGGCTGGAGCACGAACCTGTCGATGGCAAGGTAGCCGATTGCGACGGCAACCATCGCCACAATGAGCCGATCGAATTTGCGCTTGCCCGCTGCCCGCGCGACGGGGTCCCGCGAGACCTCGGTATCCTTGCGCAGGCCATGGATCGTCCATTCGAACGTCCAGGACAGCGTGACGACCGGGATGAGGCCCAGGCCCAGGGCAATCACGACCCAGCGGATGCTGGTCTCGGGCAGGCCGAAGATCGGGACCAGGGTCTCGAGCACCTGCACCACGAGCCACGCGCTCGCGAGGTAGACGAGGCCCGCCCGCAATACGCCACGCCGCCGCAGTTCCTCGATGAAGTGCTTCATGTGGTCCCGGGCCCGGCCGGGTGGCCGTTGCGGCAGGTCCGATTCTAGACTGTCGCCGGAAGCGGCAGCAATCGAGGCCCGGGCTGCGACGACCCGTTTCGCACGGCGGACCGATCGGCTCGTCGCTGAACGCCAAGGGTGGCGCCAGCACGGCTATAGTGTCCGCCAAACGGGGAGCCGCGATGCCAAATCGGAACGTCACGCTGCAGGTCAACCGTAACTCGCATGGCGAGACACGTGTCGTTCAGGCTGGGCTGCCGACGCTCGGAACGGCGCAGGTTCGTTTCAAAATCGAGCGTTTCGCGCTGACGGCCAACACAGTGACCTACGCCACGACCGGCGACCTGCTGGGGTACTGGGACTTCTTTCCGACCGGCGACCCAGGCTGGGGTTCAGTGCCGGCCATGGGCTGGGCGGAGGTGGTCGAGTCGCAGCACGCCGACGTGCCGACCGGCGGCCGGTATTACGGCTGGTTCCCGCTGGCGCGTTACGTCGACATGACCGTCACTCCCACCATGGACGGTCTGCGGGACGACGGTCCGCACCGAGCCGCACATGCTCCCGTCTATCGAGCGTACACCGCGACGACCCGGGACACGCTCTACCAGGCGGGGCCCGACGCCGAGGATCGCCACGCGCTGCTGCGCGGCCTGTTCGTCACCGGCTGGCTTGCGGAAGATTACTTCACCGACAACGACTGGTTCGGTGCGCGGCGCGTGCTGGTCTTGTCCGCGTCGAGCAAGACAGCGATCGGCTTCGCGCACTGCGCGGACGCCCGTGCCGGGATCGAAGTCATCGGCGTTACCTCGTCGCGCAACCATGCGTTCACGCATGCACTCGGTTGCTACGACGAGGTCGTCACGTACGACGACGTTGCCGCAATTCCACCCGGCAAGCCCATCGTCGCGATCGACATGGCCGGCAGCGGACCGGTGCTGGCGTCGGTCCACGCCCACTTCGGCGACCAGTTGCAGCATTCGATGGCAATCGGCCGCAGTCATCACGACACGCCGGCACGCGTGGCCGGCATGGCAGGGCCGCAGCCGGTGTTCTTCTTTGCGCCGACGCAGGTGAAGAAGCGCGTGCAGGACTGGGGTGCGCGCGGTTACCAGGAGCGGGTCGTCACGGCGCTCACTGGTTTCGTCGACTGGAGTCGCACGTGGCTGCAGGTGCAGCATGCGCGCGGCGCGGTGGCCGCAACGGCGACGTGGGCTGAGGTGCACGCCGGGCGCACATTGGCGGACGTCGGTCACGTGGTCTCGCTCTGGGACTGACTGTTTCAACATTGAACTGACGCATGCGGCGCCGGTCGAAACGACCTGCGTCAGTAGGAGTCACCCTTTGCTCATGAAATTTGCCCTGGCCGTCGCAACGGCCGTCGTGATTGCGCCCCCGTTGCTGGCCGAGCAGGTCGCAGACCCGTTCGGCTGGCTCGAGGAAATCGAAGGCGCACAGGCGCTCGATTGGGCGCGCGCCGAAAACGCCCGCACGCTGCCCGTCCTCGAGGGCGATCCGCGCTTTGCGCCGATGCGCGCCGAGGCGCGCTCGATCCTGACGGCACCGACGCGCATCCCGATCGGCTCGATTCACAACGGCGCGGTCTACAACTTCTGGCAGGACGACGTGCATGTGCGCGGTGTGTGGCGCCGGGCCAGCGTCGCAAGCTATCGCTCTGGTAAGCCGGCGTGGCAGACGCTCATCGATTTCGACCAGCTCGCCAGGGACGAGGGCGAGAACTGGGTCGGCGGGCAGGTGAAGTGCCTGTCGCCAGAATACCGCCGGTGCATGATCGAGATGTCGCGCGGTGGCAGCGACACGTCGATCTGGCGCGAGTTCGACACGACGGCCCGAGCGTTTGTAGAAAATGGGTTTGCCCTGCCCGAAGCCAAGTCCGACGTTTCCTGGGTCGACGCAGATACGCTCATCGTGGGCACCGACTGGGGCAAGGGGTCGCTGACGGAATCGGGTTACCCGCGCATCGTCAAAGTCTGGCGGCGTGGCCAGCCGTTGGCCGCAGCGTCGACGCTCTTCGAAGGCAAGGCGATCGACGTCGCGGTGCGTTCGTTCGTCGATCAGGACGGCGGCGCGCAGCCATTCGTCGTGCGCGCAGTGTCGTTTTTCGAGGCGGAGTATCACTACGCACCGGGTCTGGGCGTGACCACGAAGTTGCCGCTGCCATTGAACTCGAGCATCGAGGGCGTGCTCGATGGGCGCGCGCTCTTCACCTTGCGTGAAGCATGGAATCATCAGGGCAAGGTGTACCCGCAGGGCTCGGTCGTCGCGTACGACTTGAAACGTGGCACCGCCGAGCCCGTGTTCGCTGCGACCGACACGCAGTCGGTCGAAACCGTCGCGGTCGGCAAGACGGGCCTGGTCGTGCAGTACCTCGAGAACGTCTCCGGCAAGGCGGCGCGCGTCGCGCGCACGCCGCAGGGCGAGTGGCGGGCCACCCCGATCTCGCTGCCTGCGAACGGGGTGCTGAAGATCGCATCCGCGGGCGGCGGCACCGACGACGCGATGCTTTCGTTCGAAAGCCTGACTTCGCCGCTCACGCTCCACTACGTGAGCGGCAGCAATGCGATCGAGCAGATCTTCACCACGCCCGCGGCCTACGACGCGTCGGACGTCATCGTCGAGCAGCGGTTCGCGACGTCGACGGACGGCACGAAGATTCCGTACTTCGTGATGGGCAGGAAAGCGGTGCTTGCCAAGGGCAATGCACCGACGGTGCAGTACGCCTATGGCGGCTTTCTCGCGGCCACGCTGCCGGTCTACTACGAAGATCCGTCGCGACCGCAACACGGTGCGCTCGCGGGCAAGCTCTGGGTATCGCGCGGGGGCGTGCTCGTACTCTCCAACATCCGCGGCGGCTCGGAGTACGGCCCGCGGTGGCACGATGCAGGCCTGAAGGCGAACCGGCAGAAAGTCTTCGATGACTTCATCGCGGTATCGGAGGACCTGATCCGGACGGGCGTCACCTCGAAGGGCAAGCTCGGCGCCATCGGCCGCTCGAACGGCGGCCTGCTGATGGGCGTGGTCATGAACCAGCGTCCCGACCTGTACGCGGCCATCGTCAACGGCGTGCCGCTGCTCGATATGCAGCGCTATACCAAGCTCGGCGCGGGCGCCTCGTGGGTCGCGGAGTACGGCGACCCGGACACCGTCGACTGGTCGTACATGTCCAAGTGGTCGCCGTACCAGAACCTGCGCGCCGGCGTCGCGTATCCGCCGGTCTTCTACTACACCTCGACCAAGGACGATCGCGTGCACCCGGGTCACGCGCGCAAGGCGGCGGCCAGGATGAAGTCGTTCGGGCGTGACTACTTCTACTACGAGAACATGGAAGGCGGCCATGGCGGGGCTTCCAACCAGGATCAGCTCGCGTACCGTATCGCGCTCGAGTACACGTATTTCGCGCGGATATTGATGGATGGCGGCCGGTAACCAAGGCGTGCGGCCCGCAGGTTCCGGTGAGGAGGTGACTGAGCCCCGGATTCTCGCCCGCGACCTCGGCCGACGTTGACCCGCCCGCTGCCACGGGCATAATGCGCCCTGCTGGTTTTTAGCAACGGCAAACCTGCTGCGAGGCAGGGACGCAAAGCCTCCGGTCCGCGCGACGAATGTCCGGGATAGCGGGGTTGCCCAGTATCGGCGGTCGTAGTGCCTGAGATGCACGCATTGGCGGCCTCCCCTGAGCTTCCCGATTTCCGGTCCCCGATTCCCTCGCGTCACCAGGCCTGCGTCGACGAGGCGTGCAATGCGCGAGATGGCCCTGTGTAAGCGGATTTCGGTTGCGATCGGGTGCGTCCTGGTCGCCGCCTGCGGTGGCGGTTCGTCCAGCTCGGACGATGCTGCTGCGTCCCCGCTTGCGACCAACAGTCCGCCGCATATCGTCGGTGTGCCGCCTGTGATCGCGCAGGTGGGCCAGCCGTACGAGTTCGCGCCGACGGCCACGGACGCCGACGGCGACACGCTGACCTTCGCGATTGAGAACCGTCCGGAATGGGCGACCTTCAGTCCGATCACCGGCAGGCTGGAGGGCACGCCACCGCCGACGGCCAGCCCGGCGTACCCGCGCATCCGGATCAGCGTTTCGGACGGCAAGGCTAGCAGTGAACTACCGGCCTTTGACCTCAGTGTCCCGGGCCTCCCGTCGGCCAATACCGCGCCCACGATCGGTGGCCAACCGGCAAGAAGCGTCGTCGTGGGCAACTCCTACGAATTCATCCCGCAGGTATCTGACGCAGACGGCCAGGCGCTGGCATTCCTGGTGACCGGGAAGCCGGTGTGGGCACAGTTCGACACCGTCACCGGCAGGATATCGGGGACGCCCACCGCAGCAGACATCGGCATCCACGGCGGCATCGAAATTTCCGTGTCGGACGGCGTGGCCCGGACCGTGTTACCGGTCTTCGATATCGCCGTGACGAGCGGCAGTGCCCCAGGCCCAGCCAATCGCGCGCCGGTCATCTCGGGTGCGCCCGCCACCTCGGTGGCGGCGGACCAGGCGTATTCGTTCCGACCGGTGGCGTCCGACCCGGACGGGCAGGCACTGACTTTCTCGATCGGCAACAAGCCCTCGTGGGTGACTTTCGACGCCGCAACCGGCCAGCTGAGCGGCACGCCAACCGCGGCGAACATTGGACCCTACACAAGCATCACGATCACCGTGTCGGACGGCGCCGCGAGTGCCAGCTTGCCGGCCTTCTCGATCACCGTGGTCGCGAACAACAATCCGCCTGACATCGGCGGGTCGCCGCCAACCGAGGTCGAGGCCGGCCAGTCCTACAGCTTCACGCCCATCGCGAGGGACCCGGACGGCCACAGGCTGTCGTTCTCGATCGTGAACAAGCCTGCATGGGGCAGCTTCAGCAGGACGACAGGTCGCTTGTCGGGGAAGCCGACCGCCGACCACGCCGGGTCGTATCCAAACGTCCTGATCTCGGTCTCGGACGGCATCGCGGAAGACTCGTTGCCGCCCTTTACGGTCGTGGTCGATGCACCGAACCGGCCGCCCGTGATCAGCGGTTCCCCCTTGGTCTCGGTGAGCGTGGGACGGGCGTTCGACTTCACGCCGGTCGCGTCCGACCCCGATGGCCAGCCACTCACGTTCTCGATTGTCAACAAACCCTCCTGGGCCGCTTTCAGTAGCAGTTCTGGACGGCTCAGCGGTATTCCCGGCATCGCCGACGCCGGCAGCTATGCGGGAGTCGTCATCTCCGTCTCGGACGGCACTGACAGAGTCTCATTGCCGAGCTTCACGCTTACTGTCCAACAGGTGCAGCTCGGCTCGGCAACCGTCTCGTGGACGCCGCCGACTGCGAATACCGACAACTCGCCATTGATCAATCTCCGGGGTTACCGAATCCACTATGGCACCGGGTCGGGCAACCTGAACCAGAGGCTCGACCTGCCGACCCCGGGTATCACCAGTGCCGTGGTCGAGGACCTCGCGCCGGGCACCTGGTACTTCGCGGTGACGGCCTACAACACCAGCAACGTCGAGAGCGCGCTGTCGAACGTCAGGTCGAAGGTGATCAACTAGAGCGGGCCGTGGCGGACCCGCTCACTCGGTCAACTTCGCTTCCCAGCCATCGAGCTGACGCCCCACCGGCAGTTGGCGCACACGCACGCCGGTCGCTGCGAAAACCGCATTTGCGATCGCCGCACCCGCCGGTGGCACGCCTGGCTCGCCGATGCCACCTGGCAGTCCCTCGCTCTCGATGACGTGCACGTCCACGACATGTGGCGACGCCCGCATGCGGGCGACCCGGTAGTCGTTGTAGTTCGACTGTTCGACCCTGCCCTCCATGAACGTGATTCCGCTGTAGAGCGTGTTGCTCATTGCCATGACGAGCGCGCCCTCCATCTGCGCTCGCGCACGGTCAGGGTTCGCGACGTACCCCGCATCGACTGCAACGGTCGCGCGCGGCACGACTACGGTTCCGTCTGGACGCACCTCGACTTCGACGACCATCGCGACGTACGCAAGGAAGCTGCGGTGCACGGCAATGCCGCGGCCGCGGCCGCGCGGAAGCGGCGTGCCCCAGTCGCTGCGCTGCTTCACCGACTCGACCACGCGACGCGCGCGAGCGGTGTCGAGCGGGTGGTCCGCCCACGGCGCGCCGTAATAGGTATCGCCTGCGCCGACGAGGCCGGCCTTGGACAGGTCCACCTTGCGGTCCGGCCCGATGAGTTCGAGCAGGAAGGCCGCTGGATCCTTGTTGGCGGCGTTTGCGAGTTCGTCGACAAACGATCCGATCGCGAAGCCGTGATGGATCGCGTTCACGCTGCGGTACCAGCCGATCCGCGCATGGGCGACGGCGGGGCAGGCTTCGACGCTGATGTTCGGCACGTCCCACGGAACGTCGCTGGCGCCGTTGGTCAGTTCGTCCGGCGTGGGACCGGCCACGTTCGGGGCGAAGGTCGCGCTGATGGACGGGTATGCCGCCCGGTGCAGCCAGGCGGTGACCTTGCCCGAAGCATCGAGCGCGGCCTCCAGTCGGTGCGCGGCGACGGCGTGATAATACGAGTGACGGATGTCGTCCTCGCGACTCCATTGCACTCGCACCGGGGCACCGGTCTCGCGCGCCAGGAAGGCGGCCTCGCAGATGAAGTCCGGCTTGGACTTGCGGCCGAAGGCGCCGCCCAGCAGCGTGACGTGGACGGTGACGTTCGCTGCATCGACCTTGAGGTACTCGGCGATCGTGTTGCGCGCGTCATTCGGCGACTGCGTCGGGGCCCAGGCTTCGACCTTGCCATCCTTCACACGAGCAACCGCCGCCAACGGCTCCATCTGCGCGTGCGAGAGGTACGGGATGTAGTATTCGGCGCTCATCTTGCGCGCCGCCGCCGCAAGAGCGGCAGCGGCGTCGCCGTTCGTACGCCCCGGTTTGCCAGGCAAGCGGACGCTTGCCTCGAGCGTCGCCTGGTACGACTTCGAGTCGTGTGAGCCGTTCGGCCCCGCGTCCCAGGTGATCTTGAGTGCGTCGCGCCCGCGCAGCGCCGCCCAGGTGTTCTGCGCGACTACCGCGACGCCGCCGAGCGGAAAAAAGGCGCCGGGGATCGGTGTCTCCGGAATGCGCACGATGCGTTCGACGCCGGGCACTTTCCGTGCCTCACCGTCGTCCACACTGACGACCTTGCCGCCCCAGACCGGTGGCCGTGCGATGACGGCCACCTTCATCCCGGGCAGCGAGACATCGGCGCCGTAGACCGCCGTGCCGGTGGTCATCGGCACCAGGTCGATCGACGGCATTTTCTTGCCCTGCCACCGCCGCTCGTCGGGACGCTTGCTGCGCACGCTCGCTGGCGCGGGCATCGCAATGGTGCGGGCACTCGTGACGAGCTCGCCATACGATTTCGTGCGGCCGGTCGGGCGGTGCACGATCTCGTGCTGCCGGGCGAAGACTTCGGCAACGTCCACGTTCCACTGGCTTGCAGCCGCAGCCTCCAGGAGCGTGCGAGTCGTTGCGCCGGCCTCCCGGTACTTGTGCAGGAAGTCGCGAATGCTCGTGGAGCCATCGGTGTTCTGCGAGCCGTACTTCGGGTCGCCCAGCGCCTGCTCGACGCGACACTTCGCCCAATCAGCTTCCATCTCGTCGGCGATGATCATCGGCATGGTGGTGCGGATGCCCTGGCCCATCTCCGAGCGATGGCAGACGATCGTGATGATGCCGTCGTCGGCGACCCGCACATACACGTGCGGCGACCACGGATCAGTGGCGAGGGGTTCGGCCGCATCGAGGCGGCGCACGCCACCCGGTCCGAAGGCGATGACGAGACCGCCCATCCCGAGGAGCTGGAGGAAGGTGCGGCGCTGCAGTTCGTGCGGCCGGTCGACGCTTTCCAGGGTCGCATCGAGTGAAGCGGGCTGCCCAGCCGGTGCCTGGGGCGCGACTGCGCGACGCACCCACGGCAGGAACTCGTTCGCGCTCATGAGCTTCTCTCCGCCGCGGCCTTGATCGCCGCGCGAATGCGTGGATACGTGCCGCAGCGACAGAGGTTGCCATTCATCGCGGCGTCGATCTGCTGGTCGGTCGGCTGCGGCGTGTTCTGCAGCAATCCGGCGGCCTGCATGATCTGGCCGGGCTGGCAGAAGCCACACTGAGGCACGTCGATTTCGCGCCAGGCCACCTGCAGCGGGTGCTCGCCGGTGGGGTGGAGCCCTTCGATCGTGGTAACCGTCGCGCCTTGGAGGCCCGCCATCGGCATCTGGCAGGCGCGGGTGGGTTGTCCGCCGACGTGCACGGTGCAGGAGCCACACTGCGCCACGCCGCAGCCGTACTTCGCGCCGGTCAGCGCGAGTGCGTCACGCAGGTACCAGAGGAGCGGCATGGTGGGGTCGCCGTCGAAGGTTCGACGCACGCCATTGACGGTCAGGGTGATCATCTGGACTCCGGGGCGAGTAGAGGGATGTGCGGAAGACGGAGAATGTCACTCGAGGTGCAGCAGTTTCAATTCCAGCGTCCCGCAAGCGCCGCGATGTATTCCGGACGGGTATCGCAGCAGCCGCCGATCCATGTGGCGCCTGCCTCGACCCAGCCTTCGCTGGCGATCACGTACTGCTGCGGCGACAGGGTCTGCACGGCGGTGGCGTCGAGTGCAGCCTGGTCCACGGCTTTCTCGCAACTGTTCGCATAGGCTCCAAGCGACCGGTCGGTGCAGCGTCGCATGAGTTCAAGCGCTGGACGTACGAGTCCTGTCGGCACGCAATTCACCATGTAACCCTCGACGGGCAGCGACTGCAGCGCCACGATTCCCTGCTCCAGCGACTCGCCGCCGCGCATGATCGGTGCGTCGAGTCGCAGGTTCCACGATACCCACAGCGGCAAACCATACTCTGCGGCGGCGCGCGCGGCTGCTACCGCTTCCCGTACGGTCGTCAGCGTTTCCGCGATGACGAGGTCGACGTCCGCCGCGAGCACGCGTGCAATGCGCAGGTAAGCTTCGTACAGATCCTGTTCGGGCGCGACGAGGCCGGACTGGTAAGTGGTGTCGAGCGGCGGCAGCGAACCGGCGACACGAACTGCCGGGCGACGATTCGCTGCGCGTGCCTCGAGTGCAAGCTGGCACGCCAGTCGCGTAAGTTCTTCGAGTCGATCCGTCATCCCGACCCGTGCGAGCAGGTTCGGCACGACGGCATAGTTATTGGCCGTGATGACATCGGCGCCAGCCGCAATATAGTCGCTATGGAGCTGCCGCACTGTGCCCGGATCGTGCACCAGCGCCATCGCCGACCAGGCGGAACTCCGGTAGTCGGGCACGCTGGCACCGCGAGCCCTCAGCTCCGTGCCCATGGCGCCATCGAGAATCGTGATTCGCGGTGCCGCGGTGCCCATCACGAGCCCTGGCCGACGCTCAGTGCCCGGGCTTCACGAATTTCAGGGTCATGCGATCGCTTTCGCCGATGGCCGCGTACTTCGCCTTGTCCGTGTCGCCCATGGCCAATGTCGGTGGCAAGGTCCAAACGCCTTTCTGCCATTCGGTCGTGTCCTTCGGGTTGGCGTTGATCTCCGCACTGCCCGCGAACTCGAAGCCAGCTTTTTCCGCGAGTGCGCGAACGGTCGAGACCTTGATGTAGCCACTCTCGCGTTCGCGTTCTGCGCCAGCGGATTCAGGCAGGCGATGATCCTCGATACCAAGCACGCCGCCCGGCTTGAGCATGGCGAAGATTTCGAGGAACGCGGCTTCGCTGTAGTCGGTCTTCTCCGCCTGCATGTAACCCATCTTCCAGTTATGCACGTTGCGGAAGGTGAGCACCACGTCGGCAGTGCCTGGCGCGACGCCGGTTCCGCCAAGCACCGTCGGGAAGTTCGCGCGCTCGATCTTGCCGTAGAGCGCCGGGTTGGCATCGAACCGTTTGGCCATCGAATCGGCGCCACGACCTGCCGGTGCCGCGGCGATCAATTTGCCCTTCGCTGCGAGATACGGCGCGAGAATTTCGGTGTACCAGCCCCCGCCCGGCCACAGTTCCACGACGGTGTCGGTCGGCTTGACGCCGATGAAGCTGAGAGTCTCGACCGGGTGACGGTAGGCATCGCGCGCACGGTTGGCTTCACTGCGCTGCGTGCCGGCCACTGCTTGCTCGAGCGCCTCGCGAGCGGCCTGGTCGAGCCCGCCGTGATCCTTGGCGTGCAATGCCGTGCTGCCGAACAAACCGATACTGGCAAGCGTGGCAGCAATGATGTTCAGACGCATGGTTCCCTCCGGTCGCCAAGTGATGCTGGAGCCCTGCAGCATGTGCGGCCGTATCGGCGGATGCAAGTGCCGGGATTCGTGCAACACCAGGCTGCTGTCAACTCGTTTCGTTGGGAGGAGAGTGGAATCCCATGCAGCATTCGACGGCACTCTTCGCGCTCCCCGTCCGGTCCTCGCGCCAGCGACTCGCATGGGCGGCGTTGGCGTTGCTTGCCCTGACCGCCTGTGGCGGCGCCGACGAACCCGACAGCAACGGGAGCGCCGGAGCTGTCAATCAACTGCTGTCGTAACCGGCGGCAGGTACTGCAACCCTGGCTGCTGCCACGCCTGCCGCGCCCACCACATCAACGCTTGAGCGCGTACCACCCATGCCATCTGCGTTGTCGCCGGATGGCGAGCGTCCGTCGCTGGAAGCGCTCGCCCGCAGTTATCCGTTCAGGCAGCAGATTGAAACCAAGGAGCGGACCGGCCAGGTCCGCGCTCTCGAGGCCGCCAGGATCGAGGCCAATCTGGATCGGGCCAGGCTCGATCTGGCAGGCATCAAACGCAATCTCGCGTCACTCTCAGCGGGCGGGCTGCCGACCTATGCCTTGATTCACAGTGTCGCGACAAACGGCAGCCTCAATGCCTGGATTGTTTTTCCCGATGGCGGAGTGGTCGCTGGCGCGACGACAGTCCCGTACGCGGGCCTCGGCAAGCTGCAGGAAGGTCTCGGCGTCGACCGGATTGCCGAGACTCGTGGGCCGCAGCTCAAGGGCAAGGAGAAACAGCGACTCGATGCCGATCTCGATGCCGGGGTCGCTGCCGAAGTTGTTGCGGATGCCGATCGCGGCGCCGGCAAACGCGACAACTAGCCCGAATCGATCCGGAAACGCCGGGAGACCCTGGCCGCCGCCGCCGCAATGCTGCTGCCCCGCGACATTCGCCAGGTTCTCGCGGCGGGCGAGGGCCGTCTGCTGGT
Organism: uncultured Gammaproteobacteria bacterium; assembly: GCA_963743995.1. Taxonomy (GTDB): domain Bacteria; phylum Pseudomonadota; class Gammaproteobacteria; order Steroidobacterales; family Steroidobacteraceae; genus RPQJ01. Next base: position 14,439 of record CAVUSC010000005.1, on the reverse strand, counting down.
CGTGCCCGCCAATGTCCTGATCGGCGCGGACGCGACCCGCAGGAATGTCGTCAGCGCCATCGACCGCAGCGCCGGCCGCGGTGTGATCTACATGGCGACACATGCCGTGCCGGGCTGCAGCAAGGCAAGGCGCCGGAACAGGCAATGCAGGCCGCGCAGCTCGAGACGATCAAGGACTATCCGAACGATCCGAAGATGTGGGCAAGCTTCACGATCATCGGCAAGCCAACGGTTGGCAGCGGCCCGGCCAGTGACGCCCAGGCGCGCGTCAATCCACCACGAACACCACCGCGGTCCGTGCCGGAACGGTGAAGCGCCCGGTCGCCCCGTCGAAACTGGCCTCCTCTGCTGCTCGTCGATCGGTCGCATCGGCTGCGCGGTGCACCGGGTGCAGTACGTAGCGCTTGCCGCGCTCGGCTTCGAAGCGCAGGGTCCGCGACTCCGTATCGACATTGACGAGATACAGCATCTCGCTGAAATTGGCTCCCGGATAGCCACGGCCCAGCAGGTGGCCGACGATCACCTCCGGGACCTGCTGCGGACCCGTGTTCAGGAAGCTCAGGCGCTCGGCGACAGCAGTGGCGCTGTGCAGCCGCAACAGCGTCGAGCTCGAGCGGATGCGCAGCAGGTCAATGAATGCTCCACGGCTCCACGCGATGTCGGCGGGCGACGGGTCGAGCCGGGGGTCGGCGAGTCGCGGCCGCATCAGTGGCCAGCTGGATTCGTTGACCCGCGCCGGCGGCAGGCCGGTGCCGAAGAAATTGTCCTGTCCGGTCCAGTCGATGCGGTTGAACCAGTCGCCGGAGTCGAAGCTGTTGCGATCCATGGACTTGCTGCGCAGCAGTTCCATGCCCGCGTGGAAGTAGGTGACGCCCTGGCTGAAGGCATTCAGCGCCACAGCCAGGATCTGCACGCGCGCGCGCTCGTCGGTCGGCGTGCCGAGCGGCAATTTGAAGGCGTTCAGGTCGTAGAGCGTCTGGTTGTCGTGGTTCTCGACATAGTTGACCACTTCTCCCGGCGACGTGACGTACCCGGCGGGTTGGCCACCCCCGTACGGGATCTGCGCGAGGGGCAGTTCGCGGCCTTCGAACGTGGTCAGGCGGAAATCGCGCAACGATCCCGCCAGTCCGACCCGCACCAGGTCCGCGGTGCGCATCAGGTCCGTCGCGGAGGTGTCGGCAGGCGCAGCGGCATTGCGGTCGTAGTGCAGTCCGTTGACGTAGCCCTGCATGCTCACCTGGCGCGCATCGTCGTCGCCGGCCCCGCCGCCGCGGATCGCGTCACGCGCGCGGTCGCTGAATGTCGCGATGCCGCTGCCGTTGAGCGAGAGTTGCGAGGCCTGCACGAAACGTGCGCCGTCCGCGACCTCGCCGAAATTCCAGCCTTCGCCGATCAGCAGGACGTTACGCCCGGTCGCGGCGTTGACCCGCGATTGCAGCTCAGCCATCGCCGCCCGTGGCTGGTGCCCCATCAGGTCGAAGCGGAACGAGTCGATCCGGTAGTCGCGCGCCCACGTCACCACCGAGTCGAGCATGAGCTTCGCCATCATGCGGTGCTCGGTCGCCGTATTCGCGCAGCAGGTCGAAGTCGCGATGCCGCCGGCCTCGTCGAGGCGGTGGTAATAGCCAGGCACGATGCGATCGAGCACGGACCAGCGGTCCTGCCCGGACGCGTAGGTGTGGTTGTAGACGACGTCCATGCCGACTCGCAGGCCAGCGCGATGCAGTGCCTGCACCATGCGCCGGAACTCGACGATGCGCACCGCGCCGTCGGCCGGATCCGTCGCATAGCTGCCCTCGGGTGCGGTGAAATGCACCGGGTCGTAACCCCAGTTGAAGCAGTCGCGTTTGCTCACCGCGGACACAGCCTGCTGCTGCGTCTCGCCGTCGCGCGTGCCCGCGGGAGCAGGTGTCACGCAGCCCTGCTCAGGCACCGAGCCGAAGTCGAACACGGGCAGCAGGTGGACGTCGGTGACGCCGGCCCTGGCGAGTGCCCGCAGGTGCCGCATGCCGTCCGTGTCGTGCAGCGTGAAAGCGAGGTATTTGCCACGGTAAGCGGGCCGTACGGTGGCGTCGCCGGCCGAGAAATCGCGCACGTGCAGTTCGTAGATCACGGCGTCGGTGGCTGCCTGCACGCGATGCGGCGACTGCGTGCGATCCCAGCCCGCCGGTTTCAGGTGCGGGGACTGCAGGTTCGCGACGTAACCACGACGGGAATCGGTCGTCAGGCTCACGGCGTAAGGATCCGTCACGTGGTTGCGCACGAGGCCCACTCCGTCGACGTGCACGTCGACGAGGTAGGTGTAGTAGTCGCCAGATAGATCGCGGTCGATAACCGCAGACCAGATGCCGGTCCGCGCGTCGCGCTGCAGTTGCTGCAGTGAATGCGCCGACTCGTTGCCGCCGTCGTGCAGACACAGGGCCACGTTGCGTGCGGTCGGGGCCCACAGCGCGAACTTCGTCCGGGCCGGGTCGACCGTCACGCCAAGTTGCGCGGTGGCGGCGTCCGCGAACAGATCGTCGAGTGCCCCTGGCACCTGCAGTCGTGTCGCGCGCAGCACGCGGCCGCCTGCGTCTTCCTGGACGAGCAGCAGTTGCTCCTGGTGGAGTCCGCGCAGGGTGTTGGCGGTCGCCTGGGTCTGCAGAGTGACACCCGCTGCAACATGACGAAAGCGTCCGGCGACGACAGGTGGGAGCTCGCCTTCGTGGACTGTCAGGTCGAGTGCACCGTCGGCACCGCTGACCGGCAAGCCCGGGATTGCAATGATCCGGCCGCTGGCTGAATGGTGCAGCCGGAAGGGTCGGCCGGCTTCGACGCCTGGCCAGCGCAGCAGCCGGGCATCGAGCCAGATCGCGCGCGCCTCCGGCAGAGCCTGCGCGGGCGCAGGTTGCAGCACAGTTGCGTGACCCGCCGCATCGCAGTCATCCACGGTCGGCGAAGCCGTCGCGGGTGTCGCCAGCGCCGTGCACAGGAGAACAGTGGCAAGCATCGATCGCAACGATCTACCCTCGGCACCGGACGCGGCAATCATGCCACGCCTGCTGCACGGCCAGCAGGCTGGCCGTGACGAGTCTATGGGTTGCGATCAAGGCGGACGACGCCGGACGTCCGGTACCAGCTCAGTGCGCGTTCGTACGCGGCATTGCACGCGCCCGTACGCCCTGCAATGACCCGCGGTGCAAGCTTGCTCATGAAGTTGCCGAAGTCGCGGCGCACGGCATCGGTACCGCAGCGTTCATGCAACCAGAGGTTGATGCCGAGATACACGTCGTCGGGTGAGCTGGCGACATACCCGCTCAAGAGTGTCGGCAGCATGGTGGCGGCAGGAATCACGGAGCAGCAACGCAGCTTCCTGCCCGGCACGGACGAGAAGATGTGGAAAAACGTCACGCGCGTGTCGGCAATTCTCCGGAAAGTGCCGTAGTCGTGCTGCGATCCTCCCGTGGCGGCGAACGTGTGCGGTTGATGATCGCCGAAGACCAGCAATACGAATGGACGCCCGGTCCGGGCCTCGATGTCGGCGAGATAGCCCTGCAGCGACTGGACGGCAGAGGTGGTCGAGTCGAGTCGACGCAGATACTCCTGCAGCGCGCAGTTGGGGATGAAATCCTGCGTATCGGCGAATTGAACTGCGAATCCCGTCGTATCGCTGGCGCCACAGTCGTGCGGCGAATGGTTCTCGATGAAGAGCACGTAACTGAAAAATGGCGCCTGCGGTTCAGGGCCCATTGCGGTGCGAACGCTCTCCGCGACTTCGCGGTCGGTCTCCATCCAGTCCCCGCGACCCATGTCATGGCTGTCGAGAACCGTTTCGAACCCGTAGTTCGCATACGCATTGCGGGCGTTGTAGAAATCGCCCCCATGCGGAAAGAACGCCGACGTGCGATAGCCGTGCTGGCGCATGTAGAAGGCGATGCTGCGATCGACGAACGGCGAGAGGGAGGCATGGGTATACATCCCGGAATACCCGAAGAGGCGCGAGTCCAGGCCGACGATCGTTTCGAACTCGGTGATCCAGGTGCCTCCGCCCATTGCATTCACGCGCAGCAGGCCATTGGCCGCCGTGCGTTCGCCGGCCCGGAATAGTGCGTCGTTCAATTCGCCCTGGATACGAAAGGTCGCGCCCGGGTCGAAAGTCGACTCCGCGAGGACCACCATGATGTTCGGTTGCACCCGCGAGCCGGCCGTGCCGACCGCGAAGTCCATGTATCGCAGGACTGCAGTCCGCACCTCCGCCGGACTTGGCGGCATGGCGCCCGCCATATTCCGGTAGATGTCGCCGGTCGATTGCGATTCGAGATCGTAGGAGTAGCCAAGAAAGGGCAGCGCGCCCATCCTGTCTGCCAGCGCCGCGACGCCCTCGAGCCGCCACGTCGAGTTGTCCAGCGCGGCAGCGGCGTACAGCGCATCCAGTCGCACCATCGCGAGCGCCGCCACGATGCCGATGGCCGCAAGCCGCAACCAGGGGTCGCGCGTCGTGATCCGGGTGCGGAAATTCGACACGAATCGAGCGGCAGCGATCAGGCCGGCCAGCAGCCAGCCCAGCAACGCGATCGCAACGACGAAGGTTGCGACGTGGCGCGTCCAGTGGGGCAGGGCCAACGCGTCCCAGAGTCCGGCGGGGTTGGCCAGCGCAATCCTGATGTCGAGCACGGTCAGCGGCAGGCCGGTCAGGCCGACCTTGATGCTGTTGATCCAGCCAAGCAGCAACTGCAGTGCGATCACGCCGGCCAGCGTCACCATCCCGAAAGGCGCAGGCAGCAGGATGCCGCCGGCTGCCACGAAGCCGAGCATCGCCCATGCAGTGGACTGGACTGGCCACACCAGTGATGCTGCTGTGGCGCACACGACCAGCAGGCCGGCGCATACCCATCGCAGCCACGACCGGCGCATCCTAGCCATGCCGTGGCGATTGCGCGCCCGGCTCAAGATTCGCGTCGGCGCGCTGTGCGGCGAGCCGCTCGCTTGCCGCATCAAAGTCCCGGCAGGCGAACATATAAACGAGCGCCGATACCGGCAGCCCCACCAGCATGGAGATGTCTGCACCACCCAGTCGCTCGGCGATGGATCCGGTGTACAGCCCAGTGCTGAAGCAAGGGATCATCGCCACGAAGCCGACTGCGTAGGCCAGCAGTCCGCGCCAGTTCCAATGGCCGTAGATACCGTCGGGATTGAAGATTTCACGCACCGAATAGTGTCCCTTGCGCACCTGGAAGTAGTCGACGAGATTGATTGCCGTCCATGGTGTGAGCAGGTACAGCAGGACGGCGAGCAGGTCCTCGAACCGGTGGACGAAATCGGCCGACGACGCCAGGGCGATGGCCGACGCGAGGGCCACGGCGACCGCCAGGCTGACGAGTCGCGCCCGCGCTCCGGCGCGAGTGCGACGAAAACAATCGGCGATGCTCAGCAGGGTGAGTGACGCGCCATAGAAGTTCAGCGTGGTGATCGTAAGCAGCCCCAGCACGGCGACCAGGAGCAAACCCGTGCCCAGTCCAGGCCAGACAGCATCGCCGGCGGCCTGCAGCGCTGCCGGAATCTCCGCGTGCGGGTTGAATGCCGCGGCCAGGGTGCCAACGAGCATCATCCACACGCCGCCGATGAAAGCGCCGATGAAGGTCCAGAAGAACGACGAGCGCACGCCGATGTCGGGCGGCAGGTAGCGCGAGTAATCAGAAACGTAGATCGACCAGCTCAACTGGTACGCGGCTGCCGCAAAGAATTGCACCATGAACGGAATCGTGGGAAATGCTCCGAGCTGCCATGTGCCGGCCGGCAGGGGCAGGGACCTGCCGGCGCCCACGGAAAAGACCAGCAGCAACGCGATCGTAGCGTAGGCGACGTAGCGCTGTACCCGGTGAATCCAGTGGTAGCCCACCGCCGCGATCGCTGCGGCGAGGACGGCGAAGGTGATCATCACCACCGGGCCGCTGGCGATCTCGCGCCCGGCCAGCTGACGGATCGCTCCGGTTGCGAGCACCTGGTTGAACGCGTTGTAGCCGATGTAGGCAACCAGCGCCACGATCCAGACCAGCAGCGCGCCGTAATAGCCGAACTGCGGTCGTGACTGTATCAACTGCGGCAGCCCGAGCTGCGGCCCCTGCGTGGAATGCAAGGCCATGAAGAGGGTGCCGAGGGCGCAGCCGCCGACGACGGCCAGCGTCGTCCAGAGCAGGTTGGCGCCCAGGGCCAGGCCGATCACGCCGACGGCCAGCGTCGCGAGGTGCGCGTCGCCCGCAAACCAGATCGGCCACAGGTGCCAGACTTTCCCGCGCCTCTCGGCGAGCGGGATGTATTCGATCGTGTGTTGTTCGAGCAAGTGCCTGCCGTCCAAACCGCCCGCGCTCGATGCCTGGCCAGGCGCGGAGTCTAGCCCAGGTCGTGCGGCGAAGCCGCTGATCGGCGTGAACGGCCCCGGCACGCGCGCGTCCGTTGCGAACTCACGTACGATCATCCATTCTGCTCAGCCTCGTTTTCCGCAGACGCAACGGGCTTTCTTGATGGCGATCGGTTCATGTGGCCGGCAGGATCCGGCGGGCGGTATGCTGCGCCGCGCCGCCTGTCGGGCCATTGCATGCGTGCTGCTGCTGGGGTTTTTCGGTGCCGCGCACGGCGAGGAAAAGCGCCTGCACATCTACAACTGGGCGGACTTCATTGGCTCCCGCACCTTGCAGCGGTTCGAGCGTCAGACCGGCATCAAGGTCGTCTACGACACCTACGATGCCGAGGAGACGATGGAGGCAAAGCTGCTGACCGGCGGGTCCGGCTACGACGTCGTGAGCGCGTCGACCAATTTTTTCAGCCGCGAGATCAAGGCGGGCGTGTATCGCCCGCTGGACAAGCGCAAGTTACCCAACTGGAAGAACCTCGACCCGAAGGTCCTGGCACTGCAGTCGTCTGCCGACCCGGGCAACAGGCACGCGGTCCCTTACCTGCATGCGATCAATGGTTTCACGTACAACATCGACATGATCAAGGCGCGCATGCCAAACGCGCCGCTCGACAGCCTCGACATGATCTTCAACCCCGACGTAGTGCGCCGCTTCGCAGACTGCGGCGTCTCGCTGCTCGACTCGCCCGACGACACGATGCAGCTCGCACTCGTGTACCTCGGGCTCGATCCCAACAGTCGCAAGCGCGAGGACTTCGAGGCGGTGCAACGGATGCTGGCACGCGTGCGGCCCTACATTCGCAAGTTCGACTCCGTCGAGTACATGAATTCGCTGGCCGATCGCGACCTCTGCATCGCCATGTCCTGGTCCAGCGACTATGCGAACATCATGACGCGCGCAAGGGAGGCTGGCAGCAAGCTGAATCTCGCGTTCACGATCCCCCGGGAAGGCGCGAACCTGAATTTTTCCTCGTTGCTGGTCCCCGTGGACGCACCGCACCCCGAAGCTGCGCACGAGTTCCTGAATTTCATCCTGCAGCCGGATGTCATCGCGGAGATCACCAACGAGATCTACTACGGCAACAGCAACCGGGCAGCCAATGCGCTGGTGCGGCCAGAGATCCTGAACGACCCTGCCATCTATCCGAACGATCGCGTCAAGGCGCGCCTGTACACCACCGAAGAGATGGACATGGCAACGCAACGTGTCCGCACCCGGATATGGACGCGGATCACGACCGGCACGTGAAGAAGCCAGCGAAAGCGCGGGCTACCAGCGAGAAGGTGCTGCGTCCGGCGCTGCCATTGCGGCAACGACAGCGCCTGATCGACGCCAGCATCACCGCGCTGCACCTGTATGGCCCGACCGGCACCACCGTGGCCAGGGTCGTGGCAATCGCGAAGCTGTCGCCCGGCATCGTGCGGTTCTATTTCCGCTCCAAGGCGGCAATGCTCGTGGCGTCGCTGCAATTCCTGGCGACGGAGTTCGAGGAATGCGTCGTGGCCCCGGTCGTCGCGCTGCGCGAACACCCCGCGCTCGCGCTGCAGCGCCTGGTCGAGTTGTACCTCGACCCGGAAATCGCGAGTCCGCGCAAAGTCGCCGTCTGGTATGCGTTCTGGGGCGAGGCGAGCGCACGCCAGGAGTACCTGGCCATTTGCGGCCAGAAAGACGCAAACTTTGCCGCACTCGTCCATGACCTGATCGAGCGCATGATCGTGTCCAGCGGGCGCCGACACCTGGACAGCGATGCCGTCGCTCTCGGGCTGATCGGCGTCCTCGAAATGCTGTGGCAGGGATTCGCCTTCGAGGACGAAGCCAATATCGATCGGGCGCTCGCCCGGCGACGCTGCATGGCGTACTTGCGTTCGGTCTTTCCGCGCGAATTCTCCACACCGGAGGGTGTCGCGGGAGCGGTGACGCGCGGCACGCACGCCGACCCCGACGAGGAACGCGACCGTGTCTTCCGTGGCGCCTGGCAGTTCGCCGGACACGACCAGGACGTTCCGGGCTGCGGCGACTTTGCATCGCTCGACCTGGTCGCGACCCGCGTGCTCGTCGTGCGGGACGCAGCGGGTACGGTGCGGGCGTTTCGCAACGCCTGCCGCGGCCTGCCTCACGCGCTGGTAACGGCGCGCCGCGGGCACTTCGCCGACGGTCGAATCGCCTGCACCGTGCATGGACTTGCCTACGGGCTCGATGGCCGTTCCTTGCCGCCGCGCGAGGGCGCGGGATTGCTCGAGCTCGACGTGCACCGTGCGCGCGGATTGATCTTCGTGCGCTCGCCCGCGGCGGCTCGCCGCTGGCCGGAGCCGGACCTTGCCGGTCTCGACGACGCGGGCGATTGCGTGCCGGCGCCGGATTCTACGGAGTGGTCGATGACGGTCGCGGCGGACTGGAAGATTGTCATGCGGACACTGCTCGATGCTCGCGCACCTGGCACGACGACCAGCGCGGGGCGGTGGCAATTGCTATGGCCCAACCTGCTCGTGCAGCAGGGGCCAGGGGTCCTGTCGGTCGTGCAGGTACTGCCGGCCGGTCCGGGCTGCAGCTGCGTGCAACAGTTCGAGTACGAGGCGCTTGCCACCGACTCGCAGGTGCGGGTACGAAATAGTCACGCACGAGGCCTGTCGCGAAGGCACCTCGAGCGCGAGCTGGAGTTCGCCGCGTCGACGCAGCAAGGCGAGTCCGATCCGGACTACCGGGCGGACTCCAGCGTGACGCCGTCGCCGGCCGTATCCGTCTTCCTGCGCATGCTGCTCGACTCGGAGTACTGACCCGCGGTCGGGTTCACGCGAACTGTGCCGGGGCCTGTGCCTGCCGGGTCTCCGGGATGCGTTCGCGCAGCAGGTCGTGGAACTCGCGCATCCAGCGCTCGAGCTCTGACAGCGGACCTGGCGTGTAACTGCTCGACGCCAGCCCGCGCTGCACGCGCGCGCACAGCCATCGGTCCTCGCCATTGACTGACTGGTTGATTCTCTGGCCCAGGTAACGAACGACGCGCGTCGCGCGGCTGGAATCCTGCAATCCATAAATTCCGCCGCGAATCGTGCACTTGCCGGGACCGGCCGGCAGCACCTGGAAGAAATCCATCTGCTCGGGAAAGACGTCGATGCCGAGGTTCGGCAGCATGCTGTAGAAGCGCCAGCAGCGGCGATTGGCTTCGGGCAGGTGCTGGCTGACATGTGGGACGAGCTGCTGGTACCTGCGCTCGGCCCAGCGTGTCGAAGGCTGCTCGCGCAGCCAGCTCACGCCGCGCGCCACGCCCGGAACCCCGGTCTGGTCGTCGTAATCGGGCGTGAACATGCGGTTCAGCCCCGGATGGCCGATTGGCACGTGGTACGACTCCAGGTAATTGTCCATCGCGATCTTCCAGTCCACGTTCCAGGTCTCGGTCGTGATGGGCGTGAGCGGCACCATGTCCTGGAAGCGATAGGTCTCGAAGTCTTCTGCCAACGTGCCCCAGGTCCCGGCGACCGGCGGCGGATCGCCGGCCAACGCGACAAAGACGAAACCGAACGCGACGTCCACTTTCACCGGCCGCAGCCCGTGCCCGGAACGGTCGAGGTCGGGAAAAGTCTCCCGTGCCGCCACGCCCATCAGTGCACCGTCATGGCGGTACGACCAGCCGTGGTACGGGCAGGTAATCGGACCCGCGCAGTTGCCGTCGCCGTCGAGCAGTCGCGCGCCGCGATGACGGCAGACGTTGTGGAACGCCCGGATCACTCCGTCGCGGTCGCGCAGGCCGACGACGCTTTCCGCACCGATGTCCAGGGTGACGTAGTCGCCGGCCTGGCTGAGCTGGCTGACGTGGCAGAGCATCTGCCAGCTCGGCAACAGGATGCGTTCGAGCTCGAGTCGCGTCATCTCGGGGTGGTTGTAGATCCAGGCGGGCATCGCCCGTGCCGGCGCGGAGGTCGCGGGGCGGAGATCGCTGCGCTCGGCGGTAGAGCTCGTCATCTGGCGACTCCGGAGGCGGTTAGGTAACGCCGACTATATGGGCATGCAATCTACGCCCTGACATGAATGTCTGGCAAGCCAGCGTGACAAGCGTAGCCAGCCATAGCCGTCCAGCTTCTCAAAGCAGTAATTATATGGTCATATAGACCTGCTGTCGGCCCGGTTCCGGCGCGCGCAGCGATCCCTGGGTTTTGCCCGAGCATGGAGGGCCGAGACATGGCGCGAGACCTGACCCGGAGCAACGCTCATTTCCGGCGGGCCGTCAAACGCCTGCCCCTTGGTGTCGCCTCGAACTTCCGCTTCTGGGGCGAGGAGCGAACCATCTACGTCAAGCACGGCCGCGGCGCGCGCGTGACCGACATCGACGACAACGAGTACGTCGACTACCGCCTGGGCTACGGCCCGGCGATCCTCGGCTACGCCGATCCTCGCGTCGACGAAGCCGCGCGCAAAGGCATGGACGTCGGCGGTGTATTCGCGCTCTCGACCGAGCGCGAGCTGGCCGTCGCCGAGCGCATCGCCCGCATGGTGCCGGCCGCTGAACTCGTGCGCTTCTCGAACTCCGGCACGGAAGCCGTGATGGCCGGCCTGCGCCTGGCCCGTGCCTACACCGGCAAGGACGACTACGTCATCCTCGAAGGCAGCTACCACGGGCTGTTCGATGCCGCGATGTGGTTCACGCCGATGGACAAGTGGAACGAGGTCGGCGAGCCGACCGTGTATCCCTACAGCGAAGGCGTGCCGGTCGGGCTGCGCAGCTTCGCCCACTTCGTGCAGGCGAACGATGCCAACCAGCTCGAGGACGTGTTCAAGCGTGCCGCCGGGCGCATCGCCTGCCTGCTGATCGAGCCGATCATGGGCAACTGTCTCGGTATCGCCGCCGAACCGGAATACCTGCGCGCCGCACGCGCCCTCTGCGACAAGCATGGGGTCGTGCTGCTGATCGACGAAGTGAAGACCGGGTTTCGCGTGGCCCGCGGCGGCGTGCAGCAGCTCTACGGCGTCGACGCCGATCTCTGCACGTTCGCGAAGGCGATCGGCAACGGCTATCCGATCTCGGTGCTCGCGGGACGCGAGGAAATCATGCGCAAGCTCGGCCGTGGCGTCGCCCACGGCGGAACCTACACCGCGCATTCCGTCGCACTGGCAGCAGCCGAGAAGACGCTGGAGATCCTCGAAGAGACCGATGCGCTCGAACGGGTCGCGGACTACGGCACGCGCCTGCGCGACGGCATGCGCGCCGTGTTGCAGTCGCGCGGCATTCCGCACAGCTTCGTCGGCCACCCGTCGATGAGCGGGCTGTATTTCGCGCACGAGCCGCCGCGCAACTACCGCGACTGGAAACGCAGCGACTATTCGTTCTACGACGCCATGGCGCGCGTGCTGCACGACGAGCGAATTCTCTGCGAGCCGGACTCGCGGGAACCCTGGTTCGTGTCGGCAGCGCACGACGATGCGTGCCTGGCGGACACGATGCGGGCATTCGAGATCGCGGTCGACACGACCCTGCGCTCGGGCGGCGCCGGACACCGGCGGCCGGCTTGAGCGGGACGACACTCGACGCGATCGTCGTCGGCGCCGGCCACAATGGGCTGGTGGCCGCGTGCTACCTCGCGCGTGCCGGTCTCAAGGTGCAGGTGCTCGAACGCAACGACTACGTCGGTGGCGCGGCCGTGAGCCGCCAGTTGTACGAGAACTTCACCTACTCGAACTGCTCGTACGTCTGCAGCCTGCTGCGCCCGGAGATCATGCGCGCCCTGGAACTGCCGAAGTTCGGCCTGCAGATCATCCCGTACGACGGCGGTTGCACGATGATGAGCGACGGCGGGCATCTCGCCATCTACGACAACCACGACGCGCTGCGCCGCGAGATCGGCCGGCATTCGCGGCGCGATGCCGAGGCCTACGACCGCTATTCGCGCGACGTGATGCGGCAGTGCAAGTTCATCAAGCCACTGCTGCTGCGCGAACCGCCCGACCCCACGTCGTTCCGGCCGCGCGACATCGGATCGCTGCTCGATCTCGGGTTTCGGCTGAATCAGGCTCGGTTCCGAGCGCATCTACGACACGCTGCGCTTCTGGACCATGAGCGCCGCCGATTTTCTCGATGAGTATTTCGAGAGCGAGATCGTCAAGGCGCACTTTGCCGGCAGCTCGATCATCGGCACCGCGCTCGGGCCGCGCTCACCCGGCACGGCCTATGTGCTGCTGCACCACTACATGGGCGAAATCGACGACACCGTCGGCGCCTGGGGGTTTGCGCGTGGCGGCATGGGCGCGGTCACCGCGGCACTGGCTGCATCACTGCAGGCGAGCGGGGGAACGGTGCGGACCGGCGCCGGGATCGACCGGATACTCGTCCGCAGCGGGCGCGCCGTCGGCGTCGTGCTGCACGATGGCGAGGAGATCCGCGCGTCGCGGGTGCTCTCGAGCATGGACGTCAAGCGCACGTTTCTCGAGTCGGTCGACGAGAAGGAACTGCCAGGCGAGTTCGTGCAGCAGGTACGCAACTTCAAGATCCGCGGTTCGTCGGGCAAGCTCAACATCGCGCTCGACGGGCTGCCCGTGTTCCCGGCGATTCCGGCAGGCGCGCCGTGCTCACGTGGCGACATGCACGTCACCGATACCATCGAGATGATGGAGCGTGCCTACGACGACTGGAAGGAGGGGACGTGGTCGCGCGCGCCGTACATCGACATGCTGATCCCGTCGCAGATCGACCCCACCATGGCGCCCGACGGCAAGCACTACATGTCGGTCTTCGTGCAGTACTGCCCGTACCAGCTCGCAAGCGGCCCGTGGGACGCGGAGAAGCGCCAGGCGTTCGGCGCTACGGTGATCGACACCATCGCTCGCCACAGCCCCAACTTCAAGAGCCTGGTCCTGCACGCAGAGGTGCGCACGCCCTGGGACATCGAGCGTGAGGTCGGCCTGACCGAAGGCAACATCTTCCAGGGTGAACTCACCATGGACCAGTTGCTGTTCAACCGGCCGATTCCAGGGTACGCGCAATACCGCACACCCCTGCAGGGACTGTACCTGTGCGGATCGAGCACGCATCCGGGCGGTGGCGTGATGGGCGCGCCGGGCGCAAATGCCGCGAATGCGGTGTTGCGCGATCTGGGCCGGACGGTGCCGCGGTGAGCGCCGTGCAACCCGCCAGGCGTTACGACTGCATTGTCATCGGCGGCGGTCACAACGGCCTGGTCTGCGCCGCGTACCTGGCCAGGGCAGGGCGCTCGGTGCTGGTGCTCGAGGCCGCCACGCAGGTAGGCGGCGCCGCGATCACGCACGAGTTTGCTCCGGGCTACCGGGTCTCGGCCTGCGCGCACGTCCTGCACCAGATGTCCGCGCAGTTGATCGACGAGCTGGCACTTGAAGCTCACGGCTTGCGCTTCGCAGCAACGCGGCCCGGATGCCAACGTCTGCGCTGTCCCCGGATGGGGAATCGATCACGTTCGGCCCGGCAGGCTTGTCCGGCTCGACGCCCCTGTCGACGCGTGACGCCGACGCCTACTGGCGGCTGATCGAGCGGCTTGATCGGTTCGCCCGGCTGCTCGGTCCAGTCCTCGAGCAGGAACCGCCCCGACTCGGCACCACCGCGTGGTCGGACCGCGTGGCCTTGCTTGGTATCGGCTGGCGGGTGCGGCGCCTCGGGCGGCGCGACATGCGCGAGCTGCTGCGCATCGGCGCCATGAACGTCTACGACCTGCTGCAAGAGCAGTTCGAGTCGCCGCTGTTGCAGGGGGCGCTGGGCCTCGATGCGGTCCTCGGCACGAATTTCGGTCCGCGCTCGCCGGGAACCGTGCTCACGTTGCTTTACCGGTTGGCTGCGCAAAGCGGTGCGGGTCCGCGGGCACTGTCGCAGCCACTCGGCGGCATGGGTGCGGTGTGCGACGCATTGGCGCGAGCGGCAGCCGCGGCAGGCGCCACGATCCGCACCGACGCCCCGGTGGATCGCGTGCTGGTCGAGAACGACACTGCCTGCGGCGTGCTGCTCGAATCCGGAGAACGAGTCGCGGCGCGGGCGGTGATTTCCAGCGCCGACCCGAAGACGACGCTGCTGCAGTTGCTCGGTGCGGAGCACCTC
>CAVUSC010000004.1:0-39005 GCA_963743995.1 uncultured Gammaproteobacteria bacterium | reverse complement strand
ACCCCTTCACGACCGATGCGATCGATGTTCGGTGTCGTGTAGCCCATCACGCCCGGGTTGTAGAGGCTGATGTTCGCGTAACCGACGTCGTCGCCGAAAATAACGAGAATGTTGGGCTTTGTCGCGGCAGCCGCTGCTACGCCTGCAACCGGGTTGAAGACGAGCAGCAGGAACAGCGCCTTGATTGCGCACCGCACGGTGCCAGCTTGCGATCTGAACACGATTCCCCCCTTCCCATGTCGTGCGTCACGACGACCGACCGGCCCATACGCTCCTTGTAACCGTAGTTGCAGGAGAGTGACGCGCCGATGCTAAGTATCGGAGGCGGAGGCGGCTTGATAATGAGCGACAACTACTTGGCAGCGCGCGACGCGTATGCGCAGCACGCTCGACCGCTGAGGCTATGCATCCGTCCTGCGCCGTGGAACCGTGATTTTCTCGATGGAGCGATAAGTCCGCTTATCGGTCGCTTGTCCAGCTGTCGCAATGTGCCAACTTTTCGTCGCTTGGGATCAAGTCGAGTCCTCCGCTCGCGCCTAGAGTTTCTGTCGTCGGCTGCATCGTTGACAGGACACTTCCATGCTCGTGTCCGTGACAGCGTTTAGCATGCGGAGCGGGCAGCATGGCAGTGCGCCATACCAATCCGCACACCGGAACCCGGACCAGAAGGATCGTGACTTGGACGAGCTGATCGATGGTGGGCGGAAGGAATCTTGGTGGCGTCGAGCCAGCACGGATGGCGCGGTGGATTCCAGCCTCGACGCTGAGTCTATCGCGACCGGTCAGGCGCTCGTTGCCAGCACCGACGGAGGCTGGGATCCCTGGGAAGTCTGGCTTCACCGCATAGATCGGCCTCGCCGGCGATCCGGGGGTGGCTCGCAAGAGTCGCCTTGAATTTCACCGCAGGCGCGGACGACGATGTCGGCACCGACGCCTGGTACTTCCAATTCCGCAGGTCAGCGTTCGGTCGAATCGGGATGCCCACCCCCAAACCGATTTGCCGACGCTGACCCGCGGTGCTTGAATGGCCCCCCGCAGCGGGTGCTTTATCCAAGGAGCTGATCATGCGTAGTTACCTCGCCGAATTCATTGGCACGTTCTGGCTGGTGCTTGGCGGTTGCGGCAGTGCCGTACTCGCGGCCGCCTTTCCGGAGCTGGGCATCGGCTTTACCGGAGTGTCCCTCGCGTTCGGCCTGACGGTGTTGACCGGCGCGTATGCCCTCGGGCCAATTTCCGGCGGTCATTTCAATCCGGCGGTGTCCTTCGGTCTGTGGGCCGGCGGTCGCTTTCCGGCGTCGCAACTGTTGCCGTACGTGGCTGCGCAGGTGTTCGGGGCCGTGTTCGCCGCAGCGGTGCTCTTTGTCATCGCCAGCGGGCAGGCCGGCTTCGACGTGCAATCGGGTTTCGCCTCGAACGGTTTTGGTGAGCACTCACCAGGCAAATTCAGTCTCGGTGCAGCCCTGGTCTGCGAAGTCGTACTGACATTCATGTTCCTCATTGTGATCCTGGGCGTAACTCACAAGCGCGCGGCGCCCGGATTCGGCGGGCTCGCGATCGGACTTTGCCTGACGCTGATCCACCTCATCAGCATCCCCGTCACCAACACATCGGTGAATCCAGCGCGCAGCACGGGGCCGGCGTTGTTCGTGGGTGGCTGGGCCTTGTCGCAGCTCTGGCTGTTCTGGTTGGCCCCGATCGCAGGCGCCGTGATTGCGGGCTGGACCTCCCGCACGCTGTTCGACAAGGAGAAGTAAGTTCAGGAGCGCGGCGACGACCGGCACCGGTGACGACCGCTGCCGGGGTTGCGGTCTTCCTCTGCGCTCCGTGTCGAACGCCGCAAACAAATAGGGGACGTGCACCTATTTCCCGTCAGAATTATCGGGAAATAGGTGCACGTCCCCTACTTGTTTGCGATGCGCGTGAGACCCCGGAGCGCAGAGGAAGACCGCAACCCCTGCAGAGGACCTTCGTAGCTTCGGCCCTCAATACGCCGTCAGCGCCTGCCCGCTCCGCGGCGTCACGCTTGCGCCGCCCGGCCCCGCAAACGCGACCGGCACCGACTCGCTGCGCAGGCCGACGTTGCGCAGCACGACGAAGTGCAGGTGCGGACCGCTGGAAAAGCCCGTGTTGCCCGAGCTGGCGATGTACTCGCCGCGCGCAACTTGCTGCCCCACCCGCACGCGCACGGTGTCGAGCTGCAGGTGCGCATAGATCGCGTGCGTGCCGTCGTCGTGCAGGACCTGCACGAAATTGGCCTCGTCCATGATCTGCGGGTTGAGGCCGCTCTTGAAATGCCGCGCGGCCACGTTGATCACCAGGCCTTCGCGCGCCGCGTGGATGGCCGTGCCGACCGGCATCGCAATGTCGATCGCATTGCGGCTCGACGGATCGACGTGCGTGACCGCATCCGGCGGAGCCTGCGTCACCTTGAACCGCTGCGCCAGTGCGAACGGCACGCGATAGCTTCTGGCCGGCCGGTGCTCAGCCCCCGGCTGGCCAATGACGTAGCTGTATTCGTACCGAATTTCCGAGGGCCCGTCGGCGGCTGCGACGTCGAGCAGGACCTGTTCCGATTGCGGTGCAACCGTGCCACGCCCCCGCTTGTTGCCAGTGGGCGTCTGCGCCCTGACGACGAATTCCACCGTGCAGCGACACTGGTTGACTGCCACCAGCGCGACACCTGCGTCCGTCGAGCGGGGCACCACGACCAGCTTCAGTGCCGTTGCGCCGCCTCCCAGCGCCACGCTCTCCGACGCCTGTCCGCCTGGCGGGGGTCGATCGGTGTAGACCCACTCCCCTCGAGCATCCTTGTAACGGTACGCGGCACCCGATGCAGCACTGCATGCAAGCGCGACGCCGGCGAGCACCCAGGCGATCCTGCAGCTCGAATGGAATACCGGCGACGATTTCACATGCGCTCGAGCCGGGCACGGATCGCCAGCAGCAGGTCACCGTCGGCGTCCGGCTCGAACCGCGGGGCGGCGTTCCAGTCGTAGCCCCAGGGATGGGCCTTGATCAGGTCGGCGGGCTCGTCTGCATAGCGCGGAAGGACGTGCGCGTGCAGGGCCGGCTCGACGTTGCCGAAGATCGCATAGTTGATGCGCACGGCGTCGGTGATGTCCTGCACGGCCTGCCCGATCCGCGCCATGTCGGCGAGAAAGGCTTGCTGCAGCGCCGGCTCCAGCGCGTTCAGGTGCGGAACGACCGGGTCTGGCAGCAGCAGGCAATAGCCCGGCAGCACCTGCGGATCGCCGATCACCGCCCAGCCCGAGCGCAGCCGGGCAATCATCGTGGGATCGGCGCCGGCCCGGCAAGCTTCGACGCGGCGATGGATGGCAGTGTCGGCTGCAGGCGTGTTTACCGGGTCGGGCATGGTCACTTCCTGAACATGAAATAGACGGCGCCCAGCATACAGAGCGACGCCCACAGGTAATCGAGCTTGAGTGGTTGCCGCATATAGAGCAGCACGAACGGCACGAACACGGTCAGCGAGATGACTTCCTGCACGATCTTCAGCTGCGGCAGCGTCAGCACCGTGTGGCCGATGCGATTGGCCGGCACCTGCAGCAGGTACTCGAACAGCGCGATGCCCCAGCTCACCAGCGCCGCCACGTACCAGGCGCGGCCGCTCAGGTTCTTCAGGTGCGCGTACCAGGCGAACGTCATGAATACGTTCGAGGCCGCGAGCAGCAGGATCGTCGTCGGCACGGCGGGCAACGCATTCATGGCCGGACCTCGCTCAGGTGAAAGGTGCGGGCATCCGCACGCCGAGCGCCCGCAGTTGCGCGCGCGTGAGCGCCGCGTCGGTGTGGTGGATCGCATGCCAGCCGCATTCGCGCGCCCCCGTGACGTTGGGCAGCAGGTCGTCCATGAAGACGGTCGTTGCCGGGTCGAGCTCGAACATCAGCTCGGCCTTGCGATAGATGTCCGCGTGCGGCTTGACCGCGCCGACGCGGAACGACGCGCAGGCGCCGTGCACCAGCGAATCGAGGCCGTACAGCGAATCCAGGTGCGTCCAGTGCATGTCCCCGATGTTGGACAGCAGGTACACGCGGTAGTCGGCCATCAGGCCCGACGCGAGCGCGAACATCTCGTCCCAGCGCTCGAACATCGAGAGCCACTGCGTGCGCAGTTCAGCGGGATCCAGCGGCCGCGCGGCCAGGCCGGCAATGCGGCCGAGCAGGACTTCACCGGGAACGTCGCCGCGCTCGTGGCCTTCGAGGTCGACGGTCTTGAGCCAGCCCTGCAGGTCCGACATGTCGACGCCGGACTTGCACCAGGTAGCCGACGAACGACTGGTAATGCAGCTTCACCAGCACGTTGCCGACGTCGAACACCACGTTGCGGATCATCGTCCGTCTACTCCTGCGGATGCGCAGTCACGGCCGGCCCGGTATCGACGCGCTTGTGCGGATCATGCGGATGCCAGCCCATGACCAGCATGATGGCAGCGAAGCCCACGACATAAGCCAAGGCCACATGCCAGCCGCCGCGCAGCCAGCCCGTCACCGAACGGGCCTCGGGGAACAGGTTCGTGATCGCGACGCCGGCGGATGAGCCGAACCAGATCATCGAGCCGCCAAATCCGACCGCATAAGCCAGCACACCCCAGTCGTAGCCGCCCTGCTCCAGCGCGAGCTTGGTCAACGGGATATTGTCGAACACGGCCGACACGAACCCGAGCCCGAGCGCCGTCGGCCACGAAGCCGCAGGCAACTGCTCGACAGGCATCATCGATGCGGCGAGCACGAGGCTCAGCAGGAAGATCGTGCCCTTGAACGTTGCCGGCAACACGGACCAGTCAGGCCGTCGCCATGCCGCGGTCGCGATGATCGCAACCCAGACCGCTGCACCCAGGAACGGGAAGCGATTCGAGTACGCGGGAAATTCGACGTTGGTCAGGACGTTCACGGCGATCGCTGCGAGCAGGATCGTCGCGACGATCCCCACGCGTCCCCAGTCGATGTTCGTGCGGCCGCTGCTTTGCTTGACGATCGGTGAGTACGCATGCTGCTGCAATGCAGCGGGAATACCGCAGACGACGAGCGCCACGCCCGCCGCCACGTACGCGTGCAGCACGTCGAGCGGGCTGACACCGTCGATCCACATCATGGTCGTGGTCGTGTCGCCCACCACGCTGCCGGAACCGCCCGCGTTCGAAGCGGCCACGAGCGCAGCGATGTACCCGATGTGCACCTTGTGACGGAACACGGTTGCCGCGACCGTGCCGCCGATCAGCGCCGCCGCGATGTTGTCGAGGAAGCTCGACAGCACGAACACCATCACCAGCAGCAGGAAGGCGCCACGCCAGTCGTCCGGCAGGTAGTCCGGCAGCCTGGCCGGCACGTGGCTTTCCTCGAAGTGGCGCGACAGCAGCGCGAACCCCATCAGCAGGCCGAACAGGTTGGCGAGCACCACCCACTCGGAATCGAGGTGCCCGGCGAGGCCCGCGAACCCCAAACCCTCGTGGAAGCCGGTGACGGCGATCTTGTAAAGCACGATCGATGCCAGTCCGGTGAGGGCGACTTCGAGCGTACGGTGATGGAACAGCGCGACGCCGAGTAACGTCGCGGCGAACAGGAAAAACTCGAAGGGAATGCCGAAGGGCTGGAAACCAGCCGCCCCGGCAAAGGGCTCCGTCACGCCGTCGTCCCGGGCACGTCGATACGCTGGAGTTCGCGCCGGCCGTCGGCGCCCGTGCGCAGACGCAGCACGAAGTCGAAGCGGTCGACTTCGGTGCAGTAGTCGAAGTCGGTCAACGGAGCGTAATCGGCCGCCGGGTCGAAGAACTTCACGGCGGCCGGTGCGTCGCGCAAACGCTCGCGGGCCTCGGCGGTGGTCAGGGCCTTGCCGCCGTCGAACAGCGTGACCAGCGCTTCCGCGCAGAGGTCGTCCTCGGCGCACCGCTCGCGCGCCTCGTGACCCATACGCACGATCGTCACGAACTGCGGATTGCGCGACCGCACGTAGCGCACGAGCGCCGAGACGTTGACGAGACTGGCGGCCAGCACTTCGTCGGCACCCGTCGCGTTGACCAGGCCCTGCGTGCCGGCGTGCGTCGTGTGCACCACGGGACGGCCTGCGACACCCACGGCGAGGATCTCGGTCGGCGAATTGCCGGCGTCGAATCCGGGCAGGCGGCGCGCATGCCGTTCACCCACGAGTACCGCATCGGGCATCACTTCGCGCAGGGCCAGTGCGTCTTCGATCGCACCAACGGGCAACACCCGACTCGCCCCCGCCGCCACCGCGTGCGGCGCGACCGTGAAGGCACGGAACACGTCGATGACCAGCGCGATGCCACGCGCGCGAGCAGCGCCAGCCACATGATCGACCACTTCAATCTGCATGTTGTGACCTCGCCTGCACGTTGACCGCAACGATTTTCGCGCGCGGAATGAAGTTGAAATCCGTGGCCGAGCACGCCGTGTAGGCGCCCATCATGCGGCCGACGACCAGGTCGCCGATCTGCAGTTCCGGCAGTGGAATGTCTTCGCGCACGACGTCGATGCTGTCGCACGTGGGACCCGCCAGCACGCTGGGATGCGTCGGACCCGTGCCACCGGGCACCTCGATCGGGTAGCGGGCGTGATCGTAGAGCTGGCCGTTGTAGGAGCCGTACAGGCCGTCGTCGAGGTAGTACCACCAGCGGCCTTCGCGCTGGGCGCGGCCGACGACCGTGGCGAGCGCCGTGCCCGACGGCCCGGCGATGAACCGCCCGGGCTCGGCGATCACGCGCACGCTGCGCGGCAGCTTCTTCAAGGCCTGGCGGATCGGGCGGCAGAACTCGCGGATCGGCTGCATCCTGCCGCCGTAGGCGATCGGAAATCCGCCACCGATGTCGAGCAGGTTCAGGTCCGCGAGCCCGGACGCGCTGGCCCGCTCGATCAGTTCGGCGCAGACCCCGATGGCTTCGACGTATTTCTTCGGCTCGGCGACTTGCGAGCCCACGTGGAACGACAAGCCCTGCACCTTGACGCCGAGGCTCTGCGCGAGCTCGAGCATCGGCACGACGGCTGCCGGCTCGCAACCGAACTTGCGCGACAGGTCGACGACCGCGGTCGGGTCGCGAAACGACAGGCGCAACAGCACCGCCGCGCGGGTGCGATGCGGGCGGAACTTGCGCAACTCGTCGGGATTGTCGACCACGAACGTGCGGATGCCGAAACGCAGCGCGGCACGGATCTCGGCGTCGGTCTTGATCGGGTGCGTGTGGATGCACCGGTCGGGCGCGACACCCGCGGCCTTCACGAGCCGGATCTCGCCGGACGTCGCGACGTCGAAGCAGCCACCGAGATCGCGCAGCTCGGCCACCACGGCCGGGTGCGGCAAAGGCTTCAATGCATAGAACAAGCGGACGCCGGGCAGCGCAGCCTGCAGGCTCCGGTACTGGCGGCGGACCACCTCGCAGTCCAACAGGAGCAGTGGCGAGCCGTGTTGCGCGACGAGCGCCTTGAAGTCGGACCCCCGACGCACGCGGCTTCAGTCCTGGCCCAGGTCGGCGCGCAGCGCCGCGATGTCCGGGTCGCCGGAAACCACGTTCTCGGCCGACGCGGCCCGGTGCAGGCGGTCGCGCACGGCGTCCCAGGCTTCACCCGCCGGGACTTCCTCGACCAGGATCTCCCTCGCACCTGACTTGTCGAGCGTGCGCAGGTTCACGTACAGCTCGCGGCCGTAAACGTCGGCACGGCGCCCGGCGTTGATCCACGTCATGTACTTGTTGGCCACGCGCGGCGGGCGCATCGCGAGCACGGCAATCTTCTCGCGGTGCTCGGTAAGCTGGCCCACGACTTCCTCGAGCGTGCGGCTCGCAACGATGCTGAGCGACGTGCGGGGAGCGTAGTGCTTGGCGTCGGAGCCGGGGACGCGCGGGGCGCCGATGTCTGGCCCCGCCTGGACTTCCGGCACCACCGCACGCAACTGCGTGAGCGTGAGCGCGCCCGGCCGCAGGATGCGCGGCACCGTGTCGACGCAGGAAACGATCGTCGATTCGAGGCCGATCTTGCAGTCGCCGCCGTCGAGCACGATCCCGACGTCGTCGCCGAACTCGTCGCGCACGTGCTCGGGGCGCGTGGGACTGATGCGGCCATAGCGGTTGGCGGAGGGCGCTGCGATGCCGCTGCCGAAGGCGCGCAACAGCTGCTGCGCCACCGGATGACCCGGCACGCGCACGGCGACGGTGTCCTGCCCTCCCGTGATGGCGAGGTCGACCGCCGGCGCACGGCGCAGGACCAGCGTCATTGGCCCGGGCCAGAACTTCTCGGCCAGTGCCGCGGCGGCCGGTGGCACGCTGAGCGCCCAGCGCTCGAGCGCGCGGGCGCTTTCGATGTGGACGATCAGCGGATGGGTCGCCGGGCGTCCCTTCAATTCAAAGATCTTGCGGACAGCGTCGGGATTCGATGCGTCCGCGCCGAGGCCGTACACGGTCTCCGTCGGGAACGCGACGACGTCGCCTTGGCGCAGGGCCTCAACGGCCTGGTCGATTTCGTCCTGGGGAAGTCGCGCGGTCACCATAGGACGCGAATCATAGCGTCAAACCCTGCGCGCCGCGCAGGCGCAGGCTCACGGAATGGCCGTGCGCACCCACTCGCCGCCCGGGTTGCGACGCAGGTCATACGCTGGCCAGTAATTCTGGTCGAGCTTCAGCGTCGTGACGCCGGTCGACCCGTTCCAGGTGACCGTCTTCAGGCGCACCGAAGAACGATCGGGGCGGCCACGCACGGCAGCGATGAATGCATCGAGGTCGGGCGTCGGCCGTCCGTCCACCTCGACGATGCGGCGTCCGGCAAACAACCCGTAGCGAGTCGCCGGCGAACCGTAGGCAAAGTACGCCACGAACACGCCTTCGGGCGGGATCGAGCGCTGGATCGTCATTGCGCGATGCGGCGCGTGCAGCACGGCGCCAGCCCAGAGCAGCAGGCGATCGATGTCCTCGCCCCGGAGCGCGGCGGTGTCTACGTCGACAACTTTCTCTGCTCCATCGCGCAGCACCGTGACCTGCACACGGGGGGACTGCGTCGCCTCCTCCACTTCGCGGAAGCGGTTGAGCGTCACGCCATTCACGGCCAGCAGCAGGTCGCCTTCCTGCAGCACCTTGGCAGCACCGGAGCCGGCAGCGACCCTGGCCACGGTGAGCACCTGGCGGTGCGCCGGGTTGCGCTGCTCGAGCTTTTCAACCCATGCGGCCGGCAGCCCCAGCTTGCGTCCAGCGGAGATCGGCAACGCCTCGAACTCGGTTTCGAGCGAATAGAGCGGCTTGTCGTCGCGCGCGGCCGCCACTGCCTCGAGCACGACCGAGGCCGGCATGCCGCGGTTGATCTGCACCGTGTCGCGGGCGCCTTCGGTGGCAAAGCTGGACCACAGCGCGCGGATGCGGCCGTCCTTGCCGGTGATCACGCCGTCGAAATCCGACGGGGAGTTCACCAGGGAGACGACTTCGAGGTTGGCATCGCGGAACTGCAGCGTGCGGGACAGCGGGAAACTGACATCATCCAGCGTCGCGACGTACGTCGCGAGCGACCGCAGGCGCGAATCCCCGCCGAGGCCGATCACAGTGACCGGCTCGCCCGGCTCGAGTTCGCGCGTGTCGAACTTGACCGCGCGGATCGGCGTGCCGTCCAGCGCCTTCGGGTCGAACGAGACGACCGACAGGTTGTGCAGCGGATGCACGTAGTCGACCTTGCCCGGCACCTCGATCGAGCCGCCGAACGTGATGCGCACGTCGCCCGCCGCCACCGGCACCGTGTTGCGGTCGACGACCACGAGGCCGCGCTCGGCATCGACGATGATCCCGGTCCCGTGGTAGTTGCGCTCGGTGATGCCGGCCAGGGAGAACGGCATGTCGAACGTCACCATCACCAGCGAAGCGGCGAGCTCGTTGGCGCGCTTGTCGTTGCCGGCGGCAAAATTGGTGCGCGCGGGTTGTGCCGTTACGGCGACGGGAGCCGCCGCCAGTTCTTCGCAGGGCCACAGGCCGGTCTTGTCGTCGCGACGGCAGACCTTGGCTGGAAACCAGGCGCGGTCCATCCGCATCACGCGGGTGTCCGATCCTTTCGGGTCGTCGAGCGTGGAATAGCGCAAGGCAACGCGCTCGCCGTGCGGCAGCGATGCGACGATGTCGCGGAACTCGGCCATGGTGGTCACGGGCTTGCCGTTGACACTGGAAATCACGGCACCACGCGGCACGCCGGCCGCGTTCAGCACGTAACCGGGATTGGCGACGAATACGCCGCGCACCGCCGCATTGAAGTGCCGCGCCATCTGGTACGACAGCGTGTGCACCACGGCATCACCGAACTCGAAGTACTCCGCGGGCGTGATCGCGTGCAGGTCGCCCACTGGCAACGTCTGCTGGACCTGCTCGCCGCCACGCTCGACGACGATCTCGACCTTGCCGCCGACAGACCCGTCGAGGATTTCTTCGAGCGGCTGGAACGTGGTCACGAGCTGACCGTTGATGTGCGTGAGGATGTCACCCGGCTGCAGCTTGCCTTCGGTCGGCGAGCCCGGCAGCACCTCGTCGACCACCAGCATGCCAGTGAGGTCGGGGCGCGCCTTGCGCGCGGCTTCCTGCGTGGCGGCCTGCAACCCGAGGCGCACGAGTTCGTCGTAGGGTGTGTACTTGAAGACGGTCTGCAGGGTGCCGCGCGGAACGGGCTCGCCGCGCTGGATCAGCTGCAGCGCGCGCTGCACGCGGCCGAGCGGCAGGTAGAAACTGGACTGGGCCCCGTTGCTGCCGCCCGCATTGAGCGCCACGACGCGACCCTGGATGTCGATGACCGGCGAGCCCGACGAGCCGCCCGACGTGCCCGAGGCGGCCTGCACGTAGAACGTGTTGAAGTCGTTGTACTTGCCTACGCCGTATGACGGAGCCTCGCGGTCGAGGCGCGCCAGCGTGCCCGCGAGGATCGACAGCTGCTCGCCGGCGTCGTTGCCGACGACGCGGATCTCGGTGCCGACGCGCGCGCCTTCCGGGTACAACGGCAATGCCACTGGCTGCACGTAGCGCAGCTTGGCCGGGTCGTAGCGATAGATGCCGAAGTCGTGCACCGGATCGCGATAGACGGCATGCAGCTCGACTTCCTCGCGGTTCTGGAACACCGCGGTCGCCACTACCGGCCCGGGTGTCACGACATGCCGGTTGGTCAGGATCAGGCCGCGCACGGCATCGACCACGAAACCCGTCGCCTGGCTCGACTGGTTCCACTCGGTGTCGAAGGCGCGGGTCTGGTCGATTTCGATCGTGACGACCGACGGCGCGATGCGCTCGAGCGTACGGTCCCACGCGGGGCTTTCGGCGGCCGATGCGCCACCAACGAGACCCAGGGCCAGCCCCGGCAACAGCAGCGTGTGGATGAGTCGCCGGCCCAGGCCGGTGCGGGTGCCCGCCAGCCGCTGGGTCACAGTTCGCGGCCGTACGCCGCGCTGAAGCGCTGCTTGAATTCGTTCATGTCAAAGCGGTGGTTCTGTGTGCCGGAATGCGCGATCTTGATGGAACCCATCAGTGAAGCGATTCGACCCGTGGTATCCCAGTCGAGTTCATTCAGCAGGCCAAAAATAAGTCCGGCGCGGTAGGCATCGCCGCAGCCGGTCGGGTCCTTGATCGCGTCCGGCCTGACCGTCGGGATCAGGTGCTGCTTGCCGCCGGCATGGATGACGCTGCCTTCCGCACCCTTGGTGACAATGTAGGCACGCACTTTCGTGGCGATTTCGTCCGCGCCCCAGCCTGTCCGCTCCTGCAACATCTGGCCTTCGTAGTCGTTGACGGCGACCCAGGTCGCCTTGCCGACGAAGTCGCGCAGCGCTTCGCCGTCGAACATCGGCAGGCCCTGGCCAGGGTCGAACAGCCACGGGATACCCGCCGCGGCAAACTGTAATGCATGCGCGACCATGCCGTCGCGGCCGTCAGGCGCCACGACGCCGAGCGTGATGCCTGCGCTCGTCGGCACGGCATTGAGGTGCGACTGCGACATCGCGCCCGGATGGAAGGCGGTGATCTGGTTGTCGTCGAGGTCCGTCGTGATGAACGCCTGCGCGGTGAAGGCATCGTCGAGTTCGCGCACGTAGTCGAGGCTGACGCTGCAGGCCTTGAGCCAGCGCCGATACGGCTCGAAATCGTGCCCCACCGTCCCCATCGGTGCCCCTTCTTCGCCGAGCAACTGCAGGTTGTAGGCGATGTTGCCGGCGCAGCCGCCGAAATTGCGCCGCATGCTCGGCACGAGGAACGACACGTTCAGCATGTGGATGCGGTCGGCGAGGATGTGATCGCGGAATCGACCCGGGAAGACCATGACGGTGTCGAAGGCCAGGGAACCGCAGACGAGTGCTGTCATAGGGGAAGGGCAGGAAGAGGAGGAAGGGGAGGAAGGATAGGAAGGCCGGGAAGGGCAGGAAGGGTCAGTAGAAGCGGTCCCAGAGGATCAGCGCCCACGTCGAGAATAGCAGCAGCAGTCCGAACAGGACGGCCGCGGAGCCGACGTCCTTGGCAAACCCGGACAGGGGATGGCGTTCGACCCCGATCCGGTCGACCACGACTTCGATGCCGGTGTTCAGCAATTCGACGATCAACAGGAGGATGACGCTGCCCACCAGCAGCGCCCGCTCGACCCCGCTCTGTCCCAGCCAGAGGCCGGCTGGCAGCAGCAGGCAGGCCAGCCAGAACTCCTGGCGGAATGCCGCCTCGCTGCGATAGCACTGGAGAAAGCCACGGCGCGAATTCAGCGTCGCCAGCCAAAGCCGGCTGAGGCCCGAAGGCCGGACGCCTTCTCGCAAATCTCCTGTCATGCGGCCTTCCAGGTCAGGTCGAGCTGCTTCGCCGCGCGGACATCGTCCAGGCGACGCACCGGCAGCGTCCAGGGCGCGCCCTTGAGCTTGTCAGGGTCGGTTTCCGCTTCCTTCCGGATCGCGATCATCGCGTCGACGAAGGCATCCAGCTCTTCCTTCGACTCAGTCTCGGTCGGCTCGATCAGCAGGCACTCGGGCACCAGCAACGGAAAGTAGGTCGTCGGCGCGTGGAAGCCGTAGTCGAGCAGCCGCTTGGCAAAATCCATCGCGTTCGTGCCCCACTCCCGGGCTTCGCGCCGCAACGTGACGATGAATTCATGGCTCGCCCGACGCTCCGGGTACGCAAGCTCGAAGCCAGCGGCCCGCAGTCGTGCCGCCAGGTAGTTGGAGTTCAGTGTCGCGAACTCCGACACGCGCTGCATGCCGTCGCGGCCAAGCATGCGCATGTAGATGTACGCGCGCAGCAGCACGCCGGTGTTACCCATGAAACCCGACAGCCGGCCGATCGTCTGCGGCAGGTCCTTTTCGTCGAGCCAGCGGTAGTGCTCGCCGTCCTTGCCCACGATCGGGACCGGCATGAACGGCAACAGCCGCTCGCTGACGCCCACGGCACCCGAGCCCGGCCCGCCGCCGCCGTGCGGCGTCGAGAAGGTCTTGTGCAGGTTCATGTGGATCACGTCGAACCCCATGTCGCCTGGACGCACCTTGCCCAGGATCGCGTTGAGGTTGGCGCCGTCGTAGTACAGCAGGCCGCCCGCCTCGTGCACGATGCGGCGCACCTCGTCGATGTGGCGCTCAAACACGCCGATCGTCGACGGGTTGGTCAGCATGATGCCGGCCGTCTGCGGGCCGACCGCGGCCTGCAGCGAATCGAGATCGATGTCGCCGTTCGCCTTTGTCGGGATTTCCTTGACCGTGCAGCCGCACATCGTCGCGGTCGCCGGGTTGGTGCCATGCGCAGCATCCGGCACGATGATCTCGACGCGCGCGAAATCCTTGCGGGCCTTGTGGTACGCGCGAATCATCGCGACGCCGGCGAACTCGCCCTGCGCGCCCGCCATCGGCGTCAGCGACACGCCGCGCATGCCGGTCACTTCCTTCAGCATTTCCTGCAGCTCGAACAGGATCTGCAGGATGCCCTGCCCCGTCGATTCCGGCGCGAGTGGATGCCGGTTGAGCAGCTCCGGCAGCATCGCGTACTGGTTACAGGCCTTCGGGTTGTACTTCATCGTGCACGACCCGAGCGGGTAGAAATGCGTGTCGATGGAAAAATTGAGCTGCGACAGGCGCGTGAAATGACGCACCGCCTGCAATTCCGAAACCTCAGGCAGCAACGGCGGCGCGGCGCGGCGCAGGGCCGTGGGTACCAGCGATTCGACCGGCACGTGCGGGTACTGCGCGTCGGCGCTGCGGCCCGGTGCAGAGTGCTCGAAAATCAGCTTTTCATGCATGGCTTTCATTCCTGGGCTCAGGCCGCAGCCGCGGTATTGCGCATCGTCTTGACGAGTTCCTGCGCATAGGTGTCGATGTCGGCGAGCGTGCGCGTCTCGGTGGCACATACCAGCAGCGCATTGCCCAGCGACGGGTACCTCGCAGAAATGTCGACACCGCCGATGATGCCGCGACGCGCGAGCGCCTCGAGCACCGGCTTGACTGGACGATCAAGCAACAGCACCGCCTCGTGGAAACGTGGATGGTCGAAGGCAAGCCGCACACCCGGCACGCGCGTAAGCGCATCCACCAGCTGTTGCGTACGCTGCATCGAAGTCGCTGCCACCTGTGCGAGGCCCTTCGCGCCGAGCAGCGACATGTAGATCGTTGCCGCCGTGACCAGCAGGCCCTGGTTGGTGCAGATGTTGGACGTCGCCTTGCTGCGACGGATGTGCTGCTCGCGCGCCTGCAGCGTGAGCGTGAAGCCGGTCTTGCCGTCGAGGTCGAGCGTGCGACCGATGATGCGGCCCGGCATCTGGCGCACGTGCTCCGTGCGCGTCGCCATGAAGCCGAAGTACGGTCCGCCCGACGACAGCGGCACGCCGAGCGGCTGTCCGTCGCCCACCGCGATGTCGGCACCGAGCTTGCCCCACTGGCCCGGCGGCTTCAGCACGGCAAGCGAGGTCGGATTGACCACGCCGATCATCAGCGCGCTGTTGGCGTGGGCCCAGTCGGTTGCGGCGTCGACGTCCTCCAGCGTGCCGAAGAAATTCGGCTGCTGCAGCACGACGGCGCAGATGTCCTGGCCCTTGTATGCCTCAAGTGCCGAAACCAGCGTCTGCCCGCCTTGCGGGTCGTACGGCAACAGTTCGAACGCGATGTTCTGGTTGCCGGCGACGACCTGCGTCACGTCGCGGTACGTCGGATTGAGCGCCACCGGCAGCAGGATGCGCTGCGACTTCGACTTGCGATTGGCGCGCACGGCCATCAGGCATGCTTCCGCGAGACCCGAGGCGCCGTCGTAGAGCGACGCATTCGAGATGTCGAGTGCCGTCAGGCTCGCCATCATCGTCTGGTATTCGTACAGCAACTGCAGCGTGCCCTGGCTCGCCTCAGCCTGGTACGGCGTGTACGCGCTGTAGAACTCGCCCCGCGTCACGATCGCCCACACCGCGGACGGAATGTGGTGCTCGTAAGCACCGGCGCCGATGAAGTTGAGTGGGCGGCCGTCGCGCATCGCGAAGTTGGCCATCAGGCGGCCGACCTCCATCTCGTTGAGGACCGGCGGCACGCCGGGCAGGCCGGGGGCACGCAGGTTCGCGGGGATCTCGTCGAACAGCGCGTCGATGTCCGGCGCGCCAATCGCCTCGAGCATCGTGCGGATGTCGCTTTCCGTGTGCGGGATGAAAGGCATGGCGCCCCTCCGTGGTGCTTAGTGCGTCTCGGCAGCGAGGGCGGCCGCGTAGGCCGTGGCGTCGAGCATCGACGCGAACTGCGTCTTGTCGTCCGGGCGTATGCGCATGATCCAGCCGGCGCCGTACGGGTCCTGGTTGATCAGTTCGGGCTGGCCGCCGAGGTCGGCGTTGCCGGCCACGACTTCGCCGCTCACGGGGCTGTAGACATCGGATGCGGCCTTCACCGACTCGACGACGGCGCAGGCTTCACCGGCGTTGATGTGACGGCCCGCTTCCGGCGCCTCTACGAACACGAGGTCGCCCAGCGCCTGCTGCGCGTGATCGGAGATGCCGATGGTGATCGTACCGTCGGCTTCGAGTCGCGCCCATTCGTGCGATTTCTGGAAGTGGAGGTCGGCAGGAATGTTGCTCATTGCGGAATCCTGGGAAAGGGCTGAAGGGTGGAGCGAAGGATTGAAGATCGAATGTGTTACAGCGCGATGGCGACCTGGCCATTGCGCACGAACGGCGGGCGCACGACGCGCGCCGCGACGAGCTTGCCGCGGATCTCGACTTCGCAGCGGTCGCCGGTCTTGGCCGGCACGCGTGCAAAGCCGATCGATCGCTGCAACGTCGGTGAGAACGTGCCGCTGGTGACTTCACCCTCGCCCACGTTGGCAACCATCACCTTCTGGTGCGAACGCAGCACAGTGCGGTCTTCGACCAGCAGGCCGACGAGCTTGCGGGTGTCGCCACTTGCCTTTTGTGCCGTCAGTGCGGCACGGCCGATGAAGTCGCGGTCCTGCGGCTCCCACGCGATCGTCCAGTTGAGCCCGGACTCGAGCGGCGACGTGGTTTCGTCCATGTCATTGCCGTAGAGGTTCATGCCGGCTTCGAGGCGCAGCGTGTCGCGCGCGCCGAGGCCGCAAGGCGCGACGCCTGCGATGCGCAGGCCCTGCCACAGCGCCACGGCGTGTGCGGCGGGCAGCATGATCTCGAAGCCGTCTTCGCCGGTGTAGCCGGTGCGCGCGATGAACAGGTTGCCGGCGTCGAGGCCGAAAAACGGGCCGATCTGCAGCGCGCGAGCGGCGACCGACGGCTCCATGACGCTCGCGGCCTTGTCCCGCGCGTTCGGTCCCTGCACCGCGATCATCGCGAGGTCGGTGCGCGGCTCGACGGCCACGCCGTAACCTGCCGCCACCTGGTGCAACCACTCGAGGTCCTTGTCGCGCGTGCCGGCGTTGACGACCATGCGGTACCACTGGTCGTTCATGTAGTAGACGATCAGGTCGTCGATCACGCCGCCGTTCTCGCGCAGCATGCAGGAATAAAGCGCCTTGCCGGGCTGCGTCAGCTTGGCGACGTCGTTGGCGAGCAGGCGGCGCAGGTAGTCACGCACGCGGTCGCCGCGCAAGTCCACCACGCACATGTGCGAAACGTCGAACATGCCGGCGTCGCGGCGCACGGCGTGGTGCTCCTCGATCTGCGAGCCGTAATTGACGGGCATGTCCCAGCCGCCGAAGTCGACGGTGCGGGCCCCGGCCGCGACGTGGGTATCGAAAAGCGGCGTGCGCAATCCCATGACTTTGTTTCCCGTCCCGGCCTAGCCATTTCGCGACCAAAAAAAAAGGCGGCAGGCCGCTGAGAACGACCTGCCGCCCCTCTGTCCTTTTGACCTGAGAGATCGGGAACCGGCCCCAGGCCGATGCCGCACCCCTTCGGTGGGCCCGCAACCAGGCGGACCGCTCTCCAGAGCCCATCAGGTGCTGCCGTTGTTTTGCCTGAGCGTTTCCGGGCGGGTTGCGCCTTCGGCGGGCCTTTTCGGCCACTCTTCGGCAGACCTTGCGATGAGTCTCCGGATTCTACCCCCTCTAACGCGGCAGTGGGAGAGGGTCGGTACCGCACTTCTTCAGCGGCACCTCGTGCAGGGGAAAGCGCTTGGCGAGATTGAGTTCGGTGATGCGCTTGTTGTAGGCCGAGAGCAACGCGTTGCCCCCGGCACCCGGCTGGACCGGCGCAAACGACACCTGTGCAATGCCCTTCTTCTCGCCGGCGTTGAAGACTGCGGTCACCGGTTGCTGCCCGTCGAATTCGGTGATCAGCACCGCCTCGATGCCCCGGTAGTCGGGCCCCCAATACCCGGGACCGGCCATCTCGATGCCACCGATCGCCTGCTTGTCGTTGCCATTCACGAGTGTCAGCCGGTCGGCGGTAATGACCACGCGCACCGGCGAGTCGCACGCTGCTTTGACGGACACCCACGTGCCCTGCCACTCAGTGGGAACCGAGCCGCTCTGCGCAGCCGCGTTGTGAGCCGCGAAGCCCAACAGGATGAACGCACAGGCGAGGATCAGACTTGTCTTGAAACGCACAGGGAGTCTCCTTGGATTCAGACAACGCCAATCAGCGGCAGACGACCGCGACGTGTGGGCCGATCTTAACGCCAGAGCGCGTCAACCGGACCCGGCACTCAGGTACATCACCACGAGGTACGCGACCCCGATCGCATACAGCGAACCGAAGATCCGCTGGTTGTGCCGGGCCAGCCACTCGGGCAGGTAGATGTCGAAATTCGCCCGGCGATCTTCCGTGTAGCGCGCCGCGATCGCCGTGAGCGGGCAACTCCACCGGTGGTACCAGAGCACCACGACTTCACCGAGCACGATCGCTGCCAGCACGGCCGCGGCGCCGAACCGCCCCTGCCAGGTCAACCACGGAATCGCCACGACGCAGCCGGCGAACACGGCCCACACCACCGTGTGCAGCAACTTCACAGTCCGCAATTGGCGCGCAGCTTCGTTCTCCATGTCGTGAGTGATTGTCCCCATTTCCTCTGCCTGTCGCCAAACAGAAACACTCTGCTGACTGGCCCGCCTTCATGGCCGATGGATAATCATCGCGTCAACGGCGACGGCAAGCGATGACGTCAGTTGGCACAGCAGTACGGAGAGACACACCGATGAACTGGGCAGACACAGTAAAAGCGACGGCACGGACGGTATTGACCGAGCGTACGGCAACGACCAGCCGAATTTCCGTCGACGCGCTGTGGACCTCGAATCCTTACGACGTCTGGCTGTCACGTGTCAGGCCGTCTCGCGAAATCGCCGTGCAGCCATCTGAGGGTGCCCCGGCCGCGCAGACGCGCCGGGACACTGCGCCTCGCGGCTAACCGGGATTCGCGAGACCCGCGGGACGAATGATCGCGGGATCTGACGGCCGCAACTCCGGACATGCGTCCGGTTCCACGGTCCACATCGAGTTGGCAACGTGCCACGCGTCGCCCACCTTGACGAAACTGAACGCGTCGATGCCGCAGTGACTGGTCCTGCCGTCGATCCAGAACTCGTACGGCGCCCAGACCATGGCAATGCTGCCCCGCACCAGCACGGTCGGCGCCCAGTACCTCTCGCGGTACATGTGGCCGTCCTTGCGCGCCGGATCCACCCAGTAGGAGTTGGGCCGGCCCAGGATCTCCATGCCACCGCTCGGGAGCGCACGTGCCCGATAGTTCGTCCCGTCCGGCGTCTGCATCGAAGCCATCGTGTCGAGATCGCTCGCGGAGATCGCGGCCAGGTAACGGTCCATTGCGGCAAGCACCGCCGTTTCGGCGTCGTGCGAACGGCCGGCAGCGCTGGGTGTCGGTGCGGTGTCCGCAAACGCGATGGTGCCGCACGCGGCCAGCGCCATGCCTGCAAGAATGCTTCGAATCATTTGTGCTTTCTCCCCCCTGTTCGCACATTTGTTCGCAGCCACGGTACGCGTCTGCTTGGTCTTTGCCAAACACGCCTTGCTTACGATAATGCCGAGATCAGGCCCTCATCCTTCGCCAGTTCCGGGTGGGCCTTCAGCAGTGCGTGAGACCCGACGGCGAAGCGAGACGTCCAGCCCTTGCCGCGACCGTGCAGATCCTCGAGCGCCGTCGTGACGGTGCGACGCTGATGTTCCCACAGGTACGCGAGCAGGCTGGCGGATTGCGACAGGTCCTTGTTTGCCTTGGCGCGGAACGATCCCGTGCGCTCGCCGTAGACGATCAGCTTGTGCAGTGCGAATCGCGCTGGGTCCGGCACGTTCACCAGCACGGCTCGTTCGCGCGAAAACACAACGGCTTGCTCAACGTGTTCGAGCGAGAACTCCATGAACGGGAGTGGTTGCAGAACGACGTTCAACTGCGGGTGGAAGAAGGGCTCGTTGCCGCCCCGATGGCGGGTGGTCAGGAAGTCGAGCCGGAACTCGGGTTCCTTCGGGTTCAGGAAGCTTGCTCCTGACTTGCCCCTTAGCGGTGTGATCGGCAGGAACCCCATGGCGAGGGAATCGATCGCGGCGGGAGTCTTGACCTCGAGCGTGCTCGGCAGCGCGAGCGACAGCGCGCGTCCCGCATGCGCAAAGTCGATGTCATGGGTGAGGCCAGGCCGGGCCCAGGCGACGCCCAGCATGTTGCCGTAGGCGAGGAAGGCATGGGTGCCGACCAGGATTCCCCCGGCCCGAAAGAAACCGTACTCCGCGAGGCGCCGCAGCACCCGCTCGTGCTTCGGAATCACGGTGGCGCAACCGAGGGCATTTGCGACGTGGATCAGTGGATCGAGCGCCGCGAGTGCCCCGGATTCCTTGGCGCCCTCGACCAGTCGGCGGACCGCAGGGCCGTCGGGACCTACGTAGTGCTGGGTCAAGACGCCGGACGGCTGAGTGCACTGGTAGTACCAGTAAGTCCGGCCCTTGACCGTCTTCGCGGCAAAGGATCCGCTGAGGTCCGCAACCGAACGAACATGGTCCGCGGCGAGCGCAGCGTCGAACAGCTGCGCGTAGGCGGTCTGGGCAGCGGCGGGAAGGTCGGTGTAGAGCGGCATCACGGTTATACTAGGCAAGCTTTGTTGCTAGTATAACCACTCAAGTTATACTAGTAAGTACTGACTCTTAGTATAACTGGCTGTCCTTCCGGCCCCGCGGCAGGCAACCTTCCCGCCCGCCCTATGTGAGACAACCGGGTGAGGGCAACGGCTTGCCAAGACCCCACTGGGACCGGAACATCACGCCCCTCGCGCCCATCGCCGCACCCGGGTTGAGGCCTGAACTCTTATATATAGAGGCCGTCGCATGCGTCCGTTCGTCCCCGCCCTGCTCCTGCTGCTCGCCCTGCCCCTGTCCGTCCCGCTCCATGCGCAGGATAAAACGAGCACCGCCAAGGACTTGCACGCGTTGTTCGACGCCGAATGGGAGCGCAGCCTGCGCGAAAACCCGACCGCCGCCACTTACATCGGCGACCACCGCTTCGACGACCGGTGGCCGGACCTCTCCCCGGCCGCCCTGCAGGCCTCGTACGAGGGCGACAAGGCGGTCATTGCGGCGCTCGATAAGGTCGACCCGAACCAGCTTTCCCCCGAGGACCAGCTGAACCGCGACCTGTTTCGCCGCCAGTACCAGGCGAACATCGACACGTACGACTACGGCTCGCAGTACACGCCGCTTTCGCAGCGCAGCGGCCTGGCATCGATGCACCGCATGGCGGACGTCGTCGTCTTCAAGACGGTCAAGGACTACGAACAGTGGCTCGCCCGGATCGGGACGATCGACAAGCTCGTTGACCAGAACATCACCCTGATGCGCGAAGGCGTGAAGCGCGGCTTGGTGCCGCCGAAGATCATCATGCAGCGCGTGCCACCGCAGCTCGACAAGCAGATCGTCACGGACCCCACGATGAGCCCGTTCTACGAAGCATTCAAGAAGATGCCGGACTCGATCCCGGCCGCCGAACAGGCGCGGCTGCAGGCTGCCGCACGCGATGCGATCACGAAGAAAGTCGTGCCGTCGTACACGAAGCTGAAGCAGTATGTCGTCAACGAATACCTGCCGCAGGCCCGCGACACCGTCGGCCTCTGGGACACTCCGAACGGCGAAGCCCGCTACGCCGCACTCGCGCGCTTCTACACGACGACCGACCTGACGCCGGACCAGATCCACGAGATCGGCCTCAAGGAAGTTGCGCGTATACGCGAGGAGATGCTCAAGGTCATTGCGAAGACCGGTTTCAAGGGCAGCTTCGAGGAATTCCTGACCTACCTGCGCACGGACCCGAAGTTTCGTTACACGGATCCGCAGGACCTCCTGCATGCCTACGAAGCGATGGCGAAGCGTGTCGACCCGCTGCTGCCACAATACTTCGGCAAGCTGCCGCGCATGCCCTACGGCGTGCGGCCGATTGCGGAGCAAGTCGCGCCGGACACGACGACGGCGTACTACCAGGGTCCGGCGATGGACGGCAAGCGCGCGGGGTACTACTACGTGAATCTCTACAAGCCGGAAGAACGCCCGAAGTACGAAATCCCAGTGCTGACGATCCACGAGGCGGTGCCGGGTCATCATCTGCAGATTTCGCTGGCGCAGGAGCTCGGCGAGCTGCCGAAGTTCCGCCGCGACTTCGAGGCGACGGCGTTCGTCGAGGGTTGGGCCCTCTACAGCGAGAGCCTCGGCCAGGAGATGGGTTTCTACGAGGACCCGTACGACAAGTTCGGCCAGCTGACCTACGAGATGTGGCGCGCCGTGCGCCTCGTCGTCGACACCGGCCTGCACCACAAGCACTGGACGCGGCAGCAGGCGATCGATTACTTCAAGGCGAACGCGGCGAAGTCCGAGCTCGACATCATCAACGAGATCGACCGCTACATCGGCAACCCGGGCCAGGCGCTCGCGTACAAGATCGGCGAGCTAAAGATCAAGCAACTGCGCGGCGAGGCGACGGCCCAGCTAGGCGAGCAGTTCGACATCCGCGCGTTCCACGACGTGGTACTCGGCAGCGGCGCGATCCCACTCGACGTGCTCGAAGGCAACGTGCGCCGCTGGATCGAGGCCACGAAAGCCGCGCACCCATGAGCAGCCCCAGCGTCCGTCGCCTGAGCACGCCCGTCCGCATCGGTCCGGTGACGGTTGGCGGCGGTCACCCGATCGTCGTGCAGTCGATGACCAATACCGACACGGCCGACGCCGAAGGCACGGCACTGCAGGTTCGCGCGCTCGCGCTCGCGGGGTCCGAACTGGTGCGCGTCACGGTCAACACGGACGAAGCGGCAGCCGCCGTGCCGCACATCGTCGATCGACTGGCGCAACTCGGCGTCTCGGTGCCGATCGTGGGCGACTTCCACTTCAACGGGCACAAGCTGCTGCGCGACCACCCGGGCTGTGCCGAGGCGCTCGCCAAGTACCGCATCAACCCGGGCAACGTCGGTCGTGGCAGCAAGCGCGATCCACAATTCACCGAAATGGTCGAGACGGCCTGCCGCTACGGCAAGCCGGTGCGCATCGGCGTCAATTGGGGCAGCCTCGACCAGGACCTGCTGACGCGCCTGATGGACGAGAACTCGAAGCGAGTCCAGCCGCTCGAGGCGAACGACGTCGTGCGCGAGGCACTGGTGGTTTCAGCGCTCGAAAGCGCCGCCCGCGCCGAAGAGATCGGCCTGCCGCACGATCGAATCGTCATCTCGTGCAAGGTCAGCGGCGTGCAGGACCTGATCGGCGTCTATCGCAACATCGCGCGCCGTTGCGACTATGCGCTGCACCTCGGCCTGACCGAGGCCGGCATGGGCTCCAAGGGCATCGTCGCGTCGACCGCGGGCATGGCCGTGCTGCTGCAGGAAGGCATCGGTGACACGATCCGTGTGTCGCTCACTCCGGAACCCAACGGGGACCGCACGCAGGAAGTAATCGTCGCGCAGGAGATCCTGCAGACGCTCGGCCTGCGCTCGTTCACGCCGATGGTGATCGCCTGCCCCGGCTGCGGACGCACGACCTCGACGTATTTCCAGCAACTCGCGCAGGACATCCAGTCGCACCTGCGTCATCGCATGCCTGAATGGCGCAAGCGTTATGCCGGCGTCGAGCAGATGACCGTCGCAGTCATGGGTTGCGTGGTGAACGGGCCCGGCGAGAGCAAGCACGCGAATCTCGGCATCAGCCTGCCCGGCACGGGCGAGCGTCCGGTGGCACCGGTGTACATCGACGGCGAGAAAGGCCCGACGCTGAAGGGCGAGCGGATCGCCGAAGAATTCCAGCAACTGGTCGAGGACTACGTCGCAAGGACTTACGGCCGCACCTGACTGGGGTTTGTCAATGGCAACGCCGGGCTCACTACGGACGACGGCTGACGCTGAGCGCCGATTCTACGGCGGCATGGCCGTCGCCATCCTCGCGGTCGCGATCCTGGGTTTCGCCCCGACGTACTTCCTGCGCCCCATCCTGCCGGTGCCCACGCCTGCGCCGCCGGCACTCACGCAACTCGTGCACCTGCATGCGTTCCTGTTCACCGCCTGGGTGGTGCTGCTGTACATCCAGACGCGGCTCGTGGCTGCCCAACGGATCGACCTGCACCGTCGACTCGGTGTCATCGCTGCCGGCGTGGCGATCGTGATGGTGGTCGTCGGTGTACTCGTCGCACTGCAAGCAGTGCTCCGTGGCATTGCTCCGTTCGGCATCGATCCGCATCGCTTCCTGGTCGTGCCGCTGGTCGCAATCACGCTGTTTGCCGTGTTCGTCGGCGCTGGGATTCGTGCTAGGCGTCACGACCCGCAGGCGCACAAGCGCCACATGCTGCTCGGCACGATAGCACTGTTGCCACCCGCCATCGCGCGCTGGGCCCTGCTGCTCGGCCTCGCTCCCCCGGTGGTACTTGCAGTGGCTACGATGTTCGTCGTGCCGCTCTTTGTCTGGGACTGGAAAACGCTTGGCCGCATCCACCCTGCGACGTTATGGGGCGGCCTGACCCTCGCGGTATCCGGTCCGCTGCGATTTGTGGTCTCCCAGACCGACGAGTGGGTCGCCCTCTCGCACTGGCTCGTGAGCCTGGTGCAGTACTAGCCGTCGTCCTGCCGGTCCTTGTGTTTCATGGCGGAATGCACGAAGCGGCCGAACGCCTTGTCTTTCTTGCGCCGCTCGACGTACGACAGATCGTTGAACTGCGATTCTTTCATGAGCTTCAGGTAGCTCTGCAGATGCTCGTCGCTCAATTCGTGCGTTGCGATTGCCGCCCGCACGGCGCAACCCGGCTCGCTGGCGTGGCTGCAATCGGTGAACCGGCAGTTCCTGGCGAGTTCGCCAATGTCGGAGAAGGCCTCGTCCATGCCCTCGCCGACACCGAGCATCCCCAGTTCGCGCATGCCGGGCATGTCGATCAAAATCCCGCCATGCTCGAGCACAATGAGCTGGCGGCGCGTGGTCGTGTGACGCCCCTCTCCCGTGTGGCTGACCGCCCTGGTTTCCAGCGTCGAGCCGGCCGCAAGATGATTGATGAGCGTGGTCTTGCCGACGCCCGATGAGCCGAGCAGGCAGTAGGTCTGCCCGGGACGCACTAGCTCGCGAACGCGTTCGATGCCCTCGCCAGTCACGTTGCTGAGGGCGACTATTTTCGTGTCGATCCCCGCAAGGCGGATCCTGCCGATCAAGTGTTCCAACTCTTCCGGGCTTACGAGGTCCGTCTTGGTCAGCAGCAGCACAGGTTCGATGCGCCCCTCGCGCACGATCACCAGGTAGCGCTCGAGACGCCGCACGTTGAAATCGAAGTGACACGCCTGGATGACGAACGCCACGTCAATGTTGGCAGCGATCATCTGGAACTCGATATCCCGGCCCGGGGCTTTCCGCCGCAGAAACGACCTGCGCGGCAGCACGTCATGAATCGTCGCGTGCGATCGTGCATCCAGATAGCTGACGCAAACCCAATCCCCCACGCAGGGCAGGTCGACTGCAGATCGCGCAGCGTGGAGGAATTTGCCCGTCAGCTCGGCAGGTGTCTCGCCGTGCTCGTCGCGGATGAGGTAGCGGCCCCGGTCGACCGCCGTCACCCGGGCAACGGGCATGTCCGGACCGAAAAGCTCCCGGGCTTGGTCCTCGAACCAACGCGTCAGGCCCAGTTCGACCAGCTCCATGACTGCAATCTGTCAGATGCCGATCCGCTTGCCAATTCCGCCATGCCGATCGCGACCCTCACACGGATGGTTCAGGTCTATAGGCGCTCGTTCCGCGGCCACGCCGATGCATCGATCGTGGCGCGGTAGGCGTGCCACGTCGCGTGACCGATCAAAGGCAGCGTGATCCCGAGCAGGGCCATCACCAGCGCGAACCCGGCGCCCTGCTCTCGCCCGATCAACAGCATCGCGAATCCCGGGGCCACCGCGAGCACGATCATCGCGGCCCACACGGCCATCGCCGGCTTGTTGCGCAGCACCGCATTGATGCTGGTCACGACCGCGGTGATCGAATCGGCTTCGCGGTCCATCAGCATCGGCAGCGAGAACGCGGCGGCCGAGAATACGATCGTCGCGAAGATCGAGCCGATCGCGCTGCCGATACCGAGGAACTGCAGGTAGTCTGTCCAGTCGGGTGTCGTCATGTCGACCGGGAAGAAGATGTGGACGGCGGAGGCCGCACGCCACCACACCAGGAACACGATCATCAGGACCAGCGCGAAGACCATCAGGTTGCCGAACGCGCGCCGCTCTTCGATGAAGCAGCGCCGCAACGAGGGCTGGAGGCCGCGCTCGATCTGTTCGCTGATCGAATAGGTGCCCACCGCGAGCAACGGCGCGACCAGGATGAAACCCGACACCAGTGCCAGCAACTCGAAGTAACCGCCGAAGCGGATGGCGATGTACGCGAGCGCCCAGCTCAGCAGGACGACGACTGCACCGTAGGTGAGGCTTTGGCGCGGCGCAGACTTGAGGTCGCACCAGCCGTGCTTGAGCCAGCCAACGGGCTCCCACGTGGCGAGCGTGCGGCAGGGCGCGACGAATGGCAGCACGTTCGTGTCGTCGACGGACGCATTGGTGGCAGTCGCGGTGTCGGGCACTTGGGCCTGCGCGTCGCCCGACGAGGCTTCGGTCATCATCGGCTGTTCCCCCGAATCAGCGATGAACCTTTTTACTCCCTCTCCCGCTGCAGCGGGAGAGGTGAGGAACATCAGCCGAGCAGCAGGCGGTCCGCCTCCGGATCGACTTCCGTCATCAGGTCGACAGGCTGGCGCGCGAACCGCATCGCGGCCGCGTAACCGCGACGATCGCCGCCGTGATCGATCATCCACTGGGCGTGTTCGCACAACAGCGTCAACTGCAGTGCGCGGGCCAGCGTCATCGCGAGCCGCCGTGCACCGGCCTGCAGCACCTCGGGTTCCTGGCCGCTCTCTACCACCAGCGCCACGCGTTCCAGCGCTCCGAGCGCCTGCTGCGTGGCCGCGACCATGCGCGGCTCCGAGACGGTTCTCAGGCACGCGGATGCCCGCGCCATCAGTGCCGCCAGGCCCGAATGCAGGTCGCTGCGCAGCAGCGCATCGAGCGAGAGGACGTTGGTGGTGCCTTCCCAGATCGGCAGCACGTGCGTGTCGCGCAGCAGCTGCGGCAGTCCCGTGTTCTCGACGTACCCCGCGCCGCCAAAGCTTTCGATGACCTCAGTCACGACCGCCACGGCCTGCTTGCCCGTGATCAGCTTGGTGAGCGGGGTCAGCAGGCGCAGCAGGGCGCGCTGCTGGTCGTTGATCTCGTTGCGCTCGAGCCGCCCGTTCAGTTCGACCAGCAGGAACGTCATCAGGAAGGCGCCCCAGGTCTCGGCTTCGAGCCCGGCCAGCGTGTCGGCATGCAGTGGCAACTGCTCCAGCGGCTGGCCGAACGCGGTGCGTTCCTTCGCGTACGACCGCGCCAGCGACAGGCCGCGGCGCATGAACGCGACGGCGCAGACGCTGTTCCACATCCGCGTAATGCCAAGCATCGGTTCGATCGAGCGGGTACCGTTCAGGGGTGGCCCGACCAGGGTCGCGCGCGTGCCATCGAGCAGCAACTCGGCCGTGGGCACCTTGCGGGTGCCGAGCTTGTCCTTGAGCCGGTCGACGCGAACGCCGTTCAGCTTGCCGTCGACGTCGCGAATCTCGATGTAGAACATCGCGAGACCCTTGCCGCCTGGCGGATTGCCCTCTGGACGCGCGAGCGTGAGCGCCATCTGCGAGGTGACGGCGGACGTGAACCACTTGCGCCCGTACAGCCGCCAGCCACCCTCGTCATCCGCCACTGCCCGCGTCTCGGAACGGCCGACGTCGGATCCGCCGGTGGTCTCGGTCATCCACTGGCCGCTGGTCCAGAACGTCGCCGGATCACGCGAGGTGAGGTGCGGCAACGCACGCGCGATCAATTCCTGGTTGCCGGAGTCCAGCAGGCATCGCGCCGCACCATCCGTCATCGCCAGCGGACACGTGTAGACGTCCGACGAAGGGTGGAACAGGTACACCTTGAGGAACTGGGCGATGCGCGCGTGGCGCCCCATCGCCGGCTCGTACCCGGTCGCGACCAGGCCATGCTTCGCCGCGAGGCGCTCGGCCTCTCGCCACAACGGTGAGACCACGACTTCGTCGATGCGCTTGCCCCAGGGGTCCCATTGCGTCAGCACCGGTTCATTGGCGAGGTCGGCCTGCTGCAGCCGATAGAGGTCGCCGCCAGCCAGCGCGCCCAGTTCGCGCAACTCGCCGCGCAGTTCCGCCACGATCCCCGTGGGTAACGTGCGCGTAAGCCACGACCCGAGCAGCGGGTCGTCGTCAAATTGATTGCCGAGGCCCGGCGGGGATTGCGTGAAGAGCGTGTCTTGCCAGTCTTGATTCTGCATCGCGAGGCTCCGCAGGCCCGCTGGCCTGCCCGTGTCAATTCGTCGTCGCCGCCCGCCGTGCGAGTTGCGGGGTGTCGCCGCCCACGCCGAGCGCGCGCTCGACCAGTGTGCGCCGCAGGTACGGCTGGCTCGTCACCACCGACATGCCGAAGCGTCGCAGGCCCGCGACGGCCACGCTCTTCTCGGTAAAGAGCCGGTTGAGTGTGTCGCAGATTCCCATGACGACGGCGTTCTCGCTGCGGCGCCAGCGCTCGTAGCGCCGCAACACGCGCAGGCCATGCAATTCCTCGCCCTTGGCTGCCGCCGCGGCGAACACCTGCACGAGGCTCGCGCAATCGAGGAAGCCGAGGTTCACGCCCTGCCCTGCCAGCGGATGGATCGTGTGGGCCGCATCGCCCACCAGTGCCAGCCGCGGCTGCACGTAGGCGCGCGCGTGCCACAGCGCGAGCGGATACCCGGCTCGCGCGCTGGCGAGCGTGGCCTTGCCGAGGACGTAGTCGCTCGCGAGCGAGACGCGTTCGCCGAACTCGGCCTCGCTCAACGCCTGCAGGTCCGCGGCTTCAGCCGGTGTCGTGCTCCAGACGAGCGACACGCGCCCGTCCTTGAGCGGCAGGAACGCCAACGGTCCGTGCGGCAGGAAGCGCTGCCACGCCGTCTCGCGGTGCGGCTTCTCGGTATGCAGGTGCGCGACCACCGCCGTCTGGTCATAGGCCCAGCCCGAGCGGCCAATGCCGGCGAGCTGGCGCGCAACCGATTGCCCGCCATCCGCACCGATCACCAGCTGGCAGGAAAGGCGACGCCCGTCCTCGAGCGTGACGCGCGCGGCAGCCTCGTCGATCTCAAGCCCGGCAAGCGCGCTGCGGACTTCGGTGACCCCACGCAGCAACGGCGACTCGTGCAGTGCCCACTGCACGCGCAGGTTCTCGACGATGTGACCCAGGTTGGGTTCGGCCGTCTCGGCCGCGGAGAATTTCAGCGCGTCGGGGCGATCCGGCGTGCTCGCCGCATCCCAGACGACCATGTCGCTGTAAGGCGATGCGTACGGAACGATCGCGTCCCAGGCGCGAGCCGCCGCCAGGATGCGCTCGGACGCTCGCGACAGCGCCGACACGCGCAGGTCCAGCTCGCGCTCGTCCGGCTTGCGTGGCGCAACCGGGTCCACCAGCGCGATCTTCCAGCCGGCAAGCGCTTCTTCCCGCGCCATCAGCGCGGCGAGGCAGGTGCCGACCATGCCGCTGCCGACGATGACGACGTCGAAATCGAATTTG
This sequence comes from uncultured Gammaproteobacteria bacterium, assembly GCA_963743995.1. Taxonomy (GTDB): domain Bacteria; phylum Pseudomonadota; class Gammaproteobacteria; order Steroidobacterales; family Steroidobacteraceae; genus RPQJ01. The sequence goes on along the minus strand of CAVUSC010000004.1, from coordinate 9,502 downwards.
CGGCGCTGCGTGGCCATGCTCAGCGGGATCCAGCCAGGGGCACGCCTCGGGCCAGGCGCGGCACGCGCTCGGCTGCCCCCACGCTCAACCGCGCAAGCGCCGACTTGGCAGGCGGCAGCACGTCGAACGCGAGAATACCGAGGCTGCGCAGGCTCCGCAGCGCGCCGAGCGGCGTGGAGAACAGGCGCACCAGGCCATCGGTGAAGACAACGATGCGGCGGCGATCGGTTTCGCGCCAGTCGGCATAGTCCTGCAGCAGGGCTGCATTTCCCGGATCGGGCATGCCGGCCACGCGCCGGTCGGCAATGACTTCGGCGAGGCTCATCGCGTCGCGCAAGCCCAGGTTGAAGCCTTGCCCCGCGATCGGGTGCAGCCCTTGCGCGGCATTGCCGACGACGGCGAGCCGCTGGGTAACGTGGCGGTCAGCCCGCGAGAGCACGAGGTTGTACGAGGCGCGCTGGCCGATGCGCAGGAAGCGGCCGAGCCGGAATCCAAACGCCGCCTGGAACTCACGCAGGAATTCTTCATCCGACAACGCAAGCATCCGCTCGGCTGCGGCAGGCTCGCGCGTCCAGACCATGCCGCAGCGACCGTCGGTCAGCGGCAGGATCGCGATCGGGCCTTCCGCCGTGAAGCGCTCGTATGCAACGTAGTCGTGGAAACGCTGCGTGGTCATGACCGCAGTGATGGCGACCTGCTCGTAGTCGATGTGGTCGGCGTCGATGCCCGCCTGGTCGCGGACCAGCGAGCGAATGCCGTCGGCCGCCACGACCAGCCTGGCGGCGAGCGAACGCGCCTCACCTGCAACCTCGTATTGAACGATTCGATGCTCGCCGTCCAGTTCGCTGCCCGTCACCCTGGCCGGCGCAATCACCTCGACCGCGGGTGCCCGCGACAAGCCTTGCCACAGCGCCGCGCCGATCGCGCGGTTCGGCACGACGTAGCCCAGGGCCTCGAGTCCCTGCTCGGCCGCGTCGATGCGCGCAGCGCCGAAGCGGCCCTGGTCCGAGATGTGAATCTTGCGGATCGGCGCAGCTTCACGCTCCATGCCGGCCCAGGCACCCAGGGTCCTGAAGGCGCGGACGGTGCCGTTGGCCAGTGCCGTCGTGCGCTCGTCGAAACTCGGGTGCTGCTCGCCCTGCACGGGTGGCACAGCCTCGACCAGCGCGATGCGCAGTCCGAGCGGCGCGAGCGACAAGGCCAGCGAAGCGCCGACCAGGCCGCCGCCAACGATGACGAGGTCGTGCGTGGCAGGCGTCGTGCTCACCGGCATTCCCCTGTCAGGCCGCCGACGCCATCACGCGTTCGATCTCGGCCGTGGTGCGCGGCAGGCCCGACGTGAGCAGTTCGTGACCGCTGGCCGTGACGAGCACGTCGTCCTCGATCCGCACGCCGATGTTCCACCAGCGCTTCGGCACGCCCTTGGTGCCCGCTGGAATGTAGATCCCCGGCTCGACCGTCAGCGCCATGCCGGGCTCGAACACGCGCCATTCGGTGCCAACCTTGTATTCACCGACGTCGTGCACGTCCATGCCGAGCCAGTGACCGGTGCGGTGCATGTAGAACTTGCGGTAGGCCTCGTCCTTGATCAACGCCGGCACCCGGCCCTTGAGCAGGCCGACCCTGACCAGGCCCTGCGTGATGGCGCGCACCGCCGCATCGTGCGGCTCGTTCCAGTGGTTGCCCGGCTTGATGCAGGCGAACGCGACTTCCTGCGCCTCGAGCACGATGTCGTAGATCGCCTTCTGCTCGGGCGTGAAGCGGCCATTGACCGGGAACGTGCGCGTGATGTCCGATGCGTACAGGCCGTATTCGCAGCCGGCGTCGATCAGCAGCAGGTCGCCGTCGCGCAGCGTGTCGGCGTTCTCGTGGTAGTGCAGGATGCAGCCGTTGGCGCCGCCGCCGACGATCGGATGGTACGAGATGTCGGCCTGGTGACGGTGGAACTCGTACAGCAGTTCGGCCATCACCTCGTATTCCGTGAGCCCGGGGCGGGTGGTTCGCATCGCCCGCACGTGCGCGCCGACCGCGATCTGCGCCGAGCGCTTCATCACGGCCGCCTCGGCCTTGCTCTTGTAGAGCCGCATGTCGTGCAGCGGGTGTTCGAGCGCCACGAATTCCTGCGGGCTGTGGATGCCGAGCTTGGTCTGGCCCCGCAGCGTATTGACCCAACCGACCACGCGCTGGTCGAACTCGAGGTTGACGCCCATCGAGTAATAGACGCGCTCGCAGCGCTCGATCAGGCCGGGAATGATGTCGTCGATGTCGCCGACCGGGAAAGCATCGTCGGCGCCGTACTCCCGGACCGCGCCCTCGGGGCCGGCGCGACGGCCGTCCCAGGTTTCGCGAGTAGGGTCACGGTCGCGCACGAAGAGGATGTATTCCGCCTGCTCGCGTCCCGGAATCAGCACCGCCACCGCTTCGGGCTCGCTGAAGCCCGTGAGGTAATGGAAATCGCTGTCCGGGCGATAATGGTAATGGACGTCGCTGTTACGCTGGCGCTCGGGCGCCGCGGGGATGATGGCGATGGCGCCCTTGCCCATGAGCTTCATGAGCTGTTTGCGGCGGCGCGCGTACTCGTCTTTACGCAGGGTCATGGCGGTCCGGAGTCTCTTCGGAAATACGAACGTTCGGGCTCAGTGGCGCGCCGTCGACGTGGTCTGGGCGGCACGCAGGTCGGTGAGCGCGTCGTAGACGAGCTGGACGCCGACGCGGACGAACTCGACCAGCTCGGCGAGCGCACTTTCCTCGACTTCGACGGCCTCGGAGCCGACGGCACCGGCACGCGCAACCTCGGCGAAATCCGTCAGCACCTCGGTGACTTCCGTCGGCAACGCGCCACGTTTGAACGGACCGGCCGCGCCGAAGCCGTACAGGAACCCCTGCGCCCAGGCGCCGAGAGCCTCGACGCGCTCGCCGAGCGAGGCATCGTCCGGCGGCAGCAGCGGCTCGAATTCCATCTCGCGCGCTTCGAGCACGGCGCGGCTCTGGTCAAAGAGCGACTTGAGGGGGCCGCCCGTGGTGAACGGGGAGACCGTGCCGGGCTCGGGGCCGTCGGGCAGCAGTTCTTCGAGCCATTCCGCGGGCAGGTAGACGCGCCGCGCACAGAACGCGCCGCACAGACAGCCGTGCGCCTCGGCGGCGTGGACAGTGGAACCGCCGGCCGTCAAGGCCTGCGCGACGTCGTCGAAAGCAATCGGTGCCGACATTGCGCGTATCGTACCATTCGCACCTGCAACCGGCCCGCAACGGCCCAGTTCGGGCCGGTTCAAATTGATTCCCCGGGGTGCGCCCTCTATAGTGAATTCCATGAACGAACCCGCTGCCCGATCCGCCGTCGACGTCGAACTCCGACGCATCGAACGCCGCCTCGAGGAGCTGGTGGCCACGGTCAACCAGCTCAAGGAAGAGAACCGTGCCCTGCGCCAGCGTCAGGACACCCTGATCAACGAGCGCGCCAACCTGCTGCAGAAGAACGAGCAGGTCCGCGCACGGGTCGAGGCAATGATCGGCCGCCTCAAGGCAATGGAGCAGGGTTGATGACTGAAGATCGCATTTCCCGCGTCAGCGTCCGCCTGCTCGATCGCGAGTACCAGGTGGCCTGCCAGGCGGAAGAACGCTCCGACCTGCTCGATTCGGCAGAGTATCTCGACGGCAAGATGCGCGAAATCCGCGATTCGGGGAAAGTCGTGGGCCTCGACCGCATCGCGGTCATCGCCGCGCTCAACCTGGCGAACGAACTGATCAAAGTGCGCAAGCACGGCACGGTCGTCGAGGGTGACCTCGGCGCGCGCCTGAAGTCCCTGCGCGAGCGCGTGGAATCCGCGCTCGAGAAAGGCCAGCAACTTGAACTCTGAGGGTTCGCAGCAGTCCGAACCTTCGACGATTTGGCGTCGCCTGCGGTGTTCGACACGGGCCGGGTTACCTCTCGACCTTAATGTAAATACCCCGGGGAACGGTCAGTCGGCAACATTGTGCCAGCCCGCCTTGAGCGGGAAGCCTTAAGTGCCGCGGCCCTCCCCAAATATTGCTCTTGTCGAGAGCAATGGTCCGTGACGGCACAGGCGGGTGGCGCCTCTCCCTTCCACTGCGACGATGACCCTCCGCGAGCTGCGCAAGCAGCTGCGCGCAGGGCGTCGCTCGATCCCTGACGCCGAACGCCGCATCTACGACGGTGCGATCCGCGCTTCGTTGCGCCGGCTCGGCGTCTGGCAGCGCGGCCGCCGAGTCGCCGCGTTTCTCGGCATGCCGGGCGAAGTCGACCTGCGACCCTGCTTCGGCCCGGCGTGGCAGCGCGGAGTCCGTATCTACGTGCCGCACATCATCAGCCGCCGGGACGGCACGATGGTCCTCGTGCCACTCGAGCCCGGCGCACCGCTGCGCGGCAACATGTTCGGCATCGCCGAACCGCTGCGCGGGTCACGCGGCCGCATCCCGATACGCCACCTCGACACGATCCTCGTTCCGCTCGTCGGCTTCGACCGGCACGGCCATCGTCTCGGCATGGGTGCCGGCTTCTACGACCGCGCGTTGCGTCCGCGACTCGACCGCACGCAACCCTTTCGTCGTCCGCGCCTGATCGGCATCGCGTACTCGATGCAGCAGGTCGATCGACTCGAGCCTGCCTCGTGGGACGTCGCTCTCGATCTCGTCGTGACCGAGCGCGGCATCCTCCACTTCCCTCCTCACACACCTTGAAGAACCCAAGTCGCATGAAGTACTGGCTGCTGAAATCGGAACCCGACGTGTTCGGAATCGACGACCTCGCGAGCGCCCCGCAACGCACCACGGGGTGGGAAGGCGTGCGCAACTACCAGGCGCGGAACATGCTTCGGGACGATTTCCGGAAAGGCGACCGCGCTTTTTTTTATCACTCGAGCTGCGACGTTCCGGGCGTCGCGGGTGTCGTGACGGTCGTGCGCGAGGCGTATCCGGATCCGTCGCAGTTCGATCCGCAGAGCGAGTACTACGATGCCGGAAGCACGCGTGAAGCGCCGCGCTGGTGCAGCATCGACGTGCAACTCGAAAATCGAATTGAGCCTGTAATTACGCTGCCGGAGTTGCGTGAGCACGCAGCAGGCGCGTTGCACGAGATGTTGATTCTGAAACGCGGCAATCGACTTTCGGTGACGCCGGTCACTGCCGCAGAGTGGCGCTGCATCGTCGCGTTGCGACCGTCGTCGTCGTCGTCGCGAGCAAAGAAGTCGGCCGTCGGTCTGAGAACGCGTTCAAAGAAATCGTGACGTGACTATTGCATTTCTTTTTTTAATTCTGTAAATACTCGGCCCGGGACTAACCCGACATGGAGAATTGATCATGGCAGCGAAGGCAAAGAAGGCGACCAAGAAGAAGGCCACCAAGAAGAAGGCCGCGAAGAAGAAGTAAGGTCGCTTGAAGATGAGGCGGCGTTCCATCGCAAGATAGACGCCGCCGAATCCGAAACGACACTGTGCCCGCGTAAGCGGGCACAGTTGTTTCAGGGGCAGGACAAAGCAGCGATGAGCCAGGACCAGAAGAAGTTGCGAGCCGCGTCAGCCGCGCTCGACTTCGTCACGCCGGGGACCGTCATCGGCGTGGGCACCGGATCCACCGTGAACTTCTTCATCGACGCGCTGGCCGGCATGTCGAGCCGCATTGCCGGCGCCGTCTCCAGTTCGGAAGCCAGCTCACGCCGCCTCGCGAGCCACGGTATTCCCGTACTCGACCTCAACTCGGTCGACGGCCTCGACGTCTACGTCGACGGCGCCGACGAGGCGACCCGCGGCATGCACTTGATCAAGGGTGGCGGCGGCGCCCTCACCCGCGAGAAGATCGTCGCGGCGGCTTCGCGCATGTTCGTCTGCATCGTGGACGAGGCTAAGCTCGTGGAGCGGCTTGGAAAGTTTCCCTTACCAGTCGAAGTCATCCCGATGGCACGCGCCTACGTGACGCGGGAGCTGGTCCGTCTCGGCGGCCAGCCGGTCTGGCGCCAGGGCACCGTGACCGACAACGGCTGCGACATCCTCGACGTCCGCGGTCTCGACATCGTCGATCCGGTCGGCCTCGAGCGAGCGATCAACCAGATTCCCGGCGTCGTCACCAACGGCCTGTTCGCGCAGCGCGGCGCGGACGTGCTCGTGGTCGGCACGGACGCCGGCGTGCAGACCCTGCGGCCCAGTGGCCATTGACGCGAGCCTGCTGCGCGAACTCGGCGCGGTCCTCGGACCGGGCCTGCTCTCTGCTCCCGCCGCCTGCGTCGCCTTCGAGTGCGACGCCCTCACCGCCCACCGCCACCGGCCCGACCTGGTCGCGCTACCGACGAGCGTCGAGCAGGTGCAGCAGGTCCTCCGCGCGTGTCATCGGCATGCCGTGCCGGTGGTCGCGCGCGGCTCGGGCACCGGACTCTCCGGCGGAGCGCTGCCGGTCGCAGGTGGCCTGCTGCTCGTGCTGTCGCGGCTCGATGAATCCTGGAGATCGATCCACGGCGAGGCCTCGCGCGGCTGCAACCCGGCGTCACGAACCTCGCCGTGTCCGAGGCGGCTGCGCCTTTCGGGCTGTACTACGCGCCCGATCCGTCGTCACAGGTTGCGTGCTCCGTCGGCGGCAACGTCGCGGAGAATTCCGGCGGCGTGCACTGCCTCAAGTACGGCCTGACCGTCCACAACGTTCTCGCCGTGAAGGTCGTCACGATGGAGGGCGAGGTGCTGCTGCTCGGCAGCGAGACCGGCGAGGCCCCGGGTCTCAACCTGCTGGCCGCAGTGATCGGCTCGGAAGGTCTGCTGGGCGTCGTGGTGGAAGTGACCGTGCGTTTATTGCCGCTGCCGGGTCGCGTCGAACTGCTCCTGGCGGCGTTCGACGACGTGGGTCGTTGCGCCGACGCCGTCGGGCGGTTGATCGCCGCGGGCATCGTCCCGGCCGGCCTCGAAATGATGGATGCACCGGCGATCAAGGCCGCCGAGGCATTCGCTCGCTGCGGTTACCCGCTGGATGCACAGGCACTGTTGCTGTGCGAAGTCGATGGGCTGCCCGCCGACGTGGACGACGACCTCGATCGCGCCCGCGCGGTCCTCGCAGCGGCCGGCGCGACGAGCGTGCGCGTCGCACAGGACGCCGACGAGCGACGCCGCATGTGGTCGGGCCGCAAGTCAGCGTTCCCGGCCGTGGGTCGCCTGGCCCCGGACTACTACTGCATGGACGGCACGATCCCCCGCCGCCACCTGGCGCACGTGCTCGCGCAGATCGCGGCCTTGTCGCAGACGTATCGACTCGACGTGGCCAACGTCTTTCACGCGGGCGACGGCAACCTGCACCCGCTGATCCTGTTCGACGCCGGCAAGGACGACGAGCTGGAGCGTGCCGAGCGCTTCGGCGCCGAGATCCTCGAAGCCTGCGTCGCCGCGGGCGGCACGGTGACCGGGGAACACGGCGTCGGCGTCGAGAAGCTCGGCCCGATGTGCTCGCAGTTCGGGTCCGCGGAACTCGCCGCCTTCCACGCGTTGAAGCTGGCGTTCGATCCGGCCGGCCTGCTCAATCCAGGCAAAGCCGTGCCCACCCTCGCCCGCTGCGCAGACTATGGCGCGCTGCGCGTGCACGGCGGGCAGCTGCCGCATTCGCACCTGCCGCGGTTCTGACGGCATGGCGTTGCCCGAAGTACCCGCGGGGCAGGACATCACCGAAGCGCTCGTCGCACGTGTGCGTGCGGCAACAGCGGCAAAGACGCCGCTGCGGGTCGTCGGCGGTGACACCAAGGGTTTCTACGGCAGACCGGTCGCGGGCGAAACGCTCGCCGTGGCAGGTCATCACGGTGTGCTGCAGTACGACCCGGCCGAACTCGTCCTCACCGCGCGCGGTGGCACGCTGCTTGCCGACGTCGAGGCGTTGCTGGCCCGGCACGGGCAACAGCTGCCGTTCGAACCGCCGTCCTTCGGCCCGATGGCTACGCTCGGCGGCACGGTTGCCGCTGGACTCGCAGGCCCCGCGCGGATCGCGCGCGGGCCGGTGCGCGATTATGTCCTCGGTGCGCGACTGCTGACCGGCGACGGCCGCGTGCTCAAGTTCGGCGGCGAGGTCATGAAGAACGTCGCCGGTTACGACGTGTCCCGGCTGCTCGCCGGGTCGCTCGGCATCCTTGGCGTGGTGCTCGACGTATCGCTCAAGGTGCTGCCAGTCGCCCGTGGCACCCGCACGGTGTTGCGTCGCATCGACGCGCAGGGTGCGATCGACCTGCTCGTCGAGACCACCCAGCGCGGCGTCCCGGTGACCGGCAGCTTCTGGCAGGACGGTGAACTGTACGTGCGCCTGGAAGGTTCCGCGTCGAGCCTGGAGTCGATCCTGCCGGCGTTCCGCGGCAACGCGATGGACCCGCCAGCGGCCGTCGCGCTCTGGACCAGCGTGCGCGACCAGACCCATCCGTACTTCGCCGCGGCACGTCCGCTGTGGCGACTCTCGCTGCCAGCGACGGCGGCCGGCGCAGCGCTGGTCCGGGCCGATCGCGTCGCGTTCGAATGGAACGGGACGCAGGCCTGGCTCGGCGGCGTCGAACGCCAGGCGATCGACCTGGTCACCCGCACGGCGGGCGGTCATGCCACCCTCTTCGTCGCGACGACACGGAAGTCGGCGACGACCGGCGAAGTCTTCGCGCCGTTGCCCGCGCCGCTGCTCGACCTGCATCGCGCCGTGAAACGCGTCTTCGATCCGGCCGGTATCCTGAACCCGGGCCGGATGTACGCGGACCTCTGAGACGGCGACGATGTATGCCAAACCCGCCGACTCGCTCGCCGACTCGCCGCTCGCACGGGAGGCACGCGACCTGCTGCGCAGTTGCGTGCATTGCGGCTTCTGCCTGCCCGCCTGCCCGACGTACCGCATCACCGGCAGCGAACTCGACAGCCCGCGCGGTCGCATCTACCTGATCAAGGAGATGCTCGAGCATGGCGGCGCGACCGCAACCGCGCGCACCCACCTCGACCGCTGCCTGACCTGTCGCGCCTGCGAGACCGCCTGCCCGTCCGGCGTGCAGTACGGCAGGCTGGCCGACCTCGGTCGCGAACTCATCGAGCAGCAGCCACCCTCGTCGCGCGACCCGGGCACGCGGTTCGTCCGCTTTGCGCTGGCCACGATCGCCACCCGGCGCGAACTGTTCACGCCGCTGGTGCGAGTCGGCCAGGCACTTCGTCCGGCGCTGCCAGGCACGCTCAAGGCGATGGTGCCGGCGCCGGAAGGCGCCCGTCGACGACAGCGCGACGCGCTCGCCTGGCCCGCGGCGAGGCATGTCCGCCGCATGGCGGTGCTCGAAGGCTGCGTGCAACCGGGTCTCGCGCCGCAGATCAACGCGGCGGCGGCACGGGTGCTCGACCATCCAGCGTCTCGCTGGTCGCGGCCGCGACGTCGGCTGCTGCGGCGCCCTGGAACACCACCTCGGTCGGTCCGCAGCCGCACTCGAGCAGGTCCGCCGCAACGTCGCGGCGAGTGAACACCTGCTCGACGCGGTTGCGAGGCGATCGTCAGCACGGCCAGCGGCTGC
>CAVUSC010000003.1:0-76503 GCA_963743995.1 uncultured Gammaproteobacteria bacterium | reverse complement strand
GTCGAAAGCGGCCGGACGGGCTGGCGCCGCGCTCCCTCGACGCATAACTCCGTAATCTGGCCAAAAAAAATGCGCGATGCCGCACGCCACCCGTCGAGGCGACGCGCGGCGATGACTACCACGTCGCAGAACCGTCACCCGTCAGTGCAAGCCGGACGCGATAGCCCCGGGACAAGTCGAAGGCGCGCAATCGGCCGCATGTGCAAAAGGCACGGGTTGCGCCCGACGCGCGCGTCAGCCTGCGGGCGGCCGCGGCACCATGAACACGACACGCCCGCTCGCGACCAGCCGATCGTCGGCATCGTGCACGAACGCTTCGATGCTCGTGATCGTGCCGCCCGCGCGCAGCACCCGTCCGCGGCCGCGCAGCGGCCCCGACCGCACCGGCCGGTGATAATCGACGCGTAGGTCGATCGCGGGGCCTGCATTCCCGAGCACGGCGAAAAGGCTCAACCCCGCGGTCGTTTCCACGAGCGCGGCCAGCACGCCGCCGTGCATCGTCCGGAGATTCGGCGAGCCGACGAGTTCGTCGCGCCAGGGAGCCTCGATCTCAACGCCGGCGTCGCTGGCGGCGACGACGCGGACGCCGAGCCAGGCGTTGAACGGGCAGGTCCGGTTGAATGCGTCGATCTCGGCGGCGGACATCACGGGATCGGTCACGGGAACTCCTCGATGGCGTTTCGAAGCCTACATCACGCAGGCACGCCGCCACATGCCGAGCACGGGGAACGACATTTTCAACTTTCAAGCATCGGCTCGAGTTCCGGCAGTCTCAAACGGTGCTGGGTTGCCGAGTCCGGAATGACCAGCGGCCGGCGCTCTGCTCCAGGTCGACAACCGCCCGTCGGGATTCAATTACCAAGTAGGACTTGACGTTTCACAGGAAACGTCAACCTGAAGTGATCAGTGCAGACTCCTCGGGAAGACCGCACCCAAGTCTTACGGACGATATCCCGGTCCGCGCACGACCCGACCTGGTTTCGCGCCGGTGTGCTCGCCATTGCGGATCACGGGCACGCCGTTGACCAACACATGTTCAACACCGACCGCATACTGCTTCGGCGCATCGAAGGTCGCCTTGTCGGCGATGGTCGCGGGATCAAAGACAACGACGTCCGCAAAACAGTTCACATCCAGGCAGCCACGATCCTGCAGCTTCCAGTTCGTCGCCGGCAGCCGCGTGATGCGACGAACTGCTTCCTCGAGCGGCATCAGCTTTTCGTCACGTGAGTACTTGCCGAGCAGGCGCGCGAAATTGCCATAGGCGCGCGGATGCGTGCTCGACTTCATGAACACACCTTCGGGCGCCAGTGCCTCGGCATCGGAACCCAGGCTCACCCACGGCTGCGAAAGTCCGAGCTTCACGTTGTCCTCGCTCATCAGGAAGTAGACCGACTGCACGCGCGAGTTGTCCTCGATCACCAGGTCGACGATCGTGTCTTCGGCGCTGGTGCCGCGCATTTTCATCACGTCGGCCAGTGACTTTCCGGTCAGGTGCTTCAACGCCGGGTTCTTGAAGCCGACGAACAGCACGCGATCGGGCGAGCCTGCGGTGCGAAAGAGGTTCTCTTCCCCAGCGGGTGGACTGCGAATCTCTTCAATTACGCGCGCGCGCAGTTGCGGATCCTTTAGCCGCGCGACCCAGGCTTCGAGTCCGCCGGCTTGCACCCACAGCGGCATCGCGGCATCGAGGCCGGTGGATCCCGCGGTGTACGCGTACATGTTGGCGCTCACGGACACGCCCTGCTTGCGTGCCGCCTCGATCTTCGCGATCGCGCGCGCCATGTTGCCCCAGTTGGCTTCGCCCGCCGCCTTCAGGTGATAGGCCTCGCCGTGACCGCCGGCAGCACGGGTGATCTCGATCAGCTCGTCGATCGCGGCCTCGAGCGCGTAACTCTCGTTGCGCACGTGCGAGACGTACCCGCCGCCGGATTCTGCCGCTGCCTTGGCAAGGGCAATCAGTTCGGGCGTCTCGGCAAAGAAGGCCGGGGCATAGATCAGTGAACTGCCGACTCCCAGCGCACCCTCCCGCATGGCCTGACGCACAAGGTCCTGCATGCGGCTCAGCTCGGCCGGCGTCGGGTCCCGGTCGTCCTCGCCTAGCACGTGGACGCGCACGCTGGTGGCGCCGACGAAGGACGCGACATTGGGCGAGATGCCGCGTCGCACCAGCGAATCGAGGTACTCGCCGAGTGTCGTCCAGTCGATCGCGTACTTGATGTCGCCCTGGTGCTGCAGGATGTCGGCCTTCATCGCGTCGTTGAGTGGGCCGCCGGACTCGCCTTCCCCCATGATTTCGAGCGTGACCCCTTGCTTGAGGTCGCTCATGCCGCGACCGTCAGCAATCAGCGACAGGTTGGCCCACGACAACACGTTGATGAAGCCTGGCGCGACGGCCTTGCCGGTCGCGTCGATTTCCTTCGTCGCTTTCGCCCCGGAGAGGTCGCCCACGGACGCGACGCGATCACCTCGGATGCCGACGTCCGCGCGCCGGGCCGGAGTGCCCGTCCCGTCGTAGAGAGTGCCGTTGCGGACGATGAGGTCGTAAGTGTCAGCAGACTGGGTTGCCGCTGCCTGCGTGGTTTGGGCCCAGCCTGCAAGACCTGCGAGCGTCGCTGCACATGCGATGAAGGATGCGATCGAGTGGCGGCGCATGGTGTTCAAGCGGATTCCCCCGGGAGACAGAGTCAGGCGGCGTTGGCGGTCACATCGTAACCGAGGATCGGGGCCAGCCAGCGCTCCGCCTCCGCCATCGTCATGCCTTTGCGCTGGGCGTAGTCCTGCACCTGGTCGAGGTCGATCTTGCCGACCTGGAAGTAGCGGGCTTCCGGATGAGAGAAGTACCAGCCGCTGACCGCCGCCGTCGGATGCATCGCGAAGTTCTCGGTCAGGTGGATTCCGGTACGTGCCTCCACGTCCAGCAACCGGAACAGCGCGCCCTTCTCGGTATGGTCGGGGCACGCTGGGTACCCTGGCGCCGGGCGGATGCCGCGATAACTCTCGCGGATCAGCTGGTCGTTGGTGAAACGCTCTTCCGGTGCGTAACCCCAAAGCTCGCGCCGCACCCGTTCGTGCATGCGTTCAGCCAGCGCCTCCGCGAGCCGGTCGGCCAGCGCCTTGAGCATGATGGCGCCATAGTCGTCGTGCCGCGCCTCGTACTCGGCCACTTTCTCGTCGAGGCCGATGCCCGTCGTCACGGCGAACGAGCCGATCCAGTCCGCTATGCCTGAATCCTTGGGCGCGACGAAATCGGAAAGCGCGTAGTGCGGCTGCCCCGACGGCTTGGGCTTCTGCTGGCGCAGGCTGTGCAGGCGATGCAGGACCTGCGTCCGGCTGTCATCGGTGTAGACCTCGATGTCGTCGCCCACGCCATTGGCGGGGAACAATCCAACGACGGCGCTCGCCCGTACCCACCGCTCCGACACCATCTGCTTCAGCACGCGACGCGCATCGGCGTACAGGTTGCTCGCGGCCTCGCCCACCACCGGATCGGTCAGCACGTCGGGGAACTTGCCCGCGAACTCCCAGGCGTTGAAGAACGGCATCCAGTCGATGTAGCGCACCAGTTCGTCGAGCAGGATGTTGTCGAACGTGCGGATGCCCGCAATCTTCGGCACGGGCGGGCGGTAGGTGGACCAGTCGCCACGGAAGCGATTGGCACGCGCCTCGGCGAGCGTGAACGCCGGACCCTTGGCCTTGCGGCCCTTGTGCTGCTCGCGGCGCGTGGCGTGATCCTGCTTGATCTTGTGCACGTACTCGACGCGTGACTCCGGCGTGATCAAGGACTGGCACACGCCCACCGCGCGTGACGCATCCTTGACGTAGATGACCGGCCCGTCGTACTCGGGATCGATCTTCACCGCCGTGTGCGCCGGCGAGGTGGTGGCGCCGCCGATCAGCAGCGGCACCTCGAAGCCACGTCGCTTCATCTCACGCGCGACGTGCACCATCTCGTCGAGCGAAGGCGTGATCAGGCCCGACAGCCCGATCATGTCGGCTTTCTCGCGCAGCGCCGTCTCGAGGATGCGGTCGGCCGGCACCATCACGCCGAGGTCGAGCACCTCGAAGTTGTTGCACTGGAGCACGACGCCGACGATGTTCTTGCCGATGTCGTGCACGTCGCCCTTGACGGTGGCCATCACGACCTTGCCGTTCGAGCGGCTGGAGCCGTCTTGTTCCTTTTCCAGGTACGGCACCAGGTGCGCCACGGCCTTCTTCATCACGCGTGCCGACTTCACGACCTGCGGCAGGAACATCTTGCCCGCGCCGAACAGGTCGCCCACGACGTTCATGCCGTCCATCAGCGGGCCCTCGATGACGAGCAGCGGCCGACCGAATTCCAGTCGCGCAGCATCCGTGTCCGCGAGGATGTATTCGTCGATGCCCTTGACGAGTGCGTGCTCGAGACGCTTGCGCACTGGCCATTCGCGCCAGGCCAGGTCTTCGGCACGCTTTTGCCCCGCCTCACCCTTGAAGCGACTCGCGATTTCGAGCAGCCGCTCCGTGGCATCGCTGCGTCGGGCCAGGATCACGTCCTCGACGCGCTCGCGCAGTTCGGGATCGATGTCCTCGTAGATGGCGAGCTGCCCTGCATTCACGATTCCCATCGCCATGCCGTTGCGGATCGCGTGGTACAGGAACGCCGAATGCATGGCCTCGCGCACCACGTCGTTGCCGCGGAACGAGAACGACACGTTGCTGACGCCGCCGCTGACCAGCACGTGCGGGCACGCCTCGCGGATCAGCTTCGTCGCTTCAATGAAGTCGAGCGAGTAGCGGTCGTGCGCCTCGATGCCGGTCGCGACTGCGAAGATGTTGGGGTCGAAAATGATGTCCTCCGGCGGCAAGCCGACGGTCTCGGTCAGCAGCCGGTACGAGCGCTTGCAGATTTCCACCTTGCGCTCGATCGTGTCGGCCTGCCCCTGCTCGTCGAAGGCCATGACGACCACGGCTGCGCCGTACGCGCGGACCTTGCGCGCCTGTGCCAGGAACGACCGCTCGCCTTCCTTGAGGCTGATGGAATTGACGATGCCCTTGCCCTGCAGGCATTTGAGCCCGGCTTCGAGCACCGTCCACTTCGACGAATCGAGCATGATCGGGACGCGTGCAACGTCCGGCTCGGCCGCGACCAGGTTCAGGAAACGGACCATGGCCGCCTCCGAGTCGAGCATCCCCTCGTCCATGTTGATGTCGATGACCTGCGCGCCGCTCGCGACCTGCTGCCGCGCCACGTCGAGCGCCCCGTTGTAGTCCTCGGCCTCGATCAGGCGCCGGAACTTCGCCGAGCCCGTGACGTTGGTCCGTTCACCCACGTTCACGAACAGGTTGTCCGGACCGATGTTGAGAGGCTCGAGTCCGCTCAGGCGGCAACGCGGCTCGATGACGGGCGGCAATCGCGGGGGCAGGCCCGCGAGCGAGTCCGCGATGTGCTGGATGTGCTCGGGCGTCGTGCCACAGCAACCACCCACGATGTTGACGAAGCCGCTGGTCGCATACTCGCGGACCAGGTCGGCTGTCTCGCACGCCGTCTCGTCGTATTCGCCGAACGCGTTCGGCAGGCCGGCATTGGGATAGGCGCAGACATAGGCGTCGGCGATCCGCGAAAGTTCCTCGACGTACGGGCGCAGTTGCCTGGCGCCGAGCGCGCAGTTCAGCCCGATGACCGTGGGCCGCGCGTGTCGCACCGAATTCCAGAACGCCTCGACGGTCTGGCCCGACAGCGTGCGACCCGATGCATCGGTGATCGTCCCTGAGATCATGACCGGCAGGTCCAGGCCCTGCCCGTCCAGCACTTCGCGTACCGCGTACAGCGCGGCCTTCGCGTTGAGCGTATCGAAAATCGTCTCGACCAGGATGAGGTCGACGCCGGCTTCGACCAACGCCTGCGTCGCCTCCGTGTACGTCGCCACGAGTTCGTCGAACGTGACGTTGCGGTAGCCCGGGTCGCTGACCCTGGGCGACAGCGACGCCGTGCGATTCGTGGGCCCGAGGGCACCGGCGACGAAGCGTGGTCGACCCGTGCGCTCCGCCACCTCGTCGGCGACCCGGCGCGCGATCTGCGCCGCAGTCAGGTTCAGTTCGCGCACCAGCGTTTCGAGGCCGTAGTCGGCCTGCGACGGCGCGTTGGAATTGAACGTGTTGGTCTCGACGATGTCGGCGCCGGATTCGAGGTAGCGACGGTGGATGTCGCCGATCACGTCCGGCCGCGTCAGCACGAGCAGGTCGTTGTTGCCCTTGAGGTCGCGCGGATGCTCGCTGAAGCGCGCGCCGCGGTAGTCGGCTTCCTCGAGCCGGTACGACTGGATGACGGTGCCCATCGCGCCGTCGAGCACGAGGATGCGTTCGCCGAGCAGGCGACGGAACTCACGGAGGCGTTCGGGTCGCAGCATGAACTCAGACTCCAATCGCGGCGGCGCGGCCGGCCGGCGCACGCACGCCCAGTGCGTGGCAGATCGCCACGGTCAATTCGGCGCGATTCAGCGTGTAGAAATGGAACTCGTCGACGCCGTGCTGTTGCAGCCGCTTGACCTGCTCGATGGCGAAGCTGGCCGCGATCAGGCGACGCGTCTCCGGGTCGTCCTCGAGGCCGTCGAAACGATGCACGAGCCAGTCCGGCACGCTGGTGCCGCAGCGCTTGGCGAACTTCAGCATGTGCGGGAAGCGCGTGATCGGCAGGATGCCCGGCACGATTTCCGCCTCGATGCCCGCTGCCGCGCACTGGTCGCGGAAGCGCAGGAAAATGTCGGTGTCGAAGAAGAACTGAGTGATCGCGCGGGTGGCGCCCGCATCGATCTTGGCGCGCAGGTTGTCGAGATCGAACTGGGCGCTCGGTGCCTCCGGGTGACCCTCCGGGTAGGCCGCCACCGAGATGTCGAAGTCGCCGATGTTGCGCAATCCACGCACCAGGTCGACGGCATAAGCGAAGCCTTCCGGGTGGGGCTGGTACGACGTCTGGCCGGGCGGCATGTCGCCGCGCAACGCCACGATGTGACGCACACCCATGTCCCAGTAGCCGCGTGCGATGTCGAGGATCTCGCCGGCAGGCGCCCCGACACAGGTGAGATGCGGTGCTGGAGTCAGCGCCGTCTCGCGCAGGATGCGCGCCACGACGTTGTGGGTGCGCTCGCGCGTGGAGCCGTCGGCACCGTAGGTCACCGAAACGAACCGTGGCTTCAGCGGTGCGAGACGCTGGATCGACTCCCAGAGCAACTGCTCCATGCCGTCATCGTTGGGCGGAAAGAACTCGAACGAGGCGGCAGGCGTCGCGCGAGTGGCGGCGCGATCGACGGGCATGGCCAGCATGGCAGGAGACTCCGTGGGAACCGTGTTCAGGCGGCAGCCGCGACGCTTTGGGCCGTCGCGATGGCAAGTACGAGGTGACGACCGTCCAGGTCGAGCGGCTGCAGCCGCAGACAGGCGAGACCCGCGTCCGCGACCCAGGTTCGCAGCAAAACGAACGGGTTGCCCCCGCTCGCGCGTGTTTCGAGCCCGTCATAGTCTTCGACCAGCAGCAGTTGCCCGCCGGCGGCGAGCAGGCGGGTCACCTCACGCAGCGCCTCGACGGGACGGGCCGTCGAGTCGAGCTTGCGGTCGACGATGGCGACATCGAAAGTCATGGAGGGCTGCGGCAACGCAATCAGCTCGCCCTGCTGCAACACGCAATGGCTCAACCCGCGCGAATGGAGGACGGCGCGCGCCCGCTGCACCTCGAGCCGCGACGGATGCATGCCGACGACACGGCGAGCGCGCGAGGCGATACCGGGCAGCACCTCGGCCGGTGACACGCCGAAGTAGAACAACGAGGACGCTACCTGCACGGCGAGCGCGTCGGCGAGCACGGCGGCGAGTTCATCGGCGGCGGCAACCGCCGGCAGTCCGGGGCCATCGCCGGCGGCTCGTTGCTGGGGCAGGCTGCGCTGGTCGAGAACAGCCTCGACCCGCACGCGATCAGCCGCCAGTGTCGGGTCACCGGGCTCGATGCGGGACAACAGTTCGTCGACGAACTCCGTGCCCGCGCCCTCGGCGGGAACCCGGTAATAGACCCAGTGCTGCTCGCGAAAGCGTTCGAGCAAACCGGCGTCGCAGAGCAATTTCAGGTGACGCGAAACCCGCGGCTGACTCTGCCCAAGAATGTCCGTCAGCTCGATGACCGAGAACTCGCCCCGCCGTAACGTCGCAAGCACTCGCAGCCGGGTCGGTTCGGCCGCCGCCCGGAGCTGAGTCATGACCGTATCGAATAAAGGCATGACTTGAATATAAAGATATTCTTATTCTTTGACCAGTCCCACGCGGCTGACGCGCGTGCGCTGTCGTGCCGGCGCGCGGACGCGCAACCCCGCCGTATCCAGCGATACGTCTCAAACTATTGTTTTAAAAGTATTTTATCGCGTGACCGCAGGACGCGGTCGAGAGGTGTGTCGGCTCATCAGTGCACGCCGGTCGCTGCCGGGCCGGGCCCTGCGAAGAGCGCGGCGCAATCGACCGAATCGAGCCGGTAGGCACGGCTGCAGAATTCGCACCGCACCTCGACCTGGCCGAATTCCTCGACGATCGAGTCCACCTCGCCGCGACCGAGCGCCCGCAGCATGTTTTCGACCCTCTCACGCGAGCAGCGGCACCGGAAGTACACCGGCGTCGTCTCGAACATCCGCACGTCGTCTTCGCTGAACAGCCGGCGCAGCAGCTTCGGGTCGTCGAGTTCGGCGAGTTCCGCACCCGTCACCGTGTCCGCCACCAGCTGCACGCGACGCCAGGCGTCTTCGAGCTCATCCTCCGGCACCATCCCGGCCCCCGACTCCAGCACGCCCGTCGGCTTGGAGCTCACGGGCAATCGTTGCAGCAACAGGCCGCTGACGTTCTCGCCGTCGGCGTGCAGCCACAGCCGCGTCGGCAATTGCTCGGAACTCTCGAAGTATTCGCGCAGGCAGTCGCTCATCGACGCCCCGGACAGCGGCACGATGCCCTGGTATCGATTGGCCGCACCGTCGTTCTCGACCGTCACCGTGAGCGCGCCGTCACCCGACAGGACGCGCAGGTCCTTCGTGTCGGGCGCCTCGCGAAAACGCGCGACTGCGCGCAATGCCAGCCCGTCGGTGCACTCGACGAGCATCAGGTGCATCGGGCCTTCACCGCGCAGTTGCAATGTGAGCAAGCCGTGGAACTTGAGCGTCGACGCGAGCAGCGCCGCGGCTGCGACGGCCTCGCCGAGGGTGTTGCGCACCTGCGCGGGGTAGTCGTGGTGCTCCATCATCGCCTTCCACGCGGGCCCGAGGTGCACCAGCTGGCCGCGAAACGGGTACCGCTCGAAGACGAACCGGCGCAGCGTGTCGACTTCGGCCATCGAGGGCTCAGGCCACGCGAACCGGGATCTTCAGCGTGCGGATCTTCTCCGACCATTCGGCCGGCGCGGTGTTGTGCACCGAGGTGCCTTGCGCGTCGACCGCGACCGTGACCGGCATGTCCTTCACGTCGAACTCGTAGATCGCTTCCATGCCCAATTCCTCGAATGCGACCACGCGCGACGTGCGGATCGCTTTCGACACCAGGTACGCAGCACCGCCCACGGCCATCAGGTAAGCGGCCTGGTGCTTCTTGATCGATTCGATCGCGACCGGACCGCGCTCGGACTTGCCGATCATGACGATGAGACCCGTCTTCTCCAGCATCATGTCCGTGAATTTGTCCATGCGCGTCGCCGTCGTCGGGCCCGCGGGACCGACGACTTCGTCGCGCACCGGGTCGACCGGACCGACGTAATAGATCGCGCGGTTCGTGAAATCGACTCCCGGCGGCAGGCCCTGCCCGCTCGCGAACAGATCGGCGATGCGCTTGTGCGCGGCATCGCGTCCCGTGAGCATCTTGCCGTTCAGCAGCAGCGTCTCGCCTGGCTTCCAGCTAGCGACTTCGGCGCGCGTCAGAGTGTCGAGATTGACCCGCTTCGAGCTGCCGCCCGCGGTCCAGGTGACTTTTGGCCACTGCTCCAGCGACGGCGGTTCGAGCACCGCGGGACCGCTGCCGTCGAGCACGAAGTGCGCGTGGCGCGTGGCGGCACAGTTCGGGATCATCGCAACCGGCTTGGACGCGGCGTGCGTCGGGAACAGCTTGAGCTTCACGTCGAGCACGGTCGTGAGTCCACCTAGCCCCTGCGCACCGATGCCGAGCGCATTGACCTTCTCGTACAGCTCGATGCGCAGCTCGTCGGCCTTGCTCTGCGGCCCGCGCGCGAGCAGCTCGTGCATGTCGAGCGGCTCCATCAGCGATTCCTTCGCCAGCAACATGGCTTTTTCGGCCGTGCCGCCGACGCCCAGACCAAGCATGCCGGGCGGACACCAGCCCGCGCCCATCGTCGGCACCGTCTTCAGCACCCAGTCGACGATCGAGTCGCTGGGGTTGAGCATCACGAACTTCGACTTGTTCTCTGACCCGCCTCCCTTCGCCGCAACGGTCACCTCAACCTCCTCGCCGGGCACCAGCTCGACGTGGAACACCGCGGGCGAGTTGTCTTTCGTGTTCGTGCGCGCGAACAGCGGGTCGTCGACGACCGAAGCGCGCAGCTTGTTGTCAGGGTTGTTGTACGCCAGGCGCACGCCCTCGTTGATCATGTCGGCCAGGCCGCGTTTCGTGCCCCAGCGCACACCCATGCCGACCTTGAGGAACATGTTGACGATGCCGGTGTCCTGGCAGATCGGGCGCTTGCCCTCGGCGCACATCCTCGAGTTGGTCAGGATCTGGGCAATCGCGTCCTTCGCGGCAGGCGACTGCTCGCGCTCGTAGGCGCGTCCCAGGTGCTCGATGTAGTCGAGCGGGTGGTAATACGAAATGAACTGCAGCGCGTCGGCGACGCTCTGGATGAAGTCGTCCTCGCGGATTACGGTCATGGCGCGTTACCTCAGCCGGACAGCTTCTGCTTGAGCAAGTCGTTGAGTTGCGCCGGGTTGGCCTTGCCACCGGTCGCCTTCATCACCTGGCCGACGAAAAAGCCGAACAGCTTGTCCTTGCCCGAACGGTACTCGGCCAGCTGGCCGGGGTTCCTCGCCATCACGTCATCGATGGCATGCTCGATCGCCGACGTGTCGGTGATCTGCTTCAGGCCCTTCGCCTCGATGATCTCGTCGGCACCCTTGCCGTCCGACCACATTGCCTCGAAGACTTCCTTCGCGATCTTGCCGGAGATCGTGTTGTCCTGGATGCGCGTCAGCAGGCCCGCGATCGCGTCGGCGCTGACGCGGCTCTGCACGATGTCGAGGTTGTCCCGGTTGAGCGCGCCCGACAGGTCGCCCATCACCCAGTTGGCGGCGAGCTTGGGCTGGCCGCCGAGCTTGCGCACGACGGTCTCGTAGTATCCCGCGAGCTCGCGGCTCGACGTCAGCACACCCGCGTCGTACTCCGACAGGCCGTGATCGCGGACGAACCGCGCTGCCTTTTCGTCGGGCAACTCGGGCATCGTCGCTCGCACCTGCTCGATCGTCGCCTCGTCGATCACGAGCGGCAGCAGGTCGGGATCGGGGAAGTAGCGGTAGTCGTTCGCCTCCTCCTTCGAGCGCATTGACCGCGTCTCGCCCTTGTCGGCATCGTACAGGCGCGTTTCCTGCTTGACCTTGCCACCGCCCTCGAGCAGCTCGATCTGGCGCTCGACTTCATAATTGATGGCGCGCTCGACGAAACGGAACGAGTTGACGTTCTTGATCTCCGCGCGGGTGCCGAACTTGGCCTCGCCGACCGGGCGCACGGACACGTTCGCGTCACAGCGGAACGAGCCTTCCTGCATGTTGCCGTCGCAGATCTCGAGGTAGCGCACGAGCGTGTGGATCTTCTTCAGGTACGCGATTGCTTCCTTGGCCGAGCGCATGTCCGGCTCGGACACGATCTCGAGCAGCGGCGTGCCGGCGCGGTTCAGGTCGATGCCCGACAATCCGTGGAAATCCTCGTGCAGCGACTTGCCCGCGTCCTCTTCGAGGTGCGCGCGCGTGATGCCGATCGTCTTGCGCGTGCCGTCCTCGAGCACGATCTCGAGCGAGCCGTCCTCGACGACCGGGCGCTCGTACTGGCTGATCTGGTAGCCCTTCGGCAGGTCGGGGTAGAAGTAGTTCTTGCGCGCAAAGATCGAGCGGCGCGAGATCTTCGAACCGGTCGCGACGCCGAATCGGATGGCCATGCGCACGGCGTCGCCGTTCAGCACGGGCAGCACGCCCGGGTAACCGAGGTCGACGAGGTTGGCTTGCGTGTTCGGCTCGGCACCGTAGGCGGTGGGCGAGCCCGAAAAGATCTTGCTGCGCGTGGCGAGCTGCGCGTGGATCTCGAGGCCGATGACGGTTTCCCAGTTCATAGGGGGTCGGGGATACGGGTTAGGGGTTGGTCGGAAAAGTCTGCTTCGCGGGCTCAGGCGTAACCGGCCGGCACGCGTTTGTGCCAGTCCGTGTGCTGCTGGTACTGGTGCGACACCGAGAGCAACCGCGATTCGCCGAAGTGCGGACCGACGAGCTGCAGGCCCACGGGCAACTCCTTGCCGCCTTCGTTGACGAAGCCGCAGGGAATCGAGATGCCCGGCAGGCCAGCGAGGTTGGCCGCGATCGAATAAATGTCGTTCAGGTACATCGCGATCGGATCGCTGGTCTTGGCGCCGAGCTCGAACGCGGCGGTCGGCGCCGTCGGACTCAGCACCACGTCCACGTCCTCGAAGGCGCGCGCGAAGTCGTTGGCGATCAAGGCGCGGCACTTCTGCGCCTGCAGGTAGTACGCGTCGTAATAGCCAGCCGACAGCACGTAGGTGCCGGTCATGATGCGGCGCTTCACCTCGGCGCCGAAGCCTTCGCCGCGCGAGCGCTTGTAGAGGTCGAGCAGGTCTTTTGGCTGCTCGCAGCGATGACCGAAGCGCACGCCGTCGAAGCGCGAGAGGTTGGACGAGCACTCGGCCGGGGCGACCACGTAGTACGTCGGCACCGACAGCGGCAGGCTCGGCAGGCTCACGTCCTTGACGACGGCGCCTTCCTGCTGCAGCAGCTCGATCGCCGCACGCACGCACTTTTCGACCGCCGGGTCGAGACCCTCGCCAAAGAACTCGCGAATGATGCCGACGCGCAGTCCTTGCAGTGGCTGGCTCAGCTCGGCCGCGTAGTTCGGCACCGGGCGATCCACGCTGGTGGAGTCGTTGGGGTCGAAGCCAGACATCGCTTCGAGCAGCAGCGCGGCGTCTGCCGCCGAATGCGCGAGCACACCGGCCTGGTCCAGGCTCGAGGCGAACGCGATCATGCCGTAGCGCGAAACGCGGCCGTACGTGGGTTTGATGCCCGTGAGGTTGGTGAGCGCCGCCGGCTGGCGGATCGAGCCTCCGGTGTCGGTGCCCGTAGCGGCAGGCGCGAGGCAGGCCGCCACGGCAGCAGCGGAACCGCCCGACGAGCCCCCGGGTACGCGCCGGTGGTCCCACGGATTCTTCACTGGGCCGAAGAAGCTCGTCTCGTTTGACGAACCCATCGCGAACTCGTCCATGTTGGTCTTGCCGAGCAGCACGGTGCCCGCGGCACGCCAGCGCCTGACGACCGTTGCGTCGTACGGCGCGACGAAATTCGACAGCATCTTCGACGAGCAGGTCGTCAGGATGCCGTCCGTGCAGAAAATGTCCTTGTGCGCGATGGGCACGCCCGTCAGCGGGCCGCCCTTGCCTTGCGCCAGCGTCTCGTCGGCGGCACGGGCATCCGCCAGCGCGCGCTCAGCTGTTACCGTCACAAACGCGTTCAACTCGGGCCCGAGGCGCTCGATGCGGCCGAGGAAGTGCAGCGTGAGGTCGAGGCTCGAGAACTTGCGGGCCCGCAGGCCGGCGGCCAGTTCTGAAACGGTCAGTGTGTGCATGGGTCGTTGGTGGCGAAAGGGCTGGAAAAAGTGCCCGGGTTCACGGTCCCGGGAAAATGGGGACGCTCACCTAATTCGCCGATTTCGTGCGGTCTGTCACGCATCCGGTGAGCGAAATAGGTGAGCGTCCCCATTTTCCCGGGGAATGGCACCAGCACGGTCACTTCGTCACTCGATGACCTTGGGTACGAGGTAGAGTCCGGCAGCGACGCTCGGGGCGTTGTGCTGGAACTTCTCGCGCAGATCGGTCTCTGAGACGACGTCAGGACGCAATCGTTGCACCTGGTCGGCAAGTGGATGCGCCATGGGCTCGATGCCGGACGTGTCGGCCGCCGCCAGTTGCTCGACGAAGTCGATGATGCGCGAGAGGCTGTCGACGTACACGGGCATCTGCGCCTCGGTGATTTCGAGGCGTGCGAGGTGGGCGATGCCCTCGACCTGGGTGCGTGTCAGGCTCATCTGGAAATGCTCGAAAGGACTGGAAAAAACAGTCACAAATCATACACGCGACCTTGTGGAATGTCGTGACTATGGTTAAATTGCCGCGATTTAGCGCAAGGCAGCGCTCCCCTCCTTTTTTCCGCGAATCCTAAATGTTCAAGAAACTCCGGGGTTATTTCTCCAACGACCTCTCGATCGACCTTGGCACCGCCAATACCCTGATCTACGTCCGCGGCAAGGGCATCGTCCTGAACGAGCCGTCCGTCGTTGCCATCCGCGAGGAACCTTCCCGCGGCGGCAAGAAGATCGAGGCCGTCGGCACCGAAGCCAAGAACATGCTCGGCCGCACGCCGGGCAACATCACGGCCATCCGCCCGATGAAGGACGGCGTCATCGCCGACTTCACCGTCACCGAGAAGATGCTGCAGTTCTTCATCGAGAAGGTGCACGGCAACCGCATGATCCGCCCCAGCCCGCGCGTGCTGGTGTGCGTGCCCTATGGCTCGACGCAGGTCGAACGCCGGGCGATCCAGGAATCCGCCGAAGGCGCGGGCGCTCGCTGGGTGCGCCTGATCGAGGAACCCATGGCGGCGGCCGTCGGCGCGGGCATGCCCGTGCACGAGGCCCGCGGCTCGATGGTGCTCGACATCGGCGGTGGCACCTCCGAGGTGGCGGTGATCTCCCTGAACGGCATCGTCTATGCGGCCTCGGTCCGCATTGGCGGCGACCGCTTCGACGAAGCCATCATCAACTACGTGCGCCGCAACTACGGCATCCTGATTGGCGAAGCCACGGCCGAGCGCATCAAGATCGAGATCGGCTCGGCCTACCCTGGCCAGCACGTCAAGGAAATCTCGGTCAAGGGGCGCAACCTCTCCGAGGGTGTCCCGCGCAGCTTCACTCTCAATTCGAACGAAATCCTCGAGGCACTGCAGGAACCGTTGCAGGGCATCGTCGGCGCGGTCAAGGCCGCACTCGAGCAGACGCCGCCGGAGCTCGGCTCCGACGTTGCAGAGCGCGGCATCGTGCTCACCGGCGGCGGCGCCCTGCTGCGCGACGTCGACAAGCTGTTGATGGAGGAGACGGGCCTGCCGGTGGTGGTCGCGGAAGACCCGCTCACCTGCGTGGCACGCGGGGGCGGCAAGATGCTGGAGTTGATCGACGAGCACGGCCCAGGCATTTTCGGCCTGGATTGAACGCGCTCCTACGCTTGCAGGGACGGCCGTGGTCGAACTGACCCACGACTCACGCCCGATCATCGGCCGCGGGCCGCCGCTGACCGCGTATTTCCTTACGCTGGCGGCGATCTCGGTCGGACTGATGGTGGCGGACCAGCGCTACAACCAGATCGACCGCATCCGCGAATCGCTGAGCAATGTGATCTACCCGGTGCAGCGCGCGGTCGATTTCCCATTCCGTGCATCGGACTGGGTCACGGGCTCCTTTGCGGACCGCAGCCGGCTGCGCCAGGAAAACCTGGAGCTCACCGCCCGTCTGCGCCTGGCCAACCTGCAACTGCAACGTTTCGCGGTGCTGGAGGAAGAGAACCGGCGCCTGCGCGACATGCGCGCGAACACGGCCGGCATCGCCGAAAAAGTGCTGGTGTCCTCGATCCTGAACGTCGACCTTGATCCGTTCCGGCACCGCGTGCTGCTCGACAAGGGCGCCGCCGATGGCGTCTTCAAGGGCCAGGCCGTGCTGGACGGCGACGGCATCTTCGGCCAGGTCTCGAAGGTCAATGCATCCACGGCCGAAGTCATCCTGATCAGCGACGCCGAGCACGCGATCCCGGTGCAGTCCAACCGCAGCGGCGTGCGGACGATTGCCGTGGGCACCGGCGACCAGGGCAAGCTGTCGTTACCTTTCGTCACCGTAGAGTCCGACGTCGAGCCGGGCGACCTGCTGCTCTCCACCGGATTGGGCGGCGTGTTCCCCCCGGGGTACCCGGTAGCCCAGGTGTCCAAGGTCAAGCGTGCCGGCAGCACCTTCGCGCTGGTCGAAGCCAAGCCCACGGCCAAGCTGGACCAGGCGCGCGAAGTACTGCTGGTCTGGTTCAAGGAACGGGTCGAACCCGTGCCGGCGTCGACCACCACGACTGTGCCCGGGACCGCGCCCGCGAGCGCGCCGGCGAGAGAGACAGCAGCGCCCGCCCAGGCTGAGCCGCGTCCGGCGACGCCTCCGCCAGCCACGCCAACGCCCCGGGCGCAGGCAGGTGGCGAATGAGGCCGATGAGCATGTTCGCGCGCCGGTTGCTGTATTGGATCAGCATGGCCGCTGGCCTCGTGCTCGCGATCGTGCCGCTGCCGAGCTGGCTCGACCCGGTCCGGCCCGACCTCGCACTGCTCGCCATGATCTATTTCGTGTTGACCAGCCCACGCATTGCCGGTCTCGGCTACGCATGGCTGTCGGGACTGTTTCTCGACGTGCTGCGCGGCATGGTGCTCGGCCAGCACGCGCTCGGCTTCCTTGTCGTGGGTTACCTCACGCACAAGCTGCAGTTGCGCATGCGCATGTTCCCGATCGTGCAGCAGGCGGTCATCGTCATGCTGCTGCTCGGCCTGTACCACTTCCTGATGTTCTGGATCGACGGCCTCACCGGCCACGGCTTCACCGGATGGGTGCGGTGGCTACCGGTGCTCTCAGGCGCGTTGCTCTGGCCGTTGGTGGTCGCGCTGGGCGATTCGCTCACGCGCCGCTCGTCCTGACCGCACGAGCGCGATGGCCCGCAACTCCCGGCTCAAGGATCATCACGCCGAGCAGCGCATGTTCGGCCGGCGCATCGTCGCCGCCTCGTTCATCATCATGGTGCTGCTCGGTGCGCTGTTCGCCCGGCTCTTCTACCTGCAGGTGGTCCGGCACGACTACTTCAGCGAACTGTCGCAGGGCAACCGCATCCGCATCGAGCCGATTCCGCCCCCGCGCGGACTGCTCCTCGATCGGGAAGGCGAACCCCTCGCCCTGAACCGGCCGGCCTATCAGCTGGAACTCACGCGCGAGCAGACCCCCGACCTCGAAGACACGCTGGCGCGCCTGGTGACGCTCGGGCTGCTGCTGCCCGAGGACGTCGCGCGCACCCGTCGCTCGATCATGGCGCGGCGCGCCTTCGATGCCGTCCCGATCCGCCTGCAGCTGTCCGAAGAGGAACTGGCGCGCTTCGCGGTGCATCGACCCGACTTCCCAGGCGTAGAGATCCGGCCGCGCCTGACGCGGCTCTATCCCCACGCGGGCGTTGGCGTGCACGCGCTGGGCTACGTCGCCGCGATCAGCGAAGAGGACCAGAAGCGCATCGACGTCGCCAAGTACTCGGGCACCACCCTGATCGGCAAGCTCGGCATCGAGCGCAACTACGAAGACGTGCTGCACGGCGAGACCGGCTATCAGCAGCTGCTGGTCAATGCACAGGGTCGACGCGTCGACCGCGTCGGCATCAAGGCGCCGGACCTGCAACGCAAGGAACCCGTTGCGGGCGACGACCTCTACCTCACGATCGACCATCGGCTGCAGCAGGTGGCCGAGTCTGCGCTTGGGACGCAGCGGGCGGCGGTCGTCGCGATCGACCCCCGCAATGGCGACGTCCTAGCCTTCGTCAGCACACCGACTTTCGACCCCAACGGCTTCGCGCGCGGGCTGACCGTGCCGGAATACCGTGAACTCGCAGACAGCCTCGACAAGCCCCTGATCGACCGTGCGCTGCGCGGCGTCTACCCACCGGGCTCCACGATCAAGCCGTTCGTCGCGCTGGCCGCGCTGCAGTACGGCGTCATGGCGGCGGAAGACACGCGCTACTGCCGCGGTGTCTGGCAATTCCCGAACTCGAGCCGCAGGTTCCGCGACTGGAAAAAGCAGGGCCACGGCACGGTCGATATGCACAAGGCGATCGCGCAGTCGTGCGACACCTATTTCTACGGCGTGTCCGACCAGATCGGCATCGACCGCCTGCACGACTTCCTGGTCCAGTTCGGCTTCAACGAAAAGACGGGCATCGACATCCTCGGTGAACGCACGGGACTGGTTCCTTCGCAAGCGTGGAAGAAGAAGGCGTTCAAGAAGAAAGAACTGCAGGTGTGGTTCCCGGGCGAGACGGTCATCGCCGGCATCGGCCAGGGGTACATGCTGACGACGCCGCTGCAACTCGCACACGCCACCGCGACGCTTGCGATGCGCGGCAAGGGGTTCCAGCCTCGCCTCGTGCGCGCCGTGCGCGACTCCCGCACGGGGGCGGTCGCAACGCTGCCGCCCCGCCCGCTGCCCGACGTGAAAGTCGACGATCCCAGGTACTGGGACACCATCATCGGCGGCATGGTCGGCGTGGTGAGCCCCGGTGGCACCGCGCTCCGCGTGCAGGCCGGCGCGCCGTACAAGGTCGCCGGCAAGACCGGCACCGCGCAGGTCTTCTCCATCGGCCAGAACGAGAAGTACAACGAATCGCAGGTGTCCGAACGCCTGCGTGACCACGCGCTGTTCATCGCCTTCGCGCCGGTGGACGATCCGAAGATCGCGGTCGCCGTGCTGGTCGAGAACGGCCGTCACGGCGGCAGCACGGCAGGGCCGATCGCTCGGGCCGTGTTCGACGCCTACCTGCTGCCGCGCACGACAACTCCAGTCGCGGCTCCAGCCATCGCGCCAGCGGCGCCGCCCGCAGGAGGCCTCGACGAATGAGGACGGAAATCGCCGGACCCGGGTACTCGAGCCGCGCCCAGCGCACCTTTACGCTGACTGGACGCCTGTTCGAGGCGCTGCACATCGACGGACCGCTGCTGCTGAGCGTGCTCGCGGTGTGCGCCGTCGGACTCGTCGTGCTGTACAGCGCGGCCGGCGAGGACATCCACATTTTCGTCGGCCAGGCCGCTCGCGTCGGGCTCGGCCTCGGCGTGCTGATCTTCGTCGCGCAGGTTCCACCGCGCGTGTTGCGGATCGGCGCGCCGTTCCTCTACGGCGTGGGCCTGCTGTTGCTGATCGCGGTCGCTGTCGTTGGGGATACCGCGATGGGTGCGCAACGCTGGCTCGACCTCGGCTTCATCCGGTTCCAGCCTTCCGAGATCATGAAGATCGCCGTGCCGCTGTGTTGCGCGTGGTACCTGCACGAGCGGCCGTTGCCGCCCGCCTTCACGACACTGGTCACCGTGGCCTTGATCGTGCTCGTGCCGACACTGCTGATCGCCGAACAACCCGATCTCGGCACTGCGCTGCTGGTGGCGGCCGGCGGCGGGCTCGTCATCCTGCTGGCAGGCCTGCAACTGGGCTACATCCTGGGACTGGGCGCCTTGATCGCAGCGGCCGTGCCGATCGTCTGGAAGTTCCTGCTGCACGATTACCAGCGCCAGCGCGTACTGACGTTCCTGAACCCGCAGAACGACCCGCTCGGTGCCGGGTATCACACGATCCAGTCGCAGATCGCGATCGGCTCGGGCGGAATCTTCGGCAAGGGCTACATGAACGGCAGCCAGGCGCAGCTCGAGTTCCTGCCCGAACGTTCGACCGACTTCATCTTCGCGGTGATCGGCGAGGAGTGGGGCCTCGTCGGCTGCATCGTGCTGATGGCGCTCTACCTGCTGATCATCGGTCGCGGGCTCTACATCGCGGCGCAGGCGCAGGATACGTTCACCCGCCTGATGGCTGGCGGCCTCTCGCTGCTGTTCTCGGTGTACGTCTTCGTCAACAGCGGCATGGTGGCGGGTTTGCTGCCCGTCGTCGGCGTGCCGCTGCCGCTGGTGAGCTATGGCGGCACATCGTTGGTGACCCTCATGGCAGGGTTCGGTATCCTCATGTCGATCCACTCCCGTCGCAAACTGGTCTCAACGTGACAAGGAACCGTCTCACCCCGCGGGCCACTGGCCCGCTCTCCGGCATTTTCAGGCCGCTTGCCGTGTCCTTGGCGTGCGCGCTCTGCCACATGGAGGCTGCGCACGCCCAGGCGTTCGATCCGGCGCGTGACGACATCAGCGCCTTCATTGCCGAGGTCAGCAAGAAGCACGGCTTCGAGTCGGAGCCACTGCGCACGCTGCTGGCACAGGTCGAATCGAAGCCAGCGATCCTGCAGGCGATCGCGAAGCCGGCCGAGCGCACACTCCGGTGGGACGAGTACCGGCCCAAGTTCCTGGTTGAACGCCGGATCACGCGCGGCGCCTCGGTTTACGAACAGAAGCAGGCGGAACTCGAGCAGGCCCAGGCCGCGACCGGCGTCCCGGTGAACATCCTGCTCGGCATCGTCGGCGTCGAGACGTTCTACGGCGAGAACGTCGGCAAGTACCGCGTGATCGATGCGCTCTCGACGCTGGCTTTTGATTACCCCCCTCGCCAGGAGTTCTTCCGCAAGGAACTCGAGCAGTTCCTCGTCATGACCCGCGAGGAAGGCCTCGATCCACTCGCCCCGGTCGGCTCGTACGCCGGTGCGATGGGACTGCCGCAGTTCATGCCGAGCAGCTTCCGCAACTTCGCCGTCGACGGCGATGAGGACGGCAAGCGCGATCTCTGGAACGACTGGGCCGACGTTTTCTCGAGCGTGGGCAACTACCTGAAGGTGCACGGGTGGCGCACGGACGAACCGGTCATGGTTGTCGCGGACGCAGCCGACGCCAACCTTGCAGGCATGGACGACAAGCTGGCGCTCACCGAGACCGTGGGCTCGCTGCGCGCGCGCGGCGTCAGGTTTGAGACAAACCTGCCGGCAAACGCACCGGCAATGCTCGTCGTGCTCAAGGTGCTGGACGGCACCGAATACCGCGTCGGTTTCACCAACTTCTACGCGATCACGCGTTACAACCGCAGCCACTTGTATGCGAGCGCGGTCAGCGACCTGGCAGACGCGATCGCCGCTACGCGCACGGGCGCGCCTTTGCCTCCTGCCGCCGGTTCCATCGTTCCTTCCGCGCCGAACTCCGTCGCGCCGTCGAACGGCTGGTCGACGACTGCCGGCGCCCAGTGACCCACTGCACCCCCCTTCCACGTACCCGCACGGTTCCCACGCATAAATGAAGTTCAAGCCGACCCTGTTTTCACTGGCCCTCGTCGCCAGCCTCGCCCTGTCTGGTTGCGGTTCCGACAACGAAGACGCCGCGGTCCCGGCCACCGCCGGTAACGGAGCCAGCGACGCTGCAGCTGCTGCGGCCGCCGCAGCGCCGGCCACCGCGCTGCCGCCTCCGCCGCAGCTCAACGCGCGCAGTTTCATCGTCATCGAACATGAGAGTGGACGCGTGCTGACCGCGCTCGAACCGGATTCACGCCAGGAACCGGCGAGCCTGACCAAGCTCATGACGGCTTACGGTGT
Source organism: uncultured Gammaproteobacteria bacterium (assembly GCA_963743995.1). GTDB lineage: Bacteria > Pseudomonadota > Gammaproteobacteria > Steroidobacterales > Steroidobacteraceae > RPQJ01. The sequence goes on along the minus strand of CAVUSC010000003.1, from coordinate 54,950 downwards.
GTTCAAGGCGCTCAAAGAAGGCCGCATCAAGCTCACCGACATGGTCACCATCAGCGAGCATGCGTGGCGCCCGGCGACGAAAGAGTCATTGATGTTCGTCGAACTCGGCAAGCAGGTCTCGGTCGAAAACCTGATCCAGGGCATGATCGTGCCGTCGGGCAACGACGCGACCGTTGCGCTGGCCGAGCAGGTCGGCGGCACCGAAGCAACGTTCGTGCAGATGATGAACACTTACGCGAAGCAGCTCGGCATGACCGGTACGCACTTCATGAATGCGGCCGGAATGCCGGACCCCGAGCACTACACCACGGCGCGCGATACGGCCGTGCTCACCAGCGCGCTGATCCGCGAGTTCCCCGAGTACTACAAGTGGTACTCGCAGAAGGAGTTCACCTGGAACGGCATCACCCAGCAGAATCGCAATGGCCTGCTCTGGCGCGACCCGACAGTCGACGGCGTCAAGACCGGTCACACCGAGACGGCGGGCTACTGCCTGGTCACTTCGGCCAAGCGCGACGGCATGCGCCTCGTCTCGGTCGTGCTCGGCACCGATTCGATGCGCGCCCGCGAAGACGCTAGCTCCGCCCTGTTGAGCTACGGCTTCAACTTCTTCGAGTCCAAGCGGATCTATGCCGCAGGCCAGCCGCTCACGACCATGCGTGTGTGGAAAGGCAAGCAGGACGAGGTTGGCCTTACCGTCAACCGCGACCTCTACGTCACCAGCCAGCGCGGCCACGTGAGTTCGGTGAAGGCCGACTTCGAGCTGCCGGAGACGCTGGTCGCACCCCTCGCGAAGAACAAGCCGATCGGCAAGGCCAAGGTCGTCGTCGACGGACAGACCATCGCTACTTACGACCTCTATCCGACCGCCGACGTTCCTGCTGCCGGCTTCTTCGGTCGCGCCTGGGACAGCCTGCGGCTGATTTTCCATTGACGGAGCAGCCATGGCCGAGCCGTATCCCACCTGCTGGTTGAACGGCGACTTCCTGCCGCTGGCGGAGGCCCGGATCTCGCCGCTTGACCGTGGCTTCCTGTTCGCGGACGGCGCGTATGAAGTGGTGCCGGTGCATCGTGGGCGGCCGTTCCGGATGCGCCAGCACCTCGAGCGGTTCGACCGCAGCCTCGGTGAACTGCGCATCCGCAACCCGCTGCCGCTGGCCGGCTGGGTCGAGGTGTCGGATACGCTCGTCGCGGCGGCGAACGAGCCGGAATTGCTCGTCTACCTGCAGGTGACGCGCGGCGAGGAATACGGGCGCAACCACCTGTTTCCGCCCGCGTCGGTCGAGCCGACGGGTTTCGCTTTCGTCAGCCCGTACCCACAGCCGGCACGCGCGGTGCTCGAGCGAGGGCTCACCGCCGTTACGCTCGAGGACACCCGCTGGGCGCGCTGCGACATCAAGTCGGTCGCACTGCTCGCCAACGTGCTGCTGCGGCAGCAGGCGCAGGACAAGGGCGGCTCCGAAGCCATTCTCACGCGGGATGGACGCGTCACCGAAGGCTCGTCCAGCACCGTCTTCATCGTCAGCGACGGCAGGCTCGTCACGCCGCCCAACGATCAAAGCATCCTGCCGGGCACCTCGCGCGACGCGGTGATCGAACTTGCGGCCGACTGGCTGCCCGTCGCGATCCGCACCTTCACGGTCGACGAACTGCGCGCGGCCAGCGAGGTCTGGATTGCGTCGGCGGGTCGCGGCGTGCTGCCGGTCACGTCGGTGGACGGCAAAGCCATCGGCAAAGGCACGCCGGGCGCCACGTGGCTCTCGATGTATGCGCGGCTGCAGCAGCACCTCGACGCGATCGCCGCACGGCCGGCGCTGGAGGATGCATGAGCGATTCCCCGCCAGCACCGCCCGAAGAAACACTGCTCAAGTTTCCGACCGATTTCCCGGTCAAGATCATGGGCCAGGCGTCGGACGACTTCCGCAGCCTCGTCATGGGCATCGTGACACGGCATTTCGGCACGCTCGAACCGGAGCGCATCGAAGAGCGGCCGAGCAGCAACGGCAAGTACCTTTCGATCACGGTGACGGTGGTAGCCACCAGCAAGGCACAGCTCGACGCACTCTACATGGAGCTCACGTCCTGCAGCCAGGTGCTGGTCGCATTGTGATCGGGCAGCGCACGCTCGAATCCGAGCGCTCGCAGCAGGTGCGGCGCCATGGCCTCGCCGACGTCGCGCACCGATGAAGGCCCGCCGAGCCCGCTGACCTGGGTCATTTCCAGCCCGGCGTAGCCGCAGGGATTGATGCGCGCAAAGGGCTCGAGGTCCATCGCCACGTTGAGCGCCAGGCCGTGGTACGAGCGGCCGCGCCGGATGCGCAAGCCGACGCTCGCAATCTTGCGTCCGCCGACGTAGACGCCCGGAGCATCGCGCTTGCCGTAGGCCTCGATGCCCCAGGCGGCCAGCGTCGCAATCACGGCGCCCTCGATGCCTTCGACGAGCGCTCGCACACCCAGTTGTCGGCGCGACAGGTCCAGCAACGGATAGACGACCAGCTGGCCGGGTCCGTGGTAGGTGACTTGCCCGCCGCGATCGATGTTGACCACCGGGATCGTGCCTGGCGCGAGCAGGTGCTCGACCTTCGCGTTCATGCCCAGCGTGAACACGGGCGGATGCTCGAGGAACCAGATTTCGTCGGCTGTGTCGCGCGTGGCTGCGTCCGTGCGGCTCTGCATCGCGCGCCAGGTCGGCTCGTAGTCGACGCGACCAAGCCACTTCAGCGACGGTGCCGGCACGACCGGCAGCGCGCGCAGCGCCTGCGTCGGTTCGATGAGTTCAGCCACGCCGGGCGAGCCCGCCTTCCGCGAGGCCTGCATTGTTGCGGGCGAGCGCCTGTTCGGCGCGGTAGCTCGAGCGCACGAGCGGACCCGACACGCATTCGACGAAGCCGAGTTCCAGCGCGTGCCGGCGATACTGCTCGAATTCCTCGGGGGTCACGAAGCGCGCGACGTCCAGGTGGTTGACCGTGGGACGCAGGTACTGGCCCAGCGTGAGCAGGTCGACGCCGGCGTCGCGCAGGTCGCGCATCGTCTCGAAGATTTCCGCCTCGTTTTCGCCAAGGCCGAGCATCAGGCTGGTCTTGACCAGCACGTCGCCTTGCTCGCGGCGATGCTGCTTCGCGTGCGCCAGCACCGCCAGCGTCTGCTCGTACGACGCGCGCGGATCGCGCACCGGGTGCGTGAGCCGGCGAACCGTTTCGACGTTCTGCGCGAAGACGTCGAGGCCGCTGTCGACGACCGTGGCGACGTCGCTCGTCACACCCTGGAAGTCGGGCGTGAGCGCCTCGACGGCGGTATCTGGATTCAGCCGTTTGATCTCGCGGACGCAGGCGGCGAAGTGAGCCGCGCCGCCGTCGGGCAGGTCGTCGCGATTGACCGACGTCAACACGACGTACTTGAGCTGCATCAGTTGCACCGTGCGCGCCGCGTTGGCCGGTTCGTCAGGGTCGAGCCAGCCGCGCGGGTTGCCGGTATCCACTGCACAGAAGCGGCAGGCACGCGTGCAGACTTCGCCCATCAACATGATCGTGGCGGTACCCGCGTTCCAGCACTCACCGATGTTCGGGCACTTGGCTTCCTCGCAGACGGTCGCGAGACGGTGTTCGCGCACCGTCCGCTTGACGGTCTCGAAACCGCGGCCCGCCGGCAGCGGTGCCCGCAACCAGCCTGGTTTGCGTCCGGCCGGGGTCACCGGAGGGCTCGACGCGGCGGCCTTGATGCCGTCGCGGATCGCCGTAAACCCCTGAGCCGTTTGATATTTCTCGCCACTGGTGATTGCCGTCTTGGCGCCAGTGACGACCGGAATGCCTTTGAACTCACTCATGGGCACGCATTGTACTTGCGGCGCGCGAAGTGCGGCCCGGTCACGAGCGAACTCGCGCGTTCAACGCCTCCAGGCGCTCCGGCGTGCCAATGTCGAGCCAGTCGCCTTCGAACAACTCCACGCTGACACGACCGTTGACCGCCGCGGTCCGCAGCAGCGGTGCGAGCTTGAACTTGCCGTCCTCGCAGGCGTTGAAGAGCGACGGATGGTACACGCCGAGTCCCGAGAACGTGTATTTCGGCAGCGCCGCGATCCTCGTCGCGACGGCGGTGTCTGGTGACATTGCGGGCACGGGCTCGACCATGCGCCCCGAATCGACGGCAAAGTCGCCTTGGCGGTTGTGATCCGGGTTGGGCACCAGCACGAGGTGCGCTTGATCCTTGCCGGGCAGCCCTTGGGCGTACTTCTCCCGCAGGTCGCCGAACGGGTACTGCATCCAGACGTCGCCGTTCAGCACCAGGAACGGTTCGACACCGATCGGGCACAGCAACGGCAGCGCGCGGAAGATGCCACCGCCCGTCTCGAGCGGCTCCGGTCCCTCCGCGCTGTAGGAAATGCCAAGGCCATAGCGGGAGCCGTCGCCCAGCGTGGCCGGGATCTGCTCACCGAGCCACGACAGGTTGACGACGACATCGCTGAAGCCAGCCGAGGCCAGCGCGTAGAGGTGATGCTCGATCAATGCCATGCCACCTACGTCGAGCAGCGGCTTCGGCCGGCCGAGCGTGAGCGGGCGCATGCGCTCGCCCTTCCCCGCTGCGAGGATCATGGCTTTCAACGCGCGTTGCCCTCGAGCCTGGCAATCACCGCCGGCAGCACGCGCTGGCCGATCAGTTCGCCGAGTTCGAAGAAATCCGCGTGGCGTGCGCACGAGCTCACCGCGTACTGCAGCGTGCGCGGAATGTCGGCGAGGTACCCTGCCTTGCCGTCCCGATGGCAAAGCCGCGCGAAAATGCCGCCGACCTTGAGATGCCGCTGCACGCCCATCAGGTCGAACCAGCGCAGGAACTGCGTGTCATCACGGCCGGCCGCCAGGCCCGCCGCCAGCGCCAGGCGACGGAACGCCAGCGCCCATTCGACGACGCGTTCCTGCGGCCATGCTATGTAACTGTCGCGCAGCAGCGAGACCAGGTCGTAGGTGAGGCCGCCGCGCACGGCATCCTGGAAATCGATGATGCCCGGGTTGGCCTCCGGGCAGACCATCAGGTTGCGCGAGTGATAGTCGCGATGCACGAACACCTGCGGCTGCTCGAGCGCATTGGCGACCAGGGCGTCCATTCCGGCCTGCAGCACCTGCGCTTCGCGTGGATTCAGTTCCAGCGACAGGTGACGTTGCAGCAGCCAGTCGGGAAACAGGCTCATCTCGAATCGCAGCAGCTTGTCGTCGTACGGTGGCAGCTGCTCGGCGGCTTTCGCGCCACGCGACTGGATCTGCACCAGCGCTGCGAGCGCATCCGCATAGAGCGCATCGGCCTGGCCCGGCTTGGCGAGTTCCGGCAGGTACATGGTCGTGCCAAGGTCGGTCAGCAGCAGGAATCCGTTCTGTTCCGAACGTTCAAGGATGCGCGGAGCGTGGACGCCGATTTCCTGCAGCATGGCCGCGACGCGCAGGTACGGACCGACGTCTTCCTTGCCGGGGGGCGCATCCATGACGATCAACGCCGCGTGTCCCGCGCGCGTCACGCGGAAATAACGACGGAAACTGGCGTCGGCGGATGCCGGCGTGATGCCGTACTGACGGAAGCCGAGGTCCCGCTCGAGCCACTGGCGCAGCAGCGCGAGACGTGGATCGTCCTGGCCCGTGATCGGCGAGTGCGGGCGTGTGTCGTTCAAGCGGGAACCCCGAAAGGGCTGGTAAACGGGCAGGCAATAGTCGGATGCGGCGAATCGCGCGCAATTATAATCACCCGGATGACGACGACGCGCTCCGGTTCCCCGCGCCTGCAACAGGCGCTGCAGGCCATCCTGCGGCAAGCTGCAGCCTGCGCATGGCTCGGGACGGCGTCGGCCCAGGCTCAGGACCAGCCGCAGGAGCCGTTGCAGGATGCGTCGCAGGCACGGTCCCCGGCCGTGGCACCTGCAACAACTGCTGCATCGACGCGCGCCGTCGACCGTTGCGCCGTCGAGGCCATCATCGATCCACGCATCGACGAACTGCTCAGGGCCGATCCCGACGACCCGCAGATCCACGTCACCAGCGACACCGGCGAACTCGGGCGGGCTGGCGATGCCGAATTGAGCGGCAACGTGCAGATCCGCATGGGACAACGCCTGCTCACCGCCGACCAGGCCTCGATCAACTCCGAGCAACGCAGCGTCGAACTCAACGGCAACGTCGAGTTTCTCGACCCGCAGATGCGGGTGCGCGGCGAGGGCGGATCGTTCCGGGAAGGCGGCGTGGGTGCGTTCGAAGGCGCCGAATTCGAACTGCTCGACCAGTCGGTACGTGGCGCGGCCAGGAACGCGAGAGTCACGCAGTCCGGCCGCATCGACCTCGAGGGCGTGCACTACACGGCTTGCCCGCCGGGCAACGAGGACTGGAGCCTCAATGCGGGCGCGATCGAGATCGACCAGAAGAGCCTCATCGGCACCGGACGCGACGTCCGGGTCGAGTTTCTCGGCGTGCCCGTGTTCTACACGCCGTGGATTTCGTTCCCCGTGGGTGACCAGCGCAAGTCCGGCCTGCTGTTTCCGACGATCGGCAGCGGCAGCCGCACCGGCACGCAGATTGCGGTGCCGTACTACTGGAACCTCGCCGAAAATTACGATGCCACGCTCACCACGCGCTGGTACTCGTCGCGCGGCGTCCGGCTCGATCCGGAACTGCGCTTCCTTAGCGAGCACAGCCGCAGCCAGCTCAACGTCGAATACCTCGTGCATGACCAGGAAACGGGCGAATCGCGCGGCGTCGTCGACTGGCGGCACGTCACGCGCCTGGCGCCGCGCACGCGGCTGCTGATCGACGCGACGAACGTCAGCGACAACGACTACTTCGAGGACTTCGGTGTCGGCTTCGAGGGCACCAGCGTCCAGTTCGTCAATCGCTACATCGAACTGCGGCACGACATGGATGCCTGGTCCTTCAACGCCCGGGCGCAGGGCTACCAGGTCATCGACGACACCCTGGCCGTCGAGGACGAGCCCTACCGCATCGTCCCGCAAGTCACTGCCCTCGGGCGCTGGCGCGATTTCGCCGGCGACCTGTCGGGCTCCGTGTTTGCCGAAGCCACCAATTTCCAGCGCGACCTGGGCCCGCAGGGCGTGCGACTCGATGCCGAACCCGCGCTCGAATGGCGCGTCGATGGGAACGGCGCGTTCTTCGCCGCGGGCGCCGGATACCGCTACACGCAGTACCTGCTCGATGACGTCGCGCCCGGCGCCGACGATTCGCCGGATCGCGCGCTGTCTTCGGCGAGCCTCGACGCGGGTTTCACGCTGGAGCGCGCGTCGGGATCGAAAGGCAACCGCGTCCAGACGCTGGAGCCGCGGATGCTCTACCTCTATGTGCCGTACGACAACCAGGACGACCTGCCCGTCTTCGACACCGGCATTCCCGACCTGAACCTGGTGCAGCTGTTCAGGACCAACCGCTACGTCGGCCCGGACCGCATCGGCGACGCGAACCAGATGAGCGTCGGCGTCACCACTCGGCTGCTGGATTCGAGCCGCGGCCGCCAGTTCCTGAGCGCCACGCTCGGGCAGGCGTACTACTTCCAGGACCCGCGCGTTACGCTGCCGGGCGAGCCCGTGCGTGACCGCTCGACGTCGGATGTCGTCGCTGAAGTCGAGGTGAACGCATTCAAGAACTGGAATGCGCGCTTTGCCTACCAGTGGAATCCGGACGAGACCCAGACCGAGCGATCCGAGACTTTCGTGCAGTACAACCCCTCGCCGGGACGGGTCGTCAACGCGGGCTACCGCTTCCGGCGCGACCTGCTCGAGCAGGTCGACGTCTCCGGCGCCTGGCCGATCACCAGCCAGTGGCGCGGCTTCGCGCGCTGGGTCTACTCGCTGCAGGAAGAAAAGACGCTGGACCAGTTCCTGGGCGTCGAGTATTCGTCATGCTGCTGGGCCGTGCGCCTGATCACGCGGCGCTTCGTCTCCAGCCGCTCGGGCGATGCCGAAACGTCGATCGGCCTGCAACTGGAACTGAAGGGTTTGTCCAGTGTCGGAGTGGACAACGAAGCTTTCCTGCGCGAAGCGATTCGGGGATACTCCTCGCTTCCGTCCGCGCCCAGACCCTGAGATACCCTTGAAATATAAGCAGTTTTTCGGCGCAGCCGTCCTGTTGCTCGCCGCCGTGGGCACCGCTCATGCCCAGTCCAAGGACCTGAGTTCCTCCGGCGTCCTGCTCGACCGGGTCGCCGCCGTCGTCAACGACGGCCTGGTGCTGCGCAGCGAGGTCGAAACACAGATGACCGTGATCGGTGCGCGCATCCAGCAATCGGGCCAGCAGCTGCCCCCGCGCAACGTGCTCCGCCAGCAGGTGCTGGAGCGCCTCGTGCTGCAGGAATTGCAGATGCAGCGGGCCGACCGGCTCGGTCTCAAGATCTCGGACGAAATGATCAACAGCGCACTGACCGACGTCGCGCAACGCAACAACATCAAGTTCAGCGAGCTGCCGGCCACGCTCGAAGCCCAGGGCATCGATTACCGCGACTACCGCGACGAAGTCCGCCGCGAGATGACGATGCAGGGATTGCGCCAGCGCGACGTGCTCGCGCGAGTCTACGTGTCGCCGCGCGAAGTGGAGCAGTGCGTCGCGAAGCGCAAGGCGTCGCCAGGCGCCGACAACGAATTCAACCTCGCGCACATCCTGGTCGCCATCCCGGGCACGGCAGACGAAAAACAGATCGCCGAGCGCCTCTCGCGGGCGCAGGCCGTGTACGAACGCGCACAGAAGAACGAAGACTTCGCGCAGTTGGCGATCACCTACTCCGATTCCGGCACCGCCCTCGAAGGCGGCGCGCTCGGCTGGCGCAAGGCCGGCCAGCTGCCGTCGTTCGTTGCGGACATCATCCCAACGCTCAAGGCCGGCGAGGTGACCGAGCCGATTCGCACGCCGAGCGGGCTGCACATCTTCAAGGTGCTCGAGATTCGCGGTGGCCAGGCGCCGGCGCTGGTGTCGCAGGTGCACGCGCGGCACATCCTGATGAAACCCACGGAAGTGATGGACGACGAGACCGTGCGCCAGAAACTCACGCAGATCCGCGACCGCGTCCTGAAGGGCGAAAGCTTCGAAGCGATCGCCTCGGTCACGTCCGAAGACCCGGGCTCGGCGGCGGCGGGCGGCGACCTCGGTTGGGCCGGACCCGGCAGCTTCGCGCCCGCGTTCGAGCAGCAGATCGATGCGCTCGCCGACAACGAGATCAGCCAGCCATTCCAGACACAGTTCGGCTGGCACATCGTGCAGCTGCTCGGTCGTCGAACCTACGACGCGAGCGAGGACAACACGCGCAATCGCTGCGTCAGCCAGCTGCGCGAATCGCGGGCCGACGAAGAAACCGAGATCTGGCTGCGACGGCTGCGCGACGAAGCGTTCGTCGAATACCGGATGTGAGCAACACGGGCCGACCGCGCCGAGCCATGGCGCTGCGCACCGTCGCCGTCACGACCGGCGAACCGGCGGGCATCGGCCCGGACCTCTGCACCGAACTGCTCGACACGGCGCCACCGGGTTGCCGTGTCGTCCTGATCGGGGACCGTTCGCTGTTCGGCCGCGCGCGACCGCGCTCCACCCGCAATATTAACCTGCCGGACTTCGACGCGACGTCCCGGGCGCGAGCCGGCGTCGAACTGCTGCACGTGCCGTTGGCAGCACCGGCCCGACCCGGCGTGCTCGACCCGGCCAATGCCCGTTACGTTCTCGACACACTCGATGCGGCGGTCGGCGGTTGTGCAGCGGGTGCGTTCCAGGCGATCGTGACGGCGCCAGTGCAGAAATCGATCATCAACGAAGCCGGTGTCCCGTTCACCGGACACACCGAATACCTGGCGCGACGCACTGGAGTGAAGCTCCCGGTGATGCTGCTGGTCGGCGGCGGGCTGCGAGTCGCGCTCGCGACCACGCACTTGCCGCTGCGAAAAGTCAGCGCCGCCATCACGCCATCGCGCCTCGAGGCGGTCCTGCGCATCGTGGCGGGCGACCTGCAGGCGCTGTTCGGCCTGCGCCGCCCCCGCATTCTCGTGCTCGGCGTCAATCCGCACGCCGGCGAAGGCGGTCACCTCGGTCGCGAAGAGATCGAAGTGCTCGAGCCCACGCTGATGGCCCTGCGCCGCGACGGCCTCGATCTCGTCGGCCCAGTGCCGGCCGACACCGCTTTCGTGCCGCACCGGCTCAAGGGCATCGACGCCGTCGTCGCCATGTTCCACGACCAGGGCCTGCCGGTGCTCAAGCACGCGAGCTTCGGCCACGCGGTCAACGTCACGCTCGGGTTGCCGATCGTGCGCACTTCCGTCGATCACGGCACGGCGCTCGATCTCGCGGGCACGCGCAAGGCCGACCCTGGCAGCCTGCAGGCCGCGCTCGCGCTCGCGCTCGAGCTGGGCCAGCGCGCGCGGCGCCAGGCGTCGCACTGGTGAAACACGGTCACGCCAAGAAACGCTACGGGCAGCACTTCCTGCACGACCCTGGCACGATCGATCGCATCGTGCGTGCCATCGATCCTCGCCGGGGAGACCGGCTCGTGGAGGTCGGCCCCGGTCGCGGCGCGATCACCGCGCCCGTGCTTGCCCTGGCAGGCACGCTGGACGTCATCGAAATCGATCGCGACGTCGTGCCGCCGCTGCAGGCCCATTGCCAGGGACGTGGCGAGCTGCGGGTTCACGTCGCCGACGCGCTCGAGTTCGATTTTCGCGCACTGCGGGGCAACGGGCCGCCGCTGCGACTGATCGGCAACCTGCCCTACAACGTTTCGACGCCGCTGCTCTTCCACTTCATCTCGCAGCTCGACGCATTCGTCGACATGCACTTCATGTTGCAGAAGGAAGTGGTCGTGCGCATGGCCGCCGCACCGGGCTCGGGCGACTACGGCCGACTCACTGTGATGCTCGCTCCGCACGTCAAGGTGGAACGGCTGTTCGACATCGGTGCCGGTGCCTTCAAACCCGCGCCCCAGGTCACTTCGACGTTTTTCACGCTGACACCGCACGCTGCACCGCCGTTTGCCATCGTCGACCAGGACGCGTTCGCGGCCGTCGTCGCGGCCGCTTTTTCCAAGCGACGCAAGACCTTGCGCAACTCGCTGATGGGCCTGCTCGACGTGGACGGGATCGTAGCCGCAGGAGTCGACCCCGGGGCGCGGGCCGAAACGCTGTCGCCGGCCCAGTTTGCCGCCCTCGCGGCGCAATGGCTTGCCCGACGGGACGACGCATCTGCCGCAATTCCGGCAGAATGATTCCTGATTGGTGGCCCTTCGTGCCCCGCCTATAATCGACCCTGGACCGCTTTTTGCACCGGAACCACGCGTTCCACGGAGCACACCATGCGCGAGTACAAGAAAATCCTGCTGGCTGTGGACGTCACCGAGGGCAGTGAGAAGATCGCAGAGCGGGCGCGCGACATCGCCGAGCGCTACGGGGCCGAGGTCATCCTGCTGCACGTCGTGGAGTACGTGCCCGTCGAACCGATGGGCGAGGCGCTGCTGCCGGCCGTGCAGATCGAAGGCGAACTCATCGAGCGGGCCACGCTGCGCATCGCCGAACTCGCGCAGAAGACCGGACTCGACAAGGCCGAGCGCATCGTGCAGGCGGGCAACATCAAGGCCGAACTCGTGCGTATCGCAACGGACCGCGGCGTCGACCTGATCGTGCTCGGCAGCCGCGAACGCCACGGCCTGTCGATCGTGTTCAACCAGACCGAAGACACGATCCTGCATTCGGCACCGTGCGACGTGCTCGCCGTGCGCTGGAAAAAGGCATGACGACGGCGGACGCCCACCGCATCCGCGTCGACGTCAGCACGAACTACGTCGAGGACCAGTCGAACCCCGGCGAGGGCCGGTTCGTGTTTTCGTACACGATCACGATCCGCAACGAGGGCACCAAGCCTGCCCGCCTCGTGACGCGCCACTGGCTGATCACGGACGCCAACGGCAAGGTCCAGGAAGTGGTCGGTGAAGGCGTCGTCGGCGAACAGCCCCACCTGCAGCCAGGCCAGGGTTTTCGCTATTCCAGCGGCGCCATCCTCGAGACGCCGGTCGGTGCGATGCAGGGCAAGTACCACATGGTCGCGGACGACGGCGAGCAGTTCGACGCGCCAATCGCGCCGTTCCGGCTCGCCATGCCGGGCGTGCTGCACTGACGGGTTGATGGCCGTCTACGCGATCGGCGACGTCCAGGGCTGCCAGGACGAACTGGAAACCCTCCTCGACCGGCTGCAGTTCGACGCGTCGCGCGACCGGCTCTGGTTCGTCGGTGATCTCGTCAATCGCGGGCCGCGTTCGCTGGACACGCTGCGCTTCGTCAAGTCACTCGGTGATGCCGCCATCACCGTGCTCGGCAACCACGACCTGCACCTGCTCGCCCTGGCGCGCGGCGGCGCCGCCTGGCGTGACGGCGATTCGGGCTTGCGGCCCATCGTCGCAGCGCCGGACGCCGAGGTACCTGCTGGACTGGCTGCAGGCGCAACCGCTGCTGCATCACGACGCGAACCTCGGGATCTCGCTGCTTCATGCGGGACTGCCGCCGCAATGGGACTTGCAGACTGCCCAGGCGTGCGCGATCGAGGTGCAGCACAAGCTGCTCGGGGAACGGGCCGGCCAGCTCTACGATCGCATGTACGGCAACGAGCCGGACACCTGGCGCGACGACCTCGACGACTGGGACCGCATCCGCTTCACGATCAATGCGTTTACCCGCCTGCGCGTCTGCGAGATGACGACGGGCCGCATGGCGCTCAAGTTCAAGGGCGTGCCCACGTCTGCGCCCGCCGGCACGCAACCCTGGTTTCGCATTCCCTGGCGCAAATCAGCGGGCGACCGCCTGGTCTTCGGCCACTGGTCCGCCATGGGATACGTGAACGAAGATCGTGTTCTCGGGCTCGACACGGGTTGCGTCTGGGGCGGCTCATTGACCGGGCAGCGCCTCGACTCGCAGGACACCCGGCCGGTGCGGGTGCCAAGTCACTCGGGCGGGCTGCCGCTCGACGACTGAGACGGCGCCAAGGAGGATGACTGGGCGCTGCCTGGGACAACGCTTGGCGCGCGGCCCGGGCTCAGGGTTGGGCGACTTCCGCCACCGCGGCCGGCTTCGCATGGAGCGATTCGAGCCTGAGGTTAACCGTACCGAACTGCGATTGGCGCGGCATGCACGTCAGCGACGAGCCGGGCGCCTGGCGTATGCCCAGTTTCTCCAGCACCTGCGGCAACAACTGGTCCAGCAGTTCGCAGTCGCCATCGTTGATGCGGTCGAGTCGCCCGCCCTCGAACTCGACGATCCGACGCTCGGCGGGAAACGCCGCCGTCGCGACGTCGACCACGGTGCCGCCGCCCGCGGTTTTCGCAAGCAGCTCACGCTTCGATTTCCCGGCCTCGAGCTTGGCGAGAAACTCCGGCGTCAGCTCGGTGGGAACGGCGACCTTGATGCGCGCGGATGGCATCAGTTGCGCCCCTGAGCCGTCCATGCAGGCGACGGTCACCCTGACGTCCGGACGGGCGCCGAGCGCGGTCAGGATGTACTCGATCTTGTTGTCCAGGCCGCCACAACCGTAGTACGTGCCCCGGCCGAAATAGGTGAACGTGAACTCGTGCTCCGTCCAGACCGCATTCACGGTCGGGGCTGCCTCGGCCGGGTTCGCGTCCCCCGTCGTCTGGGCACCGACCGGCACCTGAACGCCCCCCATGGCGCAGGCCAGGGCGAGGCAGGCAGGACCGATGCGGAGTCTGCGTCGAGTCATGGAGGCTAATTTATACTCGGCCCATGCAGTCTTTGACATCGTTCAACCTCCGGCAGTGGATCGATGCGCACCGGTCCGAACTGCGCCCGCCCGTCTGCAACAAGCAGGTGTTCGACCAGGGCGAGTTCATCATCATGGTGGTCGGCGGCCCGAATGCGCGCCAGGACTATCACGACGACCCGGGCGAGGAGTTCTTTTACCAGCTCGAGGGCGACATGCTGTTGCGGACAGTCCAGGAAGGTCGCCGCGTGGACATTCCCATCCGCGCAGGCGACGTCCTGCTGTTGCCGGCGCACGTACCACATTCGCCGCAGCGTTTCGCCGACACGGTCGGACTGGTCGTCGAGCGCAAACGCCGCGCCGGCGAAGCCGACGGCTTCCTGTGGTTCTGCGAACATTGCGATGCACGCCTGTACAGCGAATACCTGCAGATCACGGACATCGAAACCCAGCTGACACCCGTCTTCGAGCGGTTCTGGTCCAATCCCGAGCATACGGCCTGTCGCAACTGCGGCTCCGTACTGAGGAAATGACCGCGTGAACGGCCTGGAGTTCACTGCCGACGGCCGGCGCTGGCGCGCCGACGTCAGTGCGCCGGTGGATCTCGCCATCGTGCTCGAGTTCAATGGCCCGCAACCGAGTTTCTTCGTCGAGACACCCGCCTCCAGCGAACCCCTGCGGCTCGGCGGCTTCACGGGCAGCGTCGTGAACGGCGCCAGTTGCAACTGCGCCGTGCATTCGCTGGCCCCGCATTGCCACGGCACGCACACCGAATGTGTCGGGCACGTTACGCGCAGCCCGGTCACGGTCGCCAGCCTGACGCCCGTGGCGCCAGCCTTCGCGCTGGTCGTCTCCGTGCGCCCAGGGCCCTTGGGGGCGCAAGCGGCTGGCTTTCCGGGCCGTCACGCCTCAGCCGCTGACCTTGTAATTACCCGCAGCGCGCTGGAAGCCGCAGCCACTGCATGGCTGGGCGCCCCGTTTACGGCGGTCGTGATTCGCACCTTGCCGAATGACCTGGAGAAACGGCACCGTGCGTATTCCGGCGCGCCCAGCCCGGCACCCTATTTCCTGCCCGAAGCCATGCGCTGGCTCGTCGAACGCAAGGTGAACTCCCTGGTCGTCGACCTGCCGAGCCTCGATCGCGCCGACGACGGCGGCCACCTCGCGGCGCATCGCATGTACTGGGGACTGCCCGCCGGCTCCGACGACGCGGCGCAGGCTACGCGCGGCCGGGCGTTGGTCACCGAGCTCGCATACGTACCGGACTCGGTCCCGGACGGGCTGTACCTGCTCGACCTGCAGGTGCCCGCTTTCGGCGCCGATGCGGCGCCGAGTCGCCCCGTGCTTTATCCGTTGCTGGCGCTGACTGGAGAGACAACATGAGGCTCGACCGGGAGCACGCGCACGCGCTCGACGGCGTCGATCCGCTCGCCGCCTGGCACGATCGCTTCATCCTGCCCCGCGACGCCGGCAGCGGCCGCGAACTCGTGTACCTGTGCGGTCACTCGCTCGGCGCCCAACCGGTGCTGGCCACTGAATACGTCGAGGACGTGATGCGCGACTGGCGCTCGCTCGGCGTCGAAGGGCACTTCAATGGGCGTCATCCATGGATGTCGTACCACGAGCGACTGGCACCTGCGCTGGCGGCGCTGGTGGGGTCCGACACGAGCGAAGTCATCGCGATGAACACGCTCACGGCCAACCTGCACCTGCTGCTGGTCAGTTTCTACCGGCCGTCGGGCACGCGCCGCGCGATCCTGCTGGAGCGCTCCGCGTTCCCCTCGGACCGCCATGCCGTCGAATCGCAGGTGCGCTTCCACGGGCTCGATCCCGCGACCGACCTGATCGAGATCGCTCCGCGCGACGGCGAAGTCCTGCTGCGAACCGAAGACATCCTCGCGACGATCGACCGCGAAGGTGCGCGCATCGCCACGATCCTGCTGCCGGGCCTCCAGTACTTGACGGGGCAGGTGCTCGACATCGCGACGATCACGGCCGCGGGCCGCAAGGCAGGCTGTGTCGTGGGCTGGGACCTCGCGCATGCCATCGGCAACGTGCCGGTCTCGCTGCACGACGCGGGCGCCGATTTCGCGGTGTGGTGCAACTACAAGTACCTGAATGGTGGTCCGGGCGCCGTGGGCGGTGCGTTTATCCACGCGCGACATGCCACGGATGCGTCGCTGCCGCGATTTGCGGGCTGGTGGGGACACGACCCGGCGACGCGCTTCCTGATGGCGCCCGAGTTCAAACCCACCCCGGGCGCGGAGGGCTGGCAACTCAGCAATCCGCCGATCCTGGCCATGGCGCCGCTGGCCGCGTCGCTCGCGCATTTCGCCACGGTCGGCCTGCCGGCCCTGCGCCAGAAATCGGTGGCGCTGACGGGCTACTTCGAACGACTCGTGCTTGCGCGACTTGCAGGTCGCGTCGAGATCATCACGCCCGCCGTGCCGGAAGCGCGCGGCGCCGCGTTGTCGTTGCGGCTGGTCGGCCTTTCGCGAGATCGTGCACGCGCCGTCTTCGACGGCTTGCGGCAGCGTTCGATCCTGCCCGACTGGCGCGAGCCGGACGTGATCCGCGCCGCGCCGGTGCCGTTTTACAACAGCTTCGACGACGTCTGGCGCTGCGTGGACGCGCTGGATGCGGAACTGGCGGCGTGAAGCGAACCGTCACGATCCTGGGCGCCGGATTGTCCGGTGCGCTGATGGCCATCTACCTCGCACGGCAAGGCCGGCAGGTGCAGGTGTTCGAGCGCCGCCCGGACCTGCGCAAGGTCGACATGGATGCGGGTCGCTCGATCAACCTGGCGCTGGCGGACCGTGGCATTCATGCATTGCGCGCAGCCGGCGTGTACGAGGACGTCGTCCCGCTGCTGATCCCGATGCGGGGTCGCACGCTGCACGCACTCGACGGCTCGCTCACGTTCGCTCCCTACGGCCAGCGGCCGCACGAGGTCATCCACTCCGTTTCGCGGCCGGGCCTGAACCGTGTGCTGCTCGACCACGCACAGCGCCAGTACGGCATCGAGCCACGCTTCCTGCAGGCGGCGCGGACGCTCGATTTCGAGCGCGACGAACTCGTCGTGCTCGACGAAGTCTCGGGCGACACGTACACGCAGCCGCTCGCACCACTGATCGCCGCGGACGGCGCGGGTTCCGTCGTGCGGCGCGCGATGACCGGCCAGCTCGGCGTGCGCGTCGCCGAAGACATGCTGGAGCACGGCTACAAGGAGCTCACGCTGCCGGCCGGGCAGGATGGCTTGCACCGCATCGAGCGCAATTCGCTCCACATCTGGCCGCGCGGCGGCTTCATGCTGATCGCGCTGCCGAACATCGACGGCAGCTTCACGGTCACGCTGTTTCTCGCGCTGAAAGGCGGCGCTGAGAGCTTCGCCGCACTCGACAGCCGCGCGACCGTCACTGCGTTCTTCGCCCGGCATTTTCCCGACGTCGTCGCGTTGATGCCGGGCCTCGCCCGCGAATTCCTCGAGCATCCCGTCGGCCGCATGGGCACCGTCTACGCCGATGCCTGGTCCGCCGGCGAATCTGCCGTGCTGCTCGGCGACGCGGCGCACGCCATCGTGCCATTCCACGGCCAGGGCATGAACGCGTGCTTCGAGGACTGCTTCGAGCTCGATCGGCTGCTGCGCCCGGCTGCCGACTGGCAGTCGGCCTTCGAGCAGTTCTTTCAGCTGCGCAAGCCGGACACCGATGCGATCGCCGCCATGGCCCTCGAGAATTTCCTGGAGATGCGGGACACGGTGCGCGACCCCAAGTTCATGTTGCGCAAGGAGCTGAGCTTCGAACTCGAACGCCGTCACCCCGACCGTTTCATCCCGCGTTACTCGATGGTGATGTTCCATCACGAGATCCCGTACCGCGTCGCCTTCGATCGCGGGCGCGTGCAGGCCGACGTGCTGACCCGCCTCCTGGCCACTGCGGATTCAGTGGCCGATATCCCCACGGCGCAAATGGACGCGCTGGTGACCGAGATGCTCGACCCGCTGCCAGTTCTGCCCGCGGCGGCACACTAGGTGTGGAGTCTCAACACCTAGATCGCGATTGGCGCGCGCCTCACGGGCTCGCCGGCGGACTGCGGCGAGGACCCGGCCGACGAATCGACCAGTTCATTGATGAGCGTCACCAGTTGTCCCGCCTGGTAGGGCTTCACGATGTGGGCCTGGTACCCGGCGAGCAAGGCCCGGGCCCGGTCCTCATCCCGTGCGTAGGCCGTGACGGCAATGGCTGCCAGGCGTTGCGGTCCCAGTCCCAGTTCACCGCGCACGTGCCGAATCAGTTCGTACCCGTCCATGCGCGGCATGCCGATGTCGCTGACGAGCGCGTCGAAATCTTCCGGTGCCGCACGCAGCAGGTCGAGTGCCGCGACGCCCGATTCGACGGCCGTAACGCGTGCGCCGCGCTCCTCGAGCATTTGCCGCAGCGATTCGAGCATGTCCCGCTGGTCATCCACGGCCAGCACCCGCTTGCCATCGATGCGCAACACCAGTTGGCGATCGGGATCGAGGCGGCGCCAGACGCCGCTGGTATCGATGTCCTGCCCCAGCTGGTGCGCTTGCAACGGCAGCGTCACCACGAATGTCGCTCCCTGCCCCAGACCGCGACTTTGCGCTGACACCTGCCCGCCGTGCAGTTCCACGAGCTGCTTGACGATTGCCAGCCCGAGACCGAGGCCGCCGTGGCGCCGCGCGCTCGAATTGTCGGCCTGGCGGAAGCGGCTGAACACCTGCGTCAGGAATTCGGGCGCGATGCCCTCCCCGTCGTCGGTGACACTGATCTCGACGCAAGGCCCGGTGCTGCGCGCGGCGACGCGGATGTGCCCATCCTCCCTCGCGAACTTGACGGCATTCGCGAGCAGGTTCCAGAGCACCTGCTGCAGCCGAGTGGGATCGCCGTTCACGATCAGCGGTTCCTGGCCAATGTCCAGGGTCATCTCGATGCGCCTGGCCTCCGCCGCGGGACGGTGGGAGGCCACGGTCTGGCCGAGCAGGTCGACGAGGTCGAGCGGATGCGCATCGAGCGTGACGCGACCCGACACGATGCGGCTCATGTCGAGCAGGTCGCCGATCAACTTCGACAGCGCCATGCCGTTGTCGATGATCAACGCGAGTCCCTTGCGCAGGTCGTCCTCCGCGCCACCGTACTTGCGCGCCAGGATGCGACTCCAGAGCACGATCACGGACAATGGCGTGCGCAGTTCGTGCGAGAGCGTAGCCAGGAATTCGTCCTTGGCATGAGTGGCGTTCTCTGCTTCAGTCCGCGCCGCGCGTTCGCTTTCGAGCAGCATCTCGCGCTCGACCTCGAAAGCGCGGCGTTCAGTCACGTCGTGGCTCGTGCCCGCGAACGTCGTCAGCTCGCCGTTCGGGCCGAATCGGGGCACGCCATGGGACTCGATCCAGCGCCACTCGCCGTCGGCCCGACGCACTCGCGCCGTCGCCTGGAACGCGTGTTTGCCACGCACCGCCTTGACGAACGATTCAGTGTAGGCAATGCGATCCTCGTCGTGCAGCACCGCCTGCCAGCCCACGCGGCGGGCGCCTTCCTGCGTAATGCCGAAGAACTCCTCCCAGCGCCGGTTGACGAACAGGATCTTCCCTGCCGCGTCGTGCACCCAGATCAGCAGCGGCACGCTGTCCGCCATGACGTTGAAGCGGTGTTCACTCTCGTGGGCGGCAATGGCCTCGGCTTCGGCCCGCGACCGGCCCCGACGCGCAAACTCCGCCAGGCTCACGGTCACGGCGTTCGCGAGCAGGAAGACCACGATGCTCGACGCGAGCAGCAGGCTATCGGTTCCCGGTTCGCGCCACGCATAGATCGCGAGCGACGAGAGCGCCGCAGCGAGCATCCCGTAGCGCCAGCCGCAGAACATGGCGACGACCAGCACGGCCGGGAAGAACGTCAGGAACGGGAACAGTCCGGCCCAGAACCGGTCGAACGGCCAGCGCAACAGCATGGCGATGGCGACCGCCAGCAGCACGATCGCAAGCGGCTTCATCCGCAGCATCCAGGCCCTCGGCGCGCCTCGCTGCGAGCCATCGAAATTCCGCTGTTGTGGCATGGTTTGCCTCTGCTCCCCCGACCAGTGGATGTCCGACGCTTCCCTGCAGCGGGGATCGAAATTTTAGCAGTCCCGGACGCCGCGCCTATCCCCGCGATTGTAGGATCAGGCCGACAGGATGGATGTCCGCGTCCGACGACCGTCGTGGGCGAGCGGTGTCGGTCAGCGCGGACTCAACACGCGTTGTAGGTTGCACGCCCGGTCACTATGCTCCCGTGAACAATAAAAAAGGAGCCTCGTCATGCCTCGCCTCCTCGCCATCCTGGCCACCGCCGGCAGGGTCCTGATGGGCGGCAGCACCGACGTCGCATGCCCTCGGCATGTCTGGGCTGGAGTTTCGATGTCGAGATCACCAGGGAGTTCGGTCGTCGCAGTCATCACGATCGCGCTGGCAGCGAGTGTCCCCGTCGTGTCGACGGCCACCCCCGCCGCAGCGACGGTGCCGGTTGCGGTGCCACAGCCTGTCGGCTGCCCGTCCGGCACGCGGTCTAGCCGCGACTACGCTTTCAGCCTGATGGGCAATCGCGCGGGCTACCAGACGGTCTGCGTGCAAGGTGACGGCACTCGCATCGTTCATTTCGCGTTCAACGATCGCGGTCGCGGCCCGGCACTCACGTCCAGGATCGAGCTCGATGCGCAAGGCATGCCCGTGGCCATTGCCACGGATGGCAATGACTACCTCAAGAGCCCGGTCACCGAACGGTTCACCCGCGCAGCCGGCACCGCTACCTGGCGGAACAAGGTCGAAGGCGGTACCCAGGCCGTCACAGGCGCGGCGTTTTATGTCAGCCAGTCCGGCTCGTTCGAGGAAACCGGCTTGCTCGCCCGCGCGCTGCGCGACGCCCCGGGCGGCAAGCTGCCGTTGTTGCCACAAGGCGCAGCCAGCCTGCAGCAGTTGGCGCAACTGAAGATCAGCAACGGCAAGTCGCCGCGGCAGGTCAGTCTGTATTCGATCGAAGGCCTCGGTTTCCAGCCCACCAGTCTCTGGCTCGATGAAGATGGAGAATTGTTCGCCACGTTCGACGGCTTTTCGATGCTCGTGCGCGAAGGCTGGCAGGACTCGATGACGGCATTGCGCGCGGAGCAGGAGGCGCAGGAAGCCCGGCGGCGCACGGAGCAGGCGCGCGCGCTGCGCCGAGCTCCGGCCGGCCCTGTCGTGATCGAGCATGCCAACCTGTTCGACGCCGAACTCATGACGATGCGTCCCGGCACCACTGTCATCCTGGCCCAGCAGCGCATCGTCGCCGTTGGTCCCGACGGCACGCTTCCGGTCCCTGCCGATGCCGAGCGCATCGATGCGGCGGGCAGCGCGCTGCTGCCCGGCCTGTGGGACATGCACACGCATCCTGACCTCGACAGCGGGCCGCTGTTTCTCGCCGCCGGCGTCACCAGCATCCGGGACATGGCCGCCGAACCCGACAAGGCCGCGCGCCTGCGCGTCTTCGACACCGGCGAGGCATTGGGTCCGCGCGTGGTGTTCGCCGGCATCATCGATGGACGCGGACCGTTCCAGGGGCCGACCAAGGTGCTTGTGAGCAACGAGGACGAGGCGCGAAAGGCCGTGCAGGCCATGCACGCTGCCGGCTTTGGACTCGTCAAGATCTACAGCTCGGTAGACCCGAAGCTGGTGCCGGCCATCGCAGGCGAAGCGCACAAACTGGGCATGCGCGTGGGCGGACACGTTCCTGCGTTCATGACGGCCGACCAGGCCGTGCTCGCCGGGTACGACGAGATCCAGCACATGAACATGGTGTTCCTGAACTTCCTGTACGACAAGGTGCAGGACACGCGCACACCGGCACGGTTCACGGCCGTCGCGGAAAATGCCGCCAGCATCGATCCGCAGTCGGCGCGTGTGCAGGCATTCCTGCAACTGCTCAAACAGCGTCACGTGACGCTCGATCCGACACTAGGCGCGTTTGAGAGCCTCTACACCGATCGGCCGGGAGTCGTTGGCGCGGGGCTCGCGGCGGTGGCCGATCGCATGCCGCCGCTCGTCAGGCGCGGCTTGCTCGAAGGCGGGTTACCGGTGCCCGAGGGCGAAGACGCGCGCTACCGCGATGCGCTGCGACAGATGCAGCGCATGCTGATGGCCGTGCGCAGCGCCGGCATTCCCTTCGTCGCAGGCACCGATGCAATGCCCGGGTTCATGCTGCCGCGTGAGCTCGAGCTTTACGTCGAGGCCGGTGTGCCCGCCCCGGAAGTGTTACGCCTCGCCACGCTTGATGCCGCCCGCCTCGTCGGCCGCGACGGCGAGCTCGGCTCGATTGCGCCGGGCAAGCTCGCAGACATGATTCTCGTCGACGGCGATCCGAGCCGCAACATCGGCGACGTGCGACGCCTGCGTCTCGTCATCAAGGACGGCGCGCTGTTCGATCCCGATGCACTGTGCCGTGCGCTCGGCATCCAACCCCAGGCTCCGGCGGGCCGATGAACATGATTTCACGCACTCGGCGGACATTGCTCGCGTCGTCCGGCCTGGCGCTCGGGCTCGCGGTGTTGCCGCGGTCGTCGCAGTCCGCGAATGGGAAGTGGAGCCGGTATTCACGCGCCGTCGTGATCGATGGCCTCGGCGGCCCCGGCGGCCACGCGACTGAGGACGGCTCGGAGCTGACGACAGGCGAGGTCGAGGACATCAAGGTGTCGGGCATGACATGCCTGCACCTCACCGTCGGCGAAGTGGGCACGATGCCGCCCGACGAGGCGTTCGAGAAGGCCGTCGCGTCGATCAAGCGCTGGGAAGCCGAAGTCGACCGCTACCCGGGCACGCTGCTCCGCGTCCGATCCGCCGCCGACATCCGTGCTGCGAAAACGAATGGGCGCACCGGGCTGATGTACGGTTTCCAGGACGGCGTGTGCTTCGAGACCGACCTCGACCGGCTCGAGACGTTTCAGCGACTCGGCATTCGGGTGATACAACCCACCTACAACAGGCGCAACCGGTTGGGCGACGGCTGCATGGAACCGGTCGACGCGGGACTCAGCAGGCTCGGGCACGAGGCGGTAGAGCGCATGAATGAACTGGGCATCCTCGTCGACGCGAGTCATTGCGGGCGCGTGACCGCTTCCGACGCGATCCGTCGCTCCACCCGGCCCGTTGCATTCACGCACACGGGCTGCGCCGCACTCGCCGATCACCCGCGCAATCGCACCGACGCCGAGTTGCGCGCGGTGGCGCACACCGGCGGAGTGTCGGGCATCTATGTCATGCCCTACCTTTGCGGTGGCAAGCAGCCCACCGCGGCCGACGTCGTTCGGCACATCGAGCATGCGGTGAACGTCGCCGGCGAGGAACACGTCTCGATCGGCACGGACGGCACGCTCTCGACCGTCACGCTGACGCCGGACTTCGTGCAGTCGTTCACGGCGAACGTCGCTCGCCGCAAGGCGGCCGGTATCGCGGCGCCGCATGAGTCCGAGGACGGTTACCTGTTCGCGAACGACCTCAATTCACCGCGGCGCTTCGAGCAGCTCGCGGACTGCCTCAGCCTGCGCGGGCATTCGGACGACCGGATCGAGAAAGTCCTCGGCAGCAACCTGCTGCGCGTCTTCGCCGCGGCTTGGGGCAGCTGACGCCAGCTACGATGCTGTCCTGCACCCACCGCCCGCCCTGTCCGGGCTGTCCACGCTTCGGCCAGCCCGGCATCGCCGCCGAAGCGCAGTCAGCGCTGGATTCGCTGGCCGGGGCGCATGGCCTGGCCACTGTTTCGGTGGTGTCTGGCGCGATGACGGGCTTTCGTTTACGCGCACGCCTGGCCATTCGGGGCCGGCTGGGCGCGCCCAAACTCGGCCTGTTCGAACTGGGTACGCACCGGGTCGTACACATCCCGAACTGCGTCGTCCAGCATCCGTTGATCAACCGGGTCGCGGCCGTAGTGCGCCGTGCTCTCGTCGATGCGGGGATCGCTCCGTATGCGGAGCCCGTCCACCGTGGGCTCGCACGATACCTGCAGGTCGTGGTCGAGCGCAGCTCGGACACCGCGCAGATCGTGATCGTCGGCAACTGCCCCACGGTCGAACCGTTCAACGCGTGCTTCGATCTGATCCGGGACCGGCTCGGCGACGACCTGCACAGCTTGTGGTTCAACTCGCAGTGCGAGCGGAGCAACACGATCCTGGGCCGCGAATTCACGCGCTGGTGCGGTCCGCCGAGCGTCGTCGAGAGGTTTGGCGGTGCCGCCGTGCACTACCCGCCCGGAGCGTTTGGCCAGAACAATCTCGACATCGCCGAACGCATCGTCGAACACGTGCGTGAACAGGTACCTGCCGGGGCGCGGGTCGCTGAGTTCTACGCGGGCGTGGGTGCAATCGGGCTTTCGCTGTTGCCTCGCGTCAGCCACCTGCGCATGAACGAGGTGAGCCCGCAATCACTCCAGGGCCTGGCACTGGGACTCGATGCACTCGAGCCCGCAGTGCGGGAGAGAATCGAAGTGGTCGCTGGCCCTGCGGGGGCGATGGCATCGATGGCAATGGACGCCGACGCCGTCATCGCGGATCCACCGTGGAAAGGACTGGATTGCGGACTCGTGGCGCAACTGGCGGCCGATCCGCCAGCGCAATTGGTGTACGTGAGCTGCGGGCTCGAATCGTTTCTTGCCGACGCGGAGAGACTGACCTGCAACGGCGCAATGCGCCTGAGAAGTCTCCGCGTGTTCAACCTGATGCCGTTCACTGAGCACGTCGAAACGGTCGCCTGCTTCGAGCGGTCGTGACGACGTGCTCGACCGGCGTTCTCTACTGCGCCAGCACGCGTAACAAGCCCCCGGCCGCGCGGCGTCGACGTAACTCCACGAAGCTGAACGCGAACGAATGCCGGTCATCGACCGGGCGTTCTTCGACCACGGTCTCGTCCCACTCCTCGGGCGCAATTGCCGGGAAATGGGTGTCGGCATCGACAATCGCATGCACGCGCGTCAGGTGAATGAGGTTCGTGCGCGGCAAGGCAAGCCGGTAAATCTCTGCACCACCAATGATGCAGACCTCGGGCACGTCGCCAGCGGCTTCCAGCGCGTCGTCCAGGGACGCAACGACGGTCACATCGGGCGCTGCAAATCCAGCCTGGCGGGTGACTACGATATTGTGCCGCCCGGGCAGCGGCTTGCCGATCGAGTCCCAGGTCTTGCGACCCATGACGATGGGTTTCCCCATCGTCAGGCCCTTGAAGCGCTTGAGGTCGTCGGGCAGCCGCCACGGCAGGCCACCGTCGCGCCCGATCGCACCCCGCTCGTCTGTCGCCACGACAATCGAGACGAGCGGCACTTCGGGTCTCAGGCCAGCTTGCGCTTCGCGACGGGCTTCTTACCCTTGGCGACAGCCTTTCGTTTCGCTGCCGCCTGCTTCTTTTTCTTCTTCTTGGCATCGACCGACTCGCGGTCGAGCATCGTGCCGCGGCAGTTCGCCGCGCCACAACGGCAAGTATAGAGATTCAGCTCGTCGGGATCGTCGGTGCTCTCCCAGGTGAGCTGGTAGTCATACCCCAGCTCCTCACCCGGTTGGATCGTGCGGATCGCCTCGATGAAAACGCGGCGACCTTCGATGATCGTCTCGCAGTTCGCGTCGCACTTGTGGTTGATGAAGCGCGCGGGGTTGCCGCCGACGCCGGCGTCGATGCACAGGTCGTCGTCCACCACGAACAGGAAGGTATGGCCGTCGTCATCGGCCTTCATCTCGTAACGCGCATCTGCCTCGTCGTGCGAGATGCGGTCGCCGACGTATTCGATGATGCGCGTGCCGCTGCGGATGCGGCGGGCCGCATATACGCCGCGGCCGTGGATCTTCGATCGCTTCACCACGTACAGAGGGTTGGCTTCGGCCGCGGTCGCCCGCGCCGTCTTCTGGGCGTGACGCATATGCGCGTGATGCGCGGCAGTCGTCCTGGACGGCTTGCCAGCAGGTTTCTTCGAGGGAGACTTCTTCATACGGCGATGGGTGCCTTGATCGCAGGGTGGGCCTGGTATCCGGCGAACTCGAAGTCCTCGAAGCGGTAATCGAAGATCGAGTCCGGCCGGCGCTTGATGACGAGCTGCGGCAGCGGCAGCGGCTCACGCGAGAGCTGCAGCCGTGCTTGCTCGAAATGGTTGACGTAGAGGTGCGCGTCGCCGCCCGTCCAGACGAAGTCACCGACGCCCAGGTCGCATTGCTGCGCGACCATGTGCGTGAGCAGCGCGTAGGACGCGATGTTGAACGGCACGCCGAGGAACACGTCGGCACTGCGCTGGTACAGCTGGCACGACAGCTTGCCGCCCGCCACGTAAAACTGGAACAGCGCGTGGCATGGCGTGAGCGCCATGCGCTCGAGCTCGCCCACGTTCCAGGCGTTGACGATGATGCGGCGTGAATCCGGGTCGCGGCGAATCAGGTCCATTGCACGCGCGATCTGGTCGATCTTGCGGCCGTCAGCGGCAGCCCACTGGCGCCACTGCGCGCCGTAGACCGGGCCAAGCTCACCGTCGGCATCGGCCCATTCGTCCCAGATCGTGACGCCGTGCTCGCGCAAGTAACGCACGTTGGTCTCGCCGCTCAGGAACCAGAGCAGCTCGTGCACGATCGATCTCAGGTGCAGCTTCTTGGTCGTGACGAGGGGGAAGCCAGCGTTCAAGTCGAAGCGCATCTGCCAACCGAACACCGAGCGCGTGCCGGTGCCGGTGCGGTCGCCTTTCTCGGCGCCGTGATCGAGGATGTGCCGCAGCAGGTCGTGGTATTGCCGCATCGACGTCAGGCCGCGCGATAGTTGCCGGAAGGCTGCCGCTGCCGATACGCGACCGCCAGCATCGCAAGTCCTGCCAGGATCATGGGCAGCGAAAGCACCTGCCCCATCGTCACCCAGTCGAACAGCAGGTAACCGCGGTTGGCATCGGGCACGCGCACGAACTCGATCAGGAAACGGAACACGCCGTAGCAGACCAGGAACAGCCCGGACGGCGCCCAGCGGAACCGAGGCTTGGCCGTGAACCACCAGAGGATCAGGAACAGCGCGAGGCCTTCGAGCGCGGCTTCGTACAGCTGCGAGGCATGCAACGGCACGCCGTCGACGATCACGGCCCAGGGCACGTCCGTCGGCTTGCCCCAGAGTTCGCCATTGATGAAGTTGCCGATCCGACCTGCGCCGAATCCGATGGCCGGCAGCGGTGCGGCAAAATCGAACACGTCGACCAGCTGCTTCTTGCGACTGCGCGCGAAGAGCGCCAGCCCGACGAGCGTGCCGACCAGTCCACCGTGGAACGACATCCCGCCTTCCCAGATGCGGAACACGCTGAGCGGCTCGCTCAAGATGCGCTCGGTGCCGTAAAACAGCATCCAGCCCAGGCGTCCGCCCAGGATGATGCCGACGGCCGCAAAGAAAATGAGGTCGTCGACTTCGAGCGGCTTCCAGGTGGACTCCGGCCGCCCGGCACGGCGACGAGCCAGCCACCAGGCCGACAGAAAGCCCACCAGGTACATGAGGCCGTACCAGCGGATGTGCAGCGGTCCTAAAGACAGCGCGATGGGATCGAGTTGCGGATAGACGAACATCGGCGGCGTATCTTACCCGTGGAGCGGTTCAATCGCTCATCCGCTTCAGTCCTGCACGACCCGGCAGAACAGCGACTTCAGGTAGCGAGTCTCCGCGATCGCAGGATGGATCGGATGGTCTGGAGCATGCCCTCCCACTTCCACGACCTGCGCAAAGCGGTCGACGTGGCGCGCTGCCTGCTGGATCGTGACCATGAGATCGTCCAGGCCCAGGTGGTGCGAACACGAGCACGACACGAGGAAGCCGTCGCGCCCCAGCACCTGCATCGCCAGCTGGTTCAGCTTGCGGTAGGCGGCCTGTCCCTTCGGCATGTCCTTGCGTCGCTTGATGAAGGCCGGCGGATCGATGACGACCACGTCGAACTTCTCTCCCGCCGCGCGCAGCGCCGCCAGGGCGTCGAACGCGTCCGCACGCTCGGTGCGGACGTTGTGCAAACCGTTGGCGGCAGCGGAACGCTGCAGCAGTTCAAGCGCAGGCGCCGACGAATCCACGCTCAGCACTTCGCTGGCACCCGCGGCGGCGGCGGCGAGGCCCCATGCACCGAGGTAGCTGAACACGTCGAGGACGCGCGCGCCCTTGGCGAACTTCAGCAGTGAGCGCCGGTTGAAAGCCTGGTCGTAGAACCAGCCGGTCTTCTGGCCACGACCCATCGGCACGAAGAAACGGACGCCATTTTCCTCGACGACAGTCTCCTCGATGTCGGGTCCGATCGCCGTTTCGACGTAGCTCGGCAGGCCTTCGAGTTCGCGGGCGCCAGAGTCGTTCTTCCAGATCAGCACCTTCGGTCCGATCACCTTCGCCACCGCCTCAACGATCGCGGGCTTCATCGCTTCCATGCCCGCCGTGCCGATCTGGCCGACGACGATGTCGCCGAAACGATCGAGCACCAGCCCGGGCAGCCCGTCGGATTCGCCATAGGCGAGGCGGTAAAACGGCTGCGGATACAGCTTCTCGCGCAACGCGAGCGCCACCTGCAGCCGGTGCACGATCAGTGATTTGCCAGGGACAAACCCGGGATCGCGGCCGAGGATGCGCGCGCAGATCAGTGCATGCGGATTGACGTAGGCAAATCCCAGGAAGCGGTCGTTGCTCGCGACGACGCGACACAGCGCTCCGGTCGCGAATACCGTGAGCGGTGTGCGCACGGTGTCGACCTCGTTGCTGAAGATCCAGAGGTGCCCGCCCGCAATGCGGCGCTCCTCGCGCGGCTTGAGCCGCAGTTCGGGGAGTTCGCTGGACGAAGTCGAAAGTGCCGGGGGCGGCGATGACATGCGCGTTTCCGCCGGCAAGCGGCAGCCTTCCGTTATGATTCGCGCATTCTAGCCGACCGAACCCCTTCAGGTTCCGCCATGACGTCGCCCAGCCCCTCCGGCCACCAGAATTCCCTGGCTGCCGAGACCAGTCCGTACCTGCGCCAGCACGCCTCCAACCCGGTCGACTGGCACCCCTGGGGTCCGCAGGCACTCGAACTCGCGCGCAAGCTCGACAAGCCGATCCTGCTGTCGATCGGCTATTCGGCCTGTCACTGGTGCCACGTGATGGCCCACGAATCGTTCGAGGATCCTGCGACCGCCGCGCTGATGAACGAACTCTTCGTCAACATCAAGGTGGACCGCGAGGAGCGCCCGGACATCGACCGCATCTACCAGACCGCGCACCAGGTGATGAACCAGGCGGGCGGAGGTTGGCCGCTGACGATGTTCCTGGCGCCCGATTCGCACCGGCCGTTCTTCTCCGGCACGTATTTCCCGCCCGAGCAGCGTTACGGCATGCCGGGCTTTCGCTCGGTGCTCGAGAAAGTGGGCGATTTCTACAAGACGCGCCGCGGCGACCTGCAGGAGTACGGCGACAAGCTGGTCGATGTGCTGGGGCAGCTGCAGCCACCAGCGGACGCGTCGGGCGACGACCTGTCGCGCGAACCTTTGCTGACGGCCCGGGCAACGCTGCAGCGCGAATTCGACGGCAGCTT
Source organism: uncultured Gammaproteobacteria bacterium (assembly GCA_963743995.1). Lineage (GTDB taxonomy): Bacteria > Pseudomonadota > Gammaproteobacteria > Steroidobacterales > Steroidobacteraceae > RPQJ01. The sequence continues at coordinate 25,681 of CAVUSC010000003.1, read as the reverse complement.
TGGCGGCTTCGGCGAGGCACCCAAGTTCCCGCACCCGGCCAACCTGGAGCTGCTGCTGCGCACCTGGCGCGCGTCGGCGGCAAGTGACGAGCCCGACCTGCAGGCGCTGTACATGGCGACGCTGACGCTGACGCGGATGGCCGAAGGCGGCCTGTGCGACCAGCTCGGCGGCGGCTTCTACCGCTATTCCGTCGATCCGTACTGGATGATCCCGCACTTCGAGAAGATGCTGTACGACAACGCGCAGCTGCTCGGCGTGTACGCACAGGCTGCCGTTGCGACCGGCGAGCCGCTGTTCCGACGCGTTACCGCGGAAACGGCCGACTGGCTGCTGCGCGACCTGCGCTCGCCCGAAGGCGGTTTCTATTCGACCCTGGACGCCGACTCCGAAGGGCACGAAGGCAAGTTCTACGTCTGGACACCCGATGGGGTGCGCGACCTGCTCGATGTCGAGCAGTACGAGCCATTCGCCCAGCGCTTCGGCCTCGACCGCGACGCGAATTTCGAAGGCCAGTGGCACCTGCACACGTTCAAGTCGATCGCCGACATTGCCACCGAACTGCGACTCGACGAGGCCACGGTCGAGACCCGCATCGACGAAGCGCGCGCGCGGCTGCTGGAGGTGCGCAATGCACGCGTCTGGCCGGGCCGCGACCAGAAGATCCTCACCTCCTGGAACGGCATGGCGATCGGCGGACTGGCGCGCGCCAGTCGGGCACTCCAGCGTGACGACCTGGCCGATGCCGCCGTGCAGGCCATGCAGTTCCTGCGCGAGCGCTGCTGGCAGGATGGGCGGCTGCTCGCGGTACACACGGACGGGGAGTCTCGCTTCCCCGCCTACCTCGACGACTACGCGATGCTGGCGTGGGGTCTGCTGGAACTGCTGGAGGCTCGCTGGAATGCCGAGGCCCTCGCGTGGGCGATCGAACTCGTCGACGTGATGCTCGAGCATTTCGCCGATCACGATGCCGGCGGATTCTTCTTCACTGCCGACGACCACGAGTCGCTGATCCTGCGGCCAAAGACGTTTTCGGATGATGCAACGCCCGCCGGCAATGGCGTGGCGGCCCGCGTGCTGATTCGACTCGGTTATCTGCTCAGCGAACCGCGTTACATCCATGCCGCCGAGGCCACGTTGCGGTCTGCATGGGCCGCCATCGAGCGGTACCCGCACGGGCACGGCACGCTGTTGATGGCGCTCGAGGAATACACGTCGCCGCCGTCGATCCTGGTGGTGCGTGGCGACAGCGACGAACTCGACGTGTGGCGCAGCGAAGTCGACAAGCTCTACGACCCGCACCGCATGCTCCTGGCGGTGCCGGCTGATGCCCGCAACCTGCCGGCGGCGCTGGCCAGCAAGAAAGCGCTAGGCGGTGCCGTCGCGTACGTCTGCCGCGGCATGACGTGTTCGCCGCCGGTGACCACGCTGGCGCAGCTCGTGCGCGCATTGCGGGGTCAGTAAGCCACTGGCATGGGTGAGGACTGAAACTGCCAGGGCCCGCTGCAGGGGTTGCGGTCTTCCTCTGCGCTCCGTGTCGAACGCCGCAGCTCGAACGCAGGTGCGAGGCGGCACGGCGGGTTCTGTTGCTTCGCTGACACCATCGCCTTGCACCCGTTCGAGCAAGGTTCGCCGTGAATCGTGCGGTTCCTCCGCTCGATTCACGTGCGCGTGAGACCCCGGAGCGCAGAGGAAGACCGCAACCCCTGCCGCGGACCCGCGTAGGGCCAGCCCTCAACAGGACGTCAGTGGCTGCCCGCTCCGCTCACCGGCGAGTACCAGATCGGCGAAGTCCAGGCACGTTCCTGGATGGATACCGGCAAGCCTTGCGGTATCGGCATCCCAAGCCTGGCGGCATCGCGGGTGCTCCAGCGCGGCGTCGGTATCTCGATGACCCTTGCGTAATAAAAGGCACGCAACGACGCATCGAAATCCGGATCGACCCAGGCAGTTGCCAGTTCCGCAGCGCCGATGCTGTTGGTGTAATCGCCCTTGCTGATGTCGACGGTGTCGCCGACCGGCGGCAGCTTGCCGGTCTTCGGATCCGGCTTGCGCTTGCCGCTCCAGGCGACGTCGTAGATCTTCTCGTGCTGCCTGCCACCAGCATCGAGCCAGCCTTTGATGATCTGGATGCGATCAAGGTTGCCGCTCTTCGGATCCTTGCTCGCCATGACGATGAACGTTGGAGCCTTGCCCGTTGCCGACTTGAGGTCGCCGCCCATCGGCACGCCACGCGCGTATCCCGCCTTGACGAATGAGGGGTTCGCCAGGTCCGCAGCGCCGAAGTCCCAGCCCCCAAAGAACCTCACCTTGATCATCGTCCCCGACGTGCCGAAGGTTTCCTTGCGCTGCATCGCGTCGAAGATCGCCTCGCGGGTATTCTCATCCGCCCAGACACCAGCGAGACCGGCCGAGCTGAATTCGCGGATCTGCTGGACCTGGCCCGCACGCGCCCCGGGGATACCATTGAGCCGGTGCCTGGGATCGTTCTCGATCGCGAACTTGCCGCTGTAGTTGAATTCCTCATTGCTGCCGGCGGCGTTGTGCGTGTCCGAATCGCCGATGAAGCCATACTTGAACGGGTTGCCATTGCCCCTGGCATCCTGCGCCAGGCCGTCGAGCAGCGCCTGGCGGGCGAAGCTGCCCTTGCGGTGCGTCGGCCGTTCGCTGTCGGCCGACAACGTGTAATCCCATTGCTCGAATCCGGCGAACTCGTCGTTGGGCGACAGGCTGGGATGCGTCTCTGACGTGCCCTTGATCTGGGTGATCTCGTAGAGCGGCTCGTTGACGCTGCGCGTGGCGTTGTAGACAGCGTCGATCGGTTTGCCGTCCGACCGGGTCAGCTCGAACATCCGCCCGTCGCTCGCATTGCCATTGTGCGGTATGGCAAACAGCGTCGAGCCTTTGGCGCGCAGCGCCTCCATCCATGTCCACAGCACCTCGGGCTTGTCCGAGTCGAGCGCCGATATGACCAACTCGGGCAGCTTCGCGGTGTCGCGGAACATGACGACGCGATGCAGGTTCCGCTTGTCGGGGTTTGACGTCCATTCGAACGCGGCAAAGGTGGTGAACCTGCCGGGCACATAGTTGGCGTCGGCAGTCTTGACGATCTCCGCCCACACCGACCGCGCCGCAGCCGGGTCGGCGAGTTGCGGGTCGCTACGTCCGGCGCTCATTTCACGGAGCACTTCGGCAAATGCCTCCATCCGGGTGACCGTGTCCGGCGAGGTCACTCGCTTGGCGATTGGCAACTTGCCGAACTGGCTGTTCGGGTCGGACATCTGGTTGAAGACGCCCATGTATTCGGCGTGATCGGCGACCGCATAGAAATCGAGCGGCGTGACGATCTTGATGTCGGCACCGAGGCCGCTGCCGGTGATCGCCTTGCCCTTCGCCCAGTCATAGGCATCCTGCGGGGTCGTCTTGCTGCCGTTGGTGAAGCTATCGAATGAATAGCCCGTGTGCACGTGAACATTGCCGAAGTAGGCATTGCGTTCAGGGTTCGCCGACGGGCGCTCAGGCGCGCTGGCGGCAGGTCCCGCGGTGGCGAGAACACCGAGAGCGACCATCACTGCCACACAGACGCTGCAAGTCTCGCTTCGCTGACGAGGACCACGGCGCACCATGACCTGAACGTTCTGCGGGGGTGGGATTGCAGAAAGAACAGATCATGGGCGCCGGGTTTTTGTTGATCGATACCAGGTCAGACGAGAAAACCGCGGGACCAGGCCAGGGCTCAACCGAAGCTGAGTGATCCTGGCCTGGCCCTGCGGTGGGTGGTTCATCAGGTGCCGGACGAGTCAGTCACTGCAACCCACGATGAGTCGGGATCAAACGACGTCATCGATTCGACCGTTACCGCAGTGCTCTCGCCGAGGTCCTTCTGGAAAACGACGCCGTCCTGGTCGACGATGAACGTCATGACGCCGCTGACCTGGTAGTCCGCCGGCCACGCCACGAGCGCGAAGCCTTCGGTGAGCAGGCCATTCCTGAAGTACTCGCGCGAGCCCCCATTGGCGTTTTCGCCCTGGCGGTACAGCATGCGGTAGTAGTACCCGTGGTAAGGCGTGCGTGCACCGCTGCGATAGCCTTCCGCCGCCGCTGCGGCAACGAACGGTCCGGCCGGACTGGCGGGCTCGTCCTGCGCGGTCGGCCAGTACAGGCCGTTGTGCTGCCCCTGGTCGCTGATCAATTTCAACGCGTAAATGCCTGCGCGATCGCCGTCACGCCCTTCTCGGGCATAGTCGATCTGCGCATCGACGAAGCCGCGACTCACGGCGATCGCGCCGAGTTCATTGGCGCCGACACGACGGTAGACCAGTTCGTCGGCGCCTCGACTGCCGTCGAGGTACCAGCGTCCGTCCTTCCTGACAACCGGGATCGGAAACGGCCAGTCCTGGGCACCGGTGACCAGGGTAAAGGCGTCGTTGCCATCGGCGACGAGGCTATGCTTCTCGTTAAACGTCGCAAGGAATGCGGCTCGATCGCTCTTGTCCTGCACGACATCGCCGGACAGCAGCAGTTCTTCGCTGCCGGGCCCGAACAGTTGTCGCAGCGCAGCGGTATCGTCCTTCCCCAATGCTTGCGCGAGCGCCGACACGGCGGCCTCGGCCGAGTCGAACGACGCGTGGTCGTCCTTGCGAGCACATCCCGTGACGAGCAGCGCGACGACTGCGAGCAGCGTCACGCCGGCTTTGGGTGCGAACTGATTCTTGCGGATCATTGTCGTACTCCCTAGCGCTTCGCCGGTTTGCCGGGGTCTTTGGCTTTCGCAGGCACCCCACTCGGCATGCTCTGCTTGCCGCGCTGGCTTGCGGCCTTGTCGGCAGAACCGCGGTCAGCGCCGGATACGGCGGTGGGCCGCGCACGCTCAGGCGCGGCGGCAGGTTTGCTCGACGGAGCCGTTGCGGGCTTGGAGTAGCCGCGATCGGTCGCTCCCGTCGGTTTCGCCTTTGCGGTCGGAGCCGCTGCCGGACGCGGCGCGCTGGCAGCGGCTGGCTTCGCGGCTGGCTTCGCAGCCGGCTTCTTGTCCTGTGCCGCACTCGTCACTCGGCTCGACGCAGCCCGCCGCGCTCGGCGTGCCGCCGGCATACGAACCCTGCACCTTCGGCTGCTCACGACTCGCCGCAGCTGACGCTGTCGGTTTCGCGCCGGCAACTTTCCCCGGCGCATCCTTCGAGGCGCCCGCATAACCACTCTGCCCCTTCCAGTCAGCCTGGGTCGGTGCCGGTCGCTGCGGACCCTGCTTGGCCCGTGCGTTCAGTGAATTCAGTTCCGGCCGGTTCGGTTTCGCGGCCGTGATCGGGCTCTTGGCCGCGCGGGAATCCCGACTGACGCCAGACTTGGTGTCGTGTCGATCCCAGTAGTCGTTGTTGTTGTCCTGGTTGATGATGATCGTATTGTTGTTGAACGAATGCTGGTAGTTCGGCGGACGGTTGTAGCCGGAATTCGGGTAGTAGCCGTTGCCGTAGTGCGGACGATAGGGATACGGCGGGTAGTACGGCATCGGTGGCCCGTAGTACCGCGGGTTGTAATAGCCGTTCTTGTAGTAGTCGTCGTCGTCATCATCGAAGACATTGGCGACGAGGATGCCCGCGCCGAACGAAAGCAGCCCCGTGGTCACCAGCGAGCCGGTGCTGTGCCCCTTGTCTTCCTTCGCGACCGGTGCCGGAGCGGGCAGCGTTGCCGGCGGTGGCGCGTAGACAGCGACCGGATCGTATTGCGGCACGTAGACGACTTGCGGGCTCGGCGGCGAGACCGTAATCACCTCGTGGCCGTCCTGAGTCTCGGTTGCAACCTTCAGCTGCTCCGAACTCTGCAGGTTGCCGACATCCTTGGCTTGCGCACGCAGCCTCTGCACCGCATCCATGACGCCCTGCTGGTCGTTGACGAAGGCCTGCCCGAGTTCGGCAGTCCAGTCCATCTGCGAGGCCATCATGTCCACAACCTCCGGGGACTGCAGCAGGCCACGGATCGGGGGTGTGAAACCCACTTGCTTAGCTGCCTCGTCGAGGGCATTGCCCTGCAGGGCCTGGTTCTGCAGCAGCCAGTTGCCGGCGTCCAGCACTTCCTGCGGATTCGTCGACGAGACCAGCACCTGGCCGAGTACGACATCCGGGTACAGTGCCACCGGGGCGAGGAGTTCCTCTATCGCCTCGGGGGACCACGTCGTTGCCGTGGGCGCGAGCGTCTGGGCTGCCGCTGCAGCATCAGCAGGCGCAGCAGTCGGCGCCGTTTGGGCGGCCTCTGCGGCGACAGGCGGCGCAGCGACTGGAGTCGCAGGATCTTTGCTGCCGCAGGCAGACATGGCTGCCAGCAGCGCCATCATGGCCGCCAGCGTGGCGCCACGCAGCGCTCTGGTACTCGTCACGGAATGGTGCACTGTTCGTTCTCCCAGTTACTTGGTGCCGGCACGACGCAACGCGTCGGCCTGGAAGTCGCCCCAATCGGCTTTGCGACCAAAGGCCCAGGGCTCCTTGATCTCGTTGCCCAGCAGCGAGATCAGGTAGGCGCCGCTATTCAGGTCGTGCCAGATGTTCGCGCGGTAGAAAGGAACCTTGGCGTCGTAGAACTGCATCATCGGCGCGACGCTGACGCGCCACAGCTGTATGCGCGTGTCGTATGCGTCTTCGTACGCGATCTGCCATGTGTCCTCGTCAAGGTAGAACGTGCGCCTGGCATAAATGTGTTTCATGCCGTTGCGCAACGTGGCGTCCACGACCCAGACACGATGAAGTTCGTAGCGGAACAGGTCGGACTTCATCACGCTCCTCTGGATCATGTTCTTGTACTGCAGCGACTTGTCGTCGAGCTTGTACGCGTTGTAGGGAATATAGATCTCCTTCTTCCCCACCACCTTCCACTCGTAACGGTCCGGTGCGCCGTTGTACATGTCCACCTGGTCAAAGGTGCGCAGGCCATCGCTGGCGTTGCCGATGTTGTCGTACCCAAGCTCAGGCGCACGACGCACGCGACGGCTGCCTGAGTTGTACTGCCAGGCGGAACGCTCCTGTTTCACCTGATCCACAGGCTCGTGCACCAGGGTCGTGTTGCCCTCCAGTGTCGCAGGTGCGAGGTTCCGGTCCAGGTAAACGAACAGCAGGTTGTCCTGTGGCGGACTCAGATTCTGGTTGAAGACGCGATATTCCTCGGACTGGATCTTGTAGAAATCGCCGTTCGGTCGAACCGGAAACTGGTCGTAGAGACGATAGAGGCCGCCGCCCAGGTAACGTAACGAATGGTTCCAGATCGCCTCGATGCCACTTTTTGGGATGGGAAACGGCACCGTGGACTTGGTGCGCCCGCTCAGGCCGAAACCCGCGATGTCGATCTTGCCCGCCTCTGCCTTGACGACGTCGTAGACCTCCTGCGGATAGCAAGCAGACCGCCGTGTCGGATACACCGGCATCGAGAAGTTGTCGTACTTGTTCAGCATCGCCAGCGTCCCTGGTGTCAGCTTGTCTTTGTATTGGGCTGCATTCGCCTTGGTGATGGTGAACAGTGGCTTGTCGCCAGCGAACGGATCCTTGTACCCGCTCTTCGCACCTGCCCAGCCAGCCGGTGGCGCGCACAGACCGCCGGTCCAGTCCGGGATCGTGCCCGCCTTGTTGCCGGCTTTCTCGGCACCGACCGGCGTGAGGTCTGCGCCAAGTCGCGCAATCTCTGCGTCGCTCAGCTTGGCCTGGACTGGCATCGCAACGCTGGCCAATGCAATGGCAGCGACGGTAACCACGATTCGATTCTGTAGCTTCATGTTGGTAATCCCCCTGATCAGAACGACACGCCGAAACTGACCGAGTAGTAGTCGCGGTCCATCAGCGGGTTGTAAGCAGAATCGGCGAACCAGGTGTAGTTGATGTCCGCCGTATACTTCTTGGCCCAGACGAAGCCGAGACCCATGCCAAGCGTCTGTCGGTCCTCGATGAACTGGCCGTCCATGGCGACGCCGTCAACGTCGTGGTTCCAGACCAGGCTCGGCGACATGCGCAAGCCACCACCGGCCAGGTCGTAGTCGAGCCTGGCCCTTGCCCGGTAGCCCCAGGCCGAATCCGTCACGTAACCGTCGTTCTTGCGGCCGTCCGGTTGCGGGTTGGTGCTTGGTGTCGTCGCACCCGGCAGGATGCCGTTGCCGTAGATGAAAGCGCGACCGAAACGCAGGTTGCCCGCTTGCTTGTAGTCGGGCACATCGTTCGTCTGCATACCGATCTCGGCGACCAGCAACAGCGACGACGCCCCCAGGATGTTGCTGAACGTCTTTACGGTATTGACCTGGAACTGAGTCTTTTCGAACAACTCGTAGCCCGGCAATACGGTTCCTTCACCCGCCAGTACCGCAGCGCGGCCAGCGGCACCGTAGGGCCCGGCGCCGAGCAGCGCCGCCTGCAGCAGGTCGTTGCCGTTGATCTGGACCGGGACGTCCTTCTGCAGGCTCGCCTCCGCGGCCACGGACCAGCCCGCGATCGTTGTCGCTGCACTCAGGCCGTAGATCTGGATGTCTTCCCCGTATTCCCAGAAGCCACCGGCTACGTTGATCGGCGTGCCGCCCGCCGCCGCGAGCGTCCGGTGAAAGTCGGCGGGATTGATGATCCCGTACTGGGGCACGTTGTTGACGACCGCCGAGAACCAGCCACCCAGGCCCGCGTTCGCTGCCGGATTGAAGATCGGGAACGGCAGGCCGGGCGTGCGCACAGGCGCCGACGGGTGTGTTCCCATGCGGGCGGAAATGACCGGCACCTTCGAGTGGACGTTCATCCCGTAGAGACCGAACTCGGTGTCGATGGCCTCGACCGGGAAGCGCAGCGCCAGGCCGAACTGTCCGCTGTCTGACGCCTCACGGCCCCTCAACGCCGCAAATGAATTTCCCTTGGCCTGGGCCACCGGATTCGCCGCGCCACCAAACGATGCGGTCGAAGTACAGCCCGCTGTCTCGGCCGAGATGAGGCCCTCAGCTGGACCCCAATACGTGCCGCAGGAGTCGATGGGGCTGTTGTCCCACTCGAACTGGTAAAAGGCCTCGACCGAGCCGAACGCGAATCCCCAGTTACCGTACGCCATCAGCACGGGCAGCAGGACTTCCTTGACCTCGGTACCCGGGCGGCGCAGTGCCGTCACGTCGACGGGGTTGATCTGGTTGACGCCCTGGATGAAGACACTCTCGCCCCAGTTGACCACCTGGCGTCCGAGCCGCAACTGCAGGTCGGAGTCGCCGATGTCGAAGCTGCCGTAGGCATAGGCGTCAAGCAGGTACGCACCACTGAATTTCTGCAGGTCCTCGAAGCCCTCGTCGCTCAGTTGTGCCGTCGGCCAGGAGTTGCAGAGGGGCTGCCCCCCAACGATCTGCGAGGCGCCGGGGCAAGGGTTGAACGGCAACAAGGGGTTGCGACTGTTGGCACCACCACGGGCGCCGTTGTAGTCATTGTTCTGATGGCCGTAGCGAACTTCTTCGTTCTCGAGGGCGTAGTCGTACCAGGCCTTCGCGCGCACCAGTGCGCCGAACCTGCCCTTGCGGTATTCGAGGTCCGTTACAAGCTTGAGCGGCGTCGAGAAGCGATCGCCCAGTCCGTAGTTCAACGTGGCAGCGTCCGTGTTTGAACCACCGACACCGTCCCTCAATCCGAGCAGTTGCCCGTCGACCCGGGAATAAAGTTCGTTGGAGGGGTTCTCGGCGCGAAAACTGGCGCCGACCGTGATCGACGTGTTCCAGATGAGCTGTGAGTTGTCGTCGAAGCGCCATTGCGCAGCGCTCGCAACCCCTGCATAGCCGGTGAGTATCGATCCAACGACCACGGCCAGCCGATGCGACCGCCGGACGGAACTGCTGACTGTCATGCGAAGCCCCCTGTTGCCTTGTATGTCTGCCCGACGTCGCTCGTGCTCGCGATGGCGCCCGCAGTTGAATCTGCAGGGCGCCGGCCGTGGCGTTGCGATCGAACACGCTGCCCTGCGGACCAGCGCATCGCTGGCACGGAAAGGGCACGATCGCGGCCGATGCTATGGCTCGCAACATGGGCGCGCTTGATGCGCGACGACAGTCACTTGGCACTCGGCGACAAACACCTATTCCGAATTCGTCAAGCCGTTACCGTGCCGTCACAGGGCTGTATATGAGTTCGGTTGTGGCATGGGAATCACGAAAATCGCTTCGGTGTGATACGTTTGCTTATCGGAAAAGGTGCCCGGAATGGACGTACGCGACCTGCTCGACATCAAGGCAATCTGCGACGCAGGCAGCTACCGCAAGGCGGCCGAGACGCTGGGCGTGACGCAACCGACGCTGAGCAATCGAATCGCGTACCTGGAAGGCAAGCTCGGTGCCCAACTCTTCGATCGCGAACACGGGCGATCGCGCCCGACCGAACTTGCCACGCTGATCGCGAATCGTGCCGGGATCATTGGCCGCGAGGCGGCACTGCTTTCAAAGGACATCGAACGACTCGCGGCCGGTCAAGCGGGAGTCGTCCGGATCGGGATGGGCCCTGCCCCGGGCCGCGCCTTACTGGAATCAATCGTCGAGCGGGTCGCTACACAACTGCCGCAGGTGGCGATGGAGATCGTATTCGGCAGTACTCGTGCCCTGGCGGACCAGTTGCAGTCGCGCGACCTTGACATCGCCATCTGCCATCCGATCGAGAGCCCGGCAGAGAACCTGACTTGCGATCTTCAGCTCGAGACCGAAAACGTCATCGTTGCCCACCCTGGTCACGCAATATTCCTGGATGCGCCGACCGGCATAGGTGAAATCCTGCGCAACCACCCCATGGCCGTTCCATTCCTGGAGCAGCGCTATGTCGACATGACGCAGCAGTTTTACGAGGTGGATATCCATCAGCTGCCAGGCCGGGTGATGTGCTCGGATTTCGAGTCCCTGTTGCGGCTGGTGACCAGCAGCCCGCGCTATTTCACGGCGGGCCCGGTTTTCGCATTTGCGCCGGAGATCGAGACGGGACGACTCCGGGTGCACGACACGCGCGTACCCTTCAACCATCAGGTTGCGTTGCACACCAACGCGGATGCATTTCCGATCCCTGCCGTCGCCAAGGTGCTCGACATCATCCGTGATGTCTTTGGCGCTGTGCTCGTGCAGGCGCCCGCCGGGGCCTGAGGTTGCCCCCGGCGGGCGACGCAGTCTGTGCCGGATGCGTCAGTGCTGGCCGAAGGCCACGACCTCCGCTTTATCACCCTTGTTGCCTTTCGTTTCGTGCCAGAACTCGATGGTGCGAATGCTGCGCTTGCCGCCATGTAGGTCGATCGCTCGCGTCTCGGCGCCTGCGGCCAGGTTCTCCTTGACCTCGAGTCGCTCCGGCGCCCCGTCGTCATAAGTCACGACAACCTGGCGCAGGTTGAGCGACGCATTCTTGACCTTGAATTTCAGCTTGCGGTAGTTGTCGTGCTGCCCCGTCACGGTGATCCGGTCATGATCGGCGTCGTGCCCGGCGTTGACCGAACCCAGTTTCACCCAGTCGCCATTTGAATTTCCCGCCAGGACGCCGCCGCTGAACAGGGCCAGCCCCACGCAGGCCACCAGGATCCGTCGTGTCTTGTTCATTTCTCGTCTCCATGTCGTCGACTATTGTTGCGGACTACTTTGAACGCTGCAGCCCGGCCGGAGTCACCCGACCGCGCCACTTCATGTAGGGAACGATCACGAGCGCCGACGCCAGCGTGTAGGCCACGATCAGCACGACGGTGCGGGGCCCCGGCGTCGCGGCCGCAATCACCATGGCCACGCCGACGTGTCGCGTTGCGCAAGTGACCGCAAGCGCCGTGCGATCGTTCGGATCCGGACCACCCAGCAGGTGTCCGACGCCGAGCGCTGCAAGCGTAAAACCTCCCAGCGTCAGGATCGGCGGACCGAGGATGGCACCGACCACCTGCCAGTGGGTCGCCAGGAGCGCGATGGCGCACGCCGAGAAGACGCTGCCTACGACCTTGAGCAGCACGTCCGACAAGCGCGCGCTTGCATCGGGCAGGAACCTGCGCACGGCGATGCCCAGGAGCATGGGCAGCAGGAACGACTTGCCGAGGACACTTGCCACGGTCGCTGGGTCGAGCGTCTCCAGGCGCGCGAAACGCGGTCCCAGCAGCAGAAGCCACGCCGGCACGGTCACGATCGCCAGCAGCGAACTGACGACGACGAGCGAGATGACGTATTCCTCGTTGCCGAGCCGCATCAGCTTGCGCGGCAGCATCGGCGCGCCCGCCGAGATCGCCAGCACGACGAGCGCCAGTTCGAGGCCGGGCGGCAGTTGCAGCAATTTCACTGCGGCCAATGCGAGCAAGGGCACCACGACGTACATCGCCAGCAGCGACCGGAGCATGACGCCAGGACGACGCTGCAGGTATGCCAGGTCCTTGAGTCGAGAATCCAGGCCGACGGCGAAGATCAGCAGCGCGACTGAGACCTTGAGCGCCATCAGCAGAATGGCAGTCAACCCCATGCTCCACCTCGTGAGCGCGACTCACGGCTTCGAACCGCACAGACCCTTGTCGCGCGCCCATGCCTCGGATCGGCGCATGCCCTCAGCGAGGTCCACTTTCGGCGAGTAACCCAGAAGTCGCCGGGCCTTCTCGATGCTGTAAGTCGCGGGCCGCGCGAGCAGCCCGACCGAGCCACGGCCAAGTTCGGTGGACCGTCCGAACAGACGCGCGATGCCACCGCCCGCTTCTGCCAGCGCAATGGTGAGTCCCGTCGGCAGGGTCCGCGGTGAGCCCTGCTTGCCGAGCCACCGCCAGTGATGTCCGAAGAATTCGGCGCAGCTCACGCCGGCACCCGACGTGAGCGTGAAGATCTGGCCCGCACCTCGGGCTTCCCGGCAGCCAGCACGATGCCGTCCACGAGGTCGTCGACGTAGACGGGACTGAACACGCCCCGCCCAGCGTCAGGCAGCAGGAATTGACCCGCACGCATCATTTCCAGCGGCACGATCACCCACGCGCGGGATGCGGGGCCGTAGACATCGCCCGGCCGGATGATGGTGCAGTCGATCTCGCCGCTGGCATGGGCCGCAAGCACCGTGTGCTCGCTGGTGATCTTGGTATCGACGTAGGAGTTGCCATTGGTGATGAGCGGGTGCGTCTCGTCGACGTTCTTCGGGAAATCGAAGCCGAAGGCGGCAACGGATGAAAGCTGCACGAATCGCGCTACACCCTGCTCGCGGCACGCCGTCAGCAGTCGCCGGGTCCCGTCGCAGTTGACGTCCCAGGCCGCGCGCATCGGGGCGGTCATCGAGACCACTGCAGCCGTGTGAAGTACGAGATCGACGCCGGCCAGTTGGTTGCGCCACGCCGCCGGTTGACGCACGTCACCGGCAACGACGTTCCAGGCCGGATCGGCCGCGAAATCAATGCCGCGGACCTCAGCACCGAGACTGCGGTAGCGCTGGGCCAAGGCGCGGCCGATGAAGCCGCTGGCACCGGTGATGAACACCCGCTGCGGCAGCACAGGCTGTGATGTCGAACCCATGACTGGTCACACTCCCGGTGGCGAACGGTCGAACCATTGACCGTATATCGATCCGTCGTCTGGCGTTTTGTCTTCAAGCGGCATAAATTTGTCATTTGGCGCCACGGAGCAGGCGCGGAAAAGGGGGGGTGAGCTTGAGCGACTACCAGGTGCGGGCAGCAGGTTTCGAGGGTTATTCCACGCTGGTGCGAGAGTTGGGCGGCGACCCTGACCCCTTGCTACGGCAGGCGGGCATCAAGCCCGCGTGGCTCGAAAACCCGGATCACCCGATTCCTTACCTCGCGTTCCTTTCGGCCCTGCGGCTTGGCACGCAGGCCACGGCCACGCCCCATTTCGGTCTGCTGCTGTCGCGCAAGCAGCGCTTCGCGATGCTGGGTGCGGTCGGCTTCGCCGTGCGTGAAGCGCCCAACGTGCATGCGGCCATCGAGAACCTGAACCGGTTTCTCCCGGTTCACAACCAGGCGGCGCGCACCACCCTGGTCGTCGAAGGCGACGTCGCACGCTGGATGTTCGACGTCATCTTGCGGGAAGCCCCGGCGCTGGATCAGCAGTTCGACCTCGTGGCCGGTATAGGCATCAGCCTGCTGCAGCATCTCGCGGGACACGATTGGGCGCCGCTGAGCGTGCACCTGAAGCGCGCCGAACCGGCCGATACGCGGCCGTATCGACAGCTCTTCCATTGCCCGATTACGTTCAATGCCGATTTCACCGGCCTGGTCTTCCACAAGAAGGTGCTGACGAAGCCAGTGGCGAACGCGGACCAGCAGCTTTTCCGCATCCTGCACCAATACCTCACGCAACTCGAAGCCAAGGCCCCCAGCGATTTCGGCTCGCTCGTCCGGGAGACGGTGGCCCTGTCGCTGCAGGACGGCGACAGTTCGATCGATACGGTTGCGTCCAGGCTGGGCTTGGCTGAGCGCACGCTGCAGCGGCGACTGCATGCAACCGGCCTCAACTACAAGGACATCCTGGCGGACGTCCGCCGCAGTGTCGCCCAGCAATACCTGCGCGACACCGGCATCCCGCTGACACGGATTGCTGCGATCCTCGGGTACTCCGACCTGGCAGCATTCTCGCGCTCGTTCCACCGCGAGTTCGGCGTCTCGCCGCGCAACTGGCGCCAGGTCAACCTGGGCTGATCACCCCGACTCGGCCAGTTGCTTGAGCCGCGGCAATGCGTCGTCAAGCATCCTTCCCATAGCCCGCCGCACGATCCTGACAGTACCCGGGATCTTCGCTCGATATCGAATGCTCCACTTGAGTTCGGTGCCGCCTGCAACGGGCTTGAGTTCCACGCGACCCTGGTGGCAGGAAATCGGCGCACCCCCCATCAGCCGATAATCGATCGAGCGCCGCGGATCCCAGCCGACGACCTGCTCGCGGACGTTCATTCCTGGACCACGCATCGCGCGCTCGGCGCCAACGCCGTTTGGTGCGGGTCGACCTTCGCGGTCCAATGTCACGGTATCGAGTGGAAACCACCGCGGCATTCCGCGGTGCTCGGAGATGAGGCTCCAGACGCGATCCGTCGGCGCAGCGATGCTGATGGTGCGTTCAACGCGGTGCGTGTCGGGCAGCGGCCGTTTATCGAGCGGCAACGGCACGAATCCCATCCGCGCGTCCCACCGCGGATTCACCCACAACAGTTCGACGCTGAATTCCTGCTCGTCGTTCACATACACGACGCCCCAGTTGACGGCGTGCAGCGGAAATCCATTGGGATGCGCACCGGCGCTGCGACTGCGACGGTAAGAATCCAACATGTCGCGCATCTTGCGGTAACCGAAGGCGATATTGAGGATGCCCTGGTCGCTGATGCGGTGGCCCTCGGGCCATGGTTTGCCGACGGGATCGAGGTACTGCACCAGTTCGACCAGCACGTTGCCCGCGTCGAGCACGACGCTGCGAGTGCGGGCACCGTCCAGTCCCCAGAGCGCTTCGTGCTCCGGGCGTCGCAGCACCGCCATCGACTCCGGCATGCCGAGCGCGCCCATGAAGTAGCGCTTCGACTTCTCGAGATCGGCGACGGACAGCGTTACCGAGCGCGCCGCAACCTTACAGTCCGGTCGCGCATCATGGGTATGGCCGCGCAGCGGGTCGTCTTCCATCACTTCGATGAACACGCCCTCGGGATTGCGCACGCACACACGACGCTCGCCCGCCTTGCCGATCGGGGCCGTAAGCGGAGGCGTACCGAGTGTCGCAAGTCGTTCGAGCGTCTGATCGAAATCCTGCACCCAGAAGCCGACGCGCGAGTAGCCAACATCGCACGGGCGATAATCCGGCGGCATCAATCTCGCGAGCGGGGCTTCGAACTGGAACAGTTCGATCTGGAAATGCTCGCTGCGATCCACCAGCCACCAGCAGGTCGATGCGGCACCCGGCAATCCCTGGACGTGCCGAGCACCCCAGCCGCGGAAGGACCGCGTGCCACCGGCCGGAATGAAGCCGAAAGCATCGCGGAACCAGCGCTCGGTGCGCTGCACGTCGACGACGGAGAAGGCAATCTGGTCGAGTCGCTGCGTCATGACGTTCAGAATGTCATGGTCGGCAGGGCGGCGAGCGTCGCACGCGCGCGCGCAATGTCCAGCGCCTGCATGGCGTCGGCCGGCGCAAGCCGAATCGCTGCCTCGAGCAACTCAGTGGCCTCGTCCTTGCTGCTCTCGCCATACATGAGCAGCAGGCCATGCGCCTTCTCGATGTAGGGCACGGGCGATGCAGGGGCCAGCGCGACGGACTGCTCGTAATGCTCCTCGGCGTTCGACTTCTTCGCGCCGAAGCTCAAGCCGGCAAGCATGCCGCCAACCTTGTCGACGATCTCCGCGTTCCAACCGGCCATGGTCGCGTGGCCTTCCGCATGGTCAGGCTGCAATTCGAGGCAACGGGTCACCGAGTCACGGATCTTTGGCCCGAGGCCTTTGCTCAGCGCCTCGATCATGTTGATGAACTGGCTGTATCGACCACGGGAAACGGCCAGCATGTAATGCGCGTTCGCGGACTCGGGGCACGCCTCGGTCGCCTTCTCGGCCATGTCCACGGCCGTCTCGAAAATCGCGACTTTTTTGTCCTCGTCCGATTCGAGGTAGTTGGCGTAGATCGTGGCAGCGAATGCCGCCGGCACGAGACCTGCTCCGCCGTGCGCCTGGCCGATCGACACCGCCTCCTGGAAGCGGCCTTCGTGATAGGCGCGCCATGCTTCCTGCACGTGCTCGTCGGCCGGGAACGGCTCCTTGTTGCCGGCATGGAGCACGTCCCAGCGATCACGCAGCGCCGGGCCAGCCAGGTCGAATCGAACGCCTTCGTATCTTGCCCACTGCTCCATGGTTCTGTCCTCTTGTCTACTTGTCTTGTGTCGCGTCCTGCAGACTCAGGCGGCGAGCCCGAGTTCACGCAGTTCCGCGCCGATTTCTGCATCGATTTCCGCAATGCCGGGGACGCGCCGCAGCGGCACGCACTCCTCGCAACTCAGCGTGATGTCGCGCAACCACCGCGCCACGGTCTCGTCGTCCTGCCCGAGCCAGACACGCACCAGTCGCGGCCAGTCCGGTTCCGTGAGAAGCAGGCCGGTGCAGATCGCCACGCCATTGCGGCGCCGCACCTGCGCCAGTCCTGCGATCTTGCGGTTGTCCGGTCCCACCAGTTCGCCGCAGGACAGGCTGGCAAAGCAGGCCCATTGACCTGCTTGATCGACGCCGGCGATGCCCGCCCTGGCACGCGGCGCGATGTCCGTCGCGATGCCGAGCCTGCCGAGCGCGCGACGCCACGCTTCGCCGATCACCTCGTAGCTGCGCAGCAGGCTCAGCTTGGCGACAGCGTGGTCGGTCGGCAGCAGCACTGTGTGACTGCACATCCAGGGGCCTGCGATCACTGCGCCCCCGCCAGCCGCGCGGACGACGACGTCGATGCCCTCCTCTCCGGCGCGCTCCAGCATCGCCGCGCCGGATTTCTGGCTGCGGCCAAGGATCAGCGCGACCGAGGAATAGCTCCACATCGTGGCGCCAGGAGCCTGCACACCGTTGTCGAGCGACATTCGAATCATTTCCTGCTCGGCAAGCGCTGTACCTATAGCGATCACGCGGGTCGTCCGGTCAGAAATCGCCAGCCGCAAGCCGCTGCGCCAGCGCGCTGAGAAACAGCCCCGCCGGATGCCCGTCGAGGGCCCGGTGGTCGAAGACGAGCGTCAGCGTCATCATCGGACGCGCCACGACCTGGCCCGCTATCACGACAGCCCGCTCTGCCACCCGACCGACGCCGAGAATGGCGATCTGCGGCGGATTCAGTACGGGCGTGAACCAGTCGATACCAGTCGCGCCGAGGGTGCTCACCGTGAACGTGCCACGCTGGTAGGCGGAGGCCGGCAGTTTGCCTGCGCGGGCGCTGCCCGCCAGTTCGCCCACGCGCTGCTCCAACTCGCCGAGGTTGAGTGCGTCGGCCTGCATCAGCACGGGCACGACGACGCCGACCGGAGTATTCACGGCGACGCCGAGATTCACTTCTGCCCAGTGCTCGACCGCCTGGTCAGACACGATGCCATTGACCGCTGGGTGCTCGCGCAGCGTCAGGGCGGCTGCGCGCAGCACTGCATGCGTGATTGAAATCTTCGTGCCCGTCGCCACGCGCTCCGTCTTGACTCGCGCAAGAACGGCGGACATGTCGACATCGAGACCCTGTGCGACTCGCGGTGCCTGCCACGCTGCCGTCAGCGAACGTGCAATGACGCCGCGGATTCCCTTCAGCGGAACAACGGTCGTGGCGTCGCTCATGGCTGCACGCGGCTACTGGGGCCGCAGCTGGGCCAGGACAGCACCCTTGCCGAAGTTCTGCGTGGCCGCGACGTCGAGGGACTCGATCACACCCTCCGCCGGGGCAACCAGTTCGAAGGCAGCCTTCACGACCATGGCCGTGCCGATGATCTGCCCCTCTTTCACGGCATCACCGACGGCAACCAGCCACTCATCCAGCAGGGCCTCGGTGCCCGCTTCGACGTCCGCCCAAGCCTCATCCGGTATCTTGATTTCGATCACGTGTCGCACTCCAGGGAAATGGCTACAGGACTCGGCTGGTCACGAGGCGTTCGGCCGCCTCGATCACATGATCCACCTGTGGGATCACGACTTTCTCCAGCGCCGGGCTGTAGGGAATCGACACGCCGGCCACGCCGAGGCGACGGATCGGTGCCCTGAGCTTGATCTCGTCGAGCCGCTCGGCAATCAGCGCGCTGATCTCGCCCGTCATGCCGAAGTTGAGGTAGTCCTCGTCGACAACGAGCAGGCGTCCGGTCTTCTGCACGGAAGCCACGATGGCATCGACGTCGAGCGGCACCAGTGTCCGCGGGTCGATCACTTCGGCAGAGATGCCTTTCCCGGCGAGCCTGTCTGCGGCAATCGCAGCCTTCTGCACCGTCTGCGAAAAGCCGACGATCGTGAGGTCGGTGCCCTCGCGCACGATGCGCGCCTTGCCGAACGGCACCGTGTATGGCTCCGCCGGGACATGGTCGTCGATGCTGACGTCGACATAGCCGAGCACGGGCAGGCCGAGCATGGCCTTGTGAAACAGGAAGACGACGGGGTTGTCGTCGCGGATCGCGGTGATCATCAACCCCTTCGCATCGTACGGGTTGGAGGGTGCGACGACCTTCAGGCCCGGCACGTGCGCGAACAGGCCGTGGAGCGTCTGCGAATGCTGCGCGGCATCGGAGAATCCGCCACCGGTGCTGGCCGTGATCACCAGCGGCAGGCGAACCGCGCCGCCGGACATGTAGGTCGCCTTGCCGATTTCGTTCATGATCTGTCCGAAGCAGACGCCCATGAAGTCGACGAACATCAGCTCGGCGATCGGCCGCAGGCCCGACGCGGCCGCGCCGAGTGCCGCGCCCATGATGGCGGTCTCGGAGATCGGCGTGTCGATGACGCGGTCCGGGAACTTCTTGTGCAGTCCGGCGGTGGACTGGAAGACGCCGCCCATCTTGCCCACGTCCTCGCCCATGCAGATCACGCGCGGATCGCGCTCCATCTCCTGCTGGATGCCTTCGACCATCGCCTGGAAGAGCGGCTTGTTGCGTATCTTCACGTCGGTCATGACGCAGACTCCTGGAACACGTGCTGAAACGCCTCGGCCGCGGGCGGGTAATCGCTTTGCCTCGCGAACGCGATGGCAGCCTCGACGCGCGCCTTGGCGCGGCCCTCGAATCTCGGTGACCACGGAGTCCGTCGCCACGCCATTTGCCTTCAGGCGCGACTCATAGGCCGCGAGCGAATCCTTCTTGCGCAGGGACTCCACCTCGCCCTTCGGACGGTAGGTCTCCGGGTCGCCCTGGAAGTGTCCGTACAGGCGATCGACCTTGACCTCGAGCAGCGTAGGTCCTTCGCCAGCACGCGCGCGTGCCACTGCCTCGCCGACTGCCGCAAAGATCAGGTCGGGGTCGTTCTCGGTGACGCGCACGCCGGGCATGCCATAGCCGGACGCTCGTTCGGCGACCGACGCAACCGCGGTTGAATTCGCCTTGTTGACGGAAATGCCGTAGTTGTTGTCCTGGCAGACGAACACGCACGGCAGCTTCCAGAGCCCGGCCATGTTCAGGGCCTCGTGGAACGAACCCTGGTTGGACGCGCCCTCGCCGAATTCGGCGACTGCCACCGCACCGCTGCCGAGCTTCTTGTAGGCGAGGCCTGCACCCACGGCATGCGGAATACCACCGCCCACGATGCCGGTGCAGGCGAAATTGAACTGTCGTGTCGAACAGGTGCATGTGGCCGCCCTTGCCGCGGCCGAGTCCCGTGACCTTGCCGAAGATCTCGGCCGTCATGCGATCGAGGTCGCACGCCCTTGGCGATCGCGAAGTGATGCGCGCGGTGCGTGCCCCAGACCGAATCCTTCGCCTCGAGGTGGGCACAGGTGCCGACCGCGGCCGACTCCTGCCCGGCGGCAAGGTGCATCTCGCCGGGGATCGGGCCCCGCCCCGAGGTCGAAGGCCAGTCCCTTCTGGATCTTCGGCGGCAGCTTGCCTTCGAAGTAGGCGATCGCCAGCGAGTCCTCGTAGTGCCGGATCAGGCACATCGTCTCGTACATCCAGAGTTGCTGTTGGGTGCTCGGTTTCATGGGTGACCTCAACTCTTCAAGCCTTTCGCAATCATGTTGTCCGTAATGCTCGCCATCAGGCGCGGGAAGGTGCGACCGAGGAACACCGTGAACCGGGCGCGCCAGCTGCCGGGAACGATCATGAAGCGTCCCGCTCGAGGCCATGCATGACCTGCATGCAGAGATCGTCCAGCGTGACCGTGCCGGCGAACTGCTTGGTCTGCATCGTGACGGCCGGCGCCGTCCGCCGCTCTTCCTCCACCATCGGCGTTTCGACTTCCGGCGGACAGATGACGGACACGCAGATTCCGCGCGTCTTGCACTCGATGCGCAGCGCCGAGGCAAGCCCGACGACACCGAACTTGGACGAGCTGTACGCTGCGTAGCCGTAGTTGCTGACGACGCCGGCGATCGACGCCACGAGCGCAAGGTGCCCGTTGGTGCGCATGTGACGCAGCACGGCCGCCGCGAAGTTCCGGCTGCCCTTCAGGTTGATGTCGACGACGAAGTCGTAGCGTTCGCTCGAGATCTCGAGGAACGGGCGCGCCACCTGGACGCCGGCAGAGTTGATGGCCACCTCGGGCGCGCCGATCTGTGCGACGGCACTGTTTACTGCCGCTTCGACGCCCGCGGCATCGCGGACGTCCACCTCGAAGAACAGCGCGCCTGGGCAGGCCTTGCGCAACCGCGCGCGCGCCTCGTCCGCAAACCTGAGATCGAAAGCGGCGATCCGGGCGCCTCGCCTTGCCAGAGCCTCGGCCAGCGCCAACCCGATGCCGCTGCCGGCTCCCGTCACGAACGCTGTCTTGCACTGCATCGTGTTCTCGGTATTCCCCCGTAAGGGACCGAGGCTACAACTCGCAGGGAACCGGGACTTGATAGCAGCCGACAGTCACTTGGCACTCAGCGACAGCGCCCTCAGGACCTGCTGAAGAGGCCCTTACGGACGCCCCCGTCAGCGGTCAGCGTGTGTACTGCGGAACCTGCGCCGAGATGTAGTTCATCTTGTCCAGACCCTGATCCTTGATGCCCTGGTCGGCCCACGCCTTGATCAGGCTGGCGTCCATCATGTTGAGGTAGGTGCCGTCCTTGAGGAAATTCACGTTGGCGCCGAAGACGACCATGAAAGTATCGGTGTCCTCGGTGTTGCTGGCCGGCGTATTGAACTCGTGGATCGAACCACCCGGCTCGAAGATGTAGCAGCCGGCCGTCTGCTTCTGGTCCGGATACTCCGTGTAATACCAGCAACCCGACATCGTGTAGAGGTGAACCGCGCCGGTGTGAAAGTGCAGCGGCAACGTCACGCCCGGAGCGAACTTGACGCGCAGCACCCAGACGCCGTTGTACGGATCGAGGAACAGCGGATGCGCCTTGATGCCGGGGTGCAGCAGGCCCTCGAGGAACTTGCTGAGGTTGGTGTCGACGGTCAGCAGCTTGTCCTGGTGAGTGAAAGCTTCAGGTAGTGACATGATTTGTTGCTCCCAATGTGAATTTGAATTGATGCTGGCGACCTAGGCCCAGAACGCGACCACGCGCTGCACGACCCAGAAGGCCGCGGTCGATCCGACAACATAGGCCACCGGAGTGCGAATCAACGCCTCGGCCTGCCAAGGCCCGCGCTGGCCCTGGGCTTCCTTACCCATGAGTCGCGACGCGAGCCAGAGAATGGTCACAACCGCAAGCGATGAACATCAGCTGCCCGACTTCCACGCCGACGTTGAAGAACAACAGCGCGACCGGAATGTCCGACTGCGGCAGGCCGACCTCGCGCAGCGCACCGGCGAAGCCGAAGCCGTGCAGCAGCCCGAAGATGAACGCGACGACCCAGGGCGCGCGTGCTGTTAGACCGGGTTGACCCTGCGCCTGGTGCAGTATCTCCGCCGCAACGAACATCACGCTGAGCGCGATCGCTGCCTCGACCGGCGTCTGCGGCACGTGCACGAGCCCGAGCGTCGCGGCGGCCAGCGTGATGCTGTGCGCCACTGTGAACGCAGTGACCGTGGCCACCAGCCGGCGCCAGCTGCCGACCAGGAACAGCAGGCCGAGCACGAACAGCAGGTGGTCGATGCCGACCAGGATGTGCTCGATGCCGAGCACAGATAGGTCCTGGCCACCTGCCAGGCGTTCGGTTCTGCCGCAATCTCGAACGAGGTGTCTTCCGGCGTGAGCCGCACGGTCTGCGTGGTCGCGTCCTCGCGAATGAACCGCGCCAGGACGTCCGTGCGCGTTGCACTGAGTCCGTCGATGGCAACGCGCTCCCCGACTAGACCACCGGGACAGGTGGCTCGCCAACGCTCGACGAACGCTCCGCCCGCGAATGTGCCGGACGTCGGTTCACCCTTGCACTTCGCGGGCAGCTTCACGTACATCGCCAGGCGGTACTCGCCGTTGGCGGGGACCTTCCAGAGCACATCGAACGTATCGTCGCCGAGCGCGCGAATCTCCAGAAAGCCGGGTCGTACCTCGTGCGCGTGCGCGATCGGCCACCAGGCGCAGATTGCCAGCAACACGAGAGCGCCGAGGACCTGCTTCGTCATTTTTCGCTGGCCGCTTCTGCCGTTGGCTGCGCCTGCTGCAGCAGTCGACCAATTTCACCCTCGTAGCGGACATCATATTTGGACCGCAGCGACGAGTAGAAGGAGTCGCCCGCTTGAGTGCGCTTGTCCGCCTGCCACTCACGCAAGACCACGGGGCGGATGTCGGCCAGCTGGGGCAGCACGCTGGCGCTCCTTGAGCTGACTCGCACGAGATGCAGACCGAATGACGAAGAGATGGGCCCTGCCCATTGATTGACCGGCGCATCCTCCAGCCGCTTGCCAAACTCGTCGCCGAAGCTGCCGGAGATTTCCTGCGGCGATGCATCCTCGAGGCCCGCCGGAAGCAGGGTCGGGTCGCCCGCCTCGGATGGATTCGTCGGGCCGCGGCCGGCCTGGAGTTCAGCCAGGATCCGCTCCGCATCACGCCGTGACGCTTCACCGCGCTTCCCGGCATTCACGAATACCTGCTGGAACGTGACGCGCGCCGGCTCGACGAACTTTTCGGGATGTTCGGCAAGGAACTGCTGTAGCTGCGCTTCCGTAGGCTCGCTGGTCGCCGCCGCGTCATCCGACACGAACTCCATCTTCTGCCGCAGTCGCCGGCGAATCACCGTGTCATCGCGGTCGAGGCCCATCGCGATCGCCTCACGGTAGAAGACCTCCTCCTTGACGTAGTCGTCCACGCAGGCCGCGCAGTTCCAGCGGCGTCGGCGGCCGCGTCCAGGTACGTGCGAAATTCTCGGCCAGCGCCTCGACGCGGGACTCGCTGATGACGATCTCGCGCGGTGCGGACTCATCGCCGCCCCGCGTGACTTGATAGAGGAGAAACAGCCCGGTCCCGATGATCAGGAAGTGCAGCAAGGGCTCGCGCAGCCAACGGCCGCGCACGGGCGCATTCATCATCACCACTCCGTAACGTGTTCGAGGGTCCGGCGCCCTCGCGGACGCCGGACTCAGTCGCTCAAGTACCGCTGGGCGTGTACCAGATCGGCGAAGACCAGGCGCGCTCCTGGACTTCCGAGGGCACGTCGGGCAACAACTCCAGCTTGTTCCTGACGGCGTCGTAGGTCGTCCAGCGCGGCGTCGGTATCTCGAGCACGCGGACGTAGTACAGCGCTGGCATGGCTGGATCGAAATCGGGATCGGTCCACGTACCGATCAGCTCCGGGCTGCCGATCGTATTGGTGTACGTCGCCGTCTTCAAGTCGACGGTATTGCCAACCGGAGGCAACTTGCCGTTCGCGGCCAGCTTGCGATCTCCACTCCAGACGACGTCGATCACCTTGTCCTGCGGCTCGCCCTTGGCGTCGACCATGCCCTTGATGATCTGGATGCGGTCGAGGTTTGCACCGTTGGGGTCCTTTGCCGCCCAGACCGTGAACGTCGGCGCCTTGGAAGCCTTCTCGATCGTGCCGCCCATCGGTACGCCATTGCGATAACCCTGCTCAACGAGTTCACGTGGGTTGGTCGAAGCGGCGCCTAAGTCTGCACCACCGAAGAACCGCACCTTGATGCGCGTACCCGACGTGACGAAGGTCTCGCGGGCAGCCATAGCATCCCAGATCGCGTCGCGCGTATTGCGCGTCGCCCAGACGGCGGAGATCGAACCGGGGCTCGACTCCTTCGCCTTGATCCAGCCGTCGATCTCGCCTGTGCGCCGCGCCTCCAGCGTGCCGTCCGCCGGGCCGTGGCTGCCGATGTAGTCGTCCTCGGCGACGTCCGAGGGCAAGCCGTTGTGGTTGTCGGTGCCGCCGATGAAGCCGAACTGGTACGGGTTGGCGCCGAGCTTCGCCTGATAGTCGAGGCCCTTGGTCGCGGCCCAGCGCACGAAGTACTCCTTCTTGAACTCGCGCCCGCTGAACGATCCAACGCTGTCGGCATTCTCGAAGCCCGCGAACTCATCGGCTGGCCAGAACTTGCGATGAACCTCCGAGTTGCCCTTGATCTGCATCATCTCGATCAGCCGCTCGAAGTGGCTGCGCAGGCGCGCGTAGTCGGCCGTAATCGGCTTGCCGGCATTGTCGAGCGGCTCGAACATCAACCCCTTGCTGCCATTGGAGTTGTGCGGAATTGCCAGCAGCCGCGAGCCTTTCTTCTCCTGCTCGGCCATCCACGCCCAGAGTTTCTCCTCGTCGGCGCTGTCGAGCGCCGAGAACGGCATGTCCGGCACGTTCAGGTCACGGAAGATGACGTTGCGATGCATGTTCCCGCCCTTAGGCGCCGAGGTCCACTCGTAGCCCGCCAGCGTCGTGAACTTGCCGGGCCGGTAGTCGTCGATCGCGGCCTTGACCTGGACATCCTTCCAGGCGCTGCGCGTCGTCTCGGGACCGGCGTAGAACGGCGGGTGCCCGGGGTTGGCGCCACGGTTATTTTCGACAACATACTTCAAGAACCACGCCCGCTGCTCGTCCACGCTCTTGAGGTTGCGCAACTCCTCGAGCATAGGGTTGTCACCGCCCTTGGCGCCCGGGACCTGCGTCGAGTACATCTCGCCGATGAACTCGGCGTGGTCGGAGACGGCCACCCAGTCGAGCGGCCGGCCGATGTTGTGCGTCTGGCCATTCACGAAGACGTCTGCGCCTTGCGCGAACTTGTAGGCCTCGTCCG
>CAVUSC010000002.1:0-194773 GCA_963743995.1 uncultured Gammaproteobacteria bacterium | reverse complement strand
TGCCGAACAGATCGGCGCGCCGCTCGATGCCGAGGTGACGCTGTACGGCACGCCCGCGTGGACCAACGCATTGACTCCGCTAGGTGATGAACTGCGGTTCGTGCTGATCACGTCGGAGGCGCGGGTGGCGGATGCCGATGCGCGACCGCCGGAGGCACTGGCGACGGACGGCGAGGGCAACAGCGGGCTGTGGCTGCACGTCAAGCGCTCCGACTCGCCGAAATGCGCGCGTTGCTGGCACAAGCGGCCGGACGTCGGTACCGTGGCCGCGCACCCGGAACTGTGCAACCGTTGCGCAGTCAACCTCGACGGCCCCGGCGAGACGCGCCGCTACGCCTGAGACCCACTGAGGCTCCCCGACACGGCAATGACGCGATGAACACCTCAAGCCCGCCCCCGTCCCCGCCAGGTCCTGGCACGCCGGCCTCCGGTCTCGCGTCGCTCGCCGGCCTGCGCATCCAGCGTACGCATCCGGCCGCCTGGCTGTGGTTGTCGCTGTTCGTCATCGTCTTCGACCAGGCGACCAAGTTCCTGGTCACCCGCTTCCTCGAGTTGTACGAACGCGTCGAAGTCCTGCCGGTGCTCGACTTCACGCTGCTGCACAACACCGGCGCTGCTTTCAGCATCCTGGCCGACGCGTCGGGCTGGCAGCGCAGTTTCTTCGTCGTGCTCGGCATCGTCGTGAGCCTCGCGCTGATCGTGTGGCTCTGGCGGCTGCCGCGCGGTGAAAAGTTCCTGCCGCTGGCGCTGGCCTTGATTGTCGGCGGCGCGATCGGCAACGTCATCGACCGCATTGCGCACGGTTACGTGATCGATTTCATCCACGCTCACTGGGGCGGTGCGTATTTCCCCGCGTTCAACATCGCCGATAGCGCGATCACGATCGGCGCGGCGTTGATGATCCTGGATGCGTTTCGCGAGCGGCACCATTAAGTGAAGATCCTCCTCGCCAATCCCCGCGGATTCTGTGCCGGCGTCGACCGGGCGATCGACATCGTCGAGCGCGCGCTGGAGCTGTTCGGCGCGCCGATCTACGTGCGGCACGAGGTGGTGCACAACAAGTTCGTCGTCGACCGGCTGCGCGGCCTCGGCGCGGTGTTCGTCGAGGAACTGGACGAGGTGCCGGACGGCGGCACCGTGATTTTCAGCGCCCACGGCGTGTCGAAAGCGGTCCAGGCTGAAGCGAGGCGGCGCGAGTTGCGCGTGTTCGACGCCACGTGCCCGCTCGTCACCAAGGTGCACATGGAGGTCTCGCGCTATGGCCGCGACGGCCGCGACGTGATCCTGATCGGCCACGAGGGCCACCCGGAAGTGGAAGGCACGATGGGTCAGTTCGACGCGACGCAGGGTGGCCGGATCTGCCTCGTCGAGGATGTCGAGGACGTGGCGCACCTGCACGTGCGCGATCCGTCGCGCGTGGGCGTCGTGACGCAGACCACGCTGTCCGTGGACGACACCGCCGACGTGCTCGAGGCGCTGCAGCGCCGGTTCCCGACGCTCTCGACGCCGCGCAAGGAGGACATCTGCTACGCCACGCAGAACCGCCAGGACGCCGTGAAGAAGCTGGTGGCCGAGTGCGACGTCCTGGTCGTGGTCGGTTCGGCGACCAGTTCGAATTCCAACCGGCTGCGAGAGATTGCCGAGAAGGCGGGCATGCCGGGTTTCCTCGTGGACGGCCCCGAGGATCTGCGGGCCGAATGGTTCGAGGGCAAGCAGGCCGTAGGCGTGACTGCCGGCGCATCGGCTCCTGAGCTGCTGGTGCAGCGCGTCGTGGCGCGTCTCCGGGAGTGGGGCGGACAAGGCGCGGCCGAAATCGAGGGCCGCGAGGAGCACGTGGTGTTTGCGCTGCCGCGGGAGTTGCGGACCGTGAAACCGGGATCGGGCGACGTTCAGCCCTGAGCCGTCGCGCGTTCGCGCCAGCGGCCGTGCAACCTGCCTTTAACGCGACCAGCAGTCCGTGCTGGTGGCCGACCTGGCCCCTGTGTGGTCGATCGTGAACGTCGCGCAATGCGTGTCGTCCGCCTGGCCCCCCTTGGCCGTCGCGGTTGCCGTAAAGCCCGCGGCGTCCGCGGAATCGATCTCGATGTCGTAGTAGCCGCCTTCCGTGACGGCGTGCATCCCCAGGCCCTCCGGCGGAGCATCTGCAAGCTCTGCCGTATAGGTGTTGTTCTGCAGGTGGAACTTTTCCTGGGCGGCCGATAACGCGAGCAGTGCAGTCGTTGCTTCGACTCGGTGCGCGCGCACCGCGTAGGCGCGGTAGCTGGGCACGGCCGCGAAGGTCAGGATTGCAACGAGGGCGACGACTACGAGCAACTCGATCAAGGTCATGCCAGGCATCCCGGCACGGTTGCAGGCTTGTGCTGCTCGAACGTGAGACCGACGGCTTGCCGGCATCAGTGGGCTCACTCGGCTTCGAGCTGCACCCAGGAGGTGCGCAGGGGTTCCGGATGGGGCATCGCCACACAGTCCTCATCGTCTGGCGCGCACCCTGCAAAGGCAGGCCCGCCCGTCCATTCGGCGGGTCGCAGCACCTTGAAGGACTGCACGTGCGTGTCGGCAGCGCCGCGCGAGCTATAGCCACTCGCTTCGATGACGAAATGAAAGGCTGTCAGCAGCGAGGCCGGGTCGTGGGCCGGCAGCCCACTTGGCGTAATCGCCGCAAGGTACAGGCGATACGCGTAGCCGTCGGCCAACGTGCCGGGTAACGGAACCTGCGCGCCAACTGCAGGCACCGACCGGGGCTCGACTGGCGTCAACGAGGTGTCGAGGTCCGGCGAATGAATCGCCTGCTCGATGCCGTACTCGGCGGCTTGGAACGCGCGTTCGCGCTGGTCCTGGTTCGCTGCGATCCGCTGTTCGATGAGCGCCGCGGTAAACCCCGCAACCGACAGGATCGTGAACACCGTGAGCAGCAGCAGGCAAGTGGCCAGCGCGATGCCTCGCGGGTGCCGCACAGCCACGGGCGGGCAACGACGAGCGTGCAGGGGAATACTCACGGGGGCGAATTCCGGATCTGGATCGTTTTCGTCACGAGCACGCGGTCGTAGCCATCGTTGACGGGGGGCCAGACGCGATCTGCATAGCCGACGCCAGCGGATGCGGCCGTTGCGCCGGAACGCTCGACGCCGCGCACGCGCAGCCAGAGCCGGATGCAGAGGGGCATGGCCCCTGCCGGCAGCGTTCCTGGCTCGAAGAAACTGTCGAGGATGCCGTCGTCATCGACGTCGGCGCCGATGCGAAACTGCAGGTCTTCGACACCGGCGCCGATTTCTTCGTCGCCGATCCCGGGCCCGCCGGTGAGTGCCTTGCGTCGCAGTGCGGGCACGGACGCGCCGACGCTCGAGTCGACGCTGACGTAGTACGCATGCACCAGCACGCTGCGCAATTCAGAGGGTGCGCCCATGTCTGCAGCAGGCTCCACCGGGTAGCCGGCTGGAATCACGCCGCCGATATCTCCTGCTATGAACAGCTGGCCCGACTCGCGGGTCGAAACCAACAGCACTTCGTCGCGTACCGCGGCCGGCACGACGGGGCTGTTCAGCTCGATTGGTCGCGCGCTGGCCCGGCGCACGATGAGCACGTCGGAACCGCGCTGGGCGCCCCCTGACAAAGCAGCGCAATTGGCCAAGCCAAGGTATTGATTGTTGGTGCCGTCGACGTATCGCGCGACGTCGGTGGCCCAGCCTGCGCCGCCGCACCTGTCCGGGAAAGCGAACAGCGGGTGGATCGAGACGTTCCCCGCGGTGTGTGCCAGGCCCCAGTATCCGGCCATGCGCACGTCCGACTCGATGACAGCGAGGACGTGACGCGCGGTTTCGTGCATCCGGGCGTGTGCGTCGAGCACCCTCAACGCAGCTCCGGCGCGGGCGTGCAGGGTGATGGCCGCTGCGACGACGAACAGGCCGATGGCCAGCGCACCCAGTGCCTCGACGAGGCCGAAGCCACGGTAGATCCCGGCGCATGCAGCGGACCCACGCATCTTCGGCCCCGCTATAGCTGCAACTGCAGCGAATAGCGACCACCGGTCGCGTCACCAGGCGCCACCCAGCGGAGGGTGATCGTGTACAGCAAGGCGGTCCCTTGCACCGGCGTTGCCGTCAAGCTCGCGTGGGAGCCGGGCAATGTGGTGTCGACCTCCTGCTGCCACTCCGCGAGGTCACAGGCCGCGCGCGACGCTGCAGCGAAAGGCGCCGCTACGATGCAGATCGGAGGTGGCGGCTGCGCTGCCGCATCCGGGTCGATCTGGTAGGCCAGCCCCGCGTCCCGGTTGGCTCGAATCCTTTCACCAAGGTCCGCCGTGAGTGTTGCGGCCGTTGCGAGGTTCGCGGCATTGCGCTCAGCCTGCAGGCCTGCGACCAGCAGCGCGACATTGCCAAGCAGCCCGATCACCAGCAGGACGACGGCGACCAGCAACTCGGTGAGTGCAAATCCCCGGCACGAATGGCGTCGCATCTCGCTCACTCAGGTGCAGTCGAGCGCATGGCCCGCAGCCGTCCGCAGCGCTATCCGGGGCCGCCCCGTCTGGCTGATGATCACCGCACGGGCGGCATCGCCCCCGCGCGCATCACAGAACGTGTAGGTCGCCGTGACGCCGGACTGTCCAAACGAACGAAAGGACAGGGTCTGGCGGTTGCCGCGAAGACGCCCGCCACGCCAGGGCGCATACGCCTGCACCAGGGGTTCGTCGGGGTCGCGGACGGCTGGGGTGTCGCGATCGAGGTTGGCAAAGACGATCCAGCCGGTTTCCCAACCCGAATCCGGTGCCGCGCACGTGAGTGCGTCCTGGCTGGGACACAGGCTGACAACCCTGTTTCGCTTCATCGCCTCGGAGCGCGCGAGGTGGATCGCCTGGACGAACTGGTTGACTTCCCGGGTCCGGGCGGCGTCGAGCCGCAGTGTTCGGAACGACGGCACGGTGAACCCGCTGACGACGCCCAGCAGGGCGACGGTGAGCAAGAGTTCGGTCAGTGAGAATCCGGCGTGCCCATCCATTGCCATGCCTCTCCTGGGTTACGCCATGCAGGGTGGGCCGACGGGTGCGGGCCGGACAGCAGATTTTCTGGCCGATTCTTGCTATTTCTCCCGGCTTTGCCCCACGACGCATCGATTGGCAGTCGATCGGCTTCTACCGCCAACAGCCGTGACCGACGCTGCCGCGGCGCGGCCAGCCCGAGCCTGTTGTTTGCCGCAAAATGTAGCGATATGTGCGGATTCAGGGGGTGCCGGGGCTGGCCTTTATAATCAGTCCATCTTTTTTCTGACTCCCCGGACCCCGACCGTGAATGAAGTCAGCAGTCTGCTCGAACGCCATGGCATCCGCCCCACCCAGCAACGCGTCAAGGTGGCCGAGGTGCTCCTGACCGCCCCGGTGCACCTCACCGCGGAGCAATTGCTCACGACGCTGCGGCAGTCCCCGAGCCGTGTATCGAAGGCCACGGTCTACAACACCTTGAAGCTGTTCGTGGATCACGGGCTGGTGCGCCAGATCCACCTGGACCCGGAGCGATGCGTATACGATTCCGCCATGTCGCCCCACCACCATTTCCAGAACGTGGCGACCGGCGAGATGCTGGACATCCAGCCCGACGAGTTGACCCTGGCGCAGTTGCCTGCGCTGCCGCCCGGTACGGAAGTCGACGGCGTCGAAGTGGTGATCCGGGTTCGGCCACAGGCAGGGTGAGGTCGGCTTCCACCGGCGGGTGCGAATCCTTATAATGCGCGCCCCTCCGAGCCGGAGGGGTCTGCGCAGAGCCGACTTAGCTCAGTTGGTAGAGCAACTGATTCGTAATCAGTAGGTCCGCGGTTCGAATCCGCGAGTCGGCACCATTTTTCCCGTGAAAACCCTGCTCCAGTCCGCGATGCTCGGAGTCCTGTACGCGGCCATGGGCTGCGTGGCTTGGCTGTTGCGCGTGTTCGGCTGGCGCCGCGACCTGGTTCGCCGGCACCTGGCCCGCTGCCTGCCGGAACTCGAACCCTCCGGCCGACGGGACATCGAAGTCGGCTTCTACAGTCACCTGGGTCAACTGGCGGCCGAAGTTCTCGCCCAGCGCTTCCTCGGCCCGCTGGCGCTGGCACAGCGCGTCCGGTTCGAGAACCCGGAAATGGTGCGGGACTGCCTGCAGGCCACGCCCGGCCGCGCCTTGATCCTGTCGTCGCACCACGCCAACTGGGAATGGCTGCTCGCGCGGTGTTCTGGCGAATTCAACGAACCGCTGACGGCCGCCTACAAGCCAACCCGCCGTGAAAGTGTCGATCGCGTGCTGCGACGCATGCGTGAACGCTTCGGCTGCACCATGGTAAAGGCCAAGGACCTCGTGCCCCACCTGCTGGCACAGCGTGGCAAGGTGCGGCTGCTGGCCATGCTCGCCGACCAGTCGCCATCGGCCCGCAGCGACCAGCAGACGTGGCTGGAATTCTTCGGCCAGCCGACCTCTTTTTTCCAGGGTCCGGGCTGGATCGGGGCGAAGCTGGGCTACTCCGTGTACCTGGCCGCGATGCACCGCGAACGCCGGGGCAGGTACGTCGTGCGCTTCATCGAACTGTCCACTGCCGGCGCACGGACGGAGCCGGATGCGATCCTGGCGGCCTACACCAGGGCGCTCGAGCAGCACGTGCGACACTTCCCAGAACAGTATTTCTGGGCCTACAACCGCTGGAAGCGTGAGAAGCCGCTGTATGGTTGAGTCGCCGCCACCCGCGAATGCAGCTGCGCCGACGCACGAATCGTTTGGCTTGCAGCTTCGCTATGCCTGTTCGTGGTTGCTGTTCTTCCTGGGCTATCGGCTGTTCGGCTTGCGGCGCGGAACGGTCCGCCAGAACCTGCGGCGCTCGTTTCCCGACCGAAGTGATGCCGAGCGGGAGAGCATCCGCAACGAGTTCGTCACACGGCAGTCGGAGCTCCTGGCCGAACTCGACTACGCGCGCGTCATGAATGCCGAGGATTTACGCGCGCGAGTCCAACTCGTCGACCGCGACGGCGTGCTCGGCGCGCCGGCCAAGCTCGTGCTGGTCTGCGGCCACCAGTGCAATTTCGAGTGGGCGCTGCTGCGTTTGTCGCTCGAACTCGATTCCGGCTTGATCGGCATCTACAAGCCGTTGGGCAATGCCTGGGCCGATCGGTATTTCCTTTCGATCCGCTCGAAGTTCGGCGCGCGGATGTTGTCGTCGAAAGCCATCCGGCACGAGATCGGCGTGATCCGCGACGCGCGTGCGCTCGGTCTCGTCGCGGACCAGGTGCCGCGCACCAGTCCCGAGCGTCACTGGACGACCTTCCTGCAGCAGGACACCGCGTTCTTCAAGGGGCCGGAGCGGATGGCGCGGCTGCTGCGTGCGCCCATCGTCTACGTTTCGATGCACCGCTTCGGGCGTGGGCGCTACCAGATCGAACTCGAGCCGTTGACAGCCGCCGGTGAGAGGCCAGCCGCAGGAGTGCCCACGGAACGGTATGCGCGCGTGCTCGAGCGCGACATCACGGCCGATCCGGCCGGCTGGTGGTGGTCGCACAAGCGGTGGAAGAAGCTGAAGGAAGGTAAGGAAGGCCAGGAAGCACAGGAAGGCCAGGAAGGCCAGGAAGGGTAGGAAGTAAAGAAACGGAATCGATACTTCCTGTCCTTCCTGTCCTTCCTGTCCTTCCTGTCCTTACTTACCTTCCTATCTTTTCCTCGAGGTGCCGTGCCAACGTCGAGATCGTGGGGAAGTCGAACAGCTCGGTGAGGTCGACCGCGCCCGGGTAGGCCTCGTCGATCTTCTCGTGGATCTGGATCAGCGTAAGTGAGCTGGCGCCGACGTCGAACAGGTTGTCGTCGACGTCGACGTGCTTGCCGGGCATCGCGTCGTCGACGATCGCCTTGAGCTGGGCCTCGACCCGACCCTTGGCGGCTCGTCCATGGCCGTGCAACTCGGCCCACGCCTGGTCGAACCCGGCGAGTTCCGTCGCGTACTCGCCGTCTTCATACGCCTTGGCCAGCGCATTGCGCTGCAGCTTGCCACTCGTTGTCTTCGGCACGCGCTTCACCGGCACCACGCGCGCCACTTCGACACCGGCATGCTCGTTGATCAGGTGCATCGCCCGGGTTGCGAGTGGGATGAAGTCGGTCATGTCGCCCCGGTGCAGCACGAACAACACGAGTTCGTCGGTCGGCGATGCCGCGGCACGCGCGCCCGCGGCAGCCACCTTGCCGAGCTCGAGGCCTGGCTCGGACTGCAGCACCGACTCGAGGTCGTGCGGGTAATAGTTCTGGCCATTGACGAAAATGATCTCTTTCGACCGGCCCGTCACGTACAGGTTGCCCTCGTGCTCAAGGGCCAGGTCGCCCGTGCGCAACCAGCCGTCAGCCGTAATCGCGGCTGCATTCGCTGCGGGGTTCTGGAAGTACCCACGCGTGACGTTGTCGCCCTGTATCAGCAGGTGACCCACGGTGCCCGCCGGGACTTCCGTGCCGGCATCGTCCACGAGCTGCACGCGGGTGAACGGAATCGGCTTGCCCTCGCTGATCAGCTTCAGCGCCGTGGGGTCGGTCGAATCGACGTGCCGCGCCGCGGACCCGACGCCGAGCGAGCGCCGGTCGACCGTGATGTAGCGGTACAGCGTATCGATGGGCGGGAAGCAAACGGCGAGCGACGCTTCCGCGAGCCCGTACACGGGAAACATGGCTGTGCGGCGCAGGCCGTAGGGTGCGAGGCGGTCGAGGAATTCCTCGGCCAGCTCGACGGAGATCGGCTCGGCGCCGTTGAAGATCAGGCGCACCGACGACAGGTCGTGATCTTCGAGCGTCTTGTCGCCGAGTGCCTTGAGGCAGTGGCGGTAGCCGAAGTTCGGCGAACACGTGATCGTGGCACGCCTGGTGGACGCCCACTT
This sequence comes from uncultured Gammaproteobacteria bacterium, assembly GCA_963743995.1. Lineage (GTDB taxonomy): Bacteria > Pseudomonadota > Gammaproteobacteria > Steroidobacterales > Steroidobacteraceae > RPQJ01. The sequence goes on along the minus strand of CAVUSC010000002.1, from coordinate 185,916 downwards.
GAGCCAGAGCAGGGCGCGGCGCACGAACAGGTCGGTGGGCATCAGGTGCTGCCGCGCGCCCGCGTACATCATGATCAGGTGAAAGCCGATCAGGCCCATGTCGTGCGTGAGCGGCATCCAGCTCAGTGATACGTCCTGCTCGCAGAAGCCCGCGGCCTGTCGGGCACCTTCCGCGTTCGTCAGGATGTTGCGGTGGGTGAGCACGACGCCCTTGGGTTCGCTGGTCGAACCCGACGAAAACTGGATGAATGCCGTCTGGTCGGGACTCAGGTCCGCGGGAGTGCCTGCACGGGAAATATCGTCGAGCGCGTCGATCAGGAACGTCCGTGGCTTGAGCGCACTCCAGGCTTCGGGTTCGCCGAGTGTCGCGGCAAACGTAGCCAGCCGATCGCGGAGCTTCTTGTCCGTGTAGAGATAGGGTTGTCCGAGCTGCCGCGCGATGCGCAGCAGCTTGTGCTTGTGTTCGTCGCTGATGCCGACCGCGACGGGAACGGGCACGATGCCGCCGTAGAGGCAGGCCCAGTACGCATCGATGAACTGCTCGTTGCTGGCCACGTGCAGGATCAGGTGGTCGCCGGGTTTCGCCCCGATGCGTTGCAGGTGGAACAGGATGCCGAGCGCACGACGTCGCAGGTCCGCGAGCTTGAGCGTCTTCTCGGCGCCTTCACCTTCCAGGTAAACGATGGCACCGTCGCCGCGCGCGCGGTCGTCGAGCATGTCGGGGAGCGTCTGGTACCTGATCATCGCTGTTCTATTCTCATGTGAACGTCGCCGGCCGTCCGCAGGTTGATGCGCGCCTCGAGCGGAGGCCGCGCCGGTTGCGGATCCGACAGCAGGAAACGACGCGCCGCATGGTTGAAGTGCAGGAGGATCTCGTAGAGCGAGAAGTTCTGCCCGATGCAGTGGCGCGGCCCGGCCGCAAACGGAATGTACGCGAATGCGTGGCGGGCTTCGACCTGCGGGGGGTCGAAATGTCCCGGATCGAACGTCTCCGGGCGACTCCAGTGGCGCGGATGGCGATGCACCAGGTACGGGCTGATGAAGACGTCCGTCCCCGGTGGCACCTGGTATCCGCCGAGCGTGTCGGGTCCGATGCTGCGACGGGTCAGCAGCCAGCCCGGCGGGTACAGTCGCATCGATTCGTCCACGACCTGCCGTGTGTGCGGCAGGCGGATCAGGTCGGCGTAGCTGGCGTGACCGAGGTCGTCCGCGACGCGCTGTTCTTCGGCGACTCGCCCCTGTACGCCTGGATTCGTGGCCAGCAGCCACCACGTCCAGTTGAGCGTGCTGGCCGTGGTTTCGTGGCCGGCGACGACGAGCGTCATGACCTCGTCGACGACTTCGGCGTCGCTCATTGCCTCGCCCGTGCCCGCATCCCTCGCATCGAGCAGCACTTGCAGCAGGTCGAATCCGCGACCCCGCCGCGTGCGCCGCTCGGCAACGACCAACCGCACCTCGCGTGCCAGCTGGCGGAACTCGTAGGCAAAGCGCGTGTCGCGACGCGCGTCCTGCAGGATCGCGACGAAAGGATTGTCGTCGAGGTCCGGCACGAGCCGTTGCAGGTCGTCGCCGAAGAGCGCACGCAGGATGATGCGCAGTGCAAGTTGACTCATCGACAGCGTGACGTTCACCCAACCCGTGCCGAGTGCGGCAGCGCGCCAGTGCGCGCCGAGCGATTCGTTTTCCTCGCGCACGATCGACGCATGGCGCTCGACGGCGTGACGGTGAAAAGCGGGCTGCAGCATGCGGCGCTGCCGGCGCCAGAATTCGCCTTCGCTGGTCATGATCCCGTGGCCGAGCAGCAGCCGGACGCGATCGATACCGACACCCTTGGTGTAGTTGCGGTGATTCGTCACCAGTACGTGCTTGACGTCGTCGGGATGGCTGGCGACCCAGGTCCACGCGCCGCGGCTCGGCACGTGCACGCGGAAGAGGTCGCCCAGGTCCTCGAAAGCGCGTCGCAGGACGACGATCGTCTCGTCCGACGTGCCCGGTTCGTGCGGTTGCAGCGTCGCGGGCGGTGCGGTCGCACTGGAGATTTTCGGTCGGCGGGTGTTCACTGGCGGCAGCGGCGGGTCACGCGGTACCCATGGCAGAAAGTCCTTCTTTTCCGGGCACGATGACCGACGCAATTATACTGCACGCCTCGTTGCGACTGCCGCTGTCATGCCCGTCGTGGCAGGAGCCGCTGTTGCAGGCGCTGCCGTACGCACATCGCCTCGAGCTGGAGCGGCGCGAGCCGGAAGCGCGGCGAGCCAGCCTGGCGGGCCTGGGTCTCGTTTTGCTGGCCACGGCCCGGATCACCCGGCAGGAGTTACCGCCACGGGCTTTCACGTTTCCCGCGGCAGGCAAGCCAGGGCTGGCGGGCGGCCCGTACTTCAGTATTTCGCACTCGTTGTCGTGTGTGGCCTGCGTCGTCTGCGCCGAAGCCGATTGCGGCATCGACATCGAGGATCTGCAGGAACCGGTCGAATCCGCAAAGGCGACGAAGCTGCAGCGCTGGACCGCGACCGAGGCCGCATTGAAGGCGGCCGGGCTCGGGCTGCGTGCGGCCGGTCAGGTTGAGCTTGCAACCTCGCTCGGCGCTGCAGTCGTCGGTATCGAACGTTTTGAACTGCAACAGGTCGATGCCGTGCCCGGCACCATTTGCCACGTCGCCGCCAGGACCGCGCTGAGGTTGATCGTCGAACGCGTGGAACTCGACGATGGCCGGTGGTCAGGGTCGCTCGAGCGCAGCCTCGGCCTGGCGGCGCAGCTCGATTAAGCGCTCGACCATCTGCTGTTGCCAGCCGGCCAGCGCCTCGGCGCCCATGGCCCTGCTGACCTGCACGGGTTCGCCGTACACGATCGCAACGCGGCTGAAGGGCAGCGGCAGCTCGAACGAATCCCACGTGGGAAACGTGAACTTGAACGAATGCGCGACCGCGATCGGCAGGATCGGCTTGCCCGTGATCTGCGCCAGCATGATCGCACCCGGCTTGAATTCGTGCAGTGGCCCGCGCGGGCCGTCGGGAGTGATCGCGGGCGAGATCTGCTGCTTGACGATGGTCTCGTAGTAATCTCGCAGCGCGCGCGCGCCAGTGTGCGTCGATGAGCCACGGATGACGTGGGCGCCGACCTTCTGCACCAGCATCGCGGGCCCCGTGCCGTCGATGGACGGACTGACCAGGAAGCCGACCTTGAGGCCGGCGCTGCGCAGGTCGAGCAGGGCGCGGGCGCCAAACAGCATGTGCTGGTGCCAGTACACCGGGATCAATGACTTCAGGTCGCGAATGGCCTGCTCGGCAGTCGCCTTGCCGGTGACGTGAGTAACCCGGCAACTCGCCCAGAGGGCGCGCACGGCCCACCAGGCGATGACCACGGCGACGCGGTACAGCAGCAGTCGTCCGCGAGTGAGCTTGCGCTTGCCGCGCGTCACCTTGCGGTACAGCGTGTTCTTGAGTTGCGCGGAGTCAGGGGACGAGGGCTCGTCGCTGCCCGCCTCCGGGTCGTCGTGTTCCTGGGTCATGCTTCGATTGCGGCGCCGCAGCCGTCAGACTTCATCCGGGCATTCTGCCTGCTCGAGCTGCAGGGCTGAATGGTCGATCGCGAATTTTTCCGCGATCACGCGCTTGGCTTCGCGCAGCACGAGCCCGCCGTCGGCGCCCGCAGCGAGTCCCACGTGCAGCGTGAGCATGGTCTGCCCGGACGTGAGCGACCAGCAGTGCAGGTCGTGGACGTCACGCACGCCCGGCACGTTCGCCATCAGTTCCTGCCGCAATGCATCGGGATCGACGGAATCCGGCGTTTCTTCCATCAGGATGCTGGTCGACTTGCGCAGCAGCGACCAGGCGCTGCGCAGGATCAGGACCGCCACGAGCACCGACAGGATCGGGTCGATCGGGGTCCAACCCGTGGTCAGGATGATCCCTGCCGCCAGCAGTGCGCCGATCGACCCGAGCAGGTCGCCCATCACGTGCAGGCGGGCGGCCGCGACGTTGAGGTTGTCCTGGTTGCCCTTGCGCAGGATCGAGTACACCGTGACGTTTGCGAGCAGTCCGGCGAGCGCAACCCCGAGCATCGTGCCGCCTTCGATCGGGCGCGGCGTCGACAGCCGGTCCGCGGCTTCGAAGACGATCCACACGGCCACGACGAACAGCGCCAGCGCGTTCACGAATGCGGCCAGTACTTGCGCGCGGTGGTAGCCGTACGAACGCCGAGGGTTCGTCGGCCGCAGCGTGAGCCGGACCGCGATCCAGGCCAGCGCGAGCGCCGCCGTGTCAGTCAGCATGTGACCCGCGTCGGCCAGCAGCGCGAGCGAGCCGGAAATGAGGCCACCCGCGACTTCCAGGGCCATGAACGACGCCGTGATCGCCAGGGCCCAGCCCAGCCTGCGGCTTTCCGAAGCGTGCGGACGGGAATGTGCGAGACGGTCTTTCAAGGGAGGGGCGTGCGACCAGCGGCGGCCCCGGAACGGGGGAGCGTTTATACTACCCGACGGCCCCCGCAGGCGGCGGCCGCACAAACCACAACTGCAGGGCTTCCTCGACCGTGACCACCCAGCCGTCCCCGGAATCGACGCCCGCCGTCTCCGTCGTCATCCCAGTCTGCAACGAAGACGAGAATGTCCTCCCGCTGGCGCAGGAAATTCACGCCGCGCTGGCTGGCAAGTACTCATTCGAGCAGGTTTTCGTCGACGACGGCAGCACGGACAAGACGGGCGAAATGGTGCTGGCGGCGCGCGCGCAGGGGATGCCGGAAATCCGGCTGCTGCAGCATGTCACGCGGTCGGGCCAGAGCGCGGCGGTGGCCACGGGCGTCCGTCATGCGCGTGGCCGCTGGATCGCAACGCTCGATGGCGATGGCCAGAACGACCCGGCCGATTTCCCGCGCCTGCTCGATGCATTGATGCACCCCGCGTCGCCGCAACTCAAGCTGGTGATGGGTAATCGCACGACTCGGCGTGACACCTGGCTGCGCCGTGTTTCATCCCGCGTGGCCAACGGGGTTCGTGGCTGGTTCCTCAAGGACGGCACGCCGGACACCGGTTGCGGCATCAAGGTGTTCGACCGCGATGTGTTCATGCACATGCCGCGCTTCAAGAACATGCACCGCTTCATGCCCGCCCTGTTTCAGCGGGAGGGGTACGAGGTCATCTCGCTGCCCGTGAACCATCGCGAACGCACGCGCGGCACCTCCAAGTACGGTCTGAACAACCGGCTCTGGGTCGGCATCGTCGACCTGTGGGGCTTGAGCTGGCTGATTCGCCGCGCGTCGCCGCGGGTCGCGATCCGCGAGGAACGCTGACCGTGGCTGGCGTCGGCAGTGCGTCGACTTCCGTGCTCGACCGCTGGCTGCGACCCGGAGCGAACTCGTCGCGCGACGTGACGGTCGACCTGCTCTGGTTGATCGGGCTCGCGGCTCTGCTGATGGCGACGGGCCTTGGCCTGCGCGATCCGTGGCCGGCCGATGAACCTCGTTTTGCCCTGGTGGCACAGGACATGCTGCGCTCCGGCGACTGGATGATTCCGCGCGTCGGCGGCGATCTCTACGCCGACAAACCCCCGGTGTTCTTCTGGTTGATGGCGGCGGCAATGGCGCTGACCGGGTCGCTGCGGATCGGGTTCCTGCTGCCGTCGCTGCTCGCAGGCATCGGCTGTGTCGTGCTCGTGTACGACCTGCTGCGCCGAGTGCGTGGCCGCGAGGTAGCGTTCGCCGGTGGCCTGGTGCTGCTGCTCACGTTCCAGTTCGCCTGGCAGTTCCGGCAGGCGCAGATCGACGGTGTGCTGTGCTTTTTCACCACGCTCAGCCTGTACGGATTGCTGCGGCACTTGTTTGCCGGACCGGCGCTGGGCTGGTTCTACGTCGGCTGGTTCGCGGCCGGCATCGGCGTCATCACCAAGGGCGTGGGTTTCCTGCCGTTACTGTTGTTGATTCCCTTCGTCGTCCTGGCTGCGCGGGGCTGGCCGGCGCGGGTCCCGCATCGCGACCCCCGCTGGTGGCTCGGCCCCGTCTTCTTCCTCGGCGCGATCGCACTGTGGTTCGTGCCGATGATGCTGGTGACTTCGGCGGGCGGTGAACTGCTCGCGTACCGCAACGAAATTCTCTTCAAGCAGACCGTCACGCGTTATGCCGAGTCCTGGCACCACAACGAGCCATTCTGGTTCTATCCCGTCAACGTCATACCGGTCCTGTGGCTGCCGTTGATTGCGCTGTTGCCGTGGCTATGGTCCCGGTGGCGCGCAGCCTTGCGACCGGATTCGCGGGATACGTTCGTCGCCGTCCTGCTCACGTGGGTCGTGCTGGTCGTGCTGTTCTTCTCGCTCAGTTCGGGCAAGCGTGGCGTCTACGTGCTGCCGGCGGTCCCTGCGCTTGCGATGGCCGCGGCGAGCTGGTTGCCGGGCATCCTGCGCCTGCCGCAAACGCGCAGGCTCGCATTCATCCTCGCTGCAATCCTCACCGCCGGCGCAGTGCTCGGCGCCGTGTACTTCGGCGTCGACGGCAAAGCCTCGGCGCGGATCGTTCGAGACTATGGCCTGTCGCCGTGGCTGCCACTCGCCGTGGCGGGCAGCGGTGGCCTCGTCGCGCTGGCGTTGTTTCGCGTCAGGGACGGCTGGTTGGCGTACGGCGGCACGCTCGCGGTCATCTTCGCGACCGTCGGCTTCATCGTCTATCCGCGCATGGACGACGTGCGATCGGGCCGTGGCTTCATGGCGGAGGTCGAGCAGGCGGCGGCCGGCATCACGGAACTCGGTCTCGTCGGCGCGAAAGAACAATACCTGCTCCAGCTGCAACGACCGAGTTTCAATTTCGGACATGCCCGCTGGCGTGAAAAGGAAGTCGAGGCGGCTGATGCCGCTGCCTGGTATGCCGCCAAGCCGGGTCGAGCCTTGCTCGTGCATCAGAAGACGCTCGAGATCTGCTTCCGGGGCATGCAGGCACAGGAACTGGGTCGTGCGAATCGGCAGCACTGGTTCCTAGTGACGGGCGGCCCCGCGGATCCCGCCTGCGTCGCGCGCGGGGACCTGCGTCGGGCGAGACTCTACATTCCGCCGAATGCGTCAATAAATTCAGCGCCTTAGCTTGAGTTCGCTCGACTTTCTGTCAGAATTCCGCTCGCGCCAAGGTGGGTCGAGTCGCCAGTAAACCAATCAACGACCCCATGCGCGCCAGGGAGACTGGATAGCGCGATGTCGTCGCAACCCCCGCCGATCGAAGCCGAGGATCAGGAAAATACGGATTTCCTGGCCACGCAGTTCGTCTTCGGCAATGGCGGCGGGCGTCCCGCCGTCGGTCTCGACGTGCTCGTCACCAAGGTGGCCGTCGATTTCGTGGGTCTCACCAGCGAGGCCGGCGATAACTGTGTCAAGCGTAACCTCGACGCATTGCGTGAAGCGACTGGCGTAGACGCCATCTGCATCGCGCTCCTTGACGGCGATCGCAAGCGCATCGAGCGCGTGGCGGCCTCCACCGGGCTGGTCACGCCCTTCGATCCGCAAGTCATGAAAGGCGATGCCGTGGAGCGCCTTCCCGTGCTGACCGGCAAGCTCGACCACCTGCGACTCGCGGAAATCCGCGACACACAACAGCCCCGCCGTGAGCACACGGTCGACGCGGCTCGCCTGGTGGAGTTCAACGTTCGCTCGGCGCTCGTCTGCGGCCTGGCGCTGAACGGCCGCGTCCACGGCTTCCTCGCGATGTTCTCGTCCCAGCCGCGCAAGGAAGGCTGGGATGCCAACCTGCACCTGATGCTGAAGTTGATCGGTTCGAGCTTCGCCACCGGCCTCGAGCGCCTGCGCGTGCAGCGGTACCTGGCCAAGCTCGAAGAACGCAATGCACTGTCGCTGCCTGCTGCCAATGACGGCATGTGGGACTTTGACGTCGAGAACAACACGGTTTACTACTCGCCGCGCTGGCGCAAGATGCTCGGCTACGATGAGCACGACCTGCAGGTGACGCCGGACTGGCGCCGCCTCGTGCATCCGGACGACCTCGCCCGCGTCCAGGCGATGATCCGCGACCACATTGCCGGCAAGACGGCGATGTTCGAAAGCGTGCACCGCATGCGGCACGTCAAGGGCGACTGGCGCTGGGTCGTGAGCCGCGCCCAGGCCCGCGTCGACGGCACGGGTCGGCTGCGCCGGCTGGTGTGTGTCGAGTTCGACATCACCGAGCGCAAGCTCTATGAAGACGCGCTGTTCAAGGAAAAGGAAAGCGCGCAGATCACGCTGCAGTCGATCGGCGACGGCGTCATCACCACCGACGGCCACATGATCGTCGAGTACCTGAACCCCACGGCCGAGGAACTCACTGGCTGGAAGTTCGAGGAAGCGCAGGGCAAGGGGATCGACGAGATCTTCCGCGGTTTTCATGAGGAAACTTGCGAGCCCCTCGAGAATCCGTTGTCGGTGGCGATTCGCCGTGCCCGCGCAATCAAGTCGGTGCGCCCGACGCTGCTGATCAAGCGCGACGGCAACGAGATGTACATCGAGAGCACGGCCTCGCCCATCCGCGACGGGTCGGGCGCGGTCTGCGGCGGCGTGCTGGTGTTCCACGACGTCAGCGAGAGCCGCGAGCTGAACCGCAAGCTTTCATACCACGCGAGCCACGACATCCTCACGGGTCTCGTCAATCGGCGCGAGTTCGAGGCTCGCCTTGAACGATCGCTGCGCAGCGCCAAGGCGCGGGAGACGCAGTACGCGCTGTGCCACATCGACATCGACCAGTTCAAGATCATCAACGACACCTGCGGACACAGTGCGGGCGACGCCCTGCTGGGCCAGGTGGGTGCGCTGCTCAAGACCAAGATCCGCTGGCGTGACACGCTGGCGCGCCTCGGTGGCGACGAGTTCGGCGTGCTGCTCGAAAGCTGCTCGCTGGAAGAAGCGCTGGACATGGCAGAGCAGCTGCGCGACACGATCAGCAAGTACAAGTTCGTCTGGGAGGAGCGCACGTTCAGGCTCGGCTGCAGTGTCGGCGTGGTGCCGATCGCCGGCGACAGCGAGGACGTCGCGGCGCTGCTCTCCGCGGCCGACAGCGCGTGTGCCGCGGCCAAGGAGGCAGGCCGCAATCGCGTGTACAGCTTCCAGGCGAACGACATGGATCTCATGCGCCGCCGCAAGGAGATGCAGTGGGCGGCAAAGATCAACAACGCGCTCGAGGAGTCGCGCTTCGAATTGTTCCGCATGACGATCCAGCCGCTGCAACGCATCGAACCGGGCGCGCACTATGAGCTGTTGCTGCGCATGCGTGACGAGCAGGGCAAGATCATCTCGCCCGACAACTTCATCGCGGCGGCGGAGCGTTACGGCATCACGCCGGCCATCGACAAGTGGGTCGTGGAGAACGCGCTGCGCTGGCTGATCTCCGATTCCGACGAACGCGAGCGCCTGGCGCTGTGCTCGATCAACCTGTCGGGCCAGAGTCTCGGCGACGACAAGTTCCTGCCGTTCGTGAGCGACCTGATTGAAACGAGCGGCATCGATCCTTCCAAACTCTGCTTCGAGATCACGGAGACGGCGGCAATCGCCAGTTTTTCGCAAGCCAACCGGTTCATCGAAGCGCTGAAGAAGAAGGGCTGCAAGTTCGCGCTCGACGACTTCGGCACCGGACTGTCGTCGTTCGGTTACCTGAAGCATTTCCCCGTCGACTTTCTCAAGATCGACGGCAGCTTCGTCAAGGAGATCCTGCACGACCCGATCGACCGCGAGATGGTGCGGTCGATCAACGAGATCGGTCACCTGACCGGCAAGAAGACGATCGCCGAGTTTGCGGAGAACGAGGAGATCATCAACATGCTGCGGTCGCTCGGCGTCGACTACGCGCAGGGCTACGGCATCTCGGCGCCCACCCGCATCCTCAAGGTGGCTGTGAACGGCTGAGTGTCGTCGTGCCTGGCGCGTTCTGCGCGGGCGCATCTTCTTTTTCTTAGAGCTTGCTCGGGCCGGAGTGCGCAGGCGGTCGATTCCGTGTCTTTTCGGGCGGGCGGAAAGGCAGACACGCCCGCCCGAAAAGACACGGAATCGACCGCTGCACGAGGGCGCCTGAGCTTCGTCTTCGTGACCGAAGACTGCGCACGGCGCACGGCGGCGGGGCGGGGCGCAAGACGTCCTGCTCAGACGTCCACGGTAATCCTAAGGATGCGGTGGTCGCCGGATCCGCAGCGCTAGATTGATGGGGGTGCGCGCAGCCCACCGCTGCCCGGGCACTGGGCCTACCCATGTTTCCGGACTTCAAGACGATCGCCGACTTCCGGAAGGATAACGGTGTTGCGATCCGTGGTGCATGCCGGGCATTCATCGAGTTTTGCCGCGAGGCCCAGTTGTGGTCGTCGGCCTTCGTCGCGATCGATGGCAGCAAGTTCAAGTCGGTGGCCGCATCGACGGCGTGCTCACGCGCAGCCACCTGCAGCGTGATCGCAAGCTGATCGAGGAGCAAGTGCAGGCGTACCTGCAACGCCTCGACCGCCGACCAGAGGAACCGCTCGAGACGTTGGAGCGTGAGCATGTCGAGCAGCTGCAGAAGCTGGTCGGCGTGCCGAGCGGCTCGAGCGATGCGAACTCGCGATGGACGCAGGCAATTGCAATGAGCACTGCGAGAGTGAGCCGGAGCGCGTCTCACGCTCTCCGGGCGCGAGCCCTGCTGGCTAAACGTGCAGAGCGCGTAGGCCGACCTGATCGTTCACCACGAGGTCGACCAACGAACCTGGCGACACCCGCCAGTTGTGGCCGATGGCGCAGGAGACGAAGGCGGCCCTGAGCGTCGAACAGCTCACGGTCGTGGCCGATGGCGGGTATGCCAACGGCGAACACCTGCAGTTGTGTGATGACGCTGGAATCACGGCCACCGTACCGCGCCGGATCATCCCCGGCAGTGGCGCGGGGCTCTATCAGAAGGCGGACTTCAACTACGACGGTGAGCGCGACCTGTACCGCTGCCCGGCGGGGCAGGAACTGCGGCACTACGCCCAAGACGCGCGCCGCAAGTTGCACCTGTACCGGCGCACCGGTTGCAACCAATGTCCGTTGCAGTCTCAATGCACCCCCTCCAACGCGCGCAGCGTCACGCGCCACTTCTTCGAAGCCGCCTATCAGCGCTCGGAGGCGCGCCTGCAGGCGGAGCCGGGGCTCATGCGAAAACGCCGCGAGCATCGCAGAGCGTCCGTTCGCGGTGCTGAAGGGCGTCCTGGGCTTCAAACGCTTCAGTTGCCGAGGCCTAAGCGGCGCGAGAGCGGAAATGTCGATCGCGGTACTCGGGTACAACCTGTTGCAGACGATGCAACGCATCGGGGCACCCCGGCTGATGGTGTTGTTGGGGTAAACACCCCATCTCGCTCCGTCAACGCGATGCTCGACTTGCCGTTCTCGCACGCCCTCAGCTGAAACATCAAATCCTATTTGGCAATTAAACCCTGACGGGCGAGTGTCGACCCGAAGCAGTCCGTCGGGCCTGCGAGAAGCAGACGCTCGGAATGCCGGTCGCTGGAACACGAGCGGGTGATGGGAATCGAACCCACGTGAGCCGCCCTGCTCTGACCGCTGGATCAGTCACTTACGAAGAGCGCCGGTCCCGCGTGTGGTTAGCATGTAAAATCCGGTCGCCGAACGTTCAGGCGGCCGTGAATCGCGCCTTGGCGACGTGGCTCAGGTACATCTGCGGTCTGGCCAGCCAGAGATACTGGCTTTACTGCATGGCCAGCCAGCTCGCCGGCGATCGGTCCAGGCACTTCGACAGCCGCAACGCCAACTCCGGGCTCACCCCGCTTGCTCCGATCAGCACCCGATTCGGGGCGGGCGGGGCAACGCCCAGCTTAGTGGCCTGCTCGCGACGACTCAGACTATTGGGCTCCAGGTACACCGCCGAGATGAACTGGTCGGGATGCGGAGGGTGTGCATGGTCATCAGTGGTCGTCCTCATAGTCGAGCACGTACGCCTGCCCGTCGCGAACTTCCAATATCAGCTGCCAGTTGCCGTCGACCCAGATCGACCACAGCCCCCGGTCGGTGCCCTACAACGGGTGCAGACGGAGCCCCGCGCCGAATCAACGGCAGCCAGTTGCATCTTCCGGCGTCGACCTGCCGGGCGCGCTCGAGCGCACGCTGCTTGAAGGTGATAGCTGAGGAATCCAAGGATGAGCGGACTGTGGATGGAGCATGGTGAATAGCGTAAAAGACGACCAATCTGCGCCTGACTACGACCATGACGTGGGCGCCTCGAGCGTGCGAACAGGATGCGGCTGGGAATGAGACGTGGCAACAAGTCGATTCGCCATGCTGGCTGTGCTGGACGACATTAGTCGCTTCCTGTCGGCGCCCTTGTGGCTGACGCTGGCCTGCCTGCTGATGATGGTGACCCCGCCCGCCCAGGCGGCGATACCCCGGAATGTCCTGGTGCTCTATTCTCATGGCAGGCTGCTGCCCGCGAACATCGAGTGTGACCGGGGCCTGGCTGAAGCATTCGCGACCCGCTCCGATCTCGCGGTCGTGGCATCCGCCGAGTTTCTCGACAACCCGCGATTCACCGGCGAGGCGTACGAACGCGCGTCCGTCACCTGCCTGCGCGAGAAGTACGCGGCACACCCGCTGGAAGTGATCATTGTCGCTGCCGACGAAGCGCTGGATTTCATGCTGCGCCATCGTGCCGCGCTGTTTGCGCAAGTTCCGATCGTGCATCTGGCCGTCTCGTCGACGACGCTGCTGTCGCTGTCACCGCTGCCGCCGGATGTGGTTGGCACGCCGCTGGCGTTCGAATTTGTCAGCGCCGTTGAACAGGCGCTGCGCTGGCATCCGGAAGCTGACCGACTTGCCATCGTGACCGGCGCCGGTCCCTGGGACCGGGTGTGGGAGGCGCGATTGCGGGACCAGTCAGCCGGCCTTCCGCAAGGGCTCGCCATTGACTTCCTGGCCGGCCTGCCCGTCGTCGAGCTGCAGCGACGATTGCGCAATTTGCCGGCGGGCTCGATCGTGTTCACCCCTGGATTCTTCCGCGATGGGGGCGGACGCGAGTTCGTGCCGCGCGACGCCACCCAGCTCGTCGCGGCCGCGTCGTCGGCGCCGGTCTACGGGCCCTTCTCGACCCTGATCGGCACGGGCATCGTCGGTGGCCGCATGGCAAGCTACGATGCCATGGGTCGCCTCGGCGCACAAACCGCGATCTCGCTGCTCGATGGCGCGTCCCCGGCTTCGCTGGACCTTCCCGCGACCATGCCTGCGCCGCTGCACGTTGACTGGCGGCAACTGCAGCGCTGGGGCATCTCACCGCGAACCGTGCCGCCGGACGCGATCGTGCATTTCAGGGAACCCACACTCTGGCAGGGCTACCGACGAGAGGTACTCTCGGCCGACTTCGTGATGTTGCTTCAGGCCGGTCTCATCGTTGCGCTTGTTCTCGAGCGCCGACGCCGGCGTCGCACCGCGGCCGCGCTGACTCAAAGCGAGGAGCACATGCGCCTCGCGGTAAACGCGGCAAATTTGTCGACCTGGGTCCTGGATGGTGGCTCCTTGCCGGCCGCCGGGACGTGTTCCGCGTCACCGCGGTCCGGCCAGGGGTCCGGGGCGCTCCTGGATTTCCGAAGCACTCTGGCGCGTGTTCACCCGCAGCACCGCGATGTCGTCGACATGGTGCTGCGTGACGCTCTGGCCACGCACGAGGAGTTCGAGGTGGAGTACCGGGTGGCGGCGTCGGATGGCGAATGGCGGTGGCAGTCGGCACGTGGACGCGCCGATGACGCGCTGACGCCAAGGCTGCTGGGCGTGGCAACCGACATCACCCAACGCAAACGCGCTGAAGTCCAGGCCGAGCAGGACCGTGCCGCGCTCAATCACATGACTCGCGCCTCGCTGCTGGGGCAGCTTTCCGCGTCGATCGCACACCAGTTGAACCAGCCGCTGGCTTCCATCCTCGGTAATGCCGAGGCCGCGCAGAAGATGGTCGAGCGCGAGCAAGTCGACCTGCCGGAGCTGCGCGAGATCTTTGCCGACATCGTGGCCGAGGATCATCGCGCCGCCCAGGTGATTCGCCGTCTCGGCGTAGTGTTCAAGCGCGGTGAACCCTTGTTCGAGCCGCTCGATGTCAACGACCTTGTTCGCGACACGATCGAATTCACCCGCAGCATGCTGACGTCCCGCCACGTCACCCTACAAACGCAGCTTGCGCCGGCCTTGCCACTGATTGCGGGCGACCGGGTGCAGCTCCAGCAACTGGTCCTGAACCTGATCGTCAATGCCACGGAAGCGATGACCGACCTGACCGAGGCGGAGCGGACCCTGACGATCAGTACCTCGTTTCGCGCCGACGTCGTCAGCCTCTGCGTCGCCGACCAAGGCCCGGGCATCGCCACGGCGGCGCTGGGCAAGCTGTTCGAACCCTTCTGGACAACCAAGGTCAATGGCATGGGCATGGGCATGGGCATGGGCATGGGCATGGGACTGGCGATCTGTCGTTCAATCGCAGATGCGCATCGTGGCAGCCTGGCCGCTACGAACGCGCCTGAGGGCGGCGCCGCGTTCTATGCGCGGCTGCCGGCACTGGCATCTACATGACCGCGGACGCCATCATGCCCACGGTCTTCCTCGTCGATGACGACAGATCGGTGCTGAAGGCCCAGGCGCGGCTGTTGCGCGAGCATGGGTTTCAGACCGTCCTTTTCGAATCGGCGGAAGAATTCCTCACGCAGTACGACGCATCGGTGCCGGGCTGCCTGGTGCTCGACGTCAACCTGCCGGGGCTCGACGGGCTGGCGCTGCAACGCCGTCTGGCTGAGGTTGGCCCGTCGTTGCCGATCGTCTTCCTGACCGGGGTCGGCGACATTCCAAGGTCCGTTCAAGCGATCAAGGCCGGCGCAGTGGACTTCCTGACCAAGCCGGTTGCGGGCGCGACTTTCCTGGCTGCAGTGCGAGCTGCCGTGGCGCAGGACGCGCTGGCTCGTCTGGCGAAGGACGACGACGCAGTGCTTCGTCAACGACATGCGAGCCTCTCGGCTCGCGAGCGCGAAGTGCTGGCGGGCCTGGCGGCCGGCAAACTCAACAAGCAGATCGCCGGCGAGCTTGGCATCTCGGAGGCAACGGTCAAGTTCCACCGCGCCCACCTGATGGAACACATGCGAGCCGACACCGTCGCAGAACTGATGTATCTGGCAGCCCGCCTGACGTTGTGAACAGTCGAGCTATGCCAACGGCCAGTTCCGCACCTCGCCGCTGCGGCTCACCGTTGCCGGCGAAATGCCCCCGCCCCGAATCGCCCTGGTGGATGACGAGTCTTCGGTCCGCATAGCGCTGGGCCGGCTGTTGCGCTTGGCCGACTACGAGGTGAGGGCGTATGCATCCGGCGAGGAGTTCCTTGGGGCCCTCGGTGATGACATGCCCAACTGCGCCTTGCTGGATGTCCACCTGCCAGGGCTGTCCGGGATTGAGGTGCAGATGCGCCTGCAGGTCAGTCACCCGCGACTGCCGGTAGTGTTCATTACGGCGAGCGACGATCCAGCCATCGAACTCGAGCGCCGAGCGTGCAGGCGGGCTGCGTGTACTGCATAAGCCCGTTTCCAGCAGTGAGCTGCTGGCCAGCATCGTGTCTGCGCTGGAGGCGGTATCGCAGCAGCCTCGTTAGCCAGACGCACGCGTCGATCTATACCAAAAGATAGGCACCCGCTGCGTCGATCCGGCCTACGATAGTGCCAGTAACTCGCTTTCCGCATTGCCCGAAAACTGGAGTTCGCCATGACGACCCGCCGACCCCACAGCAGATGGATGATTGCCGCGAGTACCGCGGCTGCGTTGCTTGCTCCGATCGCCTTCAACGACGGTGCCGCGCAGGCGCAGGGCGCCGCGGTAGGACACCCGCCGGCGCAGGTCAAGCATTTCGATCCGAAAGGCCAGCCGCCATCGACGTACACGCTCGAACTGCGCAAGGGCGTGATCGCCACGCTGCCCTTCGAAGACAAGCGCGACTTCGACGAGGCCAAGAAGGGTTTCATCGCCGAGCCGCCATTCATGAAGATCATGGCCGATGCCGGCAACGTCGCCTGGGACATGTCCAGTTACCAGTGGCTGCTGCAGGACAAGGATTTCCAGAGCATCCACCCGTCACTGCAGCGCCAGGCGGTGCTGAACATGGCGTACGGCCTGTACGAGGTCATGCCGGGCAGGATCTACCAGGTGCGCGGCTTCGACCTGGCCAACATCACGTTCATCAAGGGCGACACCGGCTGGATCGTCTTCGACCCGCTCACTGCCAAGGAGACTGCGCGCGCTGCGCTCGAGTTCATCAACGACAAGCTCGGCAAGCGACCGGTCCTGGGCGTCGTGTATTCGCACTCGCACGTAGACCACTTCGGCGGCGTGCGCGGCGTCGTCGACGAGGCCGACGTGATCAGCGGCAAGGTCAAGGTGATCGCTCCAGCGGGGTTCATGCAGGCGGCCATCGAGGAAAACGTTTTTTCCGGCAACGCCATGTCGCGGCGCACCCAGTACTCGTACGCCGTGCTGCTGCCGCGCGACCCGAACGGTCACGCGGATCAGTCAATCGGCAAGAACGTCGCCAACGGCAACGTCGGGTTGATTGCGCCGAACCTCATCATCAGGGAGGACTTCCAGGACGTGACGGTCGACGGCGTGAAAATGGTGTTCCAGAACACACCCGACACAGAGGCGCCAGTGGAGATGAACACCTGGTTCCCGCAGCTCAAGGCATTCTGGGCGGCCGAGAACATCACCGGCACCATTCACAACATCTACACGCCCCGCGGCGCGCCGGTGCGCAATGCGCTGAACTGGTCGAAGCAGATCAACGAGGCGTTGTACCGGTTTGGCCAGGATGCGGAAGTCATGTTCGCCTCGCACAGCTGGCCGCGCTGGGGCAATGCCCGCATCCAGGAGGTGATGCGGGTGCAGCGTGACACGTACGCCAACCTCAACAACCAGTCGCTGCACTACGCCAACCTCGGCGTGACGATCAATGAGATCCAGAACGTCTACAAGCTCCCGCCCAGCCTCTGGAAGCAATGGCCCGCGCACAGCTACCACGGGTCGGAAATGCACAACAGCCGCGGCGTGATCAACCGCTTCCTCGGCTACTGGGACGGAAATCCGGTGAACATCGCACCCCTGTCGCCCAGGGACTCGGCGCCGATCTATGTCGAGATGATGGGCGGATCGGACAGGATCATCGCGAGAGGCAGGGAACTGATTGGCGAGGGCAGGTATGACGAGGCGTCGGAAATCCTGAACAAGCTGGTGTTCGCGCAACCCGGGAACCAGGCGGCGAAGGACCTGCTGGCGGACGCCTTCGAGCAACTGGGCTTCCAGAAGGAAAGCCCGACGCTGCGCAACATCTTCCTGCAGGGCGCCTACGAACTGCGCAACGGCCTGCCTGGCGGGCCGGCCATCAGGTCGTCCGGTCCGGACACCGTGCGCGCGATGTCGACCGAGAACTGGCTCGATTTCCTGGCCATCAGCATGGATCCGCGCAAGGCCGACGGCCTGCGCTTCACCATCAACCTGGTCACGCCGGACAACGGCGAGACGCATCTTGTCGAGATGAGCAACGCGACGTTGACCAACATCAAGGGTCAGCTGGCGAAGAACCCTGACCTGACCATCACCGTCAACCGCACCGACTTGAACCAGGTGATGATGGGCGCGAGCACGTTCGATGACCTGATCAATGCCGGCAAGGCGAAGTTCGAAGGCGACCGCAAGCCATTCGATCAGCTGCGCGGCCTGATGGTCTCGTTCGCGCCGAACTTCGAAATTCTGCCGGGGACGGCTGCAAAGGCGCCGCAAAAGCCACTGGCCGCGTTCGAGGTGCCCGACGTGTTGCCGGCCCAGGCGGCAGGCGACTGACCTTACGACGAGGCATGGGCCGCAGACCGGATTTCGCGCCAGAGAAGTCCACTGCGGCCTCTGCTCGCTGGACGCCCCCGCACCCAGCAAGAGCCTCCCGACATCAGGCCCAGCCTCCGGAAGCCAACATGAATCGAGGGAGCCGCGTGATGATCATGGGGAAGATCCGCGCAATAGGGGGATTGGGCCGGGCGGTGTGCCTTGCGGCATTCGCGACGGGGCCGTTGAGCGCCGTCGCTGCCGACTCGCCGGACCTGCTCGAGCAACGATTCTTCGTCGCGCTGGGTTCCTACATCGTCGACACCAACACGGACGTGAGGCTGGACGGCGAACTCGACGAAGGCACCGACTTCGATTGGGAGAAGACCTTCGGCGAGGGCGACGTCACGCGCTTCCGCCTGGACGCCCAGTGGCGGTTCGCGGAGCGGCATATGTTGCGCGCCACCTGGTTCAGTTCTTCCCGCGAGAACTCGCTGGTGCTGGAACAGGACATCGAATGGGGCGATGAGACCTTCCCGGCCAGCGCGCGGGTGCAAGGCGAATTCAACTTCGACGTCTATGAGCTGGCCTACGAGTATGCAGTCCTGCAGCGCGACAACTACGAGATCGCCGCTTCGATCGGCGTGCACTATACGGAGCTCGAACTCACGTTGTCAGCCGAGGCCGAGGCGTCCGGTGGCACGCTGGCTGCAAACATCTCCGAGACCGGCGACGTTGGCGCACCCCTGCCGGTGATCGGTCTGCGGGGGCTCTTGGCATTGCCAGGGGATTTCTGGCTCGACCTTTCCGCTCAGTACTTTGCACTCGAGGTCGATGAATACGACGGCAGCCTGGTCAATCTTCGAGCGATCGTGCTCTGGCAACCCAGCCAGTGGCTCGGCATCGGCCTCGGGTACGACCGGTTCGCCGTGGACCTCAACATGACAAAGGAACAATTCGATGGATCGCTGGACTGGACTTACCAGGGCCCAATGCTGTTCTACAGCGTGAGCTTCTAGTGCATCCGCGCCGACCGTCTGCGCCGGCTCCAACCAGGACTTTCATAGCGATGACTTGCAAAGCCGATTCGACCACCGCGTCGGTCCCGCTTCGTGATTTCGCTGGTGCTGGCCGAGCCTTGCTCGGCTTGGCTAAGAAGGTGGAGCGGGTGATGGGAATCGAACCCACACTGGTGCGAGGGGACAGGCGAGCAATGACCGATTCCGGGAAGCTGTCGCGGCGTTCTTGAGGGACCGCTCCTGGCTGCGGATTCAACCGGTCGACGCAACGCATTGAGCAAAGCGCTCTGCCGGTGTCTCGAAGTTGAGCGTCTGCCGGGGACGTTCGTTCAGCTGACGAGCAACAGAGTTGAGCTTGCTCTGGCTAATATCCGATAGATCCATGCCCTTTGGGAAGTACTGACGCAGCAGTCCATTGGTGTTCTCGTTCGAACCGCGCTGCCACGGCTGCTGCGGATCGCAGAAGTAGACCTTCACGTCCGTCGCCAGCGAGAAGCGTCTGTGCTCGGCCATCTCCGAGCCGCGATCCCAGGTCAGCGACTTGTAGAGTTCGCGAGGCAGCTTGTGCGCCTGCTTGATGAGCGCATTGATGACGGTCTCGCTGTCCTTCCAGGCCACTCGAACGAGCATCACATAGCGTGTCTGGCGTTCAACCAGTGTCGCGATCTGGCTGTTGTTGCTGCCGAAGAGCAGGTCCCCTTCCCAGTGACCCGGCACAGCTCGGTCTTCCGCCTCGGCTGGCCGCTCGCTGATCGACACCGTCTCTGTGATTCGACCGTGGGTGGCGGTCTTCATCGAGTAGTGACGCGAGCGCCGCATGCCCCGCGTCCGTCGCAGGTGCTGCAGAAGCTCCTTCTTCAGGGCCCCGCGAGCCTGGATGAACAGCGTGCGGTAAATCGTCTCGTGGGACACCTGAAGCGTCTCATCCTGCGGGTACGTGCGCTTGAGCCAGCCAGCCACCTGGTACGGCGACCACTGCAGCCGCAGCTTGCCGGCCACCAGGCGGGCCAGTGCGCGATTCTGGGCCAGTTTACAGCGCTTCGGACGCAGTGCCCGATCCCAGGCGCCTTGCTCGGCCGTGCTCGCGCGATAGCTGCAACGACCGCCATTGCGGCGGATCTCCCGGCTCACCGTACTCGGAGCGCGCCCCAGCAAACGGGCAATGGTGCGGACCGACAGGCCGACTTTAGCTCCGCGAGATATCTCTTCGCGCTCCGCCAGCGCCAGAACTTGCGTCGAGCGCGTTCGAGCCGCCGGCCG
The DNA here is from genome assembly GCA_963743995.1 of uncultured Gammaproteobacteria bacterium. GTDB lineage: Bacteria > Pseudomonadota > Gammaproteobacteria > Steroidobacterales > Steroidobacteraceae > RPQJ01. Next base: position 165,842 of record CAVUSC010000002.1, on the reverse strand, counting down.
AATGCCGCCCGATCTCGCCAAAATATGGTGGACCGAAGTATGCCTGCGGTCGAACATGCGCGCGATCGAGTGCAACGTGTCGCCCGCCTGCCAGCGCTCCCACATCAGCGCCTTCTGGGTCGCCGTGTAGAAAGTCCTAGTGCGGTATTTCATTTACAACACCCTCCGCTCTACGATTAGAGTCTAGGTGTTGCATCGACCAGTTGAATCCGCAGCCGAGAGCGGCCGGATTGCCGCACCGCAAAACAAGTCCCCCGTTAGAATACCCGCGACCGGCGATTGTCGGCCAAGACCGGCCGGACGTGCCGGCGCTTGAACGCAGACGCTCGTGGCGCGATCGAACGGAAAGAACTGCGATTGCCCGCGGCCGCAAACCGTTGCCGCCCGGGCAAATCTGGTCCGAGTTGAACGGCGAATGGTTCGTTGTGCATCATCCGGATGCACGCGACCCAACTGAAGAACATCGACCACGGGAGACTTTCCGAGTGGCGAACCTGAATTTCAGAACGCTGGCGGCAATTGCCCTTGCCGCGACAATCGTCGGCCTCGCGGGCTGCAGTCGAAAGACGGAGGCTCCCGCCTCCGCGGAATCCGGCGCCGCAACGCTTGCGGCCGAACAGGCGGCGGACACGATCTACGTCGGCGGCGACATCGTCACCATCAACGACGCCCAGCCGACCGTCGAGGCGTTGGCCGTGAAGGACGGCAAGATCCTCGCCGTCGGAGCGCGCGCGGACATCGAGGCGGCGCACAAGAGTGCCGCCACCAGAGTCATCGACCTCGGCGGTAAGACGCTGATGCCGAGTTTCCTCGACGCTCACTCGCACTACATCAACTCGCTGCTGGTGGCCAACCAGTGCAAGTTGTACGCGCCGCCCTCCGGGCCGGGCAAGGATGTAGAAAGCATCATCGCCGAGCTGAAGAGGTTCGCCGAGGAGCGCAAGATCCCCAAGGGCGAGATGATCGTGGGCTACGGCTATGACGACACCGTCATGCCGGACGGCCGACTTCTGAACCGCGACGATCTCGACAAGGCGTTCCCGGACAACCCGGTGCGCATCGACCACGTGTCGATGCACGGGACCGTGATGAACAGCCTGGCGCTCAAGAAGTACGGGTTCAGCGCCGCCACCAAGACCCCCCCGGGCGGCGTCATCGTGCGCAAGCCCGGCACCAACCAGCCCTACGGCCTGATCATGGAGACCGCGTTCCTTCCAGTGATGGAAAAGGCGGAGCCGATGACGCCGGAGCAGGAAATAGCCTGGACCAAGGCTGGCCAGATGCTCTACGCCGAAGCCGGCATCACCACCGCCCACGAAGGGGCAACTCACCTGGCGCCGTTGCAGACGATGAAGCGTGCTACGGATGCCGGGGCCAACATCATCGACGTGATCGCATACCCGTTCGTGACGGACGTGGACAACATCCTCGCGGAGTTCCCGGTCTCCGAATGGGGCAAGTACGACAGGCACCTCAAGATCGGCGGCGTAAAAATCACCATCGACGGCTCGCCGCAGGGCAGAACCGCCTTCTTCACTACGCCGTACCTGACCGGAGGCCCGAGCGGCGAGAAGAACTGGACCGGGGAATTGACGTTCCCGCAGGAGATGATCAACCGTATGGTCAAGAAGGTCTACGACCTTGGAGTTCCACTGAATCTCCACGCCAACGGCGACGGGGCGATCGACGCGTTCTTCAAGGCACATGAATTCGCGGCCGCCGGCGACCTCACCAGGGACCGGCATGTGACCATGATCCACGCGCAGTTCACCCGCAAGGACCAGATCCCGAAGTACGTCGAGTACAAGATCCGCCCCTCGTTCTACACGCTGCACACCTACTATTTCGCGGAAGCGCACATTGCGAACCGGGGCAAGGAGCAGGCGACGTATATCAGCCCGATGCGCGACGCGATCGATGCCGGACTCCATCCGACCAACCACACCGATTTCGTGGTCGCGCCGCTCGATCAGATGTTCATGCTCTGGTCGGCGGTGAACCGCATTTCAAGAGCTGGTGTTGAAATCGGCCTTGACCAGCGGGTAACGCCTCTTGAGGGCTTGAAGGCCATGACGATCTGGGCGGCCGAGCAGTACGGCGAGCAAACCAGCAAGGGCTCCCTCGAGCCCGGCAAGCTCGCCGACCTGGTGATTCTCGAAAAGAACCCCCTGAAGGTCGAGCGGATGGCAATCAAGGACATCAAGGTCGTGGAGACGATCAAGGAAGGAAAGACGATCTACGCTGCGAAAATGTGACCCGTATAGGCACCACGGCGGGAAACCCCACCCCACTTTCGCCGGCGCACCGGTGGGTCGGGGCCGCGAGGCCTCGGCCCACATCTTTTCTGGGGATTCGACACATGATGCGTCGGAGCGGAATGGCTGGCGTAATAGTGGCCGTGGCCGGATGGCTCGTTGGATGTTCCGCGGCGAGTAGCGTGCCAGGCGATGGGGGTGCGGACGTGACCAAGGTAACGGGGGCTGTCACCTATCTCGAGCGCATTGCGCTGTCACCGACTGCAGTAATCAACGTGCAACTCTTAGAAGCATCGCGCGCCGACGCACCCGCCATCGTGCTCGGTGAACAAATAATTCAGGCGGCCGGCAACCAGGTTCCGTTTACGTTTGAGATTGGGTTCGATCCTGCAGAGATCCAGGCGAATCACACGTATGCGGTGCAGGCCCGAATTGAAGATAACGGCAAGCTGCGCTTCATCAGCGACCAGCATTACGCGGCCATCACCCGTGGTGCACCGAGTGCGGTCAACATCTTGCTCAAACCGGTTGGCGGCAGTCGGCAGTAGTCGTCTTCGCGACGAACGTCCGCTTCCTTGGACGACGACAGTCTCGGATGGGTCGAAATGCGACCGTCGTCGACGGTCGCTTCAACTTAAACCCTCACGCGTCTGTCTGCTCCGAGATTTCCAAGGCATCATCGACTTCTATGCCAAGGTAGCGGACGGTGCTCTCGAGCTTGGAGTGCCCGAGCAGGAGTTGCACTGCCCGAATGTTGCGCGTCCGGCGATAGATCAGCGTTGCCTTCGTCCTGCGCATTGTGTGGATGCCATAGGCTGAAGGCTCAAGCCCTATCGAGGCGACCCAGCGCCGGACGATGCGCGCGTACTGCCGAGTAGAGAGGTGAGGTGACGACGCGATTCGACTTGGGAACAGATGCTGATCGTGCCGAAGCCGCGCAGCCGCGATCCACGCCGACAATGCGTCGCGGGTCTGATCCGTGATCTCGAACTGAACCGGCCGCTGCGTCTTCCGCTGCATAACGATCGCCCGCGACGCGACCGCGCCTGAAGGTGCAACGTCGTGCATCTTCAGGGCGACCAGGTCACACCCGCGCAGCTTGCTGTCGATCGCCAGGTTGAATAGTGCCAGGTCGCGCACCCGACGCCCGATCTGCAGCCGCACACGTATCGCCCAGATCTCCTGGGATTTAAGTGGCGGCTTTTGCCCACGCAGCATTCCCCGGTTCCACGCGACGGTGGGAACGGTTCTGACCTTTTCCACGGCAGTCTCCTTGAGAGATGAGGGCTCCCAAGGTTCGCTTGAAGCGTCAAAAAAGGGATGGCGCACGATTTCCGGGTTCGACGGGACTGGAGTCTCGCGAAGTCATTGATACCAGTCGCAATTGGTCAGATGTGTAGCAGCACTCGTCGCAAGACGAAACACCTCGAGTCGGTCGACGCTGCATGCACCGTGCGAGCTTTCGCGCCATTGCTCTTCGCGATGCCCGAAGCGGTGTTCTCGCTCAATCCGCGTACTCGAACCGCATCGACAAGTCGACGGCCCGCACGTGCTTCGTCAGTGAACCGATAGAGATGAAGTCCACGCCGGTTTCGCCAATCGCCCGCAGGTTGTCCAGCGTGACGCTCCCGGACGCCTCGAGCTTGATCGGTCCATTCGCATGGGAACGGTTGAGCTCAACCGCGGCCCGCAGATCCGCAAGCGAGAACTCGTCGAGCAGCGCCATGTCGGCACCGGCATTGAGCGCCTGGCGCAGTTCATCGAGTGTCTCGACTTCCACTTCAATCATCACTTGCGAGGGTGAGGCCTGGGCTGCCAACACGGCGGCGCCGATCGAGCCCGCCGCGAGGATGTGGTTCTCCTTCACCAGGATGCCGTCGTACAGGCCCACGCGATGGTTGACGCCGCCGCCGCAGCGCACGGCGTATTTCTGTGCGGTGCGCAAACACGGCAGTGTCTTGCGCGTGTCGAGTACGCGACAAGGCAGGCCGCGCAGCACGTCGGCATAGCGACGTGTCACCGTCGCCGTCGCAGACAGGACCTGCAGGAAATTGAGCGCCGTTCGTTCTCCGGTCAGCAGCGAACGGGCCGGGCCCGACAGCCGGTAGAGCACCTGGTTGGGTTCCACGGTGTCGCCATCGGCCACGCACCAATCCACGACGACGGCGGGATCGACTTGCCGGAACACTTCGTCGACATACGGGCGGCCCGCGACGACCGCCGTTTCGCGGGTGATCACATTCGCACGTCCCGTGCGGCCGGCCGGTATGAGTTTCGCCGTGAGATCGCCGTTCCCGACGTCTTCCTTGAGGGCAGCGGCGACGGTCTCCCGCAGATCCGCAGGCAGGACGATGGCCGCGTTCGGGTCGTGCGAGCGGGGGAGGCGGGAGGTCGTCATGCGGTCGTCCATCCATCCATCAATACATGCATCTGCGAGCGGCGCGGCAAATTGTCCGCTCCGCTCGTGCAAAAAGAAAACCCGGCCGGAGCCGGGTCGTCTGGTGCCTGACCGGTCCACCGGCGGGCCCGCGCACGTGCCGAGTGGCGCGTGCGAGCCCGTCAGTGACCTCGGATCAGAACGGGAGACCGTGCGTCGCCGAGCCCATGCAGAGCAGCATCGGGATCGACAGCACGAAGTTCGTGCGTGAGGCGAGCATCGCGACTTTGCGCGCGGTGGCTTTCTCCTCGTCCGTCGCGGGCTTGAGGCCGAGGATCTTCTTCTGGTTGGGCCAGATCAGTCCCCAGACGTTGAACAGCATGATGGTGCCGAGCCAGGCGCCGATGCCGATCACGAGCTGGTAGTAGTTGACCGGGTCGCTCATCATGCCGAGCGTGAACGCGCCGTGGAGGTTGCCCGACCGTGCGAGGTACCAGGCGCCCGTGAGCCACGTTGCAAGCGCCGTCCAACGGAACCAGAACAGTGCCACCGGTGCGATGTACTTGGTGATGCCGGCGCCGCCCGGGCCGCCCTTGTCCGCTGCGGCAGCGGCGAGGCCGGGAATCTGTACCAGGTTGAAGTAGTAGAGCAGGCCGATCCAGGTGATGCCGGCCAGGATGTGCAGCCAGCGGGCCAGACCCAGTTCGTGGAAGGTGGTGGGCGAGATCAGCAGTGCGAGCACGACGGCCGCGACGAAACCAGTCGTCATGGCGCCGCGAACCGTGGTCAATGGATTCATGGAGTTGCGTTCCTGCGGGAAAAAAATCTTTTTGGAACCGGGGGTTATATTCACCCCGGGCCTTGGAATGGTTTGAAGAATAGGCGAGGGGACCCCATAATTCAACGTCCTGCGCGGCAGGCGCAGGAGGCTGCATGACCCAGGTTGCACCGACATCACCGTGTTTGAACATCTGCGTGCTCGATGCCGCCCGAACCTGCACCGGGTGCGGCCGCACGCTGGATGAGATCGCCCGGTGGGGCCGGATGAGCGCTGCCGAGCAATGGCACGTCATTGCGCGCCTGGAGCGTGTCCGTCAGCAGGAGGCCGCCACGGCCAGTACCGTCCCCGCGAACTGATCGAGTTCGAGGTGAACGGAACGCCGCGCGTGTTTTGATGTCATTGGCAAGGTCGGCACGGGTGCCGGCGAACAGGCTGCGTCGTGCGGCCGAGAGGTAAGGACGTGGACGTTACTCAGCGGATTCAGGACCAGCTCAAGGCGAACCCGGTCGTGCTCTACATGAAAGGCACCCCGGACTTCCCGCAGTGCGGATTCTCCGCCTCGGCGGTACGCACGCTCGAAGCCTGCGGCGCCGAGTTTGCCTACGTGAATATCTTCGAGGACCCGGAACTGCGCGAAGCGCTGAAGCGCTACTCGAACTGGCCGACGTACCCACAGGTCTACGTCAAGGGCGAGCTGCTTGGGGGCTCGGACATCCTCACCGAGATGTTCCAGAAAGGTGAGTTGCAGCAGGTTTTGAACGAAGCCGGCGCCACGGTCAAATCGGCTTGAACAGGCCGCCCGCCACGCGCCAGCGTCGGCGGGCCTCGCCCCTAGACGGTTTCTTCGTCCGCGGGCGGCGGCTCACGTTGCGCCAGTTGCGGTGAGCGTTCGCACGCTTCCTCGTACAAGCCGCGGAACTTGTTGCAGATGATGCAGAAGAGCGAGGCCGTGCGCTCCGCGTCGTAGATCGCCGAATGCGCTGCATTCGGATCCCACTCGAGTCCCGCGGCCGCGATCGCCCGCGACAGCACGGTCTGCCCGAAGGCAACGCCGCCGAGCGTCGCCGTGTCGAAGCTCGAGAACGGGTGGAACGGGTTGCGCTTGACGTCGGTGCGGGCAATCGCCGCATTCAGGAAATTGAGGTCGAACGACGCGTTGTGCCCGACGAGCACCGCGCGGGTGCATTCTCGTTCGCGGACTTCCTTGCGGATTTCGCGGAACAACTGCGTCAGCACCTCTTTCTCGGGCAGCGCCGGCCGCAACGGGTGGTGAGGATCGATGCCATTCACGGCAAGCGACGCGGGATCCATGCGCGAGCCGTGGAACGGCTGCACGTGGAACCGGTGCGTCGCGCCCGGCCGCAATTCGCCCATCGGCGTCATCTCGATCAGCACTGCGGCGATCTCGAGCAGCGCGTCGGTCTGGTGATTGAAGCCTCCGGTCTCGACGTCGACCACGACCGGCAGGAAGCCGCGGAACCGGTCGGCGATGCGCGGTTCGACGAACTCGTAGTCGTAGTTTTCAGTCATGCCGGGTCCAGCATGCGCCATGCCAGCGTCGAACCTGCACGAAATGGCACGAGCCGTTCGCCCGCGGGTCCGAATGCATAGCTGTCCGGCACGTTCCAGGTTTCCTTGCGCAAGGTGATGGTGCCTTCGTTGCGCGGCACGCCGTAGAAATCAGCCCCGCGCTCGGATGCGAATGCTTCGAGTCGGTCGAGACGGCCTGCGCGCTCGAATGCTTCTGCATACAGCTCGATGGCCGCATGGGCCGAGAAGATGCCCGCGCAGCCGCAGGCCGTCTCCTTGGTCTGCTGCGCATGCGGCGCGCTGTCGGTGCCCAGGAAGAACCGTGGGTCGGCGCTGGTCGCGGCGGCGAGCAGGGCCTCGCGGTCGCGCTCGCGCTTGAGCACTGGCAGGCAGTAGTGGTGCGGGCGGATACCGCCGTCGAACAGCGCATTGCGGTTCAACAGCAGGTGCTGCGGCGTGATCGTGGCGGCCACGCCCGCGCGCGCGCCCAGCACGAATTCCGCGGCGACACGGGTCGTGATGTGCTCGAACACGACCTTGAGGTGTGGCACGCGTTCGACCACGCGGCTCAGCACGCGCTCGATGAACACCTGCTCGCGGTCGAAGACGTCGACATCGCTCGCGGTGACTTCGCCGTGCACCTGCAGCACGAGTCCGTGCTCAGCCATCGCTTCGAGCGCGGGCCAGACCTTCTCGATTGAAGTCACGCCGGCATCGGAATGCGTCGTTGCGCCCGCCGGGTACAGCTTGCCGCCGGCGACGAAGCCGCTGGCTCTTGCCTTGCGGATCTCGTCCGGCGAGGTGTCGTCGGTCAGGTACAGCGTCATCTGCGGCTCGAATTGGCTGCCGTTCGGGACGGCGGCCAGGATGCGCGCCCGGTACGCCGCGAGCGCGTCGGTGGTCGTCATCGGTGGCTTCAGGTTGGGCATCACCAGCGCGCGGCCAAACTGCCTTGCCGTGAATGGCACGACGGCCGCCAGTTGCGCACCATCGCGCACGTGCAGGTGCCAGTCGTCGGGCCGGCGCAACGTCACCGTCTGCGGGGCAGTGCTCATGGCAGGGACCGCAGCTGTGCATCGAGCGCAGTGGCATCGCCAAGCAGGTGCACGGCGTAGCGCACGCCGAAGCCCGTCATCTCGGTCGGCACGTGGGCGAGACCACCCTTGCGCTCGGATGGAGCGAGGTCGATGTGCACCCACGGCACCGAATCCTCGACGAACTTACTGAGGAAACGCGACGCCAGGATGTGATCGCCCTTGTTGTCGAGCGTGCACTGCAGGACGTCGGCGCCGGGGCACTCTAGTTCCGTGTCGAAATCTGCATCCATCGGAAAGCACCAGACGCGCTCACCGCTGTGGCGTCCAGTCTGCTGCAACCAGTCATGCAGAGCCGCGCGGTTGGTAAATGCGCCGGCGTAGCGGTCGGTCAGGGCATTGACGCAGGCGCCGGTGAGCGTCGCGAAATCGAGCACCAGGCGCGGCTTTTCGCGCGACGCGAGCGTCAGCGTGTCGGCCAGCACCATGCGGCCTTCGGCATCGCTGTGCACGACCTGGATCGTCACGCCATTGAGCGCGCGCACGATTTCCTGCGGACGGAATGCGTTCGGGCCGATCTGGTTCTCCGTGATCGCAAGCCAGCAGTCGATCGGGTACGACGCCTCGAGACGAGTCAGCGCAAGCAGGGTACCCACCGCGACTGAGCTGCCCTGCATGTCGCCGTGCATCGAATACATGCCGCGGTGCGGCTTGAGGTTGATGCCGCCAGTGTCGAAGCAGATCCCCTTGCCGACGAGCGCAATGCCGCTCGCGGCTTTGCTTGCCCCCGAGGGGCGTGCGCCTTTGGGTCGATACGTGAGCCGGACGATTCCCGCGCCCCGGTGCGGGTTGGCGCGCGCGACGGCCAGGAACGCACCGGCCCCCATCTTCTCGAGCTGGCCGATGCTGTAGAACCTGAACGACCAGCCTTCGCGGCGCGCGAGCTTCTGCAGTGCCACACGATAGGCAATCGAGTCGAGCACGTTCGGCGGCAGCGTTGCAAGCCAGCGCGCGAGGTGGTTGCCGGCAGCGATGGCGACGCTGCGGTCGTACAGCGACGATGCCCGGTCCGCGATTGCGACCTGCGACAGGTCATGCACAGCGGTGGCCTTCGACTTCTGCTCTGGCATGGGTGCGACGTGAGCCAGGATCGCGCTCAGGACGGCTTCGAGCGCAGCCGTGCGTTCGCCTTCGGCAGTGAACTCTCCTGCATGCAACTGCAGGCGCGCCACGCCGGGATGCAGCACCTCGCGCGCGAGCTTGCCAGCCAGGTCGAGCCGCTCGAAACCCGTTGCGCCGGGCTTCATGAAGCCGACCACGACCAGGGTCTGATTGCGATTCGGGAGCCGCGTCACGAGAATCGGCGATTCCTGGCCGTTGCGCTGATGCGCCCGCAGCAGTTTTCGCCACATGGCGACCTGTGGCAGCGTCTCGACCGACTGGTCCGGCCGGGTCGATTTTTCGAGCAGGACCACCGCGCCATCGGCACGCGACAGCGTAGCGTCCGACAGGACGAATGGCCGCGCCGAGACGTCGATCTTCAGCTCGGGTGGAATCACTTTTTGCATGGGGAAAACCTTGACCCTGATCGGCCCGGACCGGATCATTGCCGGACGCATTCTGCGTGCAGCGCGCGAGCCGATTTCGCGCGCTCCGGCGCGGCGGCATGCTAACAGGCCGTGCCGGGCAAATCATTACCACCCATCGGCCGGTGCCGCGTTTTCGATACGGATGGAGACCAGTCTGATGTTCGAAACGTCCAAGATCGACGACGCCGACCCTGCCGAAACTCGCGAATGGCTGGAATCCATCGATTCCGTGCTGAAGACGCAGGGCGCCGAACGGGCCCACTACCTGCTCGAGCGCATCATCGATTTCACGCGCCGAAGCGGCGCGTACCTGCCGTTCAAGCCGAACACGGCCTATGTCAACACGATCTCGACAGGGCAGGAGCTCGAGTACCCGGGCGACCGGGCTCTCGAGCGGCGCATCGAGGCCTACCTGCGCTGGAATGCCATGGCGATGGTCGTGCATGCCAACCGGCAGAGCTCGGAGTTCGGTGGGCACCTGGCGAGTTACGCCTCGGCCGCCACGCTTTACGAGGTCGGTTTCAACCATTTCTGGCGCGCGCCGAGCGAGCAGCATCCCGGTGACATGGTCTTCATCCAGGGACATTCGGCGCCCGGCATCTATGCCCGGGCTTACCTCGAAGGCCGCCTCACCGAAGACCAGCTGAACCGCTTCCGCGAGGAAGTGGGCGGTGGCCTGTCGTCGTATCCCCATCCCTGGCTGATGCCGGACTTCTGGCAGTTCCCGACGGTGTCGATGGGACTCGGCCCGATGATGGCGATCTACCAGGCGCGCTTCGTTCGCTACCTCGAACACCGCGGCATCGTGCCGGTGAGCGACCGCAAGGTCTGGGCGTTCCTCGGCGACGGCGAGATGGACGAGCCCGAATCGCTCGGCGCAATCACGATGCCAGTGCGCGAGAAGCTCGACAACCTCGTGTTCGTCATCAACTGCAACCTGCAGCGGCTCGACGGTCCGGTGCGCGGCAACGGCAAGATCATCCAGGAACTTGAAGCCGCGTTCCTCGGCGCCGGCTGGAACGTCATCAAGGTGGTGTGGGGATCGCGCTGGGACCCCCTGCTGCAGCAGGACACCAAGGGCTTGCTGCGCCGGCTGATGATGGAATGCGTCGACGGCGAGTACCAGAATTTCAAGGCGAAAGGCGGCGCCTATACGCGCGAGAATTTCTTCGGCAAGTACCCGGAACTGAAGGAAATGGTGGCCAACATGTCCGACGAGGACATCTGGCACCTGAACCGCGGCGGCCACGACGCGCGCAAGGTCTTCAATGCCTACCAGGCGGCCATGAAGCACACGGGCCAGCCGACGGTGATCCTGGCCAAGACGGTGAAGGGCTTCGGCCTCGGTCGCACCGGCGGCGAAGCGCAGAACATCACCCACCAGCAGAAGAAGCTCGACGACGCTTCGCTGCGCGAATTCCGCGACCGCTTCAACATCCCGGTATCGGACGACGACATCGCGAGCCTGCCTTACTTCCGTCCCGCCGAGAACAGCGAAGAGCTCAAGTACCTGCAGGGTCAGCGCAAGACGCTCGGCGGCTACCTGCCCCAGCGCAGTGACCGTGCGCCTCCACTGAAGACGCCCGCGCTCGAGGCGTTTGCGCCGCTGCTCGAGGCATCGGGCGAGCGCGAGATCTCGACGACGATGGCGTTCGTGCGCCTGCTCGGTATCCTGCTGAAAGACAAGGAGATCGGCCCGCACGTCGTGCCGATCGTGCCTGACGAGGCACGCACCTTCGGCATGGAAGGCATGTTCCGCCAGATCGGCATCTATTCATCGATGGGACAGCTCTACACGCCGCAGGACGCGGACCAGTTGCTGTACTACCGCGAGGACAAGAAGGGCCAGATCCTCGAGGAAGGCATCAACGAAGGCGGTGCGATGTGCAGCTGGATCGCGGCGGGCACGGCCTACGCGAATCACGGCGTGAATATGGTGCCGTTCTACATCTACTACTCGATGTTCGGCTTCCAGCGAATCGGCGACTTTGCGTGGGCGGCGGGCGACATGCAGACACGTGGCTTCCTGGTCGGCGCCACGGCTGGCCGCACCACGCTGGCCGGCGAGGGACTGCAGCACCAGGACGGTCACAGCCAGCTGGTCGCGACGACCATTCCGAACTGCGTCGCGTACGACCCCGCGTATGCCTACGAACTCGCGGTGATCGTGTGGGACGGCCTGCGCCGCATGTACGGAGAGCGCGAGTCGATCTTCTATTACATCACCTGCATGAACGAGAACTACGTGCAGCCGGCAATGCCGCCGGGTGCGGAGACCGGGATCCTCAAGGGCATGTACCTGCTCAAGCGCGGCGGCAAGGGCAAGGTGCGTGCGAACCTGCTCGGCTCCGGCACGATCCTGCGCGAGGTGATCCACGCCGCGGAGGTGCTGGAGAAGGATTTTGGCGTGCCCGCCGACGTGTTCAGCGTCACCAGCTTCTCCGAGCTGCGGCGCGAGGCGCTCGACGCCGAACGCTGGAACCTGCTGCACCCGGGCGAGCCGCCGCGCGTGCCCTACGTGCAGGAAGTGCTGAACGGGCAACAGGGTCCCTTCGTCGCGGCGACCGATTACATGCGCATCGTGCCGGACCAGGTCCGGCAGTGGGTACCGGGCGCGTTCCACGTGCTGGGCACGGACGGCTATGGCCGCAGTGATTCGCGCGCTGCGCTGCGAGGCTTCTTCGAAGTCGACTACCGCTACATCGTGCTGGCAACGCTCAAGACGCTGGCCGATGACGGCAAGCTCGATCGTGCCACGGTCAAGAGCGCGATCGAGACGTTCGGGATTGATCCCGAGAAGCCAAACCCGGTGACGGTCTGAGCGCGGGGTGAGCGAAGTGGCAAGCAACGGGCTCTTCGAAATCCTTGTCCCGGACATCGGCAACTACAAGGACGTCGAAGTCATCGACGTCGCCGTGAAGGCGGGCGACAGCATTGCCGTGGAGGGCACGCTGATCACGCTCGAGACCGAGAAGGCGACGATGGACGTTCCCGCCACGACCGCAGGCGTCATCAGGGAGCTGAAGGTGCAACGTGGCGCGCGCGTGTCGCAGGGCGACGTGATCGCTGTCGTCGAGGTGTCTGCGCCGGCTCTTGTTCCCACCCCTCCCGCCGCAGCGGAAGAGGCAGCAAAGCCGTCGCCCCAAGCCCCGCCCGTGCAGGTGGAAACGGGATCAAGGCCCGCACCCCACCCCTCTCCTGCGAAGTCAGTCAAGGGCGTGGCCATCGACGAACCGGGCTTCGCGCGTGCGCATGCGAGCCCGTCGATTCGCAAACTCGCGCGAGAACTCGGCGTCGACCTCACCAGGGTGCAGGGCTCCGGCGAGAAGGGCCGCATCACCGACGTCGACGTAAAGGCCTACGTGAAGCGCGTCCTGTCGTCGGTTGGCGCGGCCGCCCCCGGCGGAGCGGCGCTGCCGCGGGTGCCGGTCGTCGACTTCGCGGCCTTCGGGCCGATCGAGCGCAGGCCGCTCACACGAATCCAGAAGATTGCGGGACCACGGCTGCATGCCAGCTGGGTGAACCTGCCGCACGTCACGCAGTTCGACGAAGCCGACATCACCGGGATGGAGCAGGCCCGCGCGAACCTGAAACCGCAGGCGACGGAACGCGGCCTCAAGCTGACGCCACTCGCGTTCGTGATCCGCGCCTGCGTGCTGGCCTTGCAGCAGTATCCACAATTCTGCGCATCGCTCGACGCCGAAGCCGGCGAGCTCGTCTACAAGAAATACACCCACATCGGCTTCGCTGCCGACACGCCGAACGGCCTCGTCGTGCCGGTCGTGCGCGACGCCGATCGCAAGGACGTGTTCGAACTCGCGCGCGACCTTGCGGACCTCAGCGAAAAGGCGCGCGCGGGCAAGCTCTCCGCCGCCGAAATGCAGGGCGGGTGCTTCACGGTCTCGAGCCTCGGTGGCATTGGTGGCACCGCTTTCACGCCGATCATCAACGCGCCCGAGGTCGCGATCCTCGGCGTGTCGCGCTCAGCCTACAAACCCGTCTACAAGGACGGCGCCTTCGTTCCGCGCCTGCTGCTGCCGTTGTCGCTCTCGTACGATCATCGCGTCATCGATGGCGCGGCTGCAGTCAGGTTCACGTCGTTCCTTGCCGCGGCGCTCGACGACGTGGATGGCCTGCTGAGGGCGATCCCGTGACCGGCAACCAGCAAGCCGCGACGACCGCCATCGAAGAGCGCCTGCCTGATCTCGGTACATCGGGCGAGGTCACCGTCCTCGAATGGCTGGTCAAATTGGGTGACCAGGTCGCAAAGGACCAGGCGTTGCTCACGCTTGAAAGCGAGAAGGCGACGATGGACGTGCCCTCGACGACGGCCGGCAAGGTGTCGCGCATCCTGGTGCAGCCGGGCGACAAGGTGGCGTCCGGCGCGATCGTGCTCGAGTTCGAAGGATCGAGCCAGCCCGTTGTCCCGGACGCCGAGGCGGACGTAGCTGCGACACCGGCGCAGCCAACCCCGCGGCAGCGCGAGCCCTTCGGTGGCGAGCCGTACGTCGATACGATCCCGATCCAGCCTTTCATCGTCGCTGCAACGACGAACCATGCACCTGCCGCCGTGGACACGCGGCACGCCGCCGCGCCCGGCGTCGCCCCAGCCAACTTTGACTACGACGTCGTCGTCGTTGGCGCCGGTCCCGGCGGCTATACGGCAGCGTTTCGCGCCGCGGACCTCGGCCTCAGGGTCGCGCTGGTCGAGCGCTGGCCGACCCTCGGCGGCGTTTGCCTCAACGTCGGCTGTATTCCGTCGAAGGCGCTGCTGCACGCGGCGAAGGTGATCGAGGACGCGCGTGCGATGGCCGCGCACGGCATCGAGTTCGGTGCGCCGAAAATAGACGCGTCGAGGCTGCGCGAGTGGAAGAACAAGGTCGTGGGTCGCTTGACGACGGGCCTCACCGGCCTCGCCCGGCAACGCAAGGTCACGATCGTCCGTGGCGTCGGGATATTTGCGGATGCTCATGCGGTCAAGGTGACTGGCGAGGACGGCGACAGCCAGTCCATCACTTTCGCCCACTGCATCATCGCCGTGGGTTCCGAGTCCTTCCGGCTGCCCGGCCTGCCGGACGACCCGCGCATCATCGATTCCACGGGCGCACTTGAACTCGACCTGCCGCAGCGCCTGCTGGTCGTGGGCGGCGGCATCATCGGTCTCGAAATGGCGACCGTCTATGCTGCGCTCGGCGTCAAGGTGAGCGTCGTCGAACTGACCGAAGGCTTGATGCCTGGCTGCGACCGGGACCTCGTGCGCCCGCTCGAAAAGCGCATCGCCGCCCAGTACGAGACGGTGATGCTGCGCACCAGGGTCACCGGCATCGAGGCGCTGAGCGATGGGCTGCGGGTCACGTTCGAGGGTGAGAAGGCCCCGGAGCCGCAGCTGTACGACAAGGTGCTGGTGGCCGTGGGTCGCACGCCGAACGGCAAGCATGTGCGCTGCGAAGCCGCCGGTGTGCTGGTCAACGAGCGCGGTTACATTCCCGTCGACCGGCAGCAGCGGACGAATGTGCCGCACATCTTCGCCATCGGCGACGTCGTCGGTCAGCCGATGCTCGCGCACAAGGCTACGCACGAAGGCAAGGTCGCGGCGGAAGTCATCGCCGGTCACAAGCGCTTTTTCGACGCGCGCTCGATTCCCTCGGTCGCCTATACCGATCCCGAGATCGCCTGGGCGGGGGTCACCGAAACCGAGGCGAAGGCGAAGGGCATTGCCTTCGAGAAAGCCGTGTTCCCCTGGGCGGCAAGCGGTCGCTCGCTGGCCAATGGCCGCGACGAAGGTTGCACCAAGCTGCTGTTCGATCCGCAGACGCATCGCGTCATCGGTGGCGGCATCGTCGGCAACAGCGCGGGCGACCTGATCAGCGAGGTGATGCTGGCGATCGAGATGGGCGCCGATGCGGCTGACATCGGCCTGACGATCCATCCGCATCCGACGCTGTCCGAAACAGTGGCCATGGCGGCTGAGGCCTTCGACGGCACGCTGACCGACCTGTACGTTCCGAAGCGCGCCACTGCAAGGAAGTAGCCTGTTCGCCGTCGCAGTCATCCTGCGGCGGGGCGGTATCGCAACATGCACCCGACACTGACCCGCACATTGCGCTGGTTCGGCCTGCTCGAAGCAGGCAGGCGTGTCGAGTTGAAGCTGCGATCGCGAGACGCACGCATGCTGCCTGACGCAATGATCATCGGTGCGATGAAGTCGGGGACGAGTTCGCTGCACTTCTACCTCACGCAGCATCCCCAGGTCATTCCGCCGCTGCGCAAGGAAGTGCATTACTTCGACCTGAACTTCGGGCGCGGTGAGTCCTGGTATCGCGCGAATTTTGGTCGTGCCGGGCAGCACGGCGTGAACATCGACAGCAGCCCCTATTACCTGTTCCATCCGCAGGTGCCGCAACGCGCGCACGCGCTGGTGCCCCACGCCAGGCTGATCGTGCTGCTGCGTGATCCGGTGCGGCGCGCGTATTCTCACTACCGGCACGAGCGCGACAAGGGTCGCGAACCGCTGTCGTTCGAGGACGCGATCGCCGCGGAGCCCGATCGTGTCGGTCGCGCTCACGAGCGCCTGGCGAACGGCGAGATCGAGCGCAGCGAAGCGCACCAGCATTTCAGCTACCTCGCGCGCGGTCGGTATGCAGAGCAGCTCGAGCGCTGGTTGAGGGTCTATCCGCGCGAGCGCGTGCTCGTGCTGCGCTTCGAGAGCCTGGCGCAAGAGCCTCTGCCCGTAGTGAATAGCTCGCTTCGTTTCCTGGGTCTATCGCCCCTGGCTGCCGCGAAGCTCGAGCCACGCAATACGCGCAAGTACCCGCCGATCGATCCTGCGACGGCTGAACGCTTGCGCGACTACTTCGCGCCTCACAATGCTGCGCTCGAAGCGCTGCTGGGCGAGCGGATGCACTGGTAGCCGCGTCCGGCGGCGTCAGGTCAACCGGCGCAGCGATTCCAGGTATGCAGCCTCGTCGGGCGGCAGACCGGAACGCTGGGCGTGCCAAAGCGCCTGGCCCAGGCATTCGATCATCGTGTGCTCCGCGTCGTGGACCTGCCCGAGTTTTGCAGCGAGTGAGCGGTACACGGACGCGATGCCGGCGGGGCGATCGGTCGACACCTGCTCACGGATGGCAAGGTGCAGCCCCATGTGCAGGAACGGGTTCGTCTGGCCTTCCTCGGGTGTGTAATCCCGATCGAGCGCGTGGCCGCCCGACTCGAGCAAACGCGAGTACTCCGGGTGCAGTTCGATCACGTCGATGATCTGCGACTCGACCGGTTCGACGGGCAGCGACTCGCGACGCTTGCGCCACGCTTCGACGTACATGCGCCGCAGCGCAGTACGGTCCTGGTCGTGAAAGAACGGCATCAGGTCACCGGTCGCGCGAACGGCAGGGCAGCCGGCAGGGGCAGCGTCTTGTCCTTGAACGCGCACAGGTCGACCAGCGGGCAGCGGGGACATTCGGGCTTGCGCGCCTTGCAGACGTAGCGCCCGTGCAGCAGCAGCCAGTGATGCGCGTGGAGCAGGTACTCGGGCGGAATGATGTTGAGCAGGCCCTCTTCGATCTCGCGGGGAGAGTCGCCATGGGCAAGGCCGAGCCGGTTCGACACGCGGAAAATGTGCGTATCCACTGGCATCGTCGGCAGCCCGAAGGCACTGTTGAGCACGACGTTGGCCGTCTTGCGCCCGACCCCGGGCAACTCCTCGAGCGCTGCTCGCTCCCGTGGCACCTGGCTGCAATGACGATCGATCAACAGCCGGCAGGTCGCCAGGATGTTCTTCACCTTGCCCGGATACAGGCCGATCGATTTCACGTAGCCGGTCAGCCCGTCGACGCCCAGCGCCAGGATCGATTCCGGTGTGTTGGCGACCGGGAACAGTTTGCGCGTCGCGATATTCACGCCCTTGTCGGTGGCCTGCGCCGAGAGGATCACCGCGATCAGCAACTCGAACGGAGACGAGTGTTCGAGTTCCGTCACCGGGTTCGGGTTCAGCGCTTGCAGCCGCTCGAAAAGTTCGCGGACCCTGGCCGGCTTCACGGCGCGATCTCGCCGGCCGTGCCGCGGGCCTGCCGCCAGGCCAGGCCCAGCCCCAGCAGGATGAATGCGCCGGGCGGCAGCAGCGCGAGCAGGAAGCCGTGCTGCTCGCTGAACAGGCGCAGGCCGGATGCCGCCGCCTGGCTGCCCAGCAGTACGTGCAGGTCGCCACCGAGGCTGCCGCGACCGATCACCTCGCGCACGCTGCCGAGGGCGACCAGCACGACGAGGAAACCGCCACCCATGGCAAAGCCGTCCAGCACTGCGTTGCCGATTGGTTGCCGTGAGGCAAAGGCCTCCGCGCGTGCGAGGACCAGGCAGTTGGTGACGATCAACGGCAGGAAAATGCCGAGTGCGGCGTGCAACCCTGGCAGCCAGGCCGACAACACGAGTTCGACCGCGGTGACCAGTGCGGCAATCAGCAACACGAACACGGCGATGCGGATCTCGGCAGGCAGCGACCGGCCGACGAGCGAGACCAGGGCATTGCTGGCGACGAGCACCGCCAGCGTGGCGACGCCGAGGCCGAGGCCGTTGCCGAGCGACGTGCTGACGGCCAGCAGTGGGCAGAGGCCGAGCAATTGCACGAGCCCGGGGTTCTGGTCGCGGAATCCGGCGCGGAGGATGTCGGCTGACTTCATGGCGGAATTGTAGCCGGGGCGGCCAGCAACTCGTCGCGGTGGCGGGCAAACAATTCCAGCGTGCGACCGACCGTCCCGACCACCGCGCGCGAGGTGATCGTCGCACCGGTGTACTGGTCGAAATCGCCGCCGTCCTTGCGGACCCGCCAGGCCGCCAGGGGGGGATTGCGCGTCGACTTGCCCATGAAGCGCTCGATCCACTTCGACTTGCGGCTGTCGATGAAATCGCCGAGTCCCGGAGTTTCACGGTGCGCCACGACTCGCACGCCGAGGACCGTGCCATCGGGCGCGATCGCGATCAACAGGCGAATGTCCCCTGAATAGCCGTCGGGCGCGACGGACTCGAGCACGACCGCGACGGGTTCACCCCGGAAGCGGGCGCGGTACGCGGTGATGGCATCCGCCGACCCCAGCAGCTCCGGATCGCGCAGCGTCACGGTATCTGCCAGCAGGTCGTTGTCATGTGGCCGTCCGGCCAGCACCTGGTCGAACCTTGCCAGCTCGCGCGCACGTTCGGTCGCGGCGATCTGGTCACGCGTGGCTTCGTGCACGACGGCGACCAGGCCGAAGGCTGCGATCGCCGCTGCTGCCAGCACGACGGCAGTGCGCGCCGTGCGTCCCCACGAACGATCAGGTGGGGCGGCCATAAATTCTCGGCACTGTGTAGCGGTCGATGAATGGTACGGCCAGGTTCATCAACAGGACCGCGAAGGCGAAGCCGTCGGGGTAGCCGCCCCAGGTGCGAATGATCCACGCGAGCAGGCCGATGCCGGCGCCGTACCACAATCGACCGCGATCGCTGGTCGCGGCGGAGACGGGGTCCGTCGCGATGAAGAACGCGGCCAGCATCGTGGCGCCCGAGAATGCCTGCAGCAGCGGCCCGAGCGCGACGCCGGAATCGAGTGCGTGCGCGACGGAGGCTGGCACCAGCAGGCCGGCCAGCACGGCCACCGGGATATGCCAGCGCACGATCCTGCGCGCCAGCAGGTAGAGGCCGCCTGCAAGTGCCGCGAGATTGATCCACGCGAAGCCTCGTACGCCAAAGGACCCGGCAATGTCCCCGCGCCCGAGCAACTCCGGCAGCGTGTAACGCAGTTCGAGCCCGTTGCGGATCGAATCGAGCGCCGTCGCTCCGGTGTAGCCGTCCCAGTGGGTTGCCGGGCCCGCGCCGTAAAAGCTCTCGAACGACAATCGCGCAAGTTCGGACCAGGTGTGAGTGCCGCCGACATCCAGGGGCACGGGCCAGCGCGTCATTTCCGCTGGGAACGAGACCAGTAGGATCGCGTAACCCACCATTGCCGGATTGAAGGGGTTCTGGCCGAGACCGCCGAAGACGTGCTTGCCCAGCAGCACCGCCAGCGCGGTGCCGAGCGCGCCGAGCCACCAGGGCAATAGCGGAGGGATCGAGAAGGCCAGCAGGAACGCGGTCACCAGCACGCTGCCATCCCGCAGCGCGGGCGCTGCGTCGCGCCCGCGCCAGCGCAGCGCGCCTGCTTCGGCGATCAGGGCGGTGACGCAGGCGACGGACAATTGCAGCAGCAGTCCGGGACCAAACAGCACGACGTGCGCGCTACCTGCGGGAACCAGGGCGAACAGCACCTGGAACATGACGCGCGGCACCGTGTAGCCGGCGATGACGTGCGGTGCGGGTGAGGTGTCGAAGCGCATGTCAGCTGGGGCCGCTTGCAGTGTCGTCGCCGTGGCGTCGCACGCGATTGCGGACGTCCTCGAAGGCTTGCTGCTCGGCGGTCGCGGCTTCGTGCAACCGGCGGGTGTGCGCTGCATGCCGATCGCGTGCGTCCGCGGCCTTTTGCGCCGTGTGGTCGGCCTCGTCCAGGCGGCGCCTGGCGTCGCGAAAGCGAGCCGCGAGTGGAATCTGGCTCGGGCAGACGTAGTCGCAGAGGCCGCAATCGATGCAGTCGCGCAGGCCGAGCTGGCGCAGCACCGGTTGAGCGTCGGCGATCGCAGCCCGGTGCAATTGCTGCGGTAGCAGTCCGGCCGGGCACACGTCGGCGCAGTCGCCGCAGCGGATGCAGGGCAGTTCGCGGGCGTCGAGTCGTGAGCCAACGTCGTCGCGTGTCGCGACGAACACGCAATTCATCGCCTTGGTCAGGCCCACCTCGTCCGCAGGCAAGGCGCGCCCCGTCATGTTGCCGCCGGCGATCAGGCGTAACGGGATGCCGCGATATCCGCCGGCCGCGGCGACGAGCGCAGCCAGCGGGGTGCCGATCGGCGCGCGGACATTGCACGGATGTCCGACCCCGCTGCCCGTGACGGTCACGACGCGAGTGAGGAGGGGCTCCCCGCGCGCGGCCCACCGCGCAACGGCGGCGGCAGTTGCGACGTTCTGGCAGAGCACACCCGCGGTGGCGGGCAGGCCGCCCGAAGGTAACTCGATCCCCGTCACCTTCGTGATCAACTGCCGCTCGGCGCCCTGCGGGTACACCGCGGGGACCACTGCCAGCGTCAGCGACTCGTCGTGCCGACGGCCGATGGCGGCCGCCATGGCCGCGATCGCTTCGGGTTTGTCATCCTCGATTGCAACCACGCAGCGACTGGTCCCCGCTGCGCGTTGCAGCAGGAGTGCGCCACTGACGACGTCGTCCGCCGCAGTTCGCATCAACGCATCGTCGCAGCAGATCCACGGCTCGCACTCCGCCCCATTCAGCACCAGCGTGTGCGCCGCGTGCGTGCGAGCAGAGGCCAGCTTGGTCGAGGTTGGGAAGCCCGCGCCGCCGAGCCCCGCGAAGCCCGCGTCGCACAGGCGTTGGACGAGCTCCCCGGGACGGAGCGATGCAAGATCGTCGCACGGGCGCACGGCAATGTCGGTCCGGCCGGAGTCGTCGCTTGCGATCACGATGCAGACGCCGCGACCGCCCTCGACGGCGGCTTCGCGCGGCTCGATCGCCACCACCGTCCCAGCAATCGGCGCGTGCAGTGCAGAGGCATACGGGTGGCCGGCGTGTGCGACGGGCGTTCCCATGGCCACGGCATCCCCCACGGCCACGACCGGTTCGGCGCCGTAACCCGAGCCCTGGTCGAGGGCGAGCGTCACCTGTACCGGCGGAGCCAGTTCGACGATCGGCGTGCCGCAGGCCCGCCGCTTGTGCGCGTCGAGCGCGAGGCCAGCGGGGAATGTGGATCGCGCGGCCATCACGCGGCGCGCGGCTGGCGGTGGCGCAGCGGATCTTGCCCGACGCCCCGCAGTTCGATGCAGTCGACGGGGCAGGGCGGCAAGCAAAGCTCGCAGCCCGTGCATTGCGCGGCGATCACCGTGTGCATCTGGCGAGCGGCCCCGACGATTGCGTCGACGGGGCACGCGGGCAGGCAGCGGGCGCAGCCGATGCACTTTTCCTCGTCGATCCACGCCACTTGCGCGGGCTTCGGTGCACCAAACGCCGGGTCGAGCGGACGCGGCGGACGATCGAGCAATGCGGCGAGCGCACGTACCGTCGCCTCGCCACCGGGCGGACAGCGATCGATGTCCGCTTCGCCGCTGGCTATCGCGGTTGCATAGGGACGACAGCCGGGATACAGGCACTGGCCGCACTGCGTTTGCGGCAGCAATGCATCGATCTGCTCGATGAGCGAATCGGCATTGGGTTCGATCCGTGACGCGGCCCAGCCGAGGGCGACGCCGAGCGTGACGGCGAGCACAGCAGCGACCAGGACTGCAGTGGCGACAGCCTCGGGCATCAACGCGCCCCCAGCCCGGCGAATCCCATGAAGGCCAGGGCCATCAGGCCTGCAGTCACGAGCGCGACGGGCGCCCCGCGGAAGGCCTCCGGCACGTCCGCCGTGTCCAGTCGTTCGCGCAACGCGGTGAACAGCAGCAGGGCGAGCCCGAACCCTGCGCCAGCGCTGGCGCCGAATACCAGCGACTCGAGCAATCCGTGCTGGCGATCGACGTTCAGCAGGGCAACGCCAAGCACCGCGCAGTTGGTCGTGATGAGCGGCAGGAAAATGCCGAGCAGTTGATGCAACAGGGGGCTGGTCGCCCGCACCATGATCTCGGTGACCTGCACGACTCCCGCAATCAGCAGGATGAACCCCAGCGTGCGCAGGTATTCGAGCCCGAGCGGCACCAGCACCCACTGCCACAGCGCAAAGCTCAGGCCCGAGGCGAGCGTGAGCACGAACAGCGTCGCGAGCGCCATGCCGGCGGCCGCCTCGAAGCGACGACTCACACCGATGAACGGGCAGAGCCCGAGGAAATTCGACAGGACGAAGTTGTTGACCAGGCTCGCACCGAGCGCGAGCAGCAGCAGCTCGGTCATGGGATCCTCGTCGCGGGCGTCACTTCACCTTCATGCCGGGCGCGGCGCCCGCATCGGGGGAGAGCACGAAAATCTCCTGCCCGCCGGGTCCAGCCGCAAGCACCATTCCTTCGGACAGGCCGAACCGCATCTTGCGCGGCGCGAGGTTGGCGACCACGACCGTCAGGCGGCCGACGAGCTGTGACGGTTCGTACGCCGAGCGAATGCCGGCAAATATCTGCCGCTTGCCGAGCTCGCCAAGATCCACGCCGAGCCTGAGCAGCTTGTCCGCGCCCTCGACGAGCTCAGCCGTGTCGATGCGTGCGATGCGCAGGTCGACCTTCAGGAAATCGTCGATTGACAGCTCCGCAGGTTGAGCGGCGGGCTCGGCCGTCGGCTTCACCGCACCCTTCGCGGCACCCTTGGCCGGCTTGTCCGCGGCAGCTCTTGCCGCAACCGCTGGAACAGCCGTGATCGCCGCCTCCGGCACACCCGCGGGCTTCAGGGTCTCTGCCGACGCGGCGAGCAGTGCCTTGACGGCAGCTGGGTCGACCCGCGTTGCAAGTGGCTCATAGGCGTTGATCGCCGTGCCGATGAGCGGTGTCGCGACGTCGGCCCAGGCCTGCGGCGGCAGCCCGAGGAACTTCTCGGCGCCCGCCGCGAGTTTCGGCATGACGGGCTTCAGGTACACCGCCAGCACGCGGAACAGGTTGATGCCCTGCGTGCAGACCGCTTGCACCTCGGCGGCACGCGCCGGATCCTTGGCCATGAGCCACGGCTTCTGCTGGTCGATGTAGAGATTGGCGCGGTCGGTGAGCGCCATGATTTCACGCATCGCACCGGCCAGATCGCGGCCTTCGTACAGAGCCGCGATGCGCTCGCCCGCAGCGATGAATTCGGCCTGCAGGCCGGCATCGGCGAGCGAGGCGGCGAGCTTGCCGGCCGAACCTCGCGCGATGAAACCGGCGCACCGGCTCGCGATGTTGACCAGCTTGCCGACGATGTCGGAATTGACCTTGGCGACGAAGTCGTCGAGGTTGAGGTCGAGGTCATCGACACCGTCGCCGAGGCGCGACGCGAAGTAGTAGCGCAGGTATTCCGCCGGCAGGTGATCGAGCCAGGCGCGCGCGGAGATCAGCGTGCCACGTGACTTGGACATCTTGAGTCCGTTCACGGTCAGGAAGCCGTGCGCAAACACGGAGGATGGCGGACGGTATCCCGCGCCGACAAGCACGGCCGGCCAGAACAGCGTGTGGAAGTACACGATGTCCTTGCCGATGAAGTGATACACCTCGGCCGTGCTGTCCGGTTTCCAGTACTGGTCGAAATCGCGCCCGGTGCGGCGGCAGTACTGCAGGAGGCTCGAGAGGTAGCCGATCGGCGCATCGAGCCAGACATAGAAATACTTGCCTGTCTCGCCCGGAATCTCGAAGCCGAAATACGGCTCGTCGCGCGAAATGTCCCAGTCGCGCAGGCCCGCGCCGAACCACTCGCCGAGCTTTGCCGTGACGGCTGGCTGGAGACGTTCGCCGCCCGTCCAGGCGCGTAGCATCGGCTCGAAGTCGCCGAGCTTGAAGAACAGGTGCTCGGACTCCTTCTGCACCGGCGCGGTGCCGCTCACGACGGACACCGCATTCAGGAGGTCCGCCGGCGTGTAGGTGGCTCCGCAGACTTCGCAACTGTCGCCGTACTGGTCGAGTGCGCCGCACTTGGGGCACGTGCCTCGGACGTAGCGATCCGGCAGGAACATCTTCGCCTGCTCGTCGTACGCCTGCACGATCGTCTCGCGCCGGATGTGACCGCCCGCCACGAGTCGGCGATAGATCTCGTAGGTGACTTCGCGGTTCTCGTCCGAGTGCGTGGTGTGGAAGTTGTCGTACGAGATGTCGAACTCGCCGAAGTCGCGGCGTTGCTCGGCACCCACGCGCTCGATCAGTTGTTCGGGCGTGATGCCTTCCTGCCGCGCCTTGAGCATGATCGGCGTGCCGTGCGCGTCGCTCGCCCAGATGAACAGGCAGTCGTGGCCGCGCATGCGCTGGAACCGCACCCAGATGTCGGTCTGGACGTATTCGACGATGTGCCCGAGGTGCGGCGCGCCGTTGGCGTAAGGCAACGCGCTGGTGACGAGCAGGGTGCGCTTGGCGGGAGCGGTCATGGGTCGGCGGGGATCCGGGTCGATGGACCGTCGATTATGCCAGTCATGCTTCGGAACGGCTTGCGTCGCGGAGCGGTCGGCCGGGATCGGCAGGCCTCGCGCGCCTCTCGAACTCAGGCGAGCCCCAGACCGTGGAGCGATGGGCCAAGCGGCGGATTCGGCACGTCTCCCGCGCCTTGGAAAGGCAGACACGCGGCGCGGGAGACGTACCGAATCCACCGCCTGTGCGACCGCGCCTGAGCTAGCGCTCGCCAAGGGCGAGCGCTACGCACGGCGCAAGTCGCCGCAACAATGCGTCCGACGCTACCGCACGTGAAGCGCATCGATCCGAGCGCTAGGGGCGTCTCGACAGGCCGTGCGCCGCATGGACGCGGCGCCCGGAGCCCCCAGGGACGGGTTTACGGCGTCCTGTCGAGACGCCCCTAGCGCTCGGATCGATGTGCGTGCTGCCGACGCTGGGAGATCGGCGCCGTCGACGCTGCCTTCTAACCCATGTCCTTGAACTGCTCGAACTGCGGCTTGTTCATGGCCTTCTCGTAGGCCGAGCGGCCGGTGATCACACCCTTGTCGAACAGTTCCTTGATCGCCGAGTCCATGACCCGCATGCCGTGGGCGGCGCCGCTCTGCATTGCATTCTCGAGCTGGTCGAGCTTGCCCTGGCGGATCAGGTTGGACACGGCCGGCGTGTTGATCAGGATCTCGAGCGCCGCGACCCGTCCGCGCTTGTCGGCGCGCGGGACCAGCTGCTGGGAAATCACGCCGCGCAGCGAGGTCGACAGCATGGTCCGCACGTGACCCTGCTTGTCGGAGGGGAAGGCGTTGACGATGCGGTCCACGGTCGGCGCCGCGCCGTTCGTGTGCAGTGTGCCCATCACCAGGATTCCCATCTCGGCCGCGGTGACCGCGATGCTCATCGTCTCGAGGTCGCGCAATTCGCCCACCAGCACGATATCGGGGTCCTCGCGCAGGGCGGAGTGCAGTGCCGCCGCAAAACCCGGGCTGTGCAGCCCGACTTCACGCTGGCTCACCAGGCAGTTCTTGCGCGGATGCACGAACTCGATCGGGTCTTCGATCGTGAGGATGTGGCCTTTCTCGCGCGAATTGATGTCGTCGATCATCGCGGCGAGCGTCGTCGACTTGCCCGAGCCGGTCTTGCCGGTCACCAGGATCAGGCCGTTGTTGACGCGGCAGAGGCTGCGCACGGCCGCCGGCATGTTGAGCTGTTCGAGCGTGAGAGCCTTCGAGGGGATCGCGCGCAGGACGGCACCGAGCCCGCCGATGTGCCTGAAGACGTTCACGCGGAAACGCGACACGCCCGGGATCGCATACGCGAAATCGGCGCCGTCCTTTTCCTCGAGCTGCTGCTGCGCGCGGCGCGTGATGAAATCCATGATCGTGTCGCGGACGACCTGCTTCTCGAGCGGCGCGTCACGCAGCGTCAGCAACTCGCCATTGAGCCGGATGCGCGGCGGGTCGCCCGCGACGAAATGCAGGTCGGAGCCGCCTCGCTTCAGGACCTCCATCAGGAACTCGTCGATGCGCCGGGGCGTGTGCTGCGGTGCCTCGGGATTGAGCTGTGTCGTCGTGTCGGTGGACATCAGAGGCCCTGCGTCACGTCGGACTTGAGCGTCGCCGTGCCCTCCGGGATGTAGCGGGCGAACGGCTTCTTGTCGACGGCGTAACCAAACGCGTCCTCGGGATCGATCTCGCGGGCCTGGATACCCGCGAGCAGCGCCTGGTCGAGCGTCTGCATGCCGACATCGCGGCCCGTCTGCAACTGCGACGGAATCATGTGCGACTGCTCGGCCGTGATCAGCTTGCCGATCGCGCGGTTCATGACCATCACTTCGCAGATGGCCTTGCGCCCGCGCAAGTCGGGCGTGCGAACCAGGAACTGGGTGACGACGCCGAGCAGGCTCTGCGACAGGAAGCTCTTGGTCTGCTCGCGCTCCTCCGCCGGCAGCGCATCGACGATGCGGTCGATCGTCTTGACCGCGCTGGTCGTGTGCAGCGTGCCGAGCACGAGGTGCCCCGTCTCCGCCGCGGTCATTGCCCAGCGCACCGTATCGGCATCGCGCAGCTCGCCGACCAGGATCACGTCGGGGTCCTCGCGCATGGCAGCGCGCACGCCCTCGGCGAAGGAGGGCAGGTGGGTGTGCAATTCCCGCTGGATCACCTGCGAATGCTTGCTGCGGTGGACGAACTCGATCGGGTCTTCGAGGCTGACGATATTGAGCCGGCGGGTCCGGTTCAGGTGGTCGATCATCGCCGCGAGGGTCGTCGACTTGCCGGTCCCGGTGGAGCCCGTGACCAGCACCATGCCCTGGTGGAAGTCGCAGAACTTCTTGACCACCGGCGGCAGGTTCAGCGAGTCGAGCGATGGGACGTCGCTAGGGATCGCGCGAAACACCGCGCCGACGCCGGTCTCCTTGCGGAAAACGTTGACGCGGAAGCGCGCGTTGTCCTCGGATACGTAGGAGAAATCGACGTCGTTGCCCTTGCGGAACTGCTCCTGGTGCGTAGGCGTCAGGATCTCGGTGACGTAGCTTTCGAGCTCGGCCTCCGCCAGGCTGCGGAACTTGATCGGCAGCAGGTCGCCGTTCATGCGCAGCATCGGCGGGACGCCAACGGCGAGGTGGACGTCCGAGCAGCCCTGCGAGGCGCCGAGTTTCAGGAATGCGTCGATGCGCGCCAAGGCAGCCTCAGAGGTAGCGTTCGAGTGCGGAGCGCAGCTCGTCCATGTTCTGGAAGCGGCGCACCTTGTCCACGGCCATCGACTTCATGACGATCTCCGACAGTCCCGGTGGAATCGCGGGGTTCGCCTCGATTGGCGCCTTCGCCTTGCCCTGGACGTGCTGGTACATGACAGCCATGTGGTCGCCGCGGTGGTA
The DNA here is from genome assembly GCA_963743995.1 of uncultured Gammaproteobacteria bacterium. GTDB lineage: Bacteria > Pseudomonadota > Gammaproteobacteria > Steroidobacterales > Steroidobacteraceae > RPQJ01. The sequence goes on along the minus strand of CAVUSC010000002.1, from coordinate 138,305 downwards.
GGGCGGCTCCCCGGTGAGCATCTCATACAGCAACACGCCAAGCGAGTAGACGTCGGCACGTTCGTCGACTTTCTTGCCGAGGATCTGTTCGGGCGCCATGTATTTCGGCGATCCGATCACATAACCGGTCTTGGTGAGCTGGGTGTCGCCTTGCTGCTGCGCCGCGGCGACGCCAAAGTCCACGATCTTGACCAGGCCCGTATCGTCAATCAGGACGTTGGCAGGTTTCAGGTCGCGGTGGATGATCCCGGACTGGTGCGCCACGGCCATGCCGGTGGCTATGTCCATCGCGAAGCGGACGGCCTTGTCGAGCGGCAATGGCTTGTCGTTGATCTCGTGGCCGAGCGTGTGCGACGGGAAGTACTCCATCGAGATCGCGTAGTTGCCGCGGATGAACAGGAAGTCGTAGATCCGGATGACGTTGCGGTGCGTGATCTTGCGCGAGTAGCGAAGTTCGTGCACGAACCGCTTCATCATCTCCTCGTCCTGCGAGACGTTGGGGTTCAGGAACTTGAGCACCAGCTGCTCGTCGACGACGGTGTCCTCCATCAGCAGCACGGTGCCGAAGGCACCCTTGCCGATCTTCTGCAGATACTTGTAGCGGCCCTCGAGCACGTCGCCTGGCTTGAGGGCGGAGATGTCGAGCCGCTGGGCTGGCGCGGCCTGCCGCGCCAGGCCGTCGAAGTCGGGCTTGTCGGCGAGCAGGGTGCGCGACGGCTCGGCCATGCGGCCCGCGCCATGCCGCGCGTCACGCACGCCGGTCGAAAAGCGTGCGTCCATGTCCTCGACCGCGCGCATCGCGGCATGGCTGATCGTCGGATCGGCCGCTTCGCTGCTGAACGATTCCAGGCGGGCACGCACGACGTCGGCCGAATTGTCGTCCACCAGGCGAGCGAGCGCGGTGATGATCTCGAGCCGCGCTTCCTTGGACGGATTTTCGAGCAGCGGCATCAGGCGTGGGATCACGGACGGATCGCCGAGCTTGCCGACGGCGCGCACCACCGTGGGCAGCGAGCGATCGTCACCGGTGCGCAGCATGTCGAGCAGCGTCGGCAGCGCGCGCGGACTGCCGATCTCGGCGAGCGCATCGACGGCTCGCTCGCGCACCCACCAGTCATTGTCGCGGGTGGCTTCGATCAGGTAGCTGATCGCGCGCGCGTCCTTGGTCTGGTTCAGGATCTCGATCGCGGCGCGACGAACGTCCTCGTCCTGGTCGCGGATCAGTTCAAGCGCTGCTTCGATCACGCGCGGGCCGCCGATCTTGGCCAGCGCGTCGGCTGCGCGGCTGCGCACCCACCAGTCGTCGTCCTTGATCGACTGCAGCAGGGCCTTCACGTGCGCCGGCGTGCCGATCTCGTTCAATACCTCCACCGCGGCGCGCCTGGCATTCTCGTCTTCGTCGCGCAGCACCGCGATCAGGTGCCGAATCGTGTCCGGGTGATTGGCACGCACGACGGCCGCGATCGCCTTCTGCTGCGTCTCGACGTCTGGGTCGCGCAGGACTTCGCAAAGCAGGCCGACGTCGACCTCGCCCTCGAAGCCCGCGAGCGCGTTCAGCACCGCCTGCCGCACGAACTTGTTCGTGTCCTTGAGCTGCCGCTGCAACGCGTCGGCGACTTCGGGCCGGTTGAAGCGGGCGAGGATGTTGATGATGTGCGTGCGCGCGATCGGGTCCTTGCCTTCGAGGCGGCTCAGCATCTCGGGGATGATGCTGGCATCCGCAATGTCGGCGACGATGCGGAACATCGCTGCTTTTTCCGCCGCGTCCTGGCTATACGCGCGCTGCAGGACGTCGCGTGCATTGAGGCGTGTCTTCTGCGCGGTCATGATGCCGACGATCGTGCCTTTTGGCATCGCCGGCTGGTCGAGCAGCCCGAACAGCAGGTTGGCCGAGTAGTTGCGCGAACTGGACAGGGCCGTGGCGGCCCCCGCGACCGTCCGCTGGTTGCCTTCGGTCAGGCCTGCCGCGACCACGGGGAACGACTTGTTGTCGAGGAGGGCCGTGAGCACGGCGACGAAGCCGGTGGTTTCCTGCTTGTCCGCGCTCGCGAGCGCGTCGAGGACGCGTGGGATGGCTGACGGCCCGAGTCGCACGAGCTTTTCCAGCGACGCACGGTGGCCATCCTTGCCGTCGCCCGCCTTCATCTCGGCGATCAGGCGATCGGCCCGCAGGTTGGTGAGGAAGCTCATGGGCGACGTGGGTGGATCATCATCTCGTCACGGGCGGGGACGGACCTCGTCCGGTGAATAGGGTCAACGTCGCGCCGGCGCCACCGGTGGGGCCGCAGCTGCCGCATTATGCCACGCAGACCGAACGTCCCGCGGGGTGCCGCTGCGACGTCGAGTACTGCCTGTTTCCGCTACAATCCGCAATCTCCGGCACATGCCGCCCCCAAAGTCTTGATGGACCCCAGAATGCAGGACGATCGACTCGCCCAGGCTCACCTCTTGGTCGCGAATTATGTCGAACCCTACCTGGGGATGCCTCTCGGGGCGGCCAAAGCTGTGAAGTCCGTCCGGTTGGCGGCCGGCCGGCCTGTCGTGGAGGTCGAATTGGGGTTCCCGGCAGGGGGCTACGCCCGCACGCTCGCCGCCGAACTGGAAACCCTGCTGCACCAGGCTCCGGGCTTGGGAGACGCCGCGGTGACCGTCGGCTGGCAAGTCGCAAGTCACGTCGCGCAGGGCCAGCTCCAGCCGCTGCCCGGCATCCGCAACGTCATCGCGGTGGCTTCGGGCAAGGGTGGCGTCGGCAAGTCCACCACGGCGGTCAACCTGGCCCTGGCCCTGGCGATCGACGGGGCCCGGGTTGGGTTGCTGGATGCCGACATCTACGGACCGAGCCAGCCCCGTATGCTGGGTCTGCAGGGCGAACGGCCGGTCAGCCACGACGGCAAGCGCATCCAGCCGCTCGCGGCGCACGGCATCAAGGTCATGTCGATCGGCTTCCTGATCGAGGAAGAGCAGCCGATGGTCTGGCGCGGCCCGATGGTCACGCAGGCCCTGCAGCAACTGATCAACGACACGGACTGGGGCGAACTCGATTACCTGGTCGTTGACATGCCGCCCGGCACCGGCGACATCCAGCTGACGCTGTCGCAGCGCGTGCCCGTGAGCGGAGCGGTGGTCGTCACCACTCCGCAGGACATTGCACTGCTCGACGCCCGCAAGGGCCTGCGGATGTTCCAGAAGGTCAACGTGCCCGTGCTTGGCATCGTCGAGAACATGAGCACCCACGTGTGCTCGAACTGCGGTCATGAAGAGCCGATCTTCGGCAGCGGCGGTGGCGCGCGCATGGCCGAGCAGTACGGCGTGAGCCTGCTTGGCCAACTGCCGCTCGACATCCGCATTCGCGAGGAAACGGACGGTGGCCGCCCGACAGTGGTCGCCGAACCGGGCAGCCGCATCGGCATCGCCTACCTGGACACGGCCCGCCGCACGGCCGCCAGGCTTTCCGTCGCCGCGCTCGGCGCGGCGGGATTTCCCAAGATCACCGTCGAGGACACCTGACCGTGAGCATCAAGCCTTGAGTATCAAATCAGACCGCTGGATCCGTCGCATGGCCACGAGCCACGGCATGATCGAGCCTTTCGAGCCCGGCCAGGTTCGCGTCGTCGACGGCCAGCGCATCGTCTCCTACGGCACCTCGAGCTACGGCTACGACGTGCGTTGCGCGGCGGAGTTCAAGATCTTCACCAACATCAATTCGACCATCGTGGACCCGAAGGACTTCGACCACGGTTCGTTCGTCGATTTCGATGGTCCGGTCTGCATCATCCCCCCGAATTCGTTCGCGCTGGCGCGCACGGTCGAATACTTCCGCATCCCGCGCAGCGTGCTGACGGTGTGCCTCGGCAAGTCGACCTACGCTCGCTGCGGCATCATCGTCAACGTGACGCCGCTCGAACCCGAATGGGAGGGCCACGTGACGCTCGAGTTCTCGAACACGACGACGCTGCCCGCGAAGATCTACGCCAACGAGGGTGTGGCGCAGATGCTGTTCTTCGAATCCGACGAAGTCTGCGAGACCTCGTACAAGGACCGCGGCGGAAAATACCAGGGGCAGAAGGGCGTCACGCTGCCCAAGGCGTAGCGATGGAAGGCCTTCCTAGCCTCTCGTCAGCTTCACCAGCTTCATCTGCACTTCAGGACTGCCTTTGCGGTACTGCATCGCCTGCACCGGTACGTAACCCAGCGACGGCGCGTGCCAGGTCTTGGTGACGCGATTCGATCCGGTCCGCTGGCTCGCCCAGACCTCGGCTTCGACTTGCCCGTACGGGGTCATGACCTGCTGGGTCCCTTCAGGCCAATAGCGGTACTCGCGCAGTTTGCCGCCCGTGATGATCTTGAAACCCTGCGGTTTCCGGCCTGCCAGTAGTTCCTGGATCATCGCCGCCTGGACCGACGACGTGTCGTGCGTGCCGGGCGTGAGTGGCAGCGAGACGGGTTTGCCTTCGACGCTGCCCGTCACGGTGAGCGCCTTCCAGTCGTAGTCCAGCCGGACGTCTTTCTGCGAGCTGGCCGAGCCGTCGTTGAAGTTGAACGACAACGGGCGGACGCCGGCGGCAGTTGCCTGGATCACGCTCAGCTCGTGCGCCTGCGAACTGATGGCGACCCGGGCCAGCAGGGTCGGAAAAACGTGTGTTTCGTACTGCCACTGGCCGGCCGTGGCACCGCGCTTGAAGTTTGACTCGATCTCGCCGCCGTTCAGGCCGCGGTAGCTGACCTGGTAACGGGCCGTGTACGGCTGCAGACCCGCGGTGGCGGTCGTCGATTCGGCGACCGCGGCGCCAGAAGCAGCCAGCAGCCATGCTGCGCCGATCACGGCGACCCGTGCCCAATTCGTCGTCTGCCGCATCACGTACCTTCCTTCGCTTCGTTGCCGAGCACGACAGGCGAGTCCAGCAGCTTGCCGTCCAGCCACACCACGCCGTCGCGGAGGGCGAGCCGTCCTGCCGCAAACCAGCCGACACACCGGGGATAAATGACGTGTTCCACGCGCAACACGCGCGAGGCGAGGGTGTCCTCGTCGTCGCCGGGCAATACCGGCACCCTGGCTTGTAAGACCACGGGACCGCCGTCGAGTTCGGGCGTCACGAAATGGACGCTGGCACCGTGTTCCCGATCGCCGGCCTCGAGCGCCCGGCGGTGGGTGTGCAGGCCCGGATAACGGGGCAGCAGGGACGGGTGGATGTTCAGCATCCGGCCCGCGAAACGGAGCACGAAATCGTCGCTCAGGATGCGCATGAACCCAGCCAGCACCACCAGTTGTGGCGCATGAGCATCGACCAGGTCACCGAGGGCGCGGCCGTACGCCTCGCGATCGGCAAAATCGCGTGGCGACAGCACTTCGGCCGGTAGGCCGCGGTCGCGAGCCCAGTCCAGTGCACCGGCGTCCGCACGGTCGCTGATCACGGCGGCGATGCGGATGGGCAGCGCGCCGGCGTCGGCCGCAGCGGCAATGGCCATGAGGTTGCTGCCGCGCCCGGATACCAGCACGACCACGCGCAGCAGCGGGGTTGGAGCCGTCATTCGACGATGACGACCTCGCGACTGCCGGAACGCACTTCGCCGATTACGGACGCCGTCTCGCCGCAGGCGCGCAGGATGCCGAGCGCGCGATCGGCCTCGCCGGCGGGTACGCAGATCGTCATGCCCAGCCCGCAGTTGAAGGTGCGATACATCTCGTCGCGCGTGACGTTACCCACGCGCTGCAGCCAGTCGAACACGACCGGTCGCGGCCAGAGCCTCGCATCGATGACGGCCTCGAGCCCGGCGGGCATGACGCGCGGAATGTTGCCGGTCGGACCGCCGCCGGTGATGTGCGCGATGTTGTGCACCGGCACGGACTGTTGCAGCAATTGCAGCACCGACTTGACGTAAATGCGCGTGGGTTCGAGCAGCAGGTCGTACAGCGTCTTGCCTTCGAGTTGCGTCGTTGGACCGGCACCGCTCAATGCCAGCAGTCGCCGGATCAATGAATAGCCATTGGAGTGCGCGCCCGAGGCGGCCAGGCCGATGATCGCATCGCCCGCGCGCGTGCGGCTGCCATCGATGATCTGGTCCTTTTCGACGAGCCCGACGCAGAACCCCGCAAGGTCGTAATCTTCGCCTTCGTACATGCCCGGCATTTCCGCGGTCTCACCGCCGACGAGCGCGCATCCCGCCTGCAGGCACCCCTCGACGATGCCCTTGATCACGCGCTCGGCCGTGTCCACGTCGAGCTTGCCCGTCGCAAAATAGTCGAGGAAGAAGAATGGTTCAGCGCCTTGCACCACGACGTCGTTGACGCACATCGCGACGAGGTCGATGCCGATCGTGTCGTGACGGCCGGTCTCGATCGCCAGCCGGAGCTTGGTCCCGACGCCGTCCGTGCCCGACACCATGACAGGCCGCTTGAAACGGTCCATCGGCACTTCGACCAGCGCGCCGAAACCGCCGATGCCCCCGAGCACCTCGCGGCGCATCGAGCGCTTCACGGCGGGCTTGATCCGGTCGACGAGCGCGTCGCCCGCTTCGATGTCGACGCCGGCGTCGCGATAGGTCGTGCTGCTGGTCGGGCTTTCGGCCATTTTTCTGATGCTCCCGGGGGTTGGCGCCCCGGGGTCTGGCTCGAGGCTGTGGTATTTTACACACTGGCTGTCGACGCCGACTTCCTCCATCAAATGATTGCCCACCGCACCAACGTCGTCACCGAGGGAACGGCGCGCAAGTTCGCGCGCGGGTTGCACTTCCTGCTGCTGCTGGTCTCGCCCCTGGCCTGGGGAGACGTCGCGCTGTACCAGGCGGCGGTTCCGCTCAAGAGCACGGCCGAGGCCGACCGCACTGTTGCCTTCGGCGAGGCCCTCAAAGTGGCCGCGGTGCGCGCGTCGGGCCGGCGGGATGCCGGGACCGCGCCCGCAATTGCGGCGGCGGCGGCCGATCCCACGCGCTACGTCCAGCAGTACGCGACGACCACCGACCGCATGCTCAAGGTCGGCTTCGACGGCCGTGCGATGGAGCAGCTGCTGCAACAGGCCGGTTTGCCACTGTGGCCATCCGAGCGCCCCACGCTCACCGTGCTGTTGTTTGCGCCATCCGTTGCGGGCGGGTCGCGAGCGGTCACCGCGGCAGAAAGGCCGCCGGAGCGACTCGAAATCGAGCGGGCCGCACAGGTACGGGGCGTGCCGGTGACCTGGCCCACCGAGGCCGTCGATGCGGCTACGGCGCGAACTCGGGCAAACAGCGCTGGGGCGACGGCTGCCGTCCTGCTCGGCAGTGCCGGAGCAGGGGGCTACGACTGGACTTTCGGGCATGCGGGTCAGACCGCACGCGGCCAGGGGGGTCCTGCGGCAGGTCTCGGGCTAGCGGCCGACGCCCTGGCTGCGCGCTATGCGACTGCGTCCACTCGCGGTGTCAGCACCGTACCTGTGCGCATTGGCGGCCTGACGGGCGTGCGGGCGTATGCCAGCCTGACCACCTACCTGGACGGGCTGAGCCTCGTGCGAAGCGTGTCGTTGCGCGAACTGTCCGGCAGCACGGCGCTGCTTGACCTGGGCGTCCGCGGCGACCTCGAACTGCTGCGACGGATCGTTGCCCTGGATGGCCGGCTGGTGGCGGCGCCGCGCGCGGATCCGTCAACGACGCCACAGGAGTCACCGGACTTCGTCTGGCAGCCATGATCCTGCGACACCTGCCGAACCTGCTGTGCGTGCTGCGCATGCTGCTGGTGTATCCGGTCGCGCAGTGGATCCTGCAGGAGCGCTACGCCGACGTGATGCTGCTGTTTGCAGTGGCCGCATCGACGGACGCACTTGATGGCTTCCTCGCCAAGCGCTTCGGCTGGACCAGCGAACTCGGCAAGTTCCTCGACCCGCTTGCCGACAAGCTGCTCCTGCTCGCGGTATTCATCTGCCTGAGCGTGAACGGTGTCGTGCCCTGGCTGCTGACCGGGCTCGTGTTGCTGCGCGACCTCGTGATCGTCTTCGGCGCCCTTACCTACAAGCTGTTGTTCGGGCCGGTCAATGGCACCCCGACCATTTTGAGCAAGCTGAACACGGTCGCGCAGATCGTCTACTGCCTGGCTGTCGTCGCCGCCGCCGCGTACCGGTGGCCGGCGGAATGGGTAGTGATCCTGCTCGGCGCAACGGTGCTGTTCTCGACCTGCGTGAGTGGCATCGATTACACGCTGATCTACATCCGTCGCGCGCAGGTCGTCGTGCGCGAGCGCGCGCCGCAACGGCACTAGCCGGCGCGCCCGGGTGATGGAACAGCTACCCCTGCGAATGCGGTTGCGCGACACGGCACGCTTCGCCAGCTTCGTCGTCGGCGAGAATGAGCAGGCGTGCGCCGCCTTGCGGGGCACGCGCCCGGTGGCGCCCCCGGTCGTCTGGTTGTGGGGTCGTGCGGGCACCGGCAAGTCACACCTGCTGCAGGCTGCGTGCGCGGATGCAGGCGAGCGTAACGAGACCGCCGCGTACGTCGACCTGGCGCTGGCGCCTTCCAGCGCAATGCTCGAAGGGTGCGACACCCTGGGACTCGTCTGCCTCGACGGGCTCGATGCTGTCGCCGCGGCTCCCGCGTGGAATGCGGCGATCTTTCGCCTGCACACGCTGTTGCAGGACGGCACGGGACGGCTCGTCGTCGCCAGCAGTGCTCCGCCCGCGGGCCTGTCTTTTACGCTGCCTGACTTGCGTTCACGCCTGCTGGCTGCCGATGTGCATCAACTCACCGAACTGGACGAAGCGGGGCAGTGCGTGGCGTTGCGCGTCCGCGCAGCAGGACGTGGTCTCGAACTGTCGGAGGAAGCGGCGCTGTACCTCGTGCACCGCCTTCCGCGCGACATGCATTCGTTGTTCGCGGTGCTCGATCAGCTCGACGAAGCGTCGCTCGCGGCGCAGCGCAAGCTGACCGTGCCGTTCCTGCGGGACGCGCTCGAGAAAGGAATCGGGGACAGGGAAAGGCACTAGTGAGCTGAGTTTGCCCGCTAAGCGTCGTGCATTGAGCATTTGGAGAGGAGTCAAGGTCGCGTGAATGAATACCTCTTGCTGATGCACGGTGACGCGCGAGACCCCAAGCTTGCTGGGAATGGAGAACTGTGGGCGAGTTACCTTGGGAGGCTGCGGGCATCCGGGCGCTTCGATGGAGGTAGCTCAATTGGTACTGGCATGCTCTACAGCAAAGGGCGAGAACCCATGGCTGTAACGAATGGAGTTTCGGGATTCTTGCGCATTCGAGCGGCAAGCCTGGAAGAGGCTTCAAGTTTCCTTGCTGGGAATCCGGTCTTCGAAGCTGGAGGTACGGTTGAACTCCGGGAGCTCCTGAGAGATTGAAAGTGCGCTCAGCAAGTGCGTTCGCGTCGTGGCCTGACGATGCGTTCAGGCGCGGTCGCACAGGTCGCCCTCACCGACCTTCACCTCTGGTGAGCCGCAGGTACGCGACCAGTGCCACGGCGAGCCCGAGGCTCAACACCAGGATCGACGCCGCGAGTTCGCGGATCGCGGGATTGGCGACGATCTCGGTCAGTGCATAAATGAAGTGGGGGGTGACGCACAACGTGGCCCAGGCAAAGGTGCGCCGGTTGCGGGCGATCAGGCCTGGGACGGCAATTGCGAGCGGCGCCAGCAGGACGAATGCGAGGACCCAGAACGAGACCGCACTGCGTTCGCCCTCGAACGCTGCACGCAACGAGACTGCGGCCAGTGCGGCAAGCAACAGCAGCGAGAAACCCCGCGCCCGGTCCGCACCCGCGGCGTGCGTTGCAGCGGTGGGCGGCACGGAATCAGCCATGGCGCACCGCACCGGCTGCAACGGCCAGTTCCGCCAGGCGTCGCCCGAGCAATTGTGCGAGCTCGCGTTCGTCGTCGCTCAGCTTCGGCGGCGACGCACCCTGCACGGCCAGGTGCGTGGCCCCGTAGGGCGATCCCCCCGTGCGGGTGCGGTTCAGTGCCGGCGCGGTGTACGGGAGGCCGACCAGGTACATGCCGTGGTGCAGCAAGGGAACCATCATCGTCAGCAGGGTGGACTCCTGCCCGCCGTGCATCGAGGACGTCGACGTGAAGACCGCCGCCGGTTTGCGGTCGAGTGCGCCGTTCAGCCACAGCGCGCTGGTTCCGTCCAGGAAGTGCTTGAGCGCCGCCGACATGTTGCCGAAGCGGGTGGGGCTGCCGAGCGCCAGGCCGTCGCATTCGGTCAGGTCGTCGTGCGTCGCATAGGGTGGACCCGCGTCCGGGACGGCCGCTGCAGTGGCTTCGGTGGTCGGCGAAACCGTCGGCACCGTGCGTAACCGGGCCGTGACCCCCGCGACCGACTCGATGCCCCGCACGATGTGGCGGGCCACTTCGGCCGTGGCGCCGTGCCGGGAGTAGTAGAGGACGAGTACTTCGGTCATGGTTACAGCCGCCCTTGGGTCTGGACGACTCAGTTCGTCCTGCATGTGGCGCGCGGATTCTAGGTCCACGAGCCTTGACGGTACAGGGACTGCTTGTTACGGTCGTCCGGGCCTGCTTTTTTTACAGGGCTATCCTCACTTGCCGCGCGTGTTCTTGCCGCTCCTGCTCATTTCAGTACTGCTTTTCGGGGCCGTGCTGGGTGGTTGCGCCGGCGCGCCAGTGCAGGAAATGAGCAATGCGCGGCAGGCGATCCGGGCGGCGGAGCAAGCGGGCGCTGCCGCCACTGCACCCGCTGTCATGGGCGAGGCCAAGCAGTTGCTGAAGAGCGCGGAAAGCCACCTGCGGCGCGGTGATTACCGGACCGCGCGTGACGAGGCCGAACTCGCCCGCACCAAGGCCGTCGAAGCCCGCGGCCTCGCCGAGACCGCCAAGGCGTCCCAGCCGCCTTGATTGCTCGTCGCTGCTTCGTCGCCGGTCGCGTCCAGGGCGTGTTTTACCGGGCGAGCGCCCATACCCGCGCCGAGGCCTTGGGCATCACCGGACACGCGCGCAACCTGCCGGACGGACGGGTCGAAGTGCTCGCCTGTGGCCAGCAGGCAGCTGTCGAAGCGCTCTGCGCCTGGCTCTGGCAAGGCCCACCCTCTGCGCACGTCAGCGCGGTGGACATCGAAGAACTCGCCGTGGAATCAGTCCAGCCCTGGCCGCAGGCTTTTCGCACGTCCTGACGCCCACTTCCGGGTCAGTTCGCGACCGTCCACCGCGACCCCAGCCGGTCGATCACCAGGTCCGAATACTTCGGACGGCCCAGGCTGCCGTTGTAACGCTGCAGTGCCCGCTGGTAGTTGCCGCGTTCCTTGCGCAAGTAGTAGCCGAGGATGGTCGTGCCCATGCGCACATTGTCCGGAATGCGCACCAGTTGATCGTTCGTCATGCCGAGTTCGCGCGGCCAGAACGTCATGACCTGCATCAGGCCGACGGCGCCGGCGGACGAGATCGCGAAGCGGTCGAAGCGGCTCTCGACGTCCATCACGGCGAGCACGAGTTCGGGCGGGATGTTGACGCGCTTCGCCTCGCAGTGGACGGAGTGCAGGATCTGCTCGCGTTCCCTCGCGTCGGCGACGTAGCGCGCCAGGCGCGGCTCCATCGTCGCGAACCACACTGCGCGCTCGTACTTGTCGTCGAAGCAGCGCGTGGATTCGATCGCCGCCGCGATCACGCTGCGCAGCTCCGGGTCCATCTGGCGATCGGCGCGGGCGGCTGCCCAGGGCAGGGCGCACGCGGCGAACAACAGCAGGGCGACGGAAGTCGTGCGGCGCATCAGGTTCAGGTGCGCGGGTTGCCCCGCTTGTCGCGCAGGAAGGCCGCCACTTCGGCCAGCGGCACGTCGGCCGCGAGTCCGTCACGGCGGCGCTTGTACTCGAGCATGCCGCGCTCGAGGCCCTTGTCGCCGATGACGATCCGATGCGGAATGCCGATGAGTTCATCGTCGGCGAACTTCACCCCGGGGCGCGCGTCGCGATCGTCCAGCACGACCTCGAAGCCTGCCGCGGTCAGTTCCGCGTACAGCGCTTCGGTCGCTGCCTGGACGCGGGCGGACTTCTGCAGGTTGATCGGGATGATGGACACGTCGAAAGGTGCGATCGGTTCCGGCCAGACGATGCCGCGCTCATCGTGATTCTGTTCGATGGCCGCCGCCACGACGCGCGTCACACCGATGCCATAGCAGCCCATGGCCATGGTCACGGCCTTGCCTTGCTCGTCGAGCACGGTGGCATTCATGGCTTCGCTGTACTTGCGGCCCAGCTGGAAAATGTGGCCGACCTCAATGCCCCGGGCGATGCCGAGCGTGCCCTTGCCGGTCGGGCTCGGGTCGCCAGCGATCACGTTGCGGAGGTCGACGACCTCGCCTTCCGGCAGGTCGCGGCCCCAGTTCGCGCCGGTGAAGTGCATATCGCGCTCGTTGGCGCCGCAGACGAAGTCGGACATGTGGGCCGCCGAGCGGTCCACGTAGACCTTGCACTGCAGGCCGATGGGACCGATGAAGCCGGGCTCGCAGCCCGCCGTCGCCAGCACTTCTTCGACGCTCGCCATGCGCAGCGGCGACGCCACGCCCGGCAGCTTCTGTGCCTTCACGGCGTTCAATTCGTGATCGCCGCGGACGATCATCGCGACGGTGCCGCCCTTGTCGCCTGCGACCAGCAACGTCTTCATGCACCGGTCGGCGGTGACGCCGAGGAATCCTGCGAGGTCGTCGATGGTGCGGACTTGCGGCGTCTCCACCTTCTGCAATGGCGCCGTTGCTGCGCTGCGTGGCGTCGAAGGTGCGAGCGCCTCGGCCATTTCGAGGTTGGCGGCGTAATCGTCGCCGTCGGAGAACGCGATGGCGTCCTCGCCCGAGTCGGCCAGGACATGGAATTCCTGCGACGCGCTGCCACCGATGCTGCCCGTGTCCGCGCGCACGGCGCGAAACCTGAGCTGCAGGCGCTCGAAGATGGCGGTGTATGCGCGGTACATGGCCTGGTACCCGTCCTCGAGCGAGTCGTCGTCGAGGTGGAACGAGTACGCGTCCTTCATCGTGAACTCGCGCGCGCGCATCACGCCGAAGCGCGGGCGGATCTCGTCGCGAAACTTGGTCTGGATCTGGTAGAAATTGACCGGCAACTGGCGGTAGCTCTTGAGTTCGCGGCGCGCGATGTCCGTGATCACTTCTTCATGCGTCGGGCCGTAGCAGAACGAGCGGTCGTGCCGGTCCTTGATGCGCAACAGCTCCGGGCCGAACTGGTCCCAGCGGCCTGATTCGATCCACAGCTCGGCGGGCTGCATGGTCGGCATCAACACTTCGAACGCACCGGCGCGGTTCATCTCCTCGCGGATGATGGTCTCGACCTTGCGCAACACCCGCAGCCCGATGGGCAGCCACGTGTACATGCCACCTGCCAGGCGGCGGATCAGGCTGGCGCGCAGCATCAACTGGTGGCTCACGACCTCCGCATCGGCGGGAACGTCGCGCAGGGTCGTCACGGGGTAGGTCGAGAGTCGCATTTCGCGTCCGGAGGGCAGAAAAAACCAGCCCATGGTACCAGAGCGCGCCGACAGCCCCGGCCTCGCCCGGACGCGCAGCAATGCTGCGTTGTGCGAACACGTCGCGCTACCTATCATGGGGGCCGCACCCACCCGCCAGGCGGCGCCACCCATGACGACTGAACCTTCCGCGACGGACGCCGCTCGAACGCGTCCGCGCAACCGCGGCGTTTACCTGCTGCCCAACCTGTTCACGACTGCGGTCCTGTTCTCGGGTTTCTACGCGATCGTGGCTGCGACGGACGGCAATTTCGATCGTGCCGGCATGGCAATCTTCATCGCCATGGTCAGCGACGGTCTCGACGGTCGCATTGCGCGCTGGACCAATACGCAGAGCGACTTCGGCGCGCAGTTCGACAGCCTTTCGGACATGGTGGCGTTCGGCCTGGCGCCCGCGATCGTTGCGTACCAGTGGGGTGTGGCCCGCATCGCCGAGTACGGCTTTCTCTGGGGACGACTCGGCTGGCTCGCGACGTTCTTCTATGCCGCCTGCGTCGCGATCCGGCTCGCGCGCTTCAACACCAAAGTCGAAACGGCTGACAAGCGTTTCTTCGAGGGGTTGCCGAGTCCGTCGGGCGCGGCCGTGCTCGCGGGTTTCGTCTGGATGCTGGAGTCGCTGCAGCGCGAGGGGCTGCGTGACCTGGTCCTGGCTTTCGCAGTCGCACTGATCGCTGGCAGCCTGATGGTCAGCAAGTTCCGTTACCTGAGTGGCAAGGACCTCGATCCGCGCATGCGCATCCCGGTCGCATTCACCGTGCTGGTGCCGCTGGGCTTCGTCCTCGTCGGGTCGAGCCCGCCGGAAATGCTGTTCGCCCTGTTCGCGTTCTATGCCAGCTCCGGCCCGTTGTGGTGGGCGTGGCGCCGGCTGCGTCGCGGTCGTCGGCCGCGGCGGGAGACAGGGGGCTGATCGGATGGTGACTGCGCGCCAGGTGGCATACCTGCAGGCGCTGGGCGTGGACGTGTACGTTCCGCGCAGCACGCCGCCGTGCCAGTTCGAGGCAGTGGCTGACATCGCCATGCCTGTCGTCCCACCTGTCGCGGTGCCCGTGCCTGCGCCGGCCGCTCGCGCACCGGCGGTCGCAACGCAACCGGACATTGCGTTGAACCTCGACTGGGACGAACTGCGGTCTGCGGTTGCCGCGTGCCAGCGATGCGAACTGCACGCCACGCGCACCCAGACGGTGTTCGGGGTCGGCAACCCGCGGGCCCGCTGGATGTTCATCGGCGAAGCGCCCGGCGTCGAGGAAGACAAGCAGGGCGAGCCGTTCGTCGGCCGCGCGGGCCAGTTGCTGACGTCGATGATCCGCGCGCTGGGCCTGCGTCGCGAGGACGTGTTCATCGCGAACGTGCTCAAGTGCCGGCCTCCGGACAACCGCGACCCGAAGCCCAGCGAGGCTTCGAGCTGCCGCAGCTTCCTCGAACGGCAGGTGACCCTGGTCGACCCGATGCTGATTGTTGCCGTGGGGCGCATCGCCGCCCAGAACCTGCTGGCGACCGAGACTCCCATCGCCAAGCTGCGCGGCAAGGTGCACTCGTTCGGCTCCAGGTCGTGGCCCGTCGTGGTCACGTATCACCCGGCCTACCTGTTGCGCAGTCCCGGCGAAAAGCGCAAGTCCTGGCAGGACCTGCTGCATGCGAAACAGCTGTTCAGCCGGTTGCAACAGGAGTCAGCCGTCGGAGCCCGGTCGTGAGTTCGGCGGAGGTCACGCCGGAGCCCAGCTCCGAGAACCTCGTGCGGTTTCGCGCGATGACGCCATTCGACGTGCCTGGCGTCGGCGCCATCGAGCGGTCGGCTTACCCGTTTCCCTGGAGCGAGGGCATTTTCCGCGACTGCCTGCGCGTCGGTTACCTCTGCCGGGTGGCCGAAAACGCGGGTGAGATCGTGGGTTACGGCATCGTGGCCATGGGCGCCGGCGAAGCGCACGTGCTGAATATCTGCGTGGCCGAACCCATGCGCGGGCGCGGCATCGGCCGCCGCATGCTGATGCTGCTGCTCGAACGTTCGGTCCAGGCGGGCATGCAGGACGTGTTCCTCGAGGTGCGCCCGTCGAACCCGCACGCGATCGCGCTGTACCAGTCGCTGGGGTTCATCGAGGTCGGGCGCCGCCGCGGGTACTACCAGGCCGAGATCGGGCGCGAGGATGCATTGGTCCTCAAGCTCGCATTGCCGGTAAAATCCGCGGGATGACCCAACCGCTCGACGAAGTGGCGCGTCGCCGCACCTTCGCCATCATTTCGCACCCCGACGCCGGCAAGACCACCCTCACCGAAAAGCTGCTGCTGTTCGGGGGTGCGATCCAGCTCGCCGGTACGGTCAAGGGCCGCAAGGCCACCCGCCACGCGACGTCCGACTGGATGGCGCTCGAACAGCAGCGCGGTATTTCCGTGACCTCGAGCGTCATGCAGTTCCCGTACCAGGGCCGCATGGTCAACCTGCTCGACACGCCGGGTCACGAAGACTTTTCAGAAGACACCTACCGCACGCTCACTGCGGTCGATTCGGCGCTCATGGTCATCGACTGCGCGAAAGGTGTCGAGGAGCGCACCATCAAGCTGATGGAAGTCTGCCGGCTGCGCGACACGCCGATCATGACGTTCATCAACAAGCTCGACCGCGAGGGGCGCGAGCCGACGGAACTGCTCGACGAGATCGAGCGTGTGCTGAAAATCACCTGCGCGCCGGTCACCTGGCCGATCGGCATGGGTCGTGCCCTGCAGGGCATCTATCACCTGCTCGAGGACCGCATCTACGCCTACCAGGCGGGCGAGAAGGGCCGCGCGGGCACCAACGAAATCATCGAGGGGCTCGCCAGCCCTGAGGCATCTGAATTCCTCGGCGACCGTGCGCAGGCCTACCGGGACGAAGTCGATCTGGTGCGGGGCGCGTCGCACACGTTCAATCTCGAGGAGTACCGCGCAGGCCGGCAGACGCCTGTGTTCTTCGGCTCGGCGATCAATAACTTCGGCGTGACCGAACTGCTTGCGGCGTTCGTCGAAGTGGCGCCTGCGCCGCTCGCGCGCGAGACGACGACGCGCGAAGTCGATCCGCACGAGGACGCGCTGTCGGGCTTCGTCTTCAAGATCCAGGCGAACATGGATCCGGGTCATCGCGACCGCATCGCGTTCATGCGCATCTGTTCCGGTCGCTACCGCAAGGGCATGCGGCTCTTCCACGTGCGCCACGGCAAGGAAATACGTGTCGGCGACGCCGTGACCTTCCTCGCAGCCGACCGCCAACACACCGACGAAGCCTACGCGGGCGACATCATCGGCCTGCACAACCACGGCACGATCAACATCGGCGACACGCTCACCGAAGGCGAGAGGATCATGTTCACGGGCATCCCGAACTTCGCGCCGGAGTTGTTCCGCCGCGTGGTGCTGCGGGACCCGCTGCGCATGAAGGCGCTGCAGAAGGGCCTGGACCAGTTGTGCGAGGAGGGCGCCACCCAGTTGTTCCGGCCGCTGCGCAACAACGACCTGATCCTCGGCGCCGTCGGCCAGTTGCAGTTCGACGTAGTCGCGTTCCGGTTGCTGGACGAGTACTCGGTGCAGGCCAGCTGGGACGCCATCAGCGTCTACACCGCGCGCTGGGTGTACTGCCAGGATGCGAAGAAACTCGCGGAGTTCCGCGACAAGGCCTACGACAACCTCGCGCTCGACCACTCCGGTGCGCTGGTCTACCTGGCACCGACGCGCGTGAACCTGCAGCTCACGCTCGAGCGCTGGCCCGACGTCACCTTCCGCGAGACGCGCGAACACCTGGCGAGCGCGGCGTGAGCGAGGAGTGAGCGAGGAGTGACCAGCAAGGCCGTCCTGCGCCGCCGGCCGGTCGTGTCCTGGGCGTTCTACGACTGGGCCAATTCGGCGTTCGCGACGACCGTGATGGCCGGCTTTTTCCCGGTCTTCTTCAAGCAGTACTGGAACGCAGGCGTCGTCGCCACCGAGAGCACGTTCCGCCTGGGCGTCACCAGCGGCATCGCGAGCCTGATCGTCGCGCTGCTGGCGCCCGTGCTGGGAGCGATTGCCGACCGCAGCAGTTCGCGCGTGCGGCTGCTGTTGATGTGCACGGTGCTCGGAGCTGCGGCCACGGCCGGGCTTGCGCTGGTCGCGCAGGGGCACTGGCTGGGCGCGGCGGCGCTCTACGTCGTTGCCTCGCTCGGCTTCTGGGGTGGCATCGTCTGCAACGACTCATTGTTGCTGCACGTGGCCGAGCCCGACGAGTACGACGTCGTCTCGGGGTTCGGCTATGCCCTCGGCTACCTCGGCGGCGGGCTGCTGTTTGCCGTGAACGTGTTCATGACCCTGCAGCCCGCGATGTTCGGGCTGGCTGATGCGAGCGAGGCGGTGCGCCTGTCGTTCGTCATGACGGGCATCTGGTGGCTCGTGTTCGCGCTGCCGCTGGTGCTCTTCGTGCGCGAGAAGGCAGCGACGAAGGCGCCCGTCAGTGCCCGAGCAGCCATTCGACTCGGCTTCTCCGAGCTGCGCACGACGCTCGGCGAGATCCGGCGCTACAAGTCCCTGATGCTGTTCCTGGTCGCGTACGTCCTGTACATCGACGGGGTGAACACGATCATCAAGATGGCGGTCGACTATGGCCTGTCGCTGGGCCTGGACCAGGCCGGCCTGATCAAGGCGCTGCTGCTCACGCAGTTCGTTGGCTTCCCCGCGGCGCTGGCTTATGGCTGGCTCGGGCGCCGGATCGGCGCGCTCAACGGCATCTTCATTGCGCTTGCCGTCTACATTGCGGCCACGTGCTTCGCGTATTTCGTCGATGACGTGGCTGACTTCTTCGTGCTCGCCGTCGTGATCGGACTGGTGCAGGGCGGCATCCAGTCCCTCAGCCGCAGTTATTACGGTCGACTGGTGCCCGAGGGCAAGTCGTCGGAATTCTTCGGCTTCTACAACATGATGGGCAAGGCCTCGGCGATCGTCGGGCCGATCCTGGTCGGCGTGACTGCGGCGGTCACGCACGACCAGCGCCTGTCGATCCTCTCGATCCTGTTGCTGTTCATCAGCGGCGGCTGGGTGCTGACGATCGCGGCGCGCAGCGCGCGGGTCGACGCAGCTCGCGCCCGGTAGACGTTTTACTGGTATACCCGCCGCGGTTTCGTGCACTTTGGTGCGCCGGCGCGACCCGGCTTCAGTAAGCTACCGGCACGACGGATCATTCGGGACGGTGCTTGTCCGATGGCCGACATCTTCATTTCATACGCCCGCAGCGACCGGCAACGCGTCGCGCCGCTTGTGGCGGCGATCGAGGCGGAAGGCTGGTCGGTCTGGTGGGACCCGGACATGGCGGCGGGCCAGGAATTCGACCGCCGCATCGCCGAGGAACTCAAGACCGCCTCGGCAGTGCTGGTGGTGTGGACGGCGGCTTCGGTCGAGTCGCGGTGGGTGCGAGGCGAGGCGCGCGTCGGCGCAGAGCGCGGCCTGCTCGTTCCAGTGCAACTGGGCGCCGCGGAGCTGCCGATCGATGTGCGAGCCCTGCACACCACCGACCTCGATGGCTGGCGGGACGATCCGCACGCTCCGCAGATGCAGGAGGTGTTGCGCTCGCTGCGCGCGACCGTCGAGCGCCAGCGCGCGCTGCAGGCGACATCGTCGCAAAAGCCTGCCATGGCGTCGCTATCCGGCAACACCGAACGGGCGAACCGCATCGCGATCGTCGTGCTGCCGTTTGCGAACATGAGCGGCGACGCCGAACAAGAGTACTTCAGCGACGGCATCACCGAAGACATCATCACGGACCTCAGCAAGGTGTCTTCGCTGTCGGTGATCTCGCGCAACAGCGCGTTCGTCTTCAAGGGCCGGCACGTGGACGTGCCAAAGGTCGCGCGGGAACTCAATGTCACGCACGTGCTTGAAGGCAGCGTGCGCAAGGCGGGCGGCCGTGTGCGGATCACGGCCCAGCTGGTCGAGGCGGCGAGCAACGACCACCTCTGGGCCGAGCGCTACGACCGCGATTTGCAGGACATCTTTGCACTGCAGGACGAGATCTCCACGGCGATCGTCAAGGCGCTGCGACTGCGGCTGTTGCCGGCCGAGAAGCGCGCGATCGAGCAGCGTGGGACCGACAACGTGGAGGCCTACAATCTTTACCTCATGGCGCGACAGCTTTACCTCGACGGCAACGAAGGAGATTCACGTCGCTCACATGCGGTGGTCCGCCTGTGTGCACGGGCAACCGAAATCGATCCCGCGTACGCGCGGGCCTGGGCGCTGCGCGCACTGGGCGAGCAACTCGGCCATTTCGCCGCGGGCACGGGCAGCGACGGCGGCATGGCAGCGGCCGAGCGCGCGCTGTCGCTCGACGGCGGCCTCGCGGAGGCGCATGCGGTCAAGGCCACGATCCTGGCCAGCAACGGCCGGCACGCAGAAGCGGCTTTGGAAATCGCCGAGGCGCTGCGGCTCGACCCGGAATCGTACGAAGTCAACCGTGCGGCGGGCTACCTGCACTATCGCCGGCAGCAGCTCGACGATGCGATCCGGTCCTGGGAAAAGGCGGCGGCCCTGGCCGAAACCGACATCAATTCGCTGGGTATGCTCCTCAGTTGTTACCGTGCCGTTGGCAACGTCGATACGCTGCAGCGGGTCGCCCGGCTGATGCTGGTGCGCTGCGACAAGGTTCTGGCGCAAGATCCCAACAACGGCGCTGTGCTCGGGTACAGCACGTATGCGCTCGCCGCGCTGGGCGACAGCGAACGCACCAAGGAGCGCATGGAACGTGCCCTGCTGGTGGATCCCGACAACCTGAACATGCGTTACAACTTCGCCTGCCTGCTGGTGATTCACCTGCCGGATTACGAGGCCGCGCTCGACCTGCTGCAGGCGTTTTTTGAAGAGACGGCGCAGGGTTATCTCAACCACGCAATGGTGGACCCGGACTTCGAGGCGATCCGCAATCACCCGCGATTCAGGGCGATGGTGCAGCAGGCGCAGGACAGACTGGCGCGCGATGCGCTCGACGCACGAACCTGATGCTGAAGATTGCGGCGGGCAGCGCGCGGGCGGATGCAACTTACACGCAGTAGATCTGCGCTTGCGCCTAATCGCTACTGTGGCAGCTTCACGTCGAACTTGATGGCGGCCAGTTGCTCCGGTGCCCGGCCGATCTGGCGCAGGAATGGCAGCCAGCGAGGATCGTCGCGAATGTTGTCAAAGTAGGGCAGGAAGACGATTTCCGTGAGGTTTGGATCGTTGTATTGAACTGCCTTCTGTAACCATTCGAAGGCGCGATCGGCTTCACCGCGGTAGGCCATCACGTAGGCAATGTCGGTTGGCTTGGCCCGTCCGTGACCCGGGAGCAACCTGGCCAGCGCTCGGTCCGATTCGGCCCTGTTACCCAAGGCGTGGTAGACCATGGCAAGGCCGAGCAACCGTTCGTTTCCGTCGGTGTCCAGTCGCATGGCCTCCATAGCGGCATCGGTCTTGCCCTGCAGCAGCAGGGCCGAGCCAATTGCTGCCTGGGCGCCCTCTGCACCCGGACTCAGTCGCAACCCCGTTCGGTATGACGCGATGGTCTCGTCCATGCGGCCCGCTGTGAAGTACCTCGTCGCCAGGTTGAAATGGCCCGGTACATACAGGGGATCGCTAGCGACCTCGTACTCTCCCAGTGCGATCGCCTCATCGAGGCGCCCGAGGTGGTACATGAGCGCGGCGGCCCGGCCGATGACGACTGAACTTGTCGGCTCCAATTCCAGGGCGCGCTCGAGGTAGCCGGCAGCGGCGGCCAGGTCGTTGCTCCGGAACATTGCCATCCAAGCCGACATTGCAAAGGCCGGCGCATACGTCGGATCGATGGCAATCGCGCGGTCGACAGCCTCGCGGGCGAGGACGTCGCCCTCCTCAGCGGCCACCAGCCCGACATTGACCAGGCGGAAGTAGTTCAACGACCGGCCCGTCCATGCGGCGGCGTAATTCGGCTCGATGTCCAGCGCCTGCTGGTACAGCTTTTCGGATTCCTGGAAACCCACTTTTGTGACCTGGTTACTCAATGCACGGGCCTGCAGGAAAAGCGAGAAAGCCTGCGGATTCACCGCCTTTGCCTTTGGCGCCTCGCCCAGCAGCTTGACTTTCAGCTGCGCCACGACCGCCGCCGCAATCTCGTCCTGGACGACGAAGATGTCGTCCAGGTTGCGGTCCCAGGTTTGCGACCAGAGCTGGGTATCGGATCGCGCATCGATGAGCTGCGCCGTGACCCGCACCTTGCTGCCGCTCTTGCGCACAGATCCCTCGAGGATGTGCACGACATTCAGTCGTTTCGCAATCTCAGTGATATCGATGTCCTGGCCCTTGAATGTAAATGCCGACCTGCGCGAGGCGACCCTCAGTTGCGGAACCTGCGCGAGCAGGTTCAATAGTTCCTCGGCGATGCCATCGGAGAAATACGCCTGGTCCATGGCCGGGGAAATGTCTACGAACGGCAGCACCGCAATCGATTTCTCACCGTACGACTGGACCAGTGACTCGGCGCGGCCTTCGTCGCGGGCCACCTGCGCCTGGGCCGCCTCGCGGCGCGGCGCGAGGACGAACTTGTCGAACGCGAAATAGCCGAGCGCGACCGCCAGCACCAGCAGCAGCAGGCGATCCAACCGTCGTCCCGTTTCCGGTGCGACGGACTCGGCTCGAGTCACTTCGCTTTCGCGCTTCAGGCCTTCCGGCGTAAGTTCGAATACCCATGCAAGCACGAGCGCCGGCAAGAATCCGATCGCAAGAACGATGATGACTACGCGGAGCAGCCACGACGGGGAGTCGAACGCAGGCACCACTGTACTCGTCACCTGCACGACGAGCCATGCCGCGACCAGGTACAACCCGGCCATGCGATGCACGTTGCGGCGTTTGATCTCGTCGAGGAAGGGCAACGGCGGGCACCCCCTTGTGCAGTATCCGCGCTCAGAGTAGCAAGTCGGGCGAGGATTGCCGAACGGGCGGTGCGGACTGGCACGGACCGTCAGTCGTCGGGTCCGCAGTGGTGCAGGCTAGCGTCGTCCATTTGGCGGGATCGATGCCATAGAACTCGCGCATCAGTTCGTACAGGCGCGCATGCGCCGTGCGCAACTCGACCGGGCACTCGATGAATTCCTCGCTGACGACTGCGAAGAACTCGTTCTCGTCCTCGGCGGCGTAGGGGTCGAGAAAAGTCGGCTCGCCGCGATCGACTGTGTCGCAGAGCGCTTCGTATTCGGCAACCAGGTCCTTATGCCAGGCGTCGATGGCCCTCACCCGGCCTCCGGTCGACCTCTCCCTCGATTGCGGGAGAGGTGAGGATGCGAGTGGTGCGAGGCCGCGTCCTTCCGCCTCCAGGTAGTGCGCGAACTCGTGCAACACCACGTTGTAGCCGTCCGCCGGCCGCCGCGCGGTCTGTTCGATGTCGTCCCACGACAGGATGATCCGGTGCGAGTCCCACGCTTCGCCCGACAGTTCGCGACGGCGGTGCGTGACGAGCCCGTCCTCATCGTGCACCTCGTCCTCGACCCAGAAGGTCGATGGGTACACGAGAATGGATTTCAGTTCGTCGTATAGACCCCGGCGGCCGAGCAGCAGCAGGCAAGCCTGTGCCGCGATGGTGCCGCGGATCTCATCATTGAGCACCAGTCCGTTGCAGCCGACAAACTGCTTCTCGGCGAGAAACGCAATGACGAGCCCATCGAGTCGCCGGGAAAGGTCCGGGGGCAGCGAACGCGTGACGGGAACGTTGCGGGCGATCGCTGCGCGCAGCGGCTCAGGCAAGGCCTGGCCGAAGGCGAGGCGGCGGCGCCGCCGCCTGCAGCAACGGCGGCACCAGCAGGCCGGCGAGCACCGCGAGGGCGACCGCCAGGATGGCAGCGATCGCGGTGTTCACGTGACCTCAACCGTAGGCTTTCTTCAGGCGTTCGACGAGCTTGACGTAGTTTTCGCGCGCCTTGGCCTGGTCCGTGCCCTTGAGCTTCGCCCAGGCATCGTACTTTGCGCGGTCGACGAACGAGAACGCGCCCGGACGCTCGCCCTGCACGTCGCCTTCGGAGCCTTGCTTGTACAGCGCGTACAACCGCAGCATGTCTTCGTCGTCGGGACGCTTGGTGAGCTGCTTGATGTCGTTCGCAGCGGCTTCGAACTTCTTGTCGGTCACGGCCATCGTCGGATCCCCCTGAGATGCGTGAAGCATACCCGAGGCGACGCTCGTCGCGCCTGCGCGTCATCGGACCCGCAGGGAGTTCACGGCATGCTTGAGACGTTGCAGGTCGTCGGTTCGCGGTGATGGGCCGTACCGCAAGGCGGCGTAGAGCTTGCGGATGTCGGACAGCGGACGCGCGAGGTCCGGACACGCCTGCTCGGCGCGGGCGAGGAACGCGACAGGCCCTTCGGCGGGGCCCGGCGTCAGGCCGCGCTTGCGCAGGCGCGTCACGACGACATCGTGCAGCCGGGCCGGCCAGTCCCGGGCAGGCGCGCGATACCGCCAGGCCAGGTAGGCCGACAGTACGCTGAAGAAGACAGCGAGACTGCCGGCCAGGCCGAGGCCGAGCGTGCGCCAGTCAGGTTCGTCGACGCCGAGGCGATCGAGCAGGTCGAACTGCGACCGTGCGTCGAAGCGAACGACGCGCTGGTTCCAGAAATCGTTGACCGCGTCCCAGCCCATCTCGACCTGGAGCCAGACGGGGCTCGCGTCACGCAGCCGGCCGGGCACCGGTTCGTTCTCGGCAACCGCGTCGATCAGGCCGCCCTGGATGCGTTCGGGCGCCACGGCGGCGGTAGGGTCGACCCGCATCCAGCCGCGGCCATCGATCCAGACCTCGGACCACGCGTGCGCATCGGACTGCCGTACGATCAGGTACCCGCCGAACGGATTGAACTCGCCACCCTGGTACCCAGTGACCACGCGCGCCGGCACGCCGGCCGCCCGCATCACGACCGTGAACGCCGAGGCGTAGTGTTCGCAGAAGCCCTTGCGCGTGTCGAACAGGAATTCGTCGACCGCGTTGTCGGCGAGCCGTGGCGGCTGCATCGTGTACTCGAACGGTTGCTCGCGGAACAGGGTCAGCAGTTCGCCCACGATGGCGCGCGGATCGCCTGCATGGCGGGCCGCGAGTTCGCGCCCGAACGCGACGCTGCGAGCGTTGGTGCCATCGAGCGGAAGCGCGAGATCCTTGCGCCGCATCGATTCCGCCAGCGCTGCGCCCGCCGTGAAATCCGTGTGCGAGGTGAGGTCGAACGCGGTCACGTTGTTGATCGGGCGTGCCGACAGCAGCGTCAGGTCGAACGACTGCGTGATCTCGCGTTGCGGCCACGTCGACGGCAGGTCGAGCGCCAGCACCCAGCGCCGGGCGTGCGGCTGCAAGGTGACCTGGTAGCGGATGGCGGTGCCGCGAAAGGCAACCTGCGTCTGTGGAAAGGCTTGCGCACGCGGCCGGCTCCAGCTGCGCCCGTCGAACTCGTGCAGCACCGGGCCGCGCCAGTAGCGCTGCTCAGGCGGGGGCGTGGCGCCAAAGAACCGGGCGCGGAAGGCGACTTCGCCCGACGCACTGAGGTCGGAGACGTCGCCAGGCGTCATTTCATCGTCGAGGCCGGTCCGCGCTTCGCTGCGTGTGTCGAGACCCCAGAACGGGCCCGGCAGGCGCGGAAACAGCAGGAACATCAGCAACGCGAGCGGTGCGGCCTGCACCAGCAGCCACAACGAGCGCTGGACGATGTGTCGCGCAGGCGCCTGCGCCGACGATGCGTGCACGCGCATCAGCGCGATCGCCGTCAGCCAGGCGCTGCCCAGCAGCCAGGGCACTTGCAGCAGTGATTGTTCCCGCAGCAACGCGGCATAGAGCAGGAACCAGCTGATGAACACGACGACAGCGAGGTCGCGCGACGCGCGCGTCTCGAGCAACTTCGCAGCCGCCATCAGCACGAGGAAGGCCGTCCCGGCTTCGATGCCGTTCAGCGTTCGATAGGTGCCGAAGATTGCCACCGTCGACCCAACCACGACGACGACACGCAACGGCCAGGGTGCCATCTTCCAGCCGCGCAGGTTGGCGGCCCACCGCCAGGCGCCGATGGCTAGCAGCAGCAACGTGACCCATGCTGGCAGGTGCGCCACGTGCGGCGCCACTGCGGCAGCAAGTGCGGCCAGCACCCAGTTCAGCCCGCGGATTCGCGCTGGTGAGTTCGACTCAGCCACTGGTCGTCTCCCGCCCGTCGAACAGCGCCAGCGCGTTCAGGCAGCGTTCGCGGTGGGCGGGTCCGACGTTGGTCTCGATCGACGTGCCGGGCAGGCGCAAGGCGAAGGCTTCGCCGCGCTCCTGCGCATCGAGCACCCAGCGGCAGAGCTGCTCGAGCCGCGCTTCAACGGCCAGCCCGGCCAGGCTGCCGTAATCGAAGACGTGCGAAACGACATCGGTGCCCGCGAACTGCTTCGTGTGCAGGCCCCGGCCGCGCGCATACGCCTTCCACGCCACGCGCCGCAGCGAATCGCCGGCCTGGAACGGCCGCAAGCCCGCAAAGTCTTCCTCACCGACCGCCCCCGCTTGCGCGCCGCCGGTGTCCGTCGCGGTCCGTGGCGGGGTCATGCCGCGCGCCGCAGGTGGTGGCCATGCGATCGCCGAATACGACGGGTGCACGACCGCCCAGGCGCGAAACAGCCCGAAGGGGTGGCTGGTCGAGACGACGAAGCGTTCGAGCACGACACGACCGCGCCGCTGCGCCGGCAGGAGCAGCGTGGCTTCGCCCGCGCCCAGGGCGGGCAGGTCGAGCGTGACGTTGTCCGGCCCGGCCTTGGTGCGGCCGATCTCGAGGGCGGGTCGGGCGACGTTCGACGAGTGCTCGAGCAGCAGGCGAAACCGCACGTCGCTGCCGGCGAAACCGGGAACAGCCTCGAGCAGGCGCAGGCGTACCCCGGACAGCGTGCCGTGCGCGTGATGCATGGTCACCAGGCCGAGACTCACCAGCAGGAACGTGAGGCCGAGCCCGAGGTTGTTGTTGTAGTTCATGCCGCCGAGCAGCATGGTGAAGAGCATCGCTGCGTAGGCGACGCCAAGCCGCGTGGGCAGGATGTAGATGCGCTGGCGGCGCAGTTGGACGGGATCCGTGTCCGCGCCCTGCCGGCGCAGGATCCAGGCGTGTGCACGCCGTTCGATGCTCGCCCGGAGGTCGCGCAGCCAGCGGCGCATCGCGGTCAGGGAACCGCGACGGCCGCCAGCACGTGTAGACCGATCTCGCTGGCGTTGCGGAAGCGCGCGTCGTCGCGCGGCGCGAGGCGGTGACCGACGACCGCTGGCAGCACCGCCTGGACGTCTTCCGGCAGGACGCCTTCGTGCCCGTGCATGAACGCCCACGCCTGGGCCGCACGCAGCAGCGCAATCACGGCGCGCGGCGAGAGCCCGGCTTCGAACTCCGGTGCCTGCCGTGTGTAGCGCGCCACGGCCTGCACGTAATCGAGCAGGGCGTCCGACGCGTGGACCTTCGGCACGGCGCCTTGCAGGCGCAGCAGTTGCTGCGGCGAGATCGCCGTCGGGAGTTCCGTGAGCAGGTCGCGCCGGTCGCGCCCGAGCAGCAATTGCCGCTCGAGCGATGCGGCCGGGTAGCCCAGCTCGATGCGCATCAGGAAGCGGTCGAGTTGCGACTCCGGCAGCGGGTAGGTGCCGACCTGGTAGGCAGGGTTCTGCGTCGCAATGACGAAAAACGGCTCGGTGAGCGGATAGGTCTGGCCGTCAGCCGTGACCTGGTGCTCCTCCATCGCCTCGAGCAACGCGCTCTGCGCCTTCGGCGTGGCCCGGTTCACCTCGTCCGCGAGCACCAGTTGCGCGAAGACCGGACCGCGATGGAAACGGAACTGGCCCGTGTCCGCTTCGAACACCGAGACACCGATGATGTCCGCCGGCAGCAGGTCGCTCGTGAACTGGATGCGCTGGTAGGAGAGTCCGAGCGAGCGGGCGAGGGCGTGGGCGAGCGTCGTCTTGCCGACACCCGGGATGTCCTCGATCAGCAGGTGCCCCCGTGCAAACAGGCACGCGAGACACAGGCGAACCTGCGTTTCCTTGCCGAGGATGATCTGGTTGAGTCCCGCGACGGCCGCATCGATCAATGCGTGCAGTGAGGGCTCGGCCGTCGCGACGGGCTCGACGCTGGCCGACACGTCAGCCACCCGCCGGCGTGGCGAGCGCCGCCAGCCGTCGCATCTGCTCGCCGAGCTGCCCGAGCTGGCGCTCGAACTCGGCGATGCGGTCGCGCTCCTGCACGACCACGCTTTCCGGCGCATTGGCGACGAAACTGGCATTCGCCAGCTTGGCCGCGCACTTGTCTCGCTCCTGCTGCGTCCTGGCCTGGCGCTTTAGGAGCCGCGCCAGCTCCGCCGACACGTCGTCGACGAGACGATCGAACGGCGCGAGCACCGTGCGTCCGCCGCTGATCGCGATCGCGCAGGGCGGCAGGTGAGCCTCCGACTGCACGAGTTCGATCGACTCGAGGTTCGCGATCTTGCGGATCGTCGCCGCGAGCGCGCTGATCGCCTCGGCGTCGCCAGCCTTGTCGGTGCGTACGTATAGCGGCGTTGCGCGCGAATGCGGCACGTCGAGTTCGCCGCGGATCTGGCGGATGCCAAGCACGACGGCCTGCAGTGCCGCGATATCACGTTCGGCAATCGCGTCCGGGGGGAATTCGGCAGCGGTGGGGTAGGGCTGCTGCATGATCGTGGGCCCCGTGCGTCCGGCGAGCGCGCCGGCTTTCTGCCAGATCTCCTCGGTGATGTACGGCATCAGCGGATGCAGCATGCGCAGCGTCCCTTCGAGCACCTCGAGCAGCGTGCGGCGCGTGCCACGCCGTGCGGCGGGGTCGGCGTCGGCAGCCTGCAGCACCGACTTCGATAGTTCCAGGTACCAGTCGCAGAACTCGTACCAGACGAACTCGTACATCGCCTGCGAGGCGAGGTCGAAGCGGTAGGCCGCGAGATTCGAGCGCACGCTGGCCACGGCGGCGCCCAGGCGACCGCGAATCCAGCGGTCGGCCACGGAGTACTCGCACGGCCCGCGCGTGATGTCCGCCGCATGCTCTTCGGTGTTCATCAGCACGTAGCGCGCCGCGTTCCACAGCTTGTTGCAGAAATTGCGATAGCCCTCGACCCGGCCGAGGTCGAAGCGGATGTCGCGACCCATGGTCGCGAGCGCGGCGAAGGTGAAGCGCAATGCATCGGTGCCGAAGGACGGAATGCCCTGCGGAAACTGCTTGCGCGTCGCCTTCTCGATCGCGTTCTTCATCTGCGGCTGCATCAGGCCGGTGGTGCGCTTGGCGACCAGCGTCTCCAGGTCGATGCCGTCGATGAGGTCGAGCGGGTCGATGATGTTGCCCTTCGACTTCGACATCTTGTTGCCGTGCTCGTCGCGGATGAGCCCGGTGATGTAGACCTCGCGGAAGGGCACGTCGTCCTGGAACTTGAGGCCCATCATGATCATCCGGGCGACCCAGAAGAAGATGATGTCGAAGCCCGTGACCAGCACCGACGTCGGGTAGAAGGCCGCGAGCTCCGGCGTCCGCTGCGGCCAGCCGAGCGTCGAGAACGGCCACAGCGCCGAACTGAACCACGTGTCGAGCACGTCCTCATCCTGGCGCAGCGCGACCGGTTTGCCGTGCTGCCGGGTCGCGGCGGCCTGCGCGTCCGCCTCGCTGCGCGCGACGAAGATGTTGCCATCGTCGTCGTACCACGCGGGAATGCGATGGCCCCACCAGAGCTGCCGGCTGATGCACCAGTCCTGGATGTTGCGCATCCACTGGTAGTACGTCTTCGACCAGTTGTCCGGGACGAAACGGATGCGTCCATCTTCGACCGCGGCGATGGCCGGCTCGGCCAGCGGTGCAATGCGCACGTACCATTGATCGGTCAGCCATGGCTCGAGGATGGCGCCGCTGCGGTCACCGCGCGGCACCGGCAACGTATGCGGTTCGACCTTGTCGATCAGCCCGGCGGTTTCAAGGTCGGCGACCACGCGCCTGCGCGCTTCGAATCGGTCGAGGCCGCGGTACGGCGCCGGCACTTCGTCGTTGAGCGCCGCGTCGGCCGTAAGGATGTTGATCACCGGCAACGAGTGGCGCTTGCCGATTTCATAGTCGTTGAAGTCGTGCGCCGGCGTGATCTTGACGCAGCCGCTGCCGAACGCCGGATCGCAGTAGTCGTCGGCGATGATCGGGACCAGGCGCCCGGTGAGCGGCAGGCGGACCTGCTGGCCGACGAGGTGCTGGTAGCGCTCATCCCCCGGATTCACGGCTACGGCCGTGTCGCCCAGCATCGTCTCGGGACGCGTCGTGGCGACGATCACGTGCCCGCTGCCATCCGCGAGCGGATAACGCAGGTGCCACAGGCTGCCGGCTTCGGGTTCGGCGATCACCTCGAGGTCGGACAACGCCGTGTGCAGCACCGGGTCCCAGTTCACGAGGCGCTTGCCGCGATAGATCAGGCCGTCCTCGTGCAGGCGCACGAAGACTTCGAGCACGGCCGCGGAAAGGCCGGCGTCCATCGTGAAGCGGTCGCGCGACCAGTCCACCGAATCGCCGAGCCGGCGCATCTGGCGCGAGATCGTGCCGCCCGATTCCTCTTTCCACTCCCACACGCGTTCGACGAACGAGTCGCGGCCGAGGTCGTGGCGCGTCTTGCCCGCGCCGGCGAGCTGGCGCTCGACGACCATCTGCGTGGCGATGCCCGCATGGTCCGTGCCCGGTTGCCAGAGCGTGCGGTCGCCGTCCATGCGGTGTACCCGCGTCAGCACGTCCATCAGCGTGTGCTGGAAAGCGTGCCCCATGTGCAGGGTACCCGTGACGTTGGGCGGCGGGATGACGATGCTGTACGGCGTGCCGTCGCCGACGGGCGCGAACCAGCCGGCCGCTTCCCAGGCAGCATAGATGCGGGATTCGATGTCTCGGGGGGAGTAGCTCTTGTCCATCGACGGCCTCGTTCGCGAACCGTCGATTATAGCGGGAGTCCCGCCGCCGCCCGTCTCAGTTCGCGAGACCCGGACCGCGGAAGTGCTCGGCGATGACCCGCGAGATGAGTCGCGGGAGCTCGGCCTTGAGCCGGTCCGAGACCTGCTCGAGCAACAGGGCCTCCATCTCGCGCAGCGCGTTGTGGACGAGTTCGTCCGCCTGTTCGTGGATCACGGCCGTCAGGTGCGCTTCGAGGTCGCCAAGGAAGCGGCTGGTGTCGTTGATGAAGGCCGACGCTGATCCGACGTTCGGCTCGACGATGTCCGTCAGGATCGGGATGTCGTCGCTGGGCTGGCTGTTCATGGTTCGGAGGGGCCTCGCTCAGAGCGGATGCGCTTCGGGCGCGCAGCCCGCGTCACGGTAGGTTCGCCAGCGGTGGCGGCCCGCCTTTCTGGCGTCCTCGTCACCGCCGATCACTTCGCAGACGCGAGCATAGGCGGAAAAGTCGGCAGGCGCATCGGGCGCAAGGTTGATCAGCACGTCGTGGTGACCGGGGGGAAGGCTCGAACTGCCCACCAGCACCGGGGTGGCCGCCACCGCGTCCGGATCAGCCGGCCAGGTGACGTGCGGCACGAAACTGCGATCGGAGAACGTCCACAGCAGTTCGTCGAATTCCGCAGTCTCGGCGGCGCTCGTCGTGCGCACCACCACGCGCAGGCCCTGTTCATACGCCTTCTCCGCAAGGCGGCACGCCGTCACCAGGCGGGCCCGGCGGTCGGGTTCGCCCAGCGTGTAGAAGTCGACTTTGGGCGCGGTCACGGTCCGTCCGGCGCGGGTCAGGCCCGGCCGAGCAGGAAGTCCATCAGCAGCGGCACCGGACGCCCGGTGCTGCCTTTCTGCGAACCCGTGAGGTAGGCGGTGCCCGCGATGTCCAGGTGCGCCCAGTTCAGGCCGTCCGTGAACTTGGCCAGGAAACAGGCGGCCGTGATGGCACCGCCGTCTCGACCGCAGGAATTGGTGAAGTCGGCGAAGTTGCTCTTCAGCTGCTCGTGGTATTCCTCGGCCATCGGCATGTGCCAACAGCGGTCTTCCGCGCGCAGGCCGGCTGCGGTGAGTTCACCGGCCAGTTCGTCGTCGTTGCTCATCACGGCGCTGAGGTGCGCGCCGAGCGCGATCACGCAGGCGCCCGTGAGCGTGGCGATGTCGACGACTGCCGCGGGCTTGAAGCGGCGCGCGTAAGTGAGCGCGTCGCACAGGATCAGGCGGCCTTCAGCGTCGGTGTTGATCACTTCGATCGTCTGGCCGGACATGCTGCGGACGATGTCGCCAGGCTTGGTCGCACGACCGCTTGGCATGTTTTCGCAGGCTGGAACGATGCCGACGACGTTGAGCTTGAGCCCCATCTCGGCCGCGGCCTTGATTGCGCCGAAAACGCTGGCGGCGCCCGTCATGTCGAACTTCATCTCGTCCATGCCTGGCGGCTGCTTGAGCGAAATGCCGCCGCTGTCGAACGTGACGCCCTTGCCGACCAGGGCCACGGGAGCCTGGCCCGCGCGACCGCCGTCGTAACGCATGACGATCAGCTTGGCGGGCTCATCGGTGCCATTGGTGACGGAAAGGAACGAACCCATCTTCAGCCGCTTCAGGTCGCGTTCCTCGAGCACCTGCGTGCGCACCGACTTGTACGAGCGCGCCAGCTCTTTGGCCTGCTGCGCGAGGTAGCCCGGGGTGCAGACGTTGGCGGGCAGGTTGGCAAGGTCGCGTGTCATTGCAGAGCCCGCGGCAATTGCCCGGCCATGCTCGAGGCCGCGCTGCGTGGCCGACTTCTGGCTGGCCTCCACAATGGCGACGCCGAACGACTTCAGCGCCGCTTCTGCTGGCTTGCGCGCGCTGCGTATGGCGGGTACACGGTAGAGCGCGGCGCCGACCGCTTCGGCGGCGAGGCGGGCGTCGTAATAGGCGTCGGGCTCGGCGATGGATTCAGCAAGATAGCTCACTGCATCGCGGGCGCCGGTCCTGGCGACTGCGCCCAGGGCGCAGACCAGCGCCTTGCGGTACTGTTTGCGACCGAAGCTCGCCTTCTTGCCCAACCCGACGATCAGGACGCGCTCACAGGCGGCGCCGTCGGTGTCGATCAGGCGCAATTCGCCTGCCTTGCCGTGCACGTCGCCGCGTTTGACCAGGCGACCGAGACGACCGTGCAGTTCCGCGTCGAGCGCGGCTGCTGCGCCGCTCAGTCCGCCGGCACCTTCATGCAGGCCGACGATGGCGCAGTCGGTCTTCTGGCGGTGAGGAGCGGCGGTGGCGACGAATAAGCGCATCGGTCAGTCCTTTGTCCTGATGGCGCCTGGCGCGGGACGAGTTTGTACCCGACGGCCGGTTCGCCCGTTAAACTTAGCCCGCGAGTTTACCGATTCCCGCCGAGGCCCGCGAACTTTGCTCAATCGCCTGGACCGTTATCTGCTGCGCGAAGTGACGTGGACCTTCGTCGCGGTCACCGGCGTGCTGCTGGTCGTGCTGCTGTCGAACCAGTTCGCGCGGGTGCTGGGTCAGGCAGCGGCGAGCGGCTTTCCAGGCGAGATCGTGTTGACGCTGATCGGCCTCACCACGTTGCAGCAACTCACGGTGCTCGTGCCCATCGGCCTGTTCCTGGGGATCGTGCTGGCGCTGGGCCGCCTGTACCACGAGAGCGAGATGACGGCCATGACCGCCTGTGGTGTCGGGCCGCTGCGGATCTACCGGCCGATCGCACTGCTGGCGGTGGTGATTGCGGTCCTGCTCGCGGTGCTGTCCTACCGCGTGGTGCCGGCTGCGTGGATGAAGTCCAACGATCTCCGACTCGAGGCGACACGGGCCGCCCAGTTCGGCGCGCTCGAGCCGGGTCGATTCCGCAGTTTCGCCAGCGGAGAAGCGGTGTTCTACGCCGAGCGCGTCGAGAAGACGGGCGAGTTGTACGGCGTGTTCGTGCAGCGCAATGTCGGCGACAAGGTCGAGATCGCGATGGCCGACCGGGCGGTGCAGCGCGGTGCGGGCCAGCCGGAACAGATGTTCATTCTCTACGACGGGCGCCGCTACGAAGGCGTGCCAGGCACGCCGAACTGGCGCATCGTGGAGTTCCGCGAACACGGGATACCCGTGCGCCTGCCGGCAGCGAAGGCAGGCAAGAGCAAGGTCGAGATGAAGTCCACCGCGACGCTGCTGGCCTCGAGCGAGCCAAAAGATCGCGCCGAACTGGCGTGGCGCACGGCCGTGCCGATCACGGCGCTGGTGTTGATGGTGCTGGCGGTTCCGCTCGCGCGCCTGCGTCCTCGCCAGGGACGGTTTGCTCGTGTCGGTTACGCGGTGCTCGCGTACTTTTTCTATTCGAACTTGCTCGCAGCCGTGCGCGTATGGATCCAGAAGGACTCGCCCGGCGGACAACTCGGGCTCTGGTGGGTCCACCTCGTGCCGCTCGTGTTCGCTGCTTGGCTGCTCTGGAGCGAACTCCATCCCCGCAAGCCGTGGCGCCTGCCCTGGCAGCGTCGTGCCGGCCAGCGCGGCGGCGGGCTGAGGTCGTGCCGCCATGACAGGCATCCTCGGTCGGTACGTGGTCCGCACCGTGCTCGGTTACACGGCGCTGGTGATGATCGTGCTGCTCGCGCTCGGCGCGCTGTTCATGTTCATCGGCCAGCAGGACGACATCGGCGTCGGCAACTACACCGCGACGCAGGCGCTGTTGTTCGTCGCCCTGAACCTGCCGAGTTACCTGTTCCAGCTGTTGCCCGTGGCGGCGTTGATCGGTTCGCTGCTCGGCCTGGGCAATCTGGCGCGCGGCAGCGAACTGATCGTGATGCGCTCGTCCGGAGTGACGACGCTGCGCTTCTGCCTCTGGCTGGGCACGGCCGGGCTGATCCTGGCGTCGCTGATGTTCGTCATCGGCGAGTACGTGGCGCCGCCGCTCGGCAGCTACGCGCGGCAGCTCAAGGTCTTTGCCAAGTTCGACGAGTTCAATCTCACGGGCAACCGCGCCACGTGGGTGCGCGATGGCGACACCATCATCAGCGTCGACCAGCAGTCAGCCAGCACGCGCTTCGGCGGCATCAAGGTGTTCCGGGTGGATCCTGCGCGCAAACTCGTGAGCGTCGGCCGTGCCGAATCCGCGAGCGTGAAGGGCGACAAGGTGTGGCAGCTCGAGAAGTACGTCGGCACGACCTTCGCCTCCGACTCGCTGACCGCGACCGTCGATCGCGCGGACGAACGTGACGTACGGACGTCGTTATCGTCTGATTTCCTCGGTCTCGCGGTCGCCGAGCCCGACACGATGGGGTTGCGTGACCTGCGCGGGTACATTGCACATCTGCAGCGCAATGAACTGCAGTCGAGCCGGTTCGAGGCAGCGTACTGGTCGCGCCTCGCGCGCTTCATGGCCGTGCTGCTGGTGATCATCCTGGCGTTGCCGTTCTGCGTGGGCTCGTTGCGCAATTCGGGGCAAGGCGCCCGCACCGTGATCGGCGTGTTGATCGGCGCGGGGTTCGTGCTGCTGAGCCAGACGCTCGAAAGCAGTGGCGAGCTGTTCAGTCTGCCGCCGTGGATGGTTGGGTGGCTGCCGACGGCGTTGCTTGGCGTGGTGACGGGGACGCTGCTCTGGCGTAACCGCTGATTCGCAGTTCGATATGCGGGCCGCGTTGCGACCCCGGTGCCGTGCTTCTTTTCTCGTCGTCGCGGAAGTACGGCTGAGGCGAAGAGCTTAAGGCACCCGGTCCGGTTCCTGTTCCGGCGAGCGGAAAGGCAGACACGCTCGCCGGAACAGGAACCGAACCGGGCGCTGCGAGCAGGCGCCTGAGCAAATTTTCGGCGGACCGAAAATTTGCACGGCGCAGTGGCGTCGAAGCGGTGCCTGGAATCGATCGCGATGTGCCCACGGCACCAACGGTTAACCCAAACGCGAGCACCTGCGACCGCGTCGCCCCGGCCATGCAACTTCCCTCAACGTTGGAATTGGTTCGCGCCCCAACCCTTGGGTTGTCTCGATGGCTGCCGCGCGATCTCGATGGGCGCTCACGGCTGTCGACGTGGAGCGGCGTCCTTCTTGCGTGAATCTGCTTGCGCCGTGCGAGTCGTTCGGTCTGCCGAACGGCTCGCTCAGGCGCGGCGTGTCGAGCGTGCGATCCGGTTCATTCCCCGAATCGCGTGTCTGCCTTTCCGCGATTCGGGGAATGAACCGGATCGCGCGCCTGTCACTTCCGAACCGGCCGTGCCTTAGGCAACACAACGACCCGCGACCGCGAAAGAAAGTCATGCCAGGTCCGCCGCTCACCATCGAACAGGGCCCACGCCCAGCCGAGACCCGCCGGCAGCCACGAGAGCACGCTCGCGCCCAGGCGCACGACGACATCCCGCCACGTCAGCAGGAACCCGTCGTTGCGTTGTACGCGCAACCGCCACGACGCCATGCCGAGTGTCTGGCCGCCGCGGGTCCAGGGCACGCCGAAGTAGAAGACGGTGGCGAGGACGAGAGCCACCCAGTAGGGTCCCGCGAGCAGGGGGAAGCTGCTCCACGTTACGGCCTCACCCCCGGTCAGCGGCAGGAAGCACGCAGTGACGACCATCAGCAGCGCCAGCACCAGCAGGCCGTCGTAGACCATGGCCACGAGTCGCCGCAGCAGTGGGGACGGCGGCAATACAGTTGTCGCTGCAGCGTCTGCGAGCCGCACGGAGTCTGCCATCGCGCCGGTCACGTCAGGGGTGCTCAAGGAATGGAGGGCATCAGAACTTGTCGGATCGCAGCACGCTCACGTCCTGCATGAAGAGGATCATCGCGTAATGATCGTAGAATTTTTCCCGAACTCGTTCCGCGATGCTTTCCGCGACCGCGGGGTCGCAGACGACCTCTACGCGGATGTTCCCAGCCGGTGCCCAGTCGGACTGGCGCAGTCCGCGAGTGCCCTTGCCTCGCGCATCGGTGATCGTGTAACCGCGGACGCCCAGCGATTCCAGTTCGGTCACCAGCGTGCGCTCGAGCGCCGCTTCAGTGACGATCGTGATCATGCGTCGCGTGTAGTGCTGCACTTGGGTGATCTCAGGAGGAAGCGACCAGCGTCGCGAGCCGATGATAAAGCGGAATGCCGACGATGATATTGAACGGGAAGGTGACGGCGAGCGACGCCGTGAGCGACAGCGCCGGATTGGCTTCGGGCACTGCGGTGCGCATCGCGGTGGGAGCGGCGATGTAGGAGGCGCTTGCGGCGAGCGTCGCAAGAACGAAGATGCCGCCGGGTGAGAGGTCGATCGCGCGACCGAGCAGGGCGCCAATGGTGGCGCCGAATAACGGCATCAGGACGCCGAACAGCACCAGGAAAACCGCATTGCGCTTCAGCGCGCCCAGCTGGGTGGCGGCGATCAGTCCCATCTCGAGCAGGAACAGCGCGAGGATGCCCTTGAACAGCCCGAAGAACAGCGGCTGGATCGCGGCGGTGCCATCGGGTCCGCTGATCCAGCCGATGGCGAGACCGCCCAGCAGCAGGACGATGCTGCGGCCGAGCAGCAGTTCACGCAGCAGCGGCTTCCAGGCCACGCCGCTGCCGAAGCCGCGCGCGAGCACGATGCCAGCGAGAATCGCCGGCACTTCGAGCACCACCACCCAGACCGGTGCACGCGCTTCGTACGGAATGCCCTGCTCGGCCAGGTGACCGATGAGCACCGCAAACGTAGCCACGCTGACCGAGCCATAATGTGCGCTCAGCGACGCCGCATCGGCGCGCGTAAGTCGGCCGAGGTGACGTGCGACGAGGAAGGCCGGGATCGGCAAGCCGAAGCCCAGTGCCAACAGGGCCGCGAGTTCGACGGGCGGCATGCCTTCACCGGCGCGCGCCAGTTCCACGCCGCCTTTGAGGCCGATCGCGAGCAGCAACAGCGTGCTGACGAACTCGTAAATGGACGCCGGCAGGCGCAGCTCTGCCTTGGCCAGGCCCGCGAATGCGCCCAGCAGGAAAAACAGGATGACCGGATCCAGGTGCGGCATGAAACTTCGCTTGCAGTTTGAGGCAGCGGTGCTTGCGGCTGGCAACGGTAGGCGAAAAATCCGTGCGCGTCACGGTGTGCTGCGACGGAATCCGGCTTTTATCTCGGGACGAACAAGGCGACGATGACCCCCACTCCTGCCCCAGATTCCGCAAATGCGAAGGCGCTGGTCTGGGACTGGCCGCTGCGAGCGTTTCACTGGTTATTGGTGCTGGCCGTCGCCGGTTCGTTCGCGACGCACTACGCGGGGATCGAGTGGTTCGACTGGCACCGTCGCTGCGGCTATGTCGCCGTTGTGCTCATCGGATTTCGCCTGGCCTGGGGTTTCACAGGCCCGCAGTACTCGCGCTTCACGTCGTTCGTGCGGGGTCCGCGTGCAGTGATCGGTTACCTGCGTGGCCGGCAACCGTACCCGGCCGCGGGTCACAACCCGGTCGGCGCGGCGAGCGTCGTGGCATTCCTGGGGTCGCTGGTGATCCAGGCAGGAACGGGCTTGTTTGCCAACGACGAGATTGCCAACGCCGGGCCCTTCTACGGCTGGGTGACGCAGGAGACCAGCAATCGCCTCACGGCACTGCACGATCTCAATTCCAGCTTCCTGGTCGCGTTGATCGTGGCGCACCTGCTCGCCATCGCGTGGTACGACGGCTTCCGACGACTCGGACTGGCGCGCGCGTTCTGGACGGGCCGCAAAGCGGGGGCGGAGGGCATCGGTTCCTCGCGCAGCGGGCTTGCGGCCGTCATCGTGATTGCGTTGGCCGTCGCCCTGGCGCTCGCGATCCGTGCGGCGCCAGAGGCGTCGGTCAGTTTCTTCTAGGGCGCTGGTCGTTCCAGGGATAGAAGCCGATGCCCGATCGAGGCGCCGGTCAGTCGTTCTTGTATTTGTCGTGGCAAGCTTTGCACGTGTTCGCCGTGTCGAAGAACGCGGCCTTGCTCTTCGCAAAGTCGCCTGACTTCGCCACCGTTGCCAGCGTTGCGCTGCGGTCGACCAGGTCCTTCATCTTCGCGTCGAAGTCCGCGCGGTTCGTCCACATCCCCGGCTTCAACTCGGAGTTCGGCAGGTCCTTGGTCTCGGCCGGGAACCCTTCGGCCAGCATCGGCGCGATCTGTGCGACTCGTTCAGCCCGCTTGGCGAACTCGGCGGCGTCGTAGGGCACCTTGCCCTGGGCCATGGCGCCCATCGGGCCGAAATTCCAGGCCATCACCTGGTACGCCGACTTGCGGAACTTGAGCGCCTGCTCACCCTTCGAGGGCGTGCCCTGGGCTTGTACAGCGCCGGCAACCAGGGCCGTGGTCGTGAGCAGGGCAACGGCGAGCGAATGGAAAAACGTCATGGGTGGGCGCTCCTTCAAGCGGTGGTCCGTGGGTGAACCACGAAGGTACCGCAGGCCGCGTGACGGTGTCACGACGGCGCCGCCGGCAATCAGCCCGTGCGTCGCGACTTGGCGAGGATGTCGTTGCGATAAGTGCGCAG
Source organism: uncultured Gammaproteobacteria bacterium (assembly GCA_963743995.1). GTDB lineage: Bacteria > Pseudomonadota > Gammaproteobacteria > Steroidobacterales > Steroidobacteraceae > RPQJ01. Next base: position 99,509 of record CAVUSC010000002.1, on the reverse strand, counting down.
GATCTTCCAGATTTCAGCTTCGGACGGGCGGTCCGCCATGCGGCCGATCAAACCTGCCAGAGCCGGCCATTCGCGGCCCCACTCGAGCATGCGTATCGCATCGGCGATCACCTGCTGGGTCATCGCGTCTCGCGGCGGTGGCCGCGAGGCAGGAGCAGGCTGGGGACGAGCAACCGCCTCCGCAGAAGGCGCCAATGCGGAACCGGCACGGGGGCGCGCTCCCACCAGTTGCTGCGAGACAGTTTCCCTGCCGGCACGTGGTGCAGCACCCGCAGTACCAGCCGCAGCGGCGGCGGAACCTGCGGGTCGCGTTGGTCGCTTGTGCGAGCCGGTCCTGGCCTTCTGCTCCGCGGCGGCTCGCGCAACCGAGCGAATCCGCGGTTGCTCCACCGTGCCCGAGATCCCCGAATCCCGTGGCTTGCCAGTAGCGAGCGGTACGAAACGCTCGATGTGCTCGGCGCCGAGCAGGCTCGTCAGGAACGACATCAGTTCCAGTGACTCGGCGAACTTCGCGTCGCCGGCGTCGCGGCGCTCACTGAGGTGCGCCTTCAATTCCAGCAGGCGGGTGCGGGCCAGGTTGACGACCAGGGCGTTCGGCCGCTGGTGCTTCGGCCACGCCTCGGCGCGCGCGTAGGCGGCGTCGTCGAGTTTCAGGTATCGCAGGTGCAGTTCGACGCTCGCCAGCCAGCGATCCAGCAGATCCTCCACGCGCTTGTCGGTCGCCGCCATCGAGTCCGTGCTCCGTCCTTGTAGTCGGAGTCTATCGGGCAACGGGGCCCCTGCGGCGGTCCGGCTGGTGAAGCTGTGAGCCGCCTCGCAATTCGGACCCCCGTCAGTTCGGACCAGCCCAGGGTTGATAAGTATCCATATATAGGACATAGTGTCCCACATATGGATATTCAGTCTCAGCGCTCCATCGTCACCGCCTGCTTGCGCTGGCTGCGACCGATCGCACGCTGGTTGCTGAAGTCGGGGGTGACCTGGAAGGAGTTCGCGGAGCTTTCCCGCGGCGTGTTCGTCAGCGTTGCCGCCGAGGAATTCGGCTTGCGTGGTCGCCAGACCAACGTTTCGCGTATCGCACTGCTCACCGGCATGACGCGTCGCGAGGTGCGCCGGTATCGCGAGGCGGAGGTCACCACTGCGGTAGTGGATGTCCGGGCAGAGGACGACCTCAATCACGCGAGCCGCGTGCTGGCGGGCTGGCATCTCGACCGCGAATTCATCGACGAGATCGGCAAGCCGCGCACGCTCGACGCAAAGGGCGAGGGCGCCACGTTCGCGCAACTGGTGCGTCGGTACGCGGGCGATATCCCGGTCACCGCACTGACCAAGGAACTCCTGCGCTCCGGTTCGATCGAGCGCACGACGGACGGTCGCTATCGTGCACTGCGCCGGTTCTACATGCCGCGTGCCATGGACGGGCAAGCCGTCGAACGCGCAGGTGCGGTGATCGCCGACCTGGCGGCTACCGTCGAGCACAACCTGTCGCGCGATGCCGCTGAGCCGCCCCGTTTCGAGGGGCGCGCGCAGAACCGTCACGTCGATCCGCGCCAGCTGCCGGCTTTCCGCGCCTTCATGGAGCGTGAGGGCCAGGCCTTCCTCGAACGCTGCGACGAATGGTTGAGCGCCCACGAGGCGCAACCCCGGGAAGGGACGCCGGTGGCCACGCTGCGCCTGGGCGTTGGGGTCTTTGCAATTCAGGAACGGACGGTCGGAGAACGATGATGATGCATGCACGCATTGCGGTGAGTCGCTGGACGACGGTCGGTGTCGCGATCCTGGTCGCCGCCTGCGGCGGCAGTGGCGGAGGCGGCACGGGCGGCGTCACGGCCGGCATTGATCGCGGCGGCATCGTCACGGCGACGGGCTCCATCACGGGCTTCGGCAGCGTGCACGTCAATGGCGTCCGTTACGTCACCACTGGCGCCACCATCACGCTCGACGGCAACCCCGGCACCGAATCCGACCTGCGCATCGGCCAGGTCGTGCGTATCGAAGGTCGCATCGAACAGGACGGCCTCAACGGCACTGCAACTCGCGTCATTTTCGACGACGAAGTCGAAGGTCTCGTGCAAAGCATCGACCTCGCAGGGTCCCGGATGGTGGTGCTTGGACGCACGGTCCAGGTCAGCACGCAGACGTCGTTCGACGACAGCATCTCACCGCGCAGCCTCGAGGGAGTCGCCGTCGGCGACCGCATCGAAGTGAGCGGGCGCGTGGCAACGACTGGAGTGGTCGAGGCGACGCGGATCGAACGCAAGTCCGCACAATCGAGCGTCGAAGTGAAGGGCACGGTCGCGTTGCTCGACACGACTGCACGCAGCTTTGCGCTCAGCCAACTGACGGTGTCGTATGCAAGCGCGCAGTTGACTGGCTTCGCCAGCGGCCAGCCCGCGAACGGCGACCGCGTCGAGGTCTTCGGCACGGTCGATGGCGGTGGCGTGCTGGTCGCGAGCCGCGTCGAGAAAGAAGCCGGCAGCGCTGCGGGCAACGCCGACGAACAGGCGGACTACGAAGGCCTGGTCACGAACTTCGTTTCGGCGACGGATTTCGTGGTGGAGGGGCAGCGCGTGACGACCACGGCGTCGACCACGTACGAAGGCGGCACGGCAGCAAACCTCGCGCTCGACGTGCCGGTCGAGGTCGAGGGCCGTTTCAACGCCACGGGGGTCATCGTGGCGACCAAAGTGCAGTTCCGCCGCGGCAGCGACACGGAGTTCTCCGGTCGCGTCGACTCGGTCAACGCGGCTGGCAACAGCCTCGTCGTCTTCGGCGTATCGATCCGCGTCAACTCGCTCACGCGTTTCGAGGACCACAGTGACGCCGACGTGGAGCGGTTCAGCCTCGCCAATATCGCAGTCGGCGATTACGTGGAAGTCGACGCGTACAGCGACGGCAGCGGTCTGCTCGCGACAAAGCTCGAGCGCGACGACAGCCAGGGCGAAGTCAAGCTCGAGGGCGCCGCGCAGAACGTGGCGGCGCCGAGTTTCACGGTGGGCGGCGTCGGCGTCATGACCGATGGCGCGACCGAATTCAGGGATACCAATGGCGTGACCATCAACGCCGCGGCTTTCTTCCAGGCGGCCCCGGGTCGCAAGGTGAAAGTTCGCGGCACCTTGGTGGGCAACGTCGTGTTGGCCACGCGGGCCGAACTCGAAGACTGACCGGAGCTCCGGGGTAACGACGGACCTGCAATGACAGGTCCGATACCGATCAGTACCGAGCTGTGCAGAGGTGTGTGATGAAGTCAGTGCAAAGGAATTTTCTCAAGGTAGCGGCAGTGGCCATGCTGGTCGCCGGCTGCGGCGGTGGCGGCGGAGGCGCGAGCGACGGCGGTACGACCTCGAACCCGCCTCCGACGACCGGATCGACCACGACCACGTACGTGACGGGAGCGATCGCCGGCTTCGGCAGCGTGATCGTCAATGGCGTGCGTTACGACACGGATTCGGCCCAGGTCAGCATCGAGGACAAGCCGGCCACGGCCAGTCAGCTCAAGGTCGGTGAAATCATTCACATGACCGCGGACGTCGATTCGCAGGGGGTCGCCCGCGCGAAATCGATTTCGCAGGATCACCTGATCCAGGGTGCCGTGCAGGCCGTGGACAACGTCGCGGGCACGCTGACGATCGCCGGGCAGGTGATCACGGTCGACAACGAGACGATGTTCGACGATTCGATCCCGACACGGTCGCTCGCGGGTATCGCCGTCGGCGACTTGATCGAGGTGCACGGGTTCGCGGCCGCCGGTGGTTCGGCGCGCGCGACGCGCATCGAAAAGGGCGGCGCGGATGATTCCGAAGTCGAAGTGACCGGTGTGGTCGCCAGCCTCGACAGCGGCCTGAAGCGCTTCACGGTCGGGACGCTGGTCGTCGACTATGCGACGGCATCGCTGGCCGACTTCGGGACGACGGGTATCGCGAACGGCGTGCTGGTCGAGGTCAAGGGCACGACCATCCGCGCGGACGGCGTGCTGGTCGCAACGCGCGTGCACCGCGAGGACCGGGATTTCGACGGTCGCAGCGGCGACGAGAGCGAAGTCGAAGGCCTGGTGACGCGCTTTGCCTCGGCGACGGACTTCGACGTGGACGGCCAGAAAGTCACGACCAACGCCTCGACGTCCTTCGTCAACGGCACGGCTGCCGACCTTGGCCTCAACGTCAAGGTGGAGGCCGAGGGCAAGCTGGATTCGACCGCCACGCTGGTGGCCGCCAAGGTCGTGTTCAAGCGGCGGTCATCGCTGCGACTCGAAGCCATGGTCGACGGCGTCGACGCCGCGGCCGGCACGTTCCGCGCGCTCGGCATTACGGTCGTGGTCTCGAACACGACGATGAAGGAGGACCACGAGAGCGACGACCATTTCTTCAGCCTCGGCGACCTGCGCGTCGGCGACTGGGTGAAAGTCGGCGGGTACGCCGACCCGGCGGGCACCGGCAAGCTGATCGCGACCCGGCTCGAGCGTGACGACGCCGACGACGAAGTCGAACTGCGTGGACCGGCAAGCGACATCGCGGCCACGAGCCTCAAGGTCTTCGGTGTCAGCGTCGAGCTCCTGCCGGGCACCGAGTTCGAGGATAGCGACCGATCGATCAGTGCTGCAGATTTCCTTGCCCGGGCGGCCGGCAAGGTCGTCGATGTCGAGGGCAGCTGGAACGGCGCGTCGCTCGTTGCCGACAAGGCTGAGATCGAGCACGAAGGCGACGGCAGCGTTACGCCCCCGGTTACGCCCCCGGTTACGCCGCCGCCGAGCGGTGGCGGCAACCAGGCGCCGATCGCGCGAGCCGGCTCGGCACAGGCCGTGACGGTGGGCACGACGGTGTCCCTCAATGGCAGCACCAGTTCCGATCCGGAAGGCGCGGCGCTCACTTTTGCGTGGACGTTGCAGGCCCCTGCCGGCAGCAGTGCGAGCTTGTCGAGCGCGACCGCCAGCCAGCCCACGTTCGTGGCAGACGTGGCCGGTGCCTACACCGCTGCGGTGACAGTGAGTGACGGTTCGCTGGCGTCCTCGGCCAGCGTCACGATCACTGCGCAGGCGGCAACGCCGCCGCCTCCGTCCATCGACGGCAGGGCGCTCTACCAGGCGAAATGCCAGGCTTGCCATGGCCCGATCGCGCCGATCTTCAATCGCAACTCGCGCGATGCGACGAGGATCCAGTCCGCGATCAACAGCAACAAGGGTGGCATGGGATCGCTTTCGTCATTGACGACGGCAGAAGTACAGGCAATTGCAGCCGCGGTCACGGCGGCCAATCCGTAACTGGACTGAATAGACAGTACCCCGGACCTCTTGGTCCACTCCTCGGGCGGGATGGCGCAAGCCTCCCGCCCTATTTTTTGTCAACGCGCAGCAGCAGGTAACGCGAGGGCAGGTGGCCGAGCGGATTGGGGACGATGCCGCCGATGCCGGGCTTCACCAGGCGCTTGGAGACCCGGTGAAAGACCGGAATGACCACGGCGTCGTGCAGCAGGATCTTCTCCGCCGCAGCGAGAGTCGCCGCCCGCTCGTTGGCGTCGACCGCAGTTCGCCCTTGCTCGATCACAGCGTCGTAGGCGGGGTTCGAATAGCCCGCGACGTTCTGCGGATTGCCCGTCGTGAAGAGTGCGAGGAACGCCTCCGGGTCGACGAAGTCAGCCGACCAGCCGAAGCGGATCAGGTCGCACTCGCCGGGCTGCTCGCGCATCGCCAGGTAGGCCTTCCATTCCATCTCGACGATCGCGACGTCCACCCCGAGTGCGCGGTGCCATTGGTCGACGAGCGCGACGGCCGTTCGATGATGGTTGGCGCTCGCGTCCGTGCACAGAGTCATGTGTGTCGGCGCCGCGCCGCGTCTGCTTGCCGCTGCCCAGAGTGCTCGGGCCCGCTGGGACCGGGCCGCAGCAGGTTCCGCACTCCAGTCGAAACGAGCCGGTGAATAGTCGGGCATGCCCGGCGGAACCCAGCTCAAGGCTGCCTGTTCGCCGGCGCCCGTCACTTGCCCGACGATCTGTTGCCGGTCGACCGCCATGGCCAGCGCGGCACGCACGTCACGGTCAAGCAGGCGCCGTTGATTCGGAACGTAAGCGTAGGTGCTGAGGTACGGTGCGACGTGCAACTCACCTGGCAGGTTCTGGCGCAGCCAATCGAGCTGGCTGTTCGGCACTTCACTGGTGATATCAAGCTCCCCGGACCGATACAGGTTCAGTTCGGTGTTGAGGTCGTCAAGCGTCAGGTAGGTGACATGCGGGATGGCGACGGTGTCCGCTGCGTGAAACCGCTCGTTGCGAACCAGTTCGATGGCCTCGCCTGGGCGTCGCGCAAGCACGGTGTACGGTCCATTGGTGACGGTACCGTCCGAGTGTGGGTGCCGCGCGTGAAGCGGTGCCGCTACCGGCATCGCAAGCCCGGCAGGCAGGGCAGGCATCGGCCGCGACAGTTCGATGACGACGGTTCCCGGGTCCGGGGCACGAACCGCGCGCACGGCATCGAGCAACCCGGCGTACGGTGCCTGCGATGCTGGATCGCGGGCGCGATCCAGTCCCGCAACGAAGGCGGCGGCCGTCAGTGGGTCACCGTTCGACCAGTGCAGGTCCGGTCGCAGTTTGAATGTCCAGCGCAGTGAATCCAGGCTGACTGTCCAACTGTCGGCTGCGCCGGGAATGAGTCGGCCGTCGGCGGCCTCCGTCGTCAGGCCCTCGAACATGTCCTGCAGCAGGGTCAGTGCCGCATTGTCGGCAGCGAGCGCCGGGTCCAGGGTTGCGGGTTCGCCACCCAGCCCGCGAACCACCTTGGCAGACGCCGGGCCGTCCTGGACGGAACTCGGCGCGTCCGCCTGCGGCCCGCAGCCGCCGAGCGCCGCCATCACGAAAAGCAGGAGTACCCGTTGGTTCGCTGTCACTTGCACTCATTTCCTGTAGTGACGATGTTACTCGTGCAGTCATTGGATTGCCGCCGCTAGCGCGTCACGCAGGGATGATGGGTATCATCTCCGCGCATGGCGACTGCACCTGAGTACACCGCACCCGCAGAAACTCCGTTCACCGCCGGACCCAACCGGCGGTCAGGCGCCCGCAGCTACGCAGTCCCCTTCATCGTCGCCGTCACCGGTCATCGCGACCTGGTCGCCGACGAGATGCCGATCCTGCGGTCGCGCGTCCGCGATTGCCTGTTCAGCCTGCGTTACGAATACCCCAGTCGCATCATCGTGGTGATGTCATCGCTGGCCGATGGTGCCGACCGCCTGGTGGCGGAGGAAGCGTTGCAGCTCGGCATGCCGCTCAGTGTCGTGCTGCCGATGCCTCGTGCGCTGTACGAAGAGGACTTCACCGCGGAATCCCGCGAACAGTTCGCCCGGCTTTGCGATGCGGCTGCCGAAATCTTCGAGTTGCCGCTGCTGCCCGGCAGCACGCCCCGCTCCATCGTCGAGCCGGGTCCCGGGCGGACGCGCCAGTACGCCCAGGTGGGCGTCTTCCTGAGCGCCCACTGCCACGTGCTGCTTGCCGTATGGGACGGCAAGGACAGTGAATTGCTGGGCGGCACGGCCGCTACCGTTCGGTTTCATCACCACGACGTGATGCCGGGGTACACGCCTCGCGTCACTTCGAGCAAGCTCAACCTGACCGAGGACGAAAGCGACCTCGTCTATCACGTCGTCTGCTCGCGAGACCGCCAGGACGGAGAGCCGGCGTCCGGGCTCAAGCCGTATGAAACGTTCTGGTTCACGACCGACGAGGACAATCCGCGCACCGTGGAGATTCCGGCTCGGCACCGCAAGGTATTCGAGTACACCAACGAGTTCAGCCGCGAGGCGCAGAACAATGCTGCGGCCATCGACAAGGAGCGGTACAGCCTGCTGACCGGTGAGCAAGTGGCATCGCTGCCCGCGGGACTCTGGGACATCAACCAGGCGTTCTGCGCCGCGGACTGGCTCGCGATCCACTACCAGAAGAAGGTCGTGAAGACACTGAAGGCAGGCCACGTCGCGGCTTTCCTGACGGCGGTCGGCTACCTGTCGTACACCGACCTGCAATCCACGCCAGTCATCATCGGCGGCATCATCTTCCTGATGATGTTTGCAGTGGTGGTCAATGCGCTCGCGGTCCGGGGCAGCTGGCAGCGCAAGTACCTCGACTACCGCACCCTGGCGGAAGGCCTGCGTGTGCAGTTCTACTGGGCGGCGGCCGGCGTGACCAGCGGCAACGTGTCCAAGTTCGCGCACGACAACTTCCTGCAGATGCAGGACACGGAACTGGGCTGGATTCGCAACGTCATGCGCGTGGCCGGCATGGAGTGCGACGTTGCACCCAACCTCGACCCGCGCGGCGTGCAGTTCACCGTCGCGGAGTGGATTGGCGACGAAAGATCGGGCCAGCTGGGCTATTACGGCAGGAAGGCGGCGCAGCGGATCCTCGAGCACGACGCGACCTTGCGCATCGGCCGACTCGGCATCTGGACGACGATCATCGCGCTGACCGCGCTGCTGTTCGTCGGTTCGCAGCTCTCGAACGACGTCCGTACGCCGGTGGTCTACCTGATGGGAGTGGTGCTGCTGATGGTCGGCATCCGCCAGTCCTACGCCAAGACGACCGCCGAGTCCGAGCTGATCAAGCAGTACGAGTTCATGCACCGCATCTTCCGCAACGCCCGGCGACGTATCGACGATGCGGACAACGATGGCGACAAGCGGCGTATCCTCAAGATTCTCGGCGACTCGGCGCTCGAGGAGCACGCGCAGTGGATCCTGATCCATCGCGAGCGGTCGATCGACGAGAAGGAAGGGCTGAAGCTCGGCTGACGATGGACCCACAGCAGCACTACAAGTACCGGGCTTTCATCAGCTACAGCCACGCCGACGAGGAGTGGGCGAAGTGGCTGCACAAGTCGCTCGAGACGTACCGGATGCCGAAGCGTCTCGTCGGCCGCTTGACCGAATTCGGCCCGGTCCCCGACAGGATCGCGCCGGTGTTTCGCGATCGCGACGAACTCGCCACCGCGACGAACCTCGGCGACATCCTTTCCCGCGCGCTCACGGACTCGGCGTGCCAGCTGGTGATCTGCTCGCGCAAGTCGGCGCAGTCCCGCTGGGTCAACGAGGAGATCAAGACCTTCAAGCGGCTGGGCAAGGCCAACCGCATCTTCGCATTGATCGTCGACGGCGAACCCGGGGCGTCGGCCAGGCCGGACATCGCCGACCAGGAGTGCTTCCCGCCTGCGCTCATCTACCGGATGGGGGACGACGGCGAGCTGACCAGCGAGCCCACCGAGCCGATCGCAGCGGACGTGCGTCCGGGCAAGGACAGCAAGCTCGACGGCAAGCTGAAGCTGATCGCCGGCATGTTCGGCGTCGGGCTCGACGAGCTTAAGCAACGCGAGGCGCATCGTCGCCAAAGGCAACTGATGATGCTGGTCACTGCGTCCGTGGCTGGCATGGCGATTACTTCGACGCTGGCCGGTGCAGCCTGGCTGGCGCGCAACGAGGCCGAGCGCCAGCGGGTGCGTGCCGAGGCCGAAGCGGAGACGGCGCGCCAGACGACGCGGTTCATGGTCGACCTCTTCAAGGTGTCCGATCCCAGCGAGGCGCTGGGCAATACGATCACGGCGCGCGAGATCCTGGACAAGGGTGCGAAGCGCATCGACAAGGAACTCGCCGACCAGCCCGTGACCCAGGCCACGCTGATGGACACCATGGGCACGGTCTACACGAGTCTCGGCCTGTATGAGTCGGCGGTCCCGCTGGTGCGCAAGGCCTATGAACGGCGCCTGCAGCTCTGGGGCACGCTGCATCCCGAGACGGCGTCGAGCCTCAATCACCTCGGCGAAGTGCTTACGTTGCGCTCGGATTACGACGAAGCCGAAAAGCGCCTGCGCGAGGCGCTGGCAGCGCGCAAGTCGCTGTTCGGGCCCGACGCTCCGCAGGTTGCCGAGACGCTGATGGCGCTGGCAGAAGTGCTCGGCCAGCAGGGCGAGTACCAGCAGAGCGAACCGCTGCTCCGGGAAGCGCTGGCCATTCGCCGCAAGGAACACGGCGCGCAGCCTCATCCGGACATCGCGAGCGGCATCGAGGCCCTTGGGCTCAACTACTACCAGCGTGGCGAGTACGACAAGGCGGTCGAGCAGCTGCGCAGGGCCGCTTCGATGCAGCGCGAGCTCCATCCGGACAAGCCTCACCCGGCGCTGGCGCAGGCGATCGACAACCTGGCGTTTGCGCTGATGGAACTCGGCAAGCCGGAGGAGGCCGAACCCCTGAGCCGCCTGGCGCTGTCGATGAAGCGGCAGCTGTACGGCGAGGTTCACCCGGAGACGAGCCTGGGACTGAACAACCTCGCGTACGTGCTCGAGTCCCGCAAGCGCTACGACGATGCGGAGGGGGCGTATCGCCAGGCGCTCGCCATCAACCGGCAACTGCTTGGCGTGAGCCACCCGGCGATAGCGAACAACCTGAGCAACATCGCTTACGTCGAATACGCGAAAGGCGAAAAGAAGTCGGCCATCGATACGCTGCGCGAGTCGCTCGACATGTCGCGCAAGGAATTGGGGCCCGACCACCCGGAAGTCGGCGGCCGTGCCGCAGGTCTCGCTTTCTGGTTGATCGACGAAGGGGATTTCGCCGAGGCCGGCCAACTCGTCGACGAAGCCATCGCCATCCGCAGCAAGGCACTTGGACCGCAGCATCCGCAAGTCGCCGGCACGATCACCATCAAGGCGACGTTGATGTACGCCACGGGCCGCTTCAGCGAAGCGTACGAACTGGCCGAACTGGCGCGCAAGTCGCTGACCGCCAGCATGCCCGCCGGCAGCTGGCAGGTTGCCGCGGCGATGAACATCGAGGGCGCGGCGCTGATGCGTCTCGAGCGCTTCGCCGAGGCGGAGCCGCTGCTGGTCGGCAGCCAGCAAGGACTCAAGAGCGCGCCGATCCCGAACCTGGCCGAGCAAGGTCACCTGCGGCTCGTCGAGCTGTACCGCCGCTGGGGCAAGCCGGCAGAAGCCGCGAAGATTTCAGCTGCGCGATAGTCGGCGGGGCGCCGTCGATGCGCCCGCGTATCATCCCCAGTTAAGTCAAATGGCGGCGCGCAAGCACCGCATCGACAGCGTGACGCGCCGTGATGCAGCAGTCGATTTCACAATAAGTGCGCTGATTTCCTGTCTTTCCGGGCTGGCGGACTTTTTTTCAATTTAATCGTGTCATCCGACCACCACGTGATTCTCATTCTTGTATAGTCGGCTTGACCCGATGCCGGCGTTTGTGTCCGGCACGCTTCGCAACTGACACGAACAACAATCAAGCGTCAGGGCGCGCGGCAAAAGAATTGCCGGCCGTTGGCCGGCATGCCGCAAGTGCCACGACGGCTGACAAGAAACTCCGATGCGAACCTGCGAGCCTCGTGCTCAGGGAGTCGAGCGATGAATACGATGAAGAACCGGCTTGGACACGTCCTGTCACTGGGCGCGATTGCGCTGTTGGCGGGTGCTGCCGCGCACGCCGAGTCGATCCAGACACTGGATCGGGTCGACGTCTACAACCAGGCGAACGTGCTCGAAATGCAGTTCAATAACCCGGCTCGCGCTTTTGATTTCGCGACGCTGGGTGTTGCGCCCGTCACGGGCTTCAAGGCCTGCCAGATCACCGCGACGCAGGGCCTGTATTGCCTCGACGGCAACCAGGTGCGGACTTGGCCCAAGCCGACGCAGGCGGTCGGCGTGGGTGCGCGAGTGCTTGACTGCACGGATCCAGCGCTCGGCTTCGACACCACCAGCGCGGACATGTGCACCAGCATGACGATCAGTCAGCCGGGCACGATCTGGCTCAGCGGCAAGCTGGCGGGCTCATCCTCGTTCAGGCTGGTGCGCGTGACCAAGCGCATGGGTTCCACGTGCGCAGCCGGCGAAACCGCGCTGGCCGACCCCTACTGTGCGCGTGCGTTTGCCACGACGACGAACCATGTCTCCGGGCTGTCGGCGATCGACGGCGACGCCGGCGCGTCTTTCATCGGCCCGAACCAAGTCTCGGGCCCCGGCATCCTCGGTATCGGCGCGACCCCCGGCTACACCCTCCCTGGCCAGCCGGTCGGTTTGCCGATTCGCAAGAACCTGCTGTTCTTCCCCAGTGCTGCGCCCGCGGCTGCGCTCACGATCGCGGCCGGCGACGCGCAGCTGGGCTTGCGTGCGGACGAAGTGCTGCAAAGCGCCACGCTGCTGCAACTGCCGGGCGCCGGCGCCAATCAGAACTACGTGATCGCCACCACGAGCCTCGGCCGGATCATCGCGATCAAGGCGGACGGCACGGGTCCTGCGTTCGAGGCATTCAACATCGTGGCGGAACGCGGCTCGTCGCCGACGTTTCCGGCCGAGCAATGCCGCGCCGGAGCGCAGCAGTACGGTATTCGTGCCAGCAGCAAGTCAGGTGGCATCTACCTCACTGATCGCAACTACTGCCAGGCGCTGGCGCTCGGCGTCGCGCCGGCGGCGAACAAGCCGTTCCAGTTGTCCAACGTGCAGCAGCAGAACAAGGACCTGACGTTCTCGACGACCTCGGACTATCCGCCCAACGCACCCACCGTGGCGCCGGGTGTCGTCATCGATCTAGCCAATTGCGCAATCAGTTGCATCATCGTCTATGACGACGCGGGGACGCGTGCGGCATCGCTGCAAGGCGTGCAGCTGGCGAGTCCGCAGTCGCTGATGACGCTGTTCCAGGTCAAGGACATTCCGGATTGCCGCTGGGCGCCTGAATTGTGCGACGACCTGCCCGTGGACGTGCGCGACAAGGTCGTGCTCGACGGCAATGGTGTCTTCGTGCCGCTCAACGACCCGCGCCTCGGTACCCTGGCGGCCAACCGGCTGTTCCTGAACGTGACGCCACTGCTGCCGCTGGAGGTCACCGGCCTGTTCGATGCCAGCGGTGCACCGCCGAATGGCTTGCCGCGCATGCTGATCTCGCCGCAATACCGCGGGCAAGAGCAGGCCGGATTCACGTTCGAATCGCTGGTCGGCATCACCGAGCCCGGCGTCGTGTTCAAGGAAGTGTTCGAATTCGAGTTCGACGTGCTCAAGCTCGCCGGCGCGCACCTTGGCTGCGGTTACGACTACAGCGAGGCGCTCAAGCCGAACCGCGCCTGGGACGTCACGACGACGGTCTCCGAGAAATTCATCAATGCCGGTGGGCCCGGCCTGGTGCAGGACAAGACCAACCCGAACCGTTACGTCGATACGATGTTGAACACGGGCTGCTTCAATCCGACAAAGGGCGCCGGAACGCGCTGGTCGCTGTATTCGTACAACCTCGAAATCGCGCCTGATGGCCCGGCCGTCTTTGGCAAGCTGCTGTCATCGCTGTACGACGATCTCGAAGAGGCGCGCGCGCAGCTGGCTTGCAGGGCCGTGGACAAGGCTCCGCCCGGCTCAGCACCGCCGATGCGTTCGAGCACGTGCCGGACGCTCGCCGCGCAGTGGGCCGTCGGCCGGACCTTGTTGAACCAGTGCCTCGCCTCGGCCCAGGCGCCCAAGGCAGCCACGTTCGCCGCCGACTGCCAGGCGTTCAGGGCCCAGCTCGCGGCCTACCAGGCGACTGCGAGTCCCGCGGTGCGACTGGGACCGGACCTGGCCAATCGCATCGGCGAGATCAAGGCGCGCGTGCTGACGTTGATTCACGCCTACGAGGACCGTTTCCTGCCGTCGGTGCCGGCCAATGGCTTCCAGCCTGAGCCCATACAGCTTTGAATGGTGCGGAACAACGTCGGAAATCTTGACTACGCGCTCAACTGATTTAACCGTTTATTTTGCTATCTAGTTGAAATGTAAAAATAAAATGTCGTTGGCCGTGTTCTTGCAAGTATTTCCGGACTGCCGGGTACACGCGGACTGCGGATTTCATCTCAGGAGCCTCGAGCGAACATGAACAAGAAACTTTTCGCCCTTCTCACCGCCGGCCTGCTCGCCGGACCGCTCACGGCCAATGCCACGACTTCGGTCTGTGAGTTCGCCAACGACATCCTCGAATGCGACCTGTACGAGTCGGGCGGCTCGACCACGTTCAATTTCGGCGAGATTGGCATAGCCGAGGGCACGTTCAGTGTGTTCGAGGTGGGCCAGCCTGGTGTATACCGCGACGTGCTCGAATGGGTGACGGTGGGCAATGATTCCATCCTGAATTTCTATTTCGGCAACCTGCCGGGCGGCCCTTACGACTTCGATGTCGAGCGGACCGGCGACTTGACGACGATCGGCGCCGACTTCCTGTACCGCGTGCACCACGACTACAGCGCACCCGTCCCGGAGCCGGGCTCCCTCGCGCTGCTCGCGCTCGGTCTCGTCGGCCTCGGCGCCGCGCGCCGACGCAAGACGACCTGAGCAGGACGCTCCTGCCTGACGAAGAGCCCGGCCCTGCGCCGGGTTCTTTGTTTTTGGGCGACCGATCGCTGATCATCGACTGACTTGTGACTGCTCAACAACGCGGACTCCAGGCCATGACGATATCGACCTTCGTCGCTCGAACACACTTGCCGCGGGCGACGCATTGACCGCGCCGAAGCGCGACCGCCGCCTCTTCGGCGCCATGTTCCTGATGGCGACCAGCGCCATCGGCCCCGGCTTCATCACGCAGACCACGCAGTTCACCGCGCAGCTCGGCGCCGCGTTTGCGTTCGCGATCCTCGTGTCCGTGCTGGTCGATGTCGCGCTGCAACTGAACGTCTGGCGCGTCATCGGTGTGTCGGGCCTGCGCGCACAGGAACTCGGCAACCGGGTGTTGCCGGGAACGGGCCATGTCCTGGCATTTTGCGTCGTGCTGGGCGGTTTCGTCTTCAACGTCGGCAACGTCGCGGGCGCCGGACTCGGGCTCGACGCACTGCTCGGGCTGGAACCAAAGTGGGGCGGCGCGCTGTCGGCGCTGATCGCGATCGGCGTGTTCCTGTCGCGGCGCGCGGGCGTCGCGATGGACCGGATCGTCGTCGTGCTCGGCTTCGTGATGATCGGCATGACGGGCTACGTCGCGCTCGTCTCGCACCCTCCGGTGGGTCTGGCGCTGCGCAATGCCGTCTGGCCTGACCAGGTCGACTTCCTTGCGATCACGACGCTGGTCGGCGGCACCGTTGGCGGTTACATCACCTACGCCGGGGCGCATCGGTTGATCGACGCGGGCGTGCACGGTCGAGCGAACGTCGCGGAGATTTCACGTGCGTCCGTGGCCGGCGTGCTCGTGACCGCCCTGATGCGGGTGCTGTTGTTCCTGGCCGTGCTCGGCGTGGTCGCGGCCGGTGTGAAACTGGATCCGGCGAATCCTGCCGCGTCGGCGTTCTCCGCCGCGGCCGGCGAACTCGGCCTGCGCGTGTTCGGGTTGATCCTCTGGGCCGCAGCGATCACGTCGGTGATCGGGGCCTCCTACACGTCGGTGAGTTTCATGGTCGGGCAGGGCGCTCACCTGGACCGGCGGCGCAATCGGCTCGTCGTCGCGTTCATCGCGCTCTCGACCGCCGTGTTCGTGCTGGTGGACACCGCTCCCGTGCCGCTGTTGATCTTTGCGGGAGCATTCAACGGGCTGATCCTGCCGATCGGCGTGGCTGCGATGCTGTGGGTGGCGCTGCGACGGAGCGACCTGATGCAGGGTTATGTCTATCCGCGCTTGCTCGCCTGGGCGGGATTGCTCGCGTGGTCGATCACGCTCTACCTCGGGTGGATCTCGCTCGGCAAGCTCGCGCCGCTGCTGCGTTGATCAGGCTATCCCGTGCGACACGCGATCAATCGCACGATCGGCGAGGTCCGAGGGGGGAATCATGAGAACGTCGACCGTCTTGTCGGCGGCACTGCTGGCAGTGCTGACGGCCGGCGGGAGCGCCGCCGTGTCTGCCGACTCGAACTACTCCAGTTGCTCAATCACGGGTACCAGAAAGTCACGGACCGCTCGTCCGGCCAGGGCAAGTGCAAGCCCTGATCGATACTCGAGCACAGGCGGATCGAGGGATTCGAACCCTCCAGCCGTGACTATTTCCGGGGTGACCCTTCGTCGAACACTGGCTTAGGCATGGGCGTGCCACCGATGTAACGCGCCAGCCAGCTCTGCACCTCGTAATTCCAGTAAATCGAGTTTTGCGGCGACAGGATCCAGTGATTCTCGTTGGGGAAGATGACCAGCCGCGAGGGCACGCCCATGCTTTGCAATATCCCGTAGAGAGACAAGCTCTGGCCGTAGGGCACGCGGTAGTCCAGTTCGCCGTGCAGGATCAGCATCGGAGTCTTGAAGTTGCTGGCGTAGGTGAGGGGGTTGTTGCGCTGCATGGCGTCAGGATTCAGCCACGGCGTACCGCCCAGGACCTCGCCGTCAAAGATGTAGTTGGTGAAGTCCGCCCCGTACTGGCCGATGAAGTCGCTGGCGCCGGCATGGTTGACGATGGTCTTGAATTGATCCGTGTGCCCCAGCATCCAGGTGGCCAGGTAGCCGCCATAGCTGGCGCCAGCGGCAGCGACGTTGCCGCGATCGATGGCGGGAATTTTCTCAAACAGGTATGCGTTGGCCCTGAGGATGTCCTCCAGGGGCTTCTCGCCCCAGGCGCCGTTGATGCTGCGCGCAAAGCTCTCGCCAAATCCGGTCGAGCCGTGCCGGTTGACCCACGCGACGATGTAGCCGGGGCTGGCAAAGACATGGTGGTTCCAGCGGTAGCCGAACGAATCCCGCACCATGGTTTGCGGTCCGCCGTGCAGCAGGTGGACCAGCGGGTATTTTTTCGCTGGGTCGTAGCCGGGGGGGTAGGTCAGCCAGAGCTGCACCGCGTCGTCATTGGCGCCCTTGAAGCTGTGGGATTCCACCCTGCCCAGGTCAAGTCCGGCGAACAGCTCGTCGTTGAAGTGGGTGAGCTGGCGCGGTCGGCTGCCCTTTTCATCCAGCGTATACAGCTCAGCCGCGCGCAGATTGTTCTCATGCAGAAACACGAGCCGGCCGCCAGCACTGTGCAGCCCCGTATTGCTGCCTTGCGCAAACACCGGCGCGAAGCCGCTGCCATCGGGCCGCATGACGAAGAGCGGCACGCGGCCCTGTTGCTCGGCTTGCAGCCAGAGCTTGCGGCCATCCGCCGCAAAGGCGATGTCGTCAATGGAGAGGTCCAGCGCGGCGGTGAGCGGTGTATTGCGGCCATCCGCCAGGTTGTGCCGCCACAGGCGCTGCAGCTCGCCCGCGATGGTCGGGAGTTGCTGGCGCGTGAACAGCACGGTCTTGCCATCCGGCGAGAATCGCGGCGAGGTGTCGATGCGCGGGTTGTCTGGCGTCAGGTTCTGGAGCTTGCCGCTGCCATCGGTGGCCAACAGGTAGATGTCTGGATTGGGGTGTTCGGTGTACGGCGGCAGGGTGCTGTTGAGCACGATGGCGACATGACGACCATCCGGGGCGATCGCAAAGCGCGCCTCGCCGTTGAAGTCGAAAGGCCGGTCATGGCCGGGCAGCAGGTCCTGCACGGCCTTGGTCTCGACATTCACCTTGAGCAGGCGGTCTGCCAGCCCGTCGGTGAGGTTCTTGTCGAAGAAGCGGTACTGGCGCAGCTCGGTGACGTAGGCAGTCATCTTCGAGTCCTTGCGCCGCTTCGCCTCCTTTTTCATGGCGGCCCAGTCGCCCTTTTCCAGCCTGCCGGCCAATGCCGGAATCACTTGTGTGGCAATGAGAATGCCCTGGTCGGCCGGTAGCCATTTCGGTGCGCGGATGCCATAAGGCAGCTCGAGGATTTCTTCGGCCTCGCCGCCATCGACGTTGATGACATAGAGAGCCGCGGTTTCGTCGTCGCCGCGCTTGGCAACGAAAGCGATGCGCGTGCCGTCGTCGCTCCAGTCCGGCGAGCCATCGTTACCTTGCTGGGAGGTGAGCCGGCGGGTCGCGCCTGTGCGCACGTCGGTGAGCCAGAGGCTGGCCGTGGGTTTGTTCTTCTCGATGCTCCATTCCTGCACGCTGTAAACGGCGCGCTTGCCGTCGGGCGACAACACCGGTGGGTTCAGTCGCTTCACGGCCCACAGGTCCTGGGCCGTGATGGGACGACGGCTGTCTGCTGCATGTGCGGGTTGCGCTGCGCAGGCCAGCAGCAGGCTGAGGATCGCGTTTGCTGCGAACGGAGGGAGACGCATGAGGGTGGTCAGTCCTGATGAATGGCGCTCCCAGAGGGATTCGAACCCTCGTACCAGCCTTGAGAGGGCTGTGTCCTGGGCCTCTAGACGATGGGAGCGCGTGGCGGACCGGTTTGGACTAACCGGGTCCTGAGGAAGCCGCGTATTATACGCGGCTGTTTTCCCCGGTCCAGCAGAAGCTCCCGCCCTTGTTTTCGTTCACTAAACTCTTCCGGTCGCGCGACGCCAAGGCCGCAGCGGCGGCTGCCGAGGCCCCCGCGGGTCCACCCCAGCCCACGCTCTACGCGCGCGCGGACCATTCGGTTTCGCGCTCCAATATCTCGCCTGCCGCGCTCAAGGTGCTCTATCGCCTCAAGGATTCCGGCTACCAGGGCTTCCTGGTCGGCGGCGCCGTGCGCGACCTGCTGCTCAACGTGCAGCCGAAAGACTTCGACATCGCGACCGATGCGCACCCGGAGGATGTCCGGCGGACCTTTCGCAACAGCCGCCTGATCGGCCGGCGGTTCCACCTCGCGCACGTGCGCTTCGGCAACGAGATCATCGAAGTCGCGACCTTCCGCGCCGCGCACACCGAGATCGACGAAGACCACGGCGTCGACGAGGTCGAGCACCGTGCGATCGACGAGCATGGCCGGATCCTGCGCGACAACCTCTACGGCACGATCGAAGAGGACGTGTGGCGCCGCGACTTCACCGCCAACGCGCTTTATTACAACATCGGGGACTACTCGATCTGGGATTACGTGGGCGGCGTCGAAGACGCGCGCAACCGGATCCTGCGCCTCATCGGCGATCCGGCCACGCGTTATCGGGAAGACCCGGTGCGCATGCTGCGAGCCGCGCGTTTTGCCGCCAAGCTCAATTTCACGCTGCACCCGGGCACCGAGGCCCCGATCGGCGAACTCGCCTACATGCTCGATCGCATGCCTTCGGCGCGTCTCTTCGATGAAACGCTGAAGCTGATGTTGTCGGGCCATGCCGAGGCTTCGCTGGAATGGCTGATCAGGCTCGAGCTGCTGCCGCACCTGATGCCCGACGTCGCCGCCGCGCTCGAAGCCGCGCCTGAGTCGGCCGGGGCCCGCCTCGTGCAGTTCGGCCTCGAAGGCACCGACGACCGCGTCCACGACGACAAGTCGGTCACGCCGACGTTCCTGTTCGCCGTGCTGCTGTGGCCGGCGATCCTGCGCGCGCTCGGCACGCCCGACGGCCCGCTGCCAGAAGATCCGCAGCGACTGCTCGACGCGAGCGACAAGGTGATCGGGCGTCAACTGCAGCGCATCGCGCTGCCGAAGCGCTTCTCGCTGCCGCTGCGTGAGCTGATCATGTTGCAGACCCGGTTCGAGCGTCGCTCTGGACGTCGCGCATTGCGCCTGTTGGAGCATCCTCGCTTCCGCGCTGCCTACGACTTCCTGCTGCTGCGCGCCGAGTCCGGCGAAGTCGATCCGGAACTGGCCAAGTGGTGGACCGACTTGCAGGACGCCTCCGACGACGATCGTCTCGCGATGGTCGAGAACCGTCCCGTGTCAGAGCAGGGCGAGGCCCCCAAGAGCGCGGCTGCGGGCCGCCGCCGGCGTCCGCGTCGGCGCCGCAAGCCTGCCGGTCCGGCACCGACGCCGTGACCTCGGGCTCCGTGCCTGCACCCACCGCGCCGACGAAGCCGCGCTGGGCGCCGGCGTATGTCGCGCTGGGCAGCAACCTCGCCGATCCGGTGCGCCAGGTCGAGCGCGCGTTCGACGCGCTCGCAGCCTTGCCCGGGACGCGACTCATGCTGCGCTCGTCCGCCTATCGAACGCGTCCCATGGGTCCGGTCGAGCAACCGGATTTCGTCAATGCCGTTGCCGCACTGTTGACACAGCTCGATCCGGCCACGCTGCTGCGCGAGCTGAAAGCGCTCGAAACCCGCCTCGGGCGCGATGTACCGGTCGTGCGCTGGGGTCCGCGCCTCATCGACCTCGACCTGCTCATGCACGGCCAGACCCGGTGCGACGAACCAGCGTTGACCTTGCCGCACCGAGGCATCGCCGACCGAGACTTCGTGCTCGTGCCGCTGGCCGAGATCAGTCCGTGCCTCGAGGTGCCGGGCCTCGGCAGGGTGGATGCGCTGCTGCAGCGCCTCGCCCCGTCCGCCCTGGAACGCATCCCTGAACGAATCGGCACATGACCCTGGATTCCAACACGGACACGCAGGATCGTGCCGGGACGATCGTGCCCACGCCACACCGCTACGTCGTGATCGAGGGCCCGATCGGCGTCGGCAAGACCAGTCTCGTGCGTCGCCTGGGCACGAGCTTCGGCAGCGAGCTGGTCCTCGAGCAGGACGCAGAGAATCCGTTCCTCGAGCGGTTCTACCGCAACCCGCGCGCGGTCGCGTTCCAGACGCAGCTGTACTTCCTGTTCCAGCGCTCGCGGCAGTTGCAGGACCTCCGCCAGTCCGACCTGTTCGAACGGGTGCGCGTCGCCGACTACATGCTCGAGAAGGACCGGCTGTTCGCACGGCTCACTCTCGACGACGAAGAGTTCGCGTTGTACGAGCAGGTGTACGAGCGGCTTGCGATCGACGCGCCGCTGCCGGACCTCATCGTCTACCTGCAGGCGCCGGTCGACGTGCTCCTCGAACGCATTGCCCGCCGCGGCATCGACTATGAGCAGCAGATCGACCGGCGCTACCTCGAGCGGCTCACGGAGGCCTACGCGCGGTTTTTCCTCGAATACGACGCCTCGCCGGTGCTGATCGTGAACGCGGCGGAAATCGACCCGATCGGCGACGAGGCGGACTACAACAGCCTGCTGGCGGAGATCGTCCGGCCCCGCAAGGGTCGCCATTACTTCAATCCACTCAAGAACTTGCTGTAAGCCCGGCACTTTTCCGGCGTTGATGTTTCGGGGCCGCTCATTCATCCTTGCGGCCTCGCACGAGGCGGCCCTATGTACACCCAATTGCAATTGCGGGATTCGGCGCGTCCGCCCGTCAATGTGGCCTCGCTCGGCCGCATGAAAGAGCAGGGCGAGAAGATCGCCTGCATCACCTGTTACGACGCCAGCTACGCCGCCCTCGTGGACGCAGCCGATCTCGACGTGGTCCTCGTCGGCGATTCGCTCGGCATGGTGATCCAGGGGCATGACACCACCGTGCCGGTCACGCTCGACCACGTTATTTATCACTGCCGTGCGGTGGCCAAGGGCCTGTTCCGGCCGTTCCTGATGGCTGACATGCCGTTCATGACCTACACCTCCAAGGAACAGGCGCTGCAGAATGCGGTGCGCCTGATGCAGGAGGGCGGCGCCAAGATGGTCAAGCTCGAGGGCGGGGCCGGCCAGGCGGAGATCGTCGAGTTCCTCGCGAGCCATGACATCGCCGTCTGCGCCCATCTCGGCTTGCGGCCGCAGTCGGTGCACAAGACGGGCGGTTTCCGTGTGCAGGGGCGCGAGGACGCTGCAGCGGAAAAAATGCGCCGCGATGCCAAGCTGCTGCAGGATTCAGGTGCAGACGTCGTGTTGCTCGAATGCGTTCCCTCGCACCTCGGCCAGGAGATCACGGCCGAGTTGCACGTGCCGGTGATCGGCATCGGCGCCGGTCCCGACACCGACGGCCAGATTCTCGTGCTCTACGACGTGCTCGACATCACGCCGGGACGCAAGCCGAGGTTCGTGCGGAATTTCCAGCAGGGGCACGACAGCCCGCTCGCGGCACTGCAGGCCTATGGCGAAGCCGTGAAGAGCCGCGCGTACCCCGCGCCCGAACACTGCTTCTGACTTCGCCCGCACCGACGCCACCAGGAACTGCCCGACCGATGCAAACCATCACGCGGATCGCGGACCTCCGCGAAACCGTCACGCGCTGGCGGCTCGCGCGCGAGAGCATCGCGTTCGTCCCGACCATGGGCAACCTGCACATGGGGCACGCGAGCCTGATGTCCGCGGCGCACCTGCACGGCCGGCGCGTCATCTCCAGCATCTTCGTCAACCCGATGCAGTTCGGTCCGACCGAGGATTTCAGCGCCTATCCGCGCACCCCCGACGACGATTCAAACCTGCTTGGCGCCTATGGTGTCGATGCGCTCTTTCACCCGACCGTGGACGAGATGTACCCCGCGGGCAGCGTCGGCAGCACCGTGGTCGACGTGCCGGGACTCACGGACATCCTGTGCGGCGTGGTCCGTCCCGGGCATTTCCAGGGCGTGGCGACCGTAGTCGTGAAGCTGCTGTGCCTGGTGCAGCCGGACGTCGCGATCTTCGGCGAGAAGGATTTCCAGCAACTCACCGTGATCCGTCGTGTCGTCGACGACCTGAACCTGCCGGTGAAGATCGTCGGCGCGCCGACGGTGCGGGCGGAGGACGGGCTCGCGCTCAGTTCTCGCAACCGTTACCTGTCCCCGGGCGAGCGGGCGGCGGCACCTGCGATGTACCGCGCGCTCGACAAGGCACGGCGCAAACTCGAAGCGGGCGACATGGACTATGCCGGCATGCAAGCCGAAGGGCTCGAGGCGCTGGCACTGGCGGGATTCCGCGCTGATTATTTCGAGGTGCGCACCGCGGACCGCCTGGCGGTGCCGACGCAAGACGACGTGAACATCGTCGTGCTGGCGGCCGGGCGCATCGGCAAGGCGCGGCTGATCGACAACATCCAGTGCACCGCTCCAAGAAGGGGTTAATAGGGGACGCTCACCTATTTCCGCACCTATTTCCGACAGGAAATAGGTGAGCGTCCCCTATTAACCTCTGCGCAGGGCATCCAGCGCCCAAAGGACATGCTCGCGCACGATCTCACTCGAGTCCTCGCGGCGTGATTCGAGCGCGGCGATGACCTCCGGGGTCGCTGGCGCATTTCCCAGCGCCACCGCCACGTTCCTGGACCACCGTTCGTAACCGATGCGTCGGATCGCGCTGCCTTCGGTACGCGCCAGGAATTGTCCTTCGTTCCAGCGAAACAAATCGACGAGGCTCGGCGCGTCGAGCCCATGCCGGGCGCGAAAATCCGGCTCGGCCGTGACCTTCGCATAGCGATTCCACGGACACACGAGCTGGCAGTCGTCGCAACCGTAGATGCGATTGCCCAGGGCCGGGCGAAATTCCTCCGGGATCGGGCCATCGTGCTCGATCGTCAGGTACGAGATGCAGCGACGCGCATCGAGTTCGTAGGGCGCCACGATCGCCTGGGTCGGACACACGTCGATGCACGCCGTGCATGAGCCGCAGTGCGAACTCACCGGCCCATCGAGGGGCAGCGGCAGGTCGGTGTAGATCTCGCCCAGGAAGAACCAGGAACCGTCTTGACGGTCGAGCAGGTTCGTGTGCTTGCCGATCCAGCCGAGCCCGGCGTCGCGTGCGAGCGCTTTTTCCAGTACGGGCGCGCTGTCCGTAAACGCGCGGTAGCCTGCTGTGCCTGCCGCAGTCGCGATCCGTTCGGCCAGCCGCGCCAAACGGTGGCGCAACACCTTGTGGTAGTCGCGACCCAGCGCGTAGCGGGACACGTACCCCAGCCGGCGATCGTTCAGCACGGCGTCGGGATCGGCCGTGTCGGTCCGGTAGTCCATGCGCGCGCTCACCACGCGAATCGTGCCGGGAATCAGTTCCGCCGGTCGCGAGCGGCGGGTGCCGTGCCGTTCCATGTACTGCATCGTGCCGTGGCGCCCCTGCGCCAGCCACGCCTTGAGCCTTTGCTCATCGTCGGCCAGTTCGACGCCTGCAATGCCGACCTTCTGGAAGCCGAGTTCGCGGCCCCACTGCTTGATCGACAGTGCGAGCGACACAACGGGTTGCAGTGGGGATTGCATGGGATGGCACGGACCGGGCGAGAAGGCTGGCAGTATAATCGGCCGATGCACCCGCTCCCTGCCGGGCTCTTTTCCGCCGCCGAAGTGCGCGAGCTCGACCGTCGAGCGATCGAGCAGTTCGACCTGCCGGGTTACGAACTCATGACGCGTGCGGGTCACGCGGCGCTCAACGCCTTGCGCCGGCGTTGGCCCGGCGCACGGTCGCTCGTGGTGCTGTGCGGGCCGGGCAACAATGGCGGCGACGGTTACGTGGTTGCCCGCATCGCTCGTGCGCAGGGGCTCGCCGTCCACGTCGTTGCAGTCGCGGCACCTTCGGACCTGAAGGGAGACGCGCGGCGCGCGCACGACGAGTTCGTTGCGGCGGGCGGACAGGTCGAAACGTGGCAGCCGGCTGTGGTTCACGCCGGCGACGTCATCGTGGACGCGATCTTCGGCACGGGTCTCACGCGCGAAGTTGCGGGCCTGGCCGCCGAATGCATCGAGGCCGTCAATGCGGCGAACCACCCGGTCGTCGCGCTCGACATCCCTTCGGGCCTGGATGCGGATACCGGACACGTGCTTGGACGTGCGGTGCGGGCCGACCTCACTGTCACGTTCATCGCGCGCAAGGTCGGCTGCTATCTCGGCGCTGGGCCCGACCATGCGGGAACGATCGTGTTCAACGATCTCGACGTGCCGCTCGGCGCCTACGCCGTCTCGACGCCCCGATTGAAGTTGCTCGACGAGCAGACCGTGCAGGCCGCGCTGCCTGTGCGCGAACGCACCGCGCACAAGGGGCGGCACGGCCACGTCCTCGTCATCGGCGGCGCTGCAGGCATGGGTGGTGCCGTGCGACTCGCAGCTGAAGCTGCGCTGCGCGCGGGCGCGGGCCTCGTCACCGTGGCTGCACATCCGCAAAGCCTGGGCACGCTTGCAGCACGGCCCGAATTGATGTCGCTGGCCATCGGCGGATTCGGCGACATCGAACGCGCCCTCGAGCGTGCGACGGTGATAGCGCTCGGTCCGGGACTCGGCCAGTCGCCCTGGGCGATGGACGTTTTCGGTGCGGTGCTCGCCGTGCAGAAGCCGACAGTCGTCGATGCCGATGCGTTGAATCTCCTCGCGCTCAATCCGCAAAGGCGCGGGCATTGGGTGCTCACGCCGCACCCGGGCGAAGCCGCTCGTTTGCTTGGCATCACGGCGGACGCCGTCCAGCGCGATCGAATGTCCGCGGCCGGCGCCTTGCAGCTGCGTTACGGCGGCGTGGTCGTATTGAAAGGGGCAGGTTCCATCGTGCAGGCGCAGGCCGGCGACGGCTGGCTGTGCGATCGCGGCAACCCGGGCATGGCAGTGGCCGGCATGGGCGATGTGCTGACAGGTGTGATCGCGGGCATCGCCGCGCAGTGCGGCGACCTGGCGCTTGCGGCAAAGGCCGGCGTGTTCGTCCATGCCTGCGCTGGCGATCGCGCGGTTGCAGCGGGTGTACGAGGTTTGCTCGCCAGCGACGTCATCGACCAACTTCGCGCTTGCGTGAACCCTGGGTGAAGATCGAACACGTCGCCCAAGGTGCGGACGCGATGCGCGCGTTCGGCGCCCGTCTCGCGCGAGCGCTGGTCGCGGCGCCGGCCGACCCATCGCTGCTGGTCACCCTCTCCGGCGAACTCGGCGCGGGCAAGACCACGCTGGTGGGTGGGTTGCTGGCAGAGCTTGGGCACGTTGGTCCAGTGCGAAGCCCCACCTATACGTTGATCGAGCCATACCGTTTGCAAGGCCGCGACATTGCGCACTGCGACCTGTATCGGCTGCGCCACCCCGACGAACTCGATGACCTCGGCCTGCGCGACCTGCGGGTCGCAGGCTCGGTGCTGCTCGTGGAATGGCCAGAGAAGGCGGAAGGACGCCTGGGAACAGCCGATCTGGCGCTGATGCTCGACTATGCCGGACCGGATTCCCGCAACCTTGTGCTCGGGGCGCACACCCTCGCCGGTCGAGCGGTGCTCGAAAGGCTCTGACGGTACGTGACAAACTGCCCGTATCCTCATAATTTTATTGAATTATCTTGCATCAACGCGGTAGATTACGCGGCATGGTGAAGCTGGTACCCCGCTCGATCGCCTGGCGCTTCGCCTTGCTGGTGCTGGCGTTCACCTGGTTGCCGGCATGGGCGGGCCCCGCGCGCGTCACCGATGTCAGGTTGTGGTCCGGTCCCGAGGGCACGCGCCTGGTGATCGAGTTGTCTGCGCCGGTCGAATACGACGTCTTCTCCCTCGACAATCCGGACCGCGTCGTCGTCGATCTCGCCAACACCACGCTGCCTGCGGATGAAACGCTGCCGCCGGGGCAGGGGCCGGTCAAGTCGTTGCGTTCGGGTCCGCAGCAAGGGCAGGGCCTGCGCTTCGTGCTCGACGTGACCGAGCCACTGAAGCCGCACAGTTTCGTGGTCGGCCCCGACGGCAGCGCCGGCAATCGCATCGTCGTCGAGTTGCCGGGCAAGCCTGCTGCTGTCGCTGCACCCACGAATGCCGCGCGCACGCCGCCATCGGGCAACGAAGTGCTGGCGATGGCCGCGGACACGTCGCGCGCAGTGGCCGCACCCGCGATGCCGAAGATCAGCGAGCCGACTCCGTTACCGGTCAAGGCGGCAAGTGCCACGTTCAAGGGTCGCGACCTGGTGATCGCGATCGATGCAGGTCATGGCGGGCAGGATCCGGGCGCGATCGGTCGGGGCGGCACGCGCGAAAAAGACGTCACGCTCGCAATCGCGCGCAAGCTCGCCGCGGAAATCAATGCTGAGGACGGCATGAAGGCCGTCCTGATCCGTGAAGGCGACTACTTCATCACGCTGGGCAGCCGCACCCGCAAGGCGCGCCAGCTCGGCGCCGACATGTTCGTCTCGATCCACGCCGATTCGGTCAAGAACCGCGACGTGAGCGGCTCGTCGGTCTACGTGCTGTCGCTGCGCGGCGCCAGCGACGAGGCGGCGAAGTGGCTGGCGGATTCCGAGAACGCGGCCGACCTGAAGGGCGGCGTCTCGCTCGACGACGGCAGCGACGTGCTGGCGTCGGTGTTGCTCGACGTCACGCAGAAAGAATCGATCAGCGACAGTGTCGAGGCGGCCGACAGCGTACTCACGGCGCTGCGCGGCGTGGGCGACGTGCACCGTCCGCGCGTGCAGCACGCGGGCTTCGTCGTCCTGAAGTCGCCAGACATCCCGTCGATGCTGGTCGAGACGGCGTTCATCTCGAACGCGTCCGACGAACGCCGGCTGCGCGACGTGAGCCAGCAGCAGCGCATTGCCGCCGCCCTGCGCACGGGCGTGCGCAACTACTGGTACGACAATCCGCCGCCCGGCTCGAAGCTGGCGGCCATCGTAGCGGCGCAGCGCGGCAGCGCCGCGGACAACGGCACGGCTGTCGCAGGACGCTGATTCCCGCCGCTTTGCTATGCTCGCGCACCCGGCGCGAGCCGCCCCCAGCTGCCCCGAGCCGTCATGCCGCTCCCCACCCACTTGCCGATCCGGGTACTGCCCGAGCAACTCGTTCACCAGATCGCTGCCGGCGAGGTGGTCGAGCGCCCGGCGTCCGTGATCAAGGAGCTGGTGGAGAACAGCCTCGACGCCGGCGCGCTGGCGATCGACATCGAAGTCGAGAAGGGCGGCGCGGAACTCTGTCGTGTGCGGGACGACGGCAGCGGGATCGCCGCGGACGAATTGCTGCTCGCCCTGGCTCGTCACGCCA
The DNA here is from genome assembly GCA_963743995.1 of uncultured Gammaproteobacteria bacterium. Classification (GTDB taxonomy): domain Bacteria; phylum Pseudomonadota; class Gammaproteobacteria; order Steroidobacterales; family Steroidobacteraceae; genus RPQJ01. Next base: position 71,946 of record CAVUSC010000002.1, on the reverse strand, counting down.
CCAGCAAGATCGGCAGCATCGATGACCTCGAGGCGGTGCGCACACTCGGGTTCCGCGGCGAGGCGTTGCCGAGCATCGCATCGGTGTCGCGCATGCGGATGATCTCGCGGCCACGCACCGCCGAGACGGCGCAGGTGGTGGCTGCCGTCGACGGCACCTTGGCCGGTCCCGCACCCCATCCGCATCCGCTTGGCACGACGGTCGAAGTCCGTGACCTGTTCTTCAACGTGCCCGCGCGGCGCAAGTTCCTGCGCTCCGAGCGAACGGAGTTGTCGCAGATCGAGCGGCTCGTGGAACGGCTCGCACTCAGTCGCTTCGACGTGGGGTTCCGGCTTTCGTCCGCGCGCAAGGTACTTGCCGATCACCCGCCGGCGCGCGACGAGCGTGCGCGCGATGCTCGAGTGGCGGCGATGCTCGGCGAGGACTTCATCGCCAACGCGATGAAGCTCGATCACGAAGGGTCGGGGTTGCGGCTGCAGGGCTGGTTCTGCCTGCCGACGTATGCGCGCAGCCAGGCCGACCAGCAGTACTTCTTCCTCAATGGCCGGCCGCTGCGCGACAAGCTCGTCGCGAGCGCCGTGCGGCTCGCGTATCGCGACGTGCTCTTCCACGGCCGCCATCCGGCGTACGTGCTGTACCTCGAGATGGATCCGACGCGCGTCGACGTCAATGCGCACCCGCAGAAGCTCGAAGTGCGTTTCCGCGAACCCGGCCTGATCCACGACTTCCTGTTCCGCACGCTCGAACGGGCGCTTGCCGAAACCCGTCCCGACGCAGTCCGCCGCCGCCTCGATTCCCGCCGCTCGCGCCGATTGGACTCTGGCGCGCCGCGGCTTTCCGACTAACCCCTATCCCATGGCCCCTGACCCCGCGGCGGCGGGTCAGCAGGTCTCCGCGACGGACCTCTACGGTCGACTTGCCGGAGTTCGCGAGATCGCAACAACAGACACGGCCACCGCCACGCCTGTCGCGGAACAACCGCTCGGCTACGCCATCGCGCAACTGCACGGCGTCTATATCCTGGCGCAGGCGCAAGGTGGCCTCGTGCTCGTCGACATGCATGCCGCGCACGAGCGCACGACCTACGAGCGGCTCAAGGCCTCGATGCACTCCGAGCAGTTGCCGGCGCAGCCGCTGCTGGTGCCGATTTCAGTGCAGGTCGCAGTCGCCGACGCCGACGCGGCGGAAACGCATGCCGGCCTGTTCGCGAGTCTCGGCCTCGACGTCGATCGCAGCGGGCCCACGCAGTTGCTGCTGCGATCGGCGCCGGCGCTGCTGCCCAACATCGATCCGGCCACGCTGCTGAAGGACATGATTGCGGACCTGCGCGAGCAAGGGCGAGACGCGACGTCGGCCGCCTTCGATCGCGCGCTCGGCACGATGGCGTGCCACCAGGCCGTTCGCGCCAATCGCCGCCTGACCGTGTCCGAGATGAACGCACTGCTGCGTGAAATGGAGCAGACCGTGCGCAGCGATCAGTGCGTGCACGGCCGTCCCACCTGGTCGTTCGTCGGCATGGACGACCTCGACCGACTGTTCCTGCGCGGACGATGACCGCCGGGGCGAACGCTGTCGATGCCGCCCCCGACGCCGTCTGCCTCATGGGGCCGACGTGCGCAGGCAAGACTGCGCTCGCCCTGCAGCTGGCGCAGCGTTTTCCGCTGGAGATCGTCAGCGTCGACTCGGCACTGGTCTATCGCGGCATGGACATCGGCACCTCGAAACCGTCGGCAGCCGAACTCGCGAGCGTGCCGCATCACCTGATCGACATCTGTGACCCGTCCGATCCGTACTCCGCCGGGCGGTTCCTGCGCGATGCACTCCAGTGCATCGACGAGATTCGTGGCCGCGGACGGGTACCCCTGCTGGTCGGCGGCACGATGCTGTACTTCCGCGCGCTCACGCACGGGCTCGCGCCGCTGCCCGCAGCGGACCCGCAGGTGCGAGCCGCGCTCGACCTGGTTGCGCAGGCGACGGGCTGGCCTGCCATGCACGCCGAGCTCGCCGAGCGGGACCCGGTCGCGGCCAGCCGGATCCAGCCGGCCGATGCCCAGCGGATCCAGCGCGCGCTCGAAGTCCTACAGCTCACGGGCGAGCGACTGTCGGACCTGCAGCAGCGGTCGGACCCGCCACCGGTCAGCCTGGCGCGGTTCGCCCTGGTGCCCATGTCGCGGCCGGAGCTGTATGCCCGGATCAACGCGCGGTTCGACCAGATGATCGCGGCCGGGCTGCTGGACGAGGTCCGGGCCCTGCGAGCACGAGGCGACCTCGATCCCGACCTGCCCAGCCTGCGGGCGGTCGGCTATCGGCAGCTCTGGCAGCACCTGGCCGGGGAATGCAGCCTGGAGGAGGCGGAAGCGGCCGCCGGGCAGGCCACGCGCAACCTGGCCAAGCGCCAGCTGACGTGGCTCCGCGGCGATCCGGGCATTGCGTGGGTCCGTCCCTTGCAGAACGCGATCTCGTCCCGATATCCGACGCCGTGACGAGCGCGGTCGGAAAAATCGCCACGAAATCCCTGTGCTAGACTGGCTCCGTTCTTGCTGGGTCCCTGAATCACACAGACGGGCCGTTTCACGGAAGAAGCTGTGCAGGAACGAACGGCACCAGAGAAAAAAAGGAGACGATAACAATGGCCAAGGGCCAGTCCCTTCAGGATCCATTCCTGAACGCTCTTCGTAAGGAGCGCATCCCCGTATCCATCTACCTGGTCAACGGCATCAAGCTGCAGGGCCAGATCGATTCGTTCGACCAGTTCGTGGTCCTGCTGCGCAACAGCGTGAGCCAGATGGTCTACAAGCACGCGATCTCGACAGTCGTGCCGGCCCGCAACGTCCGCCTGCCCGCGGGCGACGACGACCTGCCGCCGCTCGAGGACGTCCCGGCGGGCTGAGCCGTCCGGGCGAGGGCAAGGATCATTGTTTGAAAGGCCGGCGAGCGGCGAACGCGCGATCCTAGTCTGTGTGGGGCTCGGTCGAGCCCCTGAACCCGACCGTGTGGAAGAGTTCGGCGCGCTGGCGCGTTCGGCCGGCGCGCAGGTGCTCGAGGTGCTGGCGCCCACCCGCAAGTCGCCCGATCCTCGATTCTTCATCGGGTCCGGCAAGGTCGAGGAACTCCGTGCCCGCGTCGAAGCGCTGGCGGCCGACCTCGTCGTGATCGACGGCGCCTTGAGCCCGAGCCAGGAACGCAACCTCGAAAAGGAACTGAAGTGCCGCGTGCTCGACCGCAGCGGCCTGATCCTCGACATCTTCGCGCAACGCGCACGCACGTTCGAAGGCAAGCTGCAGGTCGAACTGGCGCAGCTCGAGCACATGTCGACGCGCCTCGTGCGCGGCTGGACCCACCTCGACAGCCAGCGCGGCGGCGGCATCGGCCTGCGCGGACCCGGTGAAACCCAGCTCGAAACCGACCGCCGCCTGATCGGCAAGCGCATCAAGACGCTCAACGACCGCATCGAGAAGGTGCTGCAGCAGCGTGAGACCACGCGGCAGGAGCGCAAGCGGCAGGAAGTGCCGACGATCGCGCTGGTCGGGTACACCAACGCGGGCAAGTCGACGCTGTTCAACCGCCTCACGCGCTCCGACGCCTACGCGGCCGACCAGCTGTTCGCGACGCTCGATCCGACGGTGCGCCGCCTGCACCTGGCGCCGGGGCTCGAGACGGCGCTCGCCGACACCGTCGGGTTCGTGCGCGACCTGCCGCACGAGCTGGTCGCGGCGTTCCGTTCGACGCTGCAGGAAGCGCGCGAAGCCGACCTGCTGCTGCACGTGATCGACGCGTCCGATCCCGAGCGCAACGACCGGATCGCGCAGGTCGACGAAGTGCTCGAGTCGATCGGCGCGCAGGACGTGCCGCAGATCGCGGTCTACAACAAGATCGACCGCACCGGTGAACCGCCGCGGTCGGAGGCGGGCGAGGGCGGTCTCATCGACCGGGTCTGGCTCTCGGCGCACAGTGGCGCGGGCGTCGACCTGCTGCTGCAGGCGCTGCACCAGCGCCTCGGCGCCGACCTCTGGCGCGGTACGCTGCGGCTGCCGCCGCAGGCCGGGCGGGCGCGGGCCCGGCTGTTCGCGGCCGGTGCCGTCATCTCGCAGAAGACCCTCGACGACGGCGTCGTCGAAGTCGAGATCAGCCTGCGCCGGCAGGACCTCGAGCGAATCTGCCGCGAGGACGGGATCGAACTGCCAACGGCAAACGCGCCTTGTGCCGACGAGGGGCGGTTTCTACAATCCACCGACTCTTTGGCGACCCGGGGCGCGGCATGACCGCCGCCGCCCGCTCGAAGCGCCTGGGATTCGCCCTTAGACCCTGCAACCAAAGCATCCGGAGCACTCCCACCCATGGCCTGGAACGACCCGGGCAAGAATCGCAATCCCTGGGGCAACCGCCCCGACAAGGGAGCGGCCGACCTCGACGAGGCCCTGCGCAACCTGCAACGCAAACTGTCCCAGATGTTCGGGGGCAACGGTGGTGGCGACGACGGCGGCCGTGACGACGGTCGCGGCGGCGGGTCTGGCGGCGGCAGCACTGCCATGCGCGGCTTCGGCTTCAGCACCGTCGCCCTGGTGCTCGTCGGCATCTGGGCGCTGACCGGCTTCTACGTGGTCGACGCGGCCGAGCGCGGCGTGGTCACGCGGTTCGGCCGGTTCGTCTCGGCGACCGAGCCCGGCCTGCGCTGGCACATCCCGTGGCCGGTCGAAGCGCGGCAGATCGTCAACGTCGAGACCATCGAGGGCGTGACCGACCAGACGCGCATGCTCACCGTCCGACGAAAACCTCGTCGACATCAACATCGCCGTGCAGTACCGGCGTGCCGAGCCGGTGGCGTATCGCGTTCAACGTGCGCGATCCCGAACAGACGCTGAAGGAAGTCGCCGAGAGCGCCATCCGCGAGATCGTCGGCCGCAGCGAGCTCGACTTCGTGCTCGAGCAGGGCCGCCAGGAAATCACCGCCAAGACCAAGGAACTGATCCAGCGCACGCTCGATTCCTACAAGACCGGCATCGAGGTGACGACCGTCAACCTGCAGGGCGTCAGCGTGCCGGAGCAGGTGCAGAGTTCGCAGCGCGACGCGATCAAGGCGCGCGAAGACCGCGAGCGCCTCGCGCTCGAGGCGCAGGCCTACGCCAACGACATCCTGCCGAAGGCCAAGGGTTCGGCCGCGCGCCAGACCGAGGATGCGGCGGCGCTACAAGGCGCGCATCGTCGCCGACGCCGAGGGCGAAGCGCAGCGCTTCACGCAGCTGCTGGCGAGCTACCTGCGGGCGCCCGGCGTCACGCGCCAGCGCCTGTACTTCGAGACCCTGGAAGAAGTGTTCGGCAACACCAACAAGGTGCTGGTCGACACCAAGGGCACGGGCAACATGATCTACCTGCCGCTCGACAAGCTGACCGAAGGCCGCACCCGCACGCTGACGCTCGACGAGCAGCGCCAGGTGCCGGCGACCGTGCAGCCGCGGGCCGCGGACCGAGGACGCGCCGGCCGACGCTCGCGCCGGAAGCGCGCCGCGAACGGGGGACACGCTGATGCCGAACCGTGGTTACCTGCCGCTGATCCTGGTCGGCGCCGCGCTGCTGCTGTTCTCGATGGCGGCGTTCACCGTGCGCGAAACCGAGCTCGCGCTCAAGTTCCGCTTCGGCGAGATCGTGCGCGCCGACTACAAGCCCGGCCTGCATTTCCTGACGCCGGTCGTCAACAACGTGGTCAAGTTCGACAGGCGGATCCTCACCGAGGACTACCCGGCCGAGCAGTTCCTGACCAGCGAAGGCAAGATCCTGCGCATCAACTTCTTCGTGAAGTGGCGCATCAGCGACGTCTCGCGCTATCTACACGTCGACCTCCGGCGGCAGCGAGGAAGTCGCCAACCGCCGCCTCGGCGAAATCGTCAAGGACGGCATCAAGACCGTCATCGCGCGGCGCACCATCCAGCAGGTCGTGGCCGCGGACCGCAGCGAGTTCCTCGGCGAAGTGCTCAAGATCGCCGGCACCAACGTCAACAACCTCGGCATCGCGCTGGTCGACGTGCGCGTGAAGAACATCGAGTTGCCGGAAGAAGTCAGCGAGTCGGTGTTCAACCGCATGCGGCAGGACTTCGCGCGCCAGGCGGCGCAGTTGCGCGCCGAGGGTTCGGCCGTGTCCGAACGGACGCGAGCCGAGGCGGACCGCCAGCGCACCGAGATCCTCGCCAACGCCTACCGCGACGCCGAGATCGTCAAGGGCCAGGGCGACGCGCATGGCGGCCGACATCTATTCCAAGGCGTACGGCGCGAACCCGGAGTTCTACGCGTTCCACCGCTCCATGCAGGCCTACCGCCGGTCGCTCGGCAAGCAGGGCGACGTGCTCGTGATCGCGCCCGACGGTGAGTTCTTCAATTACCTGAAGGAATCCGGGCGCTGACCGCGGCGCCCGGCCAGCCCGCGCGTCGATGCACTGGAACGACCTGTGGGCGGCCTTCGCCCTGTACCTGGTGCTGGAAGGCGTCCTGCCGTTCCTGAATCCGGGCGGCGCCAAGCGGACCCTGGCCGCGCTGTCGCAGCTGGACGACCGCGTATTGCGCCGGATCGGCCTCGGCAGCATGATCGCAGGTTGCGTCGTGCTCTACCTGGTGCGCGGCGGCGGCTGAACCGTCGCTCCGGCACCAGTCACTAACCACCAGTCACCAGTCACTCCCTCACCATGTCCAAGAATCTCGTCGTCATCGGCGCCCAGTGGGGCGACGAAGGCAAGGGCAAGATCGTGGACCTGCTCACCGAGCGGGTCGGCGCGGTCGCGCGTTTCCAGGGCGGCCACAACGCCGGCCACACGCTCGTCATCGACGGCGCCAAGACGGTCCTGTCGCTGATCCCGTCCGGCATCCTGCACCCGGGCGTGCAGTGCATGATCGGCAACGGCGTCGTGGTCTCGCTCGAGGCCCTGTTCCGCGAAGCGGACATGCTCGTGCAGCGCGGCATCCCGGTGTACGACCGCCTCAAGGTCAGCCCGAATTGCGCGCTGATCCTGCCGTCGCACATCGCGCTCGACCGGGCGCGCGAGCGCGCGCAAGGCGTCAACGCCATCGGCACCACCGGCCGCGGCATCGGCCCGGCCTACGAAGACAAGGTCGCGCGCCGCGCGGTGCGCCTTGCCGACCTGCATGCAGCGCGACCGGCTCGCGTCGCGGCTCGGCGAAATCCTCGACTTCCACAACTTCGTGCTGAGCCGCTACTTCAGCGCGGAGACCGTCGATTTCCAGCGCACGCTGGACGAACTCGTGGCGCAGGCCGAACGCATCGAGCCGCTGCTGGCCGACGTCAGCGTGCTGCTGCGCAACGAGATGAGGCGCGGCACCAACCTGATGTTCGAGGGCGCGCAGGGCGCGCTGCTCGACGTCGACGTCGGCACGTATCCGTTCGTCACTTCGTCGAACACCATCGCCGGCGAGGCGGCCGTCGGCACGGGCCTCGGTCCGCGCGACATCAACGCCGTGCTCGGCATCGTCAAGGCGTACACGACGCGCGTCGGCGCGGGTCCGTTCCCGACCGAACTGTTCGACGAGACGGGCGAGCACCTCTCCCGCGTCGGGCACGAGTTCGGCGCCGTCACCGGCCGCCCGCGCCGCTGCGGCTGGTTCGACGCCGTCGCGATGCGGCGTGCGGTCATGCACAACAGCCTCTCGAGCCTCGGCGTGACCAAGCTCGACGTGCTCGACGGCCTCGATACGCTGCGCATCTGCACCGGCTACCGCATCGACGGCGAAATCCGCGACGAGCCGCCGCTGCTGCCGCACCGCTTCTCGGAGTGCGTGCCGGTCTACGAAGAGCACCCGGGCTGGTCCGAGCCGACGCACGGCGTCACCGATTTCTCCAAGCTGCCGGCCACCGCGCGCAGCTACCTCGCGCGCATGGAAGAACTGGCCGGCGTGCCGATCGACATCGTGTCGACCGGCCCCGACCGCGCGCAGACGATCGTGCTGCGGCATCCCTACGACTGAGGAGGCGAGGGGAAGGGCCCGGAAGGGGTTAGTCGGAGGTGCAGGCGTCAATCATGGACGGCCACTGCACATCCAACTATCCCCTATGCCCGAATGTACGGTCGGGACCTATGATTCCCAAGCATCCGGCTTGCGGGTCGGCAGCCGCTTGGTCCGCCGACAGTTCCGACTAACCCCTGACCCCTTCCTGTCCTTCCTGTCCTTCCTCCACTTCCTCACCTCCCCATGAAGCCCTACGAATCCCCGTGGATGGACGACGACCTGCGCATGCTGCGCGAGGCGATTTCCCGTTACGTCGAAGCCGAGATGCTGCCGCTCGACGCCAGATGGCGCGCGGAGCATCGCGTGGACAAGGAGTCGTGGCGCCGGATCGGCGCGGCCGGCTTCCTGCTGATGGACGTGCCGGCGGAGTACGGCGGCGGCGGCGGCGACTTCCGTCACGAAACGCTGCTGTACGAGGAACTCAACCGGCGCGGCATCTCCGGCTTCGGCCAGGGCGTGCACAGCATCTCGGCGCACTACGTGCTCAATTACGGCACCGAGGAGCAGAAGCAGCGCTGGCTGCCGCGCATGGCGAGCGGCGAACTGGTCGGCGCGATCGCGATGACCGAGCCGGGCGCAGGCTCGGACCTGAAGGGCATCCGCACGCGCGCGGTGCGCGACGGCGACCACTACGTCATCAACGGCTCGAAGATCTTCATCACCAACGGCGGCAGTGCCGGCCTGCTGATGCTGGTCGTGCGCACCGACCCGAACGACCGCAGCCGCGGACTGTCGATCCTGATGGTCGAGACCGCGGGCTTGCCGGGCTACCGCGTCGGCCGCGTGCTCGACAAGATGGGTTTCCACGCCCAGGACACCGCCGAGCTGTTCTTCGAGGACGTGCGCGTGCCTGTCGACTGCCTGCTGCAGCAGGAAGGCAAGGGCATGCACCAGCTGATGGGCGACCTGCCGTACGAGCGGTTGCTGATCGCGGTCGCCGGCGTGGCGGCGATGGAAGGCGCGCTCGAGGAGACGATCAAGTACGTCAACGAGCGGCAGGTCTTCGGCCAGCCGGTCGCGGCCTTCCAGAACACGAAGTTCAAGCTCGCCGAAGCGGCCACCCACACGCGGGTGGCGCGCGTGTTCATCGACCGCTGCATCGAGCAGCTGGTCAAGGGCGAACTCGACACCGAGACCGCCGCGATGGCCAAGTGGTGGGTCACCGACATGCAGCAGAAGGTCATCGACGAGTGCCAGCAGCTCTTCGGCGGCTACGGCTACATGAACGAGTACGTGGTCTGCCGCATGTTCGCGGACTCGCGCGTGCAGCGCATCTACGGCGGCACCAACGAAGTGATGAAGGAACTGATCTCGCGCTCGCTCTAGGGGCCAACGGGCGGGGGTTGGGGGATGGTCGGACTCGGGCCATAATGGTGGGCTGCAGGACGCATGACCCGGGAACCACGCCCATGACCGACCGCATCGACAAATTCGGCCTTCGGGTCGCGCGCCCGCTCCACGACATGATCGAGCGCGAGGCGTTGCCGTTGACCGGCGTCGCTTCGGACACGTTCTGGCAGGGGCTCGCCGACCTCGTCCACGACTTCGGCCCGAAGAATCGGGCGCTGCTCGCCAGGCGCGACGACCTGCAGGCGCAGATCGACGCCTGGCACCGCGTCCATCGTGGCCAGCCAGTGGATCCGGTCGGCCTACAAGGAATTCCTTGCCGAGATCGGCTACCTCGTCCCCGAAGGGCCTGATTTCCAGATCGACACGACCAACGTCGATCCCGAGATCGCCAGCATGCCGGGTCCGCAACTCGTCGTGCCCGTCATGAACGCTCGCTATGCGCTGAACGCGGCGAATGCACGCTGGGGCAGCCTGTACGACGCGTTGTACGGCACGGACGCGATGGGTGACCTGCCGCCGGCCGGCGGCTACAGCGTGGAGCGTGGCGCTCGCGTGATCGCGTGGGCGAAGAGGTTCCTCGACTCCGTGGCGCCGCTCGCCACGGGCAGCCACGCCGACGTGACGTTCTATCGCGTAGTTGGCGGAAAGTTGCAGATCGAAACGAGCAGGGGCGTCACCGCCTTGGCGACTCCAGGGTTGTTTGCCGGCTACGCTGGCGACGCTGCGGCACCGACTGCCATCCTGCTGCTGCAGCACAGCCTGCACGTCGAAATCCACGTCGACCGCGCGAATCGAATCGGCAGGACCGATGCCGCGGGCGTGGCCGACGTCTACCTCGAGGCGGCGATCACGACGATCATGGACTGCGAGGATTCCGTCGCGGCCGTCGATGCCGAGGACAAGGCGCACGCCTACCGCAACTGGCTCGGCCTGATGCGTGGCGACCTGGTCGAGAAGGTGGAGAAGGGCGGCAAGACGTTCGATCGCGCCATGAACGCGGACCGACTGTACCTCGCTCCGGACGGCAAGCCGCTCGCGCTGAAGGGCCGCTCGCTGATGCTGGTACGCAACGTCGGCCACCTGATGACGAACCCCGCCGTGCTCGACCGCGCTGGCAATGAAGCCTACGAAGGGCTGCTCGATGCGATGTGCACCGTGCTGATCGCGATGGTCGACCTGCGCAAGGCCGGAGGCGTGCGCAATTCGACGCACGGTTCGGTCTACATCGTGAAGCCGAAGATGCACGGGCCTGAGGAAGTCGCGTTTGCCGATGCGATCTTCACGCACGTCGAGCAGGTGCTCGGCCTGCCGCGTTACACGGTGAAGCTCGGCATCATGGACGAGGAACGCCGCACGACGGTCAACCTCAAGGAATGCATTCGCGCGGCCAGGTCGCGCGTCGCGTTCATCAACACCGGCTTCCTCGATCGCACCGGCGACGAAATTCACACCTCGATGGAAGCCGGCGCAATGGTGCGCAAGGCCGACATGAAGACGCAGGCGTGGATCGCGTCGTACGAATTGTCGAACGTCGAGATCGGCCTTGCCTGCGGCTTGCCGGGCAAGGCGCAGGTCGGCAAGGGCATGTGGGCCATGCCGGACCTGATGCACGGCATGCTCGAGCAGAAGATCGGTCACCTGAAGGCGGGCGCGACCTGCGCCTGGGTGCCGAGCCCGACGGCGGCGACGCTGCATGCCACGCACTACCACGCGTACGACGTGAAGGCGCGGCAGGCGGAACTGGCCAGGGCCGGTCGTGCGGACCGCCTGACGGGCATCCTCACGATCCCGCTCGCTGCCGACACGAACTGGTCGGCCGCGCGAGATCAACGCCGAGATCGAGAACAACGCGCAGGGCATCCTCGGCTACGTCGTGCGCTGGATCGACCAGGGTGTCGGCTGTTCGAAGGTGCCCGACATCAACGACGTCGGCCTGATGGAAGACCGGGCGACGTGCCGCATCTCGTCACAGCACATCGCCAACTGGCTGCATCACGGCATCGTGTCGCGCGAGCAGGTGCTGGAGGTCATGCAGCGCATGGCGGCGGTGGTCGACCAGCAGAACGCCGGCGATCCGCTCTACCGGCCGATGGCGCCGGGCTTCGACGGCGAAGCGTTCAAGGCGGCTTGCGACCTCGTCTTCCTCGGCACGAAGCAGCCGTCGGGGTACACCGAGCCGCTGCTGCACGCGCATCGGCTGGTGGTGAAGCGGCACTGATGCCGCGCCACTCCCGCGTCCGCGGGAGTGGTCGCGAAAATCGCTGGTGGGCTCGTCGCTGGAGGCAGCCGGCTGTCTTGCCGCGCTCCGACGTCTCCCGCGCATCGTGAATCGTGCGGAGGAACCGCACGATTCACGGCGAGCCTTGCTCGAACGGGCGCGAGGCGATGGTGCCAGCGGCTGGTCGGAAAAAACGGTGCCGCCTCGCGCCTGCGCTCGAGCTGCGGCGTCCGACACGGAGCGCGGCAAGACAGCCGGCTCCTCCAGCGACGAGCCTGTACCCGCAAAGTGTGCGACCACTCCGATGCGCACGCGGGCGAGGCGAAGAATCAGCGCTGCATCCACTCCGCCACGAAATCCGGCAGGTCGGTCGAAACTTTCGACTCGAACTGCGGTGCGCGCTTTTCGAGGAACGCACGCACGCCTTCCGCACCGTCGTGCTGGCTCAGGTGCCACATCGCGAGTGAATCGACGCGGTGCGCCTCGATCGGGTGCGACTGCGCGCCGTTGCGGTAAATCATCTGCCGGGCCAGCGCGACCGCGACCGGGGATCGATTGTCGATGAACTTGTGCGCCAGCTTGCGCGCCTCGTCCAGCAACTGGTCGGCCGGCACTGCGGCCTTGAGCAGGCCGGCGCGCACACCCTCGGCCGCGTCGAAAGGCTCAGCCGAGTAGACCCATTCCAGGGCCTGCGGAATGCCGACCAGCCGCGGCAGGAACCAGCTCGAGCAGGCTTCCGGCACGATGCCGAGACGGCCGAACACGAAGCCGATCTTCGCGCCGTCGGCAGCGAGCCGGAGGTCCATGGGCAACGTCATGGTCGCGCCGATGCCGACCGCAGCGCCGTTGATGGCGCCGATCACCGGCTTCATGCAATCGAAAATCGCGAGCACGACACGGCCGCCGGTGTCGCGGACTCCACGAAGAATCGCGGGGTCGTCGAGTTTGTCGTGCATGTCCGCGAGCGTGGGACGCTGCGTTTCGTCAAGACCGAAGACGTTACCGGTCGCGGCCAGGTCCATGCCCGCGCAGAACGCGCGTCCGGCTCCGGTCACGACGATGGCCCCGACCTGGTCGTCCGTGCTCGCGCGTCGGAATGCATGCTCGAGTTCGTCGGCCATCGCGACCGTGAACGCGTTCAGGCGGTCGGGGCGGTTGAGGGTCAGCGTGAGGACACGGTCGTTGACCGTGTAATCGATGGTCGTGTAGGTCATGGCGATGACACCGAAAAACCAACGGTAACAGGTGGTTGAGGCGGGGGAGTGCTAAAGTAAGGCGGAAAACAGGGGCACGGGCTCCTGCCTTCGGCGAGAAACAGGGGCCAGTCCCCGGTTTCAGAGTGGTGCCCAGGAGAGGACTCGAACCTCCACGGTGTTACCCGCTAGTACCTGAAACTAGTGCGTCTACCAATTCCGCCACCTGGGCTTAGGTCGCGGCAGGGCCCCGGGGGCCGTGCTGGAAGGTGGCGCAATTTACTGGCGGCCCCCCGGACTGTCAATGTAAGGAACGATGCGTAGAGAAAGAAACAGGCGCGGTTCGACCACGACCCCGCGCGACAACGCGACGCAACCGCGCAGCCGAGCTGCCGCGCGTGCGCCCCAATCCCCTGAATCCGCAGTCATTAATGTCCTGCGCAAAGCGGCCCGGCCGCTGCGTCTCGACGAAGTGACTGCGGCATTCGGCCCGGCCGGTGCGGTGCAGGCCGAACAGGAGCTGGCACAGCTGGTGAAGCGCGGCGAGGTGATGCTGAATCGCCGCGGCCAGTATTGCCTGCGCGAACAGATCGCCGGCCTGGTGGTGGGCACCGTGCAGGGCGCGCGCAACGGCGACGGCCAGTTGCTGCCCGATGATGGTTCCGGCGCCATCTACCTCCCTGCCGGCCAGATGCGCGAAGTCATGCACGGTGACCGGCTCGCCGTGCGCATCGAGGCGACGCGCTTTCGGGGCAAGGCGCAGGGCACGATCGTCGAAGTGCTGGAACGCCGCACCCGGGAGGTGGTCGGCCGGTTGCACCTCGAATCCGGCATAGCGTACGTGACGCCCGACAATCCACGCATCCCGCACCGCGTGCTGGTCCCGAGCCAGCAACTCGGCGAGGCTGTCGATGGCCAGATCGTGATGGTCGAACTCACGCACCAGCCCTCGCGCACGTCCGGCCCGGTCGGCCGCGTGTCCCGGATCCTCGGCGACCACGGCGCGCCCGGCATGGAAACCGAGATCGCCATTCACTCGCACAGCTTGCCGTGCGACTTCCCCGCCGCCGTTGTCGCCGAAGCCGAAGCGTTCGGCGCGCGCATCCCGCAAGACGCGATCGCCGGCCGCGAAGACCTGCGCGCCATGGAACTCGTCACCATCGACGGCGAGGACGCGCGGGACTTCGACGATGCCGTCTGGTGCGAGCGCAAGAGCGGTGGCTGGCGCGTCATCGTCGCCATCGCGGACGTCGCGCATTACGTGCGGCCGGGCAGTCCGCTCGACATCGAGGCGCGCGAGCGTGGCACATCGGTGTATTTCCCGAACCGCGTGCTGCCGATGCTGCCCGAAGCGCTGTCGAACGGACTGTGCTCGCTGAAGCCCGAAGAAGACCGCTTGTGCCTGTGTTGCGAACTGCGTGTCGCCGAAGACGGCCGCATCACCCGTTCCCGCTTCTTCGAGGGCGTGATGCGCTCCGCGGCGCGGCTCACGTACCGCGACGTGGGGGAGTTCCTCGACAAGCCCGACGCGAAGCACCCGCCGAGACTCGAACGCCTGCGCGAACGGCTGCTGGCACTGCATGGCGTGTACAAGTCGTTCATCCGCGCGCGGTCAGGCCGCGGCGCGCTGGAGCTCGACACGCCCGAGCTCAAGCTCAAGTTCGACGAGCAGGGCAAGGTTGCGGCGCTCGTCGAGTACCCACGCAACGATGCGCACCGCCTGATCGAGGAGTGCATGATCGCGGCGAACGTCGTGGCCGCGCGGTTCCTCGATCGCTACAAGATGCCGACGCTTTACCGCGTGCACGGCCTGCCCGAAATCGACCGGCTGGAGACCCTGCGCACGTTCCTGCGTGAGTTCGGGCTCTGGCTGCCGGCCCCGGACGAAGTCACGCCCGACCACCTGCGCGACCTGCTGCAGAAGATCGGCGACCGGCCGGACGCCGGGCTCATTTCCACAGCAGTGATCCGCACGATGCCGCAGGCGGTGTACCAGCCCGGCAACATCGGCCACTTCGGGCTCGCGCTCGAACACTACGCGCATTTCACCTCGCCGATCCGCCGCTACCCGGACCTCGTGGTTCATCGCGGCATCCGGCAAGTGCTGCTCGAGCGCGATCCACAGGAACTCATCGAGTGGCACGGGCCGTTTCCGGTGCTCGGACAGGATTGCTCGTTCCGTGAGCGCCGTGCGGACGAGGCCACCCGCAGCGCCGTCGCGTGGCTCAAGTGCTTCTACATGCAGGACCGCATCGGCGAGGAATTCGACGGCATCGTGTCCGGCGTCGTCGACTTCGGCCTGTTCGTGCAACTCGACGGGCTGCAGGTCGACGGCCTGCTGCACGTGTCCGCGCTCGGGGCGGACTACTTCGGCCGCGACAGTTCGGGCTTCCGGATGATCGGCCGCAGTTCGGGCAAGATCTTCAGGCTCGGTGATCGCCTGCGGGTGCGCGTGACGAATGTCTCGCTCGACGATCGCCGCGTGGATTTCGAACTCGCCGGTGAGAAGGATGCACCACGCAGGCCGACGGCAGGGCGCTTCCCGCGCCAGGGCGGCGGCCGGAGGCGTCGCTGATGCCGCGCCGGCACGAGCCGCGTGACGCGCGCCGTGGAGCCGCAGGACACGAGCGCCGCCCGCCTGCCGTGGCCAACCTTGCCTACGGCATCCACTCGGTGCGCGTGTTGCTGCAGCGTTCACCGCAACGCGTGCGGCAGGTGTGGCTTGCGTCGTCGCGCGATGCGGCTGCTCGCCTGCAGGAACTGCGTTCCCTCGCGCAGCAGGCGCAGATCACGATCGTCGATGCCGACGACGCCCAGCTCGACCAGCTCGCCGACGGCGAGCGCCACCAGGGCGTGATCGTCGAACTTGCGCCGCGCACGGACGATCCCGAAACGCAGCTCGAAGAGGCGCTCGAGTCCCTCGGCGCAGTGCCGCCGGTGTTGCTCGTGCTCGACGGCGTGACCGATCCGCACAACCTCGGCGCCTGCCTGCGCAGTGCGGACGCCGCCGGCGTCACTGCCGTCATCGTGCCGCGCGATCGGGCGGCCGGGTTGACGCCGGTCGTGCGCAAGGTGGCCGCAGGCGCCGCAGAGACGGTCCCGCTGGTGCAGGTCGTGAACCTGGCTCGCACCCTGCGTGAACTCAAGGAGCGAGGCGTGTGGCTGATCGGCACCGCCGACGACGCTCCACGCACTCTCTATGACCTCGACCTCCGCGGTCCCATCGCATTCGTGCTCGGTTCCGAGGGGGAGGGCATGCGGCGCCTCACGCGCGAAACCTGCGACGAGCTGGCGTCGATCCCGATGGCCGGCGCCGTCGAGAGCCTCAACGTGTCGGTCGCCACCGGCGTGGCACTGTTCGAGGCCGTGCGGCAAAGGAGGAGTTAGGGAAATTGGGGACGCTCACCTATTACCGTCCGCAGGTAATAGGTGAGCGTCCCCAATTTCCCTATCCTCTAACCCCTTCCTCAGCTACAATGCGCGGCTCCGTGCGGTCCTCCGGGTTCGCGCGGTTGTTCCAACTCCTTGTCGCACCAGCCTTTTTTGGCACCAGGGCGACATCATTCCGCAAGGAGATCTAGTCGATGCGTCATTACGAAATCGTTTTCCTGGTCCACCCGGATCAGAGCGAACAGGTCCCGGCCATGGTCGAACGCTACCGCGGGATCATCACCGCGGCCGGCGGTGCGATCCACCGTTTCGAGGACTGGGGCCGCCGCCAGCTCGCGTTCCCGATCGCCAAGGTGCACAAGGCGCACTACGTCCTGATGAACATCGAGTGTGACAAAGCCACGCTCGACGAACTGACGGGCAGCTTCCGCTTCAGTGACGCCGTCATCCGCAACATGGTCATCGCCATGCCGGCCGCCGTCATCGAGCCGTCGCCGATGGCCCGCGCCGAAGAAGAAGGCGCGCCGCGCACAGACGAAGGCCCCATCGGTACCGGGGACAGCGAAGAAGCAATTGGCGCGGGTTGAGCCCCGTCAACGCCTCGTTTCGCGCTGCTGCTGCACTGATCAACACATTTACCGGGTGACACCACATGGCACGTTTTTTCCGTCGCCGTAAGTTCTGCAAATTCACGGCTGAAGGCGTCGAGCGGATCGATTACAAGGATCTCGCCACGCTGAAGGGCTACATCACCGAGACGGGCAAGATCGTCCCGAGCCGCATCACCGGCACGAAGTCGAACTACCAGCGTCAGCTGTCGCTCGCGGTGAAGCGCGCCCGTTTCCTCGCGCTGCTCCCGTACACGGACCAGCACTGAGCCAGCGTTGCGTGGGTGATCCCTGCGGTCCTGCCAACGGGCCGTCGACGGAGAACGCACAACGATGAATCGATCGCTGGCACAGTGGCTTGCCGGTAACCCGGTCGGGGCCGTGCTCGTCACGGGCCTGCTGGGGTTGCTGCCTTTGCTTGGGCTCGGGATCGCCGCCTTCCTGCCGGGCGCCGTACCGGCTCTGATCGTGCTGGTACGGGGCGAACGGCAAGGCACGATCGTCGCGCTTGGCGCCAGCCTGGCCTTGGCGACGGTGTTTCTGTTGTTCGGCCGGCCGCTGTGGATGGGCTTCGTGTACTCCGCGTGGGTACTGGGCCCGCCGCTGCTGCTCGCGATCCTGCTGGTGCGGATGGGTTCGTTGTCGCTGTGCCTGCAGGTGACGACCCTGGTTGGCACGGTGTTGCTGGTGGCGCTGCACGGATCACTCGGCGATCCACAGCAGTTCTGGGCTCCGTTCGTGCGCGACCTGGCGCAGCAGATGAAGACGCAGGGGCTGCCGATGGACCTGGAAAAGGACGGGTTGGCGGACACGCTGGCCCGCACGCTCTGGGGCTGGATCGCAGTCCTGACGATGACGCTGGCGATGAGCGCGTTGTTCCTGGCTCGCTGGTGGCAGTCACTGCCCGAGGCGGCAGGGGCCTTCGGCGCGGAATTCAGGCAGATCCGTCTCGGGCGGGTGCTCGGGATCGCGGCGGCCCTGGTCATCGGCGCTTCGCTGTTCACGCAGCAGGCGCTGGTGGACGACATCGGACGGTTGTTCCTCGGCGCGCTCGTGCTCGTCGGCCTTGCGGCCGTGCATCAGCGGGTGGCCGAGGGCAAGCTCGGCTCCGTTTCGTTGTGGGTCACGTACGCTACGCTGGTGCTGGTCGCGCCGCTGGCAGTGGTCGGACTCGCGGCATGGGGATTCGTGGACAACTGGCTGCGCTCGCAGCCGCCCGCGCCCAGCGCGGCGACGTGAGCGGGCGAGTAAATGAGTTGAGCCGATTGTTTTCGGACGTACAGTCAAACCTTTGAAGATCGATCGATCGAGGACACTACGATGGAAGTCATCCTGATGCAGAAGGTTGCCAACCTCGGCAACATCGGCGACAAGGTCAAAGTGAAGCCGGGCTACGGGCGCAATTTCCTGCTGCCATCGGGCAAGGCCGCGCTGGCCACGGCCGCCAACCTGAAGAAGTTCGAGGCGCGCCGCGCCGAGTTCGAAAAGCTCGCACTCGACTCGCTGTCGAGCGCCCAGTCGCGGGCGAAGCAGCTCGACGGCTTCAAGCTCAACCTGCAGGCGAAGGCCGGCACGGAAGGGAAGCTGTTCGGCTCGGTCGGCACCTCCGACATCGCCGAGGCGCTGACCAAGGGCGGTATCGCCATCGAACGCGCGGAAGTGCGCCTGCCGGGCGGCCCGATCCGCCTGATCGGCGAGCACCACGTGAAGCTGCACCTGCACACCGACGTCGAGATCGACCTCCCGGTCGTGATCACCGCCGAAGACTGATACTCCTCGCGCCCGCGGGGAGCATCCGTCAACGATGGAGCAGGACGAAAGCGGCAGCGGCCCGGGTTCCGGCGGCAGGTTCCGCCGGAAGCCACGCCCGTACGTCAGTGACGAAGCGGCGGCCTTGCGCGTGCCGCCGAACTCGCTCGAAGCCGAGCAGGCCGTGCTCGGTGGCCTGTTGCTCGACAACAGCACCTGGGACTCGATCGCCGACCGCCTGCGCGCCGAGGATTTCTATCGGCGCGACCACCAGCTGATCTTCGAGGCGATCCTCGACCTGTCGCAGAAAGGCGAGCCGAGCGATGCCGTCACGCTTGCCGAGCGCCTTGCCAGCACGGGACTGGCCGACGAAACCGGCGGCCTCGCATACCTCGCGGGACTCGCGCGCGACACGCCCACCGCCGAGAACATCCGCGCCTATGCCGACATCGTCCGCGAGCGCTCGCTGCTGCGGCAGTTGATCCGCGTCAGTGGCGAAATCGCCGGCAGCGCCTACGAGAATGAAGGCAAGCCGGCGGCGGAACTCGTCGACGAGGCCGAGCGCCGGATTTTCCAGATCGCGGAGAAAGGGCGGAAGCTCGGCTCTGGCTTCGTGCCGGTGCGCGATGTGCTCGGCGCCACGATCGATCGCCTCGACCTGCTGCACGCGTCGCAGGGCCAGCTGACGGGCCTGAGCTCGGGCTATGCCGAACTCGACAAGATGACGGCGGGCCTGCAACCCGGCGATCTCGTCATCGTCGCGGGACGCCCGTCGATGGGCAAGACGACGTTGGCACTCAACATTGCCGAGAACGCGGCGATTGCCCACAACAAGGCGGTCGCGATCTTCTCGATGGAAATGTCGCGCGAGCAGCTCGCGTTCCGCATGATCTCGTCGCTCGGTCGCGTCGACCAGGGCCACATGCGCACCGGCAACTTTGGCGACGAGGACTGGGCCCGCATCAACAGCGCGATCGCGCAGATGAAGTCGGCGCCGATCTACATCGACGACAGCGGCTCGCTCACGCCGACGGAAGTGCGCGCCCGCGCCCGCCGCCTGGCCCGCGACTGCGAGAAGCAGGGCGGCCTCGGCCTGATCGTCATCGACTACCTGCAGCTGATGCAGGTGGCGGGCAACAAGGAAAACCGCGCGACGGAGATCTCCGAGATCTCGCGTTCGATCAAGTCGCTGGCGAAGGAATTGCGCGTGCCGATCATTGCGCTGTCGCAGCTGAACCGCGGTGTCGAACAGCGCCAGGACAAGAAGCCGGTGATGTCTGACCTGCGTGAAAGTGGAGCGATCGAGCAGGATGCAGACTTGATCATGATGATCTACCGCGAGGAAGTGTACGAACCCGACACGCCGCGCAAGGGCATCGCCGACATCATCATCACCAAGCAGCGCAACGGCCCGACTGGCGAAGTGCACCTGACGTTCCTCGGCAAGTACACGCGCTTCGAGAACCTTGCGCACGGCGATTACGGCGACTACGGCAACTGAGGCGCGGACTGCCGTGCAGAGCCAGAGCCTGATCCGCGCGGTAGTTGATGCCGCCGCCTTGCGCCACAACCTCCGCCAGGCCCGTCACGCCGCACCCGACAGCCGCGTGATGGCGGTGATCAAGGCCAATGCTTATGGCCACGGCATCGTGCCCACGGCGAAGGCGCTTGCCGATGCCGATGGCTTCGCCGTCGCACGGATCGGTGAAGGTCTCGCGCTGCGCGCCGCCGGACTCACCAACCGCATCCTGCTGCTCGAAGGCGTGTTCAGCGCCGACCAGCTGGCCGCCGCCGCGCAGGCGCGATTCGAGCTCATGGTGCATAGCGTCCAGCAGCTCGAGTTGCTCGAGGCCCTCACGGGCGACGCGCAGGTGACTGCGTGGATCAAGATCGACTCAGGCATGAACCGGCTGGGTTTCCGCCTCGATGAACTCCCCGCCGCGTATGAACGCTTGCGACGCAACGCGCGCGTGCACGCCGATCCCACGCTGGTCACGCACCTGGCGTCGGCGGACGATCGACGGGATCCGAAGACGCGCCAGCAGCTGGACGCATTTTCAGTGGCGACGGCGGGGATGGCCGGAGCGCGCAGCATCGCGAACAGCGCCGGGGTGCTGGCCTGGCCGACGGCACGTGCCGACTGGGTGCGTCCCGGACTGATGCTGTACGGCGTCTCGCCGTTTCCGAGCGGCACAGGCGCGGAGTTCGGCCTGCGACCGGCCATGACGCTGCGCACCGAAGTGATCGCGGTCAAGGACGTGAAGGCCGGTGAAACCGTGGGTTACGGAGGTGCATGGACGGCGACGCGCGACACACGCATGGCCGTGGTCGCCGCAGGCTACGGGGATGGCTACCCGCGCGGCAGCCGTGTGGGCACGCCCGTGCAGATCGGCGGCCGTCGCGCACCGCTCATCGGCCGCGTGTCGATGGACATGATCACCGTCGACGTCACGGACCTGCCGGACGTATCGATCGGCGACCCTGTCGTGTTGTGGGGCCGCGAGCTTCCGGTGGAAGAAGTTGCCTCTCACGCCGGCGCGATCGCGTGGGACCTGCTCTGCGGCGTCAGCCAGCGCGTGCCGCTGGAGATTGGCTGAGGCCCACCTCTCCCACTGACGTGGGCGAGGTGGGGGGGTCAGTTCTCGAAGAAACCCATCTTGACGCCCGCGAGCTGCACGACGTCATTGTCGTGGAGCCGATGCGCCTGCGGCCCGATGATGGCGCCGTTGACGAGCGGGTAGTCGCCTTCCGTGCCGCTTTCGACGTGCACGATGTAGAAACCATCGGCACGACGCGTGATGGCTGCCACCTGCACACCCGGACGGCCGAGCGTGGTGAGCGTCTTCACCAGCTCGAGTTCGCGGCCTGCGAACTGGCCCGACAGCACCTGCAGTTTCGCGCGCGGCAACACGCCGTTCGGGAACGAGGGCGCCGCCGCGCTCGATGCCGTCGAGCCGTAGCCTGCCGTCGATTGCAGGGCCGCCGCTGCCTTGGGCGACCCGGCCATCAGGGTCGCGGCATCGCGGGGGCTGATGACCATCGTCTTCTGGAACTCGTCTTCGGGTTCTTCCACTTCGCTGTCGACGAAGCGCAGCGCGTGGTGCCCGACCGTGATCACGTCGCCGTGCTGCAGCGCGTGCTTCTTGATGATCTTGCCGTTGACGTACGTTCCGTTCGTGCTGTTCAGGTCTTCGAGGAACGAGTCGTTGAGGATGTTGATGACGAGCGCGTGATGACCCGACACTGCCGGATTATCGATGCGGATGTCATTGTCGGGAAGGCGCCCTACGGTGTAGCGCTCCTTGCTCATGTTGTACTCGGCGAGCACTTGCCCATCGAGATGCAATACCAGCCTGGCCATGCGTGAACCTGCGCTCCCTTAACCGAATAACTTACGTAGACGGTCGATGACCCCGCGCTGCGCCGGGAAGGCATCGAGCACCCGGACCAGCACCACCGAGATGTTGTCCCGGCCCCCGTTGTCGTTGCCCAGCAGTACCAGCTGTTTGGCGACGGTCTCCAGATTAGCACCAAAGGTGTTGATCGTTAACTGAATGTCGTCGTCCTCGACCATGTCGGACAGGCCGTCCGAGCAAAGCAGGTAGACGTCGTCCTGCAGTGCCGGCACTTCGGTGATTTCTACATCCACGGTGGGCTCGACGCCAAGGGCACGCGTCACGTAATTCTTGGCGGCGGCGCGCTGGGCCTCCTCCGGCGTATAGAATCCGCGGCTCACGAGTTCCTGCAGCAGGGAGTGGTCCTGCGTGACCTGCTCGAGCGTGCCGTCGCGGCAGCGATACAGTCGCGAGTCGCCGACGTGGGCGACGGTGAGCTTGTCGTCGAAAAGCAGGCCGGCGACGACAGTGGTGCCCATGCCCTCGCAGTTCGCCTGCGTCTTTGCGGTCTGGTAGATGACCTTGTTCGCACGCTGGATGGCGTCGCGCAGGAGAATCCCGGGACGACTCAGGCCGTTGGAATCGTCGCGTAGTGAGAGGTCCTCGCGGTCGACGGCGTCCTTGATCAGCGTCAGCACGGTGCGCACGGCGATACCGCTCGCGACTTCACCGGCCTTGTAGCCACCCATGCCGTCTGCGAGCACGACCAGCCCGATGTCGCCGTCGGTGCCGATCGTATCCTCGTTGTGCTCGCGCACCCGGCCGGTGTCGGACGCGCCGACGCAACGGAACTTGCCTTTCAGGCGCATGGCCGCTTAGCGCTTGTCCGGCACGTTCAGGTCGCGCAGTGCCAGGGCGAAACCCGCGCCGCTGTCGTAACGCGCCGCCGGGTCCTTGGCGAGCGCGCGATCGAAGAACGTGTCGAGGCCCGGCGGCAAGGCAGGGTTGATGGCACGGATGCGCGGGTGCGGCTCCTGGGCAATCTGCATCATCAGGCCGGGCATCGTATCGCCGCGGAACGGCAGCTGACCGGTCAGCAACTGGTACAGCGAAACGGCGAGCGAAAAGAGATCGGAGCGGCCCGTGACGAGGCGGCCCTGCAGTTGCTCCGGCGACATGAACGAGGGCGTGCCGAGCACGACGCCCGTGCGAGTGCGACCCGAGTCGGTGAGCCGGGCGATGCCGAAGTCCGTGATCTTGAGCTCACCGCTCGGCGCGTCGAACATGATGTTGGCTGGCTTGATGTCCCGGTGAACGACCTGGTTCTGGTGCGCATAGTGCAGCGCGTCGGCGAGCCGCGCCACGATTTCGATGGCGACCGCCGTCGGCAACAGCCGGGTCACGGACGTGTACTCGACCAGGTGCTGGCCGCGCAGCAGTTCCATGGCGATGTAGGCGGTGCCGCGATCCTCGCCGGCATCGTAGATCGTCACGATGTGCGGATGGGACAGGCGGCCTGCCATTTCGGCTTCCCGGAAGAAGCGCGCGCGTGCCTGTTCCAGGTCGGCGGGGTCGAATTCGTCGGCGAGCGGGATGGCCTTGACGGCCACCTCGCGGTTGATGCGTGGGTCGCGGCCGCGGTAAACGACACCCATCGCGCCCTTGCCGATTTCGTGCAGCAGTTCGTAGCGGCCGAGGCGCGCAGGAACGGGGGTCCGGGCCGTGGCTTTGCGGCTACCGGAACTGTCTAGAATCAAGGTGGGCTCGGCTTGACTGCGCATGCGTGGACACAAGTATAGGGTGCGGTCCCCGGGCGGAATTGCCGCCGGCGTCACACTCCGGCTGTAACGCCTGCCCGTGCTAGCATCCCGGGCCTTCCCCGTCCCCTGTGCAGTTCCACGGCAGCCCGCAATGGCACGTCCCAAAACCAGTTACGTCTGCGGCAACTGTGGCGCCCGCACCGGCCAGTGGCAGGGGCAGTGCCCGGCGTGCGACGCCTGGAACACGCTCGAAATCGCGGCGTCTTCGATTGCGACCGCGGGGGCCAGCCGCAATGCCCGCACGGTCGCGGCTGGCCCGTCCACGAGCCGGACGGTGACGGACATCGCGCAGGAGAGCGACGTCCGGGCCGTGACAGGAATCGGTG
Source organism: uncultured Gammaproteobacteria bacterium (assembly GCA_963743995.1). GTDB lineage: Bacteria > Pseudomonadota > Gammaproteobacteria > Steroidobacterales > Steroidobacteraceae > RPQJ01. Next base: position 47,947 of record CAVUSC010000002.1, on the reverse strand, counting down.
AGCTGGACCGGGTCCTGGGCGGTGGTCTCGTGGCGGGCTCCGTGGTCCTGTTGGGCGGCGACCCCGGCATCGGCAAGTCCACGCTGCTGCTGCAGGCGGCGGACGCCCTCAGTCGCGAACGGCCGGTGCTGTACGTGTCGGGCGAGGAGTCGGTGCGGCAGGTGGCCTCACGCGCCCAGCGCCTGGGACTCGAGGCCACCACGTTGCGACTGGCAGCCGAGACCCGGGTCGAAACGATCATCCAGGAAGCGGTGGCTGCGCGGGCCCAGGTGCTCGTGATCGATTCCATCCAGACGATGCAGACCGAGCTCAGCGAGTCGTCGGCCGGTTCGGCCGTGCAGGTGCGCGAGTCGGCCGCGCGGCTCGTGCGTTACGCGAAGGAATCGGGCACCGCCGTGCTGCTGATCGGGCACGTGACGAAGGAGGGGCTGATTGCCGGCCCGCGCATCCTCGAACACATGGTCGATACGGTGCTGTATTTCGAAAGCGATCCCGCGAGCCGATTCCGGGTCGTGCGTGCGGTCAAGAATCGCTTCGGTGCAGCGAACGAGCTCGGCGTGTTTGCCATGGTGGAGCAGGGGCTGCGCGAAGTGCGCAACCCGTCGGCGATCTTCCTGTCGCGGCACCCGCAGCCGGTGTCCGGCAGTGTCGTGACCGTCGTGCGCGAAGGCAGCCGGCCCTTGCTGGTCGAAGTGCAGGCACTGGTGGACGAGGCGCAGGGCATGAGTCCGCGCCGCGTCGCGGTCGGTTTCGAATCGAGCCGCCTGGCGCTGCTGCTCGCGGTGCTGCACCGCCACGGCGGGGTGTCGACCGCGGGGCGCGATGTGTTCATCAACGTGGTCGGTGGTGTGCGCATCGGCGAGACGTCCGCCGACCTGCCGGCCGTGCTCGCCGTGCTTTCGAGCCTGCGCGATCGTCCCGTCGTCACCGACACGGTGTGCTTCGGCGAGCTGGGACTCACCGGCGAAATTCGCCCGGTGCCGTTCGGCGAGGAACGGCTGCGCGAAGCGCAAAAGCAGGGTTTCCGGCGCGCGCTGGTGCCGTCGGCGAACGTGCCGCGCAAGGGCGTCATCGATGGCATCCAGGTCGAGGGCGTGAGCCGGCTGTCGGAGGCGCTCGACAAGGCGTTCTGACACCTGTCCCGTCGCGTGGGATAGGTCGAGTCCTGGCGGTCGATCCGGTGCCGTTCCCCGAGCTTGGAAAGGCAGACACGCGCTCGGGGAACGGCACCGGATCGACCGCTTGCGCGACTGCGCCTCAACCTGAGCGATTCGCACATCGAACCTAGTCGATGATCGGAGCGACGCGGCCGGGGCCTGCGTTCCGAAGCTCTCAACGCTGCGTACGTCGTGTCACAGGTGGCCGATCCGGGACCTGCCCCCGAGCGCGTGTCTGCCTTTCCAAGCTCGGGGGCAGGTCCCGGGTCGGCCGCCTGCAACCAGCGAGTGTTTGCCTTTCCAAGCTCGGGGGCAGGTCCCGAGTCGGTCGCCTGCAACCCGCGCCTATCTGCCGGGTGTGCTGCGGCTCCAATCGTGCGCCGCTGACGCGTCAGGATGGCTTGTCGAGCTTCGCGACCGCCGGTTGCGTCAGCCGCACGGTCTTCACCGCGTTGTCCGTCACCTGCAGCACTTCGAGCGAGTAATCGCCGATGCGCAGCCGCTGGCCCGGCGCGGGAATCGTCTCCATCTGCTCGACGATCAGTCCGTTCAGCGTGCGCGGGCCGGTCACGGGCAGCGTCCAGGCCATCTTGCGGTTCAGCGTCCGCACGCTCGCCGAGGCATTCACCACGAAGCTGTCATTGCGCTCCCGATGGACGTCCTTGTGCAGGGCGCTCGTGTCGGACGTGAACTCGCCGACGATCTCCTCGAGCAGGTCCTCGAGCGTCACCAGTCCCTGCACGTCGCCATATTCGTCGACGATGAACGCGACGCGACGACGCTGCCGCTGGAACTGCAGCAGCTGCTGGTTGAGCGAGGTGCCTTCGGGCACGTAGTAAGGCTCGCGCATCTTCGCGAGCGCGACCAGTTGTTCACGGTCGAATTCGCCGCGCACCAGCAACCGCGCCACTTTCTTCATGTGCAGGATGCCGACCAGCAACTCGAGTTCGCCGTCGTACACCGGGATGCGCGTGTGCCGGCATTCACGGATCTGCTCGACGATGTCGTCCCAGTCGTCCTTGAGGTTGAGGCCGAAGATCTCGCTGCGCGGCACCATGATGTCGTCGACCGTGATCTTCTCCAGGTCGAGGATGCTCATCAGCATGCGCTGGTGACGGTGTGGAATGACGGTGCTGGCCTCGGCCACGACCGTGCGCAGTTCCTCGCTGCTCAGCGACGTGCGGCTGGCCTGTTCACGATTCACGCCCATGAGGCGCAGCACGCCGTTTGCGACGAGGTTGGTCAGCCAGACGACCGGGTACAACACCTTGAGCATGATGTTGTAGATCACCGCGGCCGGCAGCGCGATCCGCTCGGGATACAGCGCGCCGAACGTCTTCGGCGCGACCTCGCCGAACATGATCAGCACGACGGTGAAGATGCCGACGCCGATCGCGGCGAGTGATCTCGCCGCCAATCGACAGCGCGATCACGCGTGACGATCGCGGCCGCCGCGGAGTTCACGAAGTTGTTGCAGATCAGGATCATCCCGATCAGCCGGTCCGGTCGCTCGAGCAGCCTTCTCGGTGATCCTGGCGGACTTGCTGCCTTCGCGCGCGAGGTGGCGCAACCGGTAGCGGTTGACGCTCATCAGCGCCGTTTCGGTGCCCGAGAAGAAAGCGGAGAGGAGAACGGCCGATACGAGCAGGAAGGCGAGCGTACTGACGGGTAAGTCGCCCATGGCGGCTCAGCCCCAGTGTTTGCCGAGGATGTTCTCGAGGATCAGCTTGCTGCCGAAATAGGAGAGGCCGAGCAGCGTGTAGCCCGCGAACGTCCAGCGCAGGGCCTGGCGGCCGCGCCAGCCGAACCGATAGCGGCCGAGCAGCAGCACGCCGAAGACGATCCAGGCGACGATCGCGAGCACGACCTTGTGGATCAGGTGTTGCGCGAACAGGTCCTGCACGAAGAACGCGCCGCTGACGAGCGCGAGTGTCAGTACGGCGAACCCCGCCAGGATGCTCTGGAAGCAGCCGGACTCGAGCGACTCGAGCGGGGTCAGGATCTTGAGCAGGCCGAGCGGCTGGCGGCTGCGCAGCCGCCGATCGACGACCACCTGCGCGATGGCGAGCACCATGCCGATCGTCAGGAATGCGAACGCCGTCGTCGCCATCGCGACATGGAAGGCCAGTTCCCAGCCCGGTTGCCCGATCGAATACCGGCGCGCGCCTTCCGAGAACGCCACTTCCAGCACGGCGGCAATCAACAGCAGCAGCGCGGCCATGCCGCGCCGACCGGGTTTCAGCGCCATGACGATCGCGGTGATCGAGATCGTGAGCGAGACGAGGGCCAGCGTGTCGCCGAGCGACAGCGCAGCGTCGGGTGCAATGCGGCGTTCCTGCATTAGCGCGAGCGCGTGGACCAGCACGCCCACGCTGCCAATCGCGACCGCCGAAATACGGCCGCCACGGCCGTGGGCCGACGACAGTTCGTTGCGATGCTGGTACGTGGCGGAGGCGAGCCAGAGCGCACCAATGACGTAGCAGGCGACGGCGATCAGTGGCAGCAAGCGCGGGGACCAGCGTGGCTTTGGACGACAGGCATGATGCCATGGACCCGCCGGGCTGAGGAGGACGGTAAACCCGACCCTCGCACGCCCTATAATCGCGCATTCGCAGGCCGGCCCCTCCGGGCTGGCCGTCTCACCGAGGTCGCCAGAGCGTGTTCGACAAGCTTTCCGCCCGTCTTGCGTCCGTCGTCGAAGGCCTCCGGGGCCGGGGCCGGCTGACCGAAGAGAACATCTCCGACACGCTGCGCCAGGTCCGCATGGCACTGCTTGAGGCGGACGTCGCCTTGGCCGTGGTCAAGACCTTCATCGACGGCGTCAAGGCGCAAGTCATCGGCCAGGAGATCCACAAGAGCCTCACTCCGGGCCAGGCGCTGATCAAGGTCATCCACGACGAACTCGTCCGCGTCATGGGCGAGGGCGTGCGTCCGCTCAACCTGCGCGCGCAACCGCCCGCGATCATCCTGCTCGCGGGCCTGCAGGGCGCCGGCAAGACGACGACCGCGGCCAAGATCGCGCTGTGGCTGAAGACGCGCGAAAAGAAACGCGTCCTGCTCGTATCGACGGACGTGCGCCGTCCGGCGGCATTGCTGCAGCTGGAGCGGCTCGGCCAGCAGCTCGACGTCGACGTGGCCCCCGCGAGCCCCACGGAAAAGCCGCTGGACATCGCGCTCAATGCGCTGGCCGAGGCCAGGCGCGGTGTCTACGACGTGCTGCTGGTCGACACGGCCGGTCGGCTGCACGTCGACGAGGAAATGATGGCGGAGGTGCGCGAGCTCGCGGCGGCACTGAATCCGATCGAGACGTTGTTCGTCGTCGACAGCATGGCGGGACAGGACGCAGTCAACGCAGCGCGTTCATTCGGTGCTGCGCTCAACCTCACTGGCGTCGTGTTGACCAAGGCCGACGGCGACGCACGTGGCGGCGCAGCCCTGTCGGTGCGGCAGGTCACGGGCCAGCCGATCCTGTTCGTCGGCACGGGCGAGAAACCCGATGCGCTGGAAGCATTCCAGCCGGATCGCATGGCCTCGCGCATCCTCGGCATGGGCGACGTACTGTCGCTGGTCGAGCAGGTCACGCGCCAGGTCGACCGCGACGAAGCCGAGAAGCTCGCCCGCAAGGTCGCCTCGGGCAAGGATTTCAACCTCGAGGACCTGCTGGGCCAGCTGCGCCAGATCGAGCAGATGGGGGGCATGGCGGCGCTGATGGACAAACTGCCCGCCCAACTGGCCGCCAAGGCAGGCCAGATGCCACAGGGCAACGAGAAGGAGGTCAAGCGCCAGATCGCGATCATCTGCTCGATGACCCCGAAGGAACGCCGTTTTCCGAAAAACATCGACGGCTCGCGCAAGCGCCGGATCGCGTCCGGATCGGGCACCCAGGTGGCCGAAATCAACAGGTTGCTCAAGAACTTCCTGCAGATGCAGAAGATGATGAAGGGCATGGGCAAGGGCGGCCTGGGGCGCATGATGCGGTCCATGTCGGGCCGGATGCCGCCGGGGCTTCGCTAGGGAAGGGCAGGAAGGACAGGAAGGCTTAAGACCCTTCGGGCCTTCCGGGCCTTCCTCAAGTATTTCTTTTGCCTTGGGATTTCGTTATAGTTCGCGGCTCTTTTTTGGCCGGACACAGCCCCTGTGACCGGCCGTGCACACTGAGGCTTGGACAAGAATGGTGACGATCCGATTGCAGCGCCGCGGCGGTAAGAAGGAACCCTTCTATCACGTGGTCGTGACCGACAGCCGCCGTGCCGGTGGTGGTTCCCTCGAGCAGGTCGGGTTCTTCAACCCGGTCGCCCGCGGCAACAGTGAAGAACTGCGCCTCGACCTGTCGCGCGTCGATTACTGGCTCGGCGTGGGCGCCCAGCCGTCTGATCGCGTGAAGCAGCTGATCAAGGGCCACCGCAAGACCCAGGTCGCGGCTGCGGCCTGAGCCGCGGTCACGCGCCGATCGACATGACAGCGCGACCCGGGGCCGAAAGCCCTCGCGCTGTGGTGCTCGGTCGGGTTGGCGCGCCACACGGCGTGCGTGGGTGGGTGAAAGTCAGTTCCTACTCCGAGCCTGCGGCTGGCATCGCAGGTTACCCGCGGTGGACGCTGGTTCAGGCAGGTCAATCCCGGCAGGTCCGGGTGCTGGAATCGAAGCGGGCAGGGCAGAACCTCGCCGTGCGGCTCGAAGGCATCGACACCATGGACGCAGCGCGGCTGCTGACCGGTGCCGAGATCCAGGTGGACCGCTCCGAGTTGCCCGAGCCCGGGCCACACGAGCACTACCTGCACGACCTGCTGGGGCTCGCCGTGGCGAACCGCGAAGGCGTCGCGCTCGGTCGGATCGACGGGTTTCTTGAGATGCCGGCGCACCCAGTGATGGTGTTGCGCGACGGCAAGGTCGAAAGGCTGGTGCCGATGGTTCCCGAGCGACTCGTCGCGGTGGACCTCGCGGCAGGCCAGGTGACGGTCGACTGGCATCAGGACGACTGAACTGGGTACTGGGCTGCGTACTGGGGCGGCGGACGGGCAACGGAGACACGGTCGATGCGCATCGTCGTCGTGACGCTGTTCCCGGAGTTCGTCGAGCACGCACTCCAGTTCGGCGTGCTCGGGCGGGCTCTCGAACGCGGCGTGCTGGCGGTCGAAACGGTCAACCCGCGGCAGTTCGCCACGGACGTGCACAAGACGGTGGACGACCGGCCCTACGGCGGCGGCCCCGGGATGGTGTTGAAGGCAGAGCCCTTGCGGCTCGCCATGGCGGCGGCGGTGGTCAAAGTGCCACAGGCTCGCCGGGTGTATCTGGCAGCCGACGGCGTGCCGCTCAAGCAGCGGAAAGTCGCCGAGTTCGCCGGGCTCCCGGAGCTGGTGCTCGTGGCCGGTCGCTATGAAGGAGTGGACGAGCGGTTCGTCGAGCACTGCGTCGACGAATCGGTCTCGGTCGGAGACGTGGTGTTGAGCGGCGGCGAACTGCCGGCGCTCATGGTCATCGACGCGGTCGCCAGGCTCCTGCCTGGCACGCTCGGCGATGCGGAGTCGGCGGTGCAGGAGTCCTTCTCGGACGGCCTGCTCGACTGGCCCCACTACACGCGGCCGGAGGTCTGGTCCGATAGTGCGGTGCCACCGGTGCTGATCGGTGGCAACCACGCTGCGATTGCGCGCTGGCGCCTGCAGCAGGCACTGGGCCGCACGTGGCAGCGCCGGCCGGACCTGCTGGCGCAGCGAGAATTGAGTGTCGAGGAGCGCAAGCTCCTCGCGGAATACCAGGCGGAGCAGGATGCGACGCGACGAGAGCAGGGACAGAACCGTGACTAAGGTGAAGAAATGAGCAACATCATTGCCGCGCTCAATGCCGAGCGCATGACCCGCGAGATTCCGGACTTCGGTCCCGGCGACACGGTCGTCGTCGAAGTGAAGGTCAAGGAAGGCGACCGCGAGCGCGTCCAGGCGTACGAAGGCGTCGTCATCGCGAAGAGCAACCGCGGCCTCAACTCGTCGTTCACCGTGCGCAAGATTTCGCACGGTGAAGGCGTCGAGCGCGTGTTCCAGAGCTACAGCCCGGCGCTTGGCGCGATCACGGTCAAGCGCCGTGGCAACGTCCGCCGCGCCAAGCTGTATTACCTCCGCGAGCGCACGGGCAAGTCGGCCCGCATCGAAGAGAAGGTCTAGGCCCGCAGGGGCGCGCGGCAATGCGTGCCATTCGCAAGCTGTTGCATTGGATCTGGGCGGGCCTCGACGGCCTGCGCAAGGTCCTGCACCTGCTGCTGCTCCTGTTGATCTTCGGCGTGATCGGCGCGGTGTTCTCCCGTCCGATCCCGCTGGTTCCCGACCAGGCGGCGCTCGTCATTGCGCCGCTGGGTCCCCTGGTCGAGCAGTTCTCGGGCGACCCGCTCGAGCGTGCCATCGGCGAGGTGCTGCGCCAGGGCCCGACCGAAACGCGCCTGCGTGACGTCGTCGACGCAATCGACGCGGCGAAGGACGACAAGCGCATCAGTGCGCTGTACCTCGATCTCGGCGGACTCGACGGCGGCGGCACGGCCAAGCTGCAGGAAGTCGCGGCGGCGATCGATCGTTTCCGCAAGACCGGCAAGCCGGTCATCGCCTTTGGCGAATTCTACGACCAGCCACAGTTCTACCTCGCCGCGCACGCGGACGAGGTTTACCTCGACCCGCAGGGCATCACCTACGTCGACGGCTTCGCCAACTACGGGTTGTTCGTCAAGGATGCTCTCGACAAGCTGTCGGTCGACTGGAACGTCTTCCGTGTCGGCCAGTACAAGTCAGCCGTCGAGATGTTCACGCGCAACGACATGTCGGCTGCCGAGCGCGAGGAAAGCCTCGCCTGGCTCAACTCCGTCTGGACGACGTGGAAGACCGACGTGGCCAAGGCGCGCGGCCTGCAGCCGGCCGTGCTGCAGGACTACGCGGACAACTCCGCGCAGGCGTTGCGCAAGGTCGACGGCGACCTGGCCAAGCTCGCGCTCGATGCCGGGCTGGTGACGCACCTCGAGGGCCGGTACCGTGTCGAGGAACGCGTGGCCGAAATCACGGGCACCGACGAGGACACGCATTCGTTCAAGGGCATCGACTTGTGGTCGTACCTCACGAACGTGAATTCCTCCAGGGCGCTGTCGAGCAAGCCAGTCGACAAGATCGCCTTCATCGTCGCCGACGGCGAGATCGTGCCGGGCGAGCAGGCGCCGGGCACCATCGGTTCCGACACGCTAGCCAGCCAGTTGCGGGACGCGCGCTTCGACGATGACGTGAAGGCGGTCGTATTGCGCATCGACAGCCCGGGCGGCAGCACTTTTGCGAGTGAAGTCATCCGCCGCGAGGTCGTTGAACTGAAGGCGGCGGGCAAGCCGGTCGTTGCCTCGATGAGCACCCTGGCCGCCTCGGGCGGCTACTACATCGCGATGGACGCGGACCGCATCGTGGCGAGTCCCGCGACGCTGACGGGCTCGATCGGCATCTTCGCGATGTTCCCGACGTTCCAGCGCGCGCTCGAGCGCGTCGGCGTGCACGTCGACGGCGTGGGCACCACGGCGCTGTCCGGTGAATTCAGCCCGCTGCGGCCGATGGGTGAACCCACGAAAGACATCCTGCAGCAGAGCATCGAACACGAGTACCGCCGCTTCATCGGCATGGTCGCCAAGGCGCGCAAGCAGGACGTTGCCGCGATCGACGCGATCGCGCAGGGCCGCGTCTGGTCGGGGGCCGATGCGATGCGACTCGGCCTCGTCGACCAGCTCGGCGGCTACGCAGACGCCGTGAAACTCGCGGCCAAGCTGGGCAAGCTCGGCGAAGATTACGACGTCGTGTTTTTCGATGCCGAAGTCGGGTTTGGCGAAGCGCTCGGCCTGCGGGTTCGGGCCTCGATCGCGAAGGCCCTCGCGCCGTTGCTGCCGCAATCGATGCTGCCCCGGCTGCTGCCGCGCAGCCTGCAGCCCGTGATGGCGGAACTCGAGCGGCTGTCGCGCCTCAGCGATCCGCGCAACACCTACATGTACTGCATCGCCTGCTCGCTGGACTGAGCGCCGTGGATCCCGTCCTGCTGCTTAAGGCGGCCATCCTCGGGGTCGTCGAAGGACTCACCGAGTTCCTCCCGGTCTCGAGCACCGGGCACCTGATCCTCGCCGCCACGTTGCTCGATTTTCACGACGCGCGCGGCAAGCTGTTCGAGATCGTCATCCAGTCCGGGGCGATCCTGGCGGTCGTCTGGGAGTTCCGCGCGAAGATCAGCACGGTCCTGGCGAACGCGACCACCGATCCGCTCGCCCGCCGCCTGCTGCTCAACATAGCCATCGCGTTCGTGCCGCTTGCCGCGCTGGGCATGGTGTTCGGCAAGGCGCTGAAAGCCAACCTGTTCAACGCGCCAACGGTGGCCGCGGCGTTCATCATCGGCGGGCTCATCATCCTCTTGGCAGAACGCCGCACGCACAGCGTGCGTATCCACTCGGTCGACGAGATGACCGCGCTCGACGCATTGAAGGTGGGCGTCGCGCAGGCCTTCGCACTGGTCCCGGGCACCAGCCGTTCGGGTGCCACCATCATTGGCGGCATGCTGTTCGGGCTGTCGCGCAAAGTCGCCACGGAATTCACGTTCTATCTTGCGATCCCGACGTTGGGCATCGCAGGCCTGTACTCGTTGTACAAGGAACGCGAGCTGCTCTCGCTGGACGATCTGGGCGTCTGGGTCGTCGGCCTGGTGGCCGCGTTCGTCTCGGCCTTCGCCTGCATCCGCTGGCTGATCCGCTACGTCGCGACGCACACGTTCGTGCCGTTCGCCTGGTACCGCATCGCTTTCGGCGTGCTGGTCCTGTTCACGGCCTGGACGGGCATGATCAACTGGAGCGCCTGAGCGGTCACGCAGCGGTGCACGAGCGGACGATCCGGAGCCTTTCCAAGCTCGGGGGTAGGTCCCGGATCGGACGCCCTGAGAGATCACGCCTCCGCGACGAACCCTTTCCACGTCTTCATGTAACCGACGAACGCAGGGCCCAGGCCCTCCGCACGCAAGTGGGCCGCACTGACGGGTAGCGGCATCGACACGAAATCGGGGTTGGCGCGAACGCGCTCCGGAAAGTCGTGGTGCAGGATTGCTGCGCGGCCGATCGTGACGAAGTCCGCGCCATGCTCGAGGCACCTGCGTGCCGTAGCCGCATCCATGATCTTGCCAGCCACGCCGACTTTCACGTCGCGCCGGTCGAGGTCCATGAACCAGTCGACCAGCGGCTTCGACTTGAACCCGTCCTCGTTCGGTTCCTTGAACACGTCCCACAGCGACAGGTCGATGAAATCGAGCCGCCCGTCGTGCAACAGGCCCTGCACGACCTGGCGCATCTCACCGAGCAACAGCCCGAAACGCTCGGGCGAAACGCGGATGCCGAGCGTAAAGTCCGGGCGGCAGCGGGCACGGATGCCAGCGATGATCTCGTGGACGAGGCGGCAGCGATTCTCGAGCGAGCCACCGTACCGGTCATCCCGCCGGTTGTACGTGCTGCTCATGAACTGGGCCAGGACGTAGCCGTGCGCACCGTGGAGCTCGACGCCGTCGAAACCCGCGCGATCGGAGCGGACCGCGGCCGCAATGAAGTCCTCGCGTAACTGCTCGACTTCGAACAACGTCAGCGCGCGTGAGCCTGTTTCCGCATCGTCAGAAGGGCAGACAGGTTGCGTGCCGATCAGGTCCTGCGGCGAGCGCATGCCGGCGTGGTGCAGCTGCACGTAGGCGTTGCTGCCGGCGGACTTGATCCCCGCCGCGAGACGCGTCAGTCCCGGCAGGTGCGCGTCCGACCAGCAGCCGAGCTGGCCGGGAAACCCCTGTCCCTGCGCCTGCACGTGCGAAGCACAGGTCATCGTGGCGCTGAAGCCACCCTGTGCACGCAACGTGAGCCAGCGGTACTCGTCGTCGGAGAGCGTGCCGTCGACGTGGCTCTGCAGGTTGGTGAGCGGCGATAGCATGAAGCGGTTCTTCAGGCCTGGACCGCGCGTGAACGAGATGGGACCGAACAGGGAAGTCATGGCGTGGGTTTCTTCTCGCGCATTGAGGGTCGTCTGGCCCTGGACAGCAGAAGGGGCGCCGCGGCGCCCCTCCGACCCGTGCCTCGCCGCGCCCGACGAGGCAGCGTCGTCCGTCAGTTGACGATCTGGTTCAGTTCACCCTTCTTGTAGCGTTCCGCCATCTTCTCGAGCGGCATGGGCTTGATCTTCGCGGCCTGGCCGGCGCAGCCGAACGCCTCGTACCGGAGCTTGCAGATGCCGCGTGCCGCGGCCTGCGCGTCGGCGAGGAACTTGCGCGGGTCGAATTCCGAGGGTTTCTCCGCCATGTGCTTGCGCATCGCGCCCGTCATCGCCAGGCGGATGTCGGTATCGATGTTGATCTTGCGCACGCCGTGCTTGATGCCGGTGACGATTTCCTCGACCGGCACGCCGTAGGTTTCCTTCATCTGGCCGCCATACTTGCGGATGACTTCGAGCCATTCCTGCGGCACGCTGGATGAGCCGTGCATCACGAGGTGCGTGTTCGGGATGCGCGCGTGGATTTCCTTGATGCGCTCGATCGCAAGGATGTCGCCGGTGGGCTTGCGCGTGAACTTGTAGGCGCCGTGCGAGGTGCCGATCGCAATCGCCAGCGCGTCGCACTGCGTCTGCTTGACGAAGTCGGCGGCCTGGTCCGGATCGGTCAGCAGGTCTTCGCGCGTCATGTGGCCTTCGGCGCCGTGGCCGTCCTCCTTGTCCGCCTTCATCGTCTCGAGCGAGCCGAGGACGCCGAGCTCGGCCTCGACCGTGACGCCGATCGAGTGCGCGAAGTCGACGACCTTGCGCGAGGTCTCGACGTTGTAGTCGTAGGAGGAGGGTGTCTTGCCGTCTTCCTTGAGCGAGCCGTCCATCATCACGCTCGAAAAGCCGGAACGAATGGCGCCCATGCAGACCGCCGGCGACTGGCCGTGGTCCTGGTGCATGACGACCGGGATGTGCGGATACGCCTCGATGGCGGCCTGGATCAGGTGGCGCAGGAACGCCTCGCCCGCGTACTTACGCGCGCCCGCCGACCCTTGCATGATCACCGGGCTGTTGGTCTCGTCCGCCGCTTCCATGATCGCGCGGACCTGTTCGAGGTTGTTGACGTTGAACGCCGGCAGTCCGTAGTGGTTTTCGGCAGCGTGATCGAGCAACTGGCGCATCGAGACGAGGGGCATGGTGTCGTTTCCTATGGGGGGAGACCGAGCGATTCTAGCCGGTTTTGTTGACTTGACGACCGCGGAAGATCCCCTTCTTCACGCCGCCCAGTCCAGGATCACTTTTCCCGACTGGCCGCTGCGCATGATCTCGAATCCGTCGCGGAACTCGGCGATCGGCAACCGGTGCGTGATGACCGGCGAGATGTCGAGTCCGCTCTGCAGCATTGCGGACATCTTGTACCAGGTCTCGAACATCTCGCGCCCGTAGACGCCCTTGATCACCAGGCCCTTGAAGATCACCTGGTTCCAGTCGATGGCCGTGTCTTCGGGCGGGATGCCGAGCAATGCGACGCTGCCCCCGTGGTGCATCGTGCGCAGCAGGTCGCGGAACGCGACCGGGTTGCCCGACATCTCCAGGCCGACGTCGAAGCCCTCGACCATGCCCAGGTCCGTCATCGTCTGGTCGAGCGAATCACGGCTCACGTTGACGGCCCTCGTTGCGCCCATCTTCCGCGCGAGACCGAGCCGGTAGTCGTTGACGTCGGTGATGACGATGTGGCGCGCGCCCACGTGACGCGCGATCGCGACGGCCATGATGCCGATCGGGCCCGCACCCGTGATCAGCACGTCTTCGCCGACGAGATTGAACGACAGTGCCGTGTGCGTCGCGTTGCCGAACGGATCGAGGATCGAGGCGACGTCGTCAGTGATCGCGTCGCTGAGCTTGAACGCGTTGAAGGCCGGGATCACGAGGTACTCGGCGAAGCAGCCCTGGCGGTTCACGCCGACGCCTACGGTATTGCGGCAGAGGTGGCGGCGGCCGGCCCGGCAGTTGCGGCAATAGCCGCAAGTGATGTGGCCTTCACCCGAAACGCGGTCACCGACCTTGAAGCCCTGGACTTCGCTGCCCAGCTCGACGATCTCGCCCACGTACTCGTGGCCCACGGCCATCGGCACCGGGATCGTCTTCTGTGCCCACTGGTCCCAGAGGTAAATATGCATGTCCGTGCCACAGATCGCGGTCTTGCCGACCTTGATCAGCACGTCGTTGGGGCCCACCTTGGGTTCCGGGATGTTCTCCATCCAGATGCCGGGTTCGGCTTTTGCCTTGACCAGTGCCTTCATGCTTCGATGCTCCAGCGGCGCAGTCGGCGCCCAAGTTCAGTCAGTTCACCGGCCGGGCGTCAGGGCCGGGAATGACGCCGAGTTCGCGGCCGACTGCGATGAATCCCTCGATGGCCCGGTCCAGTTGCTCCAGCGAGTGACCGGCCGTCATCTGCGTGCGGATGCGGGCCTTGCCCATCGGGACGACGGGGTACGAGAACCCGATGACGTAGACGCCGCGCTCGAGCAGTTTCTCGGCGAATTTCGCGGCCAGCGCTGCGTCGCCGAGCATCACCGGTGCGATCGGGTGCTCGCCCTGCACGATCGTGAAGCCGGCCTCGTTCATGCGGCGGCGGAAGTGTGCTGTGTTGCGCCGCAGGTTCGAGCGCAGTTCGTCGCCGTCCTCGATCAGGTCGAGCACGCGCAGTGTCGATGCCGCAATCACGGGTGGGACACTGTTCGAGAACAGGTAAGGTCGCGAACGTTGCCGCAGCCAGCCGACGATTTCCTTGCGCGCCGCCGTGTAACCTCCGGCTGCGCCGCCGAGCGCCTTGCCGAGCGTGCCCGTGAGGATGTCGATGCGACCGATCACGTCGCGAAATTCCGGCGTGCCCTTGCCGCCGTTGCCGACGAAGCCGGTCGCGTGCGAGTCGTCGACCATTACCAGCGCACCGTGGCGATCGGCGAGGTCGCAGATGTCGTTGAGGCGCGCGACGACACCGTCCATCGAGAACACGCCGTCGGTGGCGATGAGCTTCACGCGCGCGCCGGAAGCCGCCTTGAGGCGTGTCTCGAGCTCGTCCATGTCGTCATTGGCGTAACGCAGGCGTTGCGCCTTGCACAGGCGGATGCCGTCGATGATGCTCGCGTGGTTCAGCGCATCGCTGATCACCGCGTCCTGCTCGTCGAGCAGCGTCTCGAACAGGCCGCCGTTGGCGTCGAAGCACGACGAATACAGGATCGTTTCGTCCATGCCGAGGAACGCACTCAGGCGCGCCTCGAGTTCCTTGTGCACGCTCTGCGTGCCGCAGATGAAGCGCACCGAGGCCATGCCGTAGCCGTACCGGTCGAGGGCGCGGTGCGCGGCTTCGCGAATCGCCGGGTGGTTGGCGAGCGCGAGGTAGTTGTTGGCACAGAGGTTGATCAGCTCGCGGCCATCGGCAAGCTTGACCACGGGCTGCTGCGGCGAGCAGAGCACGCGCTCGGGTTTGAAGAGCCCGGCGCCCATTAGGTCCGCGGTCTGGCCGGCCAGTCGATCGAGAAAACCACGGTCCATGGGGTCGGGCGCCTGCGGCTGCGAAACGGGGAGTATAAGGGCCTTATAATCGCGCCGTGGTACCCCGCAAGAACGATCCGTCGCGCCGGCACGGCGACGACGATGCACAGGACGGCCCCGGTGGCGTCAGTGGCTCGCTGCGAGTCGACAAATGGCTCTGGTGTACCCGGTTCTTCAAGACCCGCAGCCTGGCGCAGGAGGCCGTCGATGGCGGGCACGTGCAGGTGGACGGCGATCGCATCAAGGCATCACGCATGGTGAAGCCGGGCGACCGGCTGCAGGTCACGCGGGAGCGTGAGCGGTTCGTCGTCGATGTCGTGTCGATCCCGGTGCGGCGTGGGCCGGCGGCCGAGGCGCGCCGGCACTATCGTGAGACCGCCGAGAGCGAGGCTGGACGGGCTCACGTCCGCGAACTCAACCGACTGTCCGGATCCGTATCCAGCGGGCGTCCCGACAAGCGCGAAAGGCGCGACCTGATGCGGATCGTGAAGGGGCGGGGCGGCGTCGCGGGCGACGAGGACTTGCCATAAGGCGGTGGTCCGCCCCCGGATCGTGACCGGGCTCACAGCCAGTTGCCCGGCGGCCAGCTATTTTTGCCGGCATCAAAACTGCGCCTGGGCGAAGAACAACTGCATGCCGAAGCCGAACGACGAGCGTATTGCCGGCGATTGGGAATCCGTGGCGCTGAGCCGTGTGGCCGCACGCGTCGATGAACTGCCCGCGCCGCCCGAGGAAGCCGAGGACTTCGGCTGGGAAGCCGGCGTGCTCGAGAAGCTGCGCAAGCGACTGAACGAGATCGAATAGCCGCGCCGGCAGGACAGTCGCGCCCGGCAGTGTAAGCTCCCGCCGCACTGCGCAAGATCCAGGAACGCCGGGGAGCCTGCCGATGTCAGTTTCGTTCCTCGGGTCGCGCTCGACGCGGCTCTTCATCCTGCTGACGGCCTTCTTCGTCGGCAATGCCGTGGTCGCCGAGTTTGTCGGCGTCAAGATCTTTGCGCTCGAACAGACGCTCGGCCTGCCGCCCTTCGGCTGGAACCTGTTTGGCCAGCAAGGGTCGCTCAGCTTCACTGCCGGCGTGCTGATCTGGCCCATCGTCTTCATCCTGACGGACGTCATCAACGAATACTTCGGTCGCCGGGGCGTGCGCCTCGTTTCGTACGCCGCGATCGGGATGATCTCCTACGGGTTCCTCTTCGCGTACGCCTCGATTCACCTGGCGCCCGCCGATTTCTGGATCACGGTCAATGCGGACCGCGGCGTGCCCGACATGCAGGCCGCGTACAGCAATGTCTTCGGCCAGGGCCTGTGGACGATCGGCGGTTCGATCACCGCGTTCTTCGTTGGCCAGGTGGTCGACGTCAACATCTTTCACTTCATCCGCAAGGCGACCGGCGAACGCTGGATCTGGTTGCGCGCGACGGCATCGACGGCCGTCTCGCAGCTGATCGACAGTTTCGTCGTGCTCTACATCGCGTTCGTGCTCGGACCGCAGCAGTGGCCGATCTCGCTGTTCCTGGCAGTTGGCACGGTCAACTATTGCTATAAGATGGCGGCCGCGGTGACGCTGAGCCCCCTGCTGTACCTGTCGCGCGGCTGGATCGAGAACTTCCTCGGTCGCGACGAAGCAGCGCGGTTGAAGGCCGACGCGGCTGCAGGTTAACGGACGACCTGGCTCCAGAAGAAACCAGGACGCGGGGGAACATCGATGTTGGTTACTGCCAAACGTGCCGGCGGCGGCGCGCTGCTTGTCTTGCTGGGGTATTGCTGCGGCACGTCCGCCGAATCAACCGCACCGGCTGCGGTGGCTGCCGCTGCCGCGCCGCCGGCGCCCCCCGCGCTCGAGATTTTCGGCCGGTTGCCAGCGATGCGACAGGTCCGCATGTCACCGAACGGCAAGCTGGTCGCAATGGAGGAAGAGCAGGCGGGTGTCCGCAAGATCACCATCTTCGAGGTGGATGGCGGCAAGACGCGGCATACGGTCGCCGTCGACGAGGCCAACAAGATCCGCGGCCTGGTCTGGGCCGACGACGATACCCTGCTGCTGAACGTCAGCATCAAGCATTCCTCCTACTGCAACCCGAACGTCCTGTGTGCGACCGAGTGGTTCCGCACGCTCTCGGTGCGCATGGACGGCTCGCCACCGCGCATCCTGCTCAACTACGCCGGCGCCAAGAAGAACGTCACTGGATCGCACCTGCTGGCGGCGCGCACGGCCAAGCCGGGCACCGTGACCATGGCAACCTATGACTTCGCCGAGTCGCGCTACCGACAGGAGACCGGCACCAACCTCGCGCAGAAGGAACGTGACACCTCGGGCTGGACCTACGTGGCGTACGAGGTCGATACCCGTACCGGCAAGGAGAAGGTGCTCGCGACCGGCACTCCGTACACGCAGGAATGGGTCGTGGATGCCAGTGGCGCGCCCATCGCCCGCTCCGAATGGTTGCCCGATCTCCATCAGTACACGATCCTCGCGCGGCAGGGCAGTCGGTGGCACGAGATATTTCGCCTGGAAGACGGCACGCAATTGAACCTGGCCGGCGTCGACCTCGCAGGCAACGCCATCGTCGGGCTCGGCGCGAACGGCACGAATCGCTCCCAGGCGTGGTCCATTCCACTGGACGGGTCACCCTTGAGTTCGCTTACGTCGAATGTGGATATGGATATCGACGTCGCGATCTTCGATCCAGTCAGGAACGCAGTCGTTGGCGTCGAAGGCGCCGAGGGTGGCGCCACTCAATGGTTTGACCCGAAGTTCGCCGCGCAGCAGAAATCGCTGCAGAACGCGTTCAAGGGCCTCGACGTGGACGTGCTCGACCGCTCGGTCGTCGGCCGGCGTGTGCTGGTGCAGGTCGAGAACATGTCCAGCCCGCCGATGTACCAGCTCGTCGATTTCGAGCAAGGCCGCGCGGACATCGTGGCCGAGGCCTACCCGGGGCTGGAACCTGCCGCGCTAGGCAACGTTCGTTACTTCAAATACCTCGCGCGCGACGGTGCCTCGATTCCAGCCTACCTGACCCTGCCGCCGGGCCGTGCCGCGACCGATCTGCCGGTCGTGATCCTGCCGCACGGGGGACCGGAATCACGCGACGTGGCCGAGTTCGACTGGTTGCCGCAGTTCCTCGCCACACGCGGATACGCGGTACTGCAACCTCAGTTCCGCGGTTCGGTGGGCTATGGCGAGGCCTTTCGCCAGGCTGGGTATCGGCAATGGGGTGGGTTGATGCAGGACGACGTTTCCGACGGTGTCCGGCACCTGATTGCTACCGGCATCGCGAACCCCAACCGCATCTGCATTGTCGGTGCGAGCTACGGCGGCTATGCCGCGCTTGCCGGCGCTGCTTTCACGCCCGAACTCTATGCGTGCGCCGCGAGCATCGCTGGCGTGTCCGACTTGCCGGCCATGATCGGTAGCACGAAAAAGACGGATGGCAGCGATTCCAATTCGCTCGCCTACTGGGTCGACCACATCGGCCCGGCCAATGATCCCAGGACGATCGCAAAATCGCCTGCGCGTTCCGCGAGCACATTCCGTGCGCCGGTGCTGCTGCTTCATGGTGCCGACGATACGGTCGTGCCGATCCAGCAATCCAAGAAGATGGAGCGTGCGCTGTCGGAGGCCGGCAAGCCGGTTACGTTCGTGACCCTGGCCGGCGAGGACCACTGGCTCTCGCGTTCGGCGACCCGCACCCGCGTGCTGCAGGAGCTGGAGAAGTTTCTCGCGCAACATCTGCACTGAGGCGGACCGGCCGCTCACGGAGAGCCAGTTCCGGTCTTCCTGCGCGTCCCGGGGTCTCGCGCGCATCGTGAATCGCGCGGAGGAACCGCACGATTCACGGCGACCCTTGCTCGAGCGGGAGCGAAGCGATGGTGGCAGCGCGATAGCGACCCGGCGGCAGTGCCGCTTCGCTCCTGCGCTCGAGCTGCGGCGTTCGACACGGGACGCGCAGGAAGACCGGAACTGGCTCTCCGCGCTCGCGCTGGAGCAGCACATCGACACGTTGCGGGAACTCGCCGCTCCGTCGGCCGTGTGCTCATACGCTTGCAACAGTTCGTCCGCGCCTTTGCCTGCCACAGGGTACCGCCCACACTTGCCGCAGCGCTCGTTTGCGCTGTGTCTGCGTCACTGCAATCACGCGGCTCGCCGTTGCAGCGGACCCAGGCTTTCTCCGCGCTCCGTGTCGAACGCCGCAGCTCGAGCGCAGGAGCGAAGCGGCACTGCCGCCGGGTCGCTATCGCGCTGCCACCATCGCTTCGCTCCCGCTCGAGCAAGGTTCGCCGTCGAAGAGTAGGGGACGCTCACCTATTTCGCCGATTCGACCGAAATTGGTGAGCGTCCCCTATTCTTCGACGATGCGCGGTAGACCCGGAGCGCGGAGAAAGCCTGAGTCCGCTGTCACGACGAGCCGTTGCCGCTCTGTCGGACATACCCTCATCAGCGCTCTGCGCGACCCCCGTTGGCGCGGGCGAGATGCTAGTCGACTAGCGCGGGAGGGGTGGGGCTACTTGACGAGCTGGTTCAGCTCGAAGATCGGCAGCAGCATCGCCAGCACGATGATGAGCACGAGCCCGCCCATCACCAGGATCATCAACGGGCCGAGCAGCCCGACCAGCGCCTGCAGCAGCGTGTCCAGTTCGCGTTCCTGGTGATGCGCCGCGCGCTCGAGCAGCGTGTCGAGTTCGCCGCTCGACTCACCGCTCGAGATCAGGTGGATCATCATCGGCGGGAACAGCCGGCTCTGGCCGAGCGACTTGCCGATGGGCGCGCCCTCGCGCACGCGGATCGCGGCATCCGCGACCGCGGCCTTCATTGGCAGGTTGGTGACGACTTCGCCCGAGATGCGCAGCGCTTCGAGCACCGGCACCGTGCTGGCGGTCAGCGTGCTGAGCGTGCGCGCAAAACGCGCCGTGTTGGAGCCGCGCACGATCTTGCCGATCAGCGGCAGGCGCAGCAGCAGGTCGTGCCAGCGGCGGCGGTTTGACTCGACCCGCAGCCAGCGCGAGAACAGCCAGGCTGCGAGGCCGATGCCGATGATCAGGAACACGCCATACGAGCGCATGAAGTCGCTGCCCGCGATCAGCGCCTGCGTGAGCAGCGGCAGTTCGGCCTCGCTGTTGCGGAAGACCTCGACCACCTTCGGCACCACGGACACGAGCAGGAAGAACACGATCGCGACGCATACGATGAACAGCATCACGGGGTAGAGCATGGCGCCCAGCGTGCGGCTGCGCAGCTCTTCGCGGTTCTCGGTGTAGTCGGCGAGCCGCTCGAGCACGGCGTCGAGGTGACCGGACTGCTCGCTGGCGGCCACGGTCGCCCGGTACAGCTCGGGGAAGCTGTTGGGGTACTCATTGAGGCTGTCGGCGAGCGTGTAGCCCTCCATGACCTTCGATCGCACGCCGAGCAGGGTATTGCGCACCTTCGGCTTGTCGGTCTGCTGCGAAACGGCCAGCAGCGCTTCCTCGAGCGGCAGTGACGACTTCACCAGCGTCGCCAGCTGGCGCGTGACCAGCGAGAGGTCCGCGGCGCTCAACCCACGCTGGAACTTGAACGAGAACTGCCGGCCTGAGGCGCCATCGACGGCCGCCTGCTTCTGCTCACCGACCACCTCGGTGACGGAGACCGGCAGCAATGCCTGGTCGCGCAGCAACTGGCGTACGTGCCGCGCGGTGTCGCCTTCGAGAACGCCCTTGCGCTCCCGGCCACCCGCGTCGACCGCAACGTAGAGAAAAGCCGCCATGGTGCGCCGTCAGTCCTCGCGCGTGACCTTGAGGACTTCCTCGATCGTGGTCACGCCGGCGAGCACCTTGGCGCGCCCGTCGTCGCGGATGCCCGGCGTCCGCATGCGGGCATAGCGCTCGAGCTCGAGCTCGGAGGCACCGTCGTGGATCATCGCGCGCATGTGCTCGTCGACGATCACGAGTTCGTAGATGCCGGTGCGGCCGCGGTAACCGCCGCTGGGGTCGCGCGGGTTCGGGCGGTACAGCGTGGGCGAAGGCGCATCGTCCGGCAGGTTGAGCAGGCGGCGCTCGTACTCGCCGGCCGGGTACGCTTCGCGCGTCGCCGGGTTCAGCACGCGCACCAGGCGCTGGGCCAGCACGCCGACCACGGACGATGCGAGCAGGAAGGGTTCGATGCCCATGTCGCGCAGGCGCGTCACGGCGCCGACGGCGGTGTTCGTGTGCAACGTCGACATCACGAGGTGGCCCGTCAAGCTCGACTGCACCGCGATCTGCGCGGTCTCGAGGTCGCGGATTTCACCGACCATCACGACGTCGGGGTCCTGTCGCAGGATCGCACGCAGCCCGCGGGCAAACGTCATCTCGACGCGCGTGTTGACCTGGGTCTGGCCGATGCCGTCGATGTAGTACTCGATCGGGTCCTCGACCGTCATGATGTTGCGCGTGCGGTCGTTGATGCGATCGAGCGCGGCGTACAGCGTGGTGGTCTTGCCCGAGCCCGTGGGACCCGTGACCAGCAGGATGCCGTTCGGCTTGTGGATCAGTTCGTCGATGTGCGTCTGGGTGACGGTGTCCATGCCGAGCGAGTTGAGGTCGAGCCGGCCGGCCTGCTTGTCGAGCAGTCGCAGCACGACCCGTTCACCGTGACCCGCGGGTATGGTCGAGACACGCACGTCCACCGCCCGGCCCGCGATGCGCAGCGAGATGCGGCCGTCCTGCGGCAGGCGCTTCTCGGCGATGTCGAGGCGCGACATGACCTTGATGCGCGAGACGATCAGGGGCGCCACCGCGCGCTTGGTCTGCAGCACTTCACGCAGCATGCCGTCGACGCGGAAGCGGATCACGAGGCGGTTTTCGAACGGTTCGACGTGGATGTCGGACGCGTTCTCCTTCACCGCCTGCGTCAGCAGCGCGTTGATCAGGCGGATGACCGGGGCTTCGTCCTCGCTTTCGAGCAGGTCGGACTGTTCCGGGATGTCCTGGGCCAGGTTGGCGAGGTCGGTCTCTTCGTCGAGGCCGCCCATCGCGTCCATCGTGGTGCCCGAGCCGGCCTCGTACGCTTCGCGCAGCAGGTGGTCGAAGCGCTCGACGTTCACGCGCTCGAGCTTGAGCGGACGGCGCAGGTGCCGTCGCACCTCGGCCAGCGCCAGCGGCGAGGCGCCCTCGCGTACCACTACGTCGGCGCTCTCCTCCGCGATGTCGCGGACCAGCACGCCATGACGCTTGGCGAACGCGAACGGCAGCGGGCGGACCGGGTCGCTGACCCGGCCGGCCGCCGCCAGGATGGCTTCGTCGGTGGCCGTCGTGCTCACGGATTGGTTCCGGGGGGCGGTTGCGGTTGCGGCGGCGCGGTCGCTGGTTGCTCACCGAACGGTGACGTCGGCGGCGGGGCAGCGGCAGGCGCGGAGATGCCGGTGGACTGATCGCTGGCGGGCGTGCCCGAGGTCGAACCCTGCATGCGTTCGGCGGGCGTCGCACTGGGCGCAGCGGCTGCGCGGGCGGGATTCAGCAATTCCGGCGGGACCAGCTGCTCGAGCGGCGGCAGCGTCGGCTGGTTCTCGTTCGGCATCAGCGGCACACGGCCGCGGCCTGTCTGCTGGTTGCGGATGTAGTTGTACTTGGCGTTGCTCTCGATCGCGGCGTCGGTGCCGTCGCGCAGGATGCGCGGGCGGATGAAGACCATCAGGTTGGTCTTCACCTTGTCGACGCTGCGCGTCTTGAACAGCTCGCCCAGGATCGGGATCGAGCCGAGGAAGGGCACCTGCGAGTTGCTCTCGCGCACCTCGTCGGAAATCAGGCCGCCGAGCACGATGATGCCGCCGTCCTCGACCATGACGTTGGTCGTGATCGTGCGCTTGTTGGTGATCAGGTCGGTGGTGCTGACCTGCTGCGAGCTGGCCGCGATGCTGGACGCTTCCTGCGAGATCTTGAGCAGCACGGCCGTGCCTTCGTTGATCTGCGGCGTGATCTTGAGGATATTGCCGACTTCCTCGCGCTGCACCGTCGTGAACGGATTGACGTTGCCGCCCGGACGTGGTGACGCCCTGGTTGGTGTAGCTGCCGGTGATGAACGGCACTTCCTGCGCGATCTTGATTTCGGCTTCTTCGTTGTCGAGCGTGACGATCGAGGGCGTGGCGATGATGTTGGTGTTGCCGACGCCGCCGATCGCGCGGATCAGCGCAGCCCAGCTGGTGCCGCCCTGGACGATCTGGCCCAGGCCCATCGTCAGGCCGCTCGGCAAACCCGCGATCGCGTCGGGGTTCAGCACGCCCTGGATGATCTGGCCGATGCCGGTGCCGTCCACGGGCTGCACGAAGCCGCCGGCCGGCAGGGAATTGCCGTTGGAGTCGGTTTCGGCGATCAACCAGTTCACGCCCAGGTCCATCGCCTTGTCGGCGGACATCTCGACCAGGATCGCTTCCACCAGCACCTGCGCGCGACGGATGTCGAGCCGGTCGACGATCGCCATGACCGAGCGCATGACCTTCGGCGGCGCCGTGACGACCAGCGCATTGGTTTGCGGTTCGGCCCAGATGCTGACGCTCTTGTCGCCGCCGCTGCCTGAAAGGACCGGTGCCGCGCCTGCGGCACCCCCGGCGGCGCCCGCCGGCATGGCTGCAGCCGCGATGCCCTGGATCTGCTCGCGCAACTTGGCGGCGATCTTTTCGGCGTCGGCGTAATTCAGATAGCGCACTTGAGTGTCGCCGCCGGTCGCGAGCGGCGTGTCCAGGTGCGCGACCAGCGTCTTCAGGCGCAGCCGCTGCGACGCTTCGCCGCTGATCAGCACGCTGTTGGTGCGGTCGTCGGAGATGATCTTGACCTGCGGCGAGCCGCCGCCTTCGGCCGCCGCGCCCGCGCCCGTGTACAGGCTGTTGACGATCCGCACGACTTCGGCGGCACTCGCGTGCTGCAGCTGCACGACGTCGACGGCCTCGTCACCCTGCTGGTCGATGCGCTGGATGATGCGCATCAACCGGTTCACGTTCGACGCGCGGTCCGAAATGATCAGCATGTTGGAGGCGGGGTAGGCGGCCAGGTGGCCGTACTGCGGGATCAGGGGCCGCAGGATCGGCACCAGCTGCGCTGCGCTCACGTTCCGGACCGCGACCACCTGCGTCACGATTTCGTCGGACGTCGCGCTGACTCGGCCGGGCAGGTCGTTGGCCGGCACCTGCCGGGCATTGGCATCGGGGATGATCTTGATCGTGTCGCCCGAGGGCACCGCGACGAAACCATGCACCTGCAGGATCGAGAGGAACGCCTCGTAGAAGGCATTTGGCGACATCGGCGTCGACGACAGCATCGTGACCTGCGCCTTGACGCGCGGGTCGACGATGAAATTCTTGCCGGTCACGGCGCTGACCGCTTCGATGATCTGCGAGAGGTCGGCGTCCTTGTAATTGGGCGTGATCATGCCCTGCGCCTGTGCCAGGACGGGCGTGGGGAAGGTCCCCACGGCCAGCACCAGGGCGAGACCGCAGGCGGCCAGCCGCGTGGATCGTTGGAACAGCTTGTGCTTCATCGTCACTCCGCGGAACTGCCGGGCTCGGCCGGCACTTCATTGACCGGGATTGCCTCCGGCTGGGCCGCCGCAGCCGCCGCGTCCGCGGCGATCTGGGCATTGTTCACGTTGACCTGCACCGATTCGCCATTGCGCTCGACGGTCATGGTCACCGCCGAGGCGGTGTTCATGGTCTGCAGGATGTCCATGCCGCGCGACGCGTCGTCGAGCGGCGTGCCATTGATAGCCGTGACCAGGTCGCCGGGCATCAGGCCGAGCTTGTTGAACTGGCTGCGGTTGCGACCCGGGTAGATGCGGTAGCCGCGCTGCTGGCCGTCCTTGAAGACGGGCTGTGGCCGCAGGATGTCCGTGATGGCTGCCGGGTTCGTCGCCGCCAGCTGGCGCAACCGTTCGCCCAGCATCGGGTCAGCCTCGCCCATGCTCGGCGCAGGAGCGGCCGCCGACATGCCGCCGCCCTGGAACTTCTTCGGCAGCAGCAGGGCCTCGAGCTTGCCACCCCGGTCGAGAATCGCCCGGTCCGGGTAGACCGAATGCAGCTTGGTGCCGCCGGAAATCGTCTTACCGACCGCATAGACCTTGGCGGTGACCGCGCTCTCGCCGATGATGGCGTAACCGAGCGTGGGATCGGTGTTGGCGATGGTGCCGACCAGCACCAGCGGCATCTGCGAGGCCGCCACGGCGTTGGGGTCGGTCGAGCCCGCGGCGGGGGCGTTGGCCTCGCCAAACAGGTGCGCATTGACGATCGTGGCCACGTCGACGGCACGGACGGCGGGCGGTGCGATGCCGGCCGGGCCGCTGGTCGCGGGCGCAATGCCGTTGCGGGTTCCCAGCAGCGTCCATGTAAGCTGCACCAGCTGCCAGGCGAGCAGGACCACGAGCAGGGCGGACACGGCCAGCGGCAGCAGCTTCTGCCACCCATCGGCCCGGACGCCCTGTGCGACAGAGGCGATTCGGCCAAAACGCTCGTTCACGCTCAGGGGCAGTTGCATCAGGTCTCTTGTAAGTGGCCGTCCGGCAAGGCCGTTTCACGGGATGCGGCATCATACGGACTTCGGCGACAGGCTCTCAAGGCAGTTGCGTGTCATACGGATGACCACATCTCGTTTTGGGCAATCCGGACGCCAGCTCACGAAGTCAGCCCCCGCTGCTTGTCATGGAGGGGGGGTGGCCCTATATAGGATCTTCGGTCGAATCAGGCGGGCAATGAGCGAGGAACATACACAGCAGGGTCACGGTCTGATCGTGGAGGAGGCGCGGCCGCAGACCAGGCGACCCCCCCTTTACCAGGTCGTCCTGCTGAACGACGACTACACCCCGATGGAATTCGTGGTGGACGTGCTTGAACATATTTTCGGGCTCGAACGCACCTCGGCCACGCGGGTGATGCTGGAGGTCCACACCAAGGGCAAGGGCGTATGCGGCGTGTACACCTTCGAAATCGCGGAAACCAAGGTCGCGCAGGTCATGACCTATGCCCGGCAGCACCAGCATCCATTACTCTGCACCATGGAAGAGGCCTGAAGCCGTGTTGAGCAGCGAACTCGAGATCTGCCTGAACGAGGCCTTCCAGGGCGCCCGTGACGCCAGGCATGAATTCATGACGGTCGAGCACCTGCTGCTCGCCATCATCGACTCCCCCAAGGTCCGGGAGATCCTCAACGCGTGCGGGGCGGATTCCGCCCGGTTGCGCAAGGAGCTCAAGGACTTCGTCGACCAGACCACGCCGAGGCTGAAGCAGGACGACGACCGCGAAGTGCAACCCACGCTGGGTTTCCAGCGCGTGCTGCAGCGCGCCGTGTTCCACGTCCAGTCGAGCGGCAAGAAGGAAGTCTCGGTCGCCAACGTGCTGGTCGCGATCTTCAGCGAGAAGCATTCGCACGCGGCCTACCTGCTCGGGCTGCAGGAGGTCTCGCGGCTCGACGTCGTCAACTTCATTTCCCACGGGCTGTCGAAGTCCGAGGACGCGCCGCGCTCCGCTGAGGACGCACCGGCGCAGACCGAATCCGAGCGCGACGCCGAGGGCGCCTCGTCGCTCGAGAAGTTCGCCACCAACCTCAACAAGCTCGCGCAGGAAGGACGCATCGATCCGCTGATCGGCCGCACGCTCGAAATCGAGCGCACGGTCGAGATCCTGTGCCGCCGCCGCAAGAACAACCCGCTGTACGTGGGCGAGGCGGGTGTCGGCAAGACCGCGCTGGTCGAAGGCCTCGCCCGCATGATCGTCGAGGGCAAGGTCCCCGACGTGCTGGCCGACAGTACCGTGTACTCGCTCGACCTCGGCTCGCTGATCGCCGGCACCAAGTATCGCGGCGACTTCGAGAAGCGGCTGAAGGGCGTGCTCGCCGAGATCAAGAAGCAACCGGGCGCGATCCTGTTCATCGACGAGATCCATACCGTGATCGGTGCAGGCGCTGCTTCGGGTGGGGTGATGGACGCGTCCAACCTGATCAAGCCCGCACTGGCGAACGGCGAGCTGCGCTGCATCGGTTCGACGACGTACCAGGAATACCGCGGCATTTTCGAGAAGGATCACGCGCTGACGCGCCGCTTCCAGAAGATCGACGTGGTCGAGCCCACGGTACCGGAGACCATCGAGATCCTGCGCGGGCTGCGTGCCCGGTTCGAGGAGCACCACGGCGTCAAGTACGCGGACGAGGCCCTCAAGGCTGCGGCCGAACTGTCCGCGCGTCACATCAACGACCGGCACCTGCCGGACAAGGCGATCGACGTCATCGACGAGGCAGGCGCACGCCAGCGCTTGAAGCCGCTCGACCAGCGTGACGAGTTCGTGACGGTCGAGCAGATCGAGGACGTCGTCGCGCGCATCGCGCGCATCCCGCCCAAGACCGTGTCGAGCAACGACCGCGACGTGCTGAAGAACCTCGATCGCAACCTGAAGCTCGTGATCTACGGCCAGGACAAGGCGATCGACACGCTGTCGTCGTCGATCAAGATGGCGCGCTCGGGCCTCGGGGACCAGCGCAAACCGGTCGGCTCGTTCCTGTTCGCCGGTCCCACGGGCGTCGGCAAGACGGAAGTCACGCGCCAGCTCGCGCTCACGCTCGGGGTGGAACTGGTGCGCTTCGACATGTCGGAGTACATGGAGCGGCACACGGTGTCGCGCCTGATCGGCGCGCCTCCGGGCTACGTCGGGTTCGACCAGGGCGGCCTGCTGACCGAAGCGATCACCAAGCACCCGCACTGCGTGCTCCTGCTCGACGAAATCGAGAAGGCGCACCCGGACGTATTCAACCTGCTGCTGCAGGTCATGGACCACGGCACGCTGACGGACAACAACGGCCGCAAGGCCGACTTCCGCCACGTCGTGATCGTCATGACGACCAACGCGGGCGCGGCGGACATGAGCCGGTCGTCGGTCGGCTTCGTCACGCAGGACCACGCGAGCGACGGCATGGAAGCGATCAAGAAGATGTTCGCGCCGGAGTTCCGCAACCGCCTCGACGCGGTGGTGCAGTTCGGGCCGCTCGACGAGCGGACGATCCAGCGAGTGGTCGACAAGCTGCTGGTCGAAGTCGAGGCGCAGCTCGAGCAGAAGGGCGTGCAGCTGCACATCGACGACGATGCCCGGGCCTGGATCGCCAAGCGGGGTTACGACCCGAAGATGGGTGCGCGGCCGATGGCGCGCATCATCCAGGAGCACATCAAGCGGCCGCTCGCGGAGGAGTTGCTGTTCGGCAGCCTCGAGCATGGCGGGCACGCATTCGTGAGCGTCGGCAATGACGATGCGCTGAAGATCGAGTCGCGCAGCGCGGATGAGCCTGCGTTGCTCGAGTAACCTTTCTCGTGTTCCGCCTTTCGCACGTTTACACCTCTCCCGCGTCCGCGGGAAGTTGCTCGTAGGGCGCGTGAGGGTCGTAGCGTCCGATCCGGCATGTCCTGTCGCGCTTGGAAAGGCAGACACGCGCGCGCCAGGACATGCCGGATCGAACGCCTGACACCACGCGCCTGGGCGCCTTTTCCGCTGAGGCGGAAAAGGTCGCACGGCGCACGCAATGTGGAGCAGGTGAGTCGGGGCGCGCAGGCTGATCGGGCTGCGTGATCGATTTCAGCGCGGTCATTGAGGGCAGGGCAGCCTGCGCCTGTGCACCCAACTCAGCCTGCGCAACCGCCTCTCCCGTCGCGAGCAATGTAGTCGTGCAAAGCGCAGGTGAGGGCAACATCTTGTTGGCCTGCCGCAGCGCGCACCCCACCCGGCACTGAGCGCTTCTGCATCCGTCCGGCTGCTTGCGCCGTGCGGATCGTCGGGCCTGAGGAAAGCCCGCTATTGCCGCTTTTCGTTCTGGCCCGACGCGACGCTCAGGCGCTGGACGTCAGGTCTGGCTTCCGGTTCCGAGTCCGGCGAGCGTGTCTGCCTTTCCGCTCGCCGGACTCGGAACCGGAAGCCAGACCCTTCACGTCCGGGCTCTTGCTCGTCCTCACCCGGGCCAGAAACGACAAAGCCGGCAAAGCCGGCCTTCTTCAACCCAACGACCGGCCGGCACGAACCCGGACGGGCGCAGCAGGACGCTCAGCGTCCGCGATAAACGATTCGACCCTTGGTCAGGTCATACGGCGTCATTTCGACGGTGACGGTGTCGCCCGTGAGGATGCGGATGTAGTTTTTGCGCATCTTGCCGGAGATGTGTGCCGTGACGAGATGGCCGTTCTGCAACTGCACGCGGAACGTCGTGTTGGGCAGCGTTTCGACCACGCGGCCTTCCATCTGGATCGCCTCTTCCTTCGACATGCACCCTCTCATGCACCCCAAAAGCCGCGCGAATTCTGCATAAACGCCGGTTTGAAAGCAATGAGAATCCGCCGCGCAGCGCCGCGATTCCTGCCGGCCGCAACGGTGTCAGGCGCCGACTTCAATGCGCCGCACGGTCGTCTGCGCGGCACGTTTCAGCGCGAGTCGTCGACCCTCGAGAACGGCGCGATGCCCGGGATTCCGCGCTCGAGGTGGGCGACGAACTCGGCGCGTGGCATCAGTCTCGCCCCGAGCGTGAACAGGTGATCACTGGCCACCTGGCAGTCGATCAACTCGACGTCGCGCTGCCGCAACCACTGCACCAGTTCGTGCAGTGCGACCTTGCTGGCATCGGTCGCGGTGCTGAACATCGACTCGCCGAAGAAGATCCGGCCGAGCAGCAGGCCGTACAGGCCACCGACCAGGCGTGATTGAATGCGATCGGCGCCAGGATCGCCAACAGTCGCTGTCGTCGCTTTCACCGTCGTTGTTGCTGGCGATGGCATCGATATTGCGGTCGCCGTCGCCACCGGTTCGTCGAGCCAGACCTCGACCGAGTGCGCATACCCGAGGCGGTGCAGTTCACCGTACGCGGTACGGATGGCGGGCGAGATCCACGTGCCGTCGCGCGCGCGAGTGCCGCTGTCGGCGCACTGCGTGATCACCGCATCGAAGCACGTGTCGAGCGTCACACGGAACCGGCGATTGCGCAGCGTCTTGGCCAGGCTCCGCGAAATCTTGAACTCCTCGGGAAACAGCACCATGCGCGGATCGGGCGACCACCACAGGATGGGTTGGCCCTCCGAGTACCATGGGAAGATGCCGCGACGGTAGGCCGCGAGCAGTCGTTCGGGGCGCAGGTCGCCGCCCACGCAGAGCAGGCCATCGGGATCGGTCAGCGCGCGCGAGACGGGCGGAAAGGCGTCGGGCGGATCCGTGGGCTTGAGCCAGGCAATCATGGTGCTGCGAGGTCAGTCGGGGTCGCCGCGCGTTGAAAAGGCAGGTGCTGGCGGGCGGCCGCGATGTAGTCGTCGACGCCTGCGCGCTCACGTTCAAGGTACCGCGCGATGGCGTTGCGAAAACCGCCGTGATGCAGCCAGTGTGCCGACGTCGTGCGCGTGGGTTCGAAGCCGCGCGCGAGCTTGTGTTCGCCCTGCGTACCGGGGTCGAAGTACTGCAGGCCGCGCGCGATACAGTGCTCGATGCCCTGGTAATAGCAGGCTTCGAAATGCAGCGAATCCTCCGGCCCCGCCGAGCCCCAGTACCGGCCATAGAGCCAGCCGCCGCCCTCGAAGAAGATGGCGGCGGCCACCGGCGTGCCCGCGCGCTCGGCAACTTTGACGATCACGGTGCCCGGCTGCGCGGCCGAGACCCGCAGCAGGAATTCGACGTTGAGGTAGTGCCCGTTGCCATGGCGCAGGAACGTGCGCTCCGAGAATCCGAAGATGGTCTGCCACAACCCGGAGTCGATGTCTTCGCCGGCGAGCGTGCGGAAGACGATGCCCGACTCCTCGACCTTGCGCCGCTCGCGCTTCGCCTTCTTGCGCTTGTCGGCACGGAACGTCGCCAGGAATTCGTCGAAGGTGCCGTAGCCGCGGTTGTGCCAGAGGAAGCGGCAATCGTGCCGGCGCAGGAAGCCCGCGCGCTCCAGTGCCGCCTGGTCCTCTTCGAGCGTGAAGTTGACGTGCGCACCGGAGGTGCCCGCCTGCCGGGCCGATTCCTGCAGCAGGGCCGCGAGTTGATCGCGCAAGTCCGCGTGCGCATCGATGGCGGATTCTGCCACCAGCAACCGCGGACCCGTCACCGGCGTGAAGGGGATCGCCGACAGTTGCTTCGGGTAATACTCGAGGCCCGCGCGCTGGTAGGACTGCGCCCAGCTCCAGTCGAAGACGAATTCGCCCCACGAATGGGTTTTCAGGTACTGGGGCACCGCCGCGACGAGCTGGCGGTTGCGCGAGTCGCGAACCACGAGGTGAGCCGGAATCCAGCCGGAGTCGACACCGACGCGGCCGGTGACCTCGAGCGCATCGAGGAACGCGTGCCGCAGGAATGGGTGGCAGGAAGGATCGAGCGCATCCCAGTCGTGAGCGGCGACTTCGGCGATGCGGGTGACGACCTCGGCAGTCAGCGGCATTGCGCGCGCAGGCCCCTCACCCCAACCGTCTCCCGCCTGGGTGGGAGAGGATGCAGGGGCGCGTCAGTGGGCGCCAGCGGCATCCACGGCGTCCAGGTACTTGTCCGCGTCGAGCGCCGCCATGCAACCCGTGCCGGCGGAGGTGACCGCCTGCCGATAGACGTGATCGGCCACGTCGCCCGCGGCGAACACTCCGGGCACGCTCGTCGCCGTCGCACCACCCGCCGTGCCCGACTTCACGGCGATGTAGCCGCCGTTCATGTCGAGCTGGCCTGCGAAGATCTGCGTGTTCGGGATGTGCCCGACCGCGATGAACAGGCCTGCAACCTCGATGTCCTTCGTGCCCGAACCATCGGTGGCTGCGACACGGACGCCCGTGACGCCGGACTCATCGCCCAGCACTTCGTCCACCGTGTGGTTCCAGACGATGTCGACGGCGCCGGCGCGCTGCCGCTCGAACAGGTGGTCCTGCAGGATCTTCTCGGAGCGCAACTTGTCGCGGCGGTGGACCAGCGTGACGTGCGCAGCGATGTTGGAGAGGTAGAGGGCCTCTTCGACCGCGGTATTGCCGCCACCGACGACGGCGACCCGCTGGCCGCGGAAGAAGAAGCCGTCACAAGTCGCGCAGGCCGAGACACCCCGGCCCTTGAACTTCTCTTCGGACTCGAGGCCCAGGTACTGCGCGCTCGCGCCGGTCGCGATGATCAAGGCGTCGCAGGTGTAGTCGCCGCGATCGCCCTTGAGCAGCAGCGGGCGCTTGCTGAAATCCACCTCGTTGATGTGGTCCATCAGGATCTCGGTGTGGAAACGCTCGGCGTGTTCGCGCATGCGTTCCATCAGGCCCGGGCCGGTCAGGCCGTGCGGGTCGCCGGGCCAGTTGTCGACCTCGGTCGTCGTCATCAACTGGCCGCCTTGCTCCATGCCCGTGATCAGCAATGGCTTGCGGTTGGCCCTCGCTGCGTAAACGGCCGCCGAGTAGCCGGCGGGACCGGAACCCAGGATGATCAGCCGCGAGTGGCGGGGGTCGCTCATGTATAATTCCTTGCTCGAAAATCGCGCGTTGCGCCGATGAAGGCGCGGCATGGTAAGCCTCTCACCGGCCGACGGAAAGCACCGCGGGTGCTGCCCTCATGCGCATTCCGATCACCGGAAATAGGGGACGCTCACCTTTTTCCACCCGCCTGTTTCCAAGCCGAGACAGGTGGGCATCCCCAGCGCTCTGTAAGCAGGTGGAAATAGGGGGAATTGAGCGTCCCCTATTTCCGGAGTGGCGGCCGTTCCCGGTTGGCGGTAGCCTTATGTAAACCAACGGGTTACGGACGACTCTTGAACTATCAGGTGATGAGCTTTGGGTAAGGCGGAAGCAAAGCGCGCCGACGGCGGCGACCAGGCGGCCAACGTGGCCCGCGGACTGCGCGAAAGCGCGCTGTGGATCTTCGGTGCAATGGCGCTGATCCTGTTTGTGGCACTGGTCAGTTACGACCGGGCGGACCCTGCCTTTTCGTCGACCGGGCAGCCGGGTCCCGTCACCAACCTGATCGGCCCGTTCGGCGCCTGGCTGTCAGACCTGTTCTTCGTGCTGTTCGGGCTGCCGGCGTACCTGTTCCCGATCATGCTCGGCATTGCCGGCTATCGCCTGTTCAAGGAACGCGACAGCCGCGAACCCGTCGATCGTCGCTCGGCTTCGTTCCGCGGTCTCGGCTTCTTCCTGGCACTCGCCAGCAGCTGCGGCCTCGCCACGCTGCATTTCTCGGGCGGCAGCTTCCCCAACACGGCGGGCGGCGTCGTCGGCTCGCTGCTCGGCGAGGGACTCGCCAGCTCGATGAGTTTCCTCGGCGCGACGCTGCTGTTGTTCGCCATCTGGCTCGGGTCGGTCTCGCTGGCCACCGGCATGTCGTGGCTGAACGTCATGGACGCGGTCGGCAGCTGGGTGCTGCGCGGCTTCTCGTTCGTGCGCGAGCGGATGTCCGAGCGCCGCGACCAGAGCATCGGCAAGGAAGTGAAGCAGGCACGCGAAGTCGTCGTGCGCGAAGAGCAGAAGAAGGTCGCCGAGCGCAAGCCGCCGAAGATCGAATCGCCCGCGCCGAAGGTCGAGAAGAGCGAGCGCGTCGAGAAGGAAAAGCAGGTGGCGCTGTTCGAGCGGCCGGGTGCGACGGCATTGCCCGCGCTGTCGTTGCTCGACGACCCGCCCGCGCGCGTCGGCGGCTACTCCGCAGAAGCGCTCGAGGCCATGTCGAGACTGGTCGAGCTGAAACTGCGGGATTTCGGCGTCGAAGCCGAAGTGGTCGAAGTGCATCCAGGCCCGGTCATCACGCGCTTCGAACTGCGGCCCGCGCCGGGCGTCAAGGTCGCGCAGATATCGAACCTGGCGAAGGACCTCGCACGCGCCCTGTCGGCCATCAGCGTGCGCGTGGTCGAGATCATCCCGGGCAAATCGACCATGGGTCTCGAGATACCTAACGAGACTCGCGAAATGGTCACGCTCGGCGAGATCATCAAGTCGAAGGCTTACGACGACATGGCCTCGCCGATCGCCCTGGTGCTGGGCAAGGACATCGGCGGCGGTCCGGTCGTGGCTGACCTCGGTCGCATGCCGCACCTGCTGGTGGGCGGCACCACCGGTTCGGGCAAGTCGACCGCCGTCAACGCGATGGTGCTGTCGCTGCTGTACAAGTCCACGCCCGAGCACGTGCGGTTGATCATGATCGACCCGAAGATGCTCGAGCTCTCGGTGTACGAAGGCATCCCGCACCTGCTGGCGCCGGTCGTCACCGACATGAAGCAGGCAGCGAACGCGCTGCGCTGGTGCGTCGCCGAGATGGAACGCCGCTACCAGATGATGGCGGCGGCCGGCGTGCGCAACCTTGCGGGCTATAACCGCAAGATCAAGGACGCGGCCGATGCCGGCACGCCGATCAAGGACTATCTCGAGATGAAACGCCTGCCGCCGGGGGGCGATCCGGCGACCGTGCCGTTCTGCGAGCACCTGCCCTTCATCGTGGTCATCGTCGACGAACTCGCCGACATGATGATGATCGTCGGCAAGAAGGTCGAAGAACTGATCGCACGCCTGGCGCAGAAAGCGCGCGCCTCGGGAATCCACCTGATCCTCGCGACGCAACGGCCCTCGGTCGACGTCATCACCGGCCTGATCAAGGCGAACATCCCGACCCGCATCGCGTTCCAGGTGTCGGCCAAGGTCGACTCGCGCACGATTCTCGACCAGAGCGGCGCCGAGAGCCTGCTCGGTCACGGCGACATGCTGTACCTGCAGCCGGGCACCTCGCACCCGGTGCGCGTGCACGGTGCCTTCGTCTCAGACCAGGAAGTGCACAAGGTCGCCGCGTCGCTGCGCACGCATGCGGCGCCGATCTACATCGACGAGATCCTCGACGGTCCGTCCATGCCGATCCCGGGCCTGCCGGGCGAAGAAGGCGAGGGTGGCGAAGGCGCCGACGCCGAGCAGGATGCGCTGTACGACGAGGCCGTCAAGATCGTCACCGAGAGCCGCAAGGCGTCGATCTCCGGCGTGCAGCGCCGGCTCAAGATCGGATACAACCGCGCCGCGCGCATGATCGAGGCGATGGAAGCCGCGGGCCTGGTCGGGCCACTGAACACCAACGGTTCGCGCGAAGTCCTGGCGCCGCCGCCGCCCGAGGTCGATTGAACATGACGCCCACGCGGGTGAGAGCTGCGGCATTGCTCGCCCTGCTTCTTGTTCCCATCGCAACGTTCGCCGCCGATTCGGTGGCGCGCGTGGATGCGTACCTTGGCTCACTGAGGACGCTGTCCGCCGCGTTCGTGCAGGTCGTGCAGGACAAGCAGGGCCAGGTGACCGAACGCGCGACGGGGCAGCTTTCAATTTCCCGGCCCGATCGCTTTCGCTGGGACTACCAGCAGCCCTATGCGCAGACGATCGTCGCCGACGGCAGGAAGCTCTGGCTTTACGACCCCGACCTCGAACAGGTCACCGTGCGCTTGCTCGAGCAAGGTCTCGGTGCTACCCCGGCAATGCTGCTGTCGGGCTCCGGCAAGGTCGGCGATGCTTTCACTGCCGGTCCTGTCGAGCGGCAGAAGGGCTGGACGTGGTACCGGCTGGTGCCGAAGCAGAAAGGCTCGGATTTCGAGCGCGTGAGCTTAGGCTTCGACGCCCGCGATGAACTTGCCGCGATGGAACTGGTCGACAAGCTCGGACAGACGACCACCATCCAGTTTGCACAGGTCAAGCGGGGCGGCGTGCTCGACGAGTCGCTGTTCCGGTTCGTGCCGCCACCGGGCGCCGACGTGATCGGCGAAGCCGCCGCGCGCTGACGACCGCACGCGGTTGCGCAGCCGCAGGTCTCACGGGATATCGATGCTCAAGCTCCGCCATCGACAGTTCTGGCTCGCCGCGAGCGCCGTGCTCGTGCTCGGCGTGGTCTGGGGCAGCCTGCAGACCGCGTTTGGCGGGCCCGCGCCGCAGGGTTTCGACAAGGTCGAGCATTTCGGCACCTACCTCTTTCTTGCCGTCTGGTTCACGGGGATCTTCACGCGCCGGCGCTGGTGGTCGGTCGTGGTCGCCTTACTGGCCCTGGGAGCGTCAATGGAGGTCGGGCAATACATCATGCGGGCCGGTCGCGCCGGCGACGCCTATGACATGGCCGCCAACACCGCGGGCATCGCCGCCGGGTTGCTGCTGGCCTTGCTGTTGACCGGCGGCTGGGCGCAGCGGGTCGAGTCGTGGCTGAGGTAGGCGCGACCCCGTTCCGACCGCTCGCCGACCGCATGCGGCCCGCGAGCCTCGA
Source organism: uncultured Gammaproteobacteria bacterium (assembly GCA_963743995.1). Lineage (GTDB taxonomy): Bacteria > Pseudomonadota > Gammaproteobacteria > Steroidobacterales > Steroidobacteraceae > RPQJ01. The sequence goes on along the minus strand of CAVUSC010000002.1, from coordinate 12,089 downwards.
TGAATTCATTGGCCAGTCGCACCTGCTGGCGCCGGGCAAGCCGCTGCGACGCCTGCTCGAAGGTCGCAGCCTGCATTCGATGATCCTGTGGGGACCGCCCGGCACCGGCAAGACCACGCTCGCGCGGCTGGTAGCGAAGACCTGTGATTCCGAGTTTCTCGCGCTGTCGGCCGTGATGGCCGGCGTGAAGGACGTGCGCGCCGCCGTCGAGCAGGCGCAGCAGATGCGCGCCGGCAGCGGTCGCCGCACCGTGCTGTTCCTGGACGAAGTGCATCGCTTCAACAAGTCGCAGCAGGACGCCTTCCTGCCGTTCGTCGAGGACGGCACCGTCTGCTTCATCGGCGCCACCACCGAGAATCCATCGTTCGAGATCAACAGCGCACTGCTGTCGCGGGCCCGCGTGTACGTACTGCGTTCGCTCAACGTCGATGACATCCAGCAGGTGCTGCGACGTGCGCTCGAGCGCGAGTTCTCCGCCGCCAACGAAGCCGTGCAAGCCGACGCCGAGGCGATCGAGACGCTGGCACGGGCGGCGGACGGCGATGCACGCCGAGCGCTGAACCTCCTGGAGGTGGCAGCCGACCTGGCGCGCGCCGGCGAGGGCACGATCACCGAGGAGATCGCCGGCGAAGTCTCGGCCGGTGGCTACCGCCGTTTCGACAAGAAGGGCGAGCAGTTCTACGACCAGATCTCTGCACTGCACAAGGCCGTGCGCGGCACGGACCCCGATGCGGCGCTGTACTGGCTCTGCCGCATGCTCGATGGCGGCTGTGATCCGCGCTACGTGTGCCGGCGCGTGATCCGCATGGCCTCGGAAGACATCGGCAATGCGGACCCGCGCGCGTTGCAACTTGCGCTCGAGGCGGCCGAGGCGTACGAGCGTCTCGGCAGTCCGGAAGGCGAACTCGCGCTCGCGCAGGCCGTCGTGTTCATGGCCGTGGCGGCCAAGAGCAACGCGGTCTACGTCGCGTACAAGGCGGCGCTGGCGGACGCGCAGAAGAACGGCACGCTCGACGTGCCGCTGCACCTGCGCAATGCACCGACCCGGCTGATGAAGGGCCTGGGCTACGGTGAAGGCTATCGCTACGCCCACGACGAGCCGGAAGGTTACGCGGCGGGCGAGAAGTATTTCCCCGACGAGATGGCGCCGGTCCGCTACTACGAGCCGGTGCCACGGGGACTCGAGCTCAAGATCGGCGAGGCCCTGGCGCGGTTCCGGGCGCTGAAGCGCGGCTGATCTCGGTTACAATTCGCGGCTTACCTGCTATTCCGGCCGCCTTTCATGCTCGATGCCCGACTGCTCCGCTCCGACCCCGCCGCCATCGCCGAGAACCTGGCGCGCCGGGGTTTCAAGCTCGACGTCGAGCGTTTCCAGGCGCTCGAGGTCCGCCGCAAGGCCGCCCAGGTGGCGGCAGACGAAGTGCGCGCGGCTCGCAATGCCCATGCCAGGAACGTGGGCAAGGCCAAGGCGCAGGGTCAGGACATTTCGTCGCTGGTCGCCGCGGGCGAAGAACTCGGCAACCGCATGACCGGACTCGACCAGGAACTCGCGGACGTCCAGGCCGAGTTCGACGAGCTCGTGCTCGGCCTGCCCAACACGCTGCACGAAAGCGTGCCAGACGGCCGCGACGAGAACGACAACGTCGAGGTGCGTCGCTGGGGTACACCGCGCGCGTTTGATTTTACGCCCCTCGATCACGTGGCCATCGGCGAAAAGCTGGCCGACACGGCGATGGATTTCGAGGCGGCGGGCCGGATTTCCGGGGCGCGATTCGTGGTGCTGAAAGGCGGCCTCGCGCGCCTGCACCGTGCGCTGATCCAGTACATGCTCGACCTGCACACCGGCGAGCACGGCTACACCGAGATGTACGTGCCGTACCTCGTCGCGCGCAGCTCGCTCGTCGGCACGGGACAGTTGCCGAAGTTCGAGGCCGACCTGTTCAAGGTCACCTCGGGCGAGGCCGAGTTCTTCCTGATCCCGACGGCGGAGGTTCCGGTGACGAATCTTGCGCGGGAGTCGATCCTCGAGGCGAACACGCTGCCGCGTCGTTACGCCGCGCACACGCCGTGTTTCCGCAGCGAGGCCGGCTCCTACGGCAAGGACACGCGCGGCATGATCCGCCAGCACCAGTTCGAGAAGGTCGAGCTGGTGCACGTCGTGAAGCCCGAGGAGTCGTACGCCGAGCTCGAGATCCTCGTCGGCAATGCCGAGAAGATCCTGCAGGGACTCGACCTGCCTTACCGCGTCGTCGCACTCTGCTCGGGGGACGTTGGTTTTGGCAGCGCCAAGACCTACGACATCGAGGTGTGGTTGCCCGGACAGCAGAAGTATCGTGAAATCTCGTCGTGCTCGAACTGCGAGGCGTTCCAGGCGCGGCGCATGCAGGCGCGCTGGCGCAACCCGGCGACGAACAAGCCCGAGCCCGTGCATACGCTGAATGGCTCCGGCCTGGCCGTTGGCCGCACGCTGGTGGCCGTGCTCGAGAATTACCAGCAGGCCGACGGCAGCGTCTCGATTCCGCCGGCGCTGCGCAAGTACATGGGTGGCGCGGACGTCATCCGCGGTTAGGTTTTTGCAGTGGAAGGGTGGCCGAGTGGTTTAAGGCACTAGTCTTGAAAACTAGCGACGGTTTACGCCGTCCGTGGGTTCGAATCCCACCCCTTCCGCCAACAACGTACGCGCCCCGCTGCGTTAGCGTGCGATATCGCCACAGCGGGGCGTTTGCGTTCTAGGTCGGGGTGGATGAGAAGCCACGGAGTCCGTGGGTTCGACACATCGGCAAGGCCGATGTGCACGCCCACGCCGCGCCAGCGCGCGGTGCGACTAAGATGTGGCCTGACGCGTTCTCCGCGTCGGACTTGAACGGGTTTCCGGGCGATGAAATCACTGGCAGTCATAGCGGGTTTTGGCGGCATCAATGCGGCGGGCCGGAGTTCAGGCCACCACGGCTATCGGCGCTCGATTATCGACGTCCTGGATCAGGACCTTGCGGGCGAGACGATTCGCAGCCTGGCGGGCCTGATGGGAATCAAGGGGGCGATCGACGCCGAAACGCGTCGTCACATCCTCGAGCACACACTGGTACGTGGCCTCGAGCCGGAGTTGCTCGATCCGCGCAACGTTGCCTGGAACTGCAAAGCGCGCCTGGCACCGGGGCACGGGCCCGTTTCGTTCATCGTGGCACAGCGCGACTTGCCCAGCCACCTGCCGCAGGGCTGGCGGATCAGCGAAAACGTCGCGGGGCGAGTGCGCATCGACGTGTCGGACGATGCCGAAATCCTCCTGCCGGTCACGCGGGCGCTGGACGTCAGCGCCGCTGGCCAGTTGCCCACCGGGTTCGATCCGAAGTCGATCTACCCGGGCCGCGGTCACCCCAGGGCGGTCCAGATCGCGCTCTTTGCCGCAAATGACGCGCTGGGGTCGCTGGGCATCGACTGGAGTACGTTGATGCAGCACGTGCCCCCGGACCGCGTCAGTGTGTACGCCGGAAGCGCCCTGGGTCAGCTCGACCAGGAGGGCAACGGTGGCCTGCTGGGAAGCCGTTATCGCGGTTCGCGGCCCACTTCGAAGCAGGTGCCCATGGGACTGGCCGAGATGCCCGCGGATTTCGTCAACGCCTACCTGCTCGGCAGCGTCGGCCAGACGGGACACAACATGGGGGCCTGCGCGACCTTTCTCTACAACTTGCGGCACGGGATGTTCGATATCGAATCGGGTCGATCGCGCGTCGCCCTGGTCGGTGGTGCAGAAGCTCCCCTGTGCCCGGATGTGATCGAAGGCCTCTCGACGATGGGAGCCCTGGGAACCGACAAGGCCTTGCTCGAACTGGATCGGCACCGCAACGCGACCGAACCCGACCTCCGCCGCGCCTGCCGGCCGTTTGGCGAGAACTGCGGATTCACCATCGCCGAGGGAGCACAGTTCGTCGTGTTGCTCGACGACGCGCTCGCGATCGAACTCGGCGCGGTCATTCATGGTGCGGTCACCGATGTCCAGGTCCACGCCGACGGGTACAAGAAGTCGATCTCGTCGCCAGGCGTCGGCAACTACATCACTTTCGCCAAGGCCGTGGCTCGCGCGATGCAGGACGTCGGTAACGAGTCGATCAGGCTGCGCAGTTTCGTGCAGGCGCATGGGACGGGTACCCCACAGAACCGGACGACCGAGTCGAAGATCCTGAACGGGGTCGCCTCGGCGTTCGGGATCGAGGACTGGCCGGTTGCAGCAATCAAGTGCTTCGTCGGCCACACGATGGCGGCAGCCGGGGGTGATCAGCTTGCCTCGACCCTCGGAGTGTTCAAATACGGCATCCTGCCCGGCATCACGACCATCGACGAAGTTGCTGCCGACGTGGAGCGCAACTGCCTCCGATTGTCGCCGAGTCCGCTGCAGCGGGCCCCCGCGGACTGGGATGCGTCATTTTTGAATGCCAAGGGCTTCGGCGGCAACAACGCGACCGCAACGATCATTTCGCCGCGGATCGCGCTGCAACGGCTCGAACAGCGACACGACAGTCGCGCTCTCGCATCCTGGCGCAGCCGCAGTGAAGACGTCGCCCAGCAGGCTGGGGCGTGGGACCGTGGTTTGACTGCGGGAACAGCCCGGATCGTCTACCGCTTCGATCACGAGGTCAGGAACGAAGAGCACGTCCGGATCGAAGGCGGGACGATGTACATCGAAGGCCTGGCGCCGATTTCCCTGCTGGACTGAGCGGGACCTGGCTTGCATGCCGGGCAGACGCATTTAGCGATTCTTTAAGGTTTCGGTAACGAGCATTTAGGAACGTCCCCGCGACGGCCGCGGCAAGCTTCTCCCATCCAAAACGGAGGGGTGGTCATGAAGCTTTCAACACCGCGGATCGTCGCAAACATCGTCGGGACGGCGTTGTTCCTCGGCCTGGCAGGTCCGGCCAGCGCCGCCGATGCCCAGCACTCGTCGGCCGCGATCGAACGTGGCCGTTACCTGGTCACGATCGGCGGCTGCAACGACTGTCACACGGCGGGTTACCCGGAGCAGGGTGGCACGACGCCGGAGAGCCAGTGGTTGACCGGCGTGCCCGTCGGCTTCCAGGGGCCCTGGGGCACCACCTATGCGGCCAACCTGCGACTCGTGGCGGGGCGCATGACGGAAGGCGAGTGGGTCGCGCATGCGCGCAAGGAACGGCTGCCGCCGATGCCGTGGTTCAACCTGAAGGCGATGTCGGACGCCGATCTCAAGGCCATGTACGCGTTCATCCGCAGCCTCGGTCAATCCGGCACCGCAGCCCCGGCGTACGTGGCGCCGGGCGGCAAGGTCACGACACCGTACATCGTGTTCGTGCCCCAGGTGGACCAGAAGCAGGCCGCTCGCTGAGGCACACCGTCTCGATCAGCGGGGTACCTCTGCCAGCGTGATGGGCCGCAGGACGTGAAACCGAAAGCGTCCGCGGCCCGTCTTCTCGATGCGCAGCGCCGGGCAGCGCTCCTCGAGCCGGCGCTCGAGCAGGATCAGTCGCGCCTCGAGGTTTTCGCTGAGGTCAGGCAAGCGGATGGCTGGGTCGAGCCGCAACTCCCGGTTGCTGTAGTCGCTGCGGCCGTTCTCCGCGTGGCAGCGCAGCAGTCGCCAGAGGATGCCGCCGGCGACGCCCTTGATCAGGTAATCGTCGTCGACGAAGATGCTGTCGTTCTCGGCATAGCGGCGGATGCGCAGCGGCGATCCGCCGGCCGCCGGTTGCGCCGGCATTGCGCTCGTCGGCGCCGAGTTCGGTGCCGGCTCGGCCTCCGCGCAATCCTCGAGTTGCAGCGCCATCGCTCCGACGTGACTGGCCAGCGCCGCGAACGCGTCTTCTTCGTCGTAGCCGAAGCGCGCGGTCTGCGGGCTTTCGGCGAACAGCACGCCCATCAGGCGCGTCCCGGCCAGCATCGGCACCGCGAGCTGGCTCTGCGATTCCGGCAGGCCGGGGAACGGAATCTCGTCGTCGAGCCGGGTCGCCACGCCGTGACGTGTAGCGTCGGCGCGCATGGCGCGACCGTAGCCGAACTCCGACGTGGCGTGCGAGATACGGATCGGGATTCGCGCGAGCGCGGCCGTGCCGATCAGGCCCTCGCCGGGACGCACCTCGGTACCGATGCCGGATTCGCGATACCCGCGGCTGGCAACCGAATACAGGGAATCACGCGCGGGGTCGTGCATGAGGACCATGGCGTGCGAGATGCCGAAGCGAACCTGCAGTTCTTCCAGCAAGCCATCAATCAGCGCGGACAGGTCGCAGGCGGCGGCCAGGCGGCTCATCGCCCCACGCACGTCGGCAAGCCCGATCGGCGTGCTCGCCACGAGGCAGGAGCGCGTGCCCGCGACCTCGGCAACCGATTCGACGCGATAGATGTCCGCGCCCCGCAGCTTGAAGACGCCGGTCATGCCGGCGTGCGAAGCGATGCCGGCCAGCTTCGCCCGCATGCATTCGAACAAGGGGCCGGTATCCTCCGTGCGCAGGTAGTGCACGGCCAGCTGGTACTGCGTGGCGGTTTCCGGATGCACGACCACCAGCGTCGCCCGCGGGTTCTCCAGCACGTTCTGCCGGGTCTTGCTGAAGAACTGGAACGACAGCGCGACATGGTCGGGATCGACGTAATGGACCTCCGAGACGTACGACACGTTCGGCGTCCCGTCGCGCGCGCACGTTGCGATCACCGCGGGCACGGCGCCTTCGAGACACGGACGAATGGCCTTGAGCGGCATCACCGTCAGCGCGCGAGCGCCTGGCCGGCGGTGGGACCGGGTGTCTGCTGGAACGCGGCTGTCGGTGTGAATGCGATCGCGGCCAGCATCTCCGGCAGCGGACCCCAGACGGCGGCCGAGAACTCCCGCGTGTAGCCGAGCTGGCAGAGCTCCTGTATCCACTTCTCCCGGTGGGCCTGTACGACCAGCCGGTCCGCCGAGGCGGTTCGCGCCAGCGCTGCGTCCGTGCCTTTCAGTTGGATCGTCCGGTGCGTGCTCGGCTGGGTAAACACCACCGCGATCCGGCCGTTGGCAGCGAAATTGTCCAGGATACGGCCGTCGCGCGACTTGTCGAACAGCACCGTGACGCGGCGCAGGTCGCGCGAGACACGGCAGCCACAACCGCGCACGACGTCCGATTCCAGTCCGGCATTGCTGGAAGCGATCACGACCGAAACGCCTCCCTGGATGAAATCGGCCAGCGCGGCGTCGAGTGGCGAAGGTGGTTTCGTTCCGCCCCGGTTCATGCCGTGAATCATAGTCGACTTGCCTTATTGCGCCACTGCTCCCCGTCGCGCCAGGAAGGCGTCCCAGAGTTGGCAGAACAGCTCGGGCTGCTGGAAGTAGACGAGCGCCCCGGTGTCGAACGCCCGGACCTCCCAGTTCTTGCGCTGCCGCACCCAGTCGGATTCGGAAAAATCCGCGAAGTCCCCGCGGGTGCCATGCGCCAGCCACACCGGCATCTCGAGCTGCTCGTAGACGTTGCGAATGTCCGCACTGAACAGCCGCCCTGACAGGAAAGCGAACGGGGCGCGATCCGCGCCGGCCTGGCGAGTCGTGCGCCACGAATAGTCGACCAGGCTTTCCTCGACGTCGCTGGAGCCGAACGTGCGGCGCAGGAAATAGCGAATGCTCGCGCGGCTCACGAGCGCCTTGAACAAGGCGCTGCGCCACACGGGAAACGTCACGGTCGAATACACGCCGGGAAACTCGCGGCTCGTGCCAGCGGCCGCGCGCATCTTTTCGTAGCCGCGGCGGAATCCCGTGGGTGTCACCAGGGTCAACGTGCGAAAGCGGGCCGGCTGTTCCGCGGCGACACGGGCAAGAAATTCGGCCGATAGCGACAGACCAAGCGCGTCGATCGCCGCGTGGCCATGGTCTTTCGCGATCACGTCGAGCATGTCGCGCACGGCGTCGCAGAACAACTCGATGTCGTACGGTCGGTCCGACCGGTCCGAAAAGCCGTACCCGGGCAGGTCCGGTGCGTAGACGCGAGAGCGCTGCCGCGCATGATCGAAGGCCGGCTGCACCTCGCGGACCGAGGCGGCTGCGTTGATGCTGTGCAGCAGCAGCATCGGTGGTCCGGTGCCCGCCACGTAGTAACTGAGCCGACCGCTGCGGCCTCGTGTCTCGAGGCGCTCGGCAGCGACGGCAGGTTGCAAAGTGAGGTCGGGCATACGACAGCCTATCGCGCCACGGTCGCGATCAGGCGCGCATAGAACTCGGCCGTCCGGCGCAGGTTGTCGGTGGTCATGTGCTCGTTCGTGCCGTGGATCATCTGCAGTTCGCCGATCGACGCCACGATTGGCTGGAAGCGGTAGATGTCGTCGGCCAGTCCGGCCAGGTGGCGACTGTCCGTCGTGGCGGTGACCAGGCCGGGTGCGACCGGGGTCCGTTCTGCGCCCGCTGCGAGTTCTGCCATGACGCGATACGCGTTCGACGTGCTCGACGATACGGGCGAAGGATCGTAGGCAGGGCCTTCCCAGGCGAGTTTCACGCCGAGGCCCTTGGTGGCATCGGCCGCGCGCTGCATCACGTCGTCAGCCGTCGTTCCCGGAGCGATGCGGTAGTTGATCCAGGCGCTCGCATCCTGCGGCAACACGTTTTCCTTCGGGCTGCCGCGCAGCATCGTCGGTGCGATCGTCGTGTGCAGCGTCGCGGCGCCGGCCGCCGTCGCTGCGATCTGGCGCACCAGCAGTCCGCGGAACAACCATTCGTTCGCGACGGCGACGCGGACGAGCAACGGCGCGTCCGGGGCGAGGGCGCGCACCATGTCGGCGGCGGGTCCCTTGAATTCGAGTGGGAATGGCTGGCCGGTGATGGCCAGCACGGCCCTGGCGAGCACTTCGACGCCGGTCTCGGGGGGCGGCGCCGACGAATGCCCGCCCTTGGCGGGCGCCGTGACTTTCAGCGTCGCGTAGCCTTTCTCGGCGATGCCGAGCAGTGCGACGGGCCGGCCGAGCAATGGGAAGTCGGAAATGACGGCCAGGCCTTCATCGAGCACGAACTCTGCGTGCACGCCGCGCGAATTCAACAGTTGTGCCGCTGCGTGGGCGCCCTGGCCTCCGGCCTCTTCGTCGTGGCCGCTGACGATGTACACGGTGCGGCGCGGCACGAATCCCGTGCCGATCAACGATTCGATGCCTTCGAACAAACCGACCAGTGAGCCCTTGTCATCAACGGAGCCCCGGCCCCACACGGCACCGTCGGCCAGCACCCCGGCGAAAGGCGGCTGCGACCAGTCCTGCTCGGTGCCCGGCGTCACCGGAACGACATCGTGGTGGGCCATCAGCACGATCGGCGGCAACGAGGGGTCCGTGCCGCTCCAGGTGTAAACCAGCGTGTGTCCGGCAACCACTTCCCGGGTCATGGCGGCGTGTGCCGCCGGGAAAGTCCCGGCCAGCCAGGCATGCAGCCTGTCCCATTCGGCCCAGTCATTGTCCTGCGGGTCCTGGTGACTGACGGTGCGGAACCGAACAGCTTCCGCCAGGTGTTCTGCAGCGAGCGTGCCGTCGACGCGCACGATCGGTGCGAGATCGACAGGTGTCGTCATCTCGCCAGTGGGCGACGTGAAAGTTGCTGTTCGATACGCGACCAACGCGACCAGGATGGCGATCGCGACCAGCAGAATGACGAGAACTCGGCGGGCCAGGCTCATGCGACCCGATGATACCGGCCCGGTCACTGGTGCGGCCACGCTTCTCCAATTCTGCGAATCCAGGAGACCGCCGGTTGCCCGGCGGGGCACCGACAAGCACGGCTGGGCGATTCGCGGCCGGATCGGCGACAATGGGGGGTTACCGTCAACCGGAATCCGAGGCTGCCCATGAAGACCCGCATCACCGAACTGTTCGGCATCCAGCACCCGATCATCCAGGGCGGCATGCATTTCGTCGGGTTGCCTGAATTGGCGTCAGCCGTGTCCAACGCGGGCGGGCTCGGCATGATCACGGCGCTCACGCTCGGCACGCCGGAGAAACTGGCCGCTGCCATCAAGCGCTGCCATGAAATGACGGACAAGCCGTTCGGCGTGAACCTCACGTTCCTGCCGACGTTTGCGAACCCGCCGTATGCCGAACTGATCCAGGCGATCGTCGAGGGCGGCGTGCGCATCGTCGAGACCGCGGGGCGCAGTCCCGAGCAGTACATGCCGGTGCTGAAGCAACACGGCATCAAGGTGATCCACAAGTGCACGTCGGTGCGGCATTCGCTCAAGGCCGAGAAGATCGGTTGCGATGCCGTGAGCGTCGACGGGTTCGAATGCGGCGGGCACCCCGGTGAGGACGACGTGCCGAATTTCATCCTGTTGCCGCTCGCGGCCGAGGCGCTGAAGATTCCGTTCGTCGCGTCCGGCGGCATGGCCGACGGGCGCAGCCTCGTCGCGGCCCTCGCGCTGGGCGCGGATGGCATGAACATGGGCACGCGTTTCATCGCCACGCAGGAAGCGCCGGTGCACGAGAACGTGAAGCAGGCGCTGGTGCGGGCCACCGAGCTCGACACGCGCCTGATCATGCGGTCGCTGCGCAACACCGAGCGCGTGCTGCGCAACTCCGCGGTCGACAAGGTCGTCGAGATCGAGCAGCAGAAGGGCGCGGCAACCACGATCGACGACATCCGCGAGTACGTGGCCGGGGCCTATACCAAGGTCATGCAGCAGGGTGACATGGAAGCGGGCGCATGGTCGTGCGGCATGGTCGCCGGCCTGGTCCACGACGTGCCGACCTGCCGCGAGCTGATCGACCGCATCATGGCGGAGGCCGACGCGATCATCGCGCAGCGCCTGGCTGGCATGCGCGCCGCCTAGGCGCCGTTGCGCACAGCTTCCCTAGATTTCGCCGCGCTTCGCGAACTGCGCGATGTGATCGCCGGCCCGGAAGGCGAGCGCCTGGATCGTCATCGTCGGCTGCCCGCGCCCCGACGTCACCATGCTCGAGCCGTCGCAGACGAACAGGTTGCGAACGTCGTGCGACCGGTGGTATTTGTCGACGACCGACGTTTTCGGGTCGTTACCCATGCGCGCAGTCCCCAGCAGGTGCGGCCCGCCAGTCGATTCGGTGACCGGGTCCTTCCAGACTTCGAGCGCGCCGGCCGCCTGCATCGACTCGACGCCGCGATCCTGCAGGTAACGCGCCATCGCCAGGTCGTCCGGATGGTCCTTGTACGTCATGCGCAGCGCGGGCAGGCCCCAGGCATCCTTCAGTTCCGGATCGAGGTCGATGCGATTCGTCTCGAGCGGCAACGACGTGCCGTGAGTGGCGACGATCATCGCGCGCGGCAGCGCCTCCAGCAGCGACTTGAACCCGGCGCCCCAGGTGCGGTCCGGAGGTGGTGCGAACATCGACCAGGCGATCGGCATCGGGCCGATGCGCGAATCGAGGCCGCCGCCGCCGTAGAAGCCGCGCTGCGGGTCGCTGTCGTACCAGTCGTGCACCACTCGCGTGACCTGCGCGCTCTTGAACTCGTTCAGTTGGTGCTCGAACAGCGCGTTGACCTGGGCATAGGTGTTGAACATCAGGTTCTTGCCGACGTAGCCGCTCGAGTTTGCGAGCCCGTCAGGGAACCTGGCATTGGCCGACATCAGCAGCAGCCGTGACGTCTCGGCGCCGTTGGCGCACACGACGACCGCGCGCGCCTTCTGGAAATGCTCGCGCTTGTCCTTGTCGAAATAGGCAACGCCGGTCGCGCGACCCGCCGCGTTCGTCTCGATGCGCGACACGTAGCTCAGCGGGCGCACTTCGCAGCGTCCCGTGGCCTCGGCCTCCGGGATCATCGTGAACAGCGTCGTCGACTTCGCCTGCATTTCGCAGCCAAAGCCGATGCAGAACCCGCAATGCGCACAGGCGGCGCGGCCCTTGTAGGGCACCGAGGCGATCGCCATCGGCGCGGGGTACGGATGCCAACCCATCTTGCGGGCACCGCGCTCGAGCAGCACGCCTGACGATTTCACCGGCAGCGGCGGCATCGGGTACGGCTTGCTGCGCCACGGGTCGAACGGGCTGGCGCCCGCGAGCCCGGACACGCCGACTTCCCACTCGACCTTGGTGTAGTAGGGCTCGAGTTCGTCGTACGTGATCGGCCAGTCAGAAAAAGTCGTTCCCGGGATTGCGCCGAG
>CAVUSC010000001.1:0-102392 GCA_963743995.1 uncultured Gammaproteobacteria bacterium | reverse complement strand
CCACACGCACCGCCCCGCAATTCATTCGCTCGACGTTGACGGCAAGCCTGCGCGCCGGATCGTCCTTGGCGACTGGCACGCCCAGGGCAGCGTGCTGGAGTGGCGGGACGATGGCGTGGAGCTGCGCGCGCTAGCCCGGGGATAGGGGTCGGGAAATAGGGGGGGGAATAGGGGACGCTCACGATCTCCAGAAAATAGGTGAGCGTCCCCTATTTCCCCCCCCCTATTTCCTGCCTCACCCTTCCGGGGTGCCCGAATGGAACCGGAACTCTGCGTCCGGCGCGATCGCCAGCTCGGCTTCCACGGCGGCTAGCTGTTGCAGGCGTTCCCGCGCGCCCTCGCCCCGCTTGTCCGCCAGGCGCAGGTAGAGTCCGGCGTGCCGCGCTTCGGCAACCGCCAGCGATTCGTAGAACGGACCGAGCGGATCCCCCAGCAGCGGTATCAAGCCGATGAAGCGCTCGTGCGAGCGCGCTTCGATCAACGCGCCGAGCAGCAACGGTCCATCCGGCGCTCGTGTTCCGTGCGACGCAGCGCCTTGCGCAGGCCCTCGGCGTACCGCGAGGGGCTGAGTCGCCGGAACGGCACCTGCAGCGCCGTAAGCTGCTGCTGCACCAGTTCGAAATGCCGCAATTCCTCGCGTGCCAGCCGTGACATGCGGTCGGCCAGTTCGAAGTCCTCGGGGTACGAAAACATCAGGGCCAGTGCCGTCGACGCGGCCTTCTTCTCGCAATTGGCATGATCGAGCAACAGGTCCTGCCAGCGCTCCACGGCGAGCGCGAACCAGCGCGGATCGGTCGTCGACTGCAGCACCACGGGAACGCTCACGGCCCAGGCCTCAGGCGGCTGCGCTCGTCAGCAGCTCGTCGATCTTCGCGACGATCGCAGCGGCCGACGGCTAGCGGTCGGCCGGCTTTTTCGCGAGCAGGCCATCGAGCAACGGCTGCAGGTGCGCAAGGTTCGGCGGCAATCGCGGGATCGGTGAATTGGCGTGCAGGTAGATCACCGCGAGCGGCGTTTCGGCGACGAACGGTTTGACGCCCGCCAGCATCTCGTACAGCACCACGCCAAGGCTGTAGAGGTCGCTGCGCTCGTCGAGCGGCGAGCCATGCCCCTGCTCGGGGATCATGTAGTGCGGCGTGCCGAAGATCGTGCCGACGCCGGTGATGTCGCTTTCCAGGCGCAGCTGGCGCGCGAGGCCAAAATCGATGAACGCCGCGGTGTCGTCCTCGCGCAGCAGCAGGTTGCCCGGCTTCACGTCGCGATGCAGCACGCCCACCTCGTGCAGCGCGCCGAGCGCGGCCGCCATCTGTCGCACGTAGCCGAGCGCCTGCCGCGGATCGAGACGCTCGCGCATGCGCGAGCGCAGGTCGCCGCCGGGGAAGAATTCCATGGCCAGGTAGAGATGATCGTCGGCGACGCCGATGTCGAAGATGCGCGCGATGTTCGGGTGCCGCAGGTGCGCCACGAGCTCGAACTCGCGCAGGAACCGGTCGAACGTCGTGCTGCCTTCGACGATGTCCGGCACCTGCCGAAAAATCTTGAGCACTCGTTGCTCGCCCGTGCGCTCATTCATCGCGAGGAACACGCTCGACGAACCGCCGACGGCGAGGCGCCGCAGGCAACGATGGCCGCGGATACGCACCGAGCCGAAGCGATCGGGCGGATTCTGCTCGAGCGCTGCGCGTGAGGTCTCCGACAGCACATTGCGACGCCGGGCCAGCGCGGTCCGCAATACGCCGCACAGGTCCGCGTGCTCGAAGTCCGTGCGCGGCAGCACGGCCAGCGCGCCGACCGACCTCGCCTTCTCCGCGACCGCCGCATCGCTGCCGGGAGCGAAATAGACGACCGATGGAAAGGCGGGACGATCGGTCAGGTCTTCGAGCCACTCGAGGCCGCGGGCGTCCTGCACTTCGTGGTCGAGCAGCACCACGTCGTAGGCGACGCCGGTAAAACCCGCGGGCAGGCGTCCGCGGGTGGCGGGCTCGTATTCGGCGGGCAACGCATCGCGCCATTCGAGCGTCACGTGATGCGCGAGCATCTGCCGGTAGTCGGCACGGTCGCTCACGATCAAGGCCCGCAACGTCATCGATGCCCTCCGAGGCGCAGTCCCAGCACGAGATCGCCGACGTTCGTCAGCGTCGGTCCAGTATGCAGCAGATCACCGGCTGCCTCGAGAAAAGTACCGGAATTCGCGCGCGCGAGCGATACGTCAGGTCGTAACCCGCATCGCGACCGCGCTGGCACGTCTCGGCGTCGACGAGTGCGCCTGCATCACTGGAGGCGCCGTCGATGCCGTCGGTGCCCACGGCGAGCAGGCCCACATCGTGCAGACCACGGCGTTCGAGTTCGAGCGCAGCGGCAAGCGCCAGGTGCTGGTTGCGGCCACCGCGACCGGGTGCTCCGGCAAGCGCACCGTCGATTCGCCACCGCGGACCTGCACGACGCCTGCAGGCTGTCGCGCGAGCGCCGCAACGTAGCGGACGCCGAGTTCGAGCAGCGTCGCCATCGATGCGGGCACGCACGACCCTGGACTTCAGGCCCTGCGCGCGTGCCGCTGCGGCAGCAGCCCGGCACGCTGACCCGAGCGACGCCACGATTCGAAACGGCACGTCGGGGACGTCATCGGGCCGCTGCGGACGCGAGCCGGCTCGATCCAGCAGGCCGCGCAGTGCAGGAGGCAACGCCGTCGCAACGTTCTCGTCGACAGGCACGCTCGGAGACTCGTGCAACAAGCCGGAACCGATGACGCGCGGATCGTCGCCGGGAACGTCCGAGATCATCAGGGCCAGCGCGCGCCGTCCGTTTGCGATCCGTGCGAGTCCGCCACCCTTGAGCCTCGAGATTCGCCGCCGTGCGGCATTGACCTGCACGATCGACGCACCCGATTGCAGGGCCCAGCGATTCAGTGCCTGCAGATCGCCGAGACTGACGCCGGGATGCAGCCACTCGACGAGGCTGGAGGCGCCGCCTGAAACCAGGAACAGCACCTGCGCGTCGGCGGCGAGGCGCGCAACGAAATCGACGACCGCGGCGCCCGCATCGAGGCTCGCCTGGTCGGGCAGCGGATGTGATCCATAGTGGACGGCCAGGCCGTGCGCCGCCGGATCGAATCCGGGCGGCACGTGATCGAGGGGCGCGACGAGCACGCCACCCACAATCTGCGAACCCAGCGCATCGACTGCACCCTGCGCCATCGCCGCAGCCGCCTTGCCAATCGCGACCAGGTGCCAGTGACCGCGAAGAGGTCGTCGAGCGAGTTCGGCCCGGACGGCGCGACGGCCGTCAACGGCGTCGAGCGCCGCGCGCAGGCACGTGAGAAGAACTCTACGGGTGGTCATGCGAACCTCACCCCGCACCCGCACCCCGACGCCCTCACCCCAATCCTCTGCCACGGCGTGGGAGAGGTGGCAAGTGAACCTGTCAGACGACGGCCTTCAGCACGCCCGAGGCGGCCGTGCCGGTGTTGCGCGTCTGCTTGGCGAGATCGGAGCGCTCGCGCTGCAGCCGGTCGAGGTACTCCGGCGTGATGTCGCCGGTCACGTACTCGCCCGAGAAGCACGACGTGTCGAACTGGCTCACGCCCGAATCGTCGTGACGCACGGCCTGCACGAGGTCGTCGAGATCCTGGTAGATCAGCCAGTCCGCGCCGATCAGCTTGGCCACTTCGTCCTCGGTGCGGCCGGCCGCGACCAGTTCGCAGGCGGCCGGCATGTCGATGCCGTAGACGTTCGGATAACGCACCGGCGGCGCGGCCGAGGCGAAATAGACCTTGTTCGCGCCCGCCTCGCGCGCGATCTCGATGATCTGCGCCGACGTGGTGCCGCGCACGATCGAATCATCGACCAGCAGCACGTTCTTGCCGCGGAACTCGAGGTCGATCGCATTCAACTTGTTGCGCACCGACTTCTTGCGCTGGCCCTGCTCCGGCATGATGAAGGTGCGGCCGATGTAGCGGTTCTTGATGAACCCCTCGCGGTACTTCACGCCGAGGATCTGCGCCACCTGCATCGCGCTGGTGCGGCTGGTGTCCGGAATCGGGATCACGACGTCGATGTCGTGGTTCGGGCGCGAGCGGCGAATCTTGTCCGCGAGCAACTCGCCCATGCGCAGGCGCGCCTTGTAGACCGAGATGTTGTCGATGATCGAGTCAGGCCTGGCGAAGTACACGTACTCGAAGATGCACGGCGTGTGGCGCACCGGCTCGGAACACTGCTTCGTGTGCAGGCGGCCGGTTTCGTCGATGTAGACGGCCTCGCCCGGTCCGACGTCGCGCATCAGTTCGAAGCCGCTCTGGTCGAGGGCCACGCTTTCCGACGCGATCATGTGCTCGCGGCCGCGCGGCGTGTCGCGCTTGCCGATGACCAGCGGACGGATGCCGTGCGGATCGCGGAAGCCGATCACGCCGTGGCCAAGGATCATCGCGATGACGGCATAGCCACCCTGGATCCGGCGGAACGTGGCGCTGATCGCCGCGAAGATGTCAGCGGCCGAGGCACGCGTCGTGCCGAAACGCTGCAGTTCGCTGGCGAGCACGTTGAGCAGCACCTCGGAATCCGAGGAGGTGTTGAGGTGCCGGCGGTCTTCGCGCATCAGCACGTCGGCGAGCTGCCGCGCGTTGGTGAGGTTGCCGTTGTGCGCCAGGCAGAGGCCGTACGGCGCGTTGACGTAGAACGGCTGCGCTTCGTCGGAACTGTCGCAGCCAGCCGTCGGATAGCGCACGTGGCCGATGCCGATGCTGCCTTTCAGCTGCAGCATGTGCCGTTGCTGGAACACGTCGCGCACGAGGCCCACGTCCTTGCGCAGGTACAGCGCGCCTTCATGCTCCGTCATGATGCCGGCCGCGTCCTGGCCACGGTGCTGCAGCACGGTGAGCGCGTCGTAGATCTGCTGGTTGACCGGGGTGAAACCTACGATGCCGACGATGCCACACATGGTTGCGCCCTCAGGTACTCGACTCGGCGATGTCGTCGACGACCTGTCGCCCGGTTTCGACGTAGCCCCGCAACACGGAGGCCATCTCAACGCCCAGTGGAACCAGCTTGGACTGCGTCCACCAGGGCTCGTCCTGCATCTCCGCAGCCTGCGCGAGCATGACGGTGAAGCCGACGATGACGGCACCGCGGACCAGCCCGAACACGCCGCCCAGGATGCGGTCGAGGCCGAGCGTCAGCCCCGAACGCTGCACCAGGTAGCCAAGCAGGCTGCCGATGATCCAGGCCGCGAGTATCGCCGCCAGCAGCAGGATCCCGCGCGCGACCCAGACCTGGAGTTCGGTGCCGGTGAGCAAGCCGCCGAGATAGGGCTGCACCAAGGGTGCATAGCGCCAGGCGAGCCACAGGCCGACCAGCCAGCCAAGCAGCGCCACGGACTCTCGCAGGAAGCCCCGGATTGCTCCGAACAGCAAGGAAATCAGGACGATGGCGATCAGACAGTAGTCGACGGTCGTCATGCGGCCGAGTGCGTCCTGCGAACGAAAAAGAGGGGGCGAATTCTACCAGAGGGGGGCATCAGCCGCCGGGAACGACGGCGACCGGCAGGCCGCGAGCCTTGAGCTTTGCCGCGAGTTGGTCCGCGGCGACCTTATCGGCGGCCGGGCCGACCCGGACACGGTGCAGTGTCTTGCCAGACTTCGACAACGGCGCGATGTACGCGGGCAGGCCGTCGGCCTTGAGTTCACTGACGAGTTTGCGGGCGGTGGCTTCCGCTCCAAAGGCGCCGACCTGCACCGAATACCCACCCTTCACGGGCGAGGTAGCCGCAATCGCCAGTTCGGTCGCTCCTGGCTGGATCTCAGGCACTCGGGTGGGAGTCGGTGTCGCCTTCGGGGTCGGCCTGGCCGCTGCAGTGTTCGCGGGCGTGACGACTGGAACCGGTTCCGGCGGCGGAGTCCCTGCCGTCGGAACTGCCTCGTCGACCGTCGTCGCGGTTTGTGTCGCAGGTGTGGGCGCGGATGACTCGACCTGCGGCAACGATTGCGGCGTCACGCTGGGCGGCGGTGCGTCGGTGCGGGGTTCGACCCTGGCGCCGGCGGCACCGGCGCCGCCGAGGTCGATCGTGACAGTGCGCGTGCCCTTGGTGCTGCCGGGAGCCGGTCCACCCGTGGCAGGACTCTTCGGGCCCGACAGGAGTTCGGGCACCAGGGCAACTGCCAGCACCACGAGGATGCTTGCGCCGATCAGCCTGGCTTTCAGTCGTTCTTCCATCGCGCGCGGATTATAGGGGAATGCGCAAGGCCGCGAGCGCCGGACCCACGGTGTGAAACGAGCCGAAAACCACGATCCGGTCACCCGGTCGCGCCGCCGCCGCGGCACGTTCCATGGCCTCGGGCACCGTGCCCGCCGGCAGCGAGTTGACACCTGCGGTTGCAGCCCTGCGCTGGAGTTCAGCGGCATCGATGGCCCGCGGACCTTCGGGACTCGCCGCGAACCACTCGTCGACAGTCCCGCGCAAGGCACCGACGACAGCGGGCACGTCCTTGTCGCCGAGCATGCCGAAAACGGCGAGCGTACGGCCGGTCACCGGCAGCGCGCGCAGGTTGGCCGCCAGCGTCGCCGCCGCGGCCGGGTTGTGGGCCACGTCGAGCACCCACTCGAAGCCGCGCCCGTCGGCGACACGCTGAAAGCGGCCGGGCAGGTGCGCGGACCGCAGCCCGCGGACGATCGCATCGCGCGTCAACGGCAATCGGTCCCGCAACTGGTACAGCGCCATCAATGCGGTTGCGGCATTTGCAACCTGGATCGGTCCCGGCAACGACGGCAGCGGCAGCGCGGCCAACTCCACCCGCTCGCCGACCGAGAAATCCCAAACAGTGGCGCCGGCGGTGCGACCGTCGAAATCGGTACCCCGCACCTTGAGCAGCGCGCCGATCTCGCGCGCCCTGTCGCGCACGGACTGCGGCGGTTCGGGCATGCCGAACACGGCCGGACGTCCGGCGCGGAAAATCCCGGCTTTTTCGCGGCCGATGGACTCTTCATCGGGACCCAGCCATTCCATGTGGTCGAGCCCGATCGAAACGACGACCGCGACGGCGGGATCGACGACATTGACGGAATCGAGCCGGCCACCGAGACCGACCTCGAGCACGATGACGTCGGGCGCCGCCGTCTCGAAAATCAGCAACGCGGCGAGCGTGTTGAATTCAAAGAACGTGAGCGAGTCGGGTCCGAGCGCGTCCACTGCGCGTTCAAACGCGGCGATCAGCGACGCCTCGGACGCCATCGCACCGTCGATGCGAATGCGCTCCCGATAGTCGACGAGGTGTGGCGACGTGAAGGTCGCAACGCGAAAATCGTTGGCGCGCAGCACGGCATCGAGCAGCGCGACGCAGGAGCCTTTGCCATTGGTCCCGCCCACCGTGATGACCGGGACGCGCGGTTGCGTCCAGCCGGTGCGTGCGAGGACACTGGAAATCCGCCGCAGGCCGAGTTCGATCGTCGCGGGATGCAGCCGTTGCTGCCAATCGAGCCAGTCGTCGAGACGCTCGAAGCGCGGTCCGGCAGGCATCGCAGGATCGCTCAGGCGAGGGTCGGGTTGGTTTCGTCCGGGCGCGCGAGCGGTGGCCGTCCGAGCATCATCGCCAGCAACGTCGCGATGCGGTCCCGCAGGTCGCGACGGTCGACGATCAGGTCGATCGCTCCGTGCTCGAGCAGGAATTCGCTGCGCTGGAAACCCTCCGGCAGCGTCTCGCGCACGGTCTGCTCGATCACGCGGGGTCCGGCAAAACCGATCAACGCGCGTGGCTCGGCGATGTTGAGGTCACCGAGCATCGCGAGGCTTGCAGACACGCCGCCGGTGGTCGGGTCGGTCAGCACGGAAACGTACGGCAGCCGGGCCTGCGCCATGCGCGACAGCACCGCGCTGGTCTTGCTCATCTGCAGCAGCGACAGCAGTCCTTCCTGCATGCGGGCGCCGCCGCTCGAGGAGAAACAGATCAGCGGCAGGTTGTTGGCGATGCAGTACTCGGCGCCGCGCGTGAAGCGCTCGCCCACGACCGAGCCCATCGAGCCGCCGAGGAAGCGGAACTCGAACGCGCAGGCGACGATGTCGATGCCCTGCAATGCGCCGGCCATCACGATCATCGCGTCCTTTTCGCCGACCGCCTTCTGCGCGGCGGTCAGGCGGTCGCGGTATTTCTTGCTGTCGCGGAACTTGAGCGGATCTTCCGGCTCGACTTCGTTCGCCAGTTCACGGCCGGTGCCCTCGTCGAGAAATCCCATCAGCCTGTCGCGCGCCTCGATGCGCATGTGGTGGCTGCACTTCGGGCAGACCTGCAGGTTGCGCTCGAGTTCGGCGCGATAGAGCACGGCGTCGCAGGCCGGACACTTGATCCACAAGCCTTCGGGGACGGATCGCGAGCGGCGTTCCGTCTTGATGCGCGAGGGAATGATCTTTTCGAACCAGGTCACGACGCGGCTCCCGTGGGCGGACGCCGGAGTTTAACCGATGGCAGCCCGAATCCGGCGGGGTAGTCGGCGCCGGCAAAATACAGCCCTTCCGGCGGTGCCGTGGGACCCGCTTCGCGACGGTCGCGCCCATGCAAGGCCGCCTGCAGCCATTCGCCGGTGCGTTCGCCCCGGCCGACGAGGATCAGGCTGCCCGCAATGTTGCGCACCATGTGATGCAGGAATGCATTGGCGCGCACGCGGATGTCGACATACGGTCCGTCGCGCTGCACGGACAGTTCCATCAGGTTGCGCAATGGAGTCGGAGACTGGCATTCGGCGGCGCGGAAGGCGGAGAAGTCGTGGTGACCGACCAGCGACTGCGCCGCCTCGTGCATGCGCTCTGCGTCGAGCGGGTGGCGGATCCAGCAGACGCGCTGGCGCTCCAGCGCCGGACGCACGCGCCGATCGAGGATGCGGTACTGGTAACGTCGCGCGGTGGCCTGGTGTCGCGCGTGAAAGTCACCGGGCACGTCGTGCGCCCAGAGCACGGAGATATCCGGAGCAACGTTGGCGTTCGTTCCCAGCACCCAGGCGTGCAGCGGCCGCTCCGCCGTCGTGTCGAAATGCGCCACCATTTCCAGGGCATGCACCCCGGCGTCGGTGCGACCGGCCGCCGTGAGCTCGACGGGATGGGCCGCGACTTGCGTCAGCGCAGCTTGCAGGTCGCCCTGCAAGCTGCGGGCGTGCGACTGGAACTGCCAGCCGGCAAACGCCGAGCCATCGTACTCGATGCCGAGCGCGAGACGCGGCATCCGCCTGCCCGTCAGGGCAGGCTGGCGATCAGTCGCTCAGCTTCCTGGCGCTGCGTCGGGTTACCTTCCTGCATGACCTCGTCGAGGATGCTGCGGGCGCCTTCCGGATCGCCCATGTCCATGTAGGCGCGGGCCAGGTCGAGCTTGGTGCCGACTTCGCTCATCGTCGCCGGCTCACCGCCCAGGTCGTAGTCGACGTTGGCCGCCAGGCTCTTGTTGAACGCCGTCGACTCCAGCGACGGCAATTCACCGGTGGCTTCGGTCAGGTCGACAACGCCTTCGAGCGACTCGTCGCGCGGCAGCTGGAAAGTGTCGTCCGCCATGCGCATCAGCGCGGTCGAACCGAGCAAGTCGACGTCGTCGTCGAGCAGGCTCTTGCCGCCGCCTACCGTCGTCGTTTCGATCGTGTCGCTGCCGGTGCGCCTGCGGGCGTCACTCGCCTCGTCCACGTCGAGGGAATCGAGTGCACGCATCGCATCGAGGTCGAGCCCAAGGCGATCGACGGTCAGTTCCTGCGTGTCACCGACGGTTTCAGAGCCCCTGGTGATCTGCGGCATCTCGATGGTCGGCAGTACAGTGGACTCATCCTGACCGCGGTTCGGTTCGTCGAGGATGAAGTCGATCCCCGAATGGTCGACCGCAGTGGCTTCGATGTCACTCTCGGTCAGGTCCATGTCGGGCCCGGACGAGTCCCCAGCCGGAATTGTCAGGTCGAGCGTGCCCGGCGAGCCGTGCAACTCCATGTCGAGGGAGTCAGACGAAGACGCGCTCGGACTGCCCGCGAACATGGCATCGCCCGGCGCGATCTGCTTGCCCATGATCAGGACCTTGTCCCATTCACCGGCTGGCGCACTCGCACGACTCGTGTTGAGTTCGCGGGCCAGGTCCAGGAACCGGTCCTTGTTGCCCCAGACGAAGTAAATCTCCAGCAGTTTCAGCTTGAGGTCGCGGCGTTGCGGCTCACGCTTCATCGCCAGTTGCACGAGATCGGCCGCCTGGTCGTACAGGCCGTAAGCCATGTGGAAGTCCGCCTCGGCCAGCGGGTCGCCTGACTCCATGCTCGCCGGGCCGTCACCGGACAGCGTGTCCTCGACCGTGACGACCTTCCGGTTCGACTCCGCTGGGCGTGCGGCCGTTGCGGCTGCAGTGGTTGCGCCGCGCATTGCCGTATCACCGCCGCCGCGCTCTTCGACGAGGATGTCGGTGTCGCGCGACCGCGGCGTGTACTTCGGTGCAGCGCCGCGTACGTCGCGCGAACCGAGCACTTCTTCGAGGGAATCTTCTGCGCTCCCTCCGTCGCGTCGCATGCGCTGGAACAACACGAAGCCGAGGCCAGCCGCGAGCAGTCCCAGCAGCAACCACCAGTAGTCGGTGATGCGTTCGAGCAGGCTCGGCGCCGGTGGTTCGACGACCGTCTTCTTCGGTTTCTTCGGCTTGTCGACTGGTGCCGGTTCCGGAACCGCGGCAGGCTCGGGCGCGGTCGCCTCTGGGGTAGTTGCAACCGGTTCGGCTGGCGGCGCTACGGGGGCGGTCGTGCCATCGACTGGCGCGGGCGCACCGCCCTGCAACGTGGCAAGTTCGGCATTGCGCACTTCGAGCAGGCGTTTGGCCTCTGCCAGCTCGCCTTCGAGCTGCTGCACACGCGCTTCGAGGTCGCCCGACGCCGCAGCCGTTGCTGCCGTCGATCCAGGCTTTGCCCCTGCAGGCGTCGTGGTCGTCGCCGTGGACGGAGCCGTCGTGCCCTGCTCTGGCGTGACCAGGCGCAGCCTGCCGGCATCGGTGCCCGCCGCCGTGGCAGACGCAGCCATGCCGCTACGCCAGGCATCGTACTGCCGCGCCACCTCTGCCGACGCTTCGCTGGCCGACACGGCGCTGATCTGGCTCGCATCGGGAATGCGCAACGTGCTGCCGGAGCGCAGGACGTTGATGTTGCCGTCGAACGCCTCCGGATTGTTCTGGAAGATCGACACCATCGCGCGGTTGACGTTCGAGCGCGAACCCGGGTTGGCGGCGCTGGCGATTTCCCACAACGTGTCGTTGTTGCGCACGCGGTAGGTGCTGCCGGGCTCGATGCTCGGGGCGGCCGCAAGCGGCATCACTGACAGGTGCCGGGGGGCGACTTGATTCGGTCGTCGTTTCGGCGACCGGTGCCGACGCGCGGGTGCTGGTGGCGCCACCCGAACTGACCCGCGGGGCGGCCGCAACGGGCTCGCTCGCCGCAGGACCTGGCGCGTAGACCGGCGGGTCGAGCAGCACGGTGTATTCACGGAGCAGCCGGCCGCGCGGCCAGTTGGCCTCGACCAGCAGCGTCACGAAGGGTTCGGTGACCGGCCGGGGCGAGGTGACGCGCAGGACGTCCCTGCCGCCGGATCCCTTGGCGACCCGGAAGTTGAAATCCGCCAGGTACGCCGGACGGTCGAGACCGTAGCGGACGAAGGTGTCGTTGGAGGCCAGCGCGGCGCGCAGCGCCCCGAGGTCCTCCTGCGTCGCCGAGACCAGCTCGATTTCAGCGTCAAAGGGCTGATTCAGCGCGGAATTCAGCTTGATTTCGCCCAGGCCGAGCGCGTACAGGGCGCCCGGGGCCATCAGCGCGCTCATTAGCAGGACGCGGCGTACAGCAGTCTTCATCGAGTCTCCCACCGATTGCGAATCGTGGCTCGGTCGCAGCAAAACGCTGCGGGTCCGTTGGGTTCGCGGATCGACAACCAATTAAACATAACTATAGCCCACGGCCCCATGCGCACCCAACAAGACCGCGGCTGCAGGCGCCTTTGTAGCCCTTTGGGTGGGCAATTGCAGGACATGCTCCACATTTCCGTGGCATGCACAAGCAGCGCGCCGCGCAGTCAGGTGATCACCGGCGTGTTCGAGCGCACTTCGGCGTTCTGCGCCCGGTGGCGCAGGTAATGATCGGCCAGGACGAGGGCGAGCATGGCCTCGGCGATGGGCACGGCCCGGATGCCGACGCAGGGGTCGTGGCGACCGGTAGTGACGATCTCGACCGGCTGCCCGGCGACGTCGATCGAGCGCCCGGGCTTGACGATGCTCGACGTCGGCTTGATCGCCATGCTGACGAGCACGTCCTGGCCCGACGAGATTCCACCGAGCGTGCCGCCGGCCTCGTTCGACAGGAAGCCCTGCGGCGTCATTTCGTCGCGATGCTGCGAACCTCGCTGCTCGACACTGGCGAACCCGGCGCCGATCTCCACGGCCTTGACGGCATTGATGCTCATCATCGCGTGCGCGAGGTCGGCGTCCAGCCGGTCGAAAACCGGTTCGCCCAGGCCCTGCGGCACGCCGGTGGCGACGACATTGACGCGGGCGCCGATCGAATCTCCGTCCCGACGCAGCGCGTCGATCATGGCCTCGAGGTCCGGCACGCGCGCGGGTTCGGCACAGAAGAACGGGTTCGCGTCGATCGCCGCACGGTCGAGCAGCGCGAGCTTGATCGAGCCCACCTGGGCCAGGTAGCCGAAAATATCGACGCCCTTCGTCGCGAGAAACTTGCGCGCAATGGCACCGGCGGCCACCCGCATCACCGTTTCGCGCGCGGACGAGCGTCCACCGCCGCGGTAATCGCGCAGGCCGTACTTCTGCTGGTACGTGTAATCGGCATGGCCCGGCCGGAACCGGTCCTTGATCTTTTCGTAGTCGTACGAGCGCTGGTCGGTGTTCTCGACCAGCAGGCCGATCGGCGTGCCAGTGGTGACGCCTTCGAACACGCCCGACAGGATGCGCACGCGGTCGGGTTCGCGACGCTGGCTGGTGTACTTCGACGTGCCCGAGCGGCGACGCTCGACGTCGCGCTGGATGTCCTCCTCGGCCAGGGGCAGTCCCGGCGGGCAGCCGTCGACGATGCAGCCGAGTGCCGGACCGTGGCTCTCGCCGAAGGTCGTCACCGTGAACAGCCGCCCGAATGTATTGCCCGACATGCCTAGCTCGCCCCGGAAAGCTCACGACGGTGCCTGTGGAGGTCGTCCTTCGTCAACAGGAAGACTCCACCGCCGCCGTGTTCGAACTCGAGCCAGAGGAAAGGCACTGCCGGAAAGGCCCGTTGCAGGCGATCTTCGCTGTCGCCCACCTCGACCACGAGGACGCCACCGGGCGCGAGGTGTGCGTCGGCATCGCGCAGGATGCGTCGCACCACGTCGAGCCCGTCGCTGCCCGCGCGCAAGGCCATGTCCGGCTCGTGCAGGTACTCGCGCGGCAGTGCGTCCATTTCCGCATCGCTGACGTACGGCGGATTCGACACGATCAGGTCGTAGACGCGCGTCGCCGAGCGGCTCGAACGTGTCGCCCAGGTGCAGGTGCAGTCGCGTCTCGACGCCATGCCGTTGCACGTTGCGAGCCGCGACCTCGAGCGCAGCGGCAGAAAGATCCACGGCATCGACCCGGGCCTGCGGGAATCGCAGCGCGCACGCAATGGCGATGCAACCCGAGCCGGTGCCGAGGTCGACGAGCCGTTGCACGCGTTCGGGCTCGATCCACGGCGCGAAGCCTGCGGCGATCAACTCGGCGAATGGCGACCGCGGCACGATCACGCGCTCGTCGACTTCGAATTCGAGCCCGGCGAACCACATGCGACCCATCAGGTAGGCGACGGGTACCCTGCGGCGCAGCCGTTCAGCGAACAGGCCGAGCACCTGCGCGACCTGCGCCTTGCCCGGCTTGATTGCGTAAGCGGTCTCGGCATCGGCGTGGTCGAGACCGAGCGCATGGAAGACCAGGGCCGCGGCGTCGTCCCGCGCATCCACCGTGCCGTGGCCGTAGGCCAGACCGCCGGCGTCGAACTCGCGCGCGCCAAAGCGGATCAGCTGCGCGACCGTGGGTGCGGCCGGCGGCTTGCGGGTGAACGGGAGGGGGGTCGTCGGCATGGTCGCTGCGGTCCTATGGGATAATCGGCGCGATGACCGCCCGCCCCCTGCTTCGATACGTACTGGCCGCCATTGTAGCGTTTGCGCTCGGGCTGATCCTTGCCCGCGTCTTCGTCACGCCCAATGCATTGCCGGTACCCGCGACCGAGAACGCCACGATCCTGCCGCAGCCGCGTGAATTGCCCGCGCTCGACCTCGTCGACCAGGACAACCGCCCGCTGCCGCGTGACTTCCTGCGCGACCATTGGACGATCGTCTTCTTCGGCTTCACGCAGTGCCCGGACGTGTGCCCGACGACGCTCACGACCCTCGCGCAGGTGAAGAAGCAGCTGGCCGACCTGCCTGCGAGCCAGCAGCCGCGCGTGCTGCTGGTGAGCGTGGACCCGGAGCGTGACCCGCCCGCCCTTCTCAAGTCGTACGTGACGTTCTTCGACCCGTCGTTCCTGGCCGCGACCGGCACGCTCGCGGCCACCACGCAGGCGGCGACGGCGTTCTCGGTTCCGTTCGCGAAGGTGCCGCTGCCCGACGGCGGTTACACGATGGACCACGGTGCCGGACTGTTCGTGGTCTCACCCAAGGGCGCGCTCGTGGCCTATTCGTCGCCGCCGCTCGACGCCACCGTCCTGGCCCGCGACTTCCGCAAGGCCGTGCAGTACTTCGAGGAATCGCAGCGATGACCGTCGAGATCGAACGCTCGGGCGGCGACGAACTGTTCGCCCTGCTGCAGAAAGTCCTGCCGCAGCACCTGCTCTCGCGTGGCATGCATGCGCTGGCGCGCAGCCGTCAACCCGCCGTGCGCAACCTGATCCTGCGCACGGTGCTGCGCTCGTACCCGCAGATCGACATGCACGAGGCCCTGCAGCCCGACCCGTTCGCGTACGAGTCGTTCAACGCGTTCTTCACGCGCGAATTGCGACCCGGGGCACGCACCGTTGCCGCCGACGCTCACGCGCTCGTCTCGCCGGTCGACGGCACCGTGAGCCAGCTCGGCCGCACCAACGCGGGCGCGCTGCTGCAGGCCAAGGGCATGCAGTACACGTGCGAAGGCCTGCTCGCGGACGTGCCTTCCGCCGCGCGCTACCTCGGCGGCAGTTTCGCGTGCCTCTACCTGGCGCCGTACAACTATCACCGCATCCACATGCCTTGCGACGCCGTGCTGCGCACGACGCGGTACGTGCCTGGACAACTGTTCAGCGTCAACGCCGCGACCGCCCGCACGGTTCCCGACCTCTTTGCGCGCAACGAACGCGTCGTCTGCGATTTCGACACCGACGACGGCCCGCTCTGCCTGGTGCTGGTCGGCGCGCTCTTCGTCGGCAGCATCGAGACCGTGTTCGCCGGCGAGATCAACCCGCCTCCCGGTCGCGGCGGCAAGGTGCGCGTGATCGAGTCCAGGCGTGGGCCGCACCTTCAAGCGCGGCGAGGAACTCGGTCGCTTCAACATGGGCTCGACCGTCATCGTGCTGACCGGCGAGGCCGCGGCGTTTGCACCGCGCGTCGAGCCCGGTGAACCGGTGCGGCTCGGTCAACTGCTCGCGCGATTCGGTGCATGACGTCGGGCGCTGAAGCGGGTGCCGCGTGGCGGCCCACGGCCGATCTCGCGCGATTGCGGCTGCGCGCCGACCTGCTGGCGCGGGTTCGTGCCTATTTCAGCGCGACCGGCGCGCTCGAAGTCGAGACCCCCGCGCTCGTCCGTGCCGCCGTGACCGACGTGCACCTCGAATCATTGCGGGTCGCGGACGACGTCACCGGCGGCGCGACTGTCGGCTACCTGCAGACCTCGCCCGAGTACGCGATGAAGCGGCTGCTCTGCGCCGGGGCACCCGACATCTACCAGGTCTGCAAGGTGTTCCGCGCCGGTGAACGTGGCGGTCGGCACAACCCCGAGTTCACGATGCTCGAGTGGTATCGGCACGGCCTCGACCACCACGCACTGATGCGTGACGTCGAAGCCCTGATCCGGCACGTGCTCGAGCCGGTCCGGACTTTCGCGGCGAGCGAATCGATCACGTACTGCGACGCCTTCGAGCGGCGTCTCGGCCTCGATCCGCTGCACGCGCCGGTCGACGCGATCCTGCAGGCGATCGAGCGTGCGGGCACCTCGGTGCCCGACTCGATGCGCGCGGGCGCCGCACGTGACGACGTGCTCGACCTTGCGATGGGCACCGTCGTCGCCGAATCGTTTGCGCAGGATCGGCTCACGTTCCTGTACGACTTTCCTGCAAGCCAGGCCGCGCTCGCGCAGATTCGCGGCGAAGTCGCGTCGCGCTTCGAGGCGTTCTGGGGTCCGCTCGAACTCGCGAACGGCTTTCACGAACTCGGCTCGGCGCCGGAACAGGCCGCGCGCTTCGAAGCCGACCTGGCGCGACGTCGCGACAACGGGCAGCCCGTCCGTGCAAGTCGACCATTTCTTCCTCGATGCGCTCGCCGCGGGCCTGCCGCCTTGCGCCGGCGTGGCGCTCGGCTTCGACCGGCTCGTGATGGTTGCCGCCGGAGCGCGGCGCATCGACGAGGTGGTCACGTTTCCTTACGAGCGCGCCTGACCTGCTCGTCCCTCGATCTGTACGGAGCCCGTGAAGATGCATGCGTTGAACGACGACGTCCGTTCCCTGCGCCAAGCCGGCGCTTGTACGACGAACTCGAGTCGAGCCTGCGCGGGTTGCTCGCGGGCGAGCCCAACCTGATCGCGTGTGCCGCCAACATGGCTTCGCTGCTGTACTGGAGCCTGCCCGACCTCAACTGGGTGGGCTTCTACCTGCTGGACGAAGCGTCCGGCGACCTGTTGGTCGGCCCGTTCCATGGCAAGCCTGCGTGCGTGCGCATCCCACTCGACAAAGGTGTCTGTGGCGCGTCCGCGTCGCAGCGCCGCACGCTGGTCGTCGAGGACGTGCACGCGTTTCCGGGCCACATCGCGTGCGACTCGGCGTCGAATTCGGAAGTGGTGGTGCCGATCGTGCTCGCGGACGGCCGACTGCTCGGCGTGCTCGATCTCGACAGCCCGTTGCTCAACCGGTTCGACGAGCGAGGATGCGCGGGGACTGGAGCGGCTGGTCGCGGTGTTCGTGGCTGCGATTGAGGAAGGCGAGAAGGGCAGGAAGGCCAGGAAGGCTGGAAGGACGGCAGGATGGCGGGTGAACGCCTGCGTGGTCGGACAAGGTTCGTTGGAAGAAATCCAGGCTCCCACTCACCCCACCGGCCAACCTGCCCCAACGCGATGGGACAGGTGATTCGACTCGCGCCGCGGTTCGCACCTCGAGCATCCACCACGTCATATTGTTCGCTGCCGAACAGACCCACCGGATGACGGTAGATATCGTGCTGCCAGTTCGCTGCGACAGATTCTTTGTTGGCTGCGGCGGGAGAACGCTGGTGTTGCACATGACTCCCATGGAAACGATCTTCAATGACGCGATCGAACTCGCAACGCGTATGCAGCGCAGCGACCAGGCGGTCTACTGGGACGGGTATCTCGCTGGGTTGATGCGCGCCTTTTTCGGCCGGCAGGCCGTGAGCATCAGCCAGCATGGGGTCATGTCAGACCCCAGCAAGACCGGGGGCGCGCCCAACAAGAGCGCGGCGCGGCCTTGGGATATCGCGACGGATACCACAAGCTCGCTGGCTGCCCCGGCTGGACCGACCTCGAGTGAAGAAGACCAACATCATGCTGGTGGACGATCATCAGGTCGTTTGCGCCGGCCTGAACAGCCATGATCAACGCGCAGAGCGACCTTGCGGTGATCGCCGAGTCGGCATCAGGCAAGAATGCGCTCGACTCAGCTGAAGTCGGTTCAAGTCGACGTGCTGCTGCTCGACCTGCACCTTGCCGACATGTCGGGCCTCGATGTCCTGCGCTACGTGCGCTCCCACCATCCGTCGACCAAGGTGCTGATCCTCAGCAGCTACCCGGAATCCCAGTTCGGCGTCAACGTGCTGCGGGCGGGCGCAAGTGGCTTCATTGGCAAGGGCGCCGATGTGCCTGAGCTGATGCGTGCGTTGCGGTGCGTCGCGCGTGGCGGACGCTATGTCGGCCCCGAGTTGACGGGACAACTCGTCGCCAGCGGATGAGCGGCGACGGCAACGCACCGCTGCACGGCAGCCTGTCCGAGCGCGAGTTTCAGATCTTCTGCAGGATCGCAGCGGGCGAACCGGTGTCGCAGGTCGCGGCGCAGCTGTTCCTCAGCGTCAAGACGGTGAGCACCTACCGGCGTCGCGTGCTCGACAAGATGTCGATGAAGTGACAACGCCGACCTCACCAGCTACGCGATCCGCAACGCCCTGATCCGGTAGCCGGCGGCAGGACCAACGAAAAAGGGCGCCGCGAGCGCCCTTCTGCGATACTGGTCGGTGAAATCACGCAGCGCGTTGCCGCAACTCCAACCGACCTCTTCGTTCTGGCCTTCCTGGCCTTCCTGGCCTTCCGCGCCTTCCTCAGCTCTTCGCCCGACTCAGGTACTCGGACGTCCGCGTATCGACGCGAATGACTTCGCCTTCGTTCAGGAACAGCGGCACGCGCACCACGGCGCCCGTCTCGAGCTTCGCCGGCTTCTGGCCGCCCGTCGCGGTGTCGCCACGCACGCCCGGATCGGTCTCGACGATCTTGAGTTCGACGTGGGCCGGCGCATTCACCGACAGCGGCACGCCGTTCCAGAGCATGACCGTGCACATCGTGCCGTCCTTCAGCCACATGGCCGAGTCGCCCATCGCTTCCTTGCCGGCCGTGTGCTGCTCGAAGTTGTCCGGGACCATGAAGTGCCAGAAATCGCCATCGCTGTAGAGATACTGCATCTCCGATTCCTGGATGTCGGCGCCTTCGACGGTGTCGCCGGACTTCATGTTGCGCTCGAGCGTGCGGCCCGACTTCAGGTTGCGGATGCGCACGCGGTTGAACGCCTGGCCCTTGCCCGGCTTCACGAACTCGTTCTCGACGATCACGTACGGATCGCCGTCGATCATGATCTTGAGACCGGACTTGAATTCGTTCGTGCTGTAGGTGGACATCGGTGTGCTGCGCCTGCGGCGGATGCGGTTGAACCGGGAGCGGCAGGGCCCGACAATAGTGGGCTGCCGATGGCTAGCCGCGCATGATACCCGCAACCCCCCTCCTCCGTCACCTCGCCCCACCCGCCTGGCAACAGGCCCTGCGGGACTGCGTTTGCGACCCCCGGGAACTGGCGCGAATGCCTTGGCCTGGGCGAGGAATGGGTCGAACCGGCCCGTCGCGCGGCGGCACGGTTTCCACTGCGAGTGCCCCGCAGCTACCTGGCGCGTATGCGCCACGGCGACGCAGCCGATCCGCTGCTGCGGCAGGTGCTGCCGCTGGACGCCGAACTGATCGAAACGCCCGGCTACGTCGCGGATCCGGTCGGTGATCTCGCGGCACTCGCCGGACAGGGACTGCTGCACAAGTACCACGGCCGTGCACTGCTGGTGACCACGGGCGCCTGCGCCATCCATTGCCGCTACTGCTTCCGGCGCGAGTTTCCGTACGGCGAACAGCACGCCGGCAGGCAGGCCTTTGCAGCTGCGCTCGAGGCGATCCGTGCCGACTCGAGCATCGTCGAAGTCCTGCTGAGTGGCGGCGATCCGCTCACCCTGAGCGACCGCCGGCTGGCCGGTCTCCTCGAGGACCTCGAAGCCATTGCGCACGTGCGACGCGTCCGGGTCCACACGCGATTGCCCGTCGTGCTGCCCGAACGCATCGACGACGGGTTCCTCGCGGTGTGGAATGCGCCGCGTCGCCTGCAGCGGATCGTGGTGATTCATGCGAACCACGCGCAGGAACTGCGTGACGCTGCCGATGTCAGGGCCGCGCTCGTTGCGTTGCAGGCATCCGGCACCACGCTGCTGAACCAGTCCGTGCTGCTGCGGGGCGTGAACGACTCGGTCGCAGCGCTCGAAGACCTCAGTGTTGCGCTGTTCGAATCCGGCGTACTGCCTTATTACCTGCACGTGCTGGACCCGGTGCGGGGCGCCGCCCACTTCGACGTGCCCGAGAACGAGGCCCGCGACCTGCATTCCGCACTGACAGCGCGCCTGCCCGGGTACCTCGTGCCGAGGCTGGTACGCGAGGTTGCGGGCGCCGCCGCGAAGACAATGCTGCCACCTGCGTCACGTTAGACGCGCAGACCCCGGTGCTATGATCCTCGCGAATTTGACAGTACACGTGCGCGGGGGCCCGGAATGGGCCGATCCGCGCCTAACGGGGTAGGAAATTGGGCGAAACCAGCGCCATTCCAGTGGTCGTCCTGTCGAGGCAGCAGGATCCCGTCGAGATCATCAACAGCACCCTGCGCAATGCGGGCCAGGTGGTTCACTGCACGTGGGTGCGGGAGCTCGCCGACCTTGCGGACGCGCTGGCCGCGCCCAATGCGCCGCAACTGCTGTTCTTCTGCGTCTCCGACGGGGACGAACTCGAAAGCGCGATGGAGCAACGCTCGCGCCTCGCCACGCGAGTGCCGGCACTCGTGGTGCGCGACTCGCTCACCGAAGCCGACCTCGTCCGTGGCCTCGAACTCGGCGCCGCCGACGTCGTGACACTGACTGCTCGTGGCCGGTTGCAGGCCGTCGCCGCCCGCGAGCTCGACGCCGCGCGGCTCGACAACGCGCTGAACGGGACGCTCGTCTCGGCACGACAGTACCGCGACCAGATGCGCGCGTTCATGACGGGCTCGACCGATGCGATCGCGCACGTGCAGGAAGGCATCGTCGTCGACGTCAATCCCGCCTGGAGCGAGCTGTTCGGTCACGCCGACCCGAGCGAACTGCTCGGCCAGCCGCTGATGGACCTGTTCGACGCACGCAGCCACGCCGCGCTCAAGGGCGCCCTCGTCGCCGCGGCGCAGGGTCGCTGGGCCGGTCATGCGCTGAGCGTGATGGCGATGCAGCCGGGCGGCGGCTCGCAGACGCTGGAACTCAGTTTCGAGTGCTTCGAATTCGAAGGCGAACCCGCCGTGCGCCTGCGCGTCGCCACGCAGAAGCGCGACATGGAGACGCTGGCCAACCAGCTCGAGCAGGCGATGCGCCTCGACTCGCGCACCGGCCTGCTGCGCCGCGCCGCATTCATCGAGTCGGCCAAGGCGCGCGCCGCCCTGCCGCTCAAGGCCGGCCTGCGTGCCGTCGCCTACCTGGCGCCGGACAGCTTCGACAACGTCGAGCGCGATTACGGCCCGATCGTGGCCGAGGAAGTGCTCGACGCGCTGTCACGCCGCGTGCAGGAACAACTGCAACCGGGTGACCTGGCGAGTCGCGTCTCGCCGTACGGCATCGCGCTGCTCGTCGAGCGCGGCAACCCGCGCGACCAGGAAGCCTGGCTCGCAAGACTGCGCGAGCGCATTGCCGCCGAGCCGCTGCTGGCGGACGACGCCGGCGTGGAACTCACCTGCAGCATCGGGTCGGCGCCGCTGCTCGGGCACGGTGGCCCGCTGCAGAAAGCGCTGGAGACGGCGATTGCAGCGCAGCGCGTGGCCGCCGCTGCCGGTGGCGACCGCTGCCTGCATCGCGAACTAACGGGCATCCGGCCGGAGGTCGACGCAGCAGACCGCGCGTGGGCCAACCAGATCAAGGCCGCGCTGATGGCGAACCGCTTCCGGCTCGTGCAGCAGCCGATCGCGAACCTCGTCGGCGAAGACCGGCCGATGTTCGACCTGCTGGTGCGCATGCTCGACGAGACCGGCCAGGAAGTCCTGCCGACGGAGTTCCTCGCCGCTGCCGAACGCACCGACTTGATGAAGAACATCGACCGCTGGATCGTCGGTGCCGCGATGTCGTTCTGCGCCGCGAAGAAGCCTCACCGCGTCTTCGTGCGTCTCTCGCGCGATTCGATGCAGGACCAGACGCTGGGCACGTGGCTGCAGCAGCAACTCAAGGCGTCCGGCGTCGATCCGAGCCACATCGTGTTCGAGATCACCGAAGAGATGGCGCACGAGAAGCCGCGCGAGGCGCGCTCGCTGCAGGGCCTGCTCTCTGCACTGGGAATCGAATTTGCCGTCGAGCACTTTGGCGCGTCCGGCGACGCGGCGGCGCTGCTGCACAGGCTGCCGGTCAATTACGTCAAGATCGACGGCGCGCTGATGCAGGGCCTCGCCAACGACCGTCCGCTGCAGGAGCGCGTGAAGGCGCTGGTCGACGTCGCACGCGAACACGGCGTAACGACCATCGCCGAGCGCGTCGAGGACGCGAATACGATGGCCGTGCTGTGGCAGCTCGGCATCGAGTTCATCCAGGGCTATTTCGTGAACAGCCCGGAACAGGTCGTGATGTGAGGAAGGGGTCAGGGGCCAGTCGGAACGTCCTCACCTGCGACCCACCCGTTGCTTGGCGCCCTGTTCGCAACTGGCGTCCGACAGCAGTCGGATCAATTCCTGCTTGACCACCGCGTAACACTCGCACACACGCGCTTCCAGTCCTGCGCGTTCGAGCACCTCGATGTGGCCCCGACGGTAGCGAATGACGCTGGCACGCTGCAGGTTCCCGGCGGCTTCGGTAATGCCCTCCCGCCGCACCCCGAGCATGCTCGCGACCAGCTCCTGCGTCATCACCAGTTCAAGCGACGGAGCCCGATCGAGTGTCAACAGCAGCCAGCGGCACAGTTGCTGCTCCACCGAGTGGTGCCGGTTGCAGACCGCCGTCTGCGACATCTGCGTCATGAGTGCCTGCGTGTAACGCAGCAACAGCAGTTGCAGCTGTCCGGCGCGATCGAACTCCTGCGTGAGCACGCGAGCCGGCAGCCGGTACGCGTGTCCGGCGGTCTGCACCACTGCCGAACTCGGAGTGGTGTTGCCACCCATGAACAACGCAATTCCGACCATGCCTTCATTGCCCACCCCGGCGGATTCCGCCGATGCGCCGGATTCGAGCACATAGTGCAGCGAGACGATTGCGGTGGTCGGAAAGTAGGCGTGCTGCAGTTGAGCACCGGGCTCGTAGAGCATGTCGCCGAGTCGCAACCGGACCAGTTCGAGATGTGCAGCAAGCGGCTCGAAGTCGGCCGCGGACAGGAGCGCGAGCAGGTGGTTCTGAACCTGGCTGTGAAGTATCGGCATCGGAGGGTGTCGGGGAATCCCGCGGGATTACCTGGCCGTCGTTTCCACGCCGATACCGCGGTAGCCGATGAAGCGGCAGGCCTGGTTGAACATGGGCTCGCCGCTCACCCGGTACTGCTGACGCGAGCCATCGGCATTGACGCGGCTAAGCGCAAGGTCAATGAAGGGTTGCCGTTCGGCAATTCTCGTCTGCAGCACCTTCCGCTCTTCCGCGTTCCATCCGCTCGTGCCGTCGTCACCCTTTGCACCATCGATCGGCTCGACCCGGATGCCGAGCATTTCCAGGACCGGGCCGGACACCCGCGTGAAACTGCCCGTTTCGTCCTGCTCCCAATACCAGTCGGAGGCCAGTTCGGTCAGGCTGCGATAGCGCGCCTCGCTTTCACGCAGCTCAGCGGTCCGATCCTGCACCGCCTGCTCCAGCACTTTGCTGTAACCCTCGAGTTTCTTGTACAGCAGCCTGACTTCGAGCATGTTGTGGATACGAGTCTTTGCTTCGAGCAGGTCGAAAGGCTTGCTGATGAAATCCTTGGCGCCGGCCTGCAACGAGCGCAGCTTGTGGCCCGGCTGGGCCGTGAGCACGATGACCGGCAGGTAGCTTTCGGTAACGCTCGATTTGAGTCCTGCCATCACGGCGAATCCGTCCATGCCGGGCATCTGCAGGTCGAGCAGGATCAGGTCGTAGCTGTTCTTGCGATGCAGAGCGCAGACTTCCTGCGGGTTCCTCGTCGAAGCAACGCAGGTGTAGCCCGCCTCGCCGAGCAACTGCTCGAGCAGTTGCACGTTGGCCTCCTGGTCGTCGACGATGAGGATTCGCGCGCCAAGAATGTCGAGAGTGCCGTCTGTTCATGGGGTCCCCGCCGTGTCGAAACGAGCGCGTTGCGAGTCGGCAAATTTCAGCGCGACGTCCAGAGTCGCCATGAACTCATTGACCTTGATCGGCTTGGTGAGATAGCGGAAGAAGCCCGCCTCCATGCCGCGTGCGATGTCGCGGGGCACCGCATTGGCACTGAGCGCGATGACCGGGATGCGGGCTGTCGCTGCGTCCTGTGTCAGCACTTTCAGCGCCTGGATGCCGCTGATGCCGGGCAGGTTGATGTCCATGAGAATCACGTCCGGCAGCGAAGCACGGGCAATCTCGATGCCGCGGTTGCCGTCGCGGGCAGTCAACAGGCGGATATCGGGGCGGCGCGCAATGAGGTCTTCCACCAGCATCAGGTTGGCCGGGTTGTCCTCGACGTAGAGCAGGGTGCGCAAGCTCGACTGCGCTGGCTGCAGGTCGCGAGTGGCGGTCGCGGCATCAGTGCTGCGTTCGGCGTGATGCACTCCACTCGACAGGTTCAGCTCGATCCAGAACATGCTGCCCTTGCCGACCGTGCTCTCCACCCCGATGACGCCGTCCATCGATTCGACCAGCCGCTTGCAGACCACCAGGCCGATTCCCGTGCCTTCCTCCGTGCTCGCCGTTCGTCCAAGACGATTGAACGACTGGAA
The DNA here is from genome assembly GCA_963743995.1 of uncultured Gammaproteobacteria bacterium. Classification (GTDB taxonomy): domain Bacteria; phylum Pseudomonadota; class Gammaproteobacteria; order Steroidobacterales; family Steroidobacteraceae; genus RPQJ01. Next base: position 77,787 of record CAVUSC010000001.1, on the reverse strand, counting down.
CAGTTGCGCGATGTCGTCGGGGGACAAGCCCTCCCCCGTGTCCTCGACGCAAATGCGCACGCGTCCCGGCGTGCTGGCGGCGTAACTCACGACCACCGTACCGTCCGCCCGGTTGTACTTGATCGCGTTGGACAGCAGGTTGATCAGGACCTGCTTCACCCGGGTCCGGTCGGCCTCGACAAAGAGCGGATCCCCGAGCACGGGAAAACTCACGCGGACGCCACGTTGCTGCGCCTGCGGCTCGATCATCGACTGGCACTCCAGCATGACATCGGCCAGCGACACGGGTTCCGGCGACAGCGACAGCTTGCCTGACTCGATCAACGCGAGGTCGAGGACCTCGTTGATCAGCTCCAGCAGGTACCAGCCGGCCTTCAGGATCTGGTCGATGCTGCGCTTCTGCGACGGCGTAGGCTGCGGAGTGCCGGATTCCATGAGCTGCGCAAAGCCAAGGATCGCGCCGAGCGGCGTGCGCAGTTCGTGACTCATGCTGGAAAGAAAGTCCGACTTGGCGAGGTTGGCCTGCTCCGCGATGGACATGGCCTTGAGCAGTTCCAGCTCGACCTGCTTGCGCACGGAATTGTCGGTGCCGATCAGCAGGTAGCCGATCAGGTCGTCGTAGTCGTCGCGCAGCGCCGTGATCGACACGATGGCCGGAAATCGGCTGCCATCCTTGCAGATGTAGGTCAGCTCGTAGATGTCCTCGATCCCGCGCGAGGCCTTGAACGCAAGGGCCTCGAAGCCGGGCGTGATCGTGGTGCCGAGCTCGAGGCTCAGCGCCTGCGCACGCGCCATCACTTCCTCGGGATCGTGGATGTCGCTGGGCCGGATCCGGTTCACGACGTCGGCGGCGCGATAGCCCAGCATCCTTTCCGCGCCGACGTTGAACAGCTGGATGATTCCCTTCTCATCGGTGGCGATGATCGAGAAATTGGCGCTGGTGAGGATCGCGTTCTGCAGCGCTCCGGTCTTGAGCAACGCCTCCTGGCGGCGCAGTTCGGCGACGCCGGCCGCCTGGGCACTTTCGTTGCCTACAGCGGGACTAGTTCCAGGCTCGGACACGGATACGCTCCCGGAGACACGCAGAACTGCGTCACGGATGGCCGGACGGAGGGTTCCGCCTGATCGGGTGACGGTCGCGGTTTCGCCGACGCTCGTCTGTGCGCCGGGACACATAGGCCATGGCTCTGTTGCCGCCCGAGCGACCCGCCCCGGCCCTTATTCCACTTCCAGGCCTTCCGCCTTGCGCCAGCCACGGGGCAGCACCGCGCCGCGCTGACCGCGTTCACCGCGGTACTCCGCCAGGTCCTTGTAAGACAATCCCATCGTGCGGTCGCCGCAGAGCACCTTGAGTGTCTGCCCCGGCGCAACGGCGGCGACCGCAAGCAGCGTCTCGGGCTCCACCAGCGACTTCTTGGTCGAGATGCCGAAGATCTTGTTGCCCTTGCCGCGCGGCAGTTCCGGCAGGTCGGCCACCGGGAACGTCAACAGGCGGCCTTCCGAATTCACCGCCGCGAGCAACGGCTCGTCACCCGGCGGCACGACCGTGGGCGCAATCGCCGCGTAGCCGTCCGGTACATTTAGCACAGCCTTGCCCGCGCGATTGCGGCTGTGCAGGTCTTCGAGCTTGACGACGAAGCCATAGCCCGCACTGCTGGCCAGCACCCAGCGATCCGCGGGCTCGCCGATCAGCACGCCCGGGAACGTGGCGCCGTCCGGCGGATCGAGGCGGCCGGACAGCGGCTCGCCTTGTCCGCGCGCCGAAGGCAGCGTGTGCGCCAGCAGGCTGTACGCGCGACCCGTGCTGTCGAGGAACACCGCGAACTGCGTGCTGCGGCCCTTGGCAAAGGCGCGGTATTCGTCGCCGGTCTTGTACGACAGCGTGCGCGGATCGATCTCGTGGCCCTTCGCGGCACGGACCCAGCCGCTCTTCGACAAGACCACCGTCGTCGGCTCGCTCGCGACGAGTTCCGTCTCGTCGATCGCCTGCGCGGCGGCACGCGCCACCAGTTTGCTGCGGCGGTCGTCGCCGTACTTGAGCGCGTCCGCCTGGATCTCGTCGCGCACCAGCTTCTTCAGCTTCGCCTTGCTGCCGAGCAGCTTCTCCAGGCCGTCGCGCTCCTTCGCCAGTTCGCCCTGCTCGCCGCGGATCTTCATTTCCTCGAGCCGCGCGAGGTGGCGCAGCTTGGTCTCGAGAATTGCCTCGGCCTGCGCCTCGGAGAGCTGGAAACGCGCGATCAACGCGGCCTTGGGGTCGTCCTCGGTGCGGACGATGCGGATGACCTCGTCGAGGTTCAGGTAGGCGATCAGCAAGCCGTCGAGGATGTGCAGCCGTGCGTTGACCTTCTCGAGCCGGTATTGCAGCCGTCGCGTCACGGTATCGACGCGGAACGACAGCCACTCCTCGAGCAGCGCGCGCAGCCCCAGCACGCGCGGGCGCCCGTCGCGCGCGATGACGTTCAGGTTGACGCGGTACGTGCGCTCGAGGTCCGTCGTCGCGAACAGGTGCGCCATGACCTGCTCGGTATCGACACGGTTGGAGCGCGGCGTGATGACGAGGCGCGTCGGGTGCTCGTGGTCGGATTCGTCGCGCAGGTCCTCGATCATCGGCAGCTTCTTCGCACGCATCTGCGCAGCGACCTGCTCGAGCACCTTCGAGCCGGAGACCTGGTACGGCAGCTCCGTCACGATGATTTCGCCGTCTTCCATCTCGAACCGGGCGCGCGCACGGAACGTGCCATTGCCGGTTTCGTAGATCTTCTGCAGTTCTTCGCGCGGAGTGATGATCTCCGCGCCTGTGGGAAAGTCCGGCCCGAGCACGTGCTCGCACAACTGTGCCGTCGATGCCTTCGGATCGTCCAGCAAGCGGATGCAGGCGGCTGCGACTTCACGCAGGTTGTGCGGCGGAATGTCGGTGGACATGCCCACGGCGATGCCCATCGCCCCGTTCAACAGCAGGTTCGGCAGCCGCGCAGGCAACAGGCAGGGCTCGTCGAGCGAGCCGTCGAAATTGGGCTGCCAGTCCACCGTGCCCTGGCCCAGCTCGGACAGCAGGACTTCGGCGTAACGCGAGAGCTTCGACTCGGTGTAACGCATCGCCGCGAACGACTTCGGGTCGTCCGGCGAGCCGAAGTTGCCCTGCCCGTCCACGATCGGATAGCGGTACGAGAAGGGCTGCGCCATCAGCACCATGGCTTCGTAGCAGGCCGAGTCACCGTGCGGGTGGAACTTGCCGATCACGTCGCCGACCGTGCGCGCCGATTTCTTGGGCTTGGCGGTGGCGGCGAGACCGAGCTCGCTCATCGCGTAGATGATGCGGCGCTGCACCGGCTTCAGGCCGTCGCCGACATGCGGCAGCGCGCGATCAAGGATCACGTACATCGAATACTCGAGGTACGCACGCTCCGTGAAGGTCCGCAACGGCTGCCGCTCGACGCCCTCGAAATCGAGGGTCGCGGTCGAATCAGTGTCTTTGCTCTTGCTCATCGTTACCCTGCCGCCACTTCGCCTGCTTCGGCTGCGATCGCACTCGTGGGATCGACGTCCGCGACGACGCTGGCCAGGTTGCCTTTCGTCTCCAGCCACTCACGACGATCCGGTGCGCGCTTCTTGGCGAGCAGCATGTCCATCAGCTGGTCGGCGTTGTCCGCCGCATCGACCGTGAGCTGGACCAGCCGGCGCGTCTCGCGCGCCATCGTGGTTTCGCGCAATTGCAGCGGGTTCATTTCACCGAGGCCCTTGAAACGCGTCACCGACGGCTTCGCGCGTGCGTTCTCGGCACGGATGCGCTCGAGGATGCCGTTGCGCTCGGCGTCGTCGAGCGCGTACTCGACGTTCTTGCCATGGTCGATGCGGTAGAGCGGCGGCATCGCCACGTAGACGTGCCCCGCGAGCACCAGCGGCCGGAAGTGCCGCAGGAACAACGCACAGAGCAGCGTCGCGATGTGGAGTCCGTCGGAGTCCGCGTCCGCGAGGATGCAGATCTTGTCGTACCGGAGGTCCTTGACCGCGTCCGAACCGGGCTCGACCCCGATCGCCACCGTGATGTCGTGGACTTCCTGCGATGACAGCACGTCCGCCGCCTCGACTTCCCACGTGTTCAGGATCTTGCCGCGCAGCGGCATGACGGCCTGAAATTCGCGATCGCGCGCCTGCTTGGCGGAGCCGCCGGCCGAATCGCCTTCGACCAGGAACAGTTCGGCCCGCTTCGGGTCCTGGCTGCTGCAGTCCGCGAGCTTGCCGGGCAGCGCCGGGCCGGCCACCACGCGCTTGCGCGCGATCTTCTGGCTGGCCTTCAATCGCGTCTGGGCGTTGAGGATGGCGAGCTGGGCGATCTTCTCGCCCGCTTCGGGATGCTGGCTCAGCCACAACCCGAACTGGTCCTTGACGATGCCCGAGACGAACGCTGCCGGTTCGCGCGACGACAGGCGCTCCTTGGTCTGCCCGGCAAACTGCGGGTCGCGCATTTTCATCGACAGCACGTAGCTGGTGTCGTCCCAGACGTCTTCGGGCGACAGCTTCAGGCCACGCGGCAGCAGGTTGCGGAACTCGCAGAATTCACGCACCGCTTCGGTCAGGCCGAGACGGAAACCGTTGACGTGCGTGCCGCCCTGCGCGGTCGGGATCAGGTTGACGTAGCTCTCCTCGAAGCGGCGTGCCGCCGTCCGTACGCCAGACTACGGCCCAGTCGACGCCTTCGTGCTCGCCTTCGATCTTGCCGATGAACGGCTCGTCCGGCAGCCACTCGGTGGACTCGAGCGACTCGCGCAGGTACTGCGCCAGCCCCTCGCTGTACAGCCACTCTTCCTTTTCGCCCGTCTTCTCGACGCTGAAGCGCACGCGCAGGCCCGGGCAGAGCACGGCCTTGGCCTTGAGCACGTGCTTGAGCTTCGGCAGCGCAAAATCGGGCGCATCAAAATACGACGTGTCGGGCCAGAAGCGAACCGTGGTGCCGGTGTTGGCCTTGCCGACGTCGCCGACCACTTCGAGTTTGGAATGCAACTTCCCGTTCTGAACGAGATGTTGTATTCCTTGCCGCCGCGACGCACCCAGCACTCGAGGTGCTTCGACAGCGCGTTGACCACCGAAACGCCCACGCCGTGCAGGCCGCCCGAAAACTTGTAGCCGGAATCGGCGGAGAACTTTCCGCCCGCGTGCAGCCGGGTGAGGATCAACTCGACGCCGCTGACCTTCTCCTTCGGGTGGATGTCCACCGGCATGCCGCGGCCGTCGTCGACGACCTCGAGCGAACCATCCGTAGACGGTCACCTCGATCTTGCTGCAGTGGCCCGCGAGCGCTTCGTCGACGCTGTTGTCGACGACTTCGTGCGCGAGGTGGTTGGGCCGACTGGTGTCGGTGTACATGCCCGGACGACGCCGGACGGGCTCGAGTCCGCTCAGGACTTCGATGTCTTGAGCGGTATAGGACTGGCTCATTCTTGGATCGGTCCGCGGGCTCGCGTGGGTGGTGAAAAGCGCGCGAATGGTAGCAGAGCACGGCGTTCCGTTGGTTCAAAGGTCTGCGAAGCGGAACCCAGCGCGCGTCGGGCCGTCTTGCGCCTGTTCCGGTGGTTTCCCGGCCGAGCGGCAAGGCAGACACGCTCGCCCGGGAAACCACCGGAACAGGCGTCGCGTGGCCGACGCTGCGGCTGGATCGTCCGCATCGCTACAGTGCACCGGACCTGCCGGCTCACAACCTTCCGCGGTGGGGTCCTGCCGCAGCTTGCGCCGTGCGAGTGCTTGCGCTTTGGCAAGGACTCGCTCAGGCGCAGTCGCGCAAGCGGTCGATCCGGTGCCTTTCCCCGAGCGCGTGTCTGCCTTTCCAAGCTCGGGGAAAGGCACCGGATCGGCCGCTAGCGATTACTGAACGATCGCGACCGCTTAAGCGAGATCAGCCACCAGCGCGTCACGCGCCTCGGACGCAACCGGCTCAACCGCATGCCGGTAATTCGTATGGTCTATACCAACACTGACCGCTGCTCCGCCCTTCGCAGCCGCGACCATGCCCGGCGTCAAGTCGAAACGCAGAAAATGCACGGCCGACGTCTTCTCATCGTTCTCGCGCTCCAGGTCTTCATCGGCAATCGCATGAACGCGTGCGTGACCGGCGACCTGCACCCAGCAACGGTCCTCGATTCCCTTGAGACCGGCGAGCGCGGCCTTACGCTCTTCGGGATCGGGATACTCGATCAACAGCGTGGCCTTCCAGTTGCTGCCGTCCGGAATCAACGGGTTGTATGCCCCCAGTTCGTCGGCAATGCCCTCTGACTCGAAAATCCGTTCGATGCGCAGCATCTCCTGCACCTGGTACTGCACCGTGAGGCGATCCTCGAACAGGATCGTCGCGTGCGGACCGACCTGCAGCGTGCGCCGCTTCTTGTGCGCGAGCACCTGCGGCCGGAACTGCGGCCGCCGCTTTGCATACTGCTCGAGGCTGAACAGGTCCTCGGGCGTCAACTTCTGGCAGCCGCGGACCGTCGTGATGTTCGTCGTCATGGTCGTGTCTTGCATCAACGCAGGAATTCAGAGGCCATACGCGATGCGCAGCAGGTGCAGCGGATGCGTCGGCGGTTTCGGATCGGCGCCGAGGCCGGACTCGATCTGGTGGCCCGCCATCGGGCAGTCGCTCGCGTAGTAGTCAGGTGCCGCAGTCTTGACCTTGCTGATCACCGGCCTGCCGATCTTCAGCGAAATCTCGCGATATTCCCGCTTAACGCCATAGGTGCCGTTGTGACCCGAGCAACGCTCGATCGGCTCGATCTCGGTACCGGGAATCAGCTGCAGCACGTCGCGGGTCTTGAGGCCGAGGTTCTGCACGCGCAGGTGACACGGCACGTGATAGCTGACCTTGCCCAGCGGCCTGGCAAAATCCGTGCGCAGCAGGCCCGCCTTGTGGCGCAGCGCGAGGTATTCAAACGGATCGAACATCGCAGCCCGCACTTTTTCTACCTGCTCGTCCTCGGGGAAGAGCAGCGGCAGTTCCTGCTTGAACATCAGCGCGCACGAGGGGACCGGCGCCACGAGGTCGTGCCCCTGCTCCACCATCGCGGCCAGCACCGGGATGTTCAGGTCCTTGGCGCGCTCGATCGAATCGAGGTCGCCGAGTTCGAGCTTCGGCATGCCACAGCACTTCTCGCGCGGCACGACGGTGACTGGAACACCGTTGTGACGGAACACGGTGGCGAGATCGTCGACGATGTCCGGTTCGTTGCGATTGCAGTAGCAAGTCGCAAACAACGCCACCTTGCCCCGCGTTTCCGCCGTGGCCGTCACCGTAATTGCCTCGGGCACGTGTCCTCGCGCGACTCGCGCACGGCCTGTCGTGCTGTGGTAATCGGGAATCGGCGCTTCGGGGTGCACACCGAGCGTCTTGTCGAGCATGCGGCGTCCGAATGCCGTGCCGTTCACCTTGTTGACGATCTGCGAAACGACCGGAATTCCTGCCAGCGCGCCGACCAGGTCAGTCGAACTCAGCACTTTGTCGCGCGCGCGCGTGCCGCCCTGTTTGAACCTGACCGCCTTCGCCCGCAGCATCAGGTGCGGAAAGTCGATGTTCCACGGGTGCGGCGGCACGTACGGACATTTCGACAGGTAGCACATGTCGCAGAGGTAGCAGTGATCGGCCACCTCCCAGAACACGTTCTTGTCGACGCCATCGAGTTCACCGGATGGCGATGCGTCAATGGCATCGAACAGCAATGGAAACGAATTGCACAGGCTGAAGCAGCGACGGCAACCGTGGCAAAGGTCGTACACACGCTCGAGTTCGTGGACCAGCTTGTCTTCGTCGAAGTACTCGGGCTCGCGCCAGGCAATGGGATGGCGTGTCGGTCGCGACAGGCTGCCCTCGCGCGCACCGCTGCCCGCGGTCCTGGTGCTGGATTCTTCGGTCATGGCGCGTTCCTCGACGCTGGGACTTCCGGTCCGGGCTGGCCGCGCGCAGCATGAGGGCGAGGCGAAGCCCGCCCTCCGTGGCTGCGTCCCGACAACCTGCCCGAACAGCCCCGCTCAGAGCGTGTCGAGCGCCTTCTGAAACCGGTTGGCATGCGAGCGTTCGGCTTTTGCCAGCGTCTCGAACCAGTCGGCGATTTCGTCGAAGCCCTCGTCGCGAGCGGCTTTCGCCATGCCCGGGTACATGTCGGTGTACTCGTGGGTTTCGCCAGCGATCGAGGCCTTCAGGTTGCTGGATGTGGGACCGATCGGCAGGCCCGTGGCCGGGTCGCCCACCGCTTCAAGGTACTCCAGGTGACCATGTGCGTGACCGGTCTCGCCTTCGGCCGTCGAGCGAAACACGGCAGCCACGTCGTTGAAGCCTTCGACGTCGGCCTTCTGAGCGAAATAAAGGTAGCGGCGGTTGGCCTGCGATTCGCCGGCAAACGCGGCCTTCAGGTTGCCTTCGGTCTTGCTGCCCTTCAACGTTGCCATGGCTCTCTTGCCTCCGTGTCGGTTGTTTTCGATGTCGCGCGCAGTGACGCAGACTGCCCAGGCGGCCGTCAGCGACTACTAGACCAAGTCCAAAGCCGAGTCAACGCTGGCACGCCGGGACCTCCCGACGTTAGTCCCCTCGGGCCCGCATGGCGAGTCGCAATCCACGCAATGGTCCGGCCGGCCAACCGGGCCGGGGCGCGTTGACCCCTGCGGACCCCTGTGCAAGGCTTCCCGCCCTCCGGAGGCCCAGCCAGTGACCGAAACACCCGCCAATCCCCCAGACTTCGAGCGCGCCCTGGGCGAACTCGAGGCAACCGTCGACAAGCTGGAACACGGCGACCTGTCGCTGGAAGACGCGCTCAAGCATTTCGAGCGCGGCGTGGCCCTCGCCCGCGACTGCCAGGGCTCGCTCAAGCAGGCCGAGCAGAAGGTCGAGATCCTGCTGCAGAAGTCGGCCACGGCCACACCCGAACCGTTCGAGCCCGGCGACACATGAGTTCCCAGCCAGCGGCTTCCGCGCCGCGTGAACCATTGGCCCAGGCCCTGGAGCGGTGGCGCTTGCGCGTCGAGCGCGAACTCGATGCGTGGCTCCCAGGTGCGCAGGAAGTGCCCGGCCGACTGCACGCCGCGCAGCGCTACAGCGTCCTCGGTCCCGGTAAACGCATCCGCCCGGCCCTCGTGTATGCGACTGCGGAAACGCTGGGCGTTCCGCTCGACCAGGTGGACGCCGCCGCGTGTGCCGTCGAGCTGATCCACTGCTATTCACTCGTCCACGACGACCTGCCGGCGATGGATGACGACGACCTGCGTCGCGGCCGGCCCACCTGTCACAGGCAGTTCGATGAAGCGACGGCGATCCTGGCCGGAGATTCGCTGCAGGTACTGGCATTTCACCTGCTGGCGTCGCATCCGGGGCTGCCGCACGATCCCGCAGTGCGTGTACGTATCATCGACACACTTGCCGTCGCCAGTGGCACCGCCGGGATGGCAGGTGGGCAGGCGCTCGACCTGGCGGCCGAGGGCGGCTCATTGACCCTGGCCGATCTCGAGCAGTTGCATGCGCTCAAGACAGGTGCGCTCATCCGCGCGAGCGTGCTGATGGCGGCACACTGCCGGACGGGTCTTGTCGCCGACCAGCTTGCCGCCTTGAGCGTTTTCGGCGAACGCGTGGGCCTGGCTTTCCAGGTGCAGGACGACATCCTCGACGTCGAAGGCGACGTGCAGGTCATCGGCAAACCGCCGGGCAGCGACGAAGCCCGCGGCATGCCCACCTACCCCGCAATCGCCGGGCTGGAAGCGGCTCGGGCGCGAGTCGGCGACCTGCACGAAGAGGCCAGCCGGCAGCTTGCAGCGCATGGCTGGCGGGACAGCCCGCTGGCCGATTTATCCCACTGGTTGCTCACCCGGAACCGTTAAACGGACGGTCCGGGACCGCGGCAGTGTAAAATTACCGAAATGTCGCGCCCCGATCTTTATCCGTTGCTCACGCGCATCGAGGCGCCGTCAGACCTCCGCCAGTTGCCGGAGTCCAAGCTGGTGCCGCTGGCCGGCGAACTGCGCGAGTTCCTGATCCAGACCGTCAGCCAGATGGGCGGCCATTTCGCCGCCGGCCTCGGCACTGTCGAACTCACGATCGCGCTGCATTATGTCTTCGACACACCGCACGACCGCCTGGTCTGGGACGTGGGACACCAGGCCTATCCCCACAAGGTGCTGACCGGTCGTCGCCAACGCCTGCAGACGATCAAGCACAAGGGCGGCCTGGCGCCATTCCCGAGCCGTTTCGAGAGCGAATACGACACCTTCGGCGTCGGGCACTCGAGCACCTCGATCAGCGCGGCCATCGGCATGGCGCTGGCGGCGAAGAGCAAGGGAGAGAAACGTCGCGTGGTCGCCGTCATCGGCGATGGCGCGATCACCGCCGGCCAGGCGTTCGAAGCACTGAACCACGCCGGCGCGCTCGATGCCAACGTGCTGGTGATCCTGAACGACAACGACATGTCGATCTCGGAGAACGTCGGCGCGCTGTCGAACTACTTCGCCCGCGTGCTCTCGGGCAAGACCTACGCCGCGCTGCGCGAAGGCGGCAAGAAAATCCTGCGCCGCATGCCCACCGTGTGGGAACTCGCGCGCCGCTCCGAGGAGCACTTCAAGGGCATGGTGCTGCCCGGCACGTTGTTCGAGGAGATGGGCTTCAATTACTTCGGCCCGATCGACGGCCACGATCTCGACATGCTGGTGAAGACGCTCACCAACCTGCGCGATCTCGAAGGCCCGCAGTTCCTGCACGTCGTGACGCGCAAGGGCAAGGGCTACGCGCCCGCCGAAGCGGATCCGATCAAGTGGCACGGCCCGGGTCCGTTCGACCCCGAGGCCGGCACGATCTTCAAGGAAAAGGCGACGGGCCCGGTCTACTCGCAGGTTTTCGGGCAGTGGCTCTGTGACATGGCCGAACGCGATCCGCGCATCGTCGGCATCACGCCCGCCATGCGCGAGGGCTCGGGGCTGGTCGAATTCTCGAAGCGATTCCCCGACCGCTATTTCGACGTTGCCATCGCCGAGCAGCATGCAGTCACGCTCGCCGCCGGCATGGCCTGCGAAGGGTTGCGTCCGGTGGTCGCGATCTACTCGACGTTCCTGCAGCGTGCTTACGACCAGTTGATCCACGACGTCGCGCTGCAGGAATTACCCGTCGCGTTTGCAATCGACCGCGGCGGTCTCGTGGGTGGTGACGGCGCTACGCACCAGGGCGCGTTCGACCTGTCGTTCCTGCGTTGCATCCCCAACCTGGTCGTGATGGCGCCGGCTGACGAAAATGAATGCCGGCAGATGCTCTACACCGCAGTCACGCTCGATGGCCCCGCGGCCGTGCGCTATCCGCGCGGGCCCGGCCCGGGCACGCCGATCGTCGCCGCAATGAGTGCGCTGCCGGTCGGCCGCGCCGAAATTCGCCGTGAGGGCCGTTCGGGCCTGTTGCTGCTTGCGTTCGGCACGATGGTGGCGCCGTGCATCGCATTGGCGGAGAAACTCGATGCGACGCTGGTCAACATGCGTTTCGTCAAGCCGCTCGACGAGGACACGGTCTGCCGCCTCGCGGCGACGCATTCGTGCATCGTCACGCTGGAGGAAAACGTGATCGCCGGCGGTGCCGGCAGTGCCGTGAGCGAGTGCCTCGCTGGCTGCGGTATCGCCGCCCAGGTTCACCACATCGGCATCCCGGATCGGTTCATCGAGCACGGCTCGCGCGAGGATTGCCTGGGCCTGGCCGGAATCGACACGTTGGGCCTCGAAAAGCAGGTCCAGCGACTCTGGGCGGACCACCGCTCGAGTCGCCCAGCCGTTGCGAGCCGGGCGTCCTGACGCCTGGGTAACGGGGTCCGCACCGCCGGCAGGCCCGGACAGAGTCTCGTATACTGGTCGCTCACGGCCGGAATCCACGCTCGGCCAGCACCCGAATGGACGACAGTACTTCCCGACCGGACCGCACCATGAGCCGCCCCTCACCAACGCTCGGCAGTGCCAGCGTGACGCCCATCGAAGACGTCCAGGGCCGGGCCGACTCCCGCCAGGTCCCGATCAACAAGGTCGGCATCAAGGACGTATTCCACCCCGTCCGCGTCCGCGACCGTTCGGGCGGCGAGCAGCACACGGTCGCGAACTTCAACATGTACGTCGCATTGCCCCACAACTTCAAGGGCACGCACATGTCGCGGTTCGTCGAGATCCTGCACCTGCACGAGCGGGAGATCTCGGTCGACTCGTTCCGCGCCATGCTGACCGAAATGACCGAGCGTCTCGATGCCACCTCTGGCCACATCGAGATGTCGTTCCCGTACTTCGTGATGAAGCAGGCGCCCGTCACCAAGGTGGAGAGCGTCGTCAAGTATGACGCCAGCCTGATCGGCGAGATCCACGCTGGCGTGGAAGAGATGTGGATTCGCGTCGTGGTGGCTGCCACGAGCCTATGCCCGTGCTCGAAGCGGATCTCGGATTACGGCGCGCACAACCAGCGTTCGCACATCACGATCAAGGCCCGCGTGCGCGAGCACGTGTGGATCGAGGAACTGATCGACATCGCCGAGCAGGAAGCGTCGTGCGAAGTGTTCGGCATCCTGAAACGCCCGGACGAGAAGTACGTGACCGAGCGCGCCTACGATAACCCCAAGTTCGTCGAGGACATCGTCCGCGACGTGGCCATGCGGCTGAATGCGGAAGAGCGCGTGCTCGCCTACGTGGTCGAGACCGAGAACTTCGAGTCGATCCACAATCACAGCGCGTATGCGTTAATCGAGAAGGACAAGGAAAGAGACTAGGAAGGCCAGGAAGGCCAGGAAGGCTCAGGAAGGCCCGGAAAGTTAGTCGGAAATCAGCGACCACTTCGCTCACGCGCGTCCCACACGCGACCCGTGATCCTGCCAATGGATCTGACCAGACACAAAAGGCGCCGATGGCGCCTTCTTCCTATCGATGCGGGAACTGGAAGCGTTCGGGTTTGCAGGCGTTGGCGGGGTGGCGTCTAACGCCTTCCTGGCCTTCCGGGCCTTCCACCCCCTTCCCCTACTTCTTCCCACGCTGCAGGCGCCCGATCAGCTCCCGCACGAACACCTTGTGGAAGCGCAGCTGGCACGAGACCGAGGACTGCTCGAGCAGAGTCGCCGCCACCTTCAGCATGGTCACCGCGCTTTCGGCCTCGACGACGGTGTCACGGCGTGAGCCTTCGGCATAGCCGGCCTCGCCGAAGCAGCCGCCGGCGGGAACTCGGCCGATGATGTCGCCACCGCGGCTCAGGCGCACGGTGCCGGAAACCACGATGTAAAACCGGTCATCGATGTCGCCCGCGCGCAGCACGGCCTCGCCCGGCTGGCACTCGGTCCAGACCCCGGCGCGCATCACTTCGCGGATCTCGCCGTGGGAAAAATCATGGAAGAAGCGCAGCTTGCGCATCACGGCGAAGCGCTCTTCGTCGTCGATCTCTGCCTGCGACGCGCGCAGCTTCTGGTGCACGCGCGTGAGCTCGGCAGCGAATTCGGTGCCCGTGCGATAGCGGTTGCTGGGCTCCTTCTGCAACGCGCGCTTGACGACTTCCTCGAGTTCCTCTGGAATCTCAGGACGCACGAGTCGCAGCGACTCGGCCTCGGACTGCACCACCTGGCGCAGCAGCTTGCCAAGGGCACCGGCGCGGAACGGCCGCTGGCCGCACAGCATTTCGTACATGACGGCGCCGAGCGAATACAGGTCGGAGCGTGCGTCGAGCTCGAGGCCCTGCACCTGCTCGGGCGACATGTAGGCCGGGCTGCCGGCGACGCCCTCGAGCCGCGAGACGTCGGAGTCCGCGACGAGGGCGATGCCGAAATCGACGATGCGTACGTCGCCATCCTGCGTCAGCAGGATGTTCGACGGCTTGATATCGCGATGGACGACGCCACGCGAATGCGCGTAGTGCAGTGCCTTCGCGCACTTGTACATGATGGAGACGACCTGGTCGATCGGCAGCAGGCTGCCCGACCGGCAATAGGCGCTCAGCGTGCGCGCGCCGTGTACGTGCTCGGTGACGACATAGCGGCGGCCGTCTTCCTCGCCCGCGTCGAAGATCGGCACGATGTTCGGGTGCTGCAGCTTGCCGACCATCTTCGCTTCGCCCATGAACATCCTGCGGGCATTGCGGCTTTCGGCGTCGTCGCTGCTCGTGGCGTGATAGAGCTTGATGGCGACGTCGCGCCCGTAGAACGGATCGTGCGAGAGGTACACGGTGCCCGTGCTGCCGCGACCCACTTCGTGCACGACGTAATACTTGCCGATCCGCTCGGGCGTGCCGGGCAACGATTCCATCATCAAGGTCTGCGTTTGCGCGTGTGGATGCACGGATGACGCGGCCTCGGATCGATCGGTGGAACTGGCTTCGGTCACGTGTACTTCTTGATGATCAGCAACAGGATGGCGGCCATCAGGGCTGCCATAACGTCGTCGAGCATAATTCCCAGTCCACCCCGCATTCCGTGATCGATCTCCCGGATCGGCCAGGGCTTCCAGATGTCGAACAGGCGGAACAACCCGAAAGCGAGCAAGCTTCCCCACCAGGTGGCCGGCGCGGCCAGCAAAGTGAGCATCATTCCAGCCACTTCGTCCCACACGATGGCGGGATGGTCGTGCACACCGAGCTTGCGTGCGCTCTCGCCGCAAATCCAGATTCCGGCGAGGGTCAGGACCACCGTTACGGCCAGGGCGATCGGGAGCCCGAACGGCGCGAGCGCGAGCCCGAACAGCAGGCCGACGATCGAACCGAACGTGCCCGGCGCGATGGGCGCGAGTCCCGAGCCGAATCCCAGCGCGAGCAGGTGAACGGGATCGCGCAGCAGCGCTGCTGGAACAGGGATCCGGTCGTGCTTGTGCGGAGTCTCAGGAGGCGAAATGGTCATACCCTTTCCCCGCGACATTCACACGCACGCCGTCACGACGGCATTCGACACCCTCGCCCGGCGCCATCGCGCCGATGCACCGCAGGCTGCACGCTCCCGTCTCGGCGAGGTGAGCGATGTGGCCGAAATGGTCCGAGGGCAACGTGAACAGCAGTTCGTAATCGTCGCCGCCGTGCAGCACCAGGCGCTCCTGTTCGGCCAGGGAGTACGCCGCAAGTTCAGGCGCCACCGGCAGGCGCTCCAGGTCGATGCATGCCCGCACGCCGCTCGCTCGCGCGAGCTTGCCGAGGTCGCCGAGCAACCCATCGGAGACGTCCATTGCAGCGGTTGCGAATCCACGCAGCGCGCGCCCCAGGGCCAGTCGCGGCTCGGCACGGAGGAAGCGGCGCACGCGCGCGTCCTTAGACTCGAACGTTGCACGCCCCGATTGCAATTCCTCGAGACCGGCCGCTGACACTCCCGGCTCGCCGGACACGATGACGAGATCACCCGCCCGTGCGCCCGAGCGGCGCAGCGCCTCCGCGGGCGGCACAAAGCCCAGCACTTCCACCGTGATCACCAGTGGACCGGCGACCGTGTCGCCACCGACGAGCGCGACGCCGTGGCGCTCAGCCAGCGCATACAGGCCCGCAGCAAATTCGCCGAGCCACCGCTCGTCGGCGCGCGGCAGCGACAAGGAAAGCAGCGCCCAAGCCGGTTCGGCTCCCATGGCCGCAAGGTCGCTCAGGTTCACGGCCAACGCCTGGTGACCCAAAGCGGCGGCGGGCGTGTCCGGCAGGAAATGACGGCCTTCGACCAGCGTATCCGTGGCAGCGACCAGGGCCACGCCCGGGGGCGGTGTCAGCAACGCCGCGTCATCACCGACGCCGAGCAGGACATCGCCGCGCTTCGCAGCGCGCGAGAAGTAACGGGCGATGACGTCGAACTCACCGAGGGACACGGGTGCTCCGGCGTTCGGGCGGGGCGATTACTTGCGGGGCGGGCGTCGCGCCGTGGCCTGCTGCTCGGCTGCGCGCAACTCGCGCGCCGCACGATCGAGCACGGCGTTGATGAACTTGTGGCCGTCGGTGGCGCCGAACTTCTTGGCGAGTTCGACGCATTCGTTCAGCACCACCTTGTAGGGCACTTCGACGTGCACGCGGAGTTCCTCGACACCGATCAGCAGCACTGCGTGCTCGACCGGATCGAGCTGCGTCACCGGCCGATCGAGCCAGGCGCCGATCATCGCGTCGAGTGCCTCGGCGCCTTCGACCACGCCCTGCAGCAGTTGCTGGAAGTACTCCGGGTCGACTTCCGGGTAGCCTTCGTCCGAGGTGTACTGGTTGCGCAGTTCCGGGAACGACTGGCCGGTCATCTGCCATTGGTACAGCGCCTGCAGCGCGAGGCGGCGCGACAAGCTGCGCGCTCGCCCGGACCGGTCGCCACGGGGTCGCGTCATCCTCGGACATCCAGCCGGCGCATCAGGTTGGCAAGTTCCAGCGCCACGAGCGCCGCGTCCGCACCCTTGTTGCCCGCCTTCGTGCCGGCGCGTTCCACCGCCTGCTCGATGGTGTCGGTGGTCAGTACGCCGAATGCGATCGGCACGCCGGTGTCGTCCGCGGCACGCGCCAGGCCCGAAGCGCACTGGCTGCAGACGTAATCGAAGTGCGGCGTGGCGCCGCGAATCACGGCGCCGAGGGCGACGATGGCGTCGCAGCGCTTCGACGCGGCGACACGACGCGCGACGAATGGCAGGTCATACGCGCCGGGCACGCGGATGATCTCGATCTGCTTCTCGCTGGCGCCGTGGCGCAGCAGTGCATCGACCGCACCACGCAGGAGGTTCTCGACGATCGCATCGTTGAAGCGCGAGGCGATGATGGTGACGCGCAGGTCGCGCGCGATGACGTCGCCGTTCAGGGTGCGGATGTTGTCCATCTCGAATCTGCTCCTCAATCCACGTATTCGGCGACTTCGAGGCCGAACGCCGACAGGCCATGCATCTGTTTCGGCGCGCTCAGCACGCGCATCGTGCGCACGCCGAGATCACGCAGGATCTGCGCCCCGATGCCGTAGGTGCGCAGCACTTGCGCGCCGCGCGCCGGGCTCGCCGTCGCCCCGGCCGGGTTGCTCGAGCGCACGGCTTCAGCAATCTCGAGCGGGCTTTCGTGCGGACGCAGCAGCACCACGACGCCCGAACCCTCGCGCGCCACGCGTTCGATGGCGCCTCGCAGCGACCAGCTGTGGCCTTCCTCGATGGAGCCGACGAGATCGCGCACGGTGTCTTTCAGGTGCACACGCACCAACGGTGCCTGCTCCGACGCCGGGTCGCCGAGGACGAGCGCGAGGTGCACCGTGCCGTTGACGTGGTCTTCGTAGCAGACCAGGCGGAAAGGACCGAACTCGGTCGTGATCTGCCGCTCAGCGATGCGTTCGACCGAACGCTCCTTCTCGAGCCGGTAGCGGATCAGGTCAGCGATCGTGCCGATCTTGATCTTGTGCTCGTGCACGAAATTTTCCAGGTCGGGGCGGCGCGCCATCGTGCCGTCGTCGTTCAGGATCTCTACGATCACGGCTGCGGGCTCGACGCCCGCCAGCCGCGCCAGGTCACAACCTGCTTCCGTGTGACCGGCGCGCGTCAGCACGCCGCCGGGCTGCGCCATGAGCGGAAAGATGTGGCCCGGCTGGCGCAGGTCTTCGGCGCGCGCGGCTGCAGCGACCGCGGTGCGAATCGTGTGCGCCCGGTCGTACGCCGAGATGCCGGTCGTGACGCCCTCGGCGGCTTCGATGGACAGCGTGAAGTTCGTGCGCTGGTCGCCGTCGGTATCGCTGACCATCAGCGGCAGCCGCAGCTGGCGGCAGCGGTCGCGGGTCAGCGTGAGGCAAATCAAGCCACGACCGTACCGGGCCATGAAGTTGACGTCCTCGGGACGCACCTTTGTCGCGGCCATCACCAGGTCGCCTTCGTTCTCGCGATCCTCGTCGTCCATGATCACGACCATCCGGCCCTGGCGGATGTCGTCGAGGATTTCCTCTATGGTATTTAGGGCATGCATGACAAAGAGCACCTAGGTCATTGAATTATAGCGTGTTTAATCAGGCCGCGATGGTGCCCGATCCGCCTTCGCGGCGCGCAGTTTAACAGGGGCGGGGGCCGACGGCGGAACCGCCGGCACAAGGCTCAGTCCAGGTCGGGACGCATCATCCGCTCGACATAACGCGCGATGATGTCGACTTCGAGGTTGACCCGGTGGCCGGGCTGCAAGGCTCCCAGCGTGGTGACTTGCACGGTGTGTGGCACCAGGTTCACGTCGAAGCGATTGCCCTCGGCGCCGTTCACGGTGAGGCTGACTCCGTCGATGCAGATCGACCCCTTGCGGGCGACGTACCGAGCGAGTTCGGGCGGCACCCGGAATTCCATGCGCACCGAACGTGCGTCATCCTGACGCGAAACCAGTTCCCCCACGCCATCCACGTGCCCGGAAACGTAATGCCCGCCCAGTGCCTGCCCGGCACGCAGCGCTTTCTCCAGGTTCACCCTGCTGCCGACGACCCGGTTGCCAAGCGTGGTGAGCGACAGCGTTTCACGCGAAACGTCCGCCGCGAAACTCGACGCATCGAAGCGGGTGGCCGTGAGGCAGACACCACTCACGGCAATGCTGCCGCCGAGTTCGATGTCGGCGAGCGAGACGCCGGCAGTGTCGAACACGACGGTGACATCGCCTTCGTGAGGCTCGATCGCACGCACCGTTCCAACGCCCTGCACGATTCCGGTGAACATCAGGCTCGGGTCTCCACGGGACGCAGGGCCAGGCGCAGATCCGCTCCGACCCTTCGCACGTCGTGATAGGAATACTGTGGCCGCTCTGCCAGCACACGCAGCGCATGCGGGAGGATAAACGCGGGTTGCGCCGTTTCGCCGAGGATCGTCGGCGCGACGTACAACACGAGTTCATCCACGAGTCCGGCCGCGAGGAAACTGCCCGCGAGACGAGGCCCGGCTTCCACCAGCACTTCGTTGCATTCGAGGGCCGCCAGGCGTCGCAACGTCGCGTCGAGGTCGATGAATCCCGAGTCATCCACAGCCACGGCCTCGACCTGCAGGCCCGCTGGCTCGGAATCCGCGAGCCGTGCCAACGCACGCGCACCCGCAGCGGACGTAAAGACCAGCGTCGGCAAGCCGTCGCGTGCAAGCTTGAGGTCGGGTTCGAGTCGCCCGCGGGAATCGAGCACGACGCGCAATGGAGCGCGACCACCCAGGTCGAGGGTCCCATCACGCACGGTCAGTGCGGGATCGTCCGCGAGGGCGGTGCCGATCCCAGTGACAATGGCCGAGGCGCGGGCCCGCAGCCGCTGTACGTCGGCCCGTGCGGATTCCGACGTGATCCACTGACTCGATCCATCAGCCAACGCGGTGCGCCCGTCCACGCTGCTGCCGAGCTTGACCGTCACCCAGGGCCGTCCGCGCGTCATGCGCGAGACGAAGCCACGATTGAGCTCGCGCGCCGCGTGCTCGAGTACGCCGACCGCCGTCACGATGCCAGCGGCTTCGAGGCTGCGCAGGCCATCCCCGGCGACGCGCGGGTTCGGATCCTGCATCGCCGCCACGACCCGGCGCACTCCCGCCTCGATCAATGCGTCGGCGCACGGTGGCGTGCGTCCGTGGTGCGAGCACGGCTCGAGCGTGACGTATGCCGTGCCGCCGCGTGCGCGGACAGACGCGGCGTGCAGCGCATACACCTCGGCGTGCGGCTGTCCCGCGCGATGGTGCCAGCCCTCGCCCGCCACGGCGCCGCTCGCATCGAGCACGACGCAGCCAACCGCTGGGTTGGGTGCCGTCGAATACGTGCCTCGCGCGGCAAGTTGCAGCGCTCGCGCCATGTGGACGTGGTCGATTGCAGCAGCGCCGGCGGTCATGGCCGTGCAGTCTACTTCTTGCCAGGCGCGTTGTTGCCATTGCCCGGCACAGGTGCGACGGACAACGGCGCGTCGGCGCCGGTCCACAGCCCGAGCTGCAGTTCTTCGGCGGAGCGCGGCCGCCGGTGCCGCAACTTGTCGATCTCTTCGCGGAATGCGTCGACGTCCTGGAAGCTGCGGTAGACGGAGGCGAAGCGGACATAGGCCACCTCGTCGAGCTGGTGCAACTCGTCCATGACGAGTTCACCGATCAGCCGCGCCGGGACTTCGCGCTCGCCGAGCGTGCGCAACTTGTGGCAGACATGATTCACGGCTGCGTCCACTGCTTCGATTGGCACGGGCCGCTTTTCGAGCGCCTTCACCATGCCCGAGCGCAGCTTCGTTTCGTCGAAGGGCTCGCGCGTCGCGTCGCTCTTCACGACACGGGGCATGACGAGTTCGGCCGATTCGAAGGTAGTGAAGCGCTCGCCGCAGCGCAGGCATTCCCGGCGACGACGCACCTGCTGGCCCTCGCCGGACAGGCGCGAGTCGATGACTTTCGTTTCCTCGAAGGTGCAGAACGGACAGTACACCGGACGGTCTCCTGCCCTGCTGCCTGTTCAGGCCGCGCTAGCTGCCGTACACCGGGAAGCGGCGGCAAATCGCTTCGACCGCCGTGCGGGTCTTCGCGATCACGGCTTCGTCGTTCGGGTGGGTGAGCACGTCGGAGATCCAGTGGGCGAGCTGCGCGACCTCGGCTTCCTTGAAGCCGCGAGTGGTGACCGCAGGCGTACCGATGCGGATACCGCTCGAGACCATCGGCGGGCGCGGGTCGTTCGGCACCGAGTTCTTGTTCACGGTGATGTGCGCCCGGCTGAGCGCGGCGTCCGCTTCCTTGCCCGTCACGTCCTTGTCGGACAGGTCGACCAGGAACAGGTGGTTGTCCGTGCCGCCGGAAACGATCTTGATGCCACGCTGCTCGAAGATCTTGCACATCTCGCGCGCATTGGCGACGACCTGCTTCTGGTAGTCCACGAACTCGGGCTGCATCGCCTCCAGGAACGCCACCGCCTTGGCCGCGATGACGTGCATCAGCGGACCGCCCTGCGTGCCGGGGAAGATCATCGAGTTGAGCTTCTTGGTGATCTCGTCGTTCTCGCGCGCCAGGATCAGGCCGCCGCGCGGACCGCGCAGCGTCTTGTGCGTCGTCGTCGTGACGACGTCGGCAAAGGGTACCGGGTTGGGATACACACCCGCCGCGACCAGGCCGGCTACATGCGCCATGTCGCAGAGAAAATACGCGCCCACGGCATCGGCAATCGCGCGGAAGCGCGGGAAATCGAGGATGCGCGAATACGCGGAGAAGCCCGCGATGATCATCTTCGGCTTGTGTTCGTGCGCGAGGCGCTCGACCTGCGCGTAATCGATCGCGCCTGTGGCCGGATCGAGCCCGTACTGCACGGCATTGAAGATCTTGCCGGAAAAGTTGACCTTGGCGCCGTGCGTGAGGTGGCCGCCGTGGTCGAGGCTCATGCCGAGCAGCGTGTCGCCCGGCTTGATCAGCGCCAGGTACGCGGCGGCGTTGGCCTGCGAACCGGAGTGTGGCTGGACGTTGGCGTATGCGGCACCGAACAGCTTCCTGGCGCGGTCGATCGCCAGCTGCTCGGCGATGTCGACGTACTCACACCCGCCGTAATAGCGCTTGCCGGGATAGCCTTCGGCGTACTTGTTGGTGAGCACGGAACCCTGCGCCTCGAGCACGCGCGGACTGGCGTAGTTCTCGGAGGCGATCAGCTCGATGTGGTCTTCCTGGCGGACGCGCTCGTGATCGATCGATGCCGCGAGTTCGGGGTCGAACCCGGCAATAGTCATGCTGGCGGGAAACATGTGCTCTCCACGGTCGGGGACGCGCAATTGTAGCTGATCACGGAAACTACCGAGCGCGCGTAAGCATTGACGGCGCTACGGTGCAATCGAAGTTTCCCGTCGGCGCGTGCATCAAAGGGACCGCTGCAATGAATAAGCGACGAAGTACGACGTTCGCAGGCTTGCTCGCTGTAGTCCTGCCTGGGTTGGCCGCCCTCGCGCTGCCCGCCCTGGCCAGCGCGGGACCAGGTCCAGACCTCGATGCCGGCCGCCGCACGTTCGAGAGCGTCTGCGCCGCCTGCCACGGCCCCACGGGGCGCCCCGACCCGGAAAATCCAACCGTCAAGGCGCTGGACCCGCAACCCGCCGACCTGTCCGACCCGTTGTTCAACAGCCGCGAACCCGCCGAAGACTGGCAGATCGTCGTCACGCATGGCGGCCAGGCGCTGGGGTTGTCGGCCACGATGCCCGCGCAAGGGGCTGCGCTCGATGAGCAGCAGGTCCGCAATGTCGTCGCCTACGCGAAGACCCTGGCCCCTGGCAGCGCATCCTACCCACCCGGCGAACTGAATTTCTTCCTGCCGATCCGCACCAAGAAGGCTTTTCCAGAGGACGAGATAGTCTGGAAATCACGGTTGACCGAGCGCGACGGCGCCGACATCTGGCGCAACGTACTCGAGATCGAGAAACGCTTTGGCAAGCGCTCGATGGGTGTGGTCGAGGTCATCCATGAAGACGATGGCACGGACTCCGAGATCACCGAAGTCGAGGTCGGCGCCAAGACGGTCCTGCACTGGGATCTTGCCCGGCGTTCGATCCTGTCGGGCGCCGTGGTGGTTGCCTTTCCGACCGACGGCGACGCGTCCGACGAGGTCATCCCCTACCTTGCGTACGGCCGTCTCTTCGACGAGCGCTGGATGTTCCAGTCGAGCGCGCGCTTGATCCTCCCTGTGGACGACGTGGACACCGGCGAGGCCGAGTTCGCTGGCGTCGTGCACTACCGCTGGACCCAATGGCCGCGCCGCGTCTTCCCCGCGCTGGAGTTCACTGCAACAGTGCCTTTCGAAGACGACGGTGGCGACTCGGTGCAGTGGACCGTGGTGCCACAACTGCGCTTCGGACTCACCCGTGGCGCGCACGTGGCACTGAGCCTCGGTGCGGAGATGCCGCTCAGCGACCAGCCCTACGACACGCGCTGGCACCTGAGCCTGCTCTGGGACTTTGCCGACGGCAGTTTCTTCAAGGGCTGGCGCTAGGCCTGGCTCGCGACGAGGGCCTCAACCACTCGCGTCCAGGCGCGAGCGAGATTCTGCCGGTTGTATCCGCCGCCACCCAGCGCGAGGACGCGACCGTGCCCGATTTCATCGGCGATGCGGCAGACGGCCGCCGCTGCATGCGCGTGCGCCTCCTCGGAGAAGGCGAGATGCGTGATGGGATCACCCTCGAGGCTGTCGGCGCCGCACTGCAGCAGGATGAACTCCGGCTGCGTCTGCCGCAGGTACGCCTCGACCTTGATCCATTCACGGTGAAAGTCGTCGTCGCCCGCCCCCGGCGGCAACGGCAGGTTCAATTTGGTGCCGTAGGCACTGCCCTTGCCGGTTTCGTCCGCCGCGCCCGTGCCCGGGTACAGGTGGAGCCCATCCTCGTGAATGTCGGCGAAGAGCGCATCGGGGTCCGACTCGAACGCATAGAAGACGCCGTCGCCGTGATGCGCATCGATGTCCACGTAGGCGATCCGGCGCAAGCCGTGCCGCTTGCGCAGCAGTTCGATGGCGACGCCGCAGTCGTTGAATACGCAGAATCCGGCCGCACCGCCGCGCGACGCATGATGCAGGCCGGCGATGGGAATGAAACCACGCCGCGCACGGCCACCCATGATCTCCTCGACCGCCAGCAACGTGCCGCCCACGACCAGCATCGATGCCTCGAAGATGCCCTTGGTCGCCGGAGTGTCGCCCATGTCCAGGTAACCGCGGCCTGCGGCGGACTTCTGGACCACGAGGTCGACGTAGTCGCTACGGTGAAACGATTCCAGCTCGTCGCGCTCGGCCATGCGCGGGTCGACGATGCGCAACTCAAGGTAAGCTGGGCTGCGACGCATCTCGCGCAGGAAGGCTTCCTGCCGGTCCGGCCCGAATTGATGCCCATCGCCGAAGCCGTAACGGCCCAGGGCGTCGCTGGCCACCATCAGCACTGGCGTCGATTGCGGTTCGGTCTGCGACAAGCAGCGCGGGCCCTGGCAACGGAGTGTGAGGCAGCCTAGCAGCAGGCCTGCGGCAGCGGTAGCTTCCCATACCCCGGATGACCGATAATTCCCGACCTTTTTCGAGTCCGCCGGACGACGAGCGCAATCCCTCCCAATGGCACAGTTCATTTACACGATGAATCGCGTCGGGAAGGTCGTACCCCCGAAGCGGGTCATCCTTCGCGACATCTCCCTGAGCTTCTTCCCGGGCGCCAAGATCGGCGTGCTCGGCTTGAACGGATCCGGCAAATCCACGCTGCTCAGGATCATGGCGGGCATCGACAAGGAATTCGAAGGTGAGGCGCGGCCGCAGCCCGGGATCAACATCGGCTTCCTGCCGCAGGAACCACAGCTCGACCCGACGAAGGACGTGCGTGGCAACGTCGAGATCGCGGTCAAGCACATCAAGGATGCTCTGGCCGGGCTCGACGCGGTCTATGCCGCGTACGCCGAACCGGATGCCGACTTCGACAAGATCGCGGCCGAGCAGGCGCGGCTCGAGGCCATCATCCAGGCGACCGACGGCCACAACCTAGAACGCCAGCTCGAAGTCGCGGCCGATGCGCTGCGCCTGCCGCCGTGGGATGCGGACGTTACGAAAATCTCCGGCGGCGAGCGTCGCCGCGTGGCGCTTTGCCAGCTGCTGCTGTCGAAACCCGACATGCTGCTGCTCGACGAGCCGACCAACCACCTCGACGCCGAATCCGTGCGCTGGCTCGAGCACTACCTCGAGCAGTACCCGGGCACCGTCATCGCGGTAACGCACGATCGGTACTTCCTCGACAACGTCGCGGGCTGGATCCTCGAACTCGACCGCGGCCACGGCATTCCCTGGCAGGGCAACTACTCCTCCTGGCTCGAGCAGAAGGAAGCGCGCCTCAAGGTCGAAGAGCAACAGCAGGACGCGCTCAAGAAGATGCTGGCGCGCGAACTCGAGTGGGTGCGCCAGAACCCGAAGGCCCGCCAGGCCAAGAGCAAGGCGCGCATGCAGCGGTTCGAAGAACTGCAGTCGCGCGATTTCCAGGAGCGCAACGAGACCAACGAAATCTACATTCCGCCGGGCCCGCGCCTGGGCGAGCTCGTGGTCGAGGCCAAGGGGCTGTCGAAGTCCTACGGCGAGAAGCTGCTGTTCGACAACCTCAACTTCAACCTGCCGCAGGGCGGCATCGTGGGCATCATCGGCCCGAACGGCGCGGGCAAGACCACGCTGTTCCGCATCATCACCGGGCAGGAAACCGCCGATGGCGGCGAACTCCGCATCGGCCCTTCGGTGCAGCTCGCTTACGTCGACCAGTCGCGGCAGTCGCTCGACGACAGGAAGACCGTCTTCGCCGAGATCTCGAACGGCCTCGACATGATCAAGGTCGGCAACTACGAAACGCCATCGCGCGCCTACGTCGGCCGCTTCAACTTTCGCGGCGCGCAGCAACAGCAGTCCATCGGCGAGCTGTCGGGCGGTGAACGCAATCGCGTGCACCTCGCCAAGGTGCTCAAGGAAGGCGGCAACGTCATCCTGCTCGACGAACCGACCAACGACCTCGACATCGAGACGCTGCGCGCGCTCGAAGAAGCGCTGCTGAGCTTTCCCGGTTGCGCCGTCGTCATTTCGCACGATCGCTGGTTCCTCGACCGCATCGCGACCCACATCCTTGCCTTCGAGGGCAACAGCGAGGTGGTCTGGTTCGAGGGCAACTACTCGGAATACGTCGACGACCTCAGGAAGCGCCGCGGCGACGAAGCCGACGAACCGCACCGCATGCGCTATCGCAGCCTCCATGCGTAACACGAAGCTCGCCATCGACGGCGCGTCGCTCACGCTTGAACAGCTGCGGCGGTTCGAGCGCGAGCGTCCGCCGGTTGAATTGTCGGAGCCCGCCCGCGCGCGCATGCGGGAGTCCGAGGCCACGGTCGTCGCGACGGTGGCCTCCGGGCGGACGGCGTACGGCATCAACACGGGCTTTGGCGCCTTCGCCAATCGTGTCATTCCCGCCCAGAAAACCAGGAAGCTGCAACTCAACCTCGTGCGCAGTCACGCTTGTGGCGTCGGCGATCCGCTGTCGCCCGCGCTGGTGCGGCGCATGCTGCTGCTCAAGGCAAACAACCTGGCAGCCGGATTCTCCGGCGTGCGTCCACTCGTCGTGGACGCCCTGCTCGCGCTGCTCAATGCCGACGTATTGCCGGTGATCCCGGCGCAGGGATCGGTCGGCGCGTCGGGGGACCTGGCCCCGCTGGCGCACCTCGCGCTCGCCCTCATCGGCGAAGGCGAGGCGACAGCACCCGCCGGCGACGGCACGCGGCGCGACCTGAAGGACATTGACGTACCGCGCGCGGCTGGCGTCGAGCCACTCGAACTGCAGGCGAAGGAAGGTCTCGCGCTGCTCAACGGAACGCAATTGAGCTTGTCGCTGGCGCTCGACGGCCTGTTCCGCGCCGAGGCGCTGCTCGATGCCTCCGTGGTCTGTTGCGCGATGACGGTGGAAGGCCTCGCGGGCAGCCACGCGCCGTTCGACGACCGCATCCAGCAGGCGAGCCGGCTGCCGGGCCAGATCGACGCGGCCCGCCGCATCCGCGCATTGCTCGCGTCGGACAGCGAGATCCGCCTCAGCCACGAAAACTGCGAGCGGGTGCAGGATCCGTACGCGGTGCGCTGCATGCCGCAGGTGTTCGGCGCCGTCGAACACACGGTGCGCCATGCGCGCGACGTGCTTGGCGCCGCCATCAATGGCGTCTCCGACAACCCGCTGATCTTCGGCGAGGACGTGCTCTCCGGCGGCAACTTCCACGCCGAACCGATCGGGTTCATCAGCGACTTCCTCGCCATTGCCGTCGCGGAACTCGCCAGCACGTCGGAACGGCGCATCGACCTGCTCGACCGACGCGTGAACCCGAACCTGAACATGTTTCTCACCACGGAGCCCGGGCTCGAATCGGGCTTCATGATTGCGCACGTCACGGCGGCCGCGCTGGTCTCGGAGAACAAGACGTACGCGCACCCCGCGTCAGTGGACAGCCTGCCGACTTCTGCCGGCCAGGAAGACCACGTCAGCATGGCGCCGTGGGCGGGACGCAAGCTCGCCAGGATCTGTGACAACACCGCGCGCGTGCTGGGCATCGAACTGCTCGCCGCTGCACATGCACTCGATTCATTGCGTCCGCTCACCACCACGGCCGAGCTGCAGCGCGTGCACGATGTCGTGCGGGCGATCGTGCCGTACCAGCCCGACGACCATCGCCTGGATCGCGACATTGCCAGCCTTGCGCGGTTGGTCGATTCCGGCGACCTGTCCTCGCTCATTCCCGCCAGCTGAGCCCGGTTCCAACATGCTGGGGGTCATCGCGCTCTGCGTCGCCTTCGGCCTGCTGGCCCTGTTGGTGAGCCTGAGCCGCTGGCTGGCGCATCGGCCGTGGGAGGCGGCCGGCAACCTGGCCGTCGCGGTCGTGTTGCTGCTGGCAGCACAGCAGCTCTGGCCGCCCGTCCTGCACCTGCGGACGTACGAGACGATGCGGCCAAAGACCCTGATCGCCCAGGTCCATAGCGAGCGAACGGGGCCGAGCGCCTACCGGGTCACCCTCACCCGGCTGCCCGCAGGCCGCATGCAGGTGTTCGAGATGGCGGGCGACGAATGGCGGTTGGACGCCCGGACGTTGGTCTGGACGGGTCGGACCGCTGAACTGGGGCTGCACGATCGCTTCCGGCTGGACCGGCTCGGCGGCCGCTACCTGCGCACGGAATTGGCCCCAGAGGTCCCGTCCAAGGGCGCTCCAGCGGCAACAAAGTCGGTGGTTGCCGGCAAAGTCGGCGCCAGCCCTGCTCGTCCCCACCAGTTATGCCTTGAGTGACGTAGACGAGGCCGGCGAAGACATCTGGGCGCAGGCCCGGACAGCTTCTGGATGGCACGCCCGCATCGACGCCCGGCATGCGTACAGCCCCTGGCGGCCGCTGGCCGATGGCGCCCGGTACGACATCTTCCTGACACGGGAGCCCGGCAAGCCAGACATCGTGCTCGACGCGCGACCGGCAAACGAAGCGGCTGCAAAGGCAATGCGCTACACTGAAAGTGGCAACGATCGGACCAAGGGCTGAGACAAGATGTCCGTCTACGTCGATTCCAGCAGCCGTCTGCACCACGACCAGGAGCGCGCCCTGGCCCTGCCGTGCCCGCACTGCCAGGTGTACTCGCACATCACTGCGGTCTCGATCCCGCAGTACTCCGAGCTCGTCGCAAGCCGTCCCAACCACGTGGGCATCGTCTATCGCTGCGATTCGTGCGGCGCGCCGATTTTTCTCAAGTTCGCGGTCAAGATGTACGCAGCCAACCGCGTCGAACTCGCGAACAATTTCATCGAGCTCGAGCGTGCGAAGGAGAAGTTCAACTTCACCTACCTGCCCGAGAACGTCGAGCGGCTGTTCCGCGAGGCGCTCGGTTGTTATTCGTCGGGCTACTTCAATGCCTTCGCTTCAATGTGCCGCCGCACCGCGCAGATGGTCTTCCAGGACCTCGGCGAGAACGGCCGCTTGCGCATCTTCGAGGAGGCGCGGGAAGCACGCGAGATGGCGGAGATCGACAACGAGACGTTCGGCATCGTGAAGAAAGTGCTCTTCAGCAGCGATGCCGATCCGTCGCCGCAGTGGCCGGAACTCAGCGCGAGCGACGCGGGCGTGCTGCTCGAAATCGTCAAGGACATGCTGTACGAGGCCTATGTGCGCAAGGGCAGGCTGCAGCAGGCGATGATGGTGCGGAAGTTCTTCGCCGAAGAGACGCTCGACAAGATCACGCCGATCGGGAGAGCCGCAAGGGAGTAAGGGGAAGGCCAGCGGAAGGTCAGGAAGGTATTAGGCACGCACTTCGTGCGAAGAATTCTTGCTCGCGCGGCGGTGATGCTGAAGAACTCCTGGCCCTAACCCCTTCCTGTCCTTCCTTCCAGGCCTTCCCGACCTTCCTCCCCTTCCTAGTCGACCCAGACGCGGGCGTTGCGGAACATCCGCATCCAGCCGCCGTCCTCGGCCCAGGTCTCCGGGTGCCACGAATTCTGCACGGTCCGATACACCCGCTCCGGGTGCGGCATCAGGATCGTCGCGCGCCCGTCCGCTGTCGTGAGCCCCGTGATCCCGGCCGGCGAGCCGTTCGGGTTGGAAGGGTATGTCAGGGCGACCTTGCCATGGTTGTCCACCCATCGCAGGCTCACCAGCCCGCCGCTGGCGCACTCCCGTTCGGCCGCTTCGTGCGCGAACTCAGCGCGGCCCTCGCCGTGCGCCACCGCGATCGGCAGCACCGAACCCGCCATGTCACGGAAGAAGATCGAGGGCGTCGGCAGGATTTCGACGAGTCCCACGCGTCCTTCGAACTGCTCGGAGCGATTGCGAACGAACCGGGGCCAGTGACCGGCGCCGGGGATCAGCGACTTCAGCGTCGACAACATCTGGCAGCCGTTGCAGACACCGAGCGTGAAACTGTCAGGCCGCGCGAAAAACCCGGCGAACTGTTCGCGCAACTCGGCATTGAAAAGGATCGACTTAGCCCACCCCTCGCCGGCGCCGAGCACGTCGCCGTATGAGAATCCTCCGCAGGCCACCAGGCCCTTGAATCCCTCCAGTCGCGTGCGGCCGGCGATCAGGTCGGTCATGTGCACGTCGGCCGGCCGGAAGCCCGCCCGATCGAAGGCCGCGGCCATCTCCAGCTGGCTGTTCACACCCTGCTCGCGCAGGATCGCGATCTCGGGCCGCGCACCGCGCAACACGTACGGCGCGGCGATGTCCTCGGCCGGATCGTACGTCAACGTGGCAAACAGTCCCGGGTCCTTCGGGTCGGTGGCCTGGTCGCGCTCTTCGCGCGCGCATGCCGGATTGTCACGCAGGGACTGCAGTCGGTAACTCGTCTCGGACCACGCCGAGCGCAGTTCGGTGCGGGTGGCGTCCAGCACCGACTTGCCGTGCCGGTCGCCGATGACGATGCGGTCGAAGGCTTCGGCCGTGCCGAGGTCGTGCACCATCGAGCCGAGACCCGCGGCAGCGAACACGGCCTGCACGGCAGTGAGTCGGGCGGTTTCGACCTGCAGCACCGCACCCAGCTCTTCCGCGAAGAGTTCGGCGACGGCCGCATCCTGGTCACCTGCCGCCAGCGTGATGTCGAGACCGCAGTGCCCGGCGAACGCCATCTCCGCCAATGTCGCGAACAGTCCACCATCCGAACGATCGTGGTATGCGAGGATCAGGCCCTGGCATCGCAGTTCGATGATTGCGCCCACGAAGTCACGCAGTCGCCCGGGGTCGTCGCAGTCCGGTGCGACCGCGCCGATGCGGCCGTAGACCTGCGCCAGGCACGAAGCGCCGAGACGATTGCGTCCCGCGCCCAGGTCGACCAGCAACAGCCGCGTGGCGCCGCGGTCCAGCCGCAGCTGCGGCGTCAGCGTGCGGCGCACGTCCTCCACCGGCGCGAACGCCGAGACGATCAGCGACACCGGCGACACGACCTTGCGCTCACCATCGTGCGCCGTCCAAGCGGTCTTCATCGACAGCGAGTCCTTGCCGACCGGGATGGCAATGCCGAGCGCGGGACAGAACTCTTCGCCCACTGCATGCACGGTGTCGTACAGGTCGGCGTCTTCACCCGGCTCGCCGCAGGCGGCCATCCAGTTCGCGGAGAGCCGGATGTCTTCGAGGCGCCGAACGTCGGCGGCAATGATGTTGGTCACGGCTTCGGCGACGGCCATGCGACCGGAGGCGGCCGCGTCGAGCAACGCGAGCGGCGTGCGCTCACCCATCGCCATGGCTTCGCCGTGCGTCGAGAAATAGTCGGTGACCGTGACCGCGACGTCGCTCACTGCAACCTGCCACGGCCCCACCAGCGGGTCGCGACTGATCATGCCGCCGACCGAGCGGTCGCCGATCGTGATCAGGAACGTCTTGTCCGCCACCGCCGGCAGGGTCAGCACGCGCAGCGCCGCTTCGCGCACGTCCTTGACGTCCTGCGCCGAAAAACCGTCGCCGGCGTGCGGCATGCGCCTGACGTCGCGCGTCATCCTCGGCGGCTTGCCGAGCAGTGTCTCCAGGGGCATGTCGACCGGCGTGTTGCCGAACTGCGGATCGTCCACGCGCAGCACGGCATCGTCGGTGACGGCGCCCACCACGGCGAACGGGCAGCGTTCGCGATCGCAGAGCGCGCCGAAGGCAGCGAGCTGCTCCGCAGCGATCACCAGCACGTAGCGCTCCTGCGATTCGTTGCACCAGAGTTCGAGCGGCGACATGCCTGGCTCGTCACTCAGTATCTTGCGCAGGTCGATGCGCCCGCCGGTCGTGCCGAAGTGCACCGATTCGGGAATCGCGTTGGAGAGACCGCCGGCACCCACGTCGTGGATGAGCAGGATCGGATTATCGTCACCCATCGCCCAGCAGGCATCGATGACTTCCTGCGCGCGCCGCTGCATTTCCGGATTGCCGCGCTGCACCGACGCGAAATCGAGGTCCGCCGAACTCGAGCCCGCGCCCATCGAAGACGCCGCGCCACCGCCCAGCCCGATCAGCATCGACGGGCCGCCCAGCACGACGATCTTCGCGCCGGGAACGACCGGCGCCTTCTCGACGTGCGAGCGCCGGATGTTGCCGAGGCCGCCCGCGATCATGATGGGCTTGTGGTAGCCGCGCAGCGACGACGCGTCCCGGTGTGTCGACGTTCTGCTCGAACGTGCGGAAGTAGCCGTAGATGTTCGGCCGCCCGAATTCGTTGTTGAACGCGGCAGCGCCGATCGGCCCGTCGAGCATGATCTGCAGCGCGGGCACGATGCGCTCGGGCTTGCCGAAATCCTGCTCCCACGGCTGCTCGAACCCGGGGATGCGCAGGTTCGAAACCGAGAAGCCGACGAGACCTGCTTTCGGCTTCGAGCCGCGACCGGTCGCGCCTTCGTCGCGAATCTCGCCGCCTGAGCCGGTGGCCGCGCCAGGGAACGGCGAGATCGCCGTCGGGTGGTTGTGGGTCTCCACCTTCATCAGGATGTCGATGGGCTCGTCGGAACCCTCGTAGTTGCCGTCGCCGGCCTGCGCGAACCAGCGCCTGCCCGGCCAGCCTTCGATGACGGCGGCATTGTCGCGATACGCCGAGAGCACGCCCTGCGGGCTGACGCGGTACGTGTTGCGGATCATGCCGAACAGCGACTTCTCGCTGCGCTTGCCGTCGACGATCCAGTCCGCGTTGAAGATCTTGTGCCGGCAGTGCTCGGAGTTGGCCTGCGCGAACATCATGAGTTCGACGTCGCTCGGATCGCGCCGCATCTGCTCCACGAACGCGACGACCAGGTAATCGATTTCGTCCTCGGACAGCGCGAGGCCCAGTTCGGCATTGGCACGCTCGAGCGCCGCCCTGCCCTGCGCCAGCACTGGCACGGTCGCGAGCGGCTGCGCCGCATGGTGCCCAAACAGGCTCGCCGCCTCGTCGATCGATTCGAGCACGGTCTCGGTCATGCGATCGTGGATGACCGCGGCGATTGCCCCTTGGTCGGCCTGACTCAGCGGCTGTGACGACCCAATGTAGTAAGCGACGCCGCGCTCGATGCGGGTGACTGCAGCCAGGCCGCAGACGTGAGCGATGTCGGTCGCCTTCGACGACCAGGGCGACACGGTGCCGAAGCGCGGCACGACCAGCAGCAACTCGCCTGCGGGCCCCCCTGCCTGGCCACCCTCCTGGATCGACGGCCCGTAACGCAACAGCGCCTCGAGAACGGCGTTCTGTTCGTGCGACAACGAAGCCGCGACCTCGACAAAATGGAGGTACCGGGTGTCGACCCCTGCGACGTGCGGAACCCGTGCGCGAAGGGTCGCGAGGACCTTGTCGAGCCGGAAACCCGAGAGCGCGGGAGCGCCGCTGAAGGTGAGCATGAGCGAGAGCGGCCGCCGGTCAAAAGTGAGCCGCAAATGATACCGGAGCAGGCCGGTCCGGACCAGCACACGGCGACGTAAAGCCGCGCCGTTGCTCTATTTTTCGCGGTTGCCAGGCCCGCCTGGGGGCGTATAGACGGGAAACGGAAAGGGCGAGACATTCGAGCCGGAATCCGCTGCGGAAACCTTGCTGACGCCCGACTTGCGCACCTCGTCGATGCGGATGACCGAGTGCAGCGGGAGGTAGGTGCGCTTGACGCCGGCGAACTCGGTCTGGATCTTCTCCTCGGCAGGGTCGACCACGACCGTCGACTTCTCGCCGAAAATCAGTTCTTCGACCTCGATGAAGCCGAAGATCGCGCCATGACCCACCTTGCGGGCGTAGATCTCGAAGACCTTGCCCTGGTTGTGGAAAATGACCTTGAAAATGTGACTGGAGGCCATGAGGCCGGCACGCCTTGCGTGTTAGGGTCGCCGCATATTACAAGGGTCGCGGACCAGCGTCAGCGGCTTCCGACCCGTCGACGGGACTGGACTGAAAGCAACAGGCACTCAGCGCCAGCAACTACATGGCCATCAAACTTCGCGTCATCAGCGAGCATTATCGTGATCTGGGCGAGAACCGCTCGCGTGTCTTTGGTGTCAACGGTGGCACGGTGGGACGCGCGCCTGGCAACGACTGGATCCTGCCCGACCCGCGCCGCGTGGTCTCGGGCCACCACTTCGAAGTGCAGTTCTCCGGCGGCAAGTACTGGCTGGTCGACACCAGCACCAACGGCGTCTTCGTCAACGACGCGGAAGATCCCGTTTCGACCGCGGGCCGCACCGAACTGCACGATGGCGACCGGTTGCGAGTAGGCGACTACGACATCCTGGTCAGCGTCGACAATCGCATCGATTTCCTGCCGACCTCGGGCGACGAGAATTCCGCCGCCAAGCACCTCGATCCGGACATCGGACACAGCCTCGACCTCGACAGCCTGTTCACGCCGCGCGACGGCGGCGAGAGCGGCTCGCTCCCAGTCGGCAACGCATTCGGCGTGCGATTGAATGCCGAGGCGCGCGCAAACCTGCTCCAGACGCTGCAGCGATCCGTGGAGACGCTGGGCGAGAATTCTTTCGACCCGACCCGCACGGGCCGCTTCGATTCGGTCGTGCCGGGCGCAGACCCGGTCGTCGGCAGCGAGTCCGCCCCAGCGCCATCACTCCCGGGTAAGCCTGCAGCGCCGGCACCGGGCAACCAGGACTGGGCGCTGAAGACGCGACAGATTCCGCGCGAAGAACTCGAGGATGCGCTTGCACGTCGCAAGAATCGCGCCGAAGCCCGGGACCGCACCATCCCTTTTCACCAGCAGGCCAGTACGTGGACGGACCTGCGCTCCGCGGTGCAGGCTTTCTGCCGCGGCGCCGGCATCGATCCGACCACGCTGTCGCCGGAAGCCCAGGCCATGCTGCCGCTCGTCGCGGGCCAGTTGCTGCGCGAAGCGGTCGTCGGCATCAACGACATCCAGCGTGCCCGCGCTTCCGGGGCCGTCGGTACAGCCGTGTCAGGCGTGCCTGTGGCGCCAGGCAACAGCAGCAACCCACTGCGTTCGTCGGCGAGCATCGAGCAGGCATTGCAGCGACTGTTTGAATCCCACGGCCGCCTGTTTGCCGGCCCGGTCGACTCCTTGCGGGACGTGCTGCAGGAGACGCGGGACCACGAAACAGCGCTCGCGGCTGGCATGAAGTCCGGACTCGACGCCGTTCTCGTGCAGCTTTCGCCGACGAATGTCGCCGATCAGTTCGAGCAGGGTCGTGCCCGCCAGCTCGCACCCGGGCAGGATCCGCGTCCGAAGTACTGGGAGCACTAC
Source organism: uncultured Gammaproteobacteria bacterium (assembly GCA_963743995.1). Taxonomy (GTDB): domain Bacteria; phylum Pseudomonadota; class Gammaproteobacteria; order Steroidobacterales; family Steroidobacteraceae; genus RPQJ01. The sequence goes on along the minus strand of CAVUSC010000001.1, from coordinate 43,236 downwards.
TCCGAATTCTATCGCCTGCTGACCCAGCAGACCGCCGGCACCGAAGAAATGCCGCGGTCATTCACGGAGGCCTTCGGGATCGAGTACGCACGCGTGCGCGCGGACCTGCGACAGAAACGCCAGGCCTGACGACCGCCCCGGTACCCGCGTGACAGGTGGTCAGCGGTGACGCGAACCGGGCGCGTCGGGCACGCCAGGTGGTATATAGCAACGCAGTCGGCCGCCGGCCGGCCACGAACGCGAGCTGCGCCATTGAGCGACACGTCCACGATCTATCGCACCGGCCGCAGCAGTAGCCGCGAAACCCGGCGCGCAGCACGCTCGCACCGCGCGGCCGGAAAGCTTCCCTACATCCGCCGCCGGATCCCCGCAGTCGAGCTGCTGCACACCGAGGCAGTCGAGATCATCGAGGCCAACGCCGAGACGATCCTCGAAGAGATCGGCATCGAGTTCCGGCGCGACCCGGAATCGCTGCGCCTGTGGCGGGAAGCAGGCGCGGAAGTGCGCGGCGAGCGTGTCCGCATACCCCGCGGTCTCGCCCGGCAGTTGCTGCGCACCGCACCACGCGAGTTCGTCCTGCATGCCAGAAATCCGGTTCGCAGCGTGCGCCTTGGGGGCGACGCGACGGTGTTCTCGCCGGTCGGTGGCCCGCCCTTCGTGACCGACCTGGATGGCGGTCGCCGCTATGGCACGCTCACCGACCTGCACAACTTCATCAAGCTCGCCCACGTCGCGCCTGCCATCCATTTCTCCGGCGGCTGCATGGTCGAGCCGATGGACGTGCCCGAGGGCAAGCGCCACCTCGATGTCCAGTACGCGTTCTTCCGCTACAGCGACCAGGGTTGCGAGGGCACGCCGGAAACGCCGGGACACGCGGCGGACGCGGTGCGCATGGCCAGCATCCTGTTTGGCCCGGACTTCACCGACGCCCACTGCGTTCTGCTCGGCAACATCAACTCGAATTCACCGCTGACGTTCGACGGCCGCATGCTAGGCGCGCTGCGTGCCTTCGCTTCCCGCAACCAGGGCACGATCATCGTGCCGGCCGTGCTCGCCGGCGCGATGGGGCCAGTGACACCGGCCGGATGCATGGCAGAACTGCTGGCCGAGACACTGGCCGGCATGGCGCTGACGCAGCTCGTCCGGCCGGGTGCCCCGGTGATCATGGGCTCGTTCGTCGGCGCCATCTCGATGCGCACCGGCGCCCCCACGTTCGGCACGGCCGAAGCAACGCAGATGATCTTCGCCACCGCGCAGCTGGCACGCAGGCTCAACGTGCCTTGCCGCAGCGGCGGATCGCTTTGCTCGTCGAAGGTCGCGGATGCACAGGCCGCCTATGAAAGCGCTCACACACTGCTGCCCACCCTGCTCGCCGGTGTCAATCTCGTCACGCACGCAGCCGGCTGGCTCGAAGGCGGACTCGTCGCGGGGTACGAAAAGTTCGTGATGGACATCGACCAGCTCGCGATGATGCAGGCGCTGGCGAATGGCATGGACGTGAGCCCGCGCGGCCAGGCACTGGATGCCATCCGTGAAGTCGGCCCGGGCGGACACTTCCTCGGTTGCGCACACACGCAGGAAAACTTCGAGGCGGCGTTTCATCAGTCGACCATCGCCGATTACTCCTCGTACGAACAGTGGTCGAGCGAAGGCAGCCTGAACGCGGAACAGCGCGCGAACGTCGTCTGGAAGCGCATGCTCGCCGACTACGAAGACCCCGGCCTCGATCCCGCCATCGACGAGGCCCTGCAGCAGTTCATGCGCGATCGCCGTGCCGTGCTGTCTGACAGCCTCGACGAGGAATAGCGGGCGATGAAGAGCCACTATCGCGTCGTGGTGATCGGCGGCGGCATCGTCGGCGCCAGCGTCCTCTATCACCTCACGCGCAAGGGCTGGAGCGACGTTGCATTGATCGAACGCGCCGAGCTCACGGCCGGCTCCACCTGGCACGCCGCGGCCGGCTTTCACGCGATCAACGACGACCCGCACATCGCCGCCCTGCAGGCGTACACGATCGGGCTGTACCAGGAGATCGAAGCCGAGAGCGGCCAGAGTGTCGGCATGCACATGCCCGGCGGCTACAGCATTGCGACCACGCCCGAACGCTGGGAATGGCTGCAGTCGGAGTTCGCGATCTACCAGACGCTGGGTATCGAAGCGCGACTGGCGACGCCCGACGAGATCGTGGCCGAGTGTCCGATCGTGGATCCCCGCGGCTTGCTCGGTGGCCTGTTCGACCCGCACGAAGGCGCCGTGGATCCGCACGGTTCGACGCACGCGTTTGCCATCGCGGCGCGCAAGCGTGGCGCCGACGTGATCCTGCGCAACCGCGTGACGGGCCTGCGGCCGCACGCCGACGGTTGGCTCGTCGAAACCGAACAGGGCACCCTCGTTGCGCAACACGTCGTCAATGCCGGAGGGCTGTGGGCGCGTCGCGTGGGACGAATGGTGGGCGTGGACCTGCCTCTCACCCCGATGCAACACCACTACCTCATCACCGAAGACTTGCCGGAACTGCTGGCGCGCCCCGACGAGATGCCGTGCGTGACGGACCTCGAAGGCTGCACGTACCTGCAGCAGGAACGCAAAGGCGTGCTCCTCGGCGTCTACGAACGCAACCCGCGGCACTGGCAGACCGAGGGTGCCGACTGGGACTACGGCATGGAGCTGCTGCCCGAGGACATCGATCGCATCAGCCCTGAGTTGCTGATCGGCTTTGCGCGGTTCCCGACGCTGGAGCGCGCAGGCATCCGCAAGTGGGTCAACGGCGCCTTCACGTTCACGCCCGATGGCAATCCGCTGGTCGGCCCCGTGCCGGGCTTGCGTAACTTCTGGGCGGCGTGCGGTTGCATGGGCGGCTTTTCGCAGGGCGGCGCGATCGGCAAGGTGCTGTCGCAATGGATGGTCGAGGGCGACCCGGGTACGGACATCTTCGGCATGGACGTCGCGCGCTACGGCAAGTTCGCCGCCGACGAGCGTTACCTGCGCGACACGACGGCGCAGTTCTACTCGCGACGTTTCGTCATCGCCTATCCCAACGAAGAGTTACCAGCGGGACGGCCCTGCAAGACCACTCCCAGCTACGCAGCGCAGCAAGCGCTCGGCGCGCGCTTCGGCGTGGTCTGGGGCATGGAGTCGCCGCAGTACTTCGCGACCGGAGAGCCGGGCTTCGCCGAACCGCCGATGTTGCGTCGGTCCCCGGCGGATCGATTCGTCGCAGCTGAAGTCACGGCGACACGAACGGCGGCGGGACTGCTGGATACGGGCGTGTACGCGCGCTACGAAGTGCGCGGACCCGAGGCGGGAAAATGGCTCGACTACCTGCTCGCCTCACGCCTGCCCGCCGTGGGTCGTATCCGTCTCGCACCGATGCTGAACCCCGCCGCCCGCCTGATGGGCGATCTCACCGTTGCTCGGCTCGACGAGGATCGCTACTGGCTCGTCGGCTCGTACTACCTGCAGGAGTGGCATCTGCGCTGGTTCCGCGATCACCTCCCCGCCAAGGGCGTGGAGATCGAGAACCTCTCGGAGAGTTGGCTCGGTTTTTCGCTGTCGGGACCCAAGTCGCGCGCGATTCTCGCGTCGCTCACCAGCAGCGACGTTTCCAACCACGGCCTGCCGTTCATGGGGTGTGCCAGCATCGACGTCGGGCCGACGTCCGCAGTGGTGGCGCGCCTCTCGCTCACTGGCGAGCTCGGCTATGAGATCAACGTTCGCGCTGCACAACAACACGCGCTCTGGCAAGCACTGCTGGCTGCCGGCACGCCGTTGGGAATGCGACCGATCGGCATGCGTGCGCAGGACAGCCTGCGGCTAGAGAAGGGCTACGGCGTCTGGTCGCTCGAGTTCTCCACGTCCTGCACGCCGGCAATGGCGGGCCTCGAGCGCTTCGTTGCTGCGGACAAGGGTGATTTCATCGGGCGCAAAGCGTTCCTGGCCGCGCGAGCAGACGGCCCCGAGATGAAACTGGTGCTGCTGCAGGTCGATGCACCTGACGCTGACGCCAGGGCCTACGAGCCGATCCATTGCGCAGGTCAACGTATCGGGCACGTCACTTCCGGGGCGTACGGCCATCATGTTCGGCAGAGCCTTGCATTGGCCTACGTCGACACCCAGTGGTGCGCGACGACCGAGCCGCTGTCGGTCACGATCCTGGGCCGATCACGCCCAGCCCGTATCCTGCTTGCGCCGCCCTACGATCCGACGGGTTCGAAACTGCGTGCTTGACGCCCAGCGCATTCGCGGAGGTGACGCGTGAAGGTTCGCTGGACCATCTTCCTGTTCCTGTGCGGCTTCGCGATGCTGTCGTACGTGCAGCGCACGAGCCTCGGCGTCGCGGCGCAGAACATCATGCCGGACCTGCACCTCTCGCAGATGCAGATCGGTTGGCTGAACGCTGCGTTCGCCACCTGCTATGCGCTCGCGCAGTTGCCTGGAGGCATCCTCGGTCAGCGCTACGGCGCGCGTCTCACGTATACGGTCGTCGGCCTCGTTGGGCTGGTGGCCACCATCGCAACCCCACTCGCGCCGGTCGTGCTTGCCGGCACCGCATTGTTCATCGCGTTGCTCGCGGCACAGGGCCTGCTCGGGTTTTCGCAGGGCCCGGTGTTTCCGATGGTCGCGGCCGTGTCGCAGACCTGGTTTCCCCAGCGCCAGTGGGCCGTCACCAACGGCACCGTCTCGCTCGGCATGAACATCGGTGGCGCGATGACCGCACCGCTGATCGTCATCCTCACCGTGCACTACGGCTGGCAAGGCGCGCTGCTGTGGATCGCGGTCCCGGCCGTACTGCTCACGGCGGCCTGGGCCTGGTACGGGCGCGACACGCCGAAAGAACATCCCAAGGTCACGCTCGCTGAACTCGCAGAGCTCGACGAACGCGACATGTCCAAGCCGGCGCCCATGACGTTGGCCCGCATGCGGCACATCGTCGTCCAGCGCGACGTACAGCTGCTGACGTTCTCGTATTTCTGCCTCAATTACGTGTTCTACCTGCTCGGCACGTGGTCGTTCCTCTACCTGGTGCAGCAGCGAAATTTCACCGGGCTCGAGAGCGGTTTCGCGGGGATGCTGCCCTGGATCGGTGCCGGTATCGGTGCCGGCGTGGGCGGCTACTTGTCCGACGGGATGGCGACGAGGATCGGCTACCGCTGGGGCTACCGGCTGGTGCCATTGATCTCGCTGCCGCTCGCTGGAGTGCTGCTGCTGGTTGCGATCAACGTCGCGGCACCGTACGCGGCCGTGCTCGCGCTGATGGCCACGTTCTTCATGATCGAACTCAACGAAGGCGCGTACTGGGCGGCAACCATGCGAGTCGCGCGCTCGGACACGGGTGCCGCGACGGGCGTGCTCAACACGGGCGGCAATTTTGCAGGCATCGTATCGGCCCCGATCGTCGGTGCGCTGTCGGGCGCCGGCAACTGGAACGCAACCTTCGTGATCGGCGCCGTATTCGCATTCGTTGCCGCCGCGTGCTGGTTCGTAATCGATCCGGATCACCGTGTGGCCACTGGTCGCGACCAGGTTTCCGACGCCGTTACCTGACCGCCTGCCTCATCGCTTGCACGCAAGTTGGCGGTCGTCCCGCTCTTCGTGATCCTGCTCTGGACCGGGGCCCGGGTTCGCACGTGCCTCCGCTTCTTCGTACGAGTAGCCACAGTGCCAGCACCAGTCGGCGTCGCCTCGAGATTCCATCCTGCAATTTGGGCAGACTTTCATACTGACCTCCCGCGTCTTCGGCTTTTGCCAAAGCCTACCCGAGGAGGAACCCGTGACAACCCGCTTCGCTGTCGGTGTCGGGCGACGTCGGAACCAGTCCTACAAGCGCGCACGCGGCTCGCGCTAAGTTCATGCTTTTGAATGCGTTTTAGAAACTCGCGCAAGGGAACCGCGCGCCATGACTGTGCAGTACCTGAGGCGACGCACCAATTTCAGGCGCGAATCATTTCTGCATTGGTTCAGCCCGGCGTTACCCGCGAATCAGACACCGGTGGCATGGCGCGAGGAGGCCGTGCGCGTCGTCGGTCCCTGCCGTGCAGCATGGCAAGGTCGGCAAGTCGAACCCACGTCCCGTGGGTTCTCAGCCCTCCCCTCGGGCCACAAACTGGAACGCCCCTTGACGGGGCGTTCCAGTGTTAGTGGCGGAGAGGGTGGGATTCGAACCCACGTGGGGCTATTAAACCCCCATCCGATTTCGAGTCGGCGCCGTTATGACCGCTTCGGTACCTCTCCACGAGGGCCGCGAATTCTATAGCAGGCCGCCGCGCAGCACCACCCGCGCGCGCGCCTGCGCCGGTAGGCACAATGGGGCGGGCCGCCCGCCCTAACCCCATGAAAGTATTACTCGCCCTGCTGTCGACGCTGCTGCTGGCCACCTGTGCCCAGCCGCCTCCGTTGTTGCAGCGAATCCTCGCCGACGGCGAGCTCCGGGTGGTCACCCGCAACAGCCCGGACGCCTACTACCTCGGCAGCCACGGCCCGGAGGGCCCCGCCTACGACCTGGCCAGCCAGTTTGCCGAGCACCTGGGCGTCCCGCTGCGCTTGTATACGGTGCGGACCCGGGACGCTGCGATCGAGGAAGTCGCTGCCGGCCGGGCACACATCGCAGCCGCGGGACTCTCCACGGGCATCGCCCTCCCCGAGGGTGTCCAGTTCGGCCCGGGGTATCAGCGCGTCCGGGAGCACCTGGTCTACCGACGCCGCTCGGCTCGGCCCGCCTCCATCGCGGACGCCGGCCGTGGCCAGATCGAAGTCGGAGCGGCCAGCGCACACCAACGCACGCTGGAGGATTTGCGGCTGAAGTACCCGGACCTAGCGTGGATCGAGCGCAACGACGCCGACACCGAGGAAATCCTGGCGGACGTCTCGCAAGGCAAGGTGCAGTTCACCCTCGCGTCCTCGACTGAATTCGCCTTGAACCGCTCGGTGCACCCCGAACTTGCGATCGCGCTCGACCTGTCGCCCGAACGTGCGTTGACCTGGGTGGTAAGCACCGCCGGTGATGACACGAGCCTGCTCGACCGGGTCAATGCCTACTTCGTCCTCGCGCGCCACGAAGGCGTGATCACTGCCCTGCTCGACCGCTACTACGGCGAGGACGACCGCTTCGACTACCTTTTCTCGCGCAATTTCATGGAGCACCTGCAAAGCCGGTTGCCGAGCTACGCCGCATGGTTCCAGGAAGCCGCGCAGCAGCACTCGCTGGACTGGCGACTGCTCGCGGCGATGGGGTACCAGGAATCAAAGTGGGACCCGCACGCCGTGTCATTCACCGGCGTGCGTGGCCTCATGCAACTCACCGAAGACACCGCGTCGCGAATGCGGGCAGGCGATCGACGCGATCCACGCTCGAGCATCTTCGGCGCTTCCAAGTACCTGTCGATGCTGATGCGCGACATGCCCCGCCGCATTCCGGAGCCCGACCGCACGTGGTTCGCGGTGGCTGCTTACAACGTCGGACTGGGTCACCTGGAAGACGCGCGGATCCTTGCGCAGCAGGCAGGGCGCAATCCCGACCGGTGGGAGGACGTGCGCGAGTTCCTGCCGCTGCTGAGCCAGGAGCGCTGGTACACGAAGACGAAGCGCGGCTACGCGCGCGGCTGGGAGCCGGTGCGCTATGTCGACAACGTGCAGGCCTACCTCAACATCCTGCAGGTCGCGGGCACGTCGATGACCACGGGGGCGGCACCTCCCGAGCCGGAACTGAACTCGAACGGTGTGGACGGTCGCTAGGGCGCCGGTGGATTCCGACGCGCGATGAAGAAACCGCGCAGCAACTCGCCGCATTCTTCCCCGAGGACGCCCGAATCGACGTCGAGCCGGTGGTTCAGCGCTGGGTTCTGCACGACATTGAATACGCTCCCGGCCGCGCCTGCGCGCGGGTCCGCAGCGGCGTACACGAGACGCTCCACGCGCGCATGCACCATCGCCCCGGCGCACATCGCACACGGCTCCAGCGTCACGTACAGCGTCGTACCCAGCAGCCGGTAACTGTCGCTGCGGGCCGCTGCCGCGCGCAGCGCAATCATCTCCGCGTGCGCCGTCGGATCGTGCGTGGAAATCGGACGGTTGAAGCCTTCGGCGATCACCTCGCCGTTGCGCACGATCAGCGCGCCGACCGGCACTTCGCCGGCCGCTTGAGCCTGCCGCGCCAGCTCGATGGCGCGACGCATGTAGGCCCGGTCAGGGGTGTCCATCGCTCGTTCTCGGTACCATGGTCAAGCTCATTCATACTCGATCATCAACGGCTCATTTGACCATGGTCATCGGTGGAACTGAATCGCGGGAGCAACTCGTAGTATGGCCGACGCTGCCTGTGGATGACTCGCCATTGAATTCAACCCCGGTAACATGAACGCTCGACCATCCAGCCGCGACGCAATTGCAGCCCTGGCGCATTGTCGATGACACCGCCCACCTCCGGATTCCGCGGCAACAAAGCCGCCCTGCCCAGCAAGCCCTGCGTGGCCTGCGGCCGCCCGATGACCTGGCGTCGCCGCTGGGCCCGCACCTGGAACGACGTAAAGTTCTGTTCCAACGCTTGCCGCCGAGCCAATGGTGCCCGTGCCCGTGGGTGAGCTGCGCCACCTCGTCCTCGTGCTGGGCGACCAGCTCGACCTGGACGCTGCCGCGTTCGACGGCTTCGACACCGCCCACGACGCGGTGTGGATGGCGGAGGTGGCCGAGGAATCGACGCATGTGTGGTCGAGCAAGCCGCGTACGGTGATGTTCCTGGCGGCGATGCGCCACTTCGCACAGGCCCTGCGCGCTGCGGGCCGGCCCTTGCACTGCACCCGGCTTGACGATCAAGACAACCACGGCAGCCTGCAGGCGCAGCTGCACGCCGACATCGCACAGCTGCGACCCACCCGCCTGGTGATGACGGCGCCGGGCGACTGGCGGGTGCTGCAGGCGATCAGGGGCGTGGCGCAGGCGCACGGGCTGTCGCTGGACATCCGCGAGGACCGCCACTTCTACTGCAGCGTGCGCGAGTTCGAGGCGCACGCGCGAGGCCGCAAGTCGCTGCGCATGGAGTACTTCTACCGCGAGATGCGCAAGCGCCATGGCGTGCTGATGCGCGGAGAGCGCGGTGACGAGCCCGAGGGTGGCCAGTGGAACTTTGACGAAGACAACCGCGAGGCCTTCGGCGCCGCGGGCCCCGGCGCCGTGCCGCCGCGCGCGGTGTTCGAGCCCGACACGCTCACACGCGAGGTCATCGCACTGGTCGAGAAGCGCTTCGCCGCCCACCCGGGAAAGCTTGACGGTTTTGCCTGGCCGGTGACGCGGGAGCAGGCGCTCGTGGCCCTGCAGCGGTTCATCACCGAGCGCCTGCCGCTGTTCGGCCGCTACCAGGACGCGATGTGGCCCGGCGAGCCATGGCTTTACCACGCGCACCTCGCGGCCGCGCTGAACCTGAAGCTGCTGCACCCGCGCGAGGCAGTTGCGGCGGCCTTGGCCGCGTACCGCGCGGGCGCGGCGCCGCTCGCCAGCGTCGAAGGCTTCGTGCGCCAGATACTCGGCTGGCGCGAATACGTGCGCGGCATCTATTGGACACGCATGCCCGGCTACGCCGCGCTCAACGCGCTGGATGCGCACGAAGACCTGCCGGCCTGGTACTGGAGCGGCGCCACGGACATGGCTTGCCTGCGCGATGCCCTGGCACAGACGCTGGCGCACGGTTACGCCCACCACATCCAACGCCTGATGGTGACTGGCCTGTTCGCGCTGATGTATGGCGTGCAGCCGCAGCAGGTGCACGCCTGGTACCTGGCGGTCTACGTCGATGCCGTCGAATGGGTGGAACTGCCCAACACCGTGGGCATGAGCCAGTACGCCGACGGCGGACTGATGGCCAGCAAGCCCTACGTGGCCACCGGCAAGTACATCCAGCGCATGAGCCCGCACTGTCGGGGCTGCCGCTACGACCCGGCGCAGCGCACGGGGGACACGGCTTGCCCGCTCACCACGCTGTACTGGGATTTCCTGATGCGCCACGAAGCTGCGTTGACCGCCAACCCCCGCATGGCGCTGCAGATAAAGAACGTGGCCCGCCTGGACGACGGCCAGAAGCTCGCAATAAGCGAACGCGCTGCGGCCATCCGCCGCGGCGAGGTCGGAGCTGCAGACACTGCCACCACCCGTGGTGACCAATCAAGCCTCTAGAGCGTGCTCGCGTACCGTTGGGCCGGAGTTGGCCCTGATTTGAAAGTCTCTTCCAGCGGCGGCGCCGCTCGCCCTGGGTACGTCACCGTACGGAACCCCTGAAGCTCGACGGTTATGCTGGTAGCCAACGACCCCAAAGCCGAAATGCCAAATGCCTGCCAAGCACGAGCCCCAACAGAATCACCTCCTCGCTGCCCTGTCCCCCGAGGTACAAGGCCGCCTGTTCCCGTACCTGGAGCTGGTGCCGCTGCCACTGCGATCCGTGATGTATGAATCCGGCCGTGCCATGCGGCACGTCTATTTTCCGACCGATTCCATCATCTCGCTGCAGTACATGATGGAGAACGGCGCGTCGACCGCGATACTGGTCGTGGGCAACGAAGGGCTTATGGGCATCACGTTGTTCATGGGTGGGGAAAGCACGCCGAACCGTTCGCTGGTGCAAAGCGCCGGCTACGCCTATCGCCTGCCCAGGAAGCGGGTGAAAGAGGAGTTCAACCGCCACGGACAATTGCTGGTGCTGATGCTGCGCTACACGCAGGCCCTGATCACGCAGATTGCCCAGACCGCAGTCTGCAACCGGCATCATTCCATCGACCAGCAGTTGTGTCGCTGGCTGCTGCTGTCGATGGATCGCCTGGAGGGCAGCCGCCTGACGATGACCCAGGAGTTCATCGGCAACATGATCGGAGTCCGCCGCGAAGGGGTGACCCAGTCCGCGTCGAGACTTCAGCAACTGGGGGTGATTTCCTACAAGCGCGGCTTGATCACGGTGCTGGACCGGCCGCAACTCGAAGCCTTGTGTTGCGAGTGTTACGAGGTGGTCAGGAAGGAGACCGATCTGCTGCTGGATTATCTGCCGCAGCGCCAGGTGATCCGCAACACCGACGCCATTCCGACGGTGAAACTGCCGACTGCGGACACGGCGAAAATCGTGGTTCCGGATCAGCGAACTGCTGCGGGTTGAAGTGCCGCGTAGGCTCGATCAGCGCTTGCCCTTGACCATCAGGTACAACGTGAGCACGGCGATGACCAGCGCCAGCGCGACGCCGAAGCCAAGCAGATCGCGCTCGCCGTCCCAGGCGACCGCCTCGCGCATGAACAACACCGCCAGCACGGCGATGACGCTGCTGACGAGGTGGCTCTTGAGGTCATCCAGGTTGCTGATCTTCAGCCACGCCGGCAACGGCAGCGTTTCGTCGATGAACAGCACATAAAGCCCCAGGCCGATGATCTGCGCCACGATAGCGATAAGGAAGATGTCGAGTGCCTCGATCAACCCCACCGCCAGCACCTTGGCGATCTTCGGCGACAGGCTGTCGCTGCTGGCTGTCTCGATCACCGCTTCGATGATCACGAAGGCTTCGTAGACCAACAACGCGACCGACCCCACCAGGGAGCCGACAACAGCGATCAATGCTACGTACCGGCTGGATGCCAGCAGTCGTCTGGATAGCATGGGCCGGACTCCGAACACGAACTCGCCGTAGCTTATCGCAGTCGTCAGGCGTGTCGTGACGACCTCGCCTTGCAAGAGCCGACCGCGCACCCGCGCACCGATCGGTCAGAGCCGCTGCGCGGCAAATCGAGCCTTCAGCGCGGCGATGGTTGCAGGAGTCCAGCCCGGCGCATCGGTCAGACCCAGCCAGCCGTCGAGGTAATGCTCGAAGGCGTAGGAATGGCCGTAGCCGCGCGGAGTCGTCGTGGCCAGCATCAAGTCGATCGACAACTGCACCGACGTGACCACCGGAATCCACTTGAAGTCTGGCGTGACGTCGGGGCCGAGCGGTGCCTGCAACCACTCCGGCCGGCGCCAGATCGAACGCGGCTCGAAGAAGGTCACGGCATCGCTCGCGTACTGCAGGTACACGATCCGGTACGGCCCCCACGGTGCCGCCGCCCGAGCAAGGCGGTTCTCCTGCGCGGTGAAGCGGATCGTGGAACCGTCGCGGTATTCGGGCAGCCACGCGGGCGTACCGGCATTGCGCTGCGACGTGACATGCCGCCAGGTGCTGCTCGAGAACGGCGGTCCGACCCAGAAGGCGCCGTGGTAGGGGTCACCGAGCACCTGGTACAAGTCGTGCGACAAGTCTGAATTGAGCGATCCGAGGCTCAGGCCGTGCAGGTACAACCGGGGACGCGTCGCCTGCGGCAGGCTGCGCCAGTGCGCGTAGATCGCCGCAAACACCGCGCGCGACGTGTCGACCCCATAGGCAGACTCGGCCAGCAGGGCCAGCCAACTCGGCAGGTACGAGTACTGGACCGCCACGGTCGCCACGTCGCCACGCATCAGGTACTCCAGCGCGGCCTGGCTTTCCGGGTCGATCCAGCCGGTTCCCGTCGGCGTGGCGATCACGACCGTCGAGCGCTCGAACGCACCGATGCGCAACATCTCGGCCAGTGCCAGGCGCGCGCGCTCCTCGACCGTCTCAGCCGAGTTCAGACCGACGTAGACGCGCAGTGGCTCGAGCGCCTGCCCGCCGGTCATCGCTTCGATCAGGGCGCGATCCGGCGTCGCCGCAACCATCCGACGGCCGGCCCGCCCCAGTTGCTGCCAATCCAGCAGCGACTCGGGCGCGCCCGGCTTGTGCCAATCGCTCGGCTGCGGGCTGTCATCCTCGAGCAGAGCGTCCAACTCGGCGTAGGTGGCGTCGAGAGCCCGCATCACTCGATCGAGAATCACGCCAGTACCAATCCAATAGAACAGCAACGCAGTCACTACCAGCCCGCTCGTCACGGCCACCGGGCCGGGCAGCACCGGGTCCAGGCGCCGCGCGATCGCACGCCGTGTACTGCGAAAAGCGCGGACCAGCAGCAACAGCAGCACGAAAACAGCCAGCGCGACGAACGCGATCGTGAACACCCCGACGCCAGGAATCGGCTCCATGCCCATCAGCGCACGAAGCGTGTTCTGCCAGTCCTTGGCCCGCGCCAGGGCAAAACCTGCAGCGCCAATACAGATGACGAGCGCTACGAGCCGGCCCCACTCCAGGACCCGCCCCGAGGCGCGCGGCAGTTGCAGCGCGCGCCAGGCCAGCACGCCGAGCACACCGATGCCGTAGCCGGCGGCGAGGCTCAAGCCGCTGATCAATCCCTGGAAGTGAGCGGCCCGCGGCACGAGGCTGGGCGTCAGTGCTGCTGCAAAGAACAGGGTCCCGAGCACCAGGCCCGGACCACTCAATGAACGCAGGAACGACGTGAGGAGTCTCACTCCCATGCAATCCTCTCGGTCATCCTGGAACACTTGCAAGCAGGTTGCTTCTGGCCGGGCGCGCCGATTCTACCGTCAGGTTCACCGACGATAACCCTTATATGCCGAGACAACTCAGAGGAGTCGCTTCAGGCCCAGACTGATAGTCATCCATCGCAGGAGCAATCCAGTAGAGCCCGTGAATATTGCGGACGGCTGGGAAATTCAAAGCACCTGCCCCGACTGAGGCGATTCGCTTGACCGGCCCTAGGTCGCGCCCGCACCTGCCGCCAGCCACCCTCGTCCGGCAAGTCAGGCAGGCAGGGGGCTCGGCCGGACGCAGTTTCGGTCGCGCACCTGCCTGACCAGCAGTTCTGGAATCCTGCCAGCCCGGCCACCAGCGAGGCGGTGGCGACCACTTGTAGGCGCGCTAAATCGGGTTAACATAACCCTTGGCACTCACGGCAAATTACCGGATTCGCCCATGCGTTCCGGTCGACGGAGCGATAGGAAAGCAACCAGGGAGACGATATGCACAAGTTCAAGCTGACTGGTGGCCTCTCAATGCTGCTCGCGCTCGCGCTCTTGAGCCCGGTCGCGACATATGCACAAACGACCGTCACCAACCGAGCGAGCAACTTCGAGATCATTGCAGTCGACGGCAACGACCTGGTCGTGCGCGACCAGCTTGGAACGCGCGCACTGACCGTACCGCCGGACTTCAAGTTCACGGTGGACGGTAAATCGCTGGCGGTCAGCGACCTTCACGCCGGCATGAAAGGCACGGCGGTGGTCACCACCACGACGACCCAGATGCCGGTCTACGTCACGACCATCAAGACGGGTACCGTGACTCATCAGACCGCGCGCTCGATCCAGATCAAGGACCCCGACGGCAGGATTCATAAATTCACGCAGAGTGAAATCGACAAGCGCGGTATCCGCCTGTACTCGGGTGACACGCCGATCCAGGTTTCTCAGCTGAACCCGGGCGACAAGATCAGCGCGACCATCGTGACCGAGAGCAAGCCGGAGATCCTCACGTCGACGGCCGTGGATGCCACGCTCGCGGCCGAGCCCGCGCCAACCGCTGCTGCATCGGCTCCGGAGCCGGAACCGGTCGCAGCCGAAACTCCAGCCGCAGAACCGGTCGCAGAACCGGCCATGGAACCGGCGCCTGAGCCGGTAGCCATGGAACCAGCGACGCCCGCACCGGCGCCGGAAGCAACGGCACCGGCGCCTGAGACGCCGAAATCTTTCTTCAAGAGCCCGCTCTTCCTGCTCGTGCTGGTCATCATCATCGCCTTGATCTGGGCAATGATGCGCCGGAAAGACACGAAGTAACGGTCGGAAGAAGCGCGTCACCTGCCGCCCGTGTGCCGCGACGCCGCGGACCCGGGCGGCACGGAGGCTGATACGGGTTCGTAGTGACTGTAGATCACATCCCATGAACCTCAGTTTGCCAGTGGTTTGCGGACTGCCAATTTAAGTCACCATGGGAGACCCAGGAAAAACGAAAAGCTAAACCGCCTCCTGGAGACCCTTGGGGACACTCTCCTTGTCTCCAGCCGATGGCTGTGCGCCCGCGGCCATCGCCGGACCGCAGAATCCGCCGCAGGGCGCGCAAGGCGAACTTGCAACGAGCACCGTGCGCCGCACCGCATATACTGCCGATCCGTGGAACGACGCAACCGTCTCAAGAACCTCTGGCAGGACCTGAAACGCCGCGAGATTTTTCGCACGGGAGCCATCTATGCGGTGGTCGCCTGGGCGGTCGTGCAGGCCGCCTCGATCGCGTTGCCCGCCTTCGGCGCACCTGCCTGGGCGATGCGCGCCTTGCTCGTGGCGGCCTTCGCCGGCTTCCCGGTCGCCATCGTGCTGGCTTGGGTGTTCGATGTCACGCCGCGAGGCATCAGTGTCACCCCAGGCGTTGACGCACCACCTCCACCCGCTCCAAGGCCGAGCCGCTGGTGGATTCGGCCATTGATTGCCGCGCCCGCCATGGCCGCCATCATCGGCGGCGCCGCGTGGTTGTGGACGGCGGGCCTGTCGACCTCGGGCGAAACGGAATTCACGCGGCAGCTGCGCCCGGACGAACTGCCGATCGTCGCCGTCCTGCCGCTTGAGAATCTGACCGGAAGGCGCGAACTGGACTGGGCGGGACCTGGACTGGCCAACCTGGTGCGCGACGACCTGGCGCAGTCGCGCTACCTGGCCGTGGTCTCCGCGGCGCGCACGATGCGGCTCAAGGACGACTCCCGGGACCTCGATACGATGTTTTCAACAGCCGCGGACAGCGGCATCACGCACGTGCTGAGCGGGGAGATCCTGCGGACCCCCGGCGGACTCACCATCACGTCGCGGCTGACCGATCTGCGTCGCAATGTCGAGATCGGGGCGAATCGCCGCGAGGGCCTGGAACCCGATGCGATCCTGACCGTGTCGACGGCGGTCGCCTCGCTGATCAAGCAGAGCCTCGGCCTGCCAGGCACCGAGAAGATCGATGTCTTTGCCGCCGATTTCGCCACCCGCAACATGGCCGCCTACGAGGCATTTGTCGCCGGGATGGAGAATTTCCTGCACTTCAACTACGCGGACGCGCGCCGCGGTTTCGAAGTAGCGGTGCAGAAGGCGCCCGACTTTGCGATGGCTCGCTACCGGCTCGCACACACGCTGGCGTCGCAGGGAGATACTGAGGCGGCGCTGGAACAGGTGCGCAAGGCGCAAAAGGATGCCTATCGCCTGCCGGCGCGCGATCGCGCCTACATCGACGCCGGGGCGAGCTACTTTGCTCGCGACTATCCGGCCGCGGAGAAGCAGTACAAGGAACTGCTGGTCAAGCACCCGTACGAAACAGAGGCGCGCCTGCTGCTGCTCTACGTGCTGATGGACCAGGAACGAATGGAGGAGGCCCTGGTGGAAGCCGAGACCCTCGCTGCGCAGGACCCGGGCGACGAGGTGGCCTGGAGCAGCATGGCGGACATCAATCTCAAGCTTGGTCGCTACGACGCAGCCGACGAGCCCCTGGCGAAGTTCCTTGCGCTTTCGCCCGACAATCCGAATGCGCATTACCTCGTCGGGGACTCCAAGTTCTACCGCAAGCTGTTCGACGAGGCAGTACCGGCGTATCAAAGAGTGCTCGAAATCGATCCGGCATTTTCCGATGCCACGCTGCGCCTGGCACAGGTCGACGTACTGCGCGGGCGCCCGGAGGACGCCATCGCCCGCCTGGTTGCCGACGCGGAATCAACGTCGTTGCCTCCGGATTCGCGGATCAGCGCGGCACTCAATGCAGCGGAACTGCTCCGCGCCGAGCAGCGATGCCCACAAGCCGAGACGTTGCTCACTGGCCTGGCCGCCGACATAGCCGCCGAGCAGGTCCGCGAGTCCTATGCCTTGTCGATCCGAGCGGGCTGCCGGCTCGATGCGGGCGATGCCGCGGGCGCACGTGAACTGGCGTCGATTGCGATCGAGAAGGCGGTCGGAAAACCGACCAGGTACCTGTACACCCGCGGCCGCGCGGAATTGAGGTCCAGCGACTACGAGGCAGTAACGCGGACGATCGGCGAATTGCGCGCGTTGTCACGCGATCCGGACCAGTCGCTGCCTGCTGCCCTCAAGGCCGCCAAGTACCTCGAAGGCCTGATGCTGATTGCGCAGGGCGACTCGGCCGCTGCCGTCGTATCGATGCGGGCAGCGGTCGAAATGCCCGGGTCCGAGTACGAGATCTACCGTTCTGGCCTCGCCCGGGCGTTGGCCGCAAACGGTGAGCAGCGCGAAGCGAAGCGGATCGCACGGGAAGCGATCGCAATGCCGGAACCCGCGAGCCTCCAGTTGAATCTCGAACCGTCGCGCCGCCAGGCTGCGGAAGTGCTCGCCGCGCTCTGAACCGCGGCGAGCATTGGCGTCATTGCGGCGGCTTCTTGATCTGGCCCGGACCGGCAGGACACACGAAGCTACTGAGTGCGTAATTGTTTCCGTCGAGATCTCCGCGCACGACGTTTGCGAGCCCGACGCCGCAGGGGTCGCCATGGTATTGGCGCAACTGGACCACGACCTCGTTGGAAACCACCGTGTGGCCAGCGAGCTTGGCATCCGCCGCCGTCACCTTGCCATCACCGTTCTCATCCCTGAGTTGCGATGGTGCGACACCGCTCACGACAAAGGCGCGGACTTCAAAGCGCGTCGCGCCCACCAGAGCCGGGTAGGTGAATTGCGCGTTGCCGATGCCCCCGGTCCTGGCGGACAAGACCACGGGGCCGCCGTCGATCCGGTAGCTCGATTGCCCCTCGCACACTGAGCCGTTCGTCGCACCTCCACAGTCGTCTGCCAGCATCATCGGGGCGACCAGGCCATAGGGCACGATCATGCCGCCCTCGACGGCGACGCCACCCAGGAGGTCACTCAGCTCGTACGCGGACCAGTTCAGGAAGCCGGCGAGGTTGCGCTGGGTCAGTACCGACGGTCGGGAAAAATCCGCACCAAGCACCAGGCCGTTGCCGTGCGGGACCAGCACGACCAGGCTCGCCCAATCGTCGTCCGCGCCGTAGCCGTAGCCGTCGGCGACGTTGCCGCCAGTTACCGGGCCGACAGGTATCGCTTCGACGATCACGGGATCATCGTCGGTGCGCGAATTGAACAGTGGTTCGCCGCTGACTGTCGGATCTGCAAGTGCCGCGCCACGCGCGGCGTCGCCGACATTGTCCGGGACACCGGCCTGGTCCACATCCGCATGGAAAATGATGTACGTCTCGTCCGTCGGCGTGTCGACACAGAGGGGGTTGCGGGTGGCCGCGCTAGGCGGCGGAATTTCGAGGCAGCCGTCTGGATCCTTGAGGACCACGTAGCCTTCGCTGCCCAGGATCGGATATTCCGGCAAACCTGTGTCCAGCGCGAGCCCAAGGCTGTTGAAAGCCGTGGCTCGGAACTTGAGTGGCCAGCCGGAACTCATCTCGATTGGCGGCGACAGCAGCTTGAGGGTGCGGGGCGCGGTAATTTCCAGCAGGACGACCGGCTGGCTGCTCGCCCCTGCAGCCCGCGCTTCGGCGACTGAAAAGAGTGCAAGCGCCGCTGCCACAAGGGCGCGGTGCGGTAGATACCTTGCCATGCGTAGCTCCTCCACCTGAGTTGTACAGTCGTTCTACTTTTCCGCGCATATTCCCGCCGACTTCGCAAGCAAAGCAAGCAGTGTTTTTGACCCGGCGGCGGTTTTCCATAGCGTGCGTCAATGGCGGAGAGGAAATTCAAGCAACTGCCCTGGCCGAGCCGATCCGCGGAACCGATTCGTTTAGCCAGCCGTATGGTGAGCCGAGGCCTGCTTTCGACAGCGCTTGCCTGGCAGGTCCGTCGCGGCCGATAGGCCCCGCCGGAATGCCAGCGGACGTCGGAAGATAGGGGCTGGAGGAGAAACCTGAACCGGCCGGAGCCCGGGCGGCCAAGGCCGTCACGGCGGTCCTGTCGGCCCTGGCAGTCGTGGTCCTGGCGGCTAAGGGGGCGACGGTCCCGGACGCGGTCGTGGTGGCTGCAGCGGTCGGTACTTCGGTCGCGGTGACCTGCGCCTGGTGCTGCTCGAGGACCTCGGGCAGGTCCGCACCACGATCGATGCCGAGCAGCGCAGGCTCCACGAGGTCACGGCGGAAGGTCGGGCATTCCTCGAGGCGCACCGCGTGTCGCTGGAGGAGATGCAGTCGCGGATCCCGGGCCGGCGCGGGCCGGAGGCAGATGCACGGATCGACGCGGTGCGCGCCGCGATGGACCACCACAAGCAGGCGCTGCGCACCACGCTCGGAGGCGGTCTGGTCGACGCGGAGCGCATCGCCCGCGCCCGCGGGTAACGCGGCCTGAGATGCTCGCACGGGCGGAGGGCCCGCTCGGCCGCCGAACGCCGTGCACCGCCACGGTCGGACGTGGTTTACGAAACTCGCGTTGCAGTCACCGCGGGTGAGTGGCTTCGTCGACGCGTAAACCACCTTTCGCGTTTCGGATGCATTTTCCCGGAATCGCCACGCGGCACCCTGGGTGGCACTCCTTCAGCATTGAACATGTGTAGTACCGTGACCTGAGCAATGCTCCTCACTCCCACTCAATTGTTCTCAACGTCCGTAAGCACTTGAAAGTTCGTTGCTTCCTGGCGGCGGTCGCCATATTTGCCGTCAAGCGATGCGAGGTGGATGGCATCGAGGGGTCGAATCGGGTCGCCGGGAAATGGCTGCCGCGCGCTGGCCTTGCCCGGGTGGCAGGAGCTCCGCCAGGACTTATCCCCAATCGGTAACCAGGACGCTCTCTCCCAGCCGCACGCCGCGAAGATATTCGCTCAGCTTGTTCTTGAGGTCACGGACGCCGACGGTTTTCATGGGAATCATCGTAGCTACTGGTAGCTACATTATTAGTGGAGGCGGGGGGATAGGAATTTCAAAGCACCTGCTGCGGCCGAACCGATTCGCGTTTCCGGCCGTATGGTGAGTCGAAGCCTGCCGTGTGCCCACACCGATCACACGGCGTGAGACTGCCGGGTAGCATTTCCCACACCTTGCCGGACGAAGCGGCCTGGCGACGGGACGTCCGCAGGTCGGTCAGGCTGTGGACGGGCGTGCAATTCTGACCATCGGTCAGAATTGCACGCCTGTTTACACCGGTGATCAGCGCCGCCGCGTCGCCGCGTCCGCTGCAGCGCCTTGTCGAGCAGTCTTTGTCGCCCACGGCCTGATGCGCAGCAGTACTGGCGCCAGCTTGCGCTCGGCCACTTCCGTGTCGTGTGCCGCCTGGGCACGCAACCAGTAGCCGCTGGACAGGCCGAAGAACCGGCAGAGCCGCAGGTCGGTATCGGCGGTGATGGCGCGCTTTCCCGCGACGATCTCGCTGATTCGCTGCGCCGGAACATCAATCTCCTTGGCCAGTCGATACTGACTGATGCCCATGGGCGCCAGGAACTCCTCCAGCAGGAGCTCACCGGGCGTAATTGCGTTCAGGTTGCTCATGATGACTTCACCCTAGTGATAATCGATGATCTCGACATCGAGCGCACCGGCCTGCGTCCAGCGAAAGCAGACTCTCCACTGATCGTTGATCCGGATGCTGTACTGACCGGCTCGTCGGCCTTTCAAGGCTTCGAGTCGATTGCCCGGAGGTATTTTCAGATCGTCCAGGCGGGCAGCGATCTCAAGCTGCCTCAGCTTGCGCCGGGCGACCGCCTCGATGTTCACGAACCGCTTGACCCGGATTCCTTTCGAGAGCGTCTCGGTGTCCGGGCACTTGAACGATCGGATCATGCCCGATATTAACGCCTCGCGTGATTAGCGGCAAGCGTGACTAACGGCAAGCGTGACTAACGGCAAGCGTGACTATGCGACTCCTATGCCTTCGACTCCTTCCCAAGCTCCCCCGCACCCCCTGGGCACGGCTCGAGCGTATCTCGCTCGCCCGGTTCACTCACCCGAAAAAGGACCGTCTACGCCCGGGAACGATCCTCCGGCATGCGGAAGTTGTCGTGTACGGAGGTCGGGGGTGCGGCAGCACCTCATCGGCCAGCAGCGCCGCGGTCTCGGCCATGCGACGCGCACCACAGGAGGGGCAGAATCCGCGCTTCTTACAGCTGAATGCGACGACCTTCTCGGCGTGGCAGTCCTCGCAGCACAGACGCAGGAAGCCTTCTTCCAAGCGGCCGCACTTCAGGTACGCATCGAACTCCTGCTCGATGTAATCCGGCAGCGGCCGACCTGCCTCGGATCTAAGCGCACGAAAGGCGGGATAGTGCTGCTCCACCAGCCGATACAGCGGAGTGGCTTCGGGGCGATGCCGGGCGTAGCCCGGAGGGTCGAGAAACGGCGGCGCACGAATCGGCTGCGGTCGGGTAGCTGCGGACACCGCAGGCGTCCCTGCATCGGGCGGGGACGCAACAGACTAGGGCGCGACAGGCTCGAGCGGACTGCACAATCCTGGCGTGTTCGAGCAGAAATGCTGGACCGAATCGGTTTGCGAATCCCGCGATTCTGTCACTGTGAGCGACTCTTGCCGACGAAAGACAAACCGCAGGTCGAGTTTGACCCGCTTCCTCCCGGAATCCCGAGCTGGATCTACCAGCGCGCCAGCGCATCATGAAGCGGATCGCCTCCTCACTCCCACTCGATAATCTTCAAGCCCCGCAACTTGCCGCCGCTGCTGGAATTCTCGTGAGGGCGGCGTGACTTTACCGTCAGACTGACCGTCGAATCATTCCGCTTGGTGGTGCAGCATGCCGACAGAGGCCGAACGCCCGGAAATCGACCCGCAAGACGTTGAACTAATGGCCGGTCCTCTCGCCCGCGGCATCGACCTTACAACCCGTATCCTATCAGGATACACTGCACCGTGATCAAGTCATTCCGGCACGACGGGCTTGAGCGCTTCTACCGCACGGGCTTGAAGGCTGGCATTCAGCCAAAGCACGACAAGAAGCTGCGCTCTCAACTGACCGCCCTGGATGCTGCGACGCAACCACAGGACCTCGCGGCGATCCCGAGCTGGCGCTTGCATGAGCTGAAGGGCAGTCAAGCTGGCCGCTGGTCCATCACGGTCAACGGCAACTGGCGACTGACTTTCATCTTCGAGGGCACAGACGTCGTGCTGCTCGATTACGAGGACTATCACTAGGAGAGCCGACATGAGCCAGATGCACAACCCCTGCCACCCCGGCGAAGTGCTCAGGGAAGCCCTGAGCGAAATCAGCGTGACCGATGCAGCCAAGCGCCTGGGCGTGGGCCGTGTGGCGCTCTCGCGCCTGTTGAATGGTGCCACCGGCATCAGCCCGGAGATGGCCATACGTCTGTCCAAGGCGCTCGGCACGTCACCGGAGTTCTGGTACGGCATGCAGGTCAACTACGACCTGTGGCAGGCGAAGAAGAAGTTCCGTGGCAAGGTACGGCCCATCTCCCAGCGCGAAAGCGCTGCGGCTTGACGGGCAGAAGGTTTATGAATCTGGATTTCTTCTCACCGTGAGTGAGCACCATCGATAGCAGGTAAACCACGCGACAGATTTCATTGCGGTACGCAGGATCCTCGCGATCACCTCTGGCTCCTCGATACTGGCAAGGATCGCAAGCTTCCCGCCGCAACGGGCACAGTCCTCGATCTCGACGCCAAACACACGCTTCAGGCGCCGCGCCCAGTTCATCGCCACATGTCGGGGCGTCGCGGTCGTGGCCGCATCCGCGGTCTGCTGCTTCGCCGCACCCACGCCCCGGTGCGCGGGCGGCACCACTGCACGTAGCTTGCTGTGCGGGGCGAACACGGCGTTTAACCTCGTCAGGTGCACTCTACTATCCGAGCCGTCGCCATGTTCAACCCGCGCTGCGCGCCTTCGTGGACTGTATGATCGATCGCGATGGAGGCGATCGGTCGAAAGTCACTTGGGGCGCGTGCCTTTGCTACTCGTAAGCTGCCGCTGCCAGTTCGCTGGTGCCCAAGCACGGCGAAGGTATCGGTCGAATGTTCCCGGAATCCGACCGCTGAACTTCTTGCATCTGAGGCGCACACTGGAGGGCGGCCCCTCACTCCCACTCGATCGTCGCAGGCGGCTTGCTCGAGATGTCGTACGTGACCCGCGAGATGCCGGCCACCTCGTTGATGATGCGGCGTGAGCAGAGTTCGAGGAACTCGTAGGGCAGGCGTGCCCAGCGGGCCGTCATGAAGTCGACCGTCTCGACCGCGCGCAACGCGATCACGTAGTCGTACCGACGGCCGTCGCCCATCACCGCGACCGAACGCACCGGCAGGAACACCGCGAATGCCTGGCTGGTCGCGTCGTAGAGTCCGTGTGCGTGCAGCTCGTCGATGAAGATCCTGTCGGCCTTGCGCAGCAGGTCGGCATACTGCTTCGACACTTCGCCGAGGATGCGCACGCCGAGGCCCGGACCCGGGAACGGATGGCGGAACACCATCGAGCGCGGCAAGCCGAGCTCGAGGCCGAGGCGCCGCACCTCGTCCTTGAACAGCTCGCGCAGCGGCTCGACCAGCTTGAGCTTCATGTGCTCGGGCAGGCCGCCCACGTTGTGGTGCGACTTGATCACGTGCGCCTTGCCCGTCTTTGCGCCCGCGGATTCGATCACGTCGGGATAGATCGTGCCCTGCGCCAGCCAGCGTACGCCTTCGAGCCTGTTCGACTCTTCGTCGAACACCTCGATGAACATCCGCCCGATGATCTTGCGCTTGCGCTCGGGATCTGACTCGCCGCGCAGCGCGTCGAGGAAGCGTTCCTCGGCATTCACACGGATGATCTTCACCCCCATGTTCTCGCCGAGCATCTTCATGACCTGGTCGCCCTCGCCGGCACGCAGCAGGCCATGGTCGACGAACACGCAGACCAGCTGGTCGCCAATCGCGCTATGCAGCAGCGCCGCCACCACCGACGAATCCACGCCGCCCGACAGGCCCAGCAGCACCTTGTCGCTGCCCACCTGCTCGCGCACGCGCGCGACCGCGTCGGCAATGATGTTGCCCGGCTCCCAGCGCGCCTCGCACGCGCAGATCTCGCGCACGAAGCGTTCGAGCATCCGCCCTCCCTGCAGGGTGTGGGTCACTTCGGGGTGGAACTGGACAGCGTAGTAACTGCGCGCTTCATCGGCCATGGCCGCGAGCGGCGCGTTCGCCGAGGCACCGACAGGCACGAAGCCGGCCGGCAGTGCCTCGACACGATCGCCGTGGCTCATCCAGACGTCGAGCACCGCCCGTCCCTGCGGGTCGCGGTGATCGAACAATCCATCGAGCAGTCGGCATGGCGCCGTCACGGTTACCTGCGCATAGCCGAACTCGCGGTGATCTGAGCCGCTGACACGGCCGCCGAGCTGCTGCGCCATCGTCTGCATGCCGTAGCAGATGCCGAGCACGGGCACTCCCGCCTCGAACACGGCGTGCGGCGCCTTTGGCGGCTCGACATCCGTCACGGACTCGGGACCGCCGGAGAGGATGATGCCGCGTGCACCGAACGCGCGCACGTCGGCGTCACTCATGTCCCACGGATGGATCTCGCAGTAGACGCCGCACTCACGGACGCGTCGTGCGATCAACTGGGTGTACTGGGCCCCGAAATCGAGGATCAGGATGCGGTGCGCGTGGATGTCTGCCGGGCGCACCGCCGCCGCAGACGCTTGCTCAGCTGACACGGTAATTCGGGGCTTCCTTGGTGATGGTCACGTCGTGGACGTGGCTCTCGCGCACGCCCGCGCTGGTGATCCGCACGAACCTGGGCTGCGTGCGCATCTCGTCGATGTTCGCACTGCCGGTGTAACCCATCGCCGCGCGCAGGCCGCCTGCAAGCTGGTGCAGGATCGCGACGATGCTGCCCTTGTACGGCACGCGGCCTTCGACGCCTTCCGGCACGAGCTTCTCGATTTCAGCAGAGGCGTCCTGGAAGTAGCGGTCGCGCGAACCGTTCGACTGCGCCATCGCGCCGAGCGAACCCATGCCGCGATACGACTTGTACGAGGCACCCTGGTACAGCTCGACTTCGCCCGGCGATTCCTCGGTGCCGGCGAACAGGCCACCCATCATCACGCAGTGCGCGCCCGCGACGATGGCCTTGGCTACGTCGCCGGAGAAGCGAATGCCACCGTCAGCAATCAGCGGAATGCCGTGCGGCGCCAGCGCGGCAGCCACGTTCGCCACCGCAGAAATCTGCGGCACGCCGACGCCGGCGACGATACGGGTGGTGCAGATCGAGCCGGGACCGATGCCGACCTTGACGGCATCGGCGCCGGCGTCGATCAACGCCATCGCACCCTCGGCGGTGACGATATTGCCGGCAATGACCTGCTGGTTCGGCCACTTCGCCTTGATGCGCCTGACCGTCTCGATCACGCCGCGGCTGTGGCCGTGGGCCGTGTCGACGACGATGACGTCGACGCCGCTTTCCCGCAGCGCCGCCGCACGATCGAGCGTGTCGGCACCGGTGCCGACGGCGGCGCCGACGCGCAATGCGCCACGCTCGTCCTTGCAGGCGCGCGGGAACTCGGTCGCCTTCTGGAAATCCTTGACCGTGATCATGCCTTTCAGCTGGAAATCGTCGCCGACGACGAGGACCTTCTCGATGCGGTGCTTGTGCAGCAGCATCAGCACGTCATCCTTCGGCGCGCCTTCGCGCACGGTGATGAGGCGCTCGCGCGGCGTCATCACGGCGGAAACCGGCGCGTCGTAGCGTGTCTCGAAGCGAAGGTCGCGGTGGGTGACGATGCCGACGGCCTTGCCGTCGCGCACGACCGGCACGCCGGAAATATTCTTCGAGCGCGTGAGCTCGAGCACTTCGCGGATTGTCTGCTCGGGTCGCACCGTGATCGGATCGTGGATGATGCCGCTCTCGAATCGCTTCACGCGCGCGACTTCGCGAGCCTGCGACTCGATGGTCATGTTCTTGTGCAGGATGCCGATGCCGCCCTCCTGCGCGATGGAAATCGCGAGGCGGTGCTCGGTGACGGTGTCCATCGCGGCCGAAACGACGGGCAGGTTCAGCCTGATGCCGCGCGTCAGTTGCGTCGACAGGCTGACCTCTGCTGGCAGGACCTCGGAATAGGCCGGCACGAGCAGGACGTCGTCGAAGGTGAGGGCTTCCTCGAGAATTCGCAGCATTGGGCGACCCGGAGCGAAAGGAAGCGCGGCATTGTACCCGCTCCGGGCGCCTGGGGTAAAACCAGTGTTGCATGCCAAGTCGATTGCCGGCCGTGCGACCGCAGTGACAAGGCATCGGTGCTCCGGACTTGCCGGATCCCGGCCGGGGACGCCGTAAACCCTTCCATGGGGGCTCCGGCCGCCGCGTCCATGCGGCGGACGGCCCCGGCCCGCGATCCGGCAAGCCCGGAGCAATCGCTGCCAGCGAGCGTGGCAGCCGGCCGGCGAACGACTTGGCCGCGCCGTGTCGTTTTCCGGTGGGTGCCCCGGCCGGTAAGATGCCCAGATGGCCGACTCCTGGTTCGACGACGACGCAACGCCCTCGCCGGCCGCCCCCGCGCGCGAAGTGTTCACGATATCGCAGCTGAACGCCCAGGCACGGATGCTGCTGGAGCGCGGACTGGGCTCAGTCTGGCTCGAAGGCGAGATCTCGAACCTGGCCCGCCCTGCATCGGGTCACTGGTACTTCTCGCTCAAGGACGAGTCGGCACAGGTCCGCTGCGCGATGTTCCGCAACCGCAGCATGCTGGTGCGTTTCCCGGTAAAGGACGGCGCCAGGGTGCTCGCACGAGGTCGCGTGAGCCTGTACGAGGCCCGGGGCGAGTTCCAGGTCGTCATTGATCACCTTGAGGAGGCCGGTGAAGGCGCGCTGCGCCGACGGTTCGAGGAACTCAAGCGCAAGCTGCAGGCCGAGGGCCTGTTCGAGGCCGCGCTGAAGAAGCCGCTGCCCACCCTGCCCCGTCGCATCGGCGTGATCACCTCGCCGACCGGCGCGGCACTGCGCGACATCCTGCACATCCTGAAACGCCGCTTCCCGGCGGTACCGGTCCTGGTCTACCCCGTTGCCGTGCAGGGCGAAGCCGCTCCGCGCGAGATCGTAAGGGCGCTGGAACTTGCCGATGCACGCCGCGAGTGCGACGTGCTGATCCTGGCCCGCGGCGGTGGCTCGCTCGAAGACCTGATGGCCTTCAACGAGGAAGCGGTCGCTCGCGCGATCCATGCGTGCGCCATTCCGGTCATCAGCGGCGTCGGTCACGAAACGGACGTCACGATCGCCGACTTCGTCGCCGACGAACGTGCGCCGACGCCGTCCGGCGCGGCCGAACGCAGCGTGCCAGACAGCGCCGAGTACCTGCGCGCGGTCGCTGCATTCGAACGCAACCTGGTGCAGGCGATGCGACGCAGGCTGCTGGCATTGCGACAGACACTGCAGCAGTGGGAGCGAGCGCTCGACCGCGTGTCGCCGCGCGCGCGGCTGCAGCAGCATGCGCAACGGCTCGACGAACTCGAGCAGCGACTGCAGCGTGCGATGCTTTCCCGGCTCGAGCGCGCTCGCGTGCGACTGGCGAACGCGCAAGCCCTCCTCGGCCGCAGCAGTCCGGCGCGCCGTATTGCACCGCTGAAGCAGCGCTTGGACGTCGCGCAATACCGCCTGCCAGCCGCCATCCAGCGTCGACTGCAGATTGCGCGCGACCGCTTCGAACGCGCCATGCGCACGCTCAATGCCGTGAGTCCGCTGGCGACCCTCGAGCGCGGCTACGCCATCGTGACGGATGCGGGTGCGCACGTCGTTACCGATGTGTCCTCGCTCGCACCGGGGGCACCGATCGACGTGCGTGTGGCCCGGGGTTCCGTTCGGGCGAACGTGACGGACGTGTTCACGACAGACAGCACCGCAACAGCCGCACCGAAGAAGAAGGCGAAGCCAAGGCAATGACGAACGCAAGGCTCGTAACAATTCTGCGCACGGCCATTGACGCGCCGCCGAGGCCGGGTCGGATTCCGGTCGCGCGGGACGCCGTAAACCCATCCGTGGGGGCTCCGGCCGCGGCGTCCATGCCGCGGACGGCCCGCCCGACCGGAATCCGACCCGGACTTCTGCGTCGTCGCGCCGCGGCCGCATACGCCGCGTTTTGCGTTGCCGCGTCCATCCTTGGCTTCGCCTCGTCTGCGGCACGCGCTGCTGACGAGGTGGCGTTGCCACGCGACACGCGGGTGCCCGGCGGCATCGCGATCATCGATCTCGGTGCGGGCGCCGAATCACCCGGCGCCGTCTTCTTCGGCGAGTACCGAGCACCGATCGTTCGCGCCGCGAGCGGCTGGAAAGCGATCGTCGGCCTTCCGCTCGCGACTGAGCCGGGCCGACAGACGATCAAGCTCGTGACGCCGCAAACCGGCGACAAGGATCGCGAAATCGCGTTCACCGTCGCGCCCAGGAAGTACGCTACCCAGAACCTGACGGTCGAGCCACGCAAGGCCGAACCGCTGCCGGAGGACCTCAAGCGCATCGACGCCGAGACCGAGCGCACCGAGCGCGCGCTGGCCACTTACACCGAGAGCCGGTCACCGACGTGGCGCTGGACCGTGCCGGTGCCCGGGGTGCGCTCGGATTCGTATGGCAAGCGGCGCGTGTTCAACGGACTGCCGCGCAAGCCGCACAGCGGAATGGACATCGCGGCATCGACCGGCACGCCTATCCGCACGCCAGCGGCAGGCCGAGTCGTTGAGACCGGAGACTTTTTCTTCAACGGCAATACCGTGTTCGTCGACCACGGCCAGGGTGTGCTGACGCTTTACTGCCACCTCAGTCGTATCGACGTAAAGACGGGGGACGTGGTGCAGGAAGGCGACGTGCTGGGTCTGGTCGGTGCCACCGGCCGGGTGACCGGGCCGCATCTGCACTGGGGCGTGAGCGTCAACCGGGCAATGGTCGATCCCGCACTAATGCTAGGAAACTGACCAGGGAAAATTGGGGACGCTCACCTATTACTCAGTAATAGGTGAGCGTCCCCAATTTTCCCTAACCCCTATCCCTTCAGCTGAGTTTCGACAGAAACTCAGCGATCGCCGGCTCGAAACGATCGCCGTCCACCAGGAATGCGTCGTGACCCTGTGGCGAAGGGAACGCGTGGAATTCGACGTCGACGCCTGTCTTGCGCAAATGCTCGGCGATCAGCACCTGCTGGTCGATCGTGTAGAGCATGTCCGTCTGCGCTCCGAGCACCAGCGTCCGCTGCACGCCGCTGAACTTCGCGAACGCTGCGGCGACTGAACCCGCGCCGTGTTCAGCCAGGTCGAACTGGTCCATGGCACGGGAGAGATAGAGGTAGCAATTGGCGTCGAAGACCTCGGCAAACCGCTGCCCCTGGTGCTCCAGGTAGGACTCGACCTCGAACTGCGCCCTGAAATCGCCGGGCTGCCCTGCGGTCTCGGCGACGCGCCGGCGACCAAAGCGCTGGTCCCATTCCTCGTGCGAACGGTAGGTGATCGTGCCGAGCTTGCGCGCCATGCGCATCCCCTGCCGCGGGCCACGGCCGGCCTCGTAACTGCCGCCTCGCCAGGCCGGATCGTTGCGCACGATTTCACGCTGCAGCGAACGCAGCGCGATGGCGAACGGGTTGGCCGCAGCGGCGCCCGAGATCGAGAGAACGTTCCGGGCGACGCCGGGAAACAGCGCCACGAATGCGAGCACGGTCATGCCCCCCATGGAGGGCCCGGCAACGCAGGCGACGGTCTCGATGCCAAGTTCGCGCAATACCTCGAAGCCGCCGCGCGCGACGTCCTCGAGCGCGACTTCCGGGAACGTGATCCCGAACGGCCGGCCCGTGCGCGCGTCGATCGAGGCCGGGCTCGATGACCCGTAAGGACTGCCGATCGAGTTGATGCAGACGACATGGAACCTGTGGGTGTCGATCGGTTTGCCGATGCCGATCATCGATTCCCACCAGCCGGGCTTGGGATCGGCCGGTGAGGACGCCGCGTGAGCCGAGGGCGACAGACCGGTGAACAACAGCACCGTATTGTCGCGCGCCGCGTTCAGCGTGCCCCAGGTCTCATACGCGATGACGGGGTGCTCGATCACTCCGCCACGATACAGGCGCAGCGGCTCGTCCAGCAGGGCCAGCCGGGTGGCCGGCAGGTCGTGGGCGGCGGTGGGCGATGTGCGGGCGACGGCCATGAGCATGAGTCCAGTCTAGACCCGGCCCGTTGGGCCACTAGCTTGAGAGGATAGCCGGTCAGAACCGTCGGTTATTAGTCCTCCGCGCCGCAGGCCGGTCTGTCAGCGCTTGCCGACCTTCTTGCCGCCGCGGGAGCGCGAAATCAGGCGCTTCTTGCTGCGGACCTGGCGGGGGGTCAGTTCGTTGCGACGGCCCTTGAACGGGTTCTCGTCGGTCCGGAACTCGACCCGCATCGGCGTGCCCTTGAGCCGGAACGTCTCCCGGAAATGATTCTCGAGAAACCGGCGGTAGGAGTCCGGCACGTGCTGGGTCTGGTTGCCGTGGATGACCACGACCGGTGGGTTGCGACCACCCTGGTGGGCATAGCGCAACTTGATGCGCCGGCCCCGTACCAGCGGCGGCTGGTGGATCGTAAGCGCCTGCTCGAGGGCCCGCGTGAGGTCCTTGGTCGGCAGCTCTTTCATTGCGGCGCGATAGGCCTTGAGCACGGACTCCATCATTTCGCCGACACCGGTACCGTGCCGCGCCGAGATGAAGTGCACGTAAGCGAACCGCAGGAAGTCGAAGCGCAGGTCGAGCCCGTCGCGGATCGCGTCGCGCTGGTCCTGCGGGATGCCGTCCCACTTGTTGATCGCGATGACGAGCGCCCGGCCCTGCTCCGCGACGAGACCCATCAGGCTGGCGTCCTGCTCGGCAACGGTATCGTGCGCGTCGAGTACGCCGATCACGACATTCGCACGGTCGATGGCCTGCAGCGTCTTCACGACGCTGAACTTCTCGACGGTCTCGTTGACCTTGGACTTGCGGCGCACGCCCGCGGTGTCGATCAGCACGTACGGCAGGCCGTCGCGCTCGAACGGGACTTCGACCGTATCGCGCGTGGTGCCGGGCTGGTCGAAGGCGATCAACCGATCTTCGCCGAGCAAGCGGTTGATCAGCGTCGACTTGCCGACGTTAGGGCGGCCGACCACGGCGACACGGATCGTGCCCGCGGTGTACCCAAGCACGTCGGGCGCATCGAGGGCGCCTTCGAGACCGTCGAGCGCGCGCTCGATCAGTGCGTCGAGGCCCTGCTTGTGCGCAGACGAAATGGCGATCGGCTCGCCGCAACCGAAGCGATGGAACTCCGCCTGCGCCATGTCGTCGTCGAGGCCTTCAGCCTTGTTGGCGACGACCAGGACGGGCTTGCCGCTGCGGCGCAGCAGGTCCGCCACGTGCAGGTCCTGCGGTGTGCAGCCCTGGCGGGAGTCGACGACGAACAGGACCCGGTCAGCCTCTTCGACCGCCTTCAGCGTTTGCTCGGCCATCAGCCGTTCGATCCCGCCAACGATGGACTCGACGAGTCCGCCCGTGTCGATGACGACACACGAGCGGCCGTCGTGGCGGGCATAGCCGTACTTGCGGTCGCGGGTCAGGCCAGGGACGTCGGCGACAAGCGCGTCGCGCGTGCGCGTCAGCGCGTTGAAGAGCGTCGACTTGCCGACGTTCGGACGCCCGACCAGGGCGAGGACTGGCAGCACATCAACGACCCGCGGACGCGCCGCTGCGAAACGCGACGATGCGGCCGCCGTTGTCGATCACGAAGGCGCGATCGCCGTCCGTGACCGGAGGCATGCTGATGCGTTCGTTCCCCGGGCGCTCACGGGCGATGAACTTGCCCGAGTCCCGGTCGAGCCAGTGCAGGTAGCCGTCGAAGTCGCCGACGATCACCGCACTGCCCACGACGGCGGGCGCACTCAAGCCACGGCGCTTGAGGCCGTCCTGCTGCCAGACCACCGCGCCGTCACGGCGGCGCAGCGCTACGACGCTGCCGTCGGACGTGGCGACATAGAGTTGCGTGTCGTCGAGCGCGGGTGCGCGATAACTGGAAAGGTCGCGGCTCCACCAGACCTGCCCGGAGTCGAGCGCCAGCATGACGACACGGCCCTGATAGCCCGCGGCAAAACCGTCATTGCCATCGACCTGGACGGCGCTGTCCACGTCGGCAAGTCGGTCGAGTTCCGAGCGGCCGCTCGGCGTGGTGATCTGCGCCTGCCAGGTGACATCGCCCGAGCCGAGCGCGAACGCGACGACCTTGCCCGAGTCGAAGCCGGCGACGACGTTGTCCTTCGCCAGCACCGGCGGCGCGGTGCCGCGCAACGACAGCTTCGGCACCGGCTCTTCGCCGGTCCACTGCGACTTGCCCGTCAGGGCGTCGAGCGAGTGCACGCGGCCGTCGACCGAGCGCACGATCACGCGATCACCGGTGACGAGAGGGGCAGCCAGCACCTCGCTGCTGACCGAGGACTTCCACAGGACCTTGCCGGAGGCGACGTCGAGTGCGATCACCTTGCCGTCGCTCGTGCCGACCGCGACGACATTCGCGCCTACACCGGGACCGGCGGCCAGGTCGGCTTTCGTGTCCTGCGACCATTTCTCACGACCCGACGCCGGATCGAGCGCAACGACCTTGCCGTCACGCGCGGCCGTGAAAAGCACGCCACGGTCGAGCACGAGACCAAGCGCCAGGCGCAGCTTTTCACCACCGCCGCCGACACCCGTGTCCCAGAGCTTCTGGACCGCGAGCGTCGGCTTCAGGTCCACCAGCTCGGCGGGCGGTTCTACGCCCTTCTTGTCCTTGTCGCACCCGGCGACCAGGACCAGCAGGCTCGTCACGCAGGCGGCCGCCAGCAGTGACGGACGGCGAAGCGTCATGGCTGGCCGCCTTGCGCCGGGGCAGCCGCCGCTGCCGGTGTCGGCGCTGGCGTCGTGGCTGGCGCACCCGCCACGGTCGCCGCCGCGGGCAGTGAATCGCGCTTCAGTTCCACGAATTCACGATCGAACGCCTGGCCCTGGACCGAGGTGGTCGCCGCGAGCGCGGCATCGTAAGCCTGGCGCGCAGCCGCAGCATCACCCTTTGCCGCGAGCACGTCGCCGCGGATTTCGTGGAAGACCGGCGTAAACGAACCGGCCTTCGCAACGTCCAGCAGCTTGAGAGCATCGTCGTGCTTGCCCTGTTCGGAAAGCACGCGAGCGAGGCGCGACTGCGCGATCAGCCGCAGCTCGGGGTCGCGCGACGACTCGGCCACCGTGCGCAGGCGCTTCGCAGCCTCATCCAGGTCGCGGGTGTCCACGGCGAAACGCGCGAGCGCGAGATCGGCCTGATCCGCATACGGCGACTTCGGGTGCAGTCCGCGCAGGTCGCCCGCGGTCTTGGCCGCGGTCTCCTTGTCGCTCTTGCCAAGGGCGTCGAGCACGGCGATGTAAGACGCCTCGTCGCGTTCCGACGCATTGAGCTTCGATTTCTGCCAGTACTGCCAGCCCGCCAGGCCGCCGAGCCCGAGGGCGATGCCACCGGCGATCCAGAGCCAGTTCTCGGCCCAGAAGCGCCGCAGTTGTTCTTCGCGTTCGTTGTCTGAGAGGTCTTCCACTTCACCCACTCCATCTGCCGTCCCGCCGGGACGGCTCGCTGTGATTATGCCGGCTTCGCCTGCAGTTCCCGGTCGAGTTCCGCTGCTAGCTCATCGAAAGAAACCTCGCGCTGCACGGCCTGGCTGCCTCGCAGTGACTTGACCGCGGCCACCCGTCGCTCCACTTCGTCGTCACCGACGATGACCGCGATGCGGGCGCCGCTCTTGTCTGCGCGCTTCAGCTGCGACTTGAAGCTGCCGCCGCCACAGTTGGACTCGACTCGCACGCCGGATGCGCCATCGCGAATACGCTCGGCGAGCCCGAGGCCCGCCGCTTCCGCCGCGGTACCAGCCAGTACCAGGTAGACGTCCGGGCTGCCTGAATCCTGCGCGAGCCCCTGCAGCCGCATCAGCTCGACGATGCGCTCCTCGCCGAGCGCCCAGCCGATGGCCGGAACCGGTTCGCCACCCAGCTGCGCGACCAGGCCGTCGTACCGGCCGCCCGAACAGACTGCGTCCTGCGAGCCGAGGTCCGTCGTGACCCACTCGAACACGGTGCGCGAATAGTAGTCGAGCCCGCGCACCAGGCGTGGATTGACGACGAATTCCACGCCAGCCGCCGTGAGCTGCGAACAGAGCGTAGCGAAATGTGCCGCCGACTCCGGATCGAGGTGATCGGTGATCGCGGGCGCCCCCGCGATCATTGCGGTCATCGCCGGGTTCTTGCTGTCGAGGATGCGCAGCGGATTGCCTTCGAGCCGGCGCACGCTGTCGGCATCGAGCTCGTCGCGATGCAGCCCGAAATAGTCCAGCAGCTTGGCCCGATAAACGGCCCGCGACGCCGGCGTGCCGAGCGAATTGAGGTTGAGCTTGAGCCCGCGCAGCCCGAGCACACGCCACAGCCGGGCCGTCATGAGGATCAGCTCGATGTCGACGTCCGGGCCCGGGAAACCAAGCGCTTCGACGTCGATCTGGTGGAACTGGCGATAGCGCCCTTTCTGCGGCCGTTCGTAGCGGAACATCGGGCCCATCAGCCAGACCTTCTGGCGCTGGTTGTGGAGCAGGCCGTTCGAGATGCAGGCCCGGACGATGCCCGCCGTCGCTTCAGGCCGCAGCGTGAGTGATTCGTCGCCACGGTCCCGGAACGTGTACATCTCCTTCTCGACGATGTCGGTGAACTCGCCGATCGAGCGCTTGAAGAGTTCCGTGCGTTCGAGCAGGGGCAGCCGGATTTCGCGGTAACCGTACTGCGCGAATACTTCGCGGGCCACCCGTTCGAGTGTGTGCCACGCCGCCGCCTGGTCGGGCAGCACGTCGTTCATGCCACGGACGGCCTGCAGGATTTCGCTCATCGTACAGGGACCGTGTTCAACGCAGCGACCCATCCGGACCGATGCCGAAACGCGCCAGCGCCTGCCCTTCCGCTCGCGGCAGGGACCGCAGCGTGCGGCCATTGACCGCGACGGTCACGGACGCAGCATTGCCGATGGTGACGCTCAAGGGCGCCGCTGCCGTGAGCGTGCGCTCGGTCCCGGCCTTGCCGAGATCGTAGAGCACCGCCTTGCCCGATCCATCGAAGACCTCGACCCAGGAATCGGCAGCGAACTTCAGTTGCAGGCTGACCTGGCCGGGTTGCAGGGCCAAGGCTGCCGGTGCATCCGCCGCAGTCGCGGGTGTCGAGTCGGTTGTCGATCCGCTGACCGATGATTCGGACGTCGCCGCCGGAGCCTGACTGGTCGTGGCAGGTACTTCCTGCAGGATCGGTGCCGTTGCCTCGTCCGCGGCCGGCCCGACCCACGGCAAGCCGTGTTCGGAAAGGTACGCGATCAGGCCCGCGGCGATGAAGAACGCCAGCGCGCCACCGACCACCCACGGCCAGCGCGGCTTGCCGCGCACGGGAGCCATTTCGAGCCGCGACTTCGGCACTAGCGACGGCTCGCCGAGTTGCTGCTTCGAGCGGTCGTACATCAACAGTACCTCGTCCTCCGCGAGCCCGAGCAGCGTGGCGTAACGACGCAGGTGACCCTTGACGAAGACCGGCGCGCCGAGCGCCGCAAAGTCATTCGCCTCGAGGGCGGTGAGCACGAAAGGATCGAGGTTCAGCGATTCCGCGGCCTGCTGGTGACCGATCCCCTGCGCTTCTCGCTCGCGCCGCAGGCGTGCGCCCGGGCTCGACGGGAGCTCGGTAATCTCGGCGTCGGACGGACTCATGGCTTCGTCCGTTCCGCCTCGAAGAGCAGTGCGGCCTCCTCGGACGAGGGGAACTCGTTCTTGAGCCGTTGCGCGTACCGTGCAGCCTGCGTGGCATCGCCCATGCCAAGCTCGATGTTGCGGCCGAGCCAGAGCGTCCCAGCCGTCACGGGCGCAACGGCGGTGTAGCGCTCGAGGAAGGCGCGCGCCTGCAACCCATTGCCACCTGCCTGGGCGAGCTCCGCCATCTGCATCAGCGCTTCCGGCTGCTTCGGGTTGAGCGCCAGCGCCTTGCGGAAGTTCTGTTCCGCGTCTTTCGCGCGCCCGTCGCCACGGGCGCACCGGCCGGCATTGGCGTACGCCACGTCGGGGCGCGCGTTGAGCGGACTCGCAGCGGCCTGCAGCATGTACTGCTCACCGCGCTTCGGCTCGCCGTTCATGCAGAAGTACACGGCGGCGTTCGCGACGACGTCGGGGTTGTCCTTGCCGCCGAGCTTCACGGCCTGCTCGAAGTGCGACATGGCCTTCTTCTTGTCGCCGAGCTTGTCGTAGATGAAGCCCGCGGCCATCTGCGTATTGGCGGTGCGCCCGTTCTGCTGCAAGGCCTTGTCGATCTTTTCGCGCGCGGCCTTGAGATTGCCTTCGCGCATGTAGGCGAGCGCGAGTTCGGCGTTGACGGCGCCGGCCTCGTCGATCGCCTCGCGACTGCCGGGCGCGGCCGCCACGGCGCAACCCATCGCTGCGCAGGCGAGCACGCCAGCGGCGACCAGGGCGAAGCGTGAGGGCAGGCGCATCAGCCTTGCACCACGGCGATGGGGAACGTCTTCTGCCCGAGCCGGTTCGTGACGCGGTCGTTGACACGACCGACGAGCTGGCCGCAGGCGGCGTCGATGTCGTCACCGCGCGTGCGGCGGATCGTGGCCATCACGCCGCCCTTCAGCAGCAGGTCGCGGAAGCGTTCGATCGCCTCCTCGCTCGAGCGACGGAACGTCGTGCCGGGGAACGGGTTGAACGGGATCAGGTTGACCTTCGCCGGATGGCCGCGCAGCAGTTGCGCGAGTTCGCGCGCGTGCTGCGGCTTGTCGTTGACGCCATCGAGCATGACGTATTCGAACGTCACGTTGCGCGCATTCTGCTTCTCGACGTAGTGCCAGCACGCGTCGAGCAGCTCCTTGATCGGGTGCTTGCGGTTGATCGGCACGATCTCGCTGCGCAGCGCGTCGTTGGGCGCGTGCAGCGAGACGGCCAGCGCGACGTTGGTTTCGTCGGCGATGCGGATCATCTGCGGCACGAGCCCGGACGTGCTCACCGTGACGCGGCGGCGCGAGAGGTCGAGGCCGAGGTCGTCCATCATTATTTCGGCGGCGGGGACGACGTTGCGGTAGTTCGCGAGCGGCTCGCCCATGCCCATGAACACGACGTTCGTGATGACGCGGTCGCCGCCGGGGGCATACCCGAGCTCGCGGTTGGCAAGCCACACCTGCCCGACGATCTCGGCAGTGTCGAGATTGCGGTTGAAGCCCTGCTGCGCCGTCGAGCAGAAGCCGCAGTCCATCTGGCAGCCGACCTGGCTGGAGATGCACAGCGTGCCGCGGCCAGGTTCCGGGATGAACACCATCTCGATCGCCTGGCCGCTCTCGAGCTTGAGCAGCCACTTGCGCGTGCCGTCGGCCGACACCTGCGAGAGGTGGATGTCGGGCGTGCGGATCTCGGCGATCTCAGCGAGGCGACGACGGAAATCCTTGCCGAGATCCGTCATCGCGTCGATATCGCCCACGGCGCGCTTGTACATCCACTTGAACAACTGGCGGGCGCGGAAGGGCTTCTCGCCCATCTCGACGACGAACGCTTCCAGCCCGCCCGGGTGAGCCCGAGCAGGTTGGTGCGTGCCGTCGATTTCGTTGCTTCGCCCATGGGTTCCTGGTGGACCGCGCCCCCTCAGCGCGGGCAGAGCTCCGTCTCGGAGAAGAAGAACGCGATTTCACGCGCGGCGTTCTCAGCGCTGTCCGAACCGTGCACGACGTTCTGCTCGATGCTGTCGGCGAGGTCGGCGCGGATCGTGCCCGGCGTTGCCTTCTTCGGATCGGTCGCGCCCATCACGTCGCGGTTCTTGCCGACGGCGCCTTCACCTTCGAGTACCTGCACGATGACCGGACCGGAAATCATGTACGAGACCAGGTCCTTGAAGAACGGGCGCTCGCGATGGATGCCGTAGAACGCTTCGGCCTGGGCCTGCGTCAGCTGCATCATGCGGGCCGCGACGATGCGCAGTCCCGCCTTTTCAAAGCGATGGTAGACGTCGCCAATGACGTTCTTGCGGACACC
Source organism: uncultured Gammaproteobacteria bacterium (assembly GCA_963743995.1). Lineage (GTDB taxonomy): Bacteria > Pseudomonadota > Gammaproteobacteria > Steroidobacterales > Steroidobacteraceae > RPQJ01. Next base: position 5,389 of record CAVUSC010000001.1, on the reverse strand, counting down.
GTCCGGCTTGACGATGGAAAGCGTGCGTTCGAGGGACATACGGATCCTTGGAATGATTGCCCGGCAGGCCAGCCTGCCGACTGTGACGAACGGGCCCCAAAAACCTGAAACCCGCGCAAGCGCGGGTCCGGACGGGGCCAACCTGAAAACGTAACGCTTCAGTATACCCGGACGGCACCCGCCGGCCAAGAAAACATAGCCCGGACGGGCAGTTAGACGTTGAAGCTCTCGCCGCAGCCGCACTCGCCCTTGACGTTTGGATTGCGGAACTTGAACGCTTCGTTCAGCCCCTGGCGCACGAAGTCGATTTCGGTGCCGTCGAGGTACTTGAGGCTTTCGGCGTCGACGACGACCTTGACGTCGGACACCTCGAAGACGACGTCCTTGGCATCGAGCACATCGGCGTAGCTGACGACGTAGGCGAAGCCCGAGCAGCCCGTCTGCTTCACGCCGAGCCTCAAACCGATGCCCTTGCCGCGGCTGGCCATGAACGTGCGGACGCGCTCGGCGGCGGTGGGAGTCAGGGAAATCGACATGTAACGGTGTTCCTTGGCGGAATGCGACGGGGAAAAAGTCTACACCGTAGACTCGGTCGCGCCCGGCCAGTTCCGGGCAACCGCGCGCAATGCGTCCTGCAACGTGAGCAAACGCCCGAATTTTGCCGCGGGCACCTCCAGCACCCGGGCGGCCTCCTGCCAGTCCCAGCCGGCCAGCTGGCTGCGATTCAGCCCGCGCGCGGCTTCAGTCACCCACGAAGCAGCGGCCAGCAGGTGCGGACAGCCAAACGCCTGGAAGCAGATTTCAGCCACCCGGTCCTGCTCGACTTCGGATCGCGAATTCGACCTCGGTGCCCTGCTCCCGGTCGCCCGCGCGGCCCCTGGCGACGGACCTGGCATCCGGCAGGTTGCCCCAGCCGGGCAAAGCATGCAGGCGGCGCCGTACCTCGGGGTTGTACCTCGCGTCGTCCGCCATCTCGGGCATGGCACCGCAGCGAGGCTCACCGGCCCTGAGCCTGACGATTTCCTCACCAATTCGTGCTGCGCCACGCTCCACCTCAGCCGCCGTCGTAAACCGCCCAAGGCTCAGTCGCAATGAGCTTTGCGCCAGTCGATCGCTGCGTCCCAGGGACCGCAGTACGTAGGAAGGCTCGGCGTGCAGGCTCGCGCAGGCGGAGCCGGAGGACACGGCAAGATCCGCGAGCGCAAGCAGCAACGTCTCGCCTTCCACGCCGTCGATCGTGACGTTCAGGATGCCCGCCACGCGTCGTACCGGGTCGCCATTCAGCTCGACACCCGGAATCGCGGCCAGCGCGTTCCAGAGCCGTTCACGCAGCGCTGCGATGCGGGGGATGTCCACGCTCATCACTTCGCGTGCGACGCGGTACGCGGCGCCAAGCCCGACGATCTGGTGCGTCGGCAACGTGCCGGACCGCAGGCCGCGCTCCTGCCCGCCGCCGAACTGCAACGGCACCAGTCCCAGGCGGGGCTCGCGCCGGACGCACAACGCGCCGATGCCTTTGGGCCCGTGGAGCTTGTGCGCAGTGAGCGACAACAGGTCGATCGCATCGGCTCGCACGTCGATCGGTACCTTGCCCGCGCTCTGCGCCGCATCGACGTGGAACAGTACGCCGCGTTCGCGGCACAGGCGGCCGACCGCGCCGATGTCGTTGATCACGCCGATCTCGTTGTTCACGTGCATCAGGGACACCAGCAACGTGTCCGGGCGCAGTGCCTCCGCCACTTGCTCGACTTCGACGATGCCGGACGGGCCGGGCTTCAGGTACGTGACGGCACACCCTTCGCGTTCGAGCTGGCGGCAGGCGTCGAGCACCGCCGGATGTTCGGTGCGCGACGTGATGAGGTGTCGTGACCGGTTACGGTGGAAACGTGCGGCGCCGAGCAGCGCGAGGTTGTTCGCTTCCGTCGCGCCCGAAGTGAAGAGAATCTGCTCCGGCGCGGCGTTCACCAGCGCCGCGACTTCGGCGCGTGCGCGTTCGACGCGTGCGCTGGCCTCGCGCCCATAAACGTGACCGACCGAGGACGGATTGGCGAAATCCCCGTCGCTGCCGAGGCACGAACCCATTGCCGCGATCACGCGTGGATCGACGGCAGTGGTCGCCGCATTGTCGAGGTAGATCGGCCGTGAACTCATGGCGCCGATTCTGCCTTGGGCACGTGCGGATCGCCCGCGCGGCGGCGCTTGCCCTGCACGGCCATGAGAATTCCGCGCAGGATGTTGATCTCGTTCTGGTCGAGCACCGTGCGCTGGAACAACCGGCGCAGACGCGCCATCAGGTGACCCGACCCCGTGCGGTCATTGAAGTCGACCTCGCCGAGCACCTGCTCGAGATGCACGTAGAACTTCTCCATGTCGGCAGCACTGGCGAGCGGCACGGGCCCCTCGCCGCGCGTCACCGCAGTGCCACGGTCGCGCAACGCAAGGCACACTTCGTACGCGACGACCTGCACCGCCATCGCCAGGTTCAGCGACGTGTAGGCCGTGCCGGTCGGGATCGTCAGCAACGTATGGCACAACTCCAGTTCGTCGTTCTGCAGGCCCGTGCGTTCGGCACCGAACAGGATCGCCACTTCGCTCGCCTGCGATGCTGCCGCGATTTCGAGCGCAGCCTCACGCGGCTCGACGATGCGCCAGGACAGGTGACGGCCACGCGCGGTCGTACCCACCACCAGTCCGCAGTCAGCGATTGCCGTGCTCACGTCCGGCACCACGCGCGCGTTCAGCAGCACGTCGTCGGCGCCAGCAGCCATGACGGTGGCCTCTGTTGCGGGAAACCTTTCGGGCGCCACCAGGTAGAGCGATTCCAGCCCCATCGTCTTCATGGCGCGAGCCGCTGAACCGATGTTGCCTGGGTGTGACGTGCCGACGAGGACGATGCGAATGGACATGCTCTGGTATTCTAGCGGTCCTTTGGCGGGTTCATTCCTGCCGCTCTTGCCCACCTGCCCACGTCGAGAAGCCGCATGAACATGCAGCCGATGCTCAATATTGCCGTCCGCGCCGCCCGCCGCGCGGGAGACCTCATCGTGCGCAACCTCGACCGGGTGCCTACCAGCAGCATCGTGGCCAAGGGCCGCAACGATTTCGTCACCGAAATCGACCGCATGGCCGAGCGCGACATCATCGAGACGGTGCGCCGCGTCCACCCCGATCACGGCTTCCTGGCCGAGGAATCCGGACGCAGCGGCGGCGACGAGTTCATCTGGATCATCGATCCGCTCGACGGCACCACCAATTTCCTGCACAGCTTCCCGGTCTTCGCAGTGTCCATCGCCGTAGAGCACCGTGGCCGGCTCGAGCACGCGGTCGTGTACGACCCGATGCGGCAGGAACTCTTCACGGCTTCGCGCGGGGGCGGCGCACAGGTGGATGGCCGGCGCATTCGCGTCAGCAAGCAGATCACGCTGGAAGGCGCCCTGGTCGCCACCGGCTTCCCGCAGCGCGACAACTCGCGCTGGCTCGACGAGTACATGGCGATGCTCAGGGCCATGATGCAGACGACGGCCGGCGTGCGTCGTGCGGGCGCCGCCGCGCTCGACCTTGCCTACGTGGCAGCGGGCCGGGTCGACGGGTTCTGGGAGATCGGCTTGAGTGCCTGGGACACTGCGGCCGGCACGCTCCTGATCACCGAGGCGGGAGGCCGTATCGGCACGCTCACCGGACAGCCTTACGTCCAGGGCGGCCACGTCGTCGCGGGCACACCGAAGGTCTTCGACGAGCTGGTGGCCTGCATCGGTCCCTTCGTCCCGGCCAACCTGCGCGACGTCTGACCGAGAAATTGGGGACGCTCACCTATTTCCCCACCTGTTTCTGCCCCGCTTTCCGGTGGCAACAGGACGGGAAATAGGTGAGCGTCCCCAATTTCTCGGGTAGAGTCCGGCGGCATTGCCCGACCGGGCCGCTACACCGAGCGCACGACACATGCCGAATCGCCTGTTATCGACCAAACCCATCGGTGAACTGCATGAAGCCGACGGGTCGGGTAACGAACTGAACCGCACGCTCGACGCCCGCGCGTTGGTGCTGCTGGGCATCGGCGCCATCATCGGCACTGGCATCTTCGTGTTGACCGGCACAGCCGCCGCCAATCACGCCGGCCCGGCCCTCGTCATCTCGTTCCTCATCGCGGGACTCGGCTGTGCGCTCGCCGGCCTGTGCTACGCGGAATTCTCGGCGATGATTCCGGTCTCGGGCAGCGCGTACTCCTATTCGTACGCCACCCTCGGCGAAGGAGTCGCCTGGTTCATCGGCTGGAACCTGATCCTCGAATACCTGTTTGCGGCCGGCACCGTCGCAGTCGGCTGGTCCGGGTACGTGGTCAGCCTGGTCGAGCAGCTTGGGTTCCACCTGCCGGACGCGCTCACCAACGCGCCATTCACCAAGGGCGCAGGCCACTTCGAGATCGTGCGGACCGGCGCGATCATCAACCTGCCGGCGGTACTGATCATCGCGGCGATGACCTGCCTCTGCTACGTCGGAATCCACCAGTCGGCGCGCTTCAATGCCGTGGTCGTGGCGATCAAGGTCGCGGTGATCATCCTGTTCATTGGCTTCGGCATGTGGGTCATCGACGGCGCCAACTGGCAACCATTCATTCCGCCGAACACGGGCGAGTTCGGCAAGTTCGGCTGGAGCGGCGTGTTCCAGGCCGCCGGCATCATCTTCTTTGCCTACATCGGCTTCGACGCGGTCTCGACGGCCGCGCAGGAAGCGAAGAATCCGCAGCGCGACATGCCGATCGGCATCATGGGCAGCCTCGTGGTCTGCACGATCCTGTACGTCCTGGTGTCGGCGGTGCTGACCGGCATGGTGCACTACAGCCAGTTGGGCACTGCCGCCCCGGTCGCCCTGGCGCTGGACCGGCATCCGGAACTCTCGTGGCTTTCGGGCTGGATCAAGCTCGGCGCCATCGCCGGCATGACCTCGGTGATGCTGGTGATGATGCTCGGCCAGCCGCGCATCTTCTACGCGATGTCGGTCGACGGGCTGCTGCCGAAGTTCTTCCGCAAGGTGCACCCGACGCACAAGACGCCGTACATCGGCACGCTGATCACGGGCACGCTCGCAGCGGTGATCGCCGGCCTGTTCCCGGTGACGATCCTGGGCGAGCTGGTGTCGATCGGCACGCTGCTCGCGTTCACGACGGTGTGCATCGGCGTGCTGGTACTGCGCTATTCGCAGCCCGAGCTCAAGCGCCCGTTCCGGGTGCGCGCGCCGTGGCTCGTCTGCATCGGCGGTGCGCTGATCTGCTCGGCGATGATGGTCTCGCTGCCGCACGACACGTGGCTGCGACTCGGCGTCTGGACAGCGATCGGGTTCCTGATCTACGTGTTCTATGGCTTCCGCAATAGCGCGCTGCGCAAGTCGGGCC